>JAXMGX010000005.1:0-252700 GCA_046347045.1 Steroidobacteraceae bacterium
AGCAGTGCCGCAATTCCCAGCAACTCGCCACCGCGCGCCAGCTCGGGCGAAACGCCCGTCCAGCGCAGTGTCTTGCCACGGGCCATGTGGTGCTTGGCGAAAGACAGCAGCAGCTGCAGTCCGGCGGTGTCGATACGCTCCACCGCACTGCCGTCCACCAGTACCTCGGCATCGCCGAAATCCACGGCCAGGAGCTGGAACTGCATGTCGATGGAGTCGCGCAGCGTGCAGCTTGCTTCGAGCTTGAGCCCGGCGGGTGAAGCGGCGGATACGGGCGCGGGCGCCGCGGGCGCTGCCACGCAATCTGCAGACATCGCGGGCTTGCGATTGCGGGCTGCGGTCCTTGCAGGCTTGCGTGCCGGCTTGTGCGCGCGGCTCATATTCCCAAACCCGCCATCAAGTCATCCACATCGTCCTGATTGGCTAGTGTGTCGGTGCTGACGCCCGGAACAGCCGGGCCATGGAGCAGGTTGTCCGCGGCGCGGGGCGCCGGCCTCAGCTCCACACCGGATATCTTCGCCAGCTCATCCAGCACCGACTCCACTTCGCCGATCAGCGTGCGGATGCTGTGCAGGATCTGGCCGGTGAGGTCCTGGAAGCCCTGCGCCAGCATCACTTCCGTGAGGTTGGCCCGCACCTGCTCCGCGCTGCTCAGCACGTTTTCCAGGAAGCGGTGGATGTCGTTGTGGGAGCAGTCGTCGAGCGTGCTCGACAGCGTGCGCGCGTCGTTGGCGGTGGCCTCGGCCAGCGGCGCCGTCTGTTCTATGAGGTCCAGCGTGCGATGGGTGGCCTCCTCGGTCATCTTCAGCACATGGTCGAGCCGCAGCCGTGCGTCCGGGATGTCCTTCGAGGCCAGCGAGGCGATGCGCGATTCGAGCTGGAATCGCGTCAGCGCATCCGCCAGCGCCTGCGACAGCCTTGCCAAGCCGGTGCGCAGCGTCTGCTCGCGCTGCACGTACAGATCGCTGATCAGCCTCTCGAAGGCGATCTCGTCGGCGGTGGCATAGGCGTGATTGAGCTCGGCCATGACGCTTCGATGCCGGGACGTGAACTCGGCGGTCTGCATGGTGTCATCCCGCCGCCTGGCTTGCCAGGATCTTGTCGATCTTTTCCTTCAGCGTCTGGGCGGTGAAGGGTTTGACCACATAGCCGTTGACGCCCGCCTGTGCGGCCTCGACGATCTGCTCGCGCTTGGCTTCCGCAGTCACCATCAGCACCGGCAGCTTCTTCGTTGCAGGGTCGTTGCGCACTTCCTTCAGCAGCTCGAGACCGGCCATGCCGGGCATGTTCCAGTCGGTGATGAGGAAGTCGATGCCACCGGCCTTCAGCACCGGTAGCGCTGTCTTGCCGTCGTCGGCTTCCGCCACGTTGGCATAGCCCAGGTCGGTGAGGAAGTTCTTGATGATGCGACGCATCGTCGAGAAGTCGTCCACCACCAGAAAGCGAATGTTCGATCCCATCTTGTTCTCCAGGTCGGGCCGGTTCAGCGGCGCTCCACGGCGCCGATGGCTTCGGTGAACCGGACCCCATAGCGGTCATTGACCATCACCACCTCGCCATGTGCGACGAGGCGATCGTTGACGAGCACATCCAGCGGATCGCCGGCGGGCCGGGCGAATTCCACGACCGAGCCGGGCGCAAGCTTCAGCAGGTCGCGGATGGTGATCTGCGTGCGCCCGATCTCCAGCGACAGGCGGACGTTCACGTCCAGGATCAGGTCGGATGCAGGCGCGGCCGTGCTCATGTGGTCTTCCTCGCGAAGGCGTCCAGGACACTGCCGGTCTTGCGTGTCATCAGCTGGCCGACGCGGACCACCTGCTTGCCGCGCTGCTGACCCAGCTCACCGCGGAACAGCGCCACGTTGTCGGCGATGACGGTGGCGCGGCCGTCGAACTCGATGGGCAGCACGTCGCCAGGTCGCATGTCGAGCAGCTGGCCCAGCGACACGCGGGCGTGACCGAGGCTGGCCGTGAGGTCCACCTCGGATTCCTCGAGCTCGTTGCGCATGATCTGCGACCAGCGCTCCTCGCGACTGGCGCGATCGCTCTGCATGCCGGCACGCAGCGTGTCCTTGAGCGGCTCCAGCGTCGAATAGGGAAAGGTGATGTGTATCTCGCCACCCACGCCGTCGATCTCGACGCGAAAGCGGCTCACCACCACGATCTCGGTGGGGCTGACGATGTTGGCCAGGTTCGGGTTCATCTCGCGGTTGACGAGATCCACCTTCACCTGCATCACCGGGTCCCAGGCCTCCTGCGTGGCCTGCACCACCAGCTCCATCAGCATCTCGATCATCTGCGTCTCGGTGCTGGTGAAGTCGCGGCCCTCGATCTTCGCGTAGCGGCCCGTGCCACCGAAGTAGCAGTCGATCAGCGCGAATACCAGCTTGGCCTCGAAGATCATCATGCTGGTGCCCGACAGCGGGTTGAACCGGATCAGGTTCAGGCTGGTCGGCACCGAGAGGCTGGGCACGTACTCGGCGTATTTCGGCGTGGAAATGCCGATTACCGAGATTTCCGGCGAGCGGCGCATCATGCCGAACAGCGACAGCCGCATCAGCCGCGCGAATCGCTCGTTGATCATCTCGAGCGTGGGCATGCGACCGCGCACGATGCGGGTCTGCGTGCTGAAATCGTAGTCGCGGGCCACCGAGGGGTCGATGGCCTCCGGCGCGGTATCGACCGCACCGGAATCCACGCCATGCAGCAGCGCGTCGATCTCGTCCTGGTTCAGTACCTCGCTCATACGTAAGCCTCACCGCCGGCGCCGCCGAGCATGATGGTGCCGGCGTCGGCGAGCTTGCGGGCAATGGCCAGGATCTCCTTCTGGGCGGCCTCCACCTCGGAGAGCTTCACCGGGCCCCGGCTTTCCAGGTCGTCCTTCAGCATTTCGGCGGCGCGCTGCGACATGTTCTTCAGGAAGTGCTGCACCATCGCCGGGTCCGCGCCCTTCAGCGCAACCACGAGACGGGCCGAATCGACTTCGCGCAGCACCGACTGGATTCCCTTGTCGTCGACCTTCAGCATGTCCTCGAACACGAACATCAGGTCCTGCAGGCGTTGCGCCATCGCCTCGTCGACCTTGCGCAATTCCTCGAGCGCGTTGCCCGGCATGAAGTTCAGGATGCTGGCGGCCGACTTCGGTCCGCCCAGGTTGGCCGACATGCTGGCGCCCTTGCCGGCGATCTGCTTTTCGATGGTTTCATCGAGTTTCGACAGCGCCGTGGGGTGCACGCCTTCGAGCTGTGCCACGCGCAGCAGCACTTCCGACTGCAGCCAGGAGGGCAGCTCGCCCAGCACGCGGGCCGACATGTCGGAATCCAGATATGCGATGACGATGGCGATGATCTGCGGATGTTCCAGCCGGATGACCTCGGCGATCGCCTTCGGGTCCATCCACTTCAGTACATCGAGGCCCTTGCTCTTGCGGCCCACCAGGATGCGGTCAATGATGCCGCTGGCCTTCTCGTTGCCGAGCGCGTCGGTGAGCACCTTGCGGATGTAATCGTCCGAACCCACCTTTATGTCGGCCTGGCTCTCCATGGTGGTCACGAAGTCGCCGACGACCTCCGACACCTCCTCGCGCGAGGCCTGCTTCAACTGCGCCATGGCCGAGCCCAGCCGCTGCACCACCTTCGCATCGAGATGCTTGAGCACAGTGGCGGCTTCCGCCTCCCCAAGCGCAAGGAGCAGCATCGCGGCGCTGCGTGTGGATTGAAGTTCATTGGCCATGGTCAGCATGGCTTTAGCAAAAGCCGTGCCCGGGCAATCGCGTGACGTGGTTCACACTCTGTCGACGGTTTTCCGTCATACGGCCCTGCTGACGCCCCGCGTGATGTCCATCTCATGCGACAGCGCCATCACCCGCGGCGCGATGCGCGGCAGCGGCAGATCCTCTGCTGCCGCGCCGATGGCCACTGCCTCGCCGGGCATGCCCCAGACCACGCTGGTGGCCTCGTCCTGGGCGATGGTGGGACTGCCGGCCTGACGCATCTCCAGCAGGCCCTGCGCCCCGTCCTTGCCCATGCCGGTCAGGATCACGCCGATGGCGTTGTAGCCGGCCTCCTGCGCCACCGAGCGGAACAGCACGTCCACCGAAGGCTTGTGACGGTTCACTGGCGATCCGTCGTCCAGGCGGCATATCCAGCGCGCGCCGCTGCGCGCCACCAGCAGGTGCCTGTCGCCCGGCGCGATATAGGCATGGCCGGGCAGGATCTGCTGTCCGTCCTGCGCCTCGAACACGGTGAGCTGGCAGCAGCGGTTCATGCGCTCGGCAAAAGGCGTGCTGAACGCCTTCGGAATGTGCTGCGCGATCACGATGCCCGGGGAATCCGGCGGCATGCCCATCAGGAATTCCTTGATGGCCTCGGTGCCGCCCGTGGAGGCGCCCACCGCGATCAGCCGGTCGGTGGTGCGAAATTTCACCGGCGCGGCCTTCTGCAGCACGGCATCGGCCGTGAAGCTTGGCGCCGCGGTCACCGCGTGCGTTACGCCGCGATCCGCCCTGGGTTCGTAGGCGCGGACGCGTGCACGCGCAGCGCAGCGCACCTTCTCCAGCAGCTCGTCACGATAGTCCGCGAGCGTAGCCGCGAGGTCCACCTTCGGCTTCGAGAGGTAATCCACCGCGCCCACCGACAGCGCATCGAGCGTGATCTCCGCACCGGCATCGGTAAGCGACGACACCATTACCACCGGCATCGGCCGCAGGCGCATCAGGTTGCGCAGGAAAGTCACGCCGTCCATCCGCGGCATTTCCACGTCCAGTGTCAGCACATCCGGGTTCAGCGACTTGATCTTCTCGCGCGCCGAATAGGCATCGGGCGCAGCGCCGACCACCTCGATATCCGCAGCCGACCCCAGCATCTCGGTGAGCAGCTTTCTCACCAGGGCCGAGTCGTCGACGATCAGTACGCGGATCTTGCGGGTGCGTGAAGTATTCATGGCTTGCCCTTCAGAACAGTTCGATCTCGCCGGCTGCCGGCTTCTCGACGGTCTTGCGCAGGTACTGCTGTTCGCGCTGCGCGATCTCACGGCATTCCAGCGTGCGCAGATGCTTCACGCGCACCTTGCCCGTGGTCGGGAAATACACCACGCGGCGCGGCACCGACAGGCCCACGTCCTCGGCCACCACTGCATAGCCCTCGGTCTTCAGCCAGCGGCGTGCGAACTCGATGTTCCGCTCGCCCACGTCGATGTCGAGGTTCAGGATCCTGCCGCCGCCGAACAGCTTCACTTCCAGGCGCTCGCGGCGTGCGCCCAGCTTCAGCAGGCCGTTGATCAGGCTTTCCATCGCGAACGAGCCATAGCGCGTGGCCAGGCCCGCATCGCCGTCGAGCCAACTGCTCTTTCCCTGCGTGGTGTCCTCGGGCAGCATGAAATGGTTCATGCCGCCCACGCCCGCCTGCGGATCGCGGATGCAGGCCGAGATGCACGAGCCGAGCACCGTGGTGATGGCCTCTTCGGAGCGCGTGATGTAGAACTCGCCGGGCAGAACCTTCGCGCACCACTGCTTCAGCACCGCATCCCAGGAGCAGGCGATCTCCTCGAAGCCGGTCACCGGTTTCTGGCGCTCGGGCCTGGCACTGGCGGCGGCGCTCACCATGATGCGCGCCTCATGATCCACTCTTGCGGTAGATGGTCTTGCCCATCAGCGTCCAGGCGTCCGACACCTGCAGCAGGCTTTCGGAGTGGCCGAGGATCAGCACATCGCCGGGCCGCTGCAGCGGCGCGATGCGCGTGAACAGCGAACGCTGCGTGTCCTTGTCGAAGTAGATGATGACGTTGCGGCAGAAGACGATGTCGATCGGGCCCTTCATGGGCAATGCATCCATCAGATTGAGCTGCCGGAAAGTGATCATCGACGCCAGCTCCGGGCTGACGCGGTAGAGGCGCCTGCCATCCGTCACCACCGGCGTGAAGAAGCGCTCCAGCCGCGATTTCTGCATGCCGCGCACGCGATCCTCGCCATACACGCCGTTCACGCAGGTCTGCAGCACATTGGTGTCCAGATCGGTGGCCAGGATGCGGATGTCCCAGCGCTCCCAGTCGGGAATGGCCTCGGCCACGCTCATGGCTATTGAGTACGGCTCCTCGCCGGTCGAGGCCGCCGCGCACCAGATGCGAATGCGCCGCGTACCTCGCGCATCGGCTGCGCGCGGGCGCAGGTACTCGTCGCGCAGGAAGTCGAAGTGATGCGACTCGCGGAAGAACGAAGTCAGGTTGGTGGTGACGGCGTTGATGAACTCGATCATCTCGGCTTCACCACCGGGACCGGCCAGAAGCTTCCGGTAGTCACCGAAGGCCGACAGTCCCAGCGCGCGCAACCGCCGCGACACGCGGCCATACACCAGCTCGCGCTTGGCCTCGCCGAGCGTGATGCCGCTTCGCACCTTGACCAGCGTGCGCAATGAGTCGAAGTCGGCCTGCGTGAAGTCGAACTCACGCACCCGGCCGGGGGAGGCGCCGTTCACATGCCTTCCTAGCCGAGCACTTTGGCCACGGTGGCCAGCAGCCGGTCCGGATCGAAGGGCTTGACGATCCAACCGGTGGCGCCCGCTGCGCGCCCCTCCTGTTTCTTCTCGCTGCTCGATTCGGTGGTGAGCACCAGCAGCGGCACGCCGCGGTACTGGGGCAACCGGCGCAGCTCCTTCACCAGCGTCAGGCCGTCCATGTTCGGCATGTTCACGTCGGTGATGACCAGATCCACCGGCGCGCCGGAGCTGGCCTTGGACAGTCCGTCCACGCCATCGACGGCGCTGACCACGTCATGCCCGGCCGACCGCAGCGTCAGGTTCACCATCTGGCGCATGGAGGGGGAATCGTCTACGGCGAGTATTCGTGCCATGGATGCTGTCCTGGAGAATTCCGTATGTCAGGCCGCGGCGCTGGCAATCGCGTCACCGGCGGCAGCGGCGGGCGCGAGGTCGCGTGCCACCAGCTTGTCGGCATCGAGCAGGATCAGCATCCGGTCGTCGCAGGTGGTAATGCCTTCGATGAACTCGCTGGTGTCGCCGGCGTTCAGCGTCGGGGCGGGTCGTACGCTGTCGGGCGCGACATCGGCCACGTCGCGGACGCTGTCGACCACGATGCCGCATTCGCGCTGACCATCGGCAGTGTGCAGCGACAGCACGATGATCACGGTGACCGGCGTGAACTGCGCGGCACGCAGCGCGAAGCGCACGCGCAGGTCGATGATGGGGACGATGGCGCCACGCAGGTTCAGCACACCGAGCACGGCCTCGGTGGACCGCGGGATCCGGGTCACCGGGGACCAGCCCCGGATCTCCTTCACGCGCAGGATGTCGACGCCGTAGGTCTCCCCGCCAAGCAGGAAGGTGAGCACCTGCCGGTTGCCGCCGGCGGCGGCCGGGCTGCGTTCAATGGTCTGCATGCCTGCGCTATCGGCGGACAGCGCAATTGCCGCAGGACGCAGCTCACAGTTCGCCGCCCGCAGGCGACAATAACCAGATTCAGTGCTTGCCTGATTGCGGCGGTTCAGCCGCGGATGTAGGAGTGCAGTTCGTCGATGGTGTGGCGCTGATCGTCGATCACGCACTTCACCAGATCGCCGATCGACACCACGCCCAGCACGCGTCCCGCGGCCACCACGGGCAGGTGGCGGATACGGCGCTCGGTCATCAGTCGCATGGCGTCATCCACCGTGCTGTCGGGTGGCAGCGTGACAACGGGCGTGGTCATGATGTCGCGCACGGCGGTGGTGGCAGACGACCGCCCCAGCAGGATCACCTTGCGCGCGTAGTCGCGTTCGGAAACGATGCCGGCCAGCAGGCCCGCGTCCATCACCAGCAGCGCACCGATGTGGTTTTCCGCCATGCTGCGGATCGCATCGAACACCGATGCGCCAGGCTTGACGGCATGAACGGCGTGCCCCTTTGAATCCAGTAGCTGGCTCAGCAACATGAGCGCCCCCGCGTAAGTCGACTGGTTGGCGCCAGTCTACGCCGTTGCCCGCCACCGGGAAGTGGCTGCCACCGGGGTTTGCTGCCGTGGCACCGGCATTGGGCATGAGCAGCCACGCCCTGCTCGCCCGGGCGAAGAAGAACCCGGCCGGATGAATCCCGGCCGGGATCTGTCAGCAACTCTCCTAGAACTCTTTCCAGACCGCGTCGTCGGCGCCGCCACTGGCGGCCATTGATGCCGCCGGCGCCGCGGCCTTGGCGCGCCCTGCATGCGCGCCGGCGCGTTTGCCGCTCCAGGGACGATCGGCCTTGCGTCGATCCATCGCCGGAGCCGCATGCGCGACCGGTGCAGTCGCGGACTGCTGTCCCGCCTCGCCATCCACGTGGTACTTCTGCATCGAGTCGTTGAGGCCACGCGCCTGCTCGGCCATGGCCTGGCTCGCGGCCGAGGCCTGCTCCACCAGTGCCGCATTCTGCTGCGTCAGCTCGTCGAGCTGCATCACGGCCTTGTTCACCTGCTCGATGCCGGCCGACTGCTCGTTCGAGGCCGCCGCGATCTCCGCGACGATGTCCGTCACCTTCTTCACGGAGCTGACGATCTGCTCCAGCGTCTGACCCGACTGCGTGACCAGCGTCGAGCCTTCGTCCACCTTCTTCACGCTGTCCTGGATCAGCGCCTTGATCTCCTTGGCGGCTGTGGCCGAGCGGCCGGCGAGATTGCGCACCTCGCTGGCCACCACCGCGAAGCCGCGGCCCTGCTCGCCGGCACGCGCGGCTTCCACCGCGGCATTCAGCGCGAGCAGGTTGGTCTGGAACGCGATCTCGTCGATCACGCCGATGATGTCGGCGATCTTCTTCGAGGAATCGTTGATCTCGGCCATCGCGCGCACGGCCTTCGAAACCACCGCGCCGCCCTTCTCGGCCTGGTCGCGCGCAGCGACGGCGAGCTGGCTCGCCTGGCCGGCGTTGTCGGCGTTCTGCTTGACCGTGCTGGTCATCTCTTCCATCGAGCTTGCGGTCTCTTCCAGAGAAGAGGCCTGCTGCTCGGTGCGCTGCGAGAGGTTCGCATTGCCCTGGCTGATCTCGTCGGCGCCACGACTGACTTCCGAAGCCGCCGTCTTCACCTGCGAGACCACGCTCGCCATGTTCTCGGTCAGCTCGTTGATGCCGCCGCCGATCTTCACCAGCAGACCCGGCTTGCCCTCGGTCTCGATGCGCTTCGTCAGGTCGCCCTGGTTGGCAGCCACCACCAGGCCCTGCACTTCCTCCACCACGGTGCCGATGGTGTCGACCAGGCCATTGACGTCGTTGCCCAGCTTCGCCGTGAGACCGCTCTTTCCCTGCACCTGTACGCGCCGGCTCAGGTCGCCGCGGCTGGTGCCGGCGACGATGTCCTGCACGTCGTTCACCACGTCGGACACGCCTCCGATCATGATGTTCATCTTCCTGGCCATCAGCTCGTAGAAGCCCGTCTTGCCCTCCTCCACGATGCGCTGGTTCAGATCGCCATTGAGGAAGGCATCGACCACGGTGTCGATCTCCTTCTCCGACTGCACGGTGGCGGTCCTGTCCACCCACTCCACCACCGTACCCAGGCGCTGACCCTCGTCGCCATAGATCGGGCTCGCGGTGAAGGCGATGTTCTTGCCGCCGGCGATGAACTTGGCGTTGTGCGAGGCCGTGAGCCTGGCCAGCACGTTCTGTTGATGTGCCGGATTCTTGTGGAACACATCCACGCTCTGCCCCACCAGTGTCTTGACGCTGAAAGCCGGCAGATCCTTGCGCAGCTCGCCCTCGATGCCACCGAACATGGCCTTGGCCGCATCGTTCATGTAGATGATGATGTTCTTTTCGTCGGCGATCATCACGCTGGCGCTGGTTGCCGCCAGGCCGCCGCTCATGCGGCGGATCTCGGCCGCGTAGCGGATGCGGGTCTCGCGATCCTCGGCCAACTGCACCTGCATCTGGTTCACCGCCGCGAACAGCAGCGCGATCTCGTCCTGGCCCTCGGCCTCGAGCATGTTGTCGAACTTGCCCTTGGCGATCAGCGTGGTGATGTCCTTCAGGCGCCTGATGGCGCCGATGATGCGTCAGCTCACGGCATGCGAGAGCTTCACGGCAATGGCGCACAGCAACAGCACCAGCGAGATGCCGACTATCATCTGCACCAGCAGGTCATGCCTGCGCTCGGCCAGCAGGAGGGTCGTGACCTTCATCATCTGGTCGTGGACCTTGCCGATCTGGTCGGGCAGCGCATCGCCGCGGTCGCTGAGTGCCTTGTAATCGGCACTGGCCGTCCTGCCTTCGCTGGCCAGCATGCCCACGGCTGCGGTCCAGCCCTGGAGCGTCTTGTTCCAGGTCGTATCCATCTCGGCGAACACCGCCGCGGCCTGGGCATTGCCGGCTGTCTTGGCCTTGATGACCTTCAGCGTGTCTTCGATCTCGCTGATGCGATCATCGGTAACCGCCGCGTGACGGATCATCTCCATCCTGAGATCGGCCGATGAAGCGGCGCCGTTCTCGCCGGCAGCGATCATCGAACGCAGCGCGCCGACCGAGTTCTCGATCTCCGGAATCGAATTGACGGTGATGTCGAGCAGAAAGAAAGTCTGGGCCTCCGGATCCAGCGCCATGCCCCATTCGGTGGAGATATGGGTGCGCAGGTGGCTTATCTGCCGGACCAGGGCTTCGTGGGCCTCGAGACTCTCGTCGAAGCCGGTGAAGTTCGCGCCCTTCAGCTTCGACCAGCTCGCCTGCACCTCCGTCCAGAGCGCGTGCGACGCCGGCCGGCCATGGCGCTTGTCCGCCGCGTCCATCTCGTCCATCAACTGGTCGATGCCCGCGTCGATGGCCGACAGATCAGGTTTCGTGGAGCTCGACAGCGCGCTGGCCAGTTTCTCGGCGCGCAGGTCGATCTCGCCGCCGATCTCCTCCAGCGGGTGGCAGTACGCCAGGCCGTCGATCTCCTGGTCGATGAAGGTGAGACCCTTGTACTGGCTCCATGCGTACAGGCCGAGCAGGGCCAGCAGCGGCAGGACCATCGCGCCCACCACCACGGCCATCTTCTTGCCGATGGGCATGTTGCGCATCAGGCGCATGGAGCGCGCCCTCGGCTTGGTGGGTGCGGGGGCGGTTTGCGAGGCATCGGTGGAAGGGGACATGGAGACTCCGGTCGGACTTTCTGGTTGGCGGGTTTGAGATGCTTGGCAGCTCAGGCGGCGCAGCTGCGTTCGGATGCGTCGGACAGGTCCTGCTGCAGCAGGCCCTCGATATCCATCAACATGACCATGCGATCGTCGCTTTCAGCCACGCCAAGGATGTAGTTCGCAAGGCTGTGGCCATTCAGTGCCGGAGCGGGCCGGATGGCCGAGGCGTCCAGGTCCACGACATCCGACACGCTGTCGACCACCACGCCGCACTCGCGCACGGCGCCATGCGCCGACTGCAGCGAAAGCACGATCAGCACGGTGACGGGCGTGAAACCGGCCGAGGACAGTTCGAAACGCCGGCGCAGGTCGACGACGGGTACCACGGCGCCGCGCAGATTCAGGATGCCGAGTACATGGGGCGGCGATTGCGGAATGCCGGTGACGGGCACCCAGCCACGGATTTCCTTCACCCGCAGTATGTTCAGGCCATAGGTTTCGTTGCCGAGCCGGAACGTCAGGTACTGTTCGGTGGCAGCGCCATCGCGGGAAGTGTTGGAAGCATCCACGGAGAAATCACCAGGTCTGGTTACCTGAATGGTTTCTCGGTCAACGGTCCCTGAACTTGATCGATCAGCTCACAGATCGTCGCGGGTCAGCGAAACCCTTAGAACACATGTTCTCTTGAATGCAAATCATTGCGGCCGACTAGACCGGCCGCACGACCAGGACGGCGCCATTCACGCCGGTGACACGCACACGGGCGCCCGCTGCGGCGTCCGGTCCATGCACCAGCCACACCGTGTCGCCCACCTGGATCTTGCCCGTGCCGCCGACGAGCGCATCGACCAGCGTGAACTCCTGGCCGATGTACTGCACGCCGCGCTGGTTCAACGCCGGCTGTGCGGACACATTGCCGTCCTGGAAACGGAAGCGCCGCCACACGAACACGGCCACCACGCCCAGCGCGCCGAACAGCACGAGCTGCAGTTGCCAGGGCACGGGCACCACCAGCAGCAGCGCGCCCACCACCACGGCGGCGGCCGCGAACCAGATGGCCACGGCACCGGGGATGAAGACCTCGGCGGCCGCCAGCACCGCGGCCGCCAGCCACCAGTGCCACCACGCCAACTTTTGCGCGAATTCCAGCATCAGGCGCCCCTGGTGGTCTGCTTCTGCATGGCGTCTTTCGTCAGCTCGGCGATGCCGCCGATCGACGCGATGACGCTGGTGGCTTCCATCGGCAGGAAGAACACCTTCTGGTTGGGCGAGGTCGAGAACGACTTCAGCGCCTCGACATATTTCTGCGCCACGAAGTAGTTCAGCGCATTGGTGTTGCCCTGCGCGATGGCCTTGGAAACCATGTCGGTGGCGCGCGCCTCGGCTTCGGCCAGGCGCTCGCGCGCCTCGGCATCGCGGAACGCGGCCTCCTTGCGGCCCTCGGCCTCGAGCATCACCGACTGCTTCTCGCCTTCGGCCTTCAGGATGGCCGCCTGCCGGAAACCCTCGGCCTCGAGGATGTTGGCGCGCTTCTCGCGCTCGGCCTTCATCTGCCGCGCCATGGAATCGACCAGGTCGTTCGGCGGCTGGATGTCCTTGATCTCGATGCGCGTGACCTTGATGCCCCAGGGCGAGGTGGCCTCATCCACCACCTTCAGCAGACGGTGGTTGATCTCGTCGCGCTTCGACAGCGTTTCGTCGAGGTCCATCGAGCCCACGACGGTGCGGATGTTGGTCATGGTGAGATTGGTGACCGCGAGCCGGAGGTTGTCCACCTCATAGGCCGCCTTGGCCGCATCCAGCGCCTGGAAGAACACGACGGCGTCCACGCCCACCATGGCGTTGTCCTTGGTGATCACTTCCTGGCGCGGCACATCGAGCACCTGCTCCATCATGTTGATCTTGCGGCCGATGGCCTCGAAGAACGGCATGATGAAATGCAGGCCGGGTTCCATCGTGCGCTTGTAGCGCCCGAACTTCTCCAGCGTGTATTCGTAGCCCTGTGGCACGGTGATCATCGCCTTCGCCATGACGATGACGGCCACGATGACGAGCACGATGGGCAGGTAACCGATGTTGTCCAGCATGAATGCTCCCGCGAAAATTCCCGCTACTGCTGCTTCGGCGCGGTGGCGATCAGCGCACGCACTTCGCGCAGCTTGGCCTTCACCGTGCGCGCATGCGCCGGGCCCATGCGCAGCAGCAGCTTCTGCCCGGATGATAGACCTTCCAGGGCGGCATCTTCGTACTGGTACAGTACCTTCGGCTGCACAAGTATTACGGGTCCGGTGGATTCCGGCGCCGCCAGCATGTCGTCGATGGCCGCGACCACGCGGTCGTTGAAGTGACCTTCGGGATAGCCCAGGTCCTGGTATGCCTGCTGCAGCAGCGGGTAGTAGCGGCGGTAGGTATCGACCAGCACCTTGGCATCGGCATTGGCCAGCAGAGCCACGGCGGTGTCATAACGCGCCGCGTTGCGCGCGCTCAGCGTGATGCGCTCGGTGCCCGAGGCCGCGTCCACCACGGTGCGGTCGACCAGCGGCGCTTCGGGCGGCGCACGCAGCGGCCGGCGCTTTTCCAGCGGCACATTGCGTGGCAGGTTGTCGACCGTGGCCACGAAGCGCCGTGCCACGTCTTCCGGCACCAGCCAGGTCTGCACCGCTGGCGCGCCGATCATCGCCTTCAGCGCATCGGCCAGCGCGCCATCGCTCTGCGCCAACGGGGGCAGTGGATCGCCCCCCGCCTCAGGCTCCAGCGGATGCTGCTCCGGCGGCGGCTGCGGGGTCGCGGCCACTGCCGCCGGTGCAGTCGCGGGCTCGGCGGCTGGCGCGCTCGCCGGTGCCGCAGCCTGCGGCGCACGATTCAGGTACCACCAGGCGCCCGCAGCGGCCAGGCCCAGCACCGACACCAGCAGCAACGCGATACGCATCGTGCTGGCATTCTGCGAAACGGGGTCTTCGGTGGACATCAATGCCTCCTTCAGCCGGTGCGTTTCATGTGGACCAGCAGCAGCGATATGGCCGCCGGTGTGACGCCTGGAATGCGCGCGGCCTGGCCCAGTGTCAGCGGTCGTACCTCCGACAGTCGCTGCCGCACCTCGTTTGAAAGCCCGCCGACCCGCGCGTAGTCGATGTCCGCCGGCAGCGTGGCGCCTTCGTGCCGGCGCTGACGCTCGATTTCCACCTGCTGGCGCTCGATGTAGCCAGCGTACCGCGCGCGCACGGTGAGATCGACCACTGCCTGCTCGGCGATGCGCTCATCGGCATGCGCCGCCACGCCGCCGCCGATGCTGGCGGCAAGCTCCTCGTAACGCGTCTCGGGCCGGCGCAACAACTGCAGCGCGCTGTGGTCGCCGCAGCGCGCTGCCGACAGCCGCGCGAATTCGTCGTCGATGACCGATTGCTTCTCGCAGAAGAAGCGCCAGCGCTCTTCATCCACCAGACCCAGTTCGTGGCCCAGCGGCGTCAGCCGCGCGTCGGCATTGTCCTCGCGCAGCAGCAGCCGGTATTCGGCGCGACTGGTGAACATGCGATACGGCTCGGGCGTGCCCTGCGTGGTCAGATCGTCCACCAGCACCGCAAGGTAGGCGGCGCTGCGGTCGAGCTTCAGCGGCGCGAGGTTGCAGGCCAATGCGGCCGCGTTGGCGCCGGCGAGCAGGCCCTGCGCCGCAGCCTCTTCGTATCCCGTGGTGCCATTGATCTGGCCCGCGAAGAACAGGCCACCCACGGCCCGCGTCTCGAGCGTGGTGGTGAGATCGCGCGCATCGAAGAAATCGTATTCGATGGCATAGCCCGGCCGCGTGAGGTGCGCGCGCTCGAGTCCGGGAATGGTGTGCACGAATGCCTGCTGCACGTCGAAAGGCAGGCTGGTGGAGATGCCGTTGGGATACACCTCATGCGTCTCCAGCCCCTCGGGCTCGAGGAAGATCTGGTGAGAGCTGCGCTGCGCGAAGCGCACCACCTTGTCTTCCACCGAGGGACAGTAGCGCGGACCCACGCCCTCGATCACGCCGGTGAACATCGGCGAGCGATCGGTGGCGGCGCGGATGATGTCGTGCGTGCGCTCGGTGGTGGCCGTGATGTGGCAGCTCACCTGCCGCGGATGATCGGCGCGGCGACCCAGGAACGAGAACACCGGCCGCGGATCGTCACCCGGCTGCTCCAGCAGGCGCGTGTAGTCGATGGTCCGGCCATCGATGCGCGGCGGCGTGCCGGTCTTCAGGCGTCCGGTGCGCGGCGCGAGTTCGCGCAGCCGCGTGGCCAGACGCAGCGAGGGTGGATCGCCGGCGCGGCCACCGGAGAAATTCTGCAACCCCACGTGGATGCGGCCACCGAGGAAGGTGCCGGCGGTGAGCACCACGGCGCGCGCGCCGAAGCGGATGTCGCTGGTGGTGACCACGGCGGCCACACGATCGCCGGCCAGCTCGATATCGGCCGCTTCCTGCTGGAACACATCGAGGCCGGGCTGCGATTCCACCGCGCGGCGGATGGCTCGCCGGTAGAGCGCGCGATCAGCCTGGGCGCGAGTGGCACGGACGGCAGGCCCCTTGCTGGCATTCAGCGTGCGGAACTGGATGCCGGCCGCGTCTGCGGCGCGAGCCATCACGCCACCCAGCGCGTCTATTTCGCGCGCCAGATGCCCCTTGCCGATGCCACCGATGGCCGGGTTGCAGCTCATGGCACCCACCGTCTCGATGCTCTGCGTCAGCAGCAGCGTGCGCGCGCCACGGCGCGCGGCCGCCAGCGCCGCCTCGACGCCGGCATGGCCGCCGCCGATCACCACCACATCGTAATTTCCCGCCGTGCCCATGCCGCCATTGTACCGGGGACACATGCCCTGCAAGCCGGGTTGGCCGCGGGACGCCGACCGCGCCTGGGGCCGTTGATGTTAAGGTGCCGCCCCGTGACGCAGCGCAGCTTCATCCCGCTCGGAGTGCTCCTGGCCGCGGTCGCGGCAATGCTGCAGGGGCCCGCGTCCGGGGCGGCGCCCGCTGCCGCGCCGGCGGCTACAGCCATTACCGCACCCGCTGCCGCGCCGGTGTTCACCCGCTGCGAGCTGGAGCACCCGCTGGGTCTCTCCGCTGTCGAAGCCCAGTGCACGCACATCACGGTGCCCGAGGATCCCCTGCGCCCCGGCGGCCGGAAGCTGCAGCTGTTCGTGGCCCGCATTCCGGCGCTGAGCCGCAACGCGGCTGCGGAGCCACTGTTCATTCTGGCCGGCGGCCCCGGGCTTGGCGCCAGCACCTTTTACGCCAGTGCGGCGCCGGTATTCGCCCGCATCCGCCGCCGCCACGACCTGATCCTGGTGGACCAGCGCGGCACGGGACGTTCGAGTCCGCTGCTGTGTCAGTTCGACGAACAGCAGATGTGGGATGCCGGCGAGGAACAGACGGCGCGCGTGATGCGCGAGTGCCGCGCCACGCTCGAGAAATCGCATGACCTGGCGCAGTACACCACCAGCGTGGCGGTGCGCGACCTGGAAGCCGTGCGCCGCGCACTGGGCTATGGCCGCATCAGTTTCTACGGCAGCTCCTATGGCACCCGCGTGGCGCAGCACTATGCGCGGCGCTATCCGGCCAGCACCGAGGCACTGATCCTCGATGGTGTGGTGCCGCCCACGCGCATCCTCGGGCCCAGCACGCCGCTGGATGCCGAGCGCTCGCTGCAGCAGGTGTTCGCGCGCTGCCGCAACGATGCCGCCTGCAGGAAGCGCTTCGGCGATCCGGCGCAGGACTACGTCGCATTGCGCGAACGCCTGGCGCGCGCGGCGGTGGAGGTGACGATGGCCGATCCGCACAGCGGCTCGCCGCGCACCATCGCCTTTACCAGCAGCGCGCTGGCTGGCGCACTGCGGCTTGCCACATACAGCGCCGAACAGGCGGCATTGCTGCCGCTGACGCTGCATCTGGCGAATCGCAACAACCAGTTCGCGCCGCTGGCCGCGCAGTTCATGCTGTCCGCCTCGGGCTATGACGCAGTGCTGGCCTATGGCATGCACAACTCGGTGGTCTGCGCGGAGGATGTGCCCTTCTTCGATATCTCGGCGGCCGAGCGCAGCGAGCTCGATGCCACCTTCCTCGGCACGGCGCAGGTGGATGCACTGCAGGCGCTGTGCGCCGACTGGCCGCGCGGCCCGGTCGATCCGGATTTCCACGAGAAGCTCGACAGCCCCGTCCCGGCGCTGCTGCTGTCGGGCACTGCAGATCCGGTGACGCCAGCGGCCTTCGGCGATGAAGCGGCGCTGGGCTTCCATTACGCGCTGCACCTGAAGCTGCCGGACCAGGGCCACGGCCAGCTCGCACAGCCCTGCATGGACGGCATCATGGCGGCCTTCCTCGATGCCGCGCATCGCAGCCCGCAGCCGCGCGTCGACACCGCCTGCCTCGCAAAGGTGGTGGCCGAACCCTTCTTCCTCGACATGGGCGGACCCGGGCCATGATCGAGGCCGAAGGCCTGCACAAGCGCTTCGGCGCCGTCACCGCGCTGTCCGGCGTGAGCTTTCGTGCCGACGATGGCCGCATCACAGGCCTGCTCGGACCCAATGGCGCGGGCAAGAGCACCACGCTGCGGATCCTCTACGCCACGCTGGCCCCCGATGCCGGCCTGGCGCGTGTCGATGGCGAGACCGTCGGCGCCGACAACATCGCGGCGCGGGCGCGCATCGGCGTGCTGCCGCACAACGCGGGCCTGTACCCCGCCCTCACCGCGCGCGAGAACATCGAATACTTCGGCCGTCTGGCGGGCCTGACGCGCGCGGCTGCGCGCTCGCGCGCCGACGAGCTCATCGAGCTGCTGGACATGCAGGACATCGCCACGCGCAGCGCAAAGGGGTTCTCGCAGGGCCAGAAGATCCGCACCGCGCTGGCGCGCGCACTGGTGCATGCGCCGCGCAATCTCATCCTCGACGAGCCCACCAACGGACTCGATGTGCCCGCGGTGCGCAAGCTGCGCGCACTGCTGCTGAAGCTGCGCGAGGCCGGGCACTGCATCCTGTTCTCCAGCCACGTGATGCAGGAAGTGGCCATGCTCTGCGATGCGGCGGTGGTGATCGCCTCGGGCCGGGTCGTGGCCACCGGCACGCCGGATGCGTTGCGCGCGCAGACCGGCGCCGCCAGCTTCGAGGATGCCTTCGTCCTGCTCACCGGTGGCGGCGCCTGATGCGCGCCGTCCTCACCGTATTCGCGAAGGAGTTCGTGGAGAACCTGCGCGACCGGCGCACCGTGCTCACCGCGCTGCTGCTGGGCCCGCTGTTCGGGCCGATCTTCTTCTCGGTGATGCTGCAGCTCTCGCTCGACCGCTCGCGTGTCGGTGCGGACGAGATCATCCAGTTGCAGACCATCAACGGCGGCGCGGCGCCGAACCTCATGGCCTACCTCGCCTCGCAGCGGGTGCATGTGGTGCCGGTGGCCGGCGACGCGGAGCGTGCGCGCGAACTCATTGCCACGCACAAATCGCGGCTGGTACTCGAGGTGCCCGGCGACTACGTGGAAAGGCTGGCCGCGGCAAAGCCGGCCGCACTCCGGCTGTACTCCGACAGCTCGCGTACCGGGGACGAACGCTATGCGGATCGCGTGGGCAACATCCTCGCGCGCTATGCGCAGCAGATCGCATTGCAGCGCCTGACGCTGCGCGGCGTCGATCCGCAATTGCTGTCGCCGGTGGTGGTGAACCGCGTGGATGTATCCACCCCCGCCTCACGGGCGCTGCTGCTGCTGGGCATGATGAGCTTTTTCATCATCCTGTCGATGCTGACGGGCGGCATGTACCTGGCCATCGACACCACGGTGGGTGAACGCGAGCGCGGCACGCTGGAGCCGCTGCTGGCAACGCCCGTCCCGCGCGCGCACCTGCTGCTGGGCAAGCTGCTGGCCACCTGCGCCTACATGCTGCTGTCGCTGTCCATCTCCGCCAGTGCACTGTGCATCGCGCTGGGTCGGCTCGATCTGGAGCAGTTCGGCATGAGCGCCAACCTGACGCCGTCCACCGCCTTGTCGATCATCGCGGTCACCGCGCCGCTGGTGCCGCTGCTGGCTGCGCTTATGACATTGATCGCCGCGTGGACCAAGAGCGCGCGCGAGGCGCAGGCCTGGCTGGGCATCGTGCAGCTTCTGCCCACGGTGCCGCTGGTGTTCGCGAGCCTCCTGAATCTCACGCCCAAGCTGGCGCTGATGATGGTGCCCAGCCTGTCGCAGCATTTCCTGATCAACCAGTTCTTGCGGGCTGAACCGGTGAATCCGCTGTGGGTTGTCGCGTCAGCCGCCAGCGCGCTGCTGTTGGGTATGGCGCTGCTGTGGCCGGTTGCACGACTGTACCGCAGCGAGCGCGTGCTGGGCTGACAGGCGGGGCGGCCATGCGGGGCCGGCGTCCGGCTGATCAGCGCCGGTCGAGGAACCCGCCCACCGCGTCGGCATAGGCCTGCGGCGCATCGAGCGGTGCAAGGTGCCCCGCATCCGGCAATTCAACGCGCGTGGCGCCGGCGATGGCGGTGGCGATGCGCCTGCCCGCCTCGCGGCGCGCCTCGCTGTCCAGCATTCCATTCAGCACCAGTGTTGGCGCGGCGATCCGCGCCAGATCCGGCGCCCTGGCGCGCGGCACCGGATGCAGCAGGTCGAGTCCGCGATAGTGCGACAGACAATCGAGCAGCACCGCGCGCGCCGCAGGCTGGACCGTGTGGAGCTGCATCAACGGGTGCGTCAGGATCATCGCGCGCAGCGCAGCCACGCCGCCGCTCTCCAGCCGCTGCCGGTACATCGCCAGCGGCAGCTCCGATTCGGATTCGACCTCCGGCGCACCATCCAGAACGAGCGCGCTCACGCGCGCAGGCTGCGCCAACGCGAAATGCAGCGCCAGCCGCGCGCCCTGGGACATGCCCAGCAGCGCCGCCCGCTGCACGCCCGCCGCATCCATGACGGCCTGCAGATCGTCGACATTGCGATGAATGTCGGGCACGCCTTCCGACAGACCGAAGCCGCGCCGATCGAACCGCAGCACGGTGAAACGCGGCCCGAGCAGCGGCGCCAGCAGGTCCCAGATGGAAAGATCGAGCGCCCAGCCGTGCAGCAGCACCACGGCCGGTCCGCTGCCTTCCACGCGCCAGCGCAACCGCGCGCCGGCGTGTTCGATGTAGTGGTCCCCGCTCGATGTCATCGTGCGGGGACTATAGCCGGATCAGACCTGCGCGCTGAGTGACAGCACCGGCACGCTGGCGAGCTCCGTCGAGATGGCCTTGGAAATCCGCTGCAGCGTCGGCAGCCGCTGCGACACCAGCGAGGCGCCGCTGGTGTGGCGCGAATGGCTGGAGCTGTTCAGCGCCGCCACCACGCGGCCACTGGCATCGTGCACGGGCACCGCCAGCGCCACCACGCCATGCGCCAACTCCTCTTCGACCACCGAGAAGCCGTCACGGTGGCAGGCAGCGATCAGCCGCTCGAGCTCGGCGCGATCGGTCACCGTCTTCTCGGTGAGTTTCTCGAGCTTGGCCTTGGCGAAATACTCCGCGAGGCGCTCGGGCGACAGGCCGCCCAGCAGCACGCGCCCCATCGAGGTGGCGTATGCGGGGAAGTGGCTGCCCACGTGGGCCTCCATGCGCACCAGCGTGCGCACCGAGGCGCGCGCCACGTACACGATCTCGGTGCCCGACAGCACCGACAGCGATGCCGAGTCGCCGGTCTCGCGCGCCATCTCCTCAAGATGCGTGCGCGTCAGCGATTCGATGTCCATCGAGTCGAGATATACCGCGCCGATCTCCAGCACCTTGGGCCGCAGCAGGAATTGCCGCCCATTGCGGGTGACATACCCGAGTTCCTCGAAGGTATTGAGGCAGCGTCGCGCGGTGGCGGCCGGCAGCCCCGCCCTCGCCGCGATTTCACTCAAGGTCATGTGAGGCTTGGCGCGCGAAAAAGTCCGCAGCACATCCAAGCCCTTCGCGAGACCACCCATTACTTCGCGTCTGCCCATAGGCGAACCATCCCCTGACATTTGAACCCCCTGTTCGGCTGTTGCGGTGACAGCACCATGGATAGACTCTCGGAGTAGAATTTAGTTCGACCTACGAAAGTTATTTCGAATAACGAAGAGTCGGAGTCCATCGCGGATGAAAATCGGGCGCCAGGAACACCGCAGCTCCTCCATTTCCACCTCCAACGCCGATGTCATCGTCGTGCGAGGCAAGGATCTGTGCGGCGAGTTGCTCGGACAAACAAGTTTCACGGATTACTTCTGGTTCCTGCTGACGGGCGCCATGCCGGAGGCGCGCCAGCGCCAGGTGCTCGATGCCACGCTGGTGGCCATCGCCGAACATGGCCTGGTGCCCAGCGTGCAGGCCAGCCGCATGACTTACGCCGCCGCGCCCGAGGCGCTGCAGGGCGCCGTGGCTGCGGGCATCCTGGGTTGCGGCTCGGTGATCCTGGGCGCGGCCGAGAATGCCGGCCGCATGCTGGCGGACATCGTCGCCCGCAGCGCCACGGTGCCGCTGCGCGAGGCGGCCACCGCAGTGGTCACCGAGATGCGCGCCGCCAAGCGCCCCATCCCCGGTTACGGTCATCCCCTTCATAAAGGAGAAGACCCGCGAGCCTCGAAATTGTTCGCCGTGGCCACTTCGGCCGGCGTGTCCGACAAGCACCGCGCCGCCGCGAAGATGGTCGAATCCCTGCTGCCCGAGCTCACCGGCAAGAACCTGGTGATGAATGTCTCCGCCGCCATCCCGGCCGTGCTGCTGGATGCCGGCTTCCCGGTGGGTGCGCTGAAGGGCGTGCCCATCCTGGCGCGCACGGCCAGCCTCATCGCCCATCTGCTCGAGGAGCAGATCAAGCCCATCGGCTTCGTGCTCTCGCATGCCGGGTCGAAGGCCGTGGGCTACGACGGCAGCGTGCCGGCCGGCTTCGTCCCGGGTGATGCATGAAAGGGCTCGATGTCCTCAAGGGCGTGCGCATCGTCGAGCAGGGCACCTTCATCACCGGGCCCTGCTGCGGGATGATGCTGGCCGACCTGGGCGCCGACGTCATCAAGGTGGAAAGCCCCGACGGCGATCCCTACCGCGCCTACCAGGGCGGCAACTACTCGCCGCACTTCCAGGCCTACAACCGCAACAAGCGCAGCCTGGCGCTCGACATGAAGCAGGCGGCCGACCGCACGGTGTTCGACACATTGATTCGCGAGGCCGATGTCTTCATCCAGAACTTCCGGCCGGGCACAGCGGACCGCTTGGGCGCGGGCGCCAAGCGCTTGCAGGAACTGAACCCGAAACTCATCTATTGTTCCATTAGTGGATTCGGAGGGGATGGTCCCTACGTGGATCGTCCCTCCTATGATTCAGTCGCCCAGGCGCTGTCGGGTTTCCTCAGCGTGGTGGTCGACCCGGATCGTCCCCGTTTCCTGGGTCCGGCGCTGGCCGATGCCATCACCGGCATCTATGCCTCGTACGGCATCCTCGGCGCGCTGTTCGACCGCAGCCGCACCGGCAAGGGACGCATGGTCGAAATCTCGATGCTCGAGGCCATGGCGCACTTTGCCGTCGAGCCCTTCGCCGCCTACTTCGCGCTGGGCACCGTGCCCAAGTCCGCGGACCGCCCGCGCCTGGCGCAGGCGCATATCCTGCGAACCAGGGACGGCGGCCTGATCGCCATCCACCTCTCTTCGCTCGAGAAGTTCTGGACCGGCCTTCTCGCGGCGCTGAATGCCCCCGAGCTGGGCACCGACCCGCGCTTCAACACCCGCCTGCTGCGCATCGACAACTACGACGATCTGGGCCGCGAGCTCGACCGCCGCTTCCAGCAGGGCACGGTGGCCCAATGGGTGGAGCGCCTGGGCAGCTCCGATGTGCCCTTCGCGCCCATCAACAAGGTGAGCGACGTGGTCGAGGATCCGCAAGTGAAGCATCTGGGTCTGATGGTGCCGGTGGAAAACCCGCATGCCGCGAAACAATCGGTGCGGCCTGCGGTCCAATTCGACGGCCAGCGCGCCTCGGGGGTCCATCCGGCACCGCTGATCAACGAACATGGCGATGCCATCCGCGCAGCCCTCGCGGCCGCGCCGCAGTGGCCGCAGCGCTGAAGTCCTGACCGGCAATTCGACCAACGAACACAACAGACGGGGTCTTTTCATGCTTTTCCCGACGACGCTCGTAGGCAGCTATCCGCAACCCGAATGGCTGATCGACCGCAAGAAGCTGGCCGGTCGCTTTCCGCCGCGCGTGCGCGCGAAGGAACTGTGGCGCCCCGCGCCGGAATTCCTGGAAGAAGCCTGGAACGACGCCACGCTGCTGGCCATCCGCGCGCAGGAGCGCGCCGGCATCGACATCATCTCCGACGGCGAGATGCGCCGTGAGAGCTATTCCAACCGCTTTGCCACCGCGCTGGATGGGGTGGACCTGGACAACCCCGGCGAGGCGCTGGACCGCAGCGGGCATCCGAATCCGGTGCCGCGCGTCACCGGCACCATCCGCCGCCGCCATGCGGTGATGGTCGGGGACGTGCAGTTCCTCACCTCGAACACGCAGCGCCGCGTGAAGATCACCGTGCCCGGCCCGTTCACCATGTCGCAGCAGGCGCAGATCGATTTCTACGGCGGCAGCCGCGAGAAGGCCGCCATGGACTATGCAAAGGCCGTGAACGCGGAGATCAAGGACCTGCATGCCGCTGGCGCCGACATCGTGCAGATCGACGAACCCTACCTGCAGGCGCGGCCCGATGAGGCGCGGCAGTATGGGCTCACGGCGCTGAATGCCGCGCTGGAAGGCGTGACCGGCAAGACGGCCGTGCACATCTGCTTCGGCTATGCGGCCATCATTCACTCGCGCCCGACGAACGGCTATTCGTTCCTGTCGGAAATGGCCGGCTGCCGCTGCCATCAGATTTCCATCGAGACGGCGCAGTCGAAGCTCGACACCAGCGTGCTGACCACGCTGCCGGGCAAGGAGATCATCCTCGGCGTCATCGATCTGTCCGATCCGAACGTCGAGACGCCCGAGGTGGTGGCCGACCGCATCCGCCGGGCACTGAAGCATGCTCCGCCCGAGAACATCATCGTCGCACAGGACTGCGGCATGAAATACCTGCCGCGCGACGTGGCCGATGCCAAGCTGCACGCCATGGTGGCGGGCGCGCGCATCGTGCGCCGGGAGTACGAACACAAGTCCTGACCGGTCACACAACCATCCGTTGGGGGACATCATCATGAAGACGATGGCAGCAAGAGACTCCGTGTCGAAACTGGTCTGCGCCATCGTGGGGGCCGCGCTCGCGGCGCCCGCCATGGCCGCCCCGGCCCCTGGCGCAGACGATTCCTCGCTGGAAGAAGTGATCGTCACCGCGCGCAAGCGCGATGAATCCTTCCGCGACGTGCCGATGACGGTGAACGTATTCACCGAACAGGCCATCGCCGCGGCGGGCATCGCCAAGCCCGGCGATTTCATCGCCCGCGTGCCCAACATGACGCTGGTGGAAACACAGAACGCCGGCAATGCCTTCGTGGTGGTGCGCGGCATCTCGCAGGCCCGCAACAGCGAACCCTCGGTGGCCGTGCTGGTCGATGGCGTGCTCGAAACCAACCCGGCCGAATTCAACAAGGAGCTCTTCGACATCCGCCAGATCGAAGTGCTCAAGGGTCCGCAGGGTGCGCTGTATGGCCGCAACGCCATCGGCGGCGCCATCCTGATCCGCACCAAGGATCCATCCGACGAAATCACCGGCGTGCTGCGCACGGGCCTGGGCAATGGCGGCTCGGTCCGCGCACAGGCTGCCCTCAGCGGCCCCCTGGGCAGCTCCGACACGCTGAAATTCCGTGCTTCGCTGAGCTACGTGGATACCGACGGCTTCCTCGACAATGTGTACCTGAAGCAGAAGGCCGATCCTTCGCAGGAAATCTCCGGTCGCGCGCGACTGCTGTGGAAGCCCACCACCGACTTCAGCGCCGACCTGCGCTTCGCCTTCAGCAACCTCGAAACGCGGGCACTGTATTTCGTGATCCCGCGCGACGTGGAGTCGAACCCTTTCTCCAGCTTCAGTACGCCGCCCAACGCCAACGACGTCACCTCGCCCATCCAGCTCGACAATCCGGGCGTGAACACGCGCGACCTTTACACCACTTCGCTGAAGATGGACTTTGAAACCGGCCTGGGCACGCTCACCTCGGTATCGGCCTACGACGTCACGAAGGAAGTGCTCACCGGCGATGCCTACGACTTCCGCCCCGCGGCCACTTCCGTCTTCAAGGCGCTGCTGGGCACCGACCTTAACCAGAGCCAGTACCTGGATCTCAAGAGCTGGAGCCAGGAAGTGCGCCTCACCGGCCCCAGCGGCGGCATCGTGTCGTGGATAGGCGGAGCCTACTACGTGCACACCAGCCGCTTCATCTCCACCGGCAACATGGTGGATACGGGCGCGGGCGTGTTTCCCGTGTATCGCACTCCGCGGCTCACCGGCAACAATCCCAGCGCCACCTTCCTGGCCGATTCCCAGAACAACAACGCCTGGGCCGTGTTCGCCAATGCCACGGTGGACCTGTCGAAGAACACGCAGTTCGACGCTGCGCTTCGCTACGACGAGGACAACCGCCGGAACACCACGCTGACGCCCGCGGCCTTCCTGCCCGATCCTTCGGCCCACAACGGCGAGGTTCGCGAACACACCTGGAGCAAGCTGCAGCCCAAGGCCACGCTGCGCTACAAGCCTTCGGACAACGTCACGCTGTACACGAGCTGGAGCCGCGGCTTTCGCAGCGGCGGCTTCAACCAGACCGGCGTCGGCGCAGTGGCCAATGCCGGCAACATCGCCGGTGTGAACGACCTGTTCAATGCAGAGGTGGCCGATACCTTCGAACTGGGTGTGAAGGGCCGTTCGGAAGGCGGCCGCATGGATGCAGGCCTTTCGCTGTACAGCACCAAGTCGCGCAACGGCTATTTCTTCGTCTTCCTGGCCGCCAATTCCACGCAGAACCTGGGCAACCTCGATTCCAAGCTCAATGGATTCGAGTTGGAGGTGAATGCCCGCCCCGTACCCTCGCTGGAACTGCATCTGGCCTATGGCCTCACCGACAGCAAGATCACCGGCATGGAAGACCCTTCGGTAATCGGCAACGAGGCGCCACTGGTCAGCCGCGACACGCTGAATCTCGGGGCCACGCTGACGCGGCCCGTGCGCGACGGACTGGATGTCACCTTGCGCGCCGACTTCCAGCGCATCGGCCGCACCTGGTGGGAGCCCTACAACACCACTTCCCGCGATCCGGTGTCGCTGCTGGATGCCAGGGCAGGCCTGAGGGCCGAAAACTGGGCCGTAACGGCCTGGGGCCGGAACCTCACCGACAAGAAGTACAATGCGGAATTCTCGCCGGGTGGCTTCCTGTTCAGGGCCCTGCCCCGGCGTTATGGTCTGGATTTGGAATACCGGTTCTGATCGAGGAGTCTCACCATGGCGATTTCAGCAAAACTGCCTTCGCGGCTGCACCACAACGCTTACACCTCGCGCGATCTGGAGGCCACGCGTCATTTTTATGAAGACATCATCGGCCTGCCGCTGGTGGCCACCTGGTGCGAGAAGGACGAACTCTTCGGCAAGGAACGCACCTACTGCCACTGTTTCTTCGGCCTGGGTGACGGTGGCGCGCTGGCCTTCTTCCAGTTCGCCGACAAGGAAGACCAGGAACTGTTCGCGCCCAAGATGCCGCCCTCGCCCTTCCACCACATCGCACTGAACGTCGATGCGGAGACCCAGGCGGCCATCGAGAAGCGCGCCAAGGCCGCCGGCATGGAGGCGCCGAAGTTCTACGTGCTGGAGCACGGCTACTGCCGCTCCATCTACCTCGAAGACCCGAACGGCATGATCTGCGAGTTCACGCACGATCACCCCGAGGTGGAGAAGATCAACAAGACCCGCCGCGCCGATGCGCACAGCGAGCTCAAGCGCTGGCTGGGTGGCGATCACCGCTCCAACAACATGTTCCGCTGATCGGCCAGGAAAGCCTCAATCGTGCTGCGTAGTACCGATCGCATCCTCACCACCCATGTGGGCAGCCTGCCGCGTTCGCAGGCCGTCACCGACGTGCTGTTCGCCCGCGAAGGCAATGGCACCATGCCCGCCAACCCCGACAAGGTGATCCGCGACGCGGTCATCGACATCGTCACGAAGCAGGTGAAGGCCGGCATCGATGTCGTCAGCGATGGCGAGATGGGCAAGATCAGCTACGCCACCTACATCAAGGACCGCCTCTCCGGCTTCGACGGCGACACGCCGCGCGAGCCGGGGCAGGATCTGGTCGAACATCCGCGCCTGCTCGAGAAGCTGGCGAAACTGGGCTCCACGGCCAAGTACCGCCGCCCCAAGTGCGTGGCCGAGATCAAGGTGAAGGATCTCGGGCCCATGAACGAGGACATCGCCAACTACAACGCGGCCATCGCGGTGGCGAAGCCGAAGGAGGCGTTCATCAACACCGCCTCGCCCGGCACCATCGCGCTGTTCCAGCCCAACAGCTTCTACAAGACGCAGGATGCCTACCTCGAAGCCGTGGCCGAGAGCATGCGCGCCGAGTATGAAGGCCTCACGAAGGCGGGCCTGTTGATCCAGATCGACGCGCCGGACATGGCAATGGGCCGCCACACCATGTACCGCGACCGCAGCGAGAACGACTTCGTCAGCCTTGCCGCGCGCCACATCGAGGTGCTGAACCACGCGCTGCGCAATGTGCCCGCGGACCGCATCCGCATGCACGTGTGCTGGGGCAACTACGAAGGCCCGCACACCCACGATGTGCCGCTCGAGAAGCTGCTGCCGGTGGTGATGAAGGCGAAGCCGCAGGCCATCCTGTTCGAGGCCGCCAATCCGCGCCACGCGCACGAATGGAAGGTGTTCCGCGACATGAAGTCGCAGGTGCCCGACGACAAGATCCTGGTGCCGGGCGTGCTCAGCACCACCACCAACTACGTGGAGCACCCGGAGCTCGTCGCCGAGCGCCTGGAGAACTTCGCCAACGTGGTGGGTCGCGAGCGTGTCATCGCCGGCACCGACTGCGGCTTCGGCACCTTCGCCGGCTTCGGGCCGGTGGATCCGGACATCGTGTGGCTGAAGCTCAAGTCGCTGGTGGATGGCGCGGCGATCGCATCGAAGCGGCTCTGGGGTCGCAAATAGCCGGCCATTGAGTGCGCGCGGCCGGAATCATCGGCCGCCACGCCAGCAAAAAGGGCGCTGGATTTCTCCAGCGCCCTTTTCAGTCCCGCCGCTGCGCGGCTGAGTCTTACTTGCCAGCCTCGCGCCAGCTTCCCGCGTCGGCGTAGGCCTTCTGCACTTCCTGCACGTACGGCGCCTTGCACACCTTCGCGCGGATCTGGAACTGCTTGTGCGGACGCTCGACCGTCGGCTTCAGCGAGCCGCCGTTCTCCTCGCCCCACACGAAGATCACTTCCGTGCCTTCGGCCGCGTATTCCGGCTCGAGGTAGGCCAGCGTCAGTTCCTTGCGCTCGTTCGAGGTGTAGCCCACCCAGGTGGAGATGCCCACCTGCTTGCTGCCATCCTTCGACAGCACCTTGTCCTGCGGGTACATGCTGTACACGGCCGACGGGTACTCGAAGAACTTGCCGCGCTCGCCGGGACTGCCCTTGGTGTCGTACTGCGAAGCGAGCACCTTCTGCACGTCCGCCGACACCAGTTCCAGCGTCACCTTGATGCGGTGCTTGTTGTTGTGGATCTTCTCGAGCGCAGCCTTGCCGATGAACTCATGGTCGTACTTGATCATGAAGCCATAGCCCAGGTCGAAGGGCGTGACGTAGTAGTCGGCGATGTTGTTGCTGTAGTAGCTGCCGCCCAGCGAGGCGTTGCCCTCGAAGCAGTCGGCCTTCAGCCACTTGCGGTACTTCACGTACTTATCGTCGCCCGAGTAGATGCCCGGCATCGGCGAGGGAATCCACGCGGATTCGAGCGTGTTCGAGGAATACGCGCGGCCGCCCACCAGGCGCAGGCCGAACTCCTCGCCGGCCTTCACGATGGCGCTGTGCACGGCCTCGTAGTCCTTCATCGGTCCGAACAGCTCGTAGCCCGGCTGACCGGCCATGCCATGACGCAGCGCGCCGACCTGCTTGCCGGCGATCTTCACGTAGGTCCAGTTGAACATCTTCAGTTCCGGCGGAGCCTTCTTCAGAAGCTTCGTCGTCACCTTCATCGCGTTCGGACCCTGGATCTGGAAGCGGAAGAACTTGCGCGCCCAGGGGTTCTTGCGGTCGGCCGAACGGTCGTCGCGCACCAGCTTGACCTGCCACTTCTTGCCGGTCTTCGGGTTCTTGCCCGTCTCGGCGTGGTAGCTGATCCAGTTGATCACCGGCGGACGGCCGACGAGGTCGAACTTGTTCTTGGCCAGATACACGAGGATCACGTCGCCGATCACGTGCCCATCCCAGGTCACGGGCACGTACTGCTTGGCCTTGCCGGGCTCGAAGCCCTTGAAGCTGTTGATGCCGTGGTACTGCAGGAACTCGAAGCTCTCGGGGCCGGACACGAACAGGTCCGACATGTGGAAGCTCTGGTTGAACAGGATGGCGGTGTTCTGCCACGCCCACTGTTCGTCACGCCAGTTCGTGTATTCCGGCTTCACCACCGGATAAGGATTGGGGCCGGTCTGCGAGTCGCGCAGCATCTTGATTGCGCCGCCAGCGGCCTTCATGCGTTCTTCGAGATTCTTGACGCTCATGTCTTCTCCGTGAGGCTGCGCTGATGACCGCGCAGGGGTGTATTTAAGGTGCGTGTAACAGGGGCCGGGCATCTTGTTTTAAGGCCCCGGCGCTGTCAATTTGCGATTCCGGCAGCCTCTGCCCGCGGCAGGTTTCAACCTATTTTTTGCGGGGAAAAATGCCTGCCCACTGCCGTGAAAAACGGCGGTAACCTAGGGCTTTCAGGCATACCGCCGACGCATTACCGAAGAGGGGAATCACGTCCATGGCAACTCCCGCCACGCAGCTCAACGCCGCCGTTACCACCGCCCTGTACATCGGGGGCAAGGAACGCCAGACCGCCGAGAAGATGGCCATCGCCGATCCCGCCAAGCCTGGCGTGGTGGTGGGCTACGCCGCTTCCGCAACTCCGCAGGACGTCAGCGACGCCGTCGCCGCTGCCAAGGCAGCGTATCCCGCGTGGTCGGCGCTGACGCCGCAGCAGCGCGCCGAGAAAATGAAGGCCGCCATCGAGGGCGTGCCCGATTCGCCGAATCCCTTCGCCTCCGAAGACGGCGCCATCCTCTCGCAGGAGAACGGCAAGATCCGCCTGGAAGGCTGGGTGGATGCGCTGGTGCTGCAGATCCGCTGGAACCTGGCGCTGATGCATGCCGACGAGGTGAACGCGGCCAAGGTGCTGAAGCCGGTGCCGGGCCACATTCCCACCGAAACCACCGTCAGCTACCAGCCGCTGGGCGTGTGCTCCATCATCGTGCCCTTCAACTGGCCCATCGCCATCCTGGGTGCGGCGTTGCCGCATGCATTGCTGGCCGGCAACACCGTCATCGTGAAGCCGCCGCTCACCGCGCCGCTGGCCACCACGCGCGTGGTGCAGCGCATCGCGGAGAAGCTGCCGCCGGGCGTGCTGAACGTGGTCACCGGCCCCGACGCCAACATGAAGGCACTGATCCAGAACCCCGACATCGCCAAGGTCTGCTTCACGGGCTCCGTTGGCGGCGGCAAGAAGATGATGGAACTGGCCTCGCAGAGCCTCACCCGCGTCACGCTGGAGCTGGGCGGCAACGATGCGGCCATCCTGCTGAAGGACGCCATCATCGACGATGCGCACATGGATCGCCTGTTCGGCGCCATCTTCGATACCACGGGCCAGATCTGCATGAACGCCAAGCGCGTGTACGTGCACCGCTCGCGCATGGACGAAGTGGTCAACGCGCTGTCGGCACGACTGCAGAAGACCAAGCTCGGCTACGGCCTCGACAAGGACACCACCATGGGTCCGCTGCACTCGCCGCTGCAGAAGAAGTTCGTGGATGAACTCATCGCCGAAGCCAAGGCCTCGGGCGCCAAGGTTGTGGAATTCGGCGAACTGCCCGGCGGCGACATGAAGGGCGGCAACTTCGTGCGGCCTGCCATCGTCATCGATCCGAAGCCCACGCTGCGCGTGGTCACCGAGGAACAGTTCGGCCCCGTGATTCCGATCATTCCTTTTGACACCGAACAAGAGGCCATCGCGGCCGCCAACAACACCTGGGCAGGTCTTGCCGGTTCGGTGTGGACGGCGGATCCGGCCACGGCGAACCGCGTCGGCGGCCAGATGGTCTGCGGCTATGTGTGGGTGAACGACCACGGCGCCAACCGCCTCGACCTGCGCGCGCCCTTCGGCGGCATGAAGGCATCGGGCATCGGCCGCGAACAGGGCATCGAAGGCATCCGCGCCTTCCAGGACACGCGCTCGATCTCGCACCTGGATGCGGCGGTGCTGGCGTCGATGCATCACTGAGGCCGGATCGTCAGGCAGTTGCCGGCCGGATCATCATCCGGCCGGCATGTGCGGCATCTCAGAACTGCAGGCGCAGGCCCGCCCGGTAGCGGCGCCCCAGCGTGTCGAAGAACACCGGATTCGTCGGGAAGGCGTTGCCTCCCGGCGCAACCGGCGGATTCTTGTCGAACAGGTTGTTGACGGCCCAGAAAAGCTGCAGCTGGTAGCCGTCCTCCGACTTCTGCATGAAGTCGTACGAGCCGGACCACGTGAAGTACACCCGACTGCTGACGCTGTTGTCGCTGATGGAGTTGATCTGCGTGTTGGTTGCCGAGCCGATGGGGCTCTCGAACCGCCGCGCATCCAGCGAACCGGGACCGATGTACTTCGTCTCGAGCGTCGTCGTGAAGCGCGGCCGCGAGTACGTCAGCCAGGCCGTTGCCTGCCAGTCCGGTGATGTGTTGAAGCCACCGAAGGAGGCCACCGGCCCGCTCTGTCCGTGATAGTTGATCGGCTTGTCGCCCAGCCCGGTGTTGATGATCATGTCGTACAGGTAGCTCGACACCAGGCGCAGGCTCAGGTTGCTGCCTGAATCCAGCGGCATGTTGTAGCTGGCCTCGAAGTCGATGCCACGCGTGAGGTACGACGCCAGGTTGATGGTGCCGCTCTCCACCGAGATGATGTTGGTCGACGTGCCGGTGCCGGTGGTCACCACCGACTGGCAGGCGATCTGGCCCTGATCGTGGCAGGACTGCACGATGCCCTGCGCCGAGGCACTCGAGATGGCACCCTTCAGGTCGATCTCGTACCAGTCCGCCGAGAAACGCAGGCGGTCGACATTGAACACGACGCCCAATGCCGTGGTGTTGGCCACTTCAGGCTTCAGGTTCGGGTTGCCACCGGTGATGCTGGTGTAGGCCTCCTCGATGTTGCCGTTCCACGGGTTCTGGATGCCGGCCGGAAAGCCACCCGGCGTGCCCTGCTGCTGGAGTCGGGGCAGGAACAGCTCGCGGAAGCCGGCGCCGCGTACGTCGCGCGAACGCGTGCCACGCAGGCGTATGTTGCTGGTGGCTTCGTACGTCGCGCCCAGCTTCCAGCTTGCGAAATCGTGCGAGGTGGACGCCACGCCCGACTGCACGCTCTTGGTCTTGTTGTGGGTCTGGCGCACGGCCAGGTTGGTTTCCAGGCCCTTGACGACCGGAACCTCCACCTCGGCATAGGCCTCGGCCACGTCGATCTTGCCGCCGCGATCACCGCTCCAGCTCAACAGGTAGCTGGTGTACCAGGGCTGGTTGGCAATATCGTGCGTCACGTCGGACTTGTCGCTGCGGAACTCGCCGCCGATGGCGCCCGAGATCGGGCCCGCGCCCCAGCCGTCCCACAGCTCACCGCGGAAATTCAGGCCGAGCACGTTCTGCCTGTAGTCCGAGTCTTCCTTGAGAGTGCGCCAGACGTAGTCGATGGCCGCCTGGCTGGCATTGCCCACGCCGAAGAAGTTCAGCGGCACGCAGCCCGCTGCCAGCGGGTTGTACGCCGGCGTGTTGGCTATCGTCGCCCGGCAGACGATCTTCGTCGGGTCGCTGGGGCTGAACACGGCATCCGTCGCCCAAGCAAAGAACGAATACTGCGCGGGCACGCCCACGATGCTCAGGTCTGCATTGTGGATCAACTGCTGGTGGTAGGTGCTCTTGCCGTACTGGTAGTAGGCATCCCAGCTCCAGCTACCCGGCAATTCACCCGCCAGAGTAGTCACGAAGCGGTTCGTGTCGGCCTTCGTCGTGTTCTTTGCCGAGACGACTCCGGGCGCGAATACGCGGTTGATCACGCCGCCAAACGGCAACGCCGCCCGCAGGGCAGTCGTGAGATAGGCGTTGTCCGGCTTGATCAGCACGCCGCCACCAAACGGACCCAGCGCGCCATTGGCCGGATAGTTGGATGACTCGCTGTGGGAGTTCGCAAGCTCCAGCGAGAGTTTCATCGAATCCGAGAGCTTGATGTCGGCATGGCCCAGCAGCGACCGACGCTCGATCGCCGGACGGATGCTCGATTCATCGTAGGCGAGGATGGTGCCATCGCCACCGATGCGTGCAGCAAACCCGCCGGGATACTGCCCGGGGTTGTAGGGCACGAGGGCAGTGCCGGCGGCGTTGAAGCTCTGGAAGGCGCCGCGGCCCGCGCCCGGGGCGCATCCTGCATTGAGGCAGGGTGCGATGATGCCGTTCTCGGAGGTGGAGAACTTGCCGCCCGGCGCCACGACGAAATTCGGATTGCCATTGCCGCTGGCGAATCCGGCGTTGGTGCCCACCAGCCAGGAATCCCTGCACCAGTCACGATTCTGCGAGCAGGGTCCTATCGCATCCTGCTTCTGATACTCGGCCCCGACCAGCACGTGCACCCTGTCGTCGGCGAATCCGTGTCCCCAGGCGGCCGACGCATGCCGATCATTGCCATCGCTGCGGCCGGTCTGGCCGTAGTCGAGCTGTGCCTTGAAGCCTTCGAGCTTGGTATCGAGGATGACGTTGACGACACCGGCAATGGCGTCCGAGCCGTAAGCCGCTGAGGCACCGCCCGTCACGATCTCCGTACGGGCCACCAGCATCGAAGGCACGAGCGTGAGATCCGCGGCGCCGCCCTCGGTATTGGGCACGACACGCTTGGTATCGACCAGTGTAAGGGTGCGCGTACCGAAGAAGGGATTCAGGCCACGCAGGTTGGCCAGCTGGGCACCGACGTTGAAATTGCCGATGCCGACGTTGGTTTCAGTGAAGAACGCCGTGTTCTGGGGCAAGGTGCGCAGCACTTCACCGACGTTCACGATGCCGAGGTTCTCGATCTGGGCCTGGTCGACGACGGAAAGTGGCTGCGCGGAATCAAAGCCGCTGCGGCCGATACGCGAACCCGTGACGATCACTTCGCCCAGTTCCTGATCCGCGGCCTGCTGTGCCGCTTCAGCCACCGGCGCCGTGACTGCGATGAGCAAGGGCAGTCCGAGACAGGCGGCGACGCTGCGTCGCACGCTGATTGAATTCCTGGCCATGTTCTCCCCCTGTTTGTTGTTCAGCTCACTGTCTGCAGTTCATCCAACTCCGTTCCGTGTTTGTTGTCCGTTGGTGTATCGGCGGATCGCCGATGCCGGCAATCAACAGCTTCAGCGTCCCTGCACGGCCGCCGCGGCCGCTGCCGGATCATCGCGGTGCGGCAGGTTGTACAGCATGGTGCCGTCGGCCAGCTTCACGCTGACCATGAAGCCACCGGGCCGGCCATCCTTCAGCGGATGCACCTGCAGCGTGACCTTGTCGCCGGTCTTCAGCGTGCGCTTGCTCCAGCCATTGCGCGACAGGTAGTTCGGGCTCATGCCCTCGAGGCCATATTCCACAGTGGCCGTACCACCGCCCTGCACGTCGACCTTGGTCCAGGTGTGCGGATTGGTCCACTGGAATTCCTTGATGGTGCCCTTCACTTCCACCGTCTTGGAAAAATCGAACATCGCGGTGGAATGATGGGCGGCCGCCGGCAAGGCAAGCGTCAGCGATGTCGTCGCGGCGGCGGCGACGAGGGCAGCGCGAATGTTGAAGGTATTCATTACTTCTCCAGGTTCAGGCTTGGGCGGCCCTTTTCATCGGCACCGTCGCGGTTGTTCTCGAGGCAGATGTATTCCTTGATGTCATCGGTGAGATGACGATAGGACGTGGTGGTGGTGAACGGCTCGGCCAGCACCACCGGATCGGTCAGCGTGGTCTGAATCTCCATCCAGTCCGGGCTCACGCGCTTGATGCGCTCGACGATGTGCAGCTTGTCGCTGTGCGGCACGCCGGGGGCGATTTGCGTGGACTCGGTGAATCCCACCGAGTCGATGACCAGCGTATCGCCTTCCCAATGGCCGATGGAATGCCCCATGTAGGTGGGGTCCGGATCATCGGGATGCTTGCGGCCGTCGGTGTACACATGCCGGAATTGCATGTAGGCCTCGATCAGCATCACCACCTTGCCCGGCGAATACAGGAACTCGATGGGGTACGGCTGAGTCATGATGCCGGGCAGGCCGGGCGGCACGCAGTTGGCCGCTTCGCTCTGCACGTTCTCGCCCTGCTTCTGCGCGGCGCGATAGGCATCGAGCTTCTTCTGATATTCAGGCGTGAGCTTCATCTGCGGCCGCGGGGTGCGGATGCCGCGCTTGTTGGCCCAATCCACTTCCCAGATGCCCGTCCAGTCCGGCAGGCTCGCGAGCTGGGTCCACTGCGCGGCACGCGCGGGTTGCGCGGCGTCAGCGCCCGCCAGGCCTGCGCCCAGCGCGAGCGTCGCGATTGCAATTGCGATCCTCGACTTCACCATGGTTTCCCCCGGGGCGAAGGCGCCCGTCGGGAATATTCTAGCAGCGGCTGCGCGACTCGCTCTTGCTGCACGGCATTGAAGTGAAGCGAACGGGGTTTCCGCAGCGCGAAAAAAAGGGGCAGGCATTGCTGCCTGCCCCGATTCATTACAGCTTCTTCAGCTTCGGCTTCAGAACTTGTATTCCGCGCCCACCACGTAGCGGCGACCGAGCACATCACCCAGCACACCGCTGCCAAAGCCCGTGCGACCACCCTGCGTCGGGAAGATCGGCGGCACTTTGTCGAACAGGTTGGTGATGGTCGAGTACACGCGCAGGCCTTCCACCTGCGACACCTGCCAGCCGGCGGTGAGGTCGGTGGTGTAGACGGCACCCACGGAGTTGTCGTCCACCGTGGTGGTGAAAGGCGCTCCGCTGACCGTACGTGACGTGCTTTCCTCGAACAGGCGGTTGATCTTCCGGCTGCCCGAGTAGCGCTCGACGATCGACACCGACAGCGGTCCGTTCCTGTAGCCCAGGATGGCGGTTGCCGCATCCGGCGTGGTCGACAGATTGTCGATCGTCGCGCCGCGGGTCACCGTGCCGCCCGCACCCAGCAACGAAGGCGGCTGCTGCTTGACCGTCGTGTAGTGGGTACCAAAGACGCGCACCGTGATCGACTCCGGACCGCCACCGAACAGGGTCAGCGACTTGCGATAACCCAGTTCGGCATCGAAGCCCCGGTAGATTTCCTTGTTCAGGTTCAGGAAGTAGTTGTCGATCTGGACGATGTCGCCCAGCGGGTTCTGGACCGTGTTGGTGTTGCGGTGCACGTACTGGCACAGCGACAGATCGCCTGCGTTGCATTGGTCCACGATGGTCTGCGCACCGAGCTGCGCGATTGCACCCTTGATCCTCACCTCATACCAGTCCAGCGAGGCCTGGAAGCCTTCGAGGAAGGTCGGCTGGAACACGATGCCCGCCGTGGTCGTATCCGCCTTCTCGGGCTTCAGGTCGAGATTGCCGCCGGAGAAGCCGATGACGGAATACGGAATGCCCGTGCCCGCGGGGAGACGCGAGTTCCGGTCCGTTGCGTTCACGCCGCCGAGCGTCGAGTCGTACCGGTCACGCAGGTTCGGCGCACGCACGTCGCGCGAACGGGTGGCCCGCACACGCAGCATGTCGTTCACCTCCCAGCTCAGGCCCGCCTTCCACGCCCACACCTGGCCGGCGCCCTGGTAATCGGCCCAGCGCACCGCGAAGTTGGTGTCGAGGCGCTCGACCGCCGGCAGCTTTGCCAGCACCGGCACCTGAAACTCGGTGAAGGCTTCCTTCACGGAATCCCGGCCTTCGATGAAGCGCTGGCTGGAGAACAGCAGCGAGCTGGAGTTGCTTGCGCCGCAGAAACCGGACGCCGCGTAGCGCAGGCCCGGCACGCCACCGGCCACCGGCGTCGCCTGGGCCGTGCAACCGTACTGCGGAATGATGCCGCGGGTTTCGTTGCCGGGATAGATATCCCGCAGCAACCGGCCATCAGGCAGCGCGGGGAATTCGTCCGCCGGATTCGGCGTGCCCTGGTCGAACTTGTCCCGGCGCCAGTTCGCACCGACTGCGGCCGAGATGTCGCCCGCCGGCAGGCCGATGCCCAGGCTGCCCGAACCGCTGACCTCGAACAGATCCTGCCGGACAGTGGCATAGGCGTGCTTGAAGCCCTGGTGGATGTACGCGTTGGCCTGCGCCGACAGCGTTTCGTTGCCGCCGAACAGGTTGACGGGCACGCAGTCCTTCCAGTAGCCGTTCGGATCGTACTGCGGCAGCGAGGCACGGCAGACGATCTGGCCGTTGGCGGGATTCCTCACGGCATCCATCGCCACCTGCAGGCGATCGACACGCGGCAGGTTGTAACCGTCGTAAAGCTGGTCGTTGCGACCATGCTGCGCATACGCATCGATCTTCCACTCGCCCACCTTCGTGGTGATGCCCGCGGTGTAGCTTGCCAGCTTGTTGCCGGTATCGAGCTTGGATCCACCATTGGGATCGCTGGCGAGCGAGGGCAGGAAGATCGTGGCGGTGACCCACTTCGCGCCGCCATCGGCGATGACTGCAGCACCGGGGGTGCTCGATCCGAACTGGGTGATCAGGCTGGATGCGGCCGCCGGCAGGTAGGCATTGTCCGCATAGATGCGCGACTGCCATGCCTGCACCAGCGGCACGTTCTGCCAGCGCACGACCTGGTGGTTCGAGGCCCAGATGCCCTGCACGTACAGTTCGGTGTTGTCGGTCAGGTCGAATCCGACGCGACCGAAGCCCGTGCTGCCCTTGTAGCCGGCCTGCAGCGAGTTGTCCTGGTACATCTGCGTCACGTCCAGGCTGGGCAGCGACTGGCAGTTGCACCCGCCGTTCAACCTGCCGATGCCGTAGAAGGGCATCTTGCTGAACTGCTGCCCGGTGCCATCGAATACCAGGCGGTCGAGCGCGTTGCCGGCAGCCGCGTTGAACTGGATGGTGGTGCCGAAGTCAGTCGGCACCACGTAAGGCGCCGTGAGCAGGGCCGGGCCGGTCGCGCTGGGATTGGTGACGTAGCCCCAGTGCTTGAGGTACGAGCGCTTGTTCTGCGCCTCGACGCCTTCGATCATGTCCAGCTGGTTGTGGCTCCAGGAGCCGATGACATGCAGCCGGTTGTTCATGAACGAATGACCGACGGCGATGCCATATTCCTTGTTGCCGCCATCGTTGCGGAAGGTCTCGCCCGCCTGGGCCTTGAGTTCCACGCCCTCGAACTTGGTGTCGAGGATGAAGTTGGTGACGCCGGCCACGGCGTCGGTGCCGTAGCTGGCCGAGGCACCGCCGGTGACGGTCTCGACGTTCTTGAACAGCATGCTGGGCAGGATGTTCACGTCCACGCTGCCGAAGCGGTTGCTGGACACCACGCGGCGGCCGTCGAGCAGCGTCAGCGTGCGGTTGGCACCGATGCCGTGCATGTTGACGTTGGCGCCGCCGGAGTTCTGGCCACCCAGCGACTGGTTGGCGTTGGAGTTGTTGCGGAACACCGGCAGCGCGTTGAGGCTGTCGATGATCTGGTTGGGGCCGAGAGACTCCATGTCCTCCGCCGTCACCGACGTCACGGGCGTCGGCGTGGTCATGCCGGGCGCGAGCGTGATGCGCGAGCCGGTCACCTGAATTTCCTCGAGCTGTTCCTTTTCTTCTGCAGCAAAGCCCACCTGGACACCGGCAAGCGCCAGCGCCACGGCCGCTGCAATGCGGACGTTAACCGTTCTCATCAGATCCCCCCTTTCGCTTAACCATTAACAAAACAGGCGGCAAACCCGCCAACCAGACCTTCGATCAATTGTTGATGCTGACCGGATCGTATCCGGGCTTGCAGACTTCGACGATGCACAGCGATTCAAGCGTGCGCCCTTCGGGCGGCGCCTTGAGACCTGCCTTCAGCATCGCATCGCGGAGCAGCTTGGCCGTCTCCGGGTGCGGAATCGCCGATTGCACACCGACACGCACGAGACCGTCGGCGTAGTCGATGGGCAACCAGGTATGGGCCGTGAGTTCCGGGCTGCCGCGGTTGTCGGTATTGCCGAAATCGCGCACATCCAGTCTGGCGCCCGCATCGAGCAGCACCTTCGCCACTTCGGTCGCGCCCTTGTGCGCGGCTCCGTGCAGCGCCACGCGACCGGTATCGGCCTGGAAGTTCGGGTCGATGCCCAGCGAGAGCAGGTACTTCACGGTCTCCACCGTCTCCTTGGTGGAATGCTCCTTGGTCACGCCCTCCACCCAGCCGATGCCAGCGGCCGCCGCGAGCGGCGTCACGCCCAGCTTGGTGTTGATCTTCGGATCGGCGCCACGCGCCACGAGCAGCTTCAGCAACTGCAGGTCGCCCGACTGTGCTGCGCGCAGGAAGGCCGTGGCGCCCTCTTCGTTCAGCCACTGGTTGGTGAACACCGTGCGCGTTTCGGTGCTTTCGGTGATGCGCGCGTTGACGTTCGCACCCTTGTCGAGCAGGAAGGTGATGAACTCCAGGCTGTCCATGTCGGCGGTGCGCGTCGGGTAGTCGCCGCCTTCGATGTTGCGGTTGTCCGTGGCCAGGTACAGCGGCGTCCAGCCGCCCTTGTTGGCCAGGTTCACATTGGCGCCCTTCTCGATGAGAAACTTCGCCATCTGGTAGTTCTGGTTCTGCGTGGCGGCCAGGAGCGGACTCCAGCCATAGCGCGTGGTCTGGCTCACGTCGGCGCCGCCTTCGAGCAGCGCGCGCGCGGCGTCGATGCTGCCGCTGCGCGCGGCATACACCAGCGCGGTCAGCGCGCCGCCATCGGGCTCACGTGGTGGCGGACGGCGGCCACGACCGGTGTCCACGGGAATCGGATCGCCATTGGCATCCAGCACGAGGTTGCCATCGGCATCCACCTGGAAGGCCACAGCCTCTCCGCCCACACCGGCGCCGGCATTGCCACCCGCGCCAGCGACGGTGACGAAGCCCAGACCGCGCCGCTCGATGCCCTTGCACAGATCGGCGTCCGGAATGGTCTTCTGGCTGGGGCCCAGCAGAATCACGCGCTGCGCCCTGACCTGCGCCAGATCGGGATTCTTCGTCTCGCACAGCGCCGCGATGTTCTGCTGCCGCACGGCGCGGCGCGGATCTTCGGAATTGCCCAGTGCCGCCGAGCGCCCGTCGCGCATCACCGGCTTCGACAGGGCGCCCACCTTGGCGCCGCGCTTGATCAGTTCCTTCAGCACATCGGCATGGCCCTGATCGGCGGCCTGCATCAACGCGGTGGTGCCGCGTTCGGATTCGGCTGCATTCACATCGGCGCCGTGCTCCAGCAAGGCGCGCACGGCCTCGACATTGCCGGAACGGGCGGCCAGCATCAGCGGGCGCCGGCCGAGCGGAAGCTGTTCATTGGCATCGGCGCCGCCTTTCAGCAGCGCTTCGATGGTGGCGGCATCGCCGCGCATCGCCGCCAGCCACAGTGGCGTCGCGCCATTGTGGTTGGCCAGGCCCGGCTTGGCGCCGGCCTTCAGCAACAGCTCGGCAAGCTGCGCGTCGCCGCGATACGCGGCCCACTGCAGCGCAGTGGCGCCGTCGGCCTGCTGCGCATTCACGTCGGCGCCGCCTTTCAGCAGTCGCTCGACTTCCGCCTTGTTGCCCCTGCTGGCGGCATCGGCCACATCGGCCTGCGCGAACGCGGCGCCGGCCATCGCCGCAAGCAGTACGGCAGTGAGAGTCTTCTTTGCAAAGCTGCGCATGGCGTTTGATCCGGGGCCCTTACACCAGGCCGGGCAGGTGCCCGGTGCTGTCGCCGAACTGGTCGCGCGGAATGTCGAACTGGTCGAGGATGCTGAGCAGCAGGTTGCCGGTGGGCACCTGCTTGGTCGGATATGCCAGGTGGCGACCGCCCTTCAACCTGCCGTTGTTGCCGCCGATCAGGATGTGCGGCACGTCGTAGTGCACGTGCTGGTTCGGGTTGCCCATGTTGCTGCCGTAGAGCAGCAGCGAGTGGTCGAGCAGCGAACCGTCGCCATCGCTGGTCTTCGACAGCTTGTCGACGAAGTAGGCCAGCATCTTCACGTGGTACTGGTTGATCTTCGAGAGCTGCCGGATCAGGTTCGGATCCTCACCATGGTGCGAGCCGCCATGGAAACCGAGCGTCGGCGATTCGCTCTCGGGATAGACACGACCGGTGAGGTCGCGCGCGAACAGCATGGTGCCCACGCGCGTGATGTCGGCCTGGTAGCCCAGCACCAGCAGATCGAACATGAGCTTGATGTGCTGGTCGAAGGACTGCGGAATGCCCGGCGGCACCGCGAAGTTCTCCGGCGCGGCGGTGGTCGCCTTGGCGGCGATCTGCAGGCGGCGCTCGATTTCGCGCACGTTGTCGGTGAAGGCATCGAGGCGCGCGCGATCCGGCGCGCTGATCTCGCTGCGCACGCCCTTGATCTTGTCATTGACCGAATCGAGGATGCTCTGGTTGCGCTGGCGACGCAGCGCGCGCTGTTCGGCCGTGCTGCCACTGCCGAACATGCGCTCGAACACCACCTGCGGGTTCAGTTCCATCGGCAGCGGCGTGGTCGGCGACGTCCAGGCGATGGTGTTGGTATAGACGCAGCTGTAGCCCTCGCCGCAGTTGCTCGATCCCGAACCCGGGTCTTCCACCGAGATCTCCACCGACGGCAGCAGCGTTTCCTGTCCGTACCTGGCGGCGATGATCTGGTCGATGGTCTGGCCGGCATACACGTCGGCGCCAGCGGTCTTGCGCGGCTTCTGCGCGCAGAGGAACGCGGCGGCAACCCAGTGGTCGGCACCGGTTTCACCCGGGGGCGGCTCGGCCGAGCGCGAATGCAGGCCGGTGAGGATGTTCAGGTGCTTGCGGTACGGCTCCATCGGCTTCCAGATGAAGGGCAGTTCATCCGGAAGCGCACCGACCTTCTCGGGAATCCAGTAGCCCGGCGCAGCGCCGTGGGGGACGAAGCCGCCGAAGAAACGCGGCGGCGTCTTTGCAGCGGTCTTCGCCTGCGCCGTGAAGGCGGGAATCATTGCATCCAGCAGCGGCAGGGCAAGAGCGGTACCGGCACCGCGCAGCAGCGTGCGGCGGCTGATGTGTTTCTTGGAAATGAACATGGGTTCAGTCCCTCCTCATGGCAACTACGGCAGGTTTCGGGCTGGCGGCCTTCAAGTTCATGGTGAAAGCCGGGCTTTGCACCACACCCATGATCAGCGAAGAGAACCTGTAGTTATCTTTCGCCGCGTTGTGCGTCAGCGAACGGACCAGCGGCATGTCGTTGTAATCGAGGCCGCGGCCGATGGCGTAGGTCAGCAGCTTCTCGATCACCACTTCGGCGAACATCTCGCGCTTGCGCATGGTCAGCTCGCGCAGACCCTTGATGCCTTCGATGCGGGTGCCGTCGTTGATGGTGGCGACGGGATCGATGGGATTGCCCACCTCGGTGGTGCGCCACTGGCCCACGGCGTCGAAGTTCTCCATCGCCAGGCCCATGGGCTCGAACTGCATGTGGCAGCTCGCACAGCTCGGGTTGGTGCTGTGCAGGACCAGGCGCTCGCGCATGGTCTTGGGCGCCTCACCGGGCTTCTGGTCCAGCTTGATCTCCACGCCGGGCGGCGGATCCGGCGGGCTGACACCGAAGAAGGTCTGCAGGAACCACTTGCCGCGCTTCACCGGCGAGGTGCGCGCCGCATCCGATGTGACCGTCGCCAGCGCGCCCTTGCCCAACAGGCCCCTGCGCATGTCCTGGTCGGGTCCGAGCTTGATGCGGCGGAACTGCGGGCCGTAGACACCCGGGATGCCATAGTGCCTGGCAAGCCGCTCGTTGACGAAGGTGTAGTCCGCCGTCAGCAGGTCATCCACGCTGCGGTCTTCCTGCACGATGCTGGCGAAGAACATCTCCACTTCGCGCTTGAAGGCATCGCGCAGCGTGCTGTCGAAGTCGGGGTACAGGTTCACCACCGGCTCGCTGGCGGCAATGCCGCGGACATTCAGCCACTGGCCGGTGAAGTTCTGCACCAGTGCCTGCGAGCGCGGATCGGCGATCATGCGATCGACCTGCTGCTTCAGCACCGCAGGCGTATGCAGCTTGTTGGCGGCGGCAACCTGGATCAGCTCCTGGTCGGGAATGCTGCTCCACAGGAAGAACGACAGGCGCGAGGCCAGCTCGAGATCGCTGATGCGGTAGGCCGAGCCCGGCGCCACCTTGGCCGGCTCGATCTCGGCGCGGTAGATGAAGTCGGGATCGGTCAGCAGGCGCTGGATCACCGCCTCGATGCCGCTGTCGAACTTGCCACCCTGCTCGCGTCCGCTGCGGTAGAAGCTGGTCATCACCTTGATGTCGGATTCGCTGGCTGGCCGGCGGAAGGCCTTCGTGGTCAGCGTGGTGATGATCTGCCGCGCGCAGGCGGCCTCTTCGCCGGCGCTCTTCGGGTAGCACTCGAATATCTGGCGCCGGCTCTGGGTATCGGTGGCCGGCACACCCTTGAACGGGCCTTCGATGAACACCTGTCCCACGTGCGGATAGAAGGTGTAGCCGGAGATCGAACCCGGCGAGTTCATCGTGCGCTGGAACGACTTGTTCAGGCCGGTGTCGGGCAGGTCGCTGGTGGCGATGAAGGCCACGCCAATGCGATGGAAGCCCGCCTTGATCGGTAGCGCCGGCGTCTTGCCGCCATCGCTGCGTTTGGTGGAGATTTCCTTGTCCCAGTCGTACAGGTAGACGCGCTTGCCGTCGACGGTGACCTCGAGCTTCTCGCCCTTCACGTTGCCGAGCACGGCGGTGAAGTAGCCGGTCATGCCCTTCACCGTCAGCGTGTACTCGCCATCGGCAGGGAACTCATGTTCGATCAGCATGCCGCCGCGGGTGCCGAAGGGCAGGCCCTCGACGTACTCGTTCTGGCTGGTGTCGTGCGGCGCATCGAACACGGCCAGCGTCGGCGCCGTCTCGGTGCCGATGGCCAGGCGACTGATGTTGCCCGCCGCGGAGAGATAGGCCTCCATCAGCGCGGGCGAGGTGGTCAGCGTGCCGGCCATGTTGTCGAATCCATGGCTGGAGTCATCGGAGGGCAGGAATCTGGCCGCGTTGATCTTGAGCCCCAGCAGGTCGCGCACCGCATTCGTGTATTCGGTGCGGTTCAGGCGATGCAGGCCCGGGGCTGGCAGATTGGCGGCGTGCTGGGCGGCAGCACGCTTGTCGATGCTCTGCTCCAGGCTCTCCGCGAGCTTCTGCACCGCGTCGTATTCAGGGCGCGCCTTGCTGATCGGCGGCATCATGCCGGCACGCAGGCGCTTGATCACCTTCTCGCCCGCCTCCGGTGCTTCGGCCAGCGTGCTGGCGTTCATGCCTTCGAGATCGATCCCGCCGGCGTAGTCGATGGGGTTGTGGCACTCGGAGCAGTACTTGTTGATCATCGCGCCACTGTCCACGCCCGCATCGTGCGCGGCGGATTGGGCGACGGCTGCCTGGGTGAACAAGGTGGCACCCGCGAGCACGAAGATGCCACGGGTAGCGGCCAGCACTGCGATCCGCGTGAACTGGCTTCCGGCAATGGCGCGCATCGACATTACTCCTAACGAGTGCGGTTACTGTCCGCCACGCCGCCACCGGTCATCCGACCCGGATCGCGGTTGTTTTCCTGGCAGAGGTAATCGAAAGGTTCGTTGCCCGCGCTCCATCGCAGGTACCAGCCGCCGGTCCACGGCGCCGTGTAGGCGCCCGGATCGTCGATGGTGGCTTCGTACTTCAGCCGGTCATGGTCGGGGCGCGACAGCTTCTCGATGAGGTGCAGCTGCTTCGTGGTGGGCACGCCTTCGCGCGTCACCCAGAAGCGGTCGTTGAATCCCACCGTGTCGATGACCAGCGTGTCGCCTTCCCACTTGCCGGTGGAGTGGCCATACCACAGGTCCTTCACGTCCTTCGGATGCGGGCGGCCATCCATGTAGGCCACGCGCCAGCTATGCGGCGCGCCCACGTGCAGGAAGAACACTTCCTGGGTTTCAGGCGAATCGACGATCTCGATGCCGTAAGGCGTGTGCCAGAAGCGCGAACCGCCCGAGGGCTTGCAGCGCGTGTGCGGATCGGCCGACTGGTCGGCGCGCGAGTCGTACAGCGCCCGCATGCCGGGCTTGAAGGGGATCTCGTCCACGGTCTTGTTGGTGGGCAGGCTGGGCTGCGGCTTCACCAGCTTGCCGTTGACCATGTTGAAGAAGATCGAGGCATTGGCCGGACCTTCCCAGTTGCCCACATCCTTGGGCGAACCGGTGAAGCTGACCCGCCCATCCGGCCAGCGCGGCGTGGGCGCGGCCGGTGCCTGCGCGCGGCGACCCTGCGGCGCCGGCGCTTCTTCCTGCGCCTGCAGCAGGGCCGTGGAAGCCATGCCCAGTGCAATCATGCCGATGACGATTCTTCTCATGGCTGGTTGGGATCCTTGCTGTTCGCCTACTGCGCCTGAGTGCCGGCGTTGCCGGCCAGCGTCTGGCTGTTGGACGACGCGGCGCCCATCACTTCGCCGTTCGACTTGCGCGTCACGCGGCGGGCGTTGGCGGTGTTGCTGCCATCACGTGCGAGCCAGCCATCCACCGACACTTCCTCGCCGATCTTGAGACTGTTGCGCTTCCAGCCGGTGCGCATGAGCATGTGCGGCGGACCCATCTCGAAGCCCCAGTTGCTCACCTTCTGCGTCTTGGGGTCGGTGACGTCGATGTAGATGTAGACGTGCGGGTTGGTCCACTCCACCTTGGTGACCACTCCGTCGAGCGAAGTGGGCTTGTTGGAGTCGTACTGGGCGGCAAAGGAATGATGCGCCTGGCTGATGGTCGCGGCGCAGAGCAGTGCCGCGGCTCCCAGCAGGGATTTCACGACGCCGCTGAATTTCGAGCTGGTCATTGTGGTTCTCCTATTCACGACCGGTTTCGCAGAACTGTTCGGGTATGTCGCCGGGCACCCAGCGCAGCGTCCAGGCTGCCTTCCACGGGCGCGTGTACGTGCGCGGATCGTCGATGGTGACTTCGTAATCGAGCTGGTCCTTCGACACGCGCTTGAAGCGCTCGGTCAACGTCAGTGCCTCGGTGTGGGGCAGGCCGCCGTTCGACATCCAGAAGCGCGTGTTGAATCCGGTGGAAGTGGCCACCAGCGTGTCGCCTTCCCACTTGCCCACGGCAAGACCGAGGAAGGTGCCGGTGACTTCTTCGGCATTGGGCGGATCGCGACCGTCCATGTAGATGGTGCGCCAGTTGTGGTTGCCGCCACCGAAGATCATGTACATGCGCTTGTAGTTGTTGTCCTGGATGAAGCGCACGCCGCCGGGCGTCATCATCTGCCGCGGATTGCCCGGGCCGATGCACACCTTCATGGGATCGTCGATGAAGTTGTTCTGCTGCCGGAACTTGTACAGCGCCAGCGCCCAGGGCTGGAAGGGCGCCACCTTTGCCGCATCGGCGATGTTCTTCAGCTTGCCGTTGGCATCGAAGGCGACATTCACGCCCTTCTCGGCCAGGCTGGTGGCGCTGGGATGGTCCCAGTAGCCCTTCTCGCCCGGCACGCGGTCGAGACGGACCTTGCCATCGGCGTAGCGCGGCACGGCAGAGGACCCCGCGGCCTGCGCGGCGCCCATGGCGACCACGCTTGCCGCGGCAATGGTCAGGAGGGCCAGCAGGTTCTTCTTGGAGTGTTTCATCTTCATGCGGGCCTACTCGTGCACGAACTTCGCGTCGATGGTGCCGGCGGCGTCAGTCCACTTGCCGGCGACCACGCGCTTGTACTTGCCGAGGTCGGAAATGACGCCCTCGAAGTGAACCGGGCCGCCCTTGGCATTCTTCACGTCGAGCGTGAACTTCCAGCCGTCGGGGTTCAGTTTGCCGCCGGTGAAGTCGGTGCCGTTGGGGCCGGGATTGATGGTGCCGGTGACGGACTTTCCATCCCACTGCATGATGAGGACGATGGTCCGGTGCGAACCATCCTTGGCCGTGGATTCACTGCGCCACGTGCCATCGAGCGGAAAGCCTTCCTGCGCCACCGACCCGGTGGCCGCCGCAAGCAACAAAGCTGCGAACACGCCTCGCATTTATCCCCCAAACCACAAGATTGATGTTCTGGGTTGGACATTAACGCGAGCAATTAGTGCTATCCATAGGTTTGCCTGCCTGAGCCCTTAATTGTTGCCGACAAACGTGGTAGTAGTAGCACCTGCATTGACGGGGGCGCACATGGACACTTCGACTGCCGAAACAAGAGCTCCGGAAGGCTCTCTACAGCGTGGTATTGCCAATACCCGTCCTCAGACACGGCAACCATTGGGCAGGCAGCGAGCTGAATTCCTGCGGAGCTGCCGCGCGCGCATCAAGCCCGCGGATGTGGGACTACCTGACCCGCAGCGCCGCCGCACAGCCGGCCTGAGGCGCGAGGACGTGGCTGCACTGTCGGGCGTCAGCGTTGCCTGGTACACCTGGCTCGAGCAGGGACGCGAGATGCGCGTTTCCGACGAGGTGCTGGAGCGCATCTGCCAGACCTTCAAGCTCACCGACGACGAGCGCGTGTACCTGTTCTCGCTGGTACAGCAGCGCGCGCCGCGCGTGCAGGGTTCACCGCGCTTCGAAGTGCCGCCGGAGATCGAGCGGCTGGTCACCGGCCTGACCATCCCCGCCATCGCGCGCAACCTGCGCTGGGACGTGCTGGCCTGGAACGACATGAACTCGCGCGTGTTCCGCGATTACTCGCTGCTGCCGCAGAACGAGCGCAATCTGCTCGAACTGCTGTTCAGCGGCGCCACCAGCTACGACGACACGCCCGAGGGCGTGCAGCAGCGCCTGCGCCGCATCGTGGCGAAGCTGAAGGTGGATTACAGCGCCTTCGGTTCGGATCGCCGCTTCGAATCGGTGGTGCAGCGGCTCGAGCGCAGCTCGCCGGTGTTCCGCAGCCTGTGGCGCTCACCGGATGTGAACGCGGGTTCCTATGGCATCCATCATTTCCGCCATCGCGAATTCGGCGAACTGGCATTCGAGCATGTGTCATGCATTCCCGATGGCCATCCCACGGTGCGCGTGGTGATGTGCATGCCGGCCGATGCGCGCACGCGCAAGCTGATCGCGCGGCTGAACCAGGAGATGGCACCGGCCGAAGCCGACTGATCGCGTTCGCGTCAGTCGCGGCCTGGCGGCGGCTCGTCCTTCCTGTTGCGCATCCAGTTGGCCAGATTCGCGATGGCCTCGCGGATGTTCTCGCGCACGGGACCGGCGGCGATGTGCGCGTCCAGCGCGCCGTTCATGCACAGCATCCAGGCATCGCGGTCGGCGATGCCGATGGTGAAAGGCAGGTGCCGCGCGCGCAACATGGGATGCCCGCGTTCGGTCGAATAGTTCTTCGGGCCGCCCAGCCACTCGGCCAGGTATTTCTTCAGTATCAGGTTGATGGGCCCAAGGTCCGCCGCGTGCATGGCGCGGATGGCCTTCGCGTCGGGCAGTGAGTCCATGCGTGCGTAGAAGTCATCGACGATGCGGTCGATGACGGGCTGCCCGCCGATGTAGTCGAAGGCCGTGACCTGCGCCCCGGCCTGCCCTTCGTGTTGCGTGTTATCGCTCATCGAATGCGCCTCATTCTCTCAAGGCAAAGAAAAAGGGCGGGTGAAACACCCGCCCTTCCTCGATGCAAGGAACATCGGCAGGCCCGCGCCCAGAGGCGCGGGCTTCCCGCCAATTACTTCTTGCCCGTGCGCCAGCCTTCCGCGTAGTTCTGGCGGGCGGTGACGGCGTACGGCACCGGCGACACGATGGCGCGGATCTCGCCCATCTTGTGCGGCTCGACGGTGGTCTTCTTCGAACCGCCGTTCGGCTCGCCCCAGTGCAGCACCACTTCGTTGCCCAGCGCGATGTCTTCGTCGACAACGGCCAGCGACAGGAACGAACGCTCGTTGTAGCTGTAGCCCGAGAACAGCGACAGGCCCACGGGCTTGCCACCGGCCGTCAGCAGGTCGTAGTTGCTGTTGGCGTAGTTGGACAGCGGCATCTCGATGTACTTGTAGTGCTCGCCCTTCTCAAGGATCGACTTCTGGATCTTCGCGACGTCGTCGCCGTTCCAGGCCAGCGTCACCTTGCGACGGCCACCCTTGCCACCGTTCATCTTCTCGAGCGCTTCGCGGCCGATGAAGTCATGGTCGAACTTCACGAACGGGCCGTAGCCGATTTCGTACGGGGTGAGGTAGTAGTCTTCGATGTTCTTCGAGACGAACGAGCCACCGATGGCGCCGGCGGCTTCGTACGAGTTGGCGGGCAGCCACTCGCGGTACTTCTTCATGCGCTCGTCCGTGTACACGGCGGGCAGCGGCGACGGCACCCAGCCCGACTCCAGCGTGTTCGTCGCGTAGGCGCGCGAACCGACGGGCAGCAGGCCGAATTCCTTGCCGGCCTCGATGATGGCAGCGGCGATCTCTTCGCGCTCTTCGTACGGGCCCCAGATCTCGACGCCCGGCTCGCCGGCCATGCCGTGGCGCAGCGTGCGCACCAGGCGGCCCTTGATCTTGATGGCGGCCATGTTGAAGAACTTCAGCTCCGGCATCGGCGTGCCGTTGAGCTTGTCGATGACGTTCTTGGCCTTCGGGCCCTGGATCTGGAAGCGGTAGTAGTTGCGCTTGACGGCATGGCCGTTCGGGCGCGAGGGCGAGCGGTCGTCATAACGCACCGACACGCGGAAGCCGCTGGTCTCGGCCTGGAACTTCACCCAGTTGCAGGACGGCGCGCGGCCGACCATCACGAAGCTGTTGTCGGCGAGGTAGAACAGGATGTTGTCGCCGATCACGTGGCCCGAGTACGAGCACGCCACGAACTGCTTGGCCTTGTTCGGCACGAAGCCCTTCATGCTGTTGATCGCGAGGCTCTCGATGAACGCCAGCGCATCCGGACCTTCGATGAAGAGGTCGACCATGTGGTGCGTCTGATCGAACAGCACCGCGTTGTTGCGCCAGGCGGCCTGCTCGGTGCGCCAGTTGCTGAACTCGGGCGACACGACGGGATACACATACGCGCCGATCTGCGAATTGCGCAGATGCTCAACGGTATTGCCGGCATTTTTCAGCACGGTTTCCAGATTGCTCATGTTCTACGAACCTCTGTGTCTCTACGGAATTATTAGATGGATGCGAAAAGCGGTGGCCGGTGGCCGGTCTTGTAAGGGCGGCGAGTCTAGCACGGCAGAAAGTGCACGAGTCCGGACGCGACTAAATGCTGCAAGCGCAGCAAGAGGAGCGTGCCCCGGGCAAACACTGCCCGGGGCAAAGAGCGTCGCAGATCGCGCGCCGGCGAAAGTGTGTCGTCCTAATTCGCCTGATGCTGATTGCCGTCGTTGCTCGCGGGCGGCGGCGTCGCGGGCATCTGCTTCTTCAGCAGATTGGCGCGCGCGATCAGGTACTCACGCACTGCTGCGGAATCCGCAGGCTGCAGCTCCTTCGAGAAATTGCCCATGCCCTTCTCGATGCGCTGGCCCTGCAGCACCACCTGATCGAAGCCTTGCTGCGAATGCAGCAGGCCCGACACCATCAGGTTGGGGAAGGTGCCGCGCTGCTGCACGCCGTCCTGTCCATGGCATACCGAGCAGTACTGCGAATACTCCTCTTCGCCGTGCTTGATCACGTCGGCCGACGCAGTCGACGGCGGCGGATTCAGCGCCGGCGGCGTGTAGGGCTGGTTCGGTGGCAGCATCGCCGTGCCACCCAGCTTGAACACCAGCATGCGCGCATAACCGGGGGCGAAGTAGCCGCCCTGCGCCACGCCACCCACGCTCTGCGCGATGTACTGCTCGCCGTCGAGCTGATAGGTGATGGGCGGCGCGTACACGGCAGTCTGCGCCTTGTAGCTCCAGAGCTGCTGGCCGTTCTTCGCGTCATAGGCGCGCAGCTCCTCGCCCGCGCCATTGCCCTGGAACACCAGTCCGCCGGCAGTGGCCAGCGTGCCGCCGCTGGGACGGTTGTTCGGGAATGCCGGCGTTTCCCACACCACCTTGCGCGCCACCGGATCCCAGGCCTTGAGCCTGCCGGTGATGCCGGTCTTGTTGGTGGGCTTCAGGTTCGTGGCGGCCATGTTCGGTCCACCGAATGCAATGCCGAGGTTGAAGCCGCCCGCGGCCGGCTTGTAGTTCGGGTCGCGCACCATCGGGAAATACGCTTCCCAGGTGGGGATGTAGATGAGCCCGGTGTCGGGGCTGTACGCATTCGGATGCCAGCTATGTCCGCCCTGCACGCCGGGCGCGAGGTTCCAGCCTTCCTTTTCATACTTCGCGGCCTCGACCACCTTGGGCCGGCCGGTCTTCATGTCGACGCCGGTGTTCCAGTTCACCTCGGTGAAGGCATCGGCCGAGAGCAGCTTGCCGTCGGCCACGTTCAGCACATACAGCATGCCGTTCTTGTTCGGCTGCACGAGCACATGCTTCTTCTCGCCATTCATCGTCACGTCGATGGTCATCATCGGACTGACGGCGTCGTAGTCCCAGGTATCGCCGGGCGTGGTCTGGTAGTGCCAGACGTATTCACCGGTGTCGGCCTTCAGCGCGACGATGGAAGCGACATAGAGGTTGTCGCCCTTCTTCTTGTCGCGCGCGAGCTGGTTCCATGGCGTGGCGTTGCCCGTGCCATAAATGAGGAGGTCGGTGGCAGGATCGTAGATGGCCGCGTCCCACACGCTGCCGCCACCGCCCAGCTTCCACCACTCGCCGCTCCAGGTGGAAGCGGCCTTCTTCATCGCCTCGTTCTCGAAGCCCTTCGAGGGATCGCCCGGCACGTTGTAGAAACGCCAGACCTGCTTGCCCGTCTCGGCGTCGTAGGCCGCGATCCAGCCACGCACGCCGAACTCGCCGCCCGAGGCGCCGATGAATACCTTGCCCTTGGCCACGCGTGGCGCCATCGTGATCGAGTAACGATTCAGCGGATCGGCGTGATCACCCTCGATGGTGTCGGTGACCCAGGCTTCCTTGCCCGTCTTCGCATCGATGGCGATGAGCCGCGCATCCAGCGTGCCGAGGTAGATCTTGCCGTTGTACGCGGCGATGCCGCGGCTCACGTTGCCGCAGCACACATTGCGCAGCCACTCGCCCGGCACCTTGGGGTTGTACTGCCAGAGCTGCTTGCCGGACTTCGCGTCGAAGGCATACACCTTGTCCCACGCGGTGGACACATAGATGACGCCATCCACGTACAGCGGGGTGCCGTGCTGATCGAGGTTGGTGTCGTAGTCGGCGAACCAGGCCAGGCCCAGCTTGCCCACGTTCGTGGTGTTGATGGACTTCAGCGGACTGAAGCGCTGTTCGCTGTAGCTGCCGCCATAGGTGGCCCACTGGGCCGGATCGTCCAGTCCCTTCAGCAGGCGTTCCTGCGTGACGGCGGCGGGATTGGTCAGCGGATTGGCGGCGGCGACCTGTTCGGTCTTCTGGCAGCCGGCAATGAAGACGGGCAGCAGGATGCCCAGACCCAGCAAGCGAGCGCGGTTGAACACGGGACCCCCGGATGATCCATGTGGCAGGTAGACCCCGAGTTTACGGCGTCGGTCCCACCCGCGTGAAGCCGACCGGAATGTCGAAAAGCCCCGGCTCGAGCACGCCATTGCGCTCGGCAAACTGCGCCTTGTCCTCGGTCACCATCTTCTTTAGCATGCCCAGGCGGGTCCGGGCGCGCAGCGGCCAGGGGAGGCCCAGGAAGCGCGCCGCCGGGAAGGCCGTCCACAGGCAGCTTTCGCCATCCATAAACCCCGCCGTCGGCATCGGCACGACACGGCAGGTCTTGCCCGCGATCAGTTCCTTGGGAAAGGTATCGAAGGGCGCCGGCAATGGCAGCGGCTGCCGCGTGAAGTCAGCGGCGCGCCTCGTTCCCACTGCGCGACGCGCGGTGAAATCGAGACGCCACACCACGCCATCGCGCCACAGCGTGCCGGTGCGGTGTTCGTGCGCGACGTAGCCCGCGCAGTCCGGCGGCCTTTCCACCTTTCCATCGGCGCTGTTCGCGGCAGCCTCCTGCCAGCGGTTGAGGTCCGGCAACTCCAGCAGTGTGCCGGTGACATACGTGACGGCCCTGTCATTGCTGAAATAATGTTCGACACGCTGGCGGTCCACCGCCGAGAGCACCCCGTCGGCGATGTGCTGCGCGGGCAGTTCATAGAACTGCGCGCGGATGTTGTTGCAGACCTCGACCAGGCCTTCGAACGCGGCGCGGCCCGGTCCCTTGTCCTCGCCCTCATAGCTCACGATGCGCTGCAACTGCAGCCGCGCCGTGCCGGTGAAATCCTCGGACCTTGCCAGCGCCGGCTGCAGCAGTGCAGCCAGCGCCCAACCCATCGCAATCCGCTTCACGTCTTGACCTTCGATGCGCCGGAAGGCGCGGGATGAAGTCTAGCGCGGCGCAGCGGCTTCCTCGTGGATGTCGCGCGTGGCCGGCGCTGGCGCGCGCGCCGGCGCAGCAGCGCCCGCACCTGCAGCACCTGCGCCACCCGCGGCGGGTGCAGCGGCCCCGGCGGCCGCGCCCGCGCCACCACGCGGGCCACCCGCCGGCGGCGGATTGCGCTTCACTTCGTTCGCGCGCGAGATGATGTATTCGCGCACCGCAGCCGAATCGGCGGCACTGAGGCGATCCGAGAAATTGCCCATGCCGCGCTCGAGCTTCACGCCCTTCAATACCACTTGGTCGAAACCTTCCTGCGAATGCAGGAACGGCGTGTACGTGAGATTGGGGAAGCTGGAACGCTGCTGCACGGCGCCGGCGCCATGGCATACCGAACAATGTTCCTCATACACCTGCCCACCGCGCGCGATGACCTCGGCCGTTGCCGTCGACGCCGGCGGATTGAGCACTGGCGGCGTATAGGGCGCCGTCGGGGGCAGCTTCACATTGCCGCCGACCTTGAACACCAGCATGCGCGCATACGTGGGCGCGAAGTAATCGTTGCCGCTCGTGCCGCCGACACTGGCGGCGATGTATTGCACGCCATCGAGTTCATAGGTGATGGGCGCGGCATAGACCGCGGTCTGCGCGTCAAAGGTCCACAGCTTGCTGCCGGTCTTCGCGTTGTACGCCGAGAGCTGCTTGCCATTGCTGTTGCCCATGAACACGAGGTTGCCGCCGGTGGCCAGCACACCACTGGTGGCGCGCGGGCCCTTCTCGGTTTCCCACACCACCTTGCGCGCCACCGGATCCCAGGCGCGCAGCCAGCCATTGTCGGCCTGCTTGGCATGCGGCTTCAGCGTGGCGCGATCGATGCGTCCGCCGAAGGCCACCAGCGGCGGCAGTCCCGTGGCCGGGCGCACCTGTGGCGCCATCGCGGAGTAGTTCTCCCAGGTGGGTATATAAATGAGGCCGGTGATGGGGCTGTACGCATTCGGATGCCAGGTGTGGCCACCGGGCGCGCCCGGGCCGATGTTGAACGGTTCGGTTTCATAGCGTGCGCCTGGCACTTCGATGGGCCGGCCGGTCTTCACATCGACGCCCGTGGCCCAGGTCACCTCGGTGAAGGGATCGCCGCTTATCAGCTTGCCCGTTGCCGCTTCGATCACGTAGATCAAGCCATTCTTCGACGGCTGGATGATGACGTGCTTCTTCTTGCCTTCGATGGTGACATCGGCCGTCACCATCGGGCTGATGGCATCGTAGTCCCAGGAATCGCCCGGCGTTTCCTGGTAGTGCCACACGTACTCGCCGGTGCCCGCCTTCACCGCGACGATCGAGGCTACGTAGAGATTGTCGCCATCGGAAGGATCGCGCATCTCGCGATTCCACGGCGTGCCGTTGCCGGTGCCGAAGTACAGCAGATCGGTGACCGGGTCATACACGGCCGCATCCCAGATCGTGCCGCCACCGCCCTGCTTCCAGTACTCGATGCGATTGGGCCAGGTGGCCAGCGCCTTCTTCAGCGGCGCATCGGACACTGCGTGGTCGGGCTTCGATGGATCGCCAGGCACGGTCCAGAAGCGCCACACTTCCTTGCCGGTCTCGGCGTCGAAGGCGGCGATCCAGCCGCGTACGCCGTACTCACCACCCGAGCCGCCGACGTATACCAGCCCCTTGGCCACGCGCGGCGCCATGGTGATGGAGTAGTTCTTGCGCATCGCGCCCAGCCCCAGGCTCTCGGGCACGGTGTCGATGTTCCACTTGGCCTTGCCGGTCTTCGCGTCGATGGCCACCAGGTGCGCATCGAGCATGCCCATGTAGAGCTTGCCGTTGTACGCGGCCATGCCGCGATTCACGAGCCCGAGGTTCGGATTCGGGATCATCAGCGGGGTGTAGGTCCACAGCCGCTTGCCATTCCTCGCGTCGAAGGCATGCACCACATTGCGCGCGGTGGACACGTAGATCACGCCGTCCACATACAGCGGCGAGCCATGCTGGTTCTGGTTGGTGTCGTAGTCGGCGTACCACGCGAGACCGAGGTCCTTCACGTTGGCGTCGTTGATCTTCTTCAGCGGACTGAAGCGCTGCTCGTTGTAGCTGCCACCGTAGTGCGACCACTGGTGCGGATCGTCGGTGCCCTTCAGCAGCCGCGCGTCATTCACATTCACGGCCTTGGCCAGCAGCGGGGGGATCTTGTCCGCGGCGGAGGCGGCAGTGGCAAAGACAATGGGCAGGAGCATCAGCCCCAGCAGGCGAGCGCGGTTCAGCACGTTGACCCCCCGGTCAAGATTGTGGAGCCGGGGAGTCTAGCTTGAAACGGCGGAATTGCCGCTTGCCGCGGTAGATTGCCGGCTTCGTGAGCCGAAAAGCGGTGATCTTCGCTGATATCAGTCCACACCGCCTTGAATCAGCTCGATCTTGTATCCATCCGGATCCTCGACGAAGGCGATAACCGTAGTGCCGCCCTTCACCGGACCGGCTTCGCGGGTCACCTTGCCGCCGGCGGCCTTGATGCGTGCGCAGGCGCCGGCAACATCGGGCACTCCCAGCGCCAGATGACCAAAGGCGGTGCCCTGCTCGTAGGTGGCCACACCATAGTTATAGGTGAGCTCGAGTTCGGCTCCGCCGTCGGCATTGCCATTGCCGAAGCCCAGGAAGGTGAGCGAGTACTTGTACTCGGGCACGTCACGGGTGCGCAGCACGCGCATGCCCAGAATGCGGGTGTAGAAATCGACGGAGCGCTGCATGTCGCCGACGCGCAGCATGGTGTGCAGGAATTTCATGGCATCAGGTTCCGGTGAGAAGCCGCAGGGAGTGCGGCATTATGAACCGATGAGCGACGAGACTCCCGCGCCACCGATCCCTCCCGCGCCACAGACCGCTTCCGCACCTGCCATGCCGGCCGGCGAGCCGCACTCGCCGTTCCGGCGCGGCCTGCGCTGGTTCCTCGCGGAACTCCTGGTGGTCGTGGCCGGCATCCTGATCGCGATGTCACTGAACGCCTGGTATCAGGATCGCATCGATGCGCGCAGTGAACGGCAGTACCTGACGCTGCTGGCACGGGACCTCGCATCCATGGGTCAGTTCCTGGATGAAACGGTTGCCTTCGAGGAACTGCAGACGCGCGATGCGCTGCTGCTGTACCGCGCGCTGTCCGCGCCGCGCCTGCCGCCGGACACGCTGCCGCTGTCGAACGCGGTGGAGCACCTGGGCGGGCGCAGGACGCTGCTGCTGAAGAGCGGCACCTACGACGATCTGGTCAGCACCGGCAACTTCCATCTGATCCGCAATGCCCGATTGCGCGACCAGATCGCCGAGTACTACCAGGAGACGAACCTGCGGTTCGAGGTCATCAACAAGAACAATGCCTTCTTCGTCGATGAGAGCTTCAACGCGAGGCTTCTGCAGAGTGGACTGGTGCAGTCGCGCCTGAGTTCGAACCTGCCGCAGCTGCAGTCATCGAACGCCCCCATCATGAAGGAGTTGGCAGGCGGCTACGTCGACAGGCCGAGGGACCTGCTCTGGACGCTTCCGCCCGATGCACGGGAATGGTCCATGGTCCGGTCGATTGTCGTTTCCCGGTTGCAGGTGGCCCAGCTCAGCGCCTTTTACGGCCGGGAGCGCGCCGCGGCTGCGCGCACGCTCAAGGCCGCCATAGACGCGGAGTTGGCGCGGTAGCCCGGGATGCCCCCGTGCCCGCGGGTCGGGCATGATGCACGGAAAACGGGGAGAAGAACGACAGTGAAGATCGGCTCGAGCATCCTGCTGGCCATCGTGACCGGCGCCGCGTCCGCCGCCCAGGCCCCACCGCCCGCGTTTCCCGCGCAACAACGCGGCCCCGGTGATCCCGCGCTGGTGGCGCGCGGCCTTTCCCTGTATTCCTCCTTCTGCCGGGCCTGCCACGGCGCAGACCTGCGCGGCGGCGACATGGGCGGCCCCAACCTGCTGCGCTCGCAGCTGGTGCTGAACGACAAGGGTGGCGAGTCCATCGGACCGGTGGTGCGCGCGGGCCGGGTGCCGGCGGGTGGCGGCACGGCCATGCCGCCGATGCCCCTGCCCGACGACGACGTGAAGGCGCTGGCCGAGTACATGCACAGCATCGTGTTCACGGCGCAACCGCAAGGTGCGCCACCCCCGGGCACCGCAGCTTCACTGAACCTGCTGGTGGGCAATGCGCGTGCGGGCGAGCGCTATTTCAAGGCCGAATGCGCCGCCTGCCATTCACCCACCGGTGACCTCGCGGGCATCGGTGCGCGCGCCGGTGGCATCGAGTCGCTGCAGAACACCTGGGTGTCGGGGCGGCGCGCCGCGCCAACAGCGCCACCCGGACCTCCCGGGCCGCCACCTGCGACGCCCACCGCGAGAAGCACCGTGCGCGTGAACGTGCAACTGGCCGGTGGCGAACGCATCAGCGGCAAGCTGGTGCGCATGGATGACTTCATCGTGAGCCTCACTACCGATGCGGGTGAATACCGCAGCTTCACGCGCAATGGCACGCCGCGCGTCGAGTCGGTGCAGGTGGATGATCCGCTGGCGCAGCACCGCGTGCTGTGGACGAAGCTCACCAACCAGACCATGCACGATGTCACGGCATACCTCGCGGGGCTGAAATGAATCGCAAGCGCCTCACCGTCGCGCGGCTGATCCGCGCGGGCGCCGCGGCACTGATGCTGCTCGGCTGCACGTCGATGCCTGCGCTGGCGCAGTCATCGACCAATGCGCCCATCCTCGCACCCGAGACGCTGAAGCAGCCCCTGTCGAAGGACTGGACCAGCTATTCCGGCGATTACACCGGCCAGCGTTTCAGCCACCTCACGCAGGTGACGCCAGCCAACGTGAAGACACTGGGCCTGGCCTGGTCCGCGCGCATCAGCACCGACCTTCGCGGCAAGGTCTCGACCGGCGGCGAAGGCAAAGGTGATTTCCCGGTCGCACCCGCGGCACTGCGCGGCGCCATCCTCGAGGTCAACGGCATCCTGTACATGACCTCGCCCGATCATGCCTGGGCCGTGGATGCCCGCGACGGGCGCGAACTGTGGCATTACTTCTGGAAGACGCGCGGCGGCACACACATCGGCAGTCGCGGCGCGGCGATCTGGAACGACTCGCTGCTCTTCGAAACGCCGGACAACTACCTGGTGTCACTGGACGCGCGCAGCGGCAAGGAGAACTGGCACGTCGAGATCGCGGATTTCAACCAGCAGTATTTTTCGACGATGGCGCCCATCGTCGTGGGCGACCAGGTGCTGGTGGGCACGGGCAACGACCTCGACGCGCCAGGCTTCCTGCAGTCGTACGATCCGCGCACGGGCAAGAGAAACTGGATTCTCTATACGGTGCCGATGAATCCGGGAGATCCGGGGCTGGACACCTGGCCCAACCTCGATGCCGCGCGGCACGGCGGCGCGCAGGTGTGGGTGCCGGGTTCCTACGATCCTGAAACCGACCTCTACATCTTCAGCACCGGCAATCCCACGCCGGGCTACACCGGCGTTTCGCGCAAGGGCGACAACCTCTTCACCTGCACGCTGATGGCCGTGAAGATGTCCACGGGCAAGATGGTCTGGTACTACCAGACCTCGCCGCACGACACCCACGACTGGGATTCCGCGCAGACGCCGGTGCTGTTCGACGGCGTGATCGATGGCAAGCCGCGCAAGCTGGTATCGACCGCGGCCCGCAACGGCTATTTCTTCACGCTGGATCGCGTGACCGGCGAGCACATCGTCACGGCGCCCTTCAGCAAGACGGCCAACTGGGCGAAGGGCCTGCGCAAGACCGGACAACCCGAGGCCGATCCGGAGAAGTCCGCCATCGTGCCGGGATCCATCGTCTCGCCCATGGAAGCGGGCGTCACGAACTGGCCACCGCCGGCGTTCAATCCCGACCTGGGACTGTTCTACGTATCAGAGAGCAACAGTTTCAACCTGCTGTATCTCACCGACCCGGATCCGCGCGGTTCCATGGGTCTGGGTGGCAAGCGCTGGTCGATACTGGGATTCGAGAGCAACGCGCTGCGCGCCATCGACTACCGCACCGGCAAGGCAGTGTGGCGGCGCGAGTGGCCGCAGGGCGCGACCATCGGCGGTGGGCTGCTCACCACTGCGAGCGGACTGCTGTTCGGCGGCGACGGCAGCGGCAATTTCCTGGCGCTGGATGCGAAGAACGGCGACATCCTGTGGCATACGCGCATCGGCAACATCAGCAATGCGCCGCAGACCTACGACGTCGACGGTCGCCAGCATGTGCTGGTGGGTGTGGGCGACATGCTGTATTCCTTCGCGGTGTACTAGCTGCATCAAGGGACATCCCATGTTCAAGCCCGTCATCCGCGCGCTGCTGCTCTCGTGTTGCGTCGGCCTTGCCGCGGCGCAGGTGCCAGCACCGATATCGGCGCCCGCGCAGGAGCCGGTGCCCGCGTATCCGGATCCGGCGCGCTTCGAAGGCGAAATTCTCCGTTACGAGCAGCAGGATCGCGCGCAGATGCCGCCTGCAGGAGCCATCGTGCTGACCGGAAGCTCGAGCATTGCGCGCTGGGGCGCACAGGCGCCAGGCGCGCTGGCGCCGCTGACGGTGATTCCGCGTGGCTTCGGTGGCAGCACCATGCATGACCTGCTGCACTATCTGGACCGCGTGGCGCTGGTATACAAGCCGCGCGCCATCCTCATTTACGAAGGTGACAACGACACGGCCGCCAACCCTGCGATCCCGAACGACGCCATCGTGGCGGACCTGCGGCGGATCATCGCCCGCATCCACGGCAAGCTGCCCGAGGCGCGGATCTACGTGCTGTCCATCAAGCCCAGCGTGCTGCGCCGTGACCGCTGGGGCGTGGCGCAGCAGGTCAATGCCGCCTTCCGCGCCATCGCCGCTGCCGATCCTCTGGTGTACTACGTCGACGTGGCGCCTTACCTGCTGAACAAGGACGGCACGGTCATGACCGACATCTTCGTCGGCGACAACCTGCACCTGAACGACCTGGGCAATGCCATCTGGGGCGCCGCAATCAAGGCGGCGCTGATGCCTATGGAGATGCGGGCCGAGGCGGCTCGCGGAAGAACGCCATGAACAACACCATCACCGCGAAGGCCATGACGGCCGGGATGAGCCAGATGGTCTGCCACAGATGCTGCGTGCCGGCATCCGTGGCCACGGCGTAGCGGTTGACCACCGCGCCCGCCGCCCATGAGCCGATGAGCTGACCCACGCCATAAGTCACGACGTGGATGAAACCCTGCGCGGCGGCGCGCTGCGCGCGCGGCACCACCCGGTCCACATAGAGCTGGCCCGTGACGAAGAAGAAATCGAAGCAGATGCCGTGCAGGATGATGCCGGCGTACAGCAGCGACACCAGCGTGCCGTTGTTGCCGAAGGCGAACAGCACATAGCGCAGTGCCCAGGCGGCCATGCCAATCAGCAGCATCTTCTTCACGCCCCAGCGTGCGAACAGCGCGGGGATCAGCAGCAGGAACAGCAGCTCCGACACCTGACCCAGCGCCATCTTGCCGGCCGTGCCCGTCATGCCGGTTTCATTAAGGTACACATTGGCGAAGCTGTAGTAGAACGACAACGGAATGCAGATCAGTGCCGAGCCTATGGTGAATATGGCGAAGGAGCGGTCCTTCATGTAGGCAAGTGTTTCAAGACCCAGCGCCTGCGCCAGTGTGGGACGACTGCCCTTGTTGGCCGGCGGCGTCCCGGGCAGAAAGAAGGCATAGATGCCCAGCAGCACCGACAGCGCCGCGCCCAGCTTCAGCGGCAGGTTGGTGGGCTCGATGGACTTGCCGAAAATGTGCGGCGCGGCCGTGCCCACCGCCACGCCCACTGCGATCCAGCCGATGGTGCCCATCACGCGGATGCCCGGGAAATCCTGCGCCGGATCGCGCATCTGGTGGAAGGAGATGGCATTGGCGAGGCCGAGTGTGGGCATGTAGCAGATGGCATAGGTGAGCAGTGCCCAGAAGAACGCACCCGGATCGGTGATGGACGAGATCCACCACAACAGCGCCGCGCCCACCAGATGCAGCACGCCCATTACCTTCTGCGCCTGGAAGAAGCGGTCGGCGAAGGCGCCGGCCACGATGGGTGCGAAGATGGCGCCCCAGTTCATCGTGCTGTACGCGGCGCCGATCTGCAGTCCATCGAATCCCACCGCCTGCAGGTAGGTGGACGTGGTGACGAACCACGAGCCCCAGATGGCGAACTGCAGGAACATCATCACCGAAAGCCTGATTCGCACGGGCAGATGCATGGGGCACCCCTGATGGCTTGGCGCCACCGTTGTCGTTATGCTGCCGCAGCTTAGCCAATACCTGCCCCGGGGGAAATCCGCATGAACAAGAAGCATGGTCTGCCGCTGCTCGCGGCGCTGGCATCGGGCGCTCTTTCCAGCGCGGCAATGTGCGCATCGGCCGCACCAGCCGCGGCCAGTTGCGCGGCGCTGGCGAAGTTCACGGTGCCAGGGCACACCATCAAGATCGACAAGACGGCCAATGTGCCTGCAGGGCCAGGCCCGGCCGTGCGCACCAGCGCGCCGGGCACGGCGCCGCTGCTGCCCGCGCACTGCCGCGTGGATGGCGTGATCGATGCGCGCACCGGCCGCAATGGCCGCCCCTATGGCATCGGCTTCGCGCTGGCGCTGCCCGCCAACTGGAACGGAAGATTCTTCTTCCAGGGCGGCGGCGGCCTGAACGGCGTGGTGAATCCGCCGTATGGCACGCAGGCCGCGGGCGACACCACAGCGTTGGCCGCGGGCTTTGCGGTGGTCAGCAATGATTCCGGTCACAAGGGCGCGGGCTTCGACACCACGTTCATGGAAGACCAGGAAGCGATGCTCAACTTCCTGTATCAGGCCAATGCCACGGTCACCGTCATCGCCAAGCAGATGGTGCAGAAGTACTACGGCAAGGCGCCGCATCACAGCTACTGGGTGGGCTGCTCCACGGGCGGGCGCGAGGCGATGATGATGTCGCAGCGCTTCCCAACGTATTTCGACGGCATCGTTGCCGGTGCGCCCGCCATCCGCACGAACTTCTCGAACCTCGGACTGCGCTGGGGCGCAACCGCATTGAATGCCATCGCGCCGAAGGATGCGCAGGGCAAGCCGCAGACGCGCCTCGCGCTGAGCGATTCGGATCGACGGCTGCTGGTCAATGGACTGCTCGCGGCCTGCGATGCGCTCGATGGCAGCAAGGACGGCTTCGTGTTCGCGCCGAAGAGCTGCAACTTCGATCCGCAGGTGCTGGCCTGCAGTGGCGCGAAGAACGACGGCTGCCTGTCGAACGAACAGATTGCCGCAGTGAAGAAGGTGATAGCGGGGCCCACGACGGCCAAGGGCCTGCAGGTATATCCGGGTTATTTCTACGACACCGGCATCATCGAACAGCGCGGCCTGCCCGGCATCCTGGTGGGCCCGGTAATTCCCGAAGGACCAGCCAGCGGCAGCAGCATGGATGTGGAGGCCGAGGCCGCGCGCGCCTACGACGGCCGGCAGATGGCCGGCGACACCAACGGCTGGACCAACCTGTCAACCTTCAACGGCCGCGGTGGCAAGCTCATCTTCTATCACGGCGTCAGCGATCCCTGGTTCTCGGCGCAGGAGACGGTGAACTACTACGAGAGGCTGCAGGCCGACAACGGCCCCGCCCCCACCTCGACATGGAGCCGGCTGTTCCTGGTGCCGGGCATGGGGCATTGCGGCGGCGGCGAGCGCACGCTCGACAACTTCGACATGGTCAGTGCCATCGTCAACTGGGTTGAAAAGAACCAGGCGCCGGAACAGGTGATCGCCAAGGGCGCCAGTGCGCCGGGCGAAACACGGCCGCTGTGCCCATATCCGGCGCATGCGCAGTACAGCGGCAGTGGCGATCCGAAGCTGGCGGTCAGCTACCGCTGCGCGCAGTAACCGGCGCGCGGGGTCTGGCGGCATGCCGTCATCGCCGAGGCGGTTCATGCCTTCTTGCCGCGCTTTTTGGCCTGCCGCGTCGACGCAGGCCCCGTACCTTCTTTGAGCTTGTCCAGCACCCACTTCGCGCGGTCGTTGCATGCCAATGCCTCCGGGCGGTTCTTCACGCTGTCGATGGCGACCAGCAGTAGGGGATTGAAGCTGCAGCTGCCGCCGTTGGCATGAGCTTCTTCATTTCTGTACCACTTTGTAGCCCTTGCGACGCAACAGCTCCACCAACCCGTCGCGACCCACCATGTGCAGCGCGCCGGTGACGATCAGATAGTCGTTGCCCTGGTCCTGCAGCATCTGCTCGATCTGCGGAATCCAGCGGCGATTGCGGTCGACCGTGAGTTTCCTGAACAGTACGGGTGATTCCTCGGCGCCCTTGCGCAGCGCCGACTGCAGGGTCTTCAGGTCCCCGTCGCGCCAGGCTTTGGTCAGTTCACGCAGCTCGGCCTCGGATTCGGTTTCCTCGAGCGTGGCGCGCAGGAAGTCACGCTGCTCATCCATCGACAGCCCGGCGAAGATGCCGAGCTGGTCGTTAAGCGTTTCGAGGCCCAGAACGGGCTTGCCGTCCTGGCGCGCGCGCGCGGCAATCTGCATGTCCACGCCATTCAGAGGATTGAAACCCGCGCGCAGCATGCGCAGTGATTCGACTTGCTGCGCCACGAACCAGGGTTGCATTCGCGACATGAATTCGAGATCGATGCCCAGGCGCTGCGCTTCGGCCTGCAGCTTCGAATACAGGTCGGGGCCCAGCACGGCAGGCAGCGTCTGGCCTTCGGGCAGGAACTGCAGCTTCTGTCCCTCGGGACCTGCCAGCTCGCCGAGCACTTCATCGATGACGAGTTCCTCGACCACCTTCTCGGCGTTGCCGTAGGCATTGGTCGCAACCTGCGGCAGCGAGGTGTCGGAGGAATGCAGCACATGCACCGCGCCGAACAGCCACACCGTGTTGTGTTTGCCGCTGATCTCCCAGAAGGTGTGCAGGCCGTCGGCCGTGGCACCCATGGAGCACAGCAGTGTGGCTGCAATGCCCAGCGCACGCAGCGCGCGCGCGAAACTTCCGCCGCGCTTGGTCCATCCGTGTTGAAGAGGCATCGGCATCCCGGGGCCGCGATTGACCGCAGCCCATGGTACGCCGTTTGGTGGCGGCCCGTTTACGCCGCCGCGTCGCCTACGCCGCGACGGCGATGGGTGTGCGGATCAGGTGATCGAAAGCCGACAGTGCGGCCCTGGAACCTTCGCCCATGGCGATGACGATCTGCTTGTAGGGCGTGGTGGTGCAGTCGCCGGCTGCGAAGACACCGGGCAGCGAAGTCTGCCCGCGGGCATCCACTTCGATTTCGCCGCGTGGCGACAGCGTCAGCGTGCCCTTCAGCCAGTCGGTGTTCGGCACCAGTCCGATCTGCACGAATATGCCGGCGAGCGGCAGCTCACGCGATTCACCGGTGGCGCGGTCCCTGCAACGCATCGCCGTGACCTCGGTGCCATTGCCCTTCACTTCCTGGGTTTCGGTATTGGTGAGGATGGTCACATTCGGCAGGCTCTTGAGCTTGTTCACCAGCACGGCATCGGCACGCAACGTCGGCATGAATTCAACCAACGTCACATGCTTCACGATGCCGGCAAGATCGATGGCAGCCTCGACGCCGGAATTGCCGCCGCCCACCACGGCCACCTCGCGTCCCTTGAACAACGGGCCGTCGCAGTGCGGGCAATACGCCACGCCGTGATTGCGGTACTCCTTCTCGCCCGGCACGCCCAGCTCGCGCCAGCGCGCGCCCGTGGCGATGACCACGGTCTTCGCCGCAAGCTTCGCGCCGCCGGCGAAATGCACCTCGGTGAGTTCACCCGGCACCAGCTTCTCGGCGCGCTGCAGGTTCATGATGTCCACATCATGAGCCTTCACGTTTTCTTCCAGCGCCACCGCCAGCGCCGGGCCTTCGGTGTGCGGCACCGAAATGAGGTTTTCGATGCCCAGCGTGTCGAGCACCTGGCCGCCGAAGCGCTCGGCCGCCACGCCCACGCGGATGCCCTTGCGCGCTGCGTAGATGGCAGCCGATGAACCGGCAGGGCCACCGCCCACGATCAGTACGTCGTAAGGGGCGCGCTGCGACAACTCCGCGGCCTTGCGTTGCGCGGCACCCTTGTCGAGCTTCGCGACGATTTCCTCCACGCTCATGCGGCCCTGGCCGAAGGGCTGCCCGTTGAGGTACACCGCGGGCACGGAGCGGATGTTGAGTGAGGCCACTTCCTGCTCGAACAGCGCGCCATCGATCATGGTGTGACGGATGCGCGGGTTCAGCACCGCCATCGTGTTCAGCGCCTGGACCACGTCGGGGCAGTTCTGGCAGGAGAGGGAAATGTAGGTGCGGAACTCGAAGTCGCCCTCGAGGTTCCGGATCTGCTCGATCAGCGCGTCATCGAGCTTGGGCGGATAGCCGCCCGTCTGCAGCAGGGCCAGCACCAGCGAGGTGAATTCATGGCCCATGGGCAGGCCGGCGAACGCAATGCGCGCCGGCTGGCCCGGGGAGGCGAGCGCGAAGCGCGGCACGTGAGCACCGCCCTCCGCGCTCGTGGCCACCGTCACCTTGTCGCTGAGGGAGGTCACATCGCCCAGCAGGTCGAGCATCTCCGCGGAATCCCTGCCGCCGTCCGTGTACGCGGTGATCTGCACCGGCGTGACGAGACGCGTCAGGTATTCACCGAGCTGCGACTTGATCTCTGCTTCGAGCATGTGGACTCCAGGTGACGGTTGCCTGCTGACCTAGATCTTGCCGACCAGGCTGAGCGAGGGCTTCAGCGTGTTCGCGCCGGGCTTCCAGCTCGCCGGGCACACTTCGCCGTTGTGCGTGGCCACGTACTGCGCGGCCTGCACCTTGCGCAGCAGCTCCCTGGCGTCGCGGCCGATGCCCAGATCGTGGATCTCGCACACCTTGATCTCGCCTTCCGGGTTGATCACGAAGGTGCCGCGCAGCGCCAGGCCCTCGGACTCGATCATCACGTCGAAGTTGCGCGCCAGCGTGCCCGTGGGGTCGCCGACCAGCGGGTACTGCACCTTCTTGATGGTGTCGGAGGCGTCATGCCAGGCCTTGTGCGTGAAGTGCGTGTCGGTCGAAACGCCGTACACCTCGACGCCCGCCTTCTTGAACTCGGCGTAGTTGTCGGCGAGGTCGCCCAGTTCCGTGGGGCACACGAAAGTGAAGTCGGCCGGATAGAACACGAACACGGACCACTTGCCCTTGAGGTCGGCATCGCTCACCGGCACGAAATTGCCGTTGTGATAGGCCGTGGCCTTGAAAGGCTTGATTTTGGTGTTGATCAGCGACATGGAATGTCCTCCTGGACGGGTTGCAGTGAAGGGAACGATACGGATCGGACAAGCGGAATGGAAGTCGATTGTCTTTATCGGGATGATAGACAACGTCTATGGAAAGCGGAGCCAGTTCAGGCGTGCTGCAGCAGCGGCCTGCCGGCCTCCACCACCAGCGATCGCCACACGCGCTGCGTGGATTCTGGATCATCCCGATCGTCGAGCGCCATGAGGTTGGCCTGCAGTTGCCGCGGCGTCAGCCGCAGTGCCACATGGCCACGATAGCGGCCTTCGGCCAGCAGCAGATCCGGATTCTCGCGCGTCCATTCGTCGAGCTGCGGCTGTGGCCGGCCGTCGGACGACACCGACGTGGCGACGATCTCCGTGGCCAGCAACGGGCTGTCGGGTCGCTCGGGCCGCGCGCGCACATTGCCCGCGATGAACGAATGGATATCGCCCGACAACACCACGGGGTTTGCCACGCGATGCCGCTGCAGTGCCTCGAGCACGCGCTGCCGCGCGGCGAAATAGCCGTTCCAGTTGTCGGTGGTGTAGCGCCGGCCCTCGCCGGGCTGTTCATCGAGATGCGAGAACACCGTGCCCTGCGCCAGCAGGTTCCACCTGCCGCGGGTGCGGGTGAGCGCGGCATCGAACCAGGCTTCCTGTTCCGCGCCCAGCATGGTGCGCGATGCATCGAAGAGCTGCGCGCATTCATCGCCCACGCGATTGCCACCGGCGCGGCCCGGCAGCGGACAGGCCTGTGCGGAACGGTACTGCCGCTGGTCGAGCATGAATATCTCTGCCAACGTGCCGATGCGGCGACTGGCGTACAGCGCCACCGCGCCAATCACCGGCAATGCTGACGGCGGTAACGGCAGGTTTTCGAAATAGGCCTGGTAGGCCGCAGTACGTCGTTGCAGGAAGGCGGCCGGGTCTTCGGCGCGACCGCTGTAGATGCCGGAGTAGTCGTTCGCCACCTCATGGTCATCCCAGGTGGTGATCCACGGCGAGGCGGCATGCGCGACCTGCAAGGCGGGGTCCATGCGGTACTGCGCGTAGCGGCGCCGGTAGTCGGCCAGTGTCGCGCAGTTGCCGCCCACATGGCCGCGCACACGATCGGGCGTGGTGGCGCCTTCATAGATGTAGTCGCCAACATGCACCAGCAGATCGGGCGCGGCGCGCGCGATGTGCCGCAGCGCCGCCCACTGCCCGTGCTCCAGGTGCTGGCAACAGGCCAGCGCCAGATGGAACTCGCGTGGTTCGCGGTTCGGTGCCGGCAGCGTGCGCGTGCGACCGGTGGGGCTGGCCTCGCCGGCTGCGATGAAGCGGTAGAAGTAGTCGTGCGCGGAATCGAGTCCCGTAGCCACCACGCGGGCGCTGTGCGCCTGCACGCTGCTCGCCGCCACCTCGCCGCTGCGCACGATGTAACGAAAGCCTTCGTCGCGCGCCAGCTCCCACCGCAGCGGCACATCAGTCGAGGGCATGCCACCGAGACCATCTTCAGCCAGCGGCTGCAACGCCAGACGCGTGTGCAGCACGACACTGTCATGTGTGGGAAAACCCGACGACACGCCCAGCGTGAAAGGATTGCCAGCCAGCGCCGCCCCTGCCGCGCGCAAGATGGCGGGAAAGCCGCCCGCAACGCCCATCGCCAGCGATGCGGCGAGGACGTCGCGCCGGCGAATCACGCGTTCGCGTCCGGCTGCAGTTCGAGCTGCGGCAGGTCCTGCTGCGCCAGGCCCTGCAACTCGCCGCCCACACCCAGCAATGCCGCCTTGCCGGCCTCGAGCTGCCTCTCGCGTCGTGCCCAGCGCTGCAGCGTCTGGTTCTTCTCGGCCTCCAGTTCTTCGCGCATGCGCTGGAAGGCGTCGTGCACCGCCTTCAGCTTCTGCGCGAACTGCGGTGAAGTGATGTAGTCGTACATGGCCTCGGCTTTCTCGCCCTTGCCGGCGGATGCCAGGCGCTGCTTGTGCACATCGAGCAGGCCGGCGCGCAGCGCCTCGCCAAGCTGGGCCGCCACGGACCACGCCACCACCCACACGCCATCGACCAGGCCGAACTGCGTGCCGCCCGTCCATTCGCGCGGAACGGCGGTGCCCATGGTGACCAGCACGCCCACGTCGGCATTGCATTCGCGCATGTCGTCCTTGAGCTTGGCCAGCCACTGCGCGTTCCAGGCGGCGGCGCGCTTGGTCTCCCACAGCAGCAGGCCCGCCTTCGCGCCGCTGCGCGCGTGCACATGGTGCTTCACATCGCCGCCGCGCTGGCCCTTCTTCACTTCCTCGATGACATCGAGTGGGAAGGCTCGCTTCAGCGCGTCTTCCAGCGCCAGTTCCAGCATTTCGCCCTGAAGCTGCTGCGAACCCTGCTCGGCCTTGCGCTGCATTTCGGCCATCTGCGAGGCCATGTCATCGAGCTTTTTCTGCAGCTCGGCTTTTTCGAGCGCGAGCCGGTCCTGTTCCTGCGCGCGCACCTGCGCCTCGCGCTCCACCAGCTTCGCATCCACCTGGCGACGTACTTCGAGGCCAAGCGCGTCCTTCTCATCCTTCAGCTTCTGCCGCTCGTCGCGCAGCTTCAGTTCCTCGGCCCGCAGCAACGCATTCTGCTGCTGCGTGTCGGCGAGCTGCTTCTGCAGCGCCTCGGCCTGCTGGCGCGCGGCCTGTTGCGCGGCGTCGCTGGAGAGCCGGGCCTGCTGCAGCGCCTGCCGGCGTGCTTCCTCGATGGCCTGGCGCTGCTGCTCCTGCTGCTCGCGTTCACGCTGCGCCGCGCGCTTCTCGGCCGCGACGCGCTCCTGCTCGCGAAGCTGCGCCAGCGCACTGTGGCTGGCGGCTTCGATGTTCTCGAGCGCGTGGCGCGCAAATCCCTGCTCGAGTGAGAACTCATTCTCGCATTTGGGGCAGGTGATGCGGGCATCTGGCTTCAGTACCAGTGTGTCGGAGTCGCTCATGCGCGAAGCATAGCGCCGCGAATCGCGCGAACGTTACTGCAAACGGCAATGCAACGCTCTCTCATCAGCCGGTCCCCGCTTTTCGCTGGCCGATGCCACAATATCAACAGGTTGATATGTTTCTGTTGTGAGGTATCGAAGATCATGAACACTTTATCCAAGCGAGTTGGTCTGTTGGTTGCAGGACTGGTCACGGCTGCGGCCGCGCAGGCCGGGCAGGGGGACTGGGTGACGCGCGTGCGCGCCACGTACCTGCACTTTGACAACGGCCAGAATTCGCTGCCCGTGAAGGTCGAGGCGGACAGCCGCGTCATTCCCGAGATCGATTTCAGCTACTACCTGACGGACAACGTGTCCACGGAGCTGGTGCTCACCTATCCGCAGAAGGTGGACATCGCCGTGAACAACACGGGTGCCGGTTCGGTGAAGGCGCTGCCGCCGACGCTGCTGGCGCAGTACCACTTCGGCGCCGCCGATGCCGCCTTCTCGCCCTACGTGGGCGCGGGCCTGAACCTGACGCTGTTCAGCAGCCGCAGCGTGCTCAATGGTGGCGCGCACATCAGCAAGTCGAGCGTGGGTGTGGCCGGCCAGATTGGCGCCGACATGGCGCTCTCGGGTGCCTGGTCGCTGAACGTCGACCTGAAGTACATCACCATGAACACGAATGTGTACGTGGGCAGCACCAAGGCGGGCAAACTCGACCTCAACCCCTGGGTCGCGTCCGTCGGTATCGGCTACAAGTTCTAGCCGATCGAGGCGCAGCGATTCAGTGTCGCTGCGCCCTGCTGGTCTCGCGGATGGCCTTGAATTCGGACCCCCCCTTCCATTCAGGCCATTCGCGAGAATCCGCAAGCCTTCTTCCCAGCGTGTAAAGCAGCTCGGCATCGGCGGCGATGCCGTCCGATCGCCACGTGCCTGCATCGAATTCATCGTTGGGCTGGTGATAGCGGTCCTTTTCGTAAGCCTCCGCCCAGGCCTTGCCCGCCGCATCGCCGCCTTCGATCAGATCGTCCCCCGACTTGAACGAGATCGCGGGCACGCCGCGCTTGGCGAAGGAGAAATGATCCGACCGGAAGAACAGCCCCGCCTGCGGCCGACTGTCGGGTGAATATCGGCGCTTCAATTCGCGCCCCACTTCCACCAGCGTGTCCATGAGCGTGAGCGGCGCATCGCCCGAGGTCATGAAGTCCCGCGCGGGCGCGGTGGGCCGCGGCGAATCGGTGTTGATGTCGGCCACGGTCTTCTCGAGCGGATACAGTGGATGCGTGGCGTAGTACTCCGAGCCCAGCAGGCCCTGCTCCTCCGCACCCACGAACAGGAAGCCCAGCGAACGCTGCGTGCGCGGCGCCTTGCTGAAGGCGCGCGCAATCTCCAGCAGCTGCGCGACGCCCGCCGCGTTGTCGACTGCCCCGTTGAAGATGTCGTCGCCATCGGCATCGGGCCGGCCCCTGCCCAGGTGATCCCAGTGCGCGGTGTACAACACCCACTCATCCGCATGCGTGGTGCCCGGCAGGACACCGATGACGTTCTTCGACACCACCTGCCCGCGCTTCACGTTGAATGACACATCGAGCGTCACGCCCCGCAACTCGGCAGGATGGAAGTCGCGCGTGCGCGCCTGCGCCTTGAGCGCATCGAATGACAGCCCGGCCTTCTGCAGCAGCAGCGCGGCGGCATCGCGCTGTATCCAGCCTTCGAGCGTCACATGCACGCTGCGGGGATCGTCGCGCTGCACGTCGAACACCGGACCGGTGTTGCTGTTCTTCACGGTTTCCCAGCCATAAGAGGCCGGTTCGGTTTCGTGGATCACGAGCGCGCCAGCGGCGCCGCGGCGCGCCATCTCCTCGTACTTGTAGGTCCAGCGACCGTAGTAGGTCATGGCTTTGCCACCGAAGTCGCCGCTGCCGGTTTCAAAATCCGGGTCGTTGACCAGGACCAGCGCGATCTTGCCTTTCAGGTCCACGCCCTTGAAGTCGTCCCAGTTGCGCTCCGGCGCGGTGACGCCGTAGCCCACGAACACCAGGGGCGCCTGCACGAGCTTCACCGTGGTTTCGCCGGTCTGCGTGGCGCGCAGCGCCACCTCGCTGCCCTGCGTCCACTGCAGGCGTTCACGCCCCGCATTCACCTGCACGCGCGGGACGCCTTCGATTTCCGAGCGTGTCAGCGGCAGGTCCTGCGTCCAGGCGCGGCTGCCGTCGGGCTTCGGATCGCCGCCGGCCGCCAGGCCCGCGGCAGTGAGCTGTTTCACCAGGTAGTCGACGGTCTTCGTCTCGCCGGCGGTGGCCGGCGCGCGGCCTTCGAAGTCGTCGCCCGACAACACGCGGACATCCGCCGTGATGCGGGAGGGATCGAATGCGGGAGTTCGCGGCGCGCAGGCCGCCATGAGTGCCGCGGCCAGCGCGGCGCACAACGAAGGGAGTTTCATGCGGCAATGCTGCGCCACTGCGGGCGTACATGCCAGCCCATGCGATACTCGCGCGCATTGCCAGGAGGAACGATCATGATCCGACACAATCCTTGGCGGCTGCTACTGGTGCTGGTTGTCGCCGCATCCGGCTTCGCAGCGGCCGCGGAAGCGCCGGGACAGGCGATTCCCGCCACACTGGGCGCGCAGGTGGAAGCCGAGCTGGTGGGGAAATTCGGCGAGGCGCAGCGCGAACGCATCCACCGCGGCATCGCACAGACGGTGGCGCTGTGGCAGCGCGCCGATGGCGATGAAAAGAGCTGGGCGGAATTCGTGCGCCAGAACTACGCCGGCACCGACGCGGCGCGCGACGCGCTGTTCAATCGCTACCAGCACAATCTCGAGATGATCTGGGGACACTCGCAGGAAATCCGCCGCGAGCTGAACACGCCCTCCGACCTCGACACGGGGCCGATCGCTCCCTTCGACGAGTTGTTCGCGGCCTGGGATACCTCGGCCCATGTGCTCGACGACATGTTCGGCAACAAGCTGGCGTTCATCGCGCTGCTGAATTTCCCGCTGTCTTCACTGGAAGAGCGCGAGCGGCTGGGTCCGAAGTGGACGCGCCGGCAATGGGCGGAGACCTACCTGGCCGAGGGGTTCCGCCAGCGGTTGCCGGCCGAGGCGAATCAGGCGCTGGCCGAGGCCTATGCCGCCTCCGACCGCTACATCGCGCGCTACAACATCTGGATGCATCATCTGGTGGACGCGAAGGGCAGTCGCCTGTTCCCCGCCGGCAAGCGCCTGTTGTCGCACTGGAACCTGCGCGATGAACTCAAGGCCAACTACGCCGACCACAAGGACGGGCTCGCCAAGCAGCGCACCATCCAGAAGGTGATGGAGCGGATCATCGCGCAGGACATCCCCGCGGTGGTGATCGACAACCCGGCCGTGGACTGGAATCCCTTCACCAATGCGGTGTCGCGCGCAGCGGTCAGCGACGCACCTGCCGGCAGTGCTGGCGCGGCGGCAGCGACCAGTATCGACCCCTCGCCCGAGCGCGACCAACGCTATGCGCGCTGGCTCGCGAACTTCCACGCCATGCAGGTGGTGGACAAGTATTCCCCGAGCCAGCCCACGCATATCGTGCGTGTGTTCGAAACGGGCCGGCAGCTTTCGGAAGGCCGCGTGCAGGCCATGCTGGAGCAACTGCTGGGGTCACCGCAGGTGAAGCAGGTGGGCGCGCTGATCCAGAAGCGCCTGGGCCGCAAGCTCGAACCCTTCGACATCTGGTATGCGGGCTTCAAACCCAGCGCCGGCCAGGACGAGGCGCAGCTCGATGCCATCGTGGCAAAGCGCTTCCCCGATGCCGCCGCCTACCAGCGCGAGATCCCCACCATCCTGCGTGCACTGGGCTTCGCGCCGGATCGTGCCGACTACGTGGCGCGGCACATCGTCGTCGATCCGGCGCGCGGCTCCGGCCACGCCATGGGCGCATCCATGAAGGGGGCGTCGGCGCACCTGCGCACCCGCATCGAGCGCGGCGGCATGAACTACAAGGGCTACAACATCGCCGTCCACGAGATGTGCCACAACGTCGAGCAGACCTTCTCGCTGAACGACGTGGAGTACTACACGCTGCATGGCGTGCCGAACACCGCCTTCACCGAGGCACTGGCCTTCACCTGCCAGGATCGCGACCTGGAAATCCTGGGTCTCGCGAAACCCGACCCCCAGAGCCGTGCGCTGGCCGCGCTCGATGATTTCTGGGGAGCCTATGAAATAGGCGGCGTGGCGCTGGTGGACATGCAGGTGTGGCGCTGGCTGTACGCGCATCCGGATGCCACGCCGCTGCAGCTTCGCGATGCGGTGCTGGGCATCGCGAAGGACACCTGGAACAAATGGTATGCGCCGGTGTTCGGCGTGCGCGACGTGACGCTGCTGGCGGTGTACTCGCACATGATCAACAACATGCTGTACCTGCCCGACTATCCCATCGGCCACATGATCGCCTTCCAGGTGAAGGCGCAGATGGAGAAGGCGGGCAACTTCGGTGCGGAGTTCGAACGCGTGTCGCGCATCGGTTCGCTGGCACCGGATCTGTGGATGATCCAGGCGACGGGGAAACCCGTGGGACCGGAGGCGTTGATCGCCGCGGCGCAGGCTGCGCTGCAGTCGCTGTAACCTGCGCTGCTCCGGACAGCGCGAACCGTCGCAGCGGCCGGTTGAAAAAGGCGGAAAGGGCCTGCGCCCTTTCCGCCGGCGCGATCAGCCCGCGCTCATTCCCAGCAGCTTCAGCAATTCCTCGCCCTTGGCCTTCACGGTCTCGGCCTTGGACACGGCATCGATGGCGTTGCCACCGGTGAACGCGGCCGTGGCTTCAGCCCAGGTGGACTTCATCGTTTCGAGGCCGCTCTTGGCGGCATCGAGAGCCTTTGCATCGATGCCCTTGGGCAGCCTCTTCGACGAGGCCAGCGTGGTCACGCGGCTCGAGATGGCTTCCACCATCTTCGGCAGATCGGTGGCGTAGGAGGCCCACTTGCCCGCGGCGGCCTTGGCTTCTTCGAGCTTCGCGCCCACATGCGATTTCAGCGTGTCGAGGCTGCTCATCAGTCCCGGTGCGCCGGACATCACGGCCTTGTAGTCGCCCTTGGCGAAGCTGTCCTTCAGCGAGGCCAGCGTGCCTTCGGCTCCCTTGAGCTCGTCGGGCAGGAACTTCGCCGCATCGTCCTTCACCGAAGCGAGCGCGGTTTCCGCTGCGGCAATGGCCTTGGTGGCCGGGTCCTTCATGCCGGCGCAGGCGCCGAGGAACAGCAGCGAGGCGGCCATCAGGCCCACCACGAATTTGGTCGATTTCATTCCATCACTCCAGTTGGTTCAGGGAATCAGCAATTTCTGGCCGGGCTTGATCTTGTTGGGATCGGACAGCACGTCCCGGTTGGCGTCGAAGATCTTCGGGTACAGCATCTTGTCGCCGTAATACTGCTCGGCAATCTTCGACAGCGTGTCGCCCTTCTGGACGACGTGGTACTGCGCGTAGGGGTTGTCCTTCGCGGGAGTCTTCGCATCCGGCGTCTTGGAATCAGCCATTGGACACCTTCTTCTTGATGAAACCGATCACCAGCGGCAACAGCAGGCCGACGATGGCCGAGCTGCCCACATTGCCCGCCTGCCCGAGGCCCGCGAGTCCACCGACTGCACCGGCGAGCTGGCCGCCACCCAGGCCGCCCACGGCTCCCAACACAGTATTCAACAGCGGGCCGAGGCTCGTGCCCTTCGAGAGTGCGCCTCCAACATTGCCCCCCACTCCGCCGCTGACCAGACTGATCAGCAGGTTCACCACGCTTGAATCCACGTTGCGCTCCCCATGCTTGTTGTTGAACGAGGCCGGTCTGCGCAGCCACTTCCCTGTGGTTGAGTTCGCAAACCGTACGCCATGGTATAGCCGCGACTGGCGTGTCGCCACGCGGACGCGGCGATTCTGCTGATAGCTGCCGCGCCAGCTAGTTCAGTTGTGGTGGCTTATCGCCCAGACGTAGGCCGCCACCGCATCCACATCTGCCGGCTGCAGCGGTGCCGCGCCCAGCGGCGGCATTGCACCGATGCCCTGCTTCGCGGCGACCACGCCCTTCTGGATGGTGCTCTTGATGCCAGCCACGCTGCCATCGCTCCACAGCCAGGTGGCATCGGTGAGATTGGCGCCCACCTGCGTGCCACGACCATCCGAACCATGGCAACCGGCGCAGGTGCCATTGGCGGCGAGTCCGCGGAACACCTTCTCACCCTGCGCGAGTTGCTCGGCGCTGCTGCCGGGCGGCGGCGAAAGCGACGACAGCGCGATCGCATTGGTGGATGCGACAGCCGCCACCTGGGGTGCAGGCGCCACCGCAGTGGGCGCGTTCGCGCCCAGGTGCGTGATGCGCCAGATGCGGCCATTGGCATCATCGCTGACATACAGCGCGCCATCCGGGCCCATCGCAAGTCCCGAAGGACGATGCTCGGCGCGACCCGGCGCTTTCTCCGAACCGGCGAAGCCATCAGCGAAGATCACGTAGTCGCCACTGGCCTTGCCATCCACCAGCGGCTGGAAGACGAGGTTGTATCCGCCCTGCGGCTGCGGCGCGCGATTCCACGAACCGTGGAAAGCGACGAACGCACCGCCCTGCCATGCGGCCGGGAACTGCTTGCCGGTGTAGATGAGCACATCATTTGGCGCCCAGTGCGCGGGAAAGGCCGCGACCGGCGGTGTCTTGTTGGCGCACTCGCCGATGGTCTTGCCGTCGCCGCCGTATTCGGGCGCGAGCACCAGCGACTTGAGGTTGGGATCGTAGTAGCAGGTGGGCCAGCCATAGTCGGCGCCCTCGGTGACCTGCACCATCACTTCCGAAGGCAGCTCATGACCGGCTTCGACGGTGTAGAGCTTCGGCCAGTTCTCGGGCAACTGGTCGCGACCATGCTGCACGGCGAACAGTCGACCCGCAGCATCGAACGACTGGCCACCCGAATTGCGCAGACCGGTGACGTAGCGCTCCTTCGGCGAGAATTTCTGGCCCAGCTTCGTGGCGTCGTACTTCCAGATGCCGGCGCGCGTGGCCAGTTCCGGACAGGGCTTCATGCCCTTCGAGCCCGGCTGCCGCGCGGGCTTCTCGCACACATTGCTCGCGGAGCCGGAGTTGATGAACATCTGGCCCTTCGCGTCGATGACGAAGGGATGCATCATGTGATCGCCGGCCTGCGGCAGGCCGGTGAGCACCTTCTCGCCATTGCCCTGCGGCACGGGATTTCCCTGGGTGAGCGCGAACTTCAGCACGTAGTCATTCTGCTCGGCATACAGCGAGCCGTCGTGCAGCGCGATGCCGGTGCCGCCGGTGGCCTTTTCCCTGGCGCCGGCACCGAAGCGCGTGACCACATCGGCCTTGCCGTCGCCGTCGCTGTCCTTCAGCGCCACGAGGAAACCCCCTTCAGGTGGCGTGTCGAAGCCGTAGTACGGCCCGCTCCAGGTGTTGACGTACACCACGCCATCGGCGCTCACCGTCATATGGCGCGCGTGGCCCACTTTGTCGGCGAAGATCGTGGCGCAGAAGCCCGGCGCCAGCGACAGGCCGCCGTTGTCACCGGGGCAGGTGGGCGGCGCGGCGGCAGCCACGGGTTGCGCCTCCTGCTTCGCGCAGGCGGCAAGGCTCAGCAGCACGGCGGCGCCCACGGCGGCAGAAGTGAAATGGAAGTTGCGTGCTGTCATGACCTTCTCCAATGATGCGGCGCGGGTGTTGAAGCGCCGCTTACTTCGCAGGCTTCTCTTTCTTGGTTTCGACGTTCGGGTCGAAGTGCAGCGCAGCCTTGCTCTTGGCCACATGGTCCCAGTGCTCGGCGATCTTGCCGTTCTCGATGCGGAACATGTCGAAGTGCGTGTTCGCGTAGCGCTTGCCCGCGTTCTCCGGATCGTCCTGGTAGCTGACGAGCGCGATCACCACCATGTCGCCCTCGGCGACCAGCGAGATCAACGGGAAGTCGAGCGTGGGCTGGATCGGCTTCTTCGGCCGCGTCTGCGTGATGTACTTGGCCAGTGAATCGCGGCTGCTGGTCACATTGGGATTGTGCTGGATGTAGCCGGGCGTGAAGAACTGGTCGACCATTTCGGCGTGACCGCCCTGCAGGATGATGCGGTACATGTCGAACACCAGCTTCTTGTTCGCGGCCAGCTTCGGATCACTGCTTTTCAGCAGCGCGAACTGGTCCTTCACTCCGACGGGCGCTTCCTGCGCAGGCAGGAGCGGCGTGGCCAGCGCCAGGGCGGCGCACAGAATCAAACGGCTGATCTTCATGGTCCCCTCGAGAATTGTTCGCCAGAAGGATCAGCCTACCATCCGGCGCGGGCGACTCCCTAATGGCCACCTAGCGGATCACCCCGCAGGCGATTCGATCACCCGAGTCGCCCGCTGGCTGACTGACATAGTCGTCGCGCCGGACATGCACGATGACGGCCTTGCCCATCAGGTCGTTCGGCCCGCCATCGCGCAGTGTAGCGCCGGCCAGCGTGGTGCTGACGGTGGCCATGCCCATCGCATCGGCCTGCACATTGGGCATGTCGCCCAGGTGCCGTTCGTTGCCCGTGGGGCCACCGTGCTGCATGTTGGCGGGATTGAAATGATCGCCCGCGCTCTTGGCATCGGGAGCGGAGCAGTCGCCGGTCTGATGCACATGAAAACCATGCAGCGTGTTGGGGGCGAGCCCGGTGAGCTGGCCGCTGACGGCCACGCCATCGGTGGTGGCGGTGAACTGCAGGTCGCCGGCCACCTTGCTGCCCGAGGCACCGCTGAGCGTGGCCTGGGCCGGCGGGGATGCGGGCGCGGGCGCCGCAGTGGGCGGCGGCGGTGCGGGCGCGGGCGGTTCCACCTTCTTGTTGCAGGCGCCCAGCAGCGCCATCGGGATCAACGCGATTACCAGGGATGCTTTCACGGTGCCTCCGGACGAGGGCGGGTGTTGCAGCTTGCGGCCGCGCCGCAACCCGGCGCCATCGCCGCCGGACAGACCTCCCGGTAGGCGCGCGCCTACAAACCAGCGGGTTTCCTCTACAATTCCGCTCTCACCGACCCTTCAGATCGGAACCAACGGGGCAAATCGATGAACCATGCACGTGTCTCGCAGCTCGCCGCTGCGATGGGCATTCTTCTTTCCGGCGCCGCGCTCATCGCCTGTTCCGGCGGCGGGAAGTCTGCCGCGCCGGCCGACACCGCTGCAACGCCGAACATCGGCAAGGCAAATGTCGATGGCGCGCGCATCGAGAATGCCGACAGCGAACCGGGTTCGTGGATGAGCCACGGCCGCACGTATTCCGAGCAGCGCTACAGCCCGCTCGCGAAAATCAACAAGGACAATGTGAGTGGTCTCGGCCTCGCGTGGTTCGCCGACATGGACACGCACCGCGGCCAGGAGGCCACGCCCATCGTCGTCGATGGCGCCATCTATGTATCCACGGCGTGGAGCAAGGTGAAGGCCTACGACGCCAAGACCGGCAAGCCGCTGTGGTCCTTCGATCCGCAGGTGCCCGGCCAGTTCGGCGTGAACGCCTGCTGCGACGTGGTGAACCGCGGCGTTGCGGTATGGAAGGGCAAGGTGTTCGTCGGCACCATCGATGGCCGACTGATCGCGCTCGATTCGGCCACTGGCAACAAGCTGTGGGATGTGGTCACGGTCGACCAGACCAAGCCTTACACCATCACCGGCGCGCCGCGCGTGGTGAAAGGCAAGGTGCTCATCGGCAATGGCGGCGCGGAGCTGGGTGTGCGCGGCTACATCACCGCGTATGACCCGGACACCGGCAAACAGATCTGGCGCTTCTATACCGTGCCCGGCGATCCGAAAAAGGGGCCGGACAATGCGCCCTCGGATGCTGCCTTCGCCAAGGTGGCCGGCGCCACCTGGTTCGGCGAGTACTGGAAGATGGGCGGCGGCGGCACGGTGTGGGATTCCATGGCCTACGACCCGGGCCTCGACCTTCTATATATAGGTGTGGGCAACGGCAGCCCCTGGAACCGCAAGCTGCGCAGCGACGGCAAGGGCGACAATCTGTTCCTGTCTTCCATCGTCGCGCTGAAGCCGGATACCGGCGAATACGTGTGGCATTACCAGAGCACCAATGGCGAGAGCTGGGACCACACGGCCACGCAGCAGATCATCATTGCGGATCTGACCATCGATGGCGTCAAGCGCCACGTGCTGATGCAGGCGCCGAAGAACGGATTCTTCTACGTGATCGACGCGGCCACCGGCAAGCTGATCTCGGCGAAGAACTTCACCGATGTGTCATGGGCCACGGGCGTGGACCTCAAGACCGGCCGCCCCATCGAGACCAAGGAAGCACGCTACGAGATGACGGGCAAGCCCTTCCTCTCGAAGCAGAATCCGAATGGCGCACACACCTGGCATTCGATGTCCTTCGATCCGCAGACCGGCCTGGTGTACCTGCCAATCCACGGCACACCCTTCGTCTACGCTCAGCCCAAGTCCTTCGGCCCGCGGCCGATGACGCAGAACGTGGGCGCGGACTTCTCGGGCAACGCGGCGCTGGATCCGAAGAAGGTGCTGGCCGAGACTTACGGCCGGCTCATCGCCTGGGATCCGGTGAACCAGAAGGAAGTGTGGCGGGTTGAGCGCGCGGGCCAAGCCAATGGCGGCGCACTGTCCACCGCGGGTGGCCTGGTGTTCCAGGGCACGGGCTCCGGCACCTTCACCGCGATGGATGCCACCAACGGCAAGGAACTGTGGTCCACCGGCACGCAGACGGGCGTGGTTGCGGCGCCCATCACCTATGAAATCGACGGTGAGCAGTACGTGGCCATCATGGCCGGCACCGGCAGCTCGTGGGCGCTGATCGGCGGCGACACGAACATGAAGGGCTTCAAGCAGCAGAACATCTCGCGGCTGCTGGTTTACAAGCTGGGCGGCAAGGCGGAACTGCCCGCCCCGCCCGCCGTGACCGTGCTGCCGATGAATCCGCCCCCCGAAACCGCCACCGCCGAGGTGAAGGCCAAGGGCGGCGGACTCTACGACGCCTATTGCAGCAATTGCCACGGCCCCGGCGCCATCCAGTTGGGCATCCTGCCCGACCTGCGCCGCACGCCGATGCTGCAGTCGACGGAAGCCTTCCAGAGCGTGGTGCTGGGCGGCGCGCGCCAGCACAACGGCATGGCCTCGTTCTCGTCGGTGCTGACGGGCGATGACGTGGAGGCGATCCGTGCATTCGTGGTGATGCGCGCGCACCAGGATGCGCCGGCGGCGAATGCGGCGGCTTCGGCCGCGGCTGCGCCGGCTGCAGCGCCCGCGACGAAGTAAGCTTCGCGAGGCAAGGCATGGCATCGGGCCGGTTGGGATAAAGTCCGGCCCGATGCGCTTCAACGGCCTCGATCTCAACCTGCTCCTCGCACTCCAGGTGCTGCTGGAGGAGCGCAATGTCACGCGCGCCGCGCGGCGCCTGAACATCAGCCAGCCGGCCATGAGCGCAGCGCTTGCGCGCCTGCGCGATTACTTCCAGGACGACATCCTGGTGGTGCAGGGCAAGCAGATGCATCCCACCGCACAGGCACAGAGTCTCGCTGGTCCCGTGCGTCGCATGCTTGCCGACCTCGATGTGCTGCTCGCCAGTTCCGCCAGCTTCGACCCGGCCACCACGCAGCGCACCTTCCGCATGGTGGCCTCGGATTACATCACCGCCTCGGTGATTGGATCGCTGACACGGCGACTGGCCACGGTTGCGCCGCGGGTGCGGCTGGAAATCATGCTGCCCTGCGAAGAGGCCGCGCAGCTCGTGATGGAGGGACAGGCCGACCTCATCATCACGCCCGAGGATTTCCTGGATCCGGATCAGCCGGCAGAGCTGCTGTGCGAAGAGCGGCAGGTGGTGCTGGCATGGAAAGACAACGCCGCACTGGCGGACGGCCTGGACAACGCGGCTTTCCAGCGCCTGGGCCATGTGGCGGTGCACGTGGGCAGCAACCGCGTGCCCTCGTTCGCCGACCGCCAACTGGAGCGCATGGGACAGCAACGCCACATCGACATCACCTGTGGCTGCTTCACCGTGCTTCCCTGGCTGATCTGCGGCACGCAGCGGCTGGCCGTGCTCCACGAGCGGCTTGCGCGGCAACTGGTGGAGCAATTCCCGCTGGCGATGACGGACCTGCCGTTCGAGTTTCCCCTGATGCGCGAGATGATCCAGTACCACAAGGCCCGCGAGGCCGACGAGGGACTGCGGTGGCTGCGCCATGAACTGAAGTCCGAGGCCGCGCGCCGGCCCTGATCCGCTTCATAAGCGGCGCTTATGGCGAACCATCAGTTCTTTTGGTTTTCCATGTTGCCGCGGTCTGCCTATGCTGCGGGACATGAATAACCTGTCTGTCCTCGTCATTGGCGGAGGCATCGGTGGACTCACCGCCGCCATCGCGCTGCGCCAGCGCGGCTTCACCGTGCACATCATCGAGAAGGATCCCGCCTGGTCGGTGTACGGCGTGGGCATCATCCAGCAGGGCAATGTGCTGCGCGCGGTGGACCAGCTTGGCATCCTCGATCGCTACATCGGCGCCGGCGTGGGCTTCGATGCGGTGGAGGTGTACCTGCCCAATGGCGCGAAGGTGGCGCGTGTGCCCTCGCCGCGGCTGCTGGCCGACCGCCCCGCCAACGTGGGCGTCAGCCGCCGCGCCATGCAGAAGGTGCTGGGCGACGCTGCGCGCGAGTCCGGCGCCACGCTGGCGCTGGGCGTCACCGCCACATCGATCGCGGGCGATTCGACCGGCGTGGAAGTTCGATTCTCCGACGGCAGCAGCGGCCGCTACGACATCGTGGTGGGCGCCGATGGCACTTATTCGACAACTCGCGCCATGGTGCTGCCGGAGGCACCGAAGCCTGCATTCACCGGGCAGGCAGTGTGGCGCTACAACCTGCCGCGTCCTGCCGGCCTCGATGCGCTGCACGTGTACAACGGCCCCATTGGCGCGGGGCTCGTGCCCATCAGCGCCACACTGATGTACATGTACCTGACCACGCCGGAGCCGGGCAATCCACGCTATCCGCGCGAAGGCCTTGCAGCCGCGATGCGTGGCAAGACAACCCAGTGCGCGCCTGCCATCCGCGAGCTGGCCCGGCACATCACCAACGACGATGAAGTGGTGTACCGGCCACTCGAAGGCATGCTGGTCGAGGGCGACTGGCACCGCGGCCGCGTGGTGCTGCTGGGCGATGCCGTGCACGCCACCACGCCGCATCTTGGCCAGGGCGCCGGCATGGCCATCGAGGACAGCCTGGTGCTGGCCGAGGAGCTGGCGCGCCACGCCGACGTGGAGTCGGCGTTCCAGGCGTATCGCGCGCGCCGCTTCGAGCGCTGCGCCTACATCGTGCGCGCCAGCCTCGCCATCTGCATGGGGCAGCTGGGCAAGGGCCCGCCGGTGGACAACGCGAAGGCAACGGCCGAGATGTTCGCCGTCACCGCGCAACCGATCTGATCCAGGAGCACATGATGAGTCGCGTCACGGAAATTCGTTACGTGGGGTATGGCGTTGCCGGCTTCGACGCGGAACGCGCCTTCTACGTGGAAAAATGGGGTCTGGTGGAAACCGCGGCCGATGCGGACACCGTGTGGCTGCGCGCGCAGGGGCATGACGAACCCTTCGTGGTGCGCCTGCGACGCTCCGATGCCAACCACGTGGATGTGATCGCACTCGCCACCGCCACGCGCGGCGACGTGGAGGCACTGCATGCCAAGGTGGCGGCCGCCGGTTGCCGCATCATCCATGCGCCCCGGGCTCTGACCAGCCCCGGTGGCGGCTACGGCTTCCGCTTCTTCAGCCCCGATGGGCTGCCGCTGGAGATCTCCAGCGACGTGGAGCGGGTGGCGAAGCGCGACATCGAACGCTGGGAAGGCATCCCGGTGCGCATCAGCCACATCGTGCTGCACTCGCCGAATCACACGGCGCTGATCAAGTTCTTCACCGACGTGCTGGGCTTCCGCATCAGCGACTGGCTGGGCGATTTCATGTGCTTCCTGCGCTGCAATTCGGCGCACCACCGCTTTGCCATCCTGCCCGGCCCGCCCTGCCTCAACCACGTGGCCTACGACATGATGGGCGTGGACGGCATGATGCGCGGCATCAGCCGGCTGAAGCAGGCAGAGGTGCCCATCCAATGGGGTCCCGGGCGTCACACCGCGGGCGACAACACCTTCAGCTACTTCGTGTCGCCGGGTGGTTTCGCCGTGGAATACACGGCCGAGCTCGAGAACGTGGATTTCGAGAAGCATGAGGCAAAAGTGCACGCGCCGGCGCCGCGCGTGATGGACCAGTGGGGCGTGGGCGTCGGCGGCCCGCACACCATGCCGCATCCCGCGGCCGATCCGCGCCTGTTCCAGCCCGCGCCGGTCTGAGCATGGCGCTGTTCGAGTACTTCCCCAACTACATCTGGAACCTCTCCGTCGCGATGGCGCTGGAGAGCGGCGGCAAGATCGGCGAGATCGTCGACATGTGCCAGCCCATCCGCGATGCGGCGGCCAATGGCGCCGATGCCGGCACGCCGCAGTTCATGAAGCAGTGGGTGGCCATGGCCGACCGGCTCGTCGGACTTGCCGATGAAGACGAGGCGAAGGGCCGGGCCTTTTCCGCCTCCGACAAGCTCGAGCGCGCGGCGCTGTACCTGCTGGTGGCCGAGCGCATGCAGGCGCAGGGTTCAGCGGGCCGCGAGGCCACCTATTCACGCGCATTGCAAACGTTCACCAGGTCCACCGCACTGGGCCGCATCAATCGCGAGCGCGTCGAGATTCCGCTGGGCGTGAAGCGGGCCGATGGCGCCGATGCCACCATGCCGGCGCTGTACACGCGCGCGCCGGGCACTGATCGGCGACCCGTCGTGGTGTACTGCAACGGCCTGGATAGTTGCAAGGAGCTGCTCTACTGGTCAGGACTTCCCGAAGCCCTGGCGCGGCGCGGAGTTTCCACGCTGAGCGTGGACCAGCCCGGCAGTGGTGAGGCGCTGCGGTTGCAGAAGCTGCCGGTGGATCCGCACAGCGAGAGCTGGGCATCGAGGGCAGTGGACTGGCTGCAGGCGCGAGACGATGTGAATGCCTCGCGCATCGGCATGACCGGCATCTCGCTGGGAGGACACTTTGCGCCACGCGCCGTGGCCTTCGAGCCGCGATTCGCGGGGGGTGCGGTATGGGGCGCCAACCACGACTGGGCCGAAGTCCAGCAGCGACGCCTGCAGCGCGAGGGCGAGAACCCCGTGCCGCATTACTGGGCGCATGTGCACTGGGCCTTTGGCGCGAAGGACATGGCGGATTTCCTGCAGAAGGCTTCGGCCATGCACCTGAACGGCCAGCTCGACCGCATCCGCGTGCCGTTCCTGGTGACGCATGGCGAGAAGGACCGGCAGATTCCCGTGGCCTACGCGCACCAGACCTTCGAGCAGCTGGTGAATTCGCCGCGCCGTGAACTGAAGATCTTCACCGCGCGCGAAGGCGGCGTGGAGCACGTGGGCGCCGACAACATGTCCTTCGGGCGCGAATACATCGCGGACTGGTTCGCCGAACAATTGGGAGGAGTCACGGCATGAAGGAAGCACCGGTTCGCAGGGTGGTCACCGGCCACGACTCACAGGGACGGGCCATCATCCAGCAGGATGGCGCCGTGCCGCGCGTGCAGCGCATCGGCGGTCCCCACGGCCCGATGTTCTACGAGGTGTGGAACACGCGCGACACGCCCGCGCCCATCGACCGCGCCTCCGGCGAGCCACACGAGGACGGCATACAGCTCGCGCCGCCGAAGCGGGGTACGCGCATCCGCGTGCTCGACATTCCCCCCGAGGACAAGAGCATCGGCGCGCTGTCGCCCGAGGAAGCCAGGGCGCATTTCGCCGAGGTGGGAGCCGCTGCCGCTTCATCGCACCAGGGCAGCGGCTCACGCCATGCCTTCATGCATCGCACCGAGACCATCGACTACGGCATCGTGCTGGAAGGCGAGGTCACGCTGATCATGGACGAAGGCGAAACAGTGGTGCGCGCAGGCGATATCGTGATCCAGCGCGGCACCAACCATGGCTGGGCAAATCGTTCCGGCCGGCATTGCCGCATCGCCTTCATCCTCATCGATGGCGAATTCAAGGACGGCCTGCGATGAGGCTGGCGACTCGCGCCCAGGGTGAGCCGGATGGAGAACTGCTGGTGGTCTCCGCTGACGGCAGGCGTTGCCTGTCCGCGGCACCCCGATGGCCCAACCTGCTCGCGGCCATCACGCGCTGGGACGTAGCCGAACCCGCACTGCGCGCGCTCGATGCGCGCCTCGCGGCGGGCGAAGGCGCCGTGCTGGACGAGAAGGAACTTCGTGCGCCGCTGCCCCGCACCTGGCAGTGGCTCGACGGATCCGCTTTCCCGGTTCATGGCCGGCTGATGGAGGCAGCCTTTCCCGGTCCGCGCCATGAGTACGAGAAGCCGCTGATGTACCAGGGCATGTCGGATTGCTTCTTCGGACCCACCGAGCCGGTGCCCTTCCCCGACGCGGCGCAGGGCATCGACTTCGAAGGCGAGTTCGGCGTCATCGTCGACGCCGTGCCCATGGGCACGCGGGCCGCGGACGCGCTGAAACACATCAAGCTGATCGTGCAGATCAACGACTGGTCGCTGCGTGCGCTGGCGCTGGCCGAGAAGAAGACCGGCTTCGGCTGGATACAGGCCAAACCCGCCTGTTCCATGGCACCTTTCGCGGTGACGCCTGAATCGTTGGGCGAAGGCTGGCGCAATGGCCGTGTCTGCCTCGACCTCGCCATCGACTGGAACGGCCGTCGCTTCGGCAATGCCAATGGCCGCGAGATGGCGTTTGGCTTCCACGAACTCATCGAGCACGCCGCCGCCACGCGCAATCTCGTCGCCGGCACCATCATCGGCTCGGGCACGGTGGCCAACGAGGATTACGCGCGCGTGGGTTCCAGCTGCATCTCCGAGGTGCGAGCCATCGAGATCATTGCGGGCGGCAAACCGGTGACGGCCTTCATGGGCTTCGGCGATCGCGTTCGCATGGAAGCCCACACCGCCGATGGCCGCGCGCCATTCGGCGCAATGGATCAGGTTGCGACCAGAATCGACCCATCAATCTAGAAAGGGGACCGACATGGAAACGAAGATTCCCGCCATCCGCAGTCTCTTTGTCTTTTCCGCCATCGCCTGTCTCGGCGTGAACGCTTTCGGCCAGGCGCCGCCCGCAGCCCCCTCAGGTCCGGACACCCCCGGCACCGGGCCCTACCCGGCCATGAAGGAAGAAGACCCTTCGCTCGCCAACCACACGGTGTATCGCCCGAAGGATATCGCCGCGATGGGCAGGACGAAGCTCGGCGTGGTGGCCTGGGGCAATGGTGGCTGCTCAGACGATGCCGCCAGCACGCGCTTTCACCTGCTGGAACTCGCCTCGCACGGATACCTCGTCATCGCCAGCGGCAGGATCCTCAGTGGCCCCGGCGCACCGCCGCGTCCCGCTCCGGCTGCTGCACCGAATGCCGGTCCTCCCGGTCCGCCGCCCGCGGGCCAGCCGCGCCAGCTCCCGCCGCCGAAGACCACGGCCGCGCAGCTCACGCAGGCCATCGACTGGGCGTTGAAGGAAAACGGCCGCGCCGGCAGCCCCTACCAGGGACGCATCGATCCGAAAGCCATCGCCGTATCGGGTTTCAGCTGCGGCGGCGTGCAGGCCATCGCCACGGCCAGGGATCCGCGCGTGGCGACGGCGGTGTTCCAGAACACCGGCCTGTTCGAGGCGGGCGGAAACACGATGCCGGGCATGGACGTGCCGAAGGAGGCCCTGAAGGACATCCACACGCCGGTCATCTACATTCTCGGTGGCGAGAAGGACATCGCGTACAAGAACGGCATGGATGATTTCCAGCGGATCAACCATGTGCCCATCGCGGTGGCCAACATCGACAAGGGACACGGCGGAACCTACTTCGATCCCAATGGAGGCGCGGCGGCACAGGTCGCCGTGAACTGGCTGCAGTGGCAACTGCGCGGCGATGCGAAAGCCAAGGCCATGTTCGTGGGCAAGGACTGCGGGTTGTGCAAGGATCCGCAGTGGAAGCTCGAGAAGAAGAAGATTCCCTGACCAACGGCGCGGGAGTGTTGATGGACACACGGACACTGCGCGGCGCACGCCGCCTGTTGTGCCTGGCCGTCGCGGCGCTCGGCGTCGCGGCGGCATTGGCCCAGGCGCCGCCCACGGGCGACCTGCATCGCCAGTACCTGTTCGCGCCCACCGCACAGCAGATGCCCTATCGCGTGTACGTGCCGAAGAGCTGGGATGGCAGGGCATCGCTGCCCATCGTGCTCTTCCTGCATGGGGCGGGCGCGAATGAAAGCACCTACCTCGACATCGCCGACGGGATGCTGCGCAACCTGGCCGAGAAGCACGGCTACATCGTGGTGTCACCGTTGGGCTTCACGCCATTGGGCGCCTATGGAAATCCGCTGCGGCTGCCGGCGGTGTACGGCGAATCGGCGATTGCCGAATCGCAGTTGGCCGCGGTCACGCCCGCGCGCCGGCGGGAACTGAACCTCAGCGAACTGGAAGTGATCACCGCGCTCGACCTGGTCACCGAGCAATACGGCGCGGACCGCGCGCGCACGTATCTTGCCGGGCATTCCATGGGCAGCGGGGGCGTGTGGCACCTGGCGGCCCGCTATCCGGACCGGTGGCGGGCCATCGCCCCCATGTCGGGACCATTCGTCGAAGCGAAGACCTATCCCTTCGAGCGCATCCGGCCACTGCCCATCTTCATGACCGAGGGCACCGGCGCCAAGCCATCGCTCGCCGGCAGCCGCGCAATGGCGAAGTTCCTCACCGAGAGCAAGTTCGACTTCAAGTACATGGAAGTGGACGGCGACCACGGCGGCATGGTGCCCATGGTCTGGCCTGCGGTCTTCGACTTCTTCGACGCGCATCGGTGAGATTCCGACTGCCGTCCGCCGCGAGTTTGGCGCGGCGCGGCGGCATAGACTGACGGCGGACGGGGCAATCCCCGGGGGAATCGATGATGTCGCCCTTTCATTCGGCTCGCCGGCTGCTGGTCCTCTTCGCCGCAGCGGCGGTCACGCAGATGACGTCCGGCGCCACGCCGGCGCTGGGACCTTTGTACGCGGATCCCGCTCACGCCGACCTCAGCGGACTGTGGCTGGTCAGCGGCGGGTTCTACTTCGCCACCGACCGCTCGGTTCCCAAGCTGCTGGGTGAATACAAGACCACCTACGCGCGACGCACCGAAGCCTTCAACAAAGGCGTTGCCATCGACGACCTGACGGCGGATTGCCTGCCGGCCGGCATGCCGCACCTGCTCACCGTGCCCTACCCTTTCGAGCTCATGCAGACGCCAGGTCGCGTCACCTTCCTTTACGAGTACGACAGCGTGGTCCGGCGCGTGGCCACCGACGGCAGCGTGGTGAAACCCGACCCGGACAAGGCCACGTACCACGGGGATTCGTACGGGCACTGGGAAGGCGACACCCTGGTGGTGGATACCGTCAATGTGCGCGAGGACACGCAGCTCGACTTCACGGGCATTCCGCACAGCGACCAGTTGCACATCACCGAGCGCTGGCGCCGCAAGGATGCAAAGACGCTGGAAAATACCATCACGCTCACCGACCCGAAGGCATTCGCGGAGCCCTTCACCACGACGCGCATGTACCAGCTCAAACCCAAGTGGAAGATCTCCGAGTACGTTTGCGAGGAGAACAACCGCAACGCGCGCGACGAACAGGGCCGCACCTCGGGCGGCGCGCCCCGCAAGGCAGTGCCATGAAACACATCAAGCTTTGGTTCCCGCTGCTCCTGTTGCCGCTCGCCGCGCAGGCACACCACTCCTTCGCCATCTACGACAGCACCCACCAGGTGACCATCGAGGGCACGGTAAAGGAGTTCCAGTGGACCAATCCGCATGTGTGGATCCATGTGATGGTGAAGAACGACAAGGGCGCGGAGGAGGAATGGGCCGTGGAATGCACCAGCGTGAATTTCCTGCAACGCCGCGGGTGGACGAAGCGCACCTTCAAGACTGGTGACAAGGTGAGCATCACGTTGTCGCCGCTGCGCGATGGGTCGAACGGCGGCAGTTTCCGCACCGTGAACACCATCAATGGCGTGGTGCCGAAGTTCGAGACGGAAGAGTAGGGACCGCGCATGAAGCACTCATTGAATGCCGCACTGGCCCTGGGCGCGCTGCTGTTCTGCACGCTGGCGGCGGCCGCGCCCGTGACGGTGGCACAGGGACAACTCGAAGGCACTGAGGAAGCCGGGATGCGCGTGTTCCGTGGCATTCCATTCGCCGCACCGCCGGTGGGCCCGCTGCGCTGGCGCGAACCACAACCCGCGGCGTCGTGGCCCGGCGTGCGCAAGGCGGATCAGTTTGGTCCGGCCTGCGCGCAGGGTCGCATCGGGGCGGATGGCACACTGGAAGCCGGCATCAGTGAAGACTGCCTGTACTTGAACGTCTGGACGCCCGCGAAGCCCGGTGAGAAGTTGCCGGTGCTGGTGTGGGTGTACGGCGGTGGCTTCGCCGGTGGCCGCACCTCCGATCCTTTGTTCGACGGCGCAGCACTGGCCAGCAAGGGCGTGGTGTACGTCAGCGTCGCCTACCGCGTCGGCGTCATGGGGTTCATGGCCCATCCCGAACTGAGCGCGGAGAACCGCCGCCTGCATGGCGTGGCCGCCTCGGGCAACTACGGCCTGCTCGACCTGGTGTCGAGTCTGCAGTGGATCAGGCAGAACATCGCTGCATTCGGTGGCGACCCCCGCAAGGTCACCATCTGGGGCGAGTCCGCGGGCGCGATCGCGGTAAGCATGCTCGCGGTCGCGCCGCAGGCCAGGGGACTCTTCCACGGCGTGATCTCCGACAGCGGCGGATCGTTCGGCCCCGTGCGTACGCCCACGGCGCCGGGCGAGAACGTGCCACCACTGGAGGTGGCGGAACAGGCGGGCGTGAAGCTCGCGGCCAGGATGGGCGCCACGACGCTCGAGGCGCTGCGGGCCAAGGGCGCCGGCGAAGTGATGACGCAGGCGCGTGGCATCGGCGCCATCGGCTGGCCCATCCTCGACCGCTGGGTGATACCCGACGACCAGCACGTGCTGTATGAAAAGCGCAGGTTCCATGACACGCCCGTGCTCGTGGGCATCAACTCGGATGAAGGCGCCAGTTTCTCGCGCACCACCGACCGCGCGCAGTTCGAAGCCGATACGCGCGTGCGTTTCGGTCCGTACGCAGACCGCATCCTGAAGGCCTATCCACCTGATGCCAGCGGCTCGATCAAGCAGGCGGCACGCGACGTGATGCGCGAGGCATCGTTCGGCTGGCACACCTGGGTGTGGGCGAAGCTGCAGAGCCAGCGGGGCAAGTCACCCGCCTATGTGTACTACATGGACCAGAGGCCGCCCTATGCGGCGGATTCGCGCAACGCCGACGTGGCAGGCGTGCCGCACGGGCAGGAACTGCCTTACGTCTTCAAGAAGCTGGAGCTGACTCCGCTGCCGTGGACTGATGCCGACCGTCGCATCTCCGATGCCATGGCAACGTACTGGACCAACTTCGCAAAGAATGGAAACCCCGACGGCGGCGGGCTTCCGCACTGGCCCGCTTTCACCAGCAAGGATCCGCAGCGCATGGTGTTCAAAGGCACCCCGCAGGCGAAGCGCTACGACAACCTGCCGCAGCTTCAGGCCATGAACGCCTACTTCGCCTGGCGCCGCACGCCGGAAGGCCGCGAGTTCGGCAAGCATGGCGGAGACACCAACGCGACGCCGCTGGGCCTGCGCTGAGGGCAGGTTCGCGAATCCGGGACGCCGGCGAGCTAGGGCACCGTCGGCGCCAACAGATAAGGCGCCAGCACGGCATGCTCGCGGCGCAGGGGATCATCGACGGACCTGCTGGCTGCATCGAAGGTCATGGTGGAGCGCCTCTGGGGGTTGAAGGCGGGCCACTGTGCGAGGCCAGGTCCGTTCGGTGATCCACTGCGCGCGAAGGCAATCCATGCGGCGCTCATCGCATCGGCGACCCTCTGCGGGGTGCCGGTGTCGTTCCCCACCAGCGAGGTGGAGGCGCCCACATTGTCGAACACCAGGGGCACATCCAGCGAATGCGGCGTGCGCAACTTGCCACCCAGCACGGGCGTGGGCCAGGCGAGGCGATACAGGAACACCGGCGCGCGTCCCAATGCCGATTTTCTTTCGGCCACGGTGCGGGCGTTGTTGCCCATGCCACGTTCGGTGGTGATGAAGAAATAGAGATCACTGGGCGTGGCCCCGGGTCTCAAGGCACGCAGGCCCGAGATCACCTCGGCTGCGCGGATGCCGGGAATTTCCTTCGAAAGCTGGCGCTCGAGCCCTGACCAGTCCAGCTCGAACACGCCGGGTGGCGGGAACAGCACGGTGGTCTCGGTGGCGTTGTAACCCACGAGCAACGGCACGTCGGCGGAGAGGCTCGTGGCATCGGGCGCGAATGGATGGCGTGGCAGGTGACGCCCGTCCACCACCGGCATGATGGCGATGGGAGATCCACCGGTCACCTCGTTCAGCGCTGCGAGCAGCTTCTCCGGTGGCAACCGGCGCAGCTCGCCCATCTGCTCGCGCTTGAGGCCCAGCGCCTGCAAGAAGCGACTGGCGAAAGCCGTGCCCATTTCGCGTGTGTTGAACGTGATGCCGAATCCGCTCTGCATCGCGGCGCGGTGGAACAGCCCCTGCGCTTCAGGCATGGCCATCAGCGCGCCCACCTTGCCGCCGCCGCCGGACTCGCCGAACACCATCACGTTGCGCGGATCGCCGCCGAAGGTCTGGATGTTGTCCCTCACCCAGCGCAGCGCCGCGATGATGTCGAGCTGGCCGGCGTTGCCGGCGTCGGCGAATGCCGCGCCACCCAGGTCGGCCAGGTGCAGATAGCCGAACAGGTTCAGGCGGTGGTTCACCGACACGACGACCACGTCGCCACGCCGCGCCAGTCGCACGCCTTCGTTGATCGAGCTGTTGCCCGATCCCACGGAATAGCCACCGCCATGCAGCCAGACCATCACCGGGCGCCGCGCGCTGTCACGCAGCGCGGGAGTCCAGACGCTGAGCGTCAGGCAGTCCTCGCTCATCGTGGAAGTGTCGGTCCAGGAACGCCAGGCGGAATCCGCATCGGGCGGCGCGGGAAGCTGGTAGCAGCGCGGCCCGTAACGGGTGGCGTCGCGTACCTGTCGCCAGGCGGCGGGCGGCTGCGGCGCGCGGAACCGGCTTTCCCCCGCGGTGGAGGCGCCGTAGGGGATGCCCTTGAAGACCTGGATGCCGTCGATCACGGCACCGCGAACGGGTCCGTGGGTGGTCGCCGCCTCGGGCGCCACGCCCTGCGCCGCAGCGGGCTGCCGCAGCAGCGCGGCGGCGACCAGCGTGAGGCACAGGGCCGCTGCGCGCATCAGAAGTTCATCCGCACGCCCATGCGATACAGGCGTCCCAGCGGATCGAACAGCAGCTGGTTGGTCGCGCCCTGGTTGCTGGGCGCCACCGGCGGGTCCTTGTCCAGAAGGTTCTGGATGGCGCCGAAGATCTCGAGCTTGCCATCGGCCACGCTCTGCAGCTTGTAACGCGCGCCGAGGTTGAAGTACACGCGGCCATCGACGTGGTTGGTGTTGATGCTGTTGGGCAGGTCCACGTTGTAGCCGGCCTGCTCCGGCCCGATCAGCGTGGAATCGAACAGGCCACCCTGCAGGTAGCGGGTTTCCAGCGACACCGTCAGCCCGCCGGTTTCGTACGTGGTGAAGGCATTGAGCTGCCAGTGCGGCAGACCGGCGCCGCCGCCCGACACATTGTTGCCCGCCACGCCCGCGCGCTCGATGGCCGCGCCGGTGGCATCGGTGGTCTTCAGGTGGATGACGCGCGTGGCCAGCACGCGCAGATCCAGATCGCCGGCGCGCGAGAACAGCTCGAGCGGCATGCGGTAGCTCAGCTCGAAGTCGAAACCGCTGGTCTGCAACCGGTTGAGGTTCAGCGACACCACGCTGACCTTCGCCGGCGTGTTGGTGCCCGCGTTGAACTCGATCTGGTTGCAGTACACGCCGGCCTGCAGGCAGCGGTTCAGCAGCACCTGACCCGACAGCGTCGCGATCACGTTGTTGATGTCGATGTCGTAGTAGTCGGCGCTGGCGCGCAGTCCATGCAGCGCGCCGCTGCCCACCAGCGCGGCGCCGAAGGTCTTGGTGTCCGCCGTTTCCGGATTGAGGTTTGGATTGCCGCCGCTCACTGTCGGCGTGAGGATGCCGTTGATGGTCTGGAAGCCCGTGACCTGCGGGCTGTACAGCTCCGCCGAGTTGGGTGCGCGGATGTCGCGCGAACGCGTACCGCGGAATTTCAGCCAGTCGATGGGTTCATAGGCGGCGCCGTACTTCCAGGTCTTCACCGTGCCGCTGGTGCTGTAGTCCGTGAAGCGGTAGGCACCGTTCAGCGACAGCGTCTTGGCGATCGGCAGGTCCTTGGCCAGCGGCACCACCGTCTCGGCGAAGCCTTCCTTCACCTTGATGCCACCGGAGACCACCGCGGAGTTCGACACGTAGAATCCGCTGCTGGCCGAGATCGGATCGGCCGTGGTGCTGGCATTGTTGTCGCGGTATTCCACGCCAACGGCCAGTGGCACCGGGCCGGCCCAGGTGCTGAACAGATCGCCCTGCAGGTTCGCCGCGAAGGCCTTCTGCGTGAATTCCTGGTTCAGCCAGCCATCACCGTAAAGGTAGGCCTTGGCCGCCGGTGAGAAATTGTTGAAGCCGAACAGGTTGACCGGCACGCAGCCATTGTTGGGATTGGTGAGCGTGCTGCGACAGACGATCTGCCCGGCGCCGTTGGTGGTGGCATCGGCCGCGAGCTGGATGCGCGCAGGCTGATTCGTGGCATTGGGAACGCCGATCACCTGCTGCTGGATGCGGTTGTTCAGCACATCCTGCTCGTACTTGGTGCGCCCGTACTGCGCGGACACGTCCCACTTCCAGGTGTCGGTGAGCGAACCACTGAGGCCCGCCAGCACGCGCACCACATCCGACTTGTTGCGGTTGTCGGCGTAACCGAAGTCATCGCCCATGCGGCCGAGCACGAACGAAGTGGCGCTGGTCAGCGGCAGGTTGGCGGCCGTCATCGCCGTCTTCAGCGCGGCCGGCAGGTAGGGATTGTCGCCGCGGATGGTGATGGCATTGGCGCCCGCGGCGAAGAAGTCGCGCGTCTGCGCACCACGGCCGTGGGAAGAAGTGTGGCCATAGGAGAATTCAGCGAAGGCCTGCAGCTTGTCGCTGAAGTCGTACTGCAGGCTGCCGAAGCCCACGTAGCGCTGCGTGGGGATCATGATGTACGGCGCGCCGATGAAACCGTTCCTGCCGGCGCCGTCACCGCCCTGCATGAACGTGGGGTTGTTCGGGAACACCAGTCCGTACTGGAACGGGCGCGGCGTGCCATTGTCGTTGAACGTCGTGCCCTTCAGCGGGCCGCTGAGGATGAGGCCGCCCTGCACCGCATTGATGGTGCGCGAGCTGGACAGGATGTTGTTCACCGGATAACCGATGAGCTTGTGCCCGGCCGCGTTGGGATTGGCCGAACCGGTGTTGGTGATGACCTGCCATTCCTCGGCGCACCAGTCGCGCGAGTAGCAGCTGCCGACGCCGTTGTTGTCCTCGAACTCCACGGCGCCGACGATGTGACCGTTGCCGCCACCGAAGGCCGTGCCACCGGCCAGGCCCGCCCGGGTGTTCTCGGCATCGCCGCGGCCCGTCAGGCCGTACTGCAGTTCACCCTTGAGGCCCTCGAAGGTGCGCTGCGTGAAGATGTTCACCACGCCGGCCACGGCGTCCGAGCCGTACTGGGCCGAGGCGCCGCCCGTGACCACCTCGGTGCGCTCCAGCAACAGCGTGGGGATCTGGTTCAGGTCCATGGTGCCTTCCTGCGTGGAAGGCACGAAGCGGCGGCCGTTGACCAGCACCAGCGTGCGCACGGGCGCAAGGCCCCTGAGGTCGGCCTGGATCATGCCTGCCGCTCGGGGACCAATGTTGGTGGTCTGCAGGTTGGCCGAGGGCCGGAACGAAGGCAGCGCGTTCAGCAGATTGCCGATATTGGTGGCGCCCAGGTCCTGCAGGCGCGAGGCGTCGACCACGGTGACCGGCGTGGGAGCGGTTATGCCGTCCTGCTGGATGCGGGTTCCGGTTACCGTGATTTCTTCCAGTGCCACGTCATTCGATGAGGCTGCTTGTGCAGCCAAAGCCGTCGACGATGCAGCCCCTACCACGGCAAATGCCAGCCAGATCGATTTACCCACTTTCGTCCCCTTGGTTCCGCGCCACGGGACATCGCCCACGGTCGCTGTGTTATGGTCCCCGACAAGCTTAAGCGCTCGATGCAACGAGGCTAGCTCGGGCACCGGGACGCCGTGTTCCATTATCGACCGGCTTCGAATGCGGAGGGGACCAGCCGCGTGAACAACAGCGTTGCCGCGAACGACGCGCGAGTGCCCGCCAGGTGGTCCGACGGCAGTCTGGACCTCAACCTGCTGGTGCTCTTTTTCCACGTGGTCAACACCGGCAGCATCTCTCGCGCGGCGGTGCGACTGGGGATTCCCAAGGCCACGCTCAGCCGCAAGCTGCGCCAGCTCGAGGAACAGGTGGGTGCCGTGCTGCTCAAGCGCGGTCCGCAGCGACTGGAAGTCACCGACATCGGTCGGGCGCTGCACGAGCACTGCGAACGGATCACCAGCATCGCCACCGATGCTGGCCAGGTGGTGTCGGAAATGCAGTCGGGCGTGCGGGGGAGCATCCGCGTCGCGCTGCCCTTCGGCCTCGCCAACACGGCGCTCAGCCGCGGCATCGTGAACTTCGCCCGCCGCTATCCCGAGGTGCGCATCTACGCCCAGGTGTGCAATCGCTGGGTGGACGTCAGCGAGGAATCATATGACGTCGCCATCCACATCGGCACCGTGCGCAATCCCGACCTGCCCATGCGGCGGCTGGCTTCGCTGCCGCGCGGTTACTTCGCGGCACCGGATTATTGCGCGCGCCGCGGCATCCCGCAGGCGCACGCGGACCTTCTCGACCACGACTGCATCGCGATGGAAACGCAGATCCATGACGGCCTCTGGCGCATCGCCACCGGCAGTGGCGTCGACGACATCGCGCCGCACTTCACCACCACCGACATCGTGCTGGCGCGGGAAATGACGCTGGCTGGAATGGGCATCGCCATGCTCACGCAGGCGCTGAGCGCCGAGGATGTCCGGTCGGGACGGCTGGTACGCGTGCTGCCCGAAGTGGTGCTGCCGCCGGTGCCGATCTGCGCGGTGTACCTGGAGCGGCGCTACCTGCCCCTGCGCATCCGCGCCTTCATCGACATGATGGCCGAATCCATTTCCGGGGCCGAGCTGCCGCGCATCGTCTGAGGGGCGTTCCACTCCTGACATGGCGGGGGATCACCGCGGGCCGGTGACGCCGTACCCGTCGGCACCTACCATGCCCGCATGAATGCGAAGCAGGAATTCCAGCTGATCATGCGCGAGGGCGTGCACCCCGACCGCGTGGTGGGCCGCAAGCCGCCACCTCCACCTGTGCCGCAGGAATCCTTCGAAAACGGGCTGCACATCCAGCGCAATGTCGAGGTACGCCTGCGCGATGGCGTCCGCATCTTCGTGGACATCTACCTGCCCGAGGGGGCGCGGGGACGTGACCTGCCCGCTCTGCTGGGCTGGAGCCCCTACGGCAAGCACAACACACGCGACCAGCTTGTCTGGCCCGAAGCCGATGTCGCGCGTGGCTGGATCTCCCAGTACACGGCCTTCGAGGCACCGGACCCGGCCTTCTGGTGCGCACGGGACTTCGCCGTGGTGTACCCGGATCCGCGCGGCTGCTGGTATTCGCAGGGCGAGCAGCGCCATGGCGGCAAGGGCGAGGCCGAGGACTGCTGCGATCTGATCGAGTGGCTGGCGCAGCAGCCCTGGTCCAATGGCCGCGTCGGCATGTCGGGCGTGTCGTATCTCACCGCCATCCAGTGGCAGGCGGCGGCGCTGCGGCCGCCTTCACTCGCGGCCATCAACCCCTGGGAGGGTTTTTCCGACTGGTACCGCGAATTCGCGTTTCACGGCGGCATCCCCGAAACATCGTTCCTGCCGCGCGGTTGCGCCAATCTGCAGTGGTCCACCACGCGCACCGAGGACACGCCCGCGAACGTGGCGGCGCACCCACTGTACGACGACTACTGGCGCAGCAAGGAAAGCGACCTGGAGCAGATCACCACGCCCGCGTGGGTGGTGGCGAGCTGGGCCGACCAGGGACTGCACACGCGCGGCACGCTGGAAGGCTACTGTCGCATCGCCTCGCCGCAGAAGTGGCTCGAGGTGCACGGTCGCAAGAAGTGGCACTACTACTACCGGCCCGACAATGTGGAACGACAGCACGCGTTCTTCTCGCACTTCCTGCAGCGCGCTTCGACCACCGTGCCCGCGTGGCCGCGGGTGCGCATCGAGGTGCGCGAGCGTGCCAATGTCGGCCAGATGCGCAGCGAGGCGGCGTGGCCGCCCGCGCACACGCGCCATCAGCGCCTGTACCTGGATGCGGGCAATGCCGCGCGCGGCGATGCAGGCAGCCTGCGCAGCGAACCGGTTTCCGCCGAAGGCCGCTGTGAATACGACCCGGCGTCGCCCACGGACCGGGCAGTGTTCGACCACCGATTCGAAACCGATACCGAGATCACCGGCGGCATGGTGCTGCAAGCCTGGGTCGAGGCCATCGATGCGGATGACATGGACCTGTTCGTGGCCATCCACAAGCTGGATGCACAGGGCCACTACGTGCCCTTCATCTTCTATGCGATGAGCGAGGACGGCCCGGCCGCGCTGGGATGGCTGCGCGTCAGCCATCGCGCCGTCGATGCGAAGCGCTCGCGGCCCGACCAGCCCGTGCATCCCCATGACCGCGAGGAACGCCTGGCGCCGGGCCAGGTCGTGCCGGTGCAGATCGAGATCTGGCCCTCCTCCACGCGGTTCAGCGCCGGTGAAAGCCTGCGCCTGGTGATTGCCGGGCATGACACCGTGAAGCCTTCGGTGCCGAATGCCCCCTTCGCGCTGCACGAACACACCCGCAACCGCGGCCGGCACGTGATCCATGCCGGCGGCAGGTACGAATCCTTTCTGCAGATCCCCGTGATTCCAAGGAGCCCCGCATGACGCACGAGATCGATCCGGCGCGCCGCCAGTTCAACGGCCTGCTGGCCGGCATGGCCGCGATCGCCGCCGGTGGCCCGCTGCGCACGGCATTGGCTGCGCAGGCTGCATCCAGAGGTGTTGCCTTCGACGTGGACACGAGCCCAGGGCCGGTCGAAACGGCCAGCGCCCTGAAGGACTTCAGCTCCTACATCGATGCGTTCAATCGCAGCGATTTCGACGGCTTCAGCCGCTTCTATCTGCCGGACATCGACTTCCGCGGACGCGGCGGTACCTTCGCGGGCCGCGATGCGGTGCTCGCCTTCTATCGCGGCGTGAAATCGAAGATGCGCGAGACGCTGACCATCCGCGGCCTGGTCGTGGGCCGCAGGCAATGGGTCGCCGACGTGGTAACCGAGCTGCATGCGAACGAGGACTGGCCCGACTTTCCCACCGGCGCAATCAAGAAGGGCGAGACCCGCAGGTCCGAGAACTTCATCTGGTATGAACTGGAAGGCCGCAAGTTCAAGCGCGTGCGCTCCGGTCGCCACAGCGGCAATCCGGCGCCCACTTCGCCGCCGCAGCCGGTGGTGGTGGCCGACGCCTCGCAGCCGGCCTTCCGGGCGGAGGACTTCGCCGCGTACATGGATGCCTTCAACAAGGATGACTACGCCGCCTTCGGCGACCACTACACCGACGACGTGAAGCTGGTGATCGCGGGCGACCGGGCGCTGAGCGGCCGGCAGGCCATCTTCGATTTCTACAAGACCGTCAAATCGCAGACCCGACGCACCATCCAGATCAACCGGCTGGTCACGACGCCGGGCCTGTTCGCGGCCGAGCTGCAGTCGGAGTTCCTGGCGCTGCAGGACCTGCCCGATTTCGTGGCCGGGCCGATGAAGAAGGGCGGCCGCATCTTCATCAACACCTTCGTGATCTACGAACTCAAGGGCGGCAAGTTCTGGCGGATCCGCTCGGCGGAATACCGCAAGGAGAATCGCGGGGCCTAGGGGAAAGGCGGTTCGGCGATCAGCGCAACTGATCCGGGTAGCGCGGCATCAGCAGAAACCCGACGCAGCTTGCGAGCAGGCCCACGCAGCTTCCGGCCAGCGCCAGGGAGTAGCTGCCGGTGCCATCGCGCACGGCGCCCACCCACAGCGGGCCCAGGCCCGACGCAAAGATGAAGGCGAAGTAGAGCCAGCCGTAGATCCTGCCGAATTGCGCGAGCCCGAAGTAACGCGCGACAAGAAAGCCCATCAAGTCGAGCTCCGCGCCCAGCGCGAAGCCCATCGCAATGGCCGTCACCGATGCGGCATCCACGCCCTTCAGCAGGAACACGAGGTTGCCGGCTGCCGCGATGAGGCAGGTCACCAGCGCGACACGCGGCGCGAACATCCGGTCGAGCGCGAGGCCGACGATCATGCGGCTGCCGATGACCGCGAGGCCCATCTGTCCCGCGAGCTTGCCGGCGGTGCGTGGATCGAGGCCGGCATCACTCAGCATGGGCACCAGATGCGGCACCAGTCCCATGAACGACAGCGACAGCACGAAGAATGTGCCGGCCAGCATCCAGAACGTCCTGGAGCGAAGGAAATCCGTGGCGGGCGCGGACGCCTGTGTTGCATTTGCGCTGCTGGAGCTGCCCACCGCATGACGCGAAGGCAGCAGCACGGCAGTGAGCACGGCGCCTGCCAGCGGCACGAAGGCAAGCTGGTGGTACCCCGCCCGCCAGCCCTCATCCGCGATGATGCCGGCGAGCACGGGCGGGACGGCGGCCGCCGTCAGGCCGATGCCCGTCATCGTCACGCCGAGCGCAATGCCGCGATGTCGGATGAAGGTTTCGTTGACGATCTTGCTGTACGCGATGGGACCGGAGGCCGCCCCTGCCAGCGCCACCAGCACCTGCAACAGGTAGTAACCCTGGATCGAGCGGATGAATGATCCCAGCGAGGCAAATCCGGCCGACAGCAGCAGCAATCCCGCCACCGACAGCCACTTGGCACCGACGCGATCCACCAGCCAGCCCACGACGGGATTGGCGAAGGCCAGCGCCATGGTGACCAGCAGCACGCCGAACCCGAACTGCACCCGCGTCAGACCGTAGTCGTGCGCAAGGCCCGCGACGAACAGGCCATTGGTGTAGAGCAGCAGCGCGGAAACGCCCGTGGCGCAACCGATCACCGCGCCCGCAAGGCTGCGCGGCCAGCCCGGCGCGGGATCCGCGCCGGCCGCACCGCCAGGCGCCATTGCCTGCGCCACCTAGGGTTGCGCCACGATGTTGTGCTTCTGCTCGCCGATGCCCTCGACGATGCAGGTGCCCACGTCGCCTGCCTTCATCCAGCGCGGATTGGCACGCTCGATGTTCGTCCCCGCGGGGCTGCCCAGCGAGAGCATGTCGCCGGGGCTCAGCGTCATGATGTTCGATGCGTAGGAGAGCATCTCCCACAGGTTGTATTCCATGCGGCTGGTGTTCGAGTCCTGCTTGATCTCGCCATTCAGCATGAAATAGTGGCGCACGTTCGTGGGCTGCGGCACGAATTCCTTCGGCACGATGAACGGGCCGATGGGACCGAAGGTGTCGTGGTTCTTCTGGATGAGCCAGTCCGGACCGCCGCCCATCTTGCGATCGCCGCGACCGCCGCGGTCCGAGACGTCGAACTCGATGCTGTAGCCGAAGACGTAGTCGGCGGCGTTCGCCACCGGGACATTCTTCGCCGGCTTGCCGACGACCACCGCGAACTCGCATTCCCAGTCGATCTGCTCGCGGCCGCGGGGAATGACCACGTCATCGCGCGCGCCCACCACCGTGGTGGGCGACTTCAGGAACAGGTACGGATTGTCGGGACGCGTGTCACCAGCAGGACGTTCCCAGATGCCGGGCGCAGTCTGCGATGCCGCGCGTGGCGGGCCGCCGGCACCCGGGGGGCCACCACCCGGAGGACCGCCCGCAGCCGGAGGACCACCAGCCGGCGGCGCACCTGCGGGAGGCGCGCCCGGCGGACGCGCGGCGCCGGCAGCGCGCGCGTTTTCCTGCACGATGCCCGCGGCGTGTTCGGGATAGTTCGCGCCGGCGTTGAGGATGATGGCCGGCCGTACGGGCGGCAGGATCTTCACGGCATCGATGCGGCGGATGTAGGCGGCGTTCTGCACCGATTCGTTCGCGGCGGCCAGCGCCCGCAGGCGCGGCGCGAACTCCGCGTCGTAGCGCGCGATCACTTCCTTGAGGTCGACGGGAAAGCGCAGCTTCTTCTCCGCGGCATGCGTGCGCTCGTACTGCGCATTCGCGGCAGCCACGTCGATGACCACCGTGTCGCGCAGCACCAGGCCCACGTAGTCGCGGCCCTGCGCCTGGAAGGTGCCGAGCTTGAAGGGCGTGGCGCGGGACTCGGCGCCGGTGGCCGCGGCGCCCGCCATTGTCACGATCAGCGCAACCAGCGGCGCAACAAACGACTTGTGGTTCATGTTCTCTCCCCCTTTGGATTGTTGCGTCGCTGCAGGAAACTTACTGCGCGTTCACGCCCGGCACGACCAGCGCCGGTGGAATCGCATCACCGGTGCCCAGCTTGCGGCCATCGGCCAGCAGCAGGTGATCGATGCTGCCACCGGGACGCCCGTCCTTGTACGGATGCCCCACGACGGTAACCACGTCGCCGGTCTTCACCGTGTCCTTCATCCAGCCCACGCGCTTGAGCACGGGAATGGCGGCGCCCTCGAAGCTGAGCGTGGTGGTCTTGCCATCGGCGGTGACATCCAGCTCGACCCACACATGCGGGTTCGTCCACTGCACTTCCTTTACCGTGCCTTTGTAGTTCAGGGACTTCGACATGTCGAACGCGGCGAAGGAATGATGCGCGACGGCCGCGATGGGCAGCGCGAGCGCGGCGAGCAGAAGGACGATGGGCTTGTTCATGGTGATGGATCTCCGGCTGATCACAGGTCGCGGTTGTTCTCGCACAGGTATTCCTCGAAGCGGCTGCCCGGCGGCATCGGCGTGTACGCGCGCTTGATGGTGTAGGGCGCGAGGAAGGCCTCGGGGTCGGTGAGCACGGTTTCGATTTCCAGCCGCGTGGGGCTCACGCGGCGGATGCGCTCCACCACCGTCAGCTTGTCGGAATAAGGAATGCCGTCGCGGTCGATGGTGCCGGCACGGATGTTGTTGGTCTCCACCACCAGCGTGTCGCCTTCCCAGTGGCCCACCGAATCACCGTTGAAGCTGGGATCGGCGCCCACGGTGTGACCGATGCCATCCATGTATATGCGGCGGATGTCGTGCAGCACGCCCAGTCCCATGGTGATCTGCCCCGGCGTCTGGATGATCTCCACGGGCATGGTGCCGAAGCGCGCGATGCCGAAGGCCAGGCAGCGGGTGACGGTATCGGGTTCCTGAGTGCCGGTCTCGAAGTTCTTGGTCCACTCGGCGAACTTCTTCGCATAGGCGGGCGCAAGCTGCGGCGGCGGCGGCCGCGTGAACCGCGGCATGCCCGGCGGGGGGCCGCCGGCAGGCCGTGCACCGCCCGGGGGACCACCCGCTGCCGGCGTGCCGGCGGGGGCAGCGGCGGGTGCCGCGGCGGGAGGCGCGCCGATCGGCGGACCGAAGTACGCGAATTCGGGGTTCCACATGCCGGAGATGTTCGGGTGCTTCGGATCGCCGTACAGCGGGTCCTTCATGGGCGTGGCCGGCAGCGCTGCAGCGGCGACCCCGGAAAGGCAAACTACACTGGTCAACCGGACCAGCATGGAAGACATGCGCATCGCCAACCCCCCAGCAGGATGTAATTCCTTGGTATGGGAATTTATCGGAATGAGAAGCAATGAGCCAGTGTTTCAGGCGCGTGGTGCAGGGCAATAGGCCGTGAAATCAAGGAAAACCGCCCAGGGAAGCAAGTCCCCCGCCAAACCGCGCCGCAGCCGGGGCCGCCCGCGGGCCAAGCAGGGTACCGTCGGCCGAGAAGCCATCGTTGCCTCGGCCCGCAAGCTGCTGGACAAGCTTCCACCCCACAAGGCCACGATCTCCTCCATCGCCCGCAGCGCGGGCGTGGACCCGGCGCTGGTGCGCTATTACTTCAGCAGCCGCGAGGAACTGCTGCTGGCGGTGATCGAGGACATCATCGCGACCTGGACACACGCCCACCCGCCGGTTTCCGCCGGGCCCGCGGCCAAGCTCGCAAGCCTGGTCCGCGGCATGCTGGATTTCGCCCTCAACGTGCGTTCCATGCAGCGCCTGATGATCGACGAGTGCGCGAGTGCCAAGTCGCCCGAGGTGCGCCGCCGGGTACGCGAGATGAACGCCGGCACGTTGAGCCGCTATGCACTGCTGCTGCATTCGGAACCCCACGCCGGGAAGAAGAGCGAGGTCAGTGTCACCGACCCGCTGTTCATGCACGTGGCCATCATCGGCATGTGCGAGTTCTTCGCGGCGGCACAGCCCATGATCCGCCCGCTGGTTCCCGACAGCATCGACAGCGAAGAACTGACGGCCCGGTACAAGGACTTCATCGAACGCCTGGTGCTCGATGGCCTGCGCTCGCGGGTAGAGCCCTGGTCGGGCAAGACGCCTAGCGCTTCCTGAGCTGGTTGTACTCGGCCACCGCCTGGCGCGTGGCCTCGCGATCGGTATCCGTGCCGATGGTTCCGCGCAGTTCCGAGTACAGCCGGGCCATGTTGTTCACGACGCGGTCCGGGTCGGTCCACGTGGCGTACTTGCCCAGGTCGAGTTCGGCGGCGGCCCGGCCGGCGCCGATGCCCGCGGCAATGCCCTTGCGGCCTGCATTCAGCAACAGCGCGAGATAGTCGCGCATCTCCACCAGGTCCTTCTTGCCACCCACCGGGCCATGGCCCGGGACGATCACATCCACCTGCGGATCCTGCAGCACCGAATCGCAGACCTTGATCCAGTCCTGGATGAATCCCGAGCCATTCAGCGGCGTCACGCCGAAGAAGGCGATGTCGCCCATGAACAGGATGCGCGCGGCGCGCACATAGACCAGCGCATCGCCCGAAGTGTGCGCGCGACCTGGCCACTCGAAGTCCACCTTCGTGTCGCCGTAGTACACGGACATGCGGTCGTGGAAGGTGGCGGTGGGCAGCACCACGCGATTGACGTCGTCGGCATTGCCCCAGGCCGGATTGGTCTTCCAGTACGCCGGCGTCGCGGGCGTGCCCATCTTCACCATCTGCGCGCGGGTTTCCTCCTGCGCGACGATCTCGATGCCGGGCGGGAACTGCGTGAGGCCCACGCTGTGATCGGGATGTTCATGCGTGATGACCACCCGGTCCACGGGCTTGCCCAGCGTCTGCGCCGCCTTCAGGAAATTGCGCGCATGCTGCGGGCCACCGCCCGCATCGATGGCCAGCAGGCTGCGCGGGCCTTCGACGATGCCGAAATTGGAGACGGAGAAGTTGCTCTGTCCCGGGGCTTCGCGCTGCAGGAAGGCGAGCACCGCAGGCGACAGGCGCCTGAGCTCGGTGCGGATGTCGGTGGCCGGCGGTGTGCCAAAGGCCTGGGCCTGCGGCGGCCCGGCGGGCGTCGCGCCGGGCGCCGGCGCGGGCGCTTGCGCCGCCGCGCCGTTGCCGGTCAAGGTGGAGGCAATCACCGCACTGCCCGCAGCGCCCAGCACCTGGCGCCGCGTCAGAGCGGACGTCATGTTCTTCCCGCCCATCGCCTCCCCCTCCGCCCTGCCATTTCAGGGCACGTTTACGTAGGTCCCCATCGAGTCTTCCCACTTGCTGTCGGTGAGCTGACGGACATTGCCGCCATTGCGGTCCATCAGGAACACCTGCGCGTAGGGTTGCGGCGAAACGTCGAACAGCGCCGCCTCGTCCTTGAAGCCCGTGCGCGAGCTCTCGAACCAGATGTCCTTGCCGTCGTTCGACCAGGTGGCGTGCGCATCCGCGCCCGCGGTGGTGGTCAGGCGCTTCACGTCGGTGCCATCCGGTTTCATCGTGAAGACCTCGAAATCGAAATCCGGCATGCGACGCGTGAACACCACGCGATCACCCGAGGGCGAGTAGAAGGGGAAGTTGTCCCACTCCGTGGTCACCGTCTTCACGCTGTTGTCCGCAAGGTTCAGCGCGCGCAGGCCGCGCGTTTCGGGATCGTCCTTCGTGGTCCACACGCGATACATGATGGTCTTGCCGTCCGGTGACCAGGCCGGGAAGCCCGCGTTCACCTTGCTCTGCGTGACCTGCTTGCTCTCCGAACCGTCGGCCTTGACCATGAACACATTGGCGGGCGCAAAGCCGCGGCCACCGAAGAACGTGCCGAATCCGAAGGCGATCCACTGGCAGTCCGGTGACCAGGTGGGCATCAACGCCGCGCCGTCCTGGCGCTGGAACACCTTCACCTTCTGCGAACCATCGACATTCAGCACGCTGACCGATGCAGTGGGATTGCCGAAGGGGAAGTCCAGGTCGGTGAGCGCCATGCGACCGTTCTTCGGACACACCGTGGGAAACACGTCGGTGTAGCGGTATTCGTGCTTCTTGTCCCAGCTATACAGCTTCGCGAACTGCGGGCGGTTCTTCACGTCGATGCGGTAGTAGACCAGCGACTTGCCATCGGGGGACCACGAGGGGCTGCGCACCTCGCCCTCGGGGCCGCGCTTGCCATCCGAATAGGTGATGCCCAGCTTCGGGCCATCCTTCGGCGTGCCCTTCACCACGTAGCCGATGCGGCCGCCGGGAAGGTACTGCGGATTGACCTTCAGGCCGGGACCGTTCGTGACCGGCGTCTCGGCGCCAGTGGCAAGGTCGATCTCGACGATCTGCGAGGTGGAGCCCAGCGCGGCAATGCCCGCGCCGTGCATGCGGGCGCCGAAGGTGTCGCGCGCCGTCAGCACGTAGGCGACGAGTTTCTTGCCATCGGCGGAGAACTTGGGCGCGCCGTAGGTCATGCCCGGCTTGTTGGTGATGCGACGCATGCCGCTGCCATCGGCCTTCATCACGTAGAGGCTGGTGGGATGCGAGTGGCCCGCGCCGGCGCCGGTTTCCGCGCCGATCCACTTCTCGCCGCGATCGGAGCTGAAGGCGATCCACTGTCCATCCGGCGACCACGAGGGGCGGAAGTAGCCATTCATGGTCTGGTGCGGTTCGGTCTTGCCGTCGCCGGTGAGGTTCGTCGCCTTCCGCGATTTGATATCCATCACCCAGATGTTGGCGGTGCGCGCACCGCCCTTGGTCGACACATAGGCGAGCTTGCTGCCATCGGGTGACAGCACGCCGGCGTCTTCCATCGAGGTGTCGCGCGTCAGCCGCTCGAGGCCGGTGCCATCGGGATGCACCCGCCAGATATCGGCCTGGCCATCGCCCTCGCCATCACGCTCCGACGTGAAGACGATCCACTTGCCGTCGGCGGAGTAGGACGCATCGTAGTCGCGGATCGCGGTGGGCGGGAGCAGCGGACGTTCGCCACTGCCATCGGCATTGGAGACGTACAGCATCAGCTTCGAAGGGCCGATGCGGTTCATCAGCATCACTTCCTTCGCCACCGCCTGCTGCACCGTGCCGGCCAGCAGCATGGCGCCGGCCGCCAGGATGGATTTGGTGCACTTGTCCGATGTGGTCATGTCGGCTCCCCCGCAATTATTCCTGTGGCCGGGAATATTAGGTGACGGCTTGCATGGATTCAAATGTCCTGCTTCAACGCAGCAGCTCCGGCAGGTATCGGCCGACATTGCCGGCGAAGATGCCCTTGAGCTCGGCGCCGGTGTAGACCTTCGCCGATTCCAGCCCCTTCACGTGATCCAGCGTCGTGCGGAAGGGGTAGTCCGAGCCGAACACGATGTGATCGGTGGGCACCAGTTCCTTCAGCGCGCGCGAGGGCACCGTCTCGGTGGACTGCGCGATGTCGTAGAAGAAGCGCGCGGCGGTCTTGCGGAACCCGTCGGGCGCCTGCGCCTTGGCCGCCGGACCGCGGTCTGCGCCATCGAAGCGCTCGATCAGGAAAGGCATGGTGCCGCCGGAGTGGCTCCAGATCATGCGCACATCGGGGAAGCGGCGTGCCGCACCGCGGTAGATGTAGCTGGCGATCGCGCGAGTGGTGTCGGTGCCGTATTCGATGAGGGTGTCGGCCACTTCTGGGATCAGCCGGCCGCAGCAGTTGGCGGTGTTGGGGTGCACGTAGCAGATGGCCTTGCGCCGGTTCAGCTCATCGAACACCGGGTCGAAGCGCTTGTCGCCCAGCCACTCGGCGCCGTAGCTGGTGAACAGGCCCACGCCGGGCGCCTTCAGCACGTCGAAGCCGTATTCGATTTCCTTCAGCGCGGCGTCGGGGTTGTCCATGGGCACGGCAATGAAGAAGCCGAGCTTGCCGCCATTGTCGGCCGCGAGTTTCGCGGCATCTTCATTGGTGCCGCGCGCCAGCGTGCGGGCGCGCTCGCCGGTCTCGGGCACACCAGGCGTGGTGATCGACAGCATCGAGCGCGTGACGCCGGCGGCGCCCATGTCGTCCAGGTGCTTCTGCAGGCTCCAGGCTGCCATGGGCCCGGGCATGTTCAACGCCTTCAGCACCGCGGGCTGGAAGTGCGCGTGCACGTCGATGATGGGCGAGGCCTTGCGGGCCTCGGCAGCGAGGCTGAACGAGGGCGCTGCCGCGAGGGCCGACAGGCCCATCAGCACGTGGCGACGCGACAGGGAATGCGATGGGTTCATGCGGAATGACTCCTGGAAACTGTGGACTACTGCGTGCCGGCCTCGTCCAGCGGCACGCCGCGGGTCTCGGGCAGGAACAGTACTGCACACACTATGCTGACCAGCGTGAAGAACAGCGGATACCAGAGACCTGCATTGATGTCGCCGCGCGCGGCCACCAGCGCGAAGGCGCTCACGGGCAGCAACCCACCCACCCAGCCCACGCCGATGTTGTAGGGGATGGACAGGGCCGTGTAGCGCACCTGGGTGGGAAACAGTTCGACCAGTGCCGCCGCCTGCGGACCATACAGCGCGGTGGAGGCCAGCATCATCACCAGCAGCACGCCCAGGATGGCGAGCGGTCTGGCGGCAGCGCGATCCGCAACCACGGGATAACCCGCAGCGGCCAATGCTTCACGCATTTCGCGCCGCACGCGTTCCACCTCGGCCGGCGCATTGCCTGCGTCCGCGCTCCAGCCCGTAACCACCTGCGCACCGACGCGCAGCGTCGCGACGCTGGCATCGGGTCCGGCCGCCTCGTGCCGATAGGGCACGCCCGCGTCGGCCAGCGCGGTTCGCATCACGTCGCATGCCGACTGCAGCTTGCGCCGGCCCAGCGCATCGAACTGCAGATGGCACTGCCCGCGCGGCGCGCTGACGGTGACCGGCGCGTTCTTCACCGCGGCGAGGAGCCCGGGATTGCCCCACTCGGTCATCAGGTTGAATGCAGGAAAATAGGCGGCCGCGGAGAGGATCATGCCCAGCAGCATCACCGGCTTTCGTCCCCAGCGGTCCGACAGCCAGCCGAAGAACACGTAGCCGCCGGACGAGAGGATGACGCCGGCCATCACCAGCTGGTTCACCAGACGCGCATCCATCTTCAACACGCGCTCGAGGAAGAACTGTGCGTAGAAATGCGCGGTGTACCAGACAGCGCCCTGGGCCAGCAGAATCGAGAACAGTGCGATGAAGAAGCGGCGCAGGTTGCGGCCGCGGAAGGCCTCCGACACCGGCGCCTTCGACAGCCGCATCTCGTCCTTCATCTTCTGGAAGGCGGGGCTCTCGGACAGGCGCATGCGTATCCACAGCGAGATGGCCAGCAGCACCGACGACATCAGGAAGGGCACGCGCCAACCCCAGGCCTGGAAGGCCGCTTCGCCCAGCAGCGTGCGCGTGGCCAGCACGATGGCGAGCGCAAGCAGCAGGCCCACCGCGGCGGTGGACTGGATCCAGCCGGTGAGCAGGCCGCGTCGCGCAGGGTGCGCGTGTTCGGCCACGTACACGGCTGCACCTCCGTATTCACCGCCCATGGCAAAACCCTGGATGATGCGGATGAGCACCAGCAGGACGGGCGCGGCCACGCCGATCGTTTCCATGCCCGGCAGCAGGCCGATGGCCATGGTCGATGCGCCCATCAGCAGGATGGTCTGGATGAAGGCGCGCTTGCGCCCGAAGCGGTCGCCGATGTAGCCGAACACCAGTGCGCCGAAGGGCCGCACGATGAAACCCGCGGCAAACGCACCCAACGTGAAGATGAACCCGGCGCTGGCGCTGCCACTGGTGAAGCGCGCGGAAATGATCGATGCCAGCGTGCCGAACACGAAGAAGTCATACCACTCAAAGGCCGTGCCCGCCGAGGAGGCGGCCACGACCATCGCAGGGTTCACGCCGCCGTGCGGCGGCGTGTCGGCCTTGTCCATCGATCAGCGCTTCGTCTTGCCTTCCGGGAACAGGCGCAGCTTGATCACACGCCAGTTGTTCATGTCGGCGATGAACAGCGTGTCTTCCGAAGGGCAGGCGATGGCGTGCGGCCAGTTGAACTGGCCCATGCGGCGGCCCGAGGAACCCAGCGTGCCGAGGATCTTGCCATCCAGCGTCATCTTCACCAGGCGGCCGGGTTCGGCATCCATGGCCCACAGATACTGCGGGGTGGTGGGCGAGATGCAGATGGTCCACGGCTCGGTCTGGTCGGGGCGCGTGGAGGGATCCTTCGGCAGGTTGCCGAACACCGGGTGGTGCGTCTTGTCGTACGGCGAGTTGATGAACAGGAAGCGCTTGAAATTGCCGTCGCGATCGAACACCTGGATGCGGCGATTGCCGCGGTCGGCCACGTAGATGTTGCCGTCGCGGTCGGCCTGCAGGTTGTGCGGGTTGTCGATGCTGTAGGGGTTCTCGTCGGCGTTCTTGCCGCTCTTGCCGTACTTGCCCCACGACGTGATCCAGTCGCCGTACTTGTTGTACTTCACGACGCGGGAGTTCACGTACCCGTCGCTGATGTAGATGTTGTCGTCCTGGTCCCAGGTGACGTCGGTGGGCGAACCCAGCCAGCCATCGACCATGCGGGCCTCGGACTGCCTGGGATGCTCGATGTTGGTGGAATCGTAGCCCTCGGGACGACGACCCAGGTTCATCAGCACCTTGCCGTTCGGATCGAACTTGATCGCCGAGTCGGTGCCCTTGTCCACGATCCACAGGTTGTCGTACTTGTCGTAGCGGATCGAATGGCCGTAGCCCAGCGCATAGACCTTCCTGCCGATTTCCTTGATGAACTTGCCGTTCTTGTCGAACAGCAGGATTTCGGTGGTGGCATTGCCGAACAGCGGACCGGTGGTGGCCGAACCGGGATGGTTCAGCACGGCCACCTGCCCCTTGGAGTTCACTGCGACGCCCAGCACCTCGCCCAGGTTTTCCCCGGGCGGCAGCTTGATGAAGTCCTCGGCCTCGAACTTCATCACCGGCACGTTGCTGTTGTCGACGGCCGCGGTGCCCGGCACCTGCGCCAGCGCCACCAGCGACAGGGCTGCCAGCGCGCCGGCAACCAGAACCACCCCTGTTGTTCTCTTCATTTTCGACCTCGACGTGGGTGATCAGCGCCGGTACGCAACCTGCAAACCGACCTGGCGCGGAGTCGGCGCGGCGACGGTCCTGCCGTACGTGTAGGTATTGTAGGTGCTGCAATCCGCATTGGTGCACGCCGAACGGCCGCCGAACCCGGCGCCCTTGGTTTCATCCGTGAGGTTCAGCGCGAACAAGCTGATGTCCAGCGAATTCCACTCGAGGCCGAGGCGCAGATTGATGTTCTTCTGCGCCGGAATCCTGCTGGAATCCGGCGAGAACTGCGCCGTGCCGGGCACCGCCGTGAGATAGCTGTCGAACCAGCGGTAGTCGACACGGGCATAGGCCTTGCCGACTGTGCCCAGTTCGAAGTCGTAGCGGGCGCCGGCGTCCACCGTCCACTTCGGCTGCGCGAACGCCTGTCCATCGGTGGCGATGGTGAGATTGCCGTTCCGCGATCCCGGTCCGCCCGGGATGATGAGCGACGAGGTGTACTTCGATGTCGTGCTCGCCACGGCCGCGTTCAGCGTCAGGGCCCGCACGGGGCGCAGCTGGCCTTCCAGCTCCACGCCGCGGCTGCGCGCCTTGGGCACGTTGAACACGGCGCCGTCGCCGAGGAACAGGAAGGTCTGCACGTTCTTCCATTCCAGGTCGTACACCGCGGCATTGATCTGGGCACGACCATCCCAGAACCCGGTCTTGCCGCCCAGCTCGTAGTTCCAGACGGTGTCCGACTCGTAGGTCTTCGGCAGCACCGCGGTGGTGAGGCTGTACTGCGCCAGCGAGCCGTCGGCCGCGGAGGTGAGCACCTGGTTCACGCCGCCGGCGCGGAAACCCTTGGCCGCGTTGGCATACATCAGGGTGTTCGGGGAGAAGAAGTACTGCAGCGAGAACTTGGGCGTGAAGGGAGTTTCCGAGATCTGTCCGCTGGTGCGCGCCTGGGCCGCGGAGCTGGTGCCACCGTTGGGTCCGTAGTTGGACTGCACGAACGAGGTGGTGACGTAGCTGACGCGGGCACCAGTGCTCAAACGCCAGTGGTCGGAGAGCCGGAACGTCAGGTCGGCGAACGCCGCGTTCTCCACGTCCTGGATCGATTCATAGATGTTCGAGAAGAATCCGGCGAAGGGCACGCCATAGCGTTGCTGGATCGTGAGGCCCGAGAACTGCTGGAAGCCCTGGTCCGAAGTCTGGGCGTACTGCAGCACGCGCGCACGCGTGTTGGAGAAGTAGCCACCCACCACGTAGCTCACGCGGCGGTCCGGCGCCGATGCGAGGCGCACTTCCTGCGAGAACGCATTGCGGCGGTTGTTGGTGTTGGTCTCGATGAGCGCGCCGAGGCCGAGGCCATTGGGCACCGACGTCACGTTGGGATTGAAGCCCGAACCGGTGGGCACGTTGATGGTCGGCAGGCCGGGCGTGACGATGTGCGCGGTGCCCGGATGCACGAACAACGTGATGGGGAAGTTCTGCGGACTCTGTCCCGTGCTCGTGTCCTGCGTGAACGACGTGACGGCGGTGAACGTCTGTCCGCCGCTTAGGTTCCAGTTGAAGATGGCGCTGCCGATCTGCATGTCGCTGCGGGTCGGCGTCGGTCCCAGCACCAGCGACTGGAAGCGCTTCAGGTTGAACGGGCCCACGGTGTAGCCGGGCGCGATGTACGCGGTGGGGTTCCCGGTGCAGGCCACCGCCGGCAGCACGGCAGGCGGGGTCAGGAAGGCGCGCGCCGGCACCGGCAGCGAGAGAATGTATCCCCTGTTGAAGCACACCGGGTCGACCATCAGCCTGCCGGGTTCGGAGAGGTTGTAGCCGTTGCCGAGGTGATCGGTTTCATCCCGCGACTTCAGGTACGACAGCGTGAGATCGGTGTTCTCGGTGGGCGCCCAAGTGAGAGCCACGCGTCCCGTGCGAATCTTGCCGTTGTTGGCGTTCTCGTCGTAGATATTGCCGTTGCGGTAATCGGTGAGATCGATGTAACCGCCGGTCTTGCGCGCGAAAACGCTGGCGCGGAAGCCCAGCTTGTTCTGCACGATGGGCCCGCCGAAGGCGACGCCGGCCTCGTAGGTGGGATCTCCGCCCTTGGTGTCCATCCACTGCGCGCGGCCGTAGGTGGAGTATTCCGTGAGGCTGGGACGCGCCTGGATGTAGCGGATGGTGCCGCCTTCCGAACCGCCGCCGAACAGCGTTCCCTGCGGGCCGCGCAGCACCTCCACGCGCTCCAGGTCGAACAGCGGCGGCACCGGCGTGCCGTTCTGCGCGCCGAAGGAACCCGCGGCGCGCTTGGCCAGCGAGGTTTCATCCACGTAGAAGCCGGTGGTGGCGGCGGTGGCGCTCTGCTGACGGATGCCGCGGATGGCGACCGTGACATTGCCCGACGCTTCGCGGCCGGACAGCCTCAGGCCCGGAACCGTGGCCTGCAGGTCGGAGATGCTCTGGATGCCCTGCTGGTCCAGCGCCTTCTGCGTCTGGGCGGTGACCGCCAGCGCCACGCGGTTCACCGTGTCGCTCTGGCGGGTCGCGGTGATGACCACTTCCTCCAGCGTGTCGCTTTCGCTCTGCGCAGCGAGAGCCGGCTGCGAAAGCGCGCCGACCACGGCGGCAGAAGACAGGATGACGCGAACACTTCGACGGATCGAATGCACCAGGCCCCCTTCGCGCGCGTTTGTTGCGCGTCATTTTGTTCAGGTCAGGAATAATTCCTGTACGTAGGAAATGTATAGCACCATTTCCCAGCGATGGGAATAAGAATTCCTGTGATTGGGATTTCGTGTCTAGACAACGAATCCCGGGCGATGCGAACCCGTGGATGACTAGCGCACGGGCTGTGCGATCGGCCCGCTGGTGTCGTACTGCACCGGACAGCCGAACACGGGCACGCCCGCGGCCATCTGCTTCGCGCAGAAATCCTGCGCGGCCAGCATCTGTCGCTGGATGTTGGCGAGAGTGGTCTCTATCGAGAGCCCGCCGTTGGGCCCGTGCACCGCGACGTTCAAACGCGGCTGCAGTCCATAGGCCTTGAGGTTGGCGTTGAGTGCATTGGCCCACCAATGCCAGGTCCATTCGGCGTCGCCCATGTCGCCTTCCATCATGATGCGCGCGGCAGGCAGATAGGCGAACACGGCATTGGCCATGTGCGAGTGGCCCAGCACGTGGTAGATCTCCAGGCGCTGGGCCTTGTCTTCCAGCACCAGCTTTTCGTCCACCGGAGTGAAGACCAGCGGATGCGGGCTCCTGGCGAGTTCGTCCGGAAACACGACAGCGGGGCGCGCGACCATCTCGCGGAAGATGGCTTCGTTGCCGCGATGCGAGATCACGGCGAGGCCGCGCGAAACGGCTGCGCGCAGGCCGGCCGTGTGGTCGAAGTGATGATGGGTGACGATGAGCTGCGTCACCTGCTTGCCGGCAACCAGCTTGTTGGCCGCGTCCAGCCTCGCCAGGGTTGCCGCGGCGCTGCCATTGGCTTCGAACATCACCAGATGATCGGCGAACTCGATGATGGGTCCGCCGTTGTTGTTGCCGACGCGCACATCCCACACTCCCTTCGCCAGCGGCGTGACGGTGACGGCGGGTGCGGTGGTTGACGCCGCGGCAGCGGTCGGTGCGGAAGTCGCTGGCGCAATCGCGGGCATCTGCGCCGCGGGGACATTCAACCGGTAGGAGTCGACCTGGAACATCAGCGTCACCTGGTTGCGCCAGTCGATGCGGTTCATCAACCCATAGGGAAGCATCACGCCATCCTGCGGCACGTATCCGGTGAAATACGCAGTAACCGCCACGTCGCCCAGATTGGCATGCGGCGCCACGCGGCGCGTCCACGCCGGCAGGTGCGTCACCGCATCCACACCCATCATCACCGGCGTGCCGGCGGCGGTGACGAACTGCAGCACGGGCTGGCCTTCTTCAACGGTCACGCTGCCCAGCCTTGCACCCGACTCCATTGCTGCCCGCACCGCCGGCAGCGGATGATCGAGCAGCTCCGCGCCCGACTGCTGCGAGGATGCACGGTTCCAGTTCAGGCCAAAGGGCGCGGCGAACGGAAACATCGGCGCGCGCCGCTGCTGCAACACTGCGCGATGCGATCCAAGATCGATGCTTCGCTGGGCATCGGCGATGGCGCGCCACTTCGGCGGCGAATTCAGGTCGGCGGTGATGTTGCCGCCCCCGTCCATGTAGGCGTCCTGCCCGAACCCCGTGTAGACCAGCGTATCGACGCGTTGCAGCCGCTCGCGTCCACCCATTGCGCTGATGACCTGTTCCAGCAGGCCGGTGGCGGGTGTTGCCTGCGCGATCGCCACCGCCGCAGGCAGCACTGCGCCCACGCCGGCCAGCAACGCACCGGCAAGCACGGTCCACGGATTCATCTTCATTTGCGCGGCTCCTTGCTGAAGTCGAACAGGTCTTCCTCGGCAGGCTTCTGCATGCCTTTTTCCCAGTATTTTTCCCAGATCTGCGCCCACGGACGGCCGTACATGTCCGGCACCTCGAAGGGGATCACGCGGCCTGGCGTCAGTGGCGTGGCGGTGCCCTCCACCGGGTAGATGGTCTGGATGCATTCGGTGAACACGATGGGATTCACCTCGGCGTCGGCGAAATCCGCCCGCTTGTCCATGCGTTCGACGATGCGGATGGGCTCCACCAGCGCCTCGGGGTCATAGAGGATGGCCTCATGGCTGAGGCCGGTGAACTTGCCGGCTGCATCGTGCAGCGGCGTGTAGATCTCGATCGACTGCATCTTGCCCGAGTGCTCGAAGGCGGTATGCGAAGTCCACGCCTGGATGTTCGAGGTCCAGGTGATGAGCGTGTCGTGGTCCCAGAAGCCGATGGTTTCGCCATACCAGCGCGGCACCTGCTCGCCCAGGTGCGGCACGGGTCCGTCCATGCGGAACGAACGGCCCACATGGATGTTGGTGACGAAGTTCTTCGCGCCACTCATGTAGACCTGCACCATCTGCGGCGTGACCATCACCTGGCGGTCGTAGGCCGCCCATTCGTGCCAGCGGCGCATGAAGCCCTCGGGCCAGCAGTACTGCGAAGGCCACATCGGCTTGTTGGTGTGGCCGTGGTGGTAGGTTTCCTGCACCAGGCGCTGCCTGTACGTATCGGTGAGCAGCGACAGCACCGTGGGCACCTGCACCTTGTACATGGTGATCCAGTTGTCGTTGCGCGGACTGAAACGCGGCTGGCGATACACGCCGTTCCATTCATCGAGCAGCGTGGCCCCCGTGTGCACCGTGGGTCCGCCCCGCCGGCGCGTCTCGGCCAGCAATGCCTCGTAGTGCGCCTGTGCGGTGCGGAAGGGATAAGGGCTGACGATGGATCGCCGCGGATAGCCGCGGTTGCAGTATCCCCAGGGTGCCGACGCTGGAGGATCCTTGCCGATGGCACCACCAGCCGCACCCGCCCACAGCGTTTCGATGGCCACGAGGCTGTTGCAGCGGAAGTAACGTGGATCACTCCACAGCGCGCGATCGGCGTAGAAATCCTTCGTGGTGAACAGATCGTGCGGCAGGGGCTGGATGCCCGCGGGCTTCTGCCCCGCCGGCGCGGCGCCAATGAAGGCGCCACTGCGCTGCAGGGTGGCGCCCACGGGCTCGAAGGTGTTGATGTCGTCGGTCAGCGGCGCGGCCCGCCCGACACTGGTGAAGCCGATGTCGGGCAGTTGCTGTGCGGTGGCCGTGCCCCACGGCATGGACAAGGTGACGGCAATGGCGGCGGTTGCGGCCGCTTGCAGGCGGGCGCGCCTCCCGCTCTTTCCCGCTGCCGACCGACGCCGCGAGAGCATCACCGTCCCCCGAACCCGAGCTGCTTGCCCAGCTCGCCATTGCCTTGTTCGATGGTGATTTCACGCCGCTGGATGCGCCATTCGCCCTTCTGCTTCGCGTAACGGTCGGTGTAGCGCGAGATGCTGAGAATGGCGGGACCAATGTCGCCCTTCTTCACCACCGTGGTCACGTAGCAGGTGCCGGTGGCGGTGTCCTTGCCCGTGAGGGTGATCTGCGCATTGCTGATCAGGTGCCGCATGATCGAGGTGGTCTTGCCGCCCGGCGCGGGCTCGTTGCCGAAGCGCTCATGGTCACGACGGGCTTGCGCCATCAACGCCTCGCGACCCTTGACCACGGCGGGCCCGCCGGCTGCAACGGCAATCTCGCCATCGGCGGTGAACAGGTCCGCGTACTGCTCCGGAGTGCCCGAGTCATGCACAAGGCCATATCGGTCCATGAGCTCGCGGATCAGCGTGCGGTCGGCGATGGCCTGCAGGGAATCCGCCGCAGGAATCGCGGCCGGAGCAGCGAGCAACAGGAGGACGACAAAAATCCTCGAGGTGGGAATTTTCAATTGGAGACTCCTGCGCTAAGGTGGTGGCCAGAACAAGATCGGGGACGGACTATGCGAGCAGGCGTACGGATCGGGTCGATGCTGCCGTGGATGGTGGCGGTGTGTTTCGCGGGTGCAGCCGCCGCGCATCATTCCACTGCCGAATTCGACTACAGCAAGCAGGTGACAATCAAGGGCACGGTGAAGGAGGTGCAGTGGACCAACCCGCACTCCTATATCCAGCTCATCGCCGATGGCGACGATGGCCAGAAGGTCCAGTGGTCGGTGGAGATCGGTTCGCCCAGCCTCAACATCAACATGGGCTGGAAGAAGAACAGCGTGAAGGTGGGCGACGTGGTCACCATGACCCTTTCGCCGGCGCGCAGCAGCAAGCCTTACGGCACGCTCCGCGTGCTGACCTTTGCCGATGGGCAGAAGCTTGAAGGCGTGGCCGCGAAGATCGGGGCGGGACCTGGTCCCGGTTCAGGACCCGGCCCGGGTGCGGCACCTGCCGGTCCGCCGCCAGCGGCTCCCGCGAAGGCGCCTTGATCATGCGCGAAATGAGGGGGGCGCGTCTGCTGTTCTGCGTGGCGGCGCTGTTCGCAGGCACTGCCTTCGCGGCACAAGCGCCTGCCTCTGCCGCGCCCGCTGCCCAGGCACTGCTGGGCATCTGGGTACCCGATGCGGCACCGCGCGCGCTGCGCACCGCCACTGGCAAGGCGCCCCCGCTCAAAGCGGACGCACTGAAGGTCTACGAAGAACGCCGCCAGCGGCTCGCAAAAGGCGATGCCTCCTTCGACCCCACCACCTGGTGCGCCGGTCCCGGCATGCCGCGCATTCTCACGATGCCGTATCCGTTCGAGATCCGCGCCGACGCGAACCGCGTTGCCTTCATCCACGGTTGGTATCGCTGGTTTCGCAGCGTGGACATGAGCCCGGGCGCCGTCGATCCGCCGCTGCCGCTGACCATGGGCTTTCCCGTGGGCCACTGGGAAGGCAGCACGCTGGTGATCCGCACCGTCGGGCTGATCGACGCCACGGTGATGGATGCGTCGGGCCTGCCCCACTCCGAGCAGCTCACCCTCACCGAGCGTCTGCGCGTGCTGCCGAATGGGCGGCTGGAAGACCGCATCACCATCGAGGATCCGGAGAACTACACGCAGCCCTGGGAAACCGTGCTCACCTTCCATCGCGACGCGTCAGCGCGCATTGCCGATGATGTCTGCCCGGACCGGCTGGCGCGTGGTGAAGCGGCCGAGGAGGTTCCCGCGGGGAAGATCTCGACTTCCGGTGCGGCAGCGCGCTCACCGGCATCGACCGCGTTGGCAGCGGCTGCAGCCTCGAAGTCCGCCGCGACCACGCCCCGGCTGGCCGGCATCTGGGAACCGAAGACCTTCGGCATCATGGTGCCCAATGCGCCGCTGTCGGCGGCGGGTCTTGATGTCGTCAACCGCAATGCCGCCGCGATGCAAAGCGGCAAGATCATGCAGACGGCGTGGGTTTCCTGCCGTCCTGGTGCCGTGTCCACGATGACGATGCCGCGCGAGAAGATCGTGATCCTCGAATCAGGCGACGAGATCACGATCCTGTTCGAGATGCCGCGCATGGTGCGCCGCGTGCGACTGAACGGCACGCATCCGGCGAAGGTCGGGGCGGATTATGTCGGTGACTCCGTGGGCCATTGGGAAGGCGCTACGCTGGTGGTCGATAGCGTGGGTTTCAACGGCTTTGCCGAACTCGATGCGCGCGGCCAGCCCACCAGCGCGAAGCTGCATACCATCGAACGCTTCACGCCCACGGCCGATGGCAACAGCATCGACATCGAGACCACGGTCGAGGACCCCGAGTACTACACCAAACCCTTCGTCATCAAGCGCTCGTGGAAGAAGAGCCCTGCCCGCCATCCGTTCGAATACGACTGCATGGAGAATCCCCGCCAGGAAGACTTCGAGAACGCGTACTACGTGCGCGAGCAGTATCGGCCCGTGTGCATGCGGGTGGAGGGCGAAGGAATGGCGCCTTCGAAGATGGTGTGTGGCAAGCCCGACTGATTCATTGAAGGAGAGAACCCATGCGTAGATCCATCCAAGCCCTGGTGTTGAGCGCGCTGGCCGCCTGCGCGGTGCCCGCGATGGTGGCACCCGTGGTCGCGGCGGATGCCGCCGCCAAGCCAGCCCACTATTCGGTGTCCATGACGCTGGTGGGCACGCTGCTCGCGGACCCCGCCGCCGTCGAAATCCTGAAGCGGCTGGTGCCGAGCGTCTACAACAACGAGATGTTCCAGACCATGGGCAAGGACCAGACGCTGCAGGCCATCCAGCAGTACGAACCCGAAGCCCTCAGCGACGCGAACCTGGCGAAGATCCAGGCCGAATTCGACAAGATTCCGGCGAAGTGATGGACCGCCGCAGGGCCGGGATGGTGCGAGGATCCCTCGGCATTCTGCTGGCCCTGTGCTGCGCCGCTGCGTCGGCGGCGAATGCCCCGGGCGCGGCGCCTGCAAACCAGTTCATCACGCTGGGCACGCATGGCGGCCCGGTATCCGATCGCAACCGGTCACAGCCGGCGAACGCGCTGGTGGTGGGACAGCAGGTCTACCTTGTGGATGCCGGCGATGGCGCGGTCCAGCAACTGGCCCGCGCCGGATTGTCGCTGGCCGCCGTGCGCGCGGTATTCATCAGTCATATCCACATCGATCACACCGGTGGGCTGTTCGCCGTGCTGGGACTGCGCCACCAGATGGGAACCCCGGGAAAGATCACCGTGTATGGTCCGCCCGGCACCAAGGCCATGGTGCAGGGTCTGCTCGCCGCCATCGTGCCGGAAGCCGAATCCGGTTATGGCGTGCCGGGTGAGGACTATGTGCCGCCGCAGGGCACGGTCGACGTGGTGGAACTGCGCGATGGCATGATCAAGCTGGAGGGTTTCTCGGTCGCGGTGGCGGAGAACACGCACTACAGCTTCCCGAAGGGCAGTGACCTCGATCGCCGCTTCGCGTCCATATCCTATCGTTTCAACCTTCCGGACCGTTCGATCGTGTACTCGGGAGATACGGGACCAAGCGAGTCGCTGACGGCGCTGGCCCGCGGTGCGGATCTGCTGGTCATCGAGCTGGCCGATCCCGCGTTTGCCGCGACGTTCATTGCGCCCGGTCCGGGGCCGCAGCCCAAGCGGCTGCGCGAGATGCACGATCACATGGTGAACCACCACATCAGCCCGCAACAGGTGGGAGAGATTGCAGCCAAGGCGCAGGTGCGCCGCGTGGTGATCACGCATCTGGTCGCTGGTCGCGACCCGAATGTGGATACCGCCCCGTTCGTGGCAGGCGTGCGGAAGATATACACCGGACCGGTGGAAATCGCGAACGACCTGAACCGGTATTGAACTTCTTGGGGGAAAAGGCCAGTGCTCGCGGGAAACAAGGTCATCATCACCTGCGCCATCAACGGTGGCATGCAGCAGGATCGCGACGGCGCGGTCATTCCGAAGCAGCCCGAGGAAATCGGCGAGGCCGCGGCCCGCTGCCACGAAGCCGGCGCGGCAATGGTCCATGTGCATGCGCGCGATCCCCAGGGAAAGAATACGGGCGACCGCAATGTGTACGCCGAGATCATCCGGCAGATCCGCAAGCGCTCGCCCATCCTGATCCAGACCACCAACGGCATCGGCGTGCGCCGCGATCCGGCCACCGGCCAGTTCATCTGGCCCACCGATGCCGAGCGACTGGGACTGCTCACGCTCGACCCGCAGCAGGACTTGTTCGGCATCGCCGCGGGCTCGGCCGATTTCTACAATCCCGAGGGCGGCTATCCGGAAGAAACTCCGTACGTGAATTCCCCGGCGCTGCTGCGCAAGACCATCGTCGAGGTGTACAAGAAGGGATCGGCGCTGGAATACGAAGTGGTGGAAGCCAGCTCGCTGCATCGCCTGCTGCGTTACGCCAACGAAGGCCTGTTCGACCGGAATCGCGACAATGTGTGGCTGCTGCACGGCGGCGGCTTCGGCGCCACGCCCGCCATCGCGCGCAATGTGCTGTTCGCCATCGACGAAGGCCTGCGGCTGTTCCCCAAGGCCATCTGGGGTGTCACCGCCACCGGCCGCGACATGTTCCGCATCGTGACGCTGGGCCTCTCGCTCGACTGCGACCTGGTGCGCGTGGGATTCGAGGATGGCATCCACCTGCCCGACGGCACCGTTGCCCGCGACAACAGTGACATGGTGCGCGCCGCGGCGCAGATCGCCGCGATCTACGGCATGAAGCCGGCGACGGTGGAAGAAGCCCGGGCCCGGTTCAGGATCTGAATCGAGCCCGCCATCGCTGGTGATGGTGCGGTCTCCCTGCGATTCAGTCGATCTTCTTCTTCTCGACCTTCCAGGCCTTGTCGGTGCACAGCGTGCAGTCCTTGCCCACGAACATCCGCGCGGCGTTCTTGTCGCCGCGCAGTTGCCAATCGAGCCAGGCGACCACTGCGGCGGCGGCCTTGCCGCCATTGGGTTCCCAGTACGTGCCGCCGTGTCCCACACCCAGGAGATTCGCGTAGAACACGGGGACGTGGTTGATGCGCTGGAAGTCGTCGTTGGCCTGCGGATACGCGATGTCCGTTTCGCCGCCCAGCAGGTAGAACACGGGCGTGTGCAGCAGGTTCAGCGCGGACTTGGGAACGTCCATCTCGGCCAGCGTCTGGCGCGTGGGGAACAGGCCGGTGTTCATGCCGACCACGGTCTTCACGCGCGGATCGGCGCCCACGCGCAGCGCCTGCGCGCCACCGCAGCTATAACCCGATATCGCGATCGCATTCGGGTCGATGCGGTTGTAGTACGGGCTCTTCGGATTGGCGTTCTGCGCCAGCGCCCAGTCCATGGCCCACATCAGTCCCTTGTAGCTGGTGCGCGCCGTGAGCGCGGGCGGCGGTGGCGCCGCGCCATTCGGAGTGGGCGGAGCAGCTGGCGGAGCGGGCGGAGGCGGAGGGGGAGTGATGCCCGGACCGCTGAGGATGGTGCCCGGCGCGATGGCGAGATAACCATGCGAGGCGATCTCGAGCAGGTGCAGCCGCTGGCTGGCGCCGTCATCCGAGCAGCCGCCGTTGCCGAAGACGTACAGGCCCAGCTTGGTATTGCCCATGGCGGCCAGGTTCGCGGGGCGGTAGATCACGTGATCGGGCAGCGAGGGCACCTCTTCCTTCAGGGCGGGAAATTTCCCTGTGCCCTTGGTGTCGGGCAGGGTGTTCTGCCGGTTGCGCATCTCGGCCTGCGCGCGCGCGGCTTCGGGACTCGGCGCCTGCTGTCCGATGGCGGTGGCCAGCGTCAGGGCGGAAATGGCGGCTCCGTACAAAAGGCGATTGGCGCGCATGGGACCCCTCCCGTGTTTGTTGCGCGCAATAGTGTTGGCAATCGCGCGGGCGGGCAAGAACCACGCGGAAGCATTCAGTAGTGCGGCGGCTTTTCCTGTTCGGCCGTATACGCCGTGGGTGCGGCCTGCGAGGCTTCCCAGCGCTGCGTCAGCGTCGCGAACTCGGCGCGCAGGGCTTCCAGCTCCTGGCGCAGCTTGTAGACCACATCGCTCAGCTCGCCGTTGGCCTGTTCCAGGAAGGCGATGCGGATTTCCACTTGTTCCAGTCGGTCGGTCATCGCCTTCTCTCAGACAGTCTCGATGTGCAGCAGCTCTTCAAGGCCCGCGAAGTCCGCTGGATTGCGCGTATACACGGGAAGATCGTTCGCCAGCGCCGTGGATGCGATGAGAAGGTCGGCGAGACGCGCACGACTGCTTCTGCCTGCGCGGCGCATCGCGGCGAATACCAGGCCATAGGCACGCGCGGCAGCAGCATCGAAAGGCAGGGGATCCCATGTGGAAGCCACCCACAGCAGTCGATCCTGCCGGCGCGCTCGCTCCGCATCATCCGTCGTGGCGTGAGGGCCTGCGTTCAACTCCGCGAGAGTGATTGCGGCAATCGCCGAGTCATCCGGCAGGCGCGAGGCATCGAGTCGATCGTGATCGACGAGAACGGAGGTATCGAGCAGGCCGCGGGTCATGGATTACAAGGCGGGATCGACGATGGCATCGAGATCGGCGCGCAGCCTCGCGTAGTCCACACGCGGGGCGCGACGCGCCGCGTCAGCGATGAGTTCGCGAGGCACGAAGCGGCGCGGCGGCAAGGGACGGATCTCGGCCACCGGCGTGCCGTTGCGGGTGACCACCAGCGTCTGCCCGGACTGCACTTCGCGCAGTACGGCTGCAGAGTCGTTGCGAAGCTCGCGCTGGGTGATCATGCGGGACATGGCCTATTGTAGCGGAAGTAGCGTTTTTGCTACGAACGCTTGTAACCTTATGATTAGAGAGAATATATTCGGTCGCTGGGTGCATCCATTCCCAAATATGGCCGGTTCGGCGCAATACGCACTACCGGTCCATCCGCTCCGCCGATACGCCCCGCAGGCTGCCATCGCCGGCCACCTCCACACCCATCTGGATGGGCTGGCAGCACACCTGGCAGTCCTCGACATAGCTCTGCGATCCGGCCGACAGGTCCAGCCTCACTGTGAGCGTTTCGCCGCAATACGGGCAGGCCACATCGGCAAAGGGTTCCAGGCCGCCGCCACCATCGCCCGCCTCGATCACAGGCTCGAGGCCATAGAGCAGATCGATTTCGCTGGGCTTGCCGCTCATCGCGTCGGCTCCTACAAGTGATGGCTGCCTGCGGGCGCCGCGACCGGCGTCGCTGCCTTGCTGAAGATGAGCCATCCCATCACGATGGCCAGCAGCACGAATGCCGCGCCGGCGCCGAAAGCCCAATGGTAGCCCTGGTTCAACGCTTCGATCGTCGGCATGCCTTGTGCGGAGCTGCCCGCGGATTTCGCGGCAGCCAGGCTCGCCAGCACGGCCAGCCCCACGGCGCCGCCCATCATGAACGAGGTGTTCACCATGCCCGAGGCCAGGCCGGATTCATCGGCCGGCACGTCGTTCATCGCCGCAAGCAGCAGCGGATTGAAGGCGATGCCCGCGCCCACGCCCAGCAGCGACATTGCCGGCACCACGTCGAGCCACACCGTGCCATCGGCGGGCGCGCGGGCGAACAGCAGCAATCCGCCCATGGCCAGCAGTAGTCCCGCCGTCAGCGGACCGCGGATGCCGAAGCGCATCACCAGCTTCGCCGAGATGCCCAGCGAGCAGATGGCCATGATGACGTTCGCCGGCAGGAAGGCCATGCCCACTTCCATCGGCCCGCGACCCAGCACCAGCTGCAAATACAGCGCGGAGATGAAGAACCAGGCGAACATGCCCGCCGCCCACAGCACCGCGATGACATTGGCCGCGGATACGCTGCGCATCCTGAACAGCGACAGCGGCATCAGCGGCGCGGCCACCTTCGATTCGATGACCAGGAAGGTGATGAGCAGCAGCAGCGCCGCGCCCAACTTGACCAGCGTGGCCATCGACGACCAGCCCGCTTCGTTGCCATTGACGATGGCGTACACGGCCAGCATCAGCGAGACTGTGACGGTAATGGCGCCGGCGAAGTCGAGCTTCGGCGCATTGGCAATACCGCGCCCCGCGGGAATCAACGCGCGGCACAACAGGTACACCGCGATGCCGATGGGCACGTTCACCAGGAAGATCCAGTGCCAGTTGAGCGTGCTGGTGAGCAGACCGCCCAGCAGCACGCCGATGCTGCCACCACCCGAACACACGAAGCCATAAATCCCCATCGCCTTCGCGCGTTCATCGGGTTCCGGGAACACGTTCATCACCAGCGACAGCGCCACCGCCGACACCACCGCGCCGCCCAGGCCCTGCACCGCGCGCGCGGCGATGAGCATGGTCCGAGAAGTGGCAATGCCGCAGGCCAGCGAGGCCACCGTGAACACGGCAAGCCCCAGCAGGAAGATGCGGCGGTGGCCGAACAGGTCGCCGAGCCTTCCTCCCAGCAGCAGGAAGCCACCGAAGGTGAGCAGGTAGGCATTCACCACCCACACCAGCGAGGTCTCCGTGAAGTGCAGGTCTTCGCGGATGGAGGGCAGCGCCACGTTCACGATCGTGGAATCGAGCACGATCATGAGCACGCCGAGACAAAGTATGTAGAGCGCCAGCCATCGCTGGCTGGCGTGGATGCCGTGGGACATGTGTTCCTTGGATCAGCCGCTGCGCGGCGGTTGGCCGCTCTGCGGCAACTTCCAGTCAGGTCGTACGAAGTGGCAGGTGTAGCCGTTGGGAATCCGCTCAAGGTAATCCTGGTGCTCGGGCTCGGCTTCCCAGAAATCCCCGGCGGGCGAAAGCTCGGTGACCACCCTGCCCGGCCACAGCTTCGACGCATTCACGTCGTCGATGGTGTTCTCGGCCACCTCGCGCTGCGCCTCGCTGGTATAGAAGATGGCCGAGCGATAGCTCGTGCCCATGTCGTTGCCCTGCCGGTTCATCGTCGTGGGGTCGTGGATCTGGAAGAAGAACTCCAGCAACTGGCGGAAGCTCAGCTTGCTCGGGTCGAACAGGACCTCGATGGCCTCGGCATGGGTGCCATGGTTACGGTAGGTGGCGTTCTTCACGTCACCGCCCGAGTAGCCAACGCGCGTGCTGATGACGCCGGGATGCTTGCGGATCAAGTCCTGCATGCCCCAGAAGCAGCCTCCCGCCAGAATCGCCCGTTCGGTTTCCATGGCCGCTACTTTAGCAGGTGTAGTAGAAGTACAGCTTCCTGCGAAGTTCGCACCGATGCCGGCTGGTCTTTCCGTCAGCGGGCGTGGCGCTCGATGTGGCGATCGCGCGTGCTGGACTTCGCGCGGGCCTTCATGTCCTCCTTTGCATTGCCATAGGCCTTCTGCACCTTGCCCGCCGCAATCGCGCTACGATGACGAATCCAGAGGGGAGATGGCATGGACGGTGTGCACGTATTCGAACTCGTGATCGCGATGTTGTTCGCGGTGATTGCGCTGCACTACCTTGCGCACCGGCTGAACCTGCCGCCCGCGGTGGCCCTGATCATCGGCGGCGCTGCGATGGCATTCATCCCCGGCCGGCCCCACCTGGCGCTGGATCCGGAGCTGGTGCTGGTGATCTTCCTGCCGCCGCTGTTGATGGATGGCGCATGGTTCATCCCCGTGCGGCATCTCAAGCGCCACCTGATCGGCATACTCGCGATGGCCATCGGCGCCGTGGTGTTCACCACGCTGGTAGTGGCCGTCGTGGCGCATGCCGTGATGCCCTCGCTGCCGTGGGCGGCCTGCGCGGCGCTGGGCGCAATCGTTTCGCCGCCCGATGCCGTCTCCGCGCGCGCCGTGCTGCAACGGGTGCGGTTGCCGGCGCGGCTGTCCATCCTCCTCGAGGGCGAAAGCCTGCTGAACGACGCCACCGGACTGGTGCTGTTCCGGTTCGCCATCGCCGCCGCGGTCACGGGCATGTTCAGCGCGATGGACGCGATGGGCACCTTTGCGGTGCTCACCTTCGGCGGCGCCGCGGTGGGCGCGGCCTGCGCCGGCATCTGGCTGTTCGTGGTGAAGCGCCTGGAGGATGAATACCTGGTGATCGCCTCGTCGGTGCTGCTGGGCTGGGCGGCCTTCATCCTCGCCGAGCAGGTGCACGTGTCGGGCGTCATCGCCACCGTGGTGTGCGGCCTCATCTGCGGCTGGTACCAGCACACGGTGTTCTCCGCTTCGGTGCGGCTGCGCGGCACCTCGTTCTGGAAGGTGATGATCTTCCTGCTCGAGGCCAGCGTGTTCATGCTGATCGGCTCGTCGCTGCGCGAGGTCGTCACGCGCGCGGGCGGATTCGAGGTGGTGTTCGACAACATGGCCGTGCCCATCCTGTGGATCACGCTGGGGATGACGCTGGCGCGGTTCGCATGGATATTCGCCTGCGACGGCATCACGGCCGGCGTCCGCAAGCTGGGCTATCGCAGGTTTGCAACGCTGGGATGGCGCGCTTCCACGACGCTGGGCTGGGCCGGCATGCGCGGCGTGGTCACACTGGCGGTGGCGCTGTCGGTGCCCGCGGATCTGCCGGGGCGCGACTTCATGCTGGTGGCCGCGTTTGCCGTGATCCTCGTCACCGTGCTGATTCAGGGCACTACGCTGGGCGCGGTCATCCGTTGGCTGGCGCCGCAGGAGACCGGCACGCGCGCGGCGCCACTGAGCATGTCGCAGGCCGAAGTGGCGATGGCGCGCGCGCAGGTAAAGGCCGTGGAGGAACGCGCCTACGCGGCCGATGGACAGCTGATCCATCCGTTGCTGCTGGAGCGTTATCGTCGACGCGCACAGATCACCGAGCGATACGCCAGCAACGTGGACGAGCACCAGCCGGTATTGCAGGCGCACTTCGACATGGTGCTCGAGGCCGTGGCCGCGGCGCGTGCCGAGCTGGTGCGACTGCATCGCGAAGAGATGATCGACGATCACGTGCTGCACGAGCTGGAACGCGACCTTGACCTGGAGGAGATGTCGGCGCTGTCGGCCAAGTCCACCTGAAGGGCGGGACATGCGCCGATGTCGCGCCGGGTGCGGGCGCAGGCAGGCTTTCCTGACCGCAAGGAGGTTGCCATGAGCGCCATGCCCGAGTTCCCCAAGCCGCCCTTCCCGAAGCAGCAGCAACCCGTGCCCGGCAAGAGCACGGCGATGGACCCGGAACCCGACTACGGCGACAAGACCTATCGGGGCTCCGGCCGGCTGAAGGACAAAGCGGCCGTGATCACCGGCGCGGACTCCGGCATCGGTCGCGCCGTGGCGCTGGCCTATGCACGCGAGGGCGCCGATGTGCTGGTGGCCTACCTGAATGAACACGACGACGCGCGCGAGACCAGGCGACTGGTGGAAGGCGCCGGTCGCCGCTGCGAACTGTTCGCCGGCGACATCGGCGACCCGAAGGTGTGCAGGAACCTCATCGAGGCCGCCGCCGAAGCTTTCGGTCGCATCGACATCCTGGTGAACAATGCCGCGCACCAGATGAGCTTCGAACGCATCGAAGACATCACCGACGAGGAATGGGATCGCACCTTCGCCGTGAACATCTCCGCGATGTTTCATCTGACCAAGGCGGCGGTGAAGCACATGAAGCACGGCGGCGCCATCATCAACACCGCCTCGGTGAACGCGGATTCGCCGAGCCCGCAGCTACTGGCCTATGCCACCACGAAGGGCGCGATCCAGAACTTCAGCGGCGGCCTGGCGCAGCTGCTGGCCGAGCGTGGCATCCGCGTGAATGCCGTTGCGCCCGGGCCGGTGTGGACGCCGCTGATTCCCTCCACGATGCCGGAAGAGAAGGTGTCGCACTTCGGCGAGCAGTATCCGATGAAGCGGCCCGCGCAGCCGCGCGAGCTCGCGCCGGTGTACGTGATGCTGGCCACGGACGAAGCGAGTTACGTCTCAGGTGCAACCATTGCGGTAACGGGCGGCAAGCCCATCATTTAGTGCCACCGCCGGCATGAGGCAGCGCCCCGCGAGGCTATACTTCATGTAGATGCTTTCGCTCACAAGCCTGGGTGGCGCTGGCACCGTCACCGGATCGAAGCACCTGCTGTCCGCGGGCCGCACGCGGATACTGGTGGACTGCGGACTGTTCCAGGGCCTCAAGGCGCTGCGCGAGAAGAACTGGTCCGCACTGCCCGTGCCTGCGAAGTCCATCCGCGCCGTGGTGCTCACGCATGCGCACCTGGATCATTCCGGCTACCTGCCGCGCCTGGTGAAGGAAGGATTCCGCGGCGACATCTACATGAGCGCGGCCACGGCGGCAGTTGCGGAATTGATCCTGCTGGACAGCGCGAAGATCCAGGAGAAGGAAGCCGCCGACGCCAACCGGCATGGGTACAGCCGCCACAAACCCGCACTGCCGCTGTACACGGTGGCCGATGCGGAACGCGCCATCGCCCTGTTCAGGCCCGTGGACTTCCACGAGAAGGTGGACCTTCACGGCGGCGCTCAACTGGTGCTTCGGCGCGCGGGGCACATCCTGGGCGCATCCATCGTCGAGATCATCTGGCACGGGCAGCGCATCGTGTTCTCCGGTGACCTGGGCAGGTATGGCGACGCGGTGATGCGCGATCCGGAAAGCGTCGAGGATGCCGACTACGTGGTGGTGGAATCCTCCTACGGCGACCGCACGCACAACGGCGATTCCGCGGAGGATGAGCTGGCCGACATCATCGGCAGGACCACCGCGCGCGGCGGCTCGATCATCATCCCCACCTTCGCCGTGGGGCGCGCGCAGGCCATCCTGTATCACCTGTGGAAGTTGAAGCAGCAGGGCCGCCTCGGCATCACGCCCGTGTATCTCGACAGCCCCATGGCCATCGACGCCACGGCGCTGATGCAGCGCCATCGCGACGACCACCGGCTGACGCAGGAGGAATGCGATGGCGCCTGCCACATCGCCACTTACGTGCGCGATGTGGAGGACTCGAAGGCGCTGATGGTGAACCCGCTGCCGAAGGTGATCCTGGCGGGCAGCGGCATGGCCACCAGCGGGCGCGTGCTGTATCACCTGACAACGTATGGACCCGACCGGCGCAACACCATCGTGCTGTCGGGATTCCAGGCTGCTGGCACGCGCGGCCGGTCACTGACCGAAGGCGCGAAGGAAGTGAAGATCCACGGCCAGTGGGTGCCCATCGCGGCCGAGGTGAAGAACCTCGTCATGCTGTCGGCGCATGCAGATGCCTCGGAGATCGTGCGGTGGTTGGCCGGCTTCCGCCGCCCGCCGCGCAGGACCTTCATCGTCCATGGCGAGCCGCATGCCGCCGACGCGCTGCGCGTGCGCATCAAGGATCGACTTGGGTGGGAGTGTGCGATACCGCAGATGCTGGAGCGCTACGCGCTGTAGGTCCGCGGCGGCACGCGAGGGTAGCCGCTTGGTGCGAGCGGTCACCAGGCAATCAGCTCCTGCGTCGGTCAGCGCAGCTTTTCAGTCTCGCCTTCCACTTTCACGTACGTGCGCAGGCTCTGCAGCGAGCTCTCGCCAATGCCGCGGATCTTCAGCAGCTCCTCGACGGATGCGTAGGGCCGGTTCGCCACGATCTGCTGCGCCAGCACCCTGCCGATGCCGGGGATGCTCTCCAGTTCCGTGAGCGTGGCGGTGTTGAGGTTCACCCGCAGCGTGCCCTGCAGATCGGGCTGCGTCGCCGCGGATTTCGCACCGTCGACGCCGCGCAGGTATTTCGCGCCGACAAACCCCGCAACCAGCACCGCCGCGGCGATGCCCATGGCGGGCGTTAGCCTCAGGTTCCTCCACCACGGACCGCGCGCGGGTTCAAACCCTTTCGGCATGTGACGCATCTCATTCAGGCGGCGTGATGGCCTAGCGGGCGCGCCGCACCGCGATCATCTTGTCCTGCCGCTTCACCTCGAAGTGCTTCGAGGCGTCGAGCAGGTCGCTGAGTTTGCCGTAGCCGTAGTTGCGCGAGTCGAAGTCGGGTTCTTTCTTCGTGAGGATGCTGCCCACCGCGCCCAGGTGCGCCCAGCCCGAATCGTCGGTGGCATCGTCCACAGCGCCGCCCACCAGGTCGAGGAAGTCGCGGTCGCGGTCCAGTTCTTCGGCCTTCTTGCGCTGCGGAGCGGCCTGCCCCTCCACGCGCGTGAACACCTCGGTGTAGATGAACCGGTCGCAGGCCGCGACGAAGGGCCGCGGTGTTTTCTTCTCGCCGAAGCCATACACGCGCTTGCCCGATTCCTTCAGCCGCGAAGCCAGCCGCGTGAAATCGCTGTCGCTCGACACGATGCAGAACCCATCGAGGTTGCCCGCATAGAGCAGGTCCATCGCATCGATGATCATCGTGCTGTCGGTGGCGTTCTTGCCCTTGGTGTACGCGAACTGCTGCATGGGCTGGATTGAGTGCTCAAGCAGCGATTCCTTCCACTTGCCCAGGTTGGGCGTGGTCCAGTCGCCGTAGATGCGTCGCACCGTGGCGCGACCGAACTTGGCCACCTCGTCGATCAGGCCTTTGACGATGGCGGGGTTGGCGTTGTCGGCATCGATGAGGATGGCGAGGGCAGCGCCGGCTTCTTCGGGAGTGGGCATGGGCGTAGAGTACGGCAATCGCATTGGTCTGGGAGGCCTCATGAATCCGCATTACCTGGTCTCGATGATCAATGACATCTCGAGGTTCTACGTCACGCAGGGCAGCCTGGACGAGGCGGCCGCCCAGGTGGAATCGCACATCGCGCGATTCTGGGAGAAGAGGATGCGGAACCAGATCATCGACCACCTGCGCAGCGGTGGCGAGGGGCTCAGTGAAGTGTCGCGCGCTGCGGTGGCGTTGCTGGTGCGCGAGGGCGATGCGGCGCCGCTGATGCACACCGGGGAAGACAGCACCGGGTGACTCAGAGCGCCAGCGCCAACCTCAGGCCTTCATCGACTGACTTCATGACGTCGCCAGGGAGTGCGCGGACTTTCTGCGTCAGCATTCTTCGATCCAGCGCGATCAGCTGCGACACATTTACCACGGATGCCTTGCTCAAGCCCGTGTCGGCCTTGCCCGCGCGAACGTTGCCAGGCGATTCAGCCTGCGCCAGATTGGAAGTGATTGCCGCTACGACCACCGTGGCGATGCGACTGTCGTTGAAGGGATTGGACTGGATCACCAACACGGGTCGGCGATAACCAGGACCTGATCTTGTGGGTGCGGGCAGGGACGCCCACCAGATTTCACCACGCTTCATCGGCCAGGATCGCGCTTTGGGCGGCGGCAAAGGCCTGATCCACTTTCACGGGGTTCGCCGCGTGCACAGCGTTGAGCTTTGCCGTAACGGCTTCGGCACCACGCTCGGTGAGGTAGGCCGAGAGGGCGTTGGCATAGAGCTGGCTGCGCGAGATTCCCAGCTGCCTTGCGAGGTGCTCGCCTGCCTTGAAGATGGGGTTGGGCACGGAAATCGCTATTTTCATGGGTTCCATGGTATCACCATGGTATTACCCTGCCAACGCGCCAGGCGAACGCCGAATCTGCGGCGATTATCGAGTTTCCGGCGAAAACCCCTCCACGGCTCTCCGATACCGCTCGCACAGTTCCCCGGGCAATCTTCTGGAAAACACCTCCGCCAGCGTCCGGTAATACCAGCGCGTGCCCGCAGCGCCGCCGCCGAACTTGTCGAACACGGCCTCGCCGTCGCGCAGGAAATCCCGCAGGATGGATTCCGAGTTGTGCGTCTTGTCGGCCAGGCTCACCCGCAGCGAGGGCAGCGGCTTGTGTTCCAGCGCCGCGATGTATTCCTCCTTGCGCGGGCGCCAGTCGGGCTTGGGTTCCGTCCACGCATCCGTGCAGTCGTTCACGATGCGCGCCACGTCTTCGCCGAAGTGGACGCGGATTTCCTCCAGGCGTTCCTTGCCGCCCTGGTCTTCTGCCGCATCGTGCAGCAGCGCCGCGATGGCCTCGGTTTCCGTGCCGCCGTATTCCATCACCAGCGACGACACCGCCAGCAGGTGCGAGATATACGGAATGTGCGTGCCCTTGCGCCATTGCCTGCGGTGCAGGCCACTGGCGTACTGCAGGGCCACGTCATAGCTGTGACTCAGCAACATCTTGCGCTCCTTCGACGAGCGCCCACTGCCTCACGAGGCCGGCGTGGGCCGACTTCGTCAATCCAACCATTTTGTTTCGGGAATCAGGCGCCCGAGACTTCGGGCGGACTGGCACCGGATGAGGGCTGCGGGATGCAGGTATCTGGTACGCGAAAGAGTATAGCCCGATTCAGGGCTTCATGGGGGCTCAGCCAGTGAGCTTCAGCAGGGTACCCGCCAGTCCGAACAGCACGACCATGAGCGCGCCCAGCTTCACCATCAGGCGCGTTTCCATGTTCTGCATAGTCAGAGTCAAGCGGCTCTCCATCGCATCGAATCGGGTATCGACAGCACCGAATCTCGTGTCGACCGCTTCAAAACGCGCATCCATAGCTTCGAAGCGCGCGTCCAGGCGCGCCTCCATTGCAGCGAATCTCGTAGCCATGGACTGGCTCAGGTGCTCGTTGTCCTGCCGCAATAGCAGAAAATCGCCCTTTGTAGCCAGATTGGAAGTCATGTCCTTCTCCAGGCATTCGGCGACCCGTCGGGCTGCCGATGATGGAACACTAGCCTGAATCAGGGCTTCATAGATCGCAAGGGACGTCTCCATGTTGTGAGAATGAGCCCCAGACGCAGCGTGCGCGAGGCGAAAATCTGTAGAGAATGACGAGGAACCGGGGATCGACGGCCGCCAGTCTCACGACCTGAGACTCCCCCATGCGAATCTCCCCCAAGCCGCCCCTTTGGCGGCTCGACAAGGGCGGCATCACCGTCGTCGAGGACGGCGGCGGAGTCGTAACCACCTGGAACCGGAGACAGTGATGTACGAAGACCCCGACGAACCCGCGATCCGCAAATGCTCGCGGCAGGTGGTGCTGTGCCGCCGCGACTCGGAGCTTCGCGCCGCGCTGGCCGAAAACCAGTGCGTGGCCGTCGACATTCCCGGTCCGCGCGACCTGATCCGTACCGTAGGTGTCCTTGATCCGGAGTACTTGTGAATGACAGAGATCCTCCTCGCCGCCCTGGCTGGCGCGCTCGTGGGCGCCTTCCTCACCTGGCTCGCGCTCTCGCGGCAGCGCTCGCATCTGGCCGACCGGTTCAGTGCGATCTCGTCGGCCGCGCTGAGGCAGAACAACGAGAGCTTCCTGCAGCTTGCGCGCGAGTCGCTGCGGACCTTCCAGGAGCGGGCGCAAGGCGACCTGGACCAGCGCACCCGCGCCGTGGAGCAGCTCGTCAAACCCATCCAGGATTCCCTCGGCAAGGTGGACACCAAGCTCGCGGACCTCGAGAAGGAACGCTTGCGCGCCTACAGTGAACTGACCACGCAGGTGCGCGGCCTGGTGCAGGACCACCTGCCCCGCTTGCACCAGGAGACCGCCAGCCTTGTGAAGGCGCTGCGGCAGCCCGCGGCGCGCGGCCGCTGGGGCGAGATCCAGCTGAAGCGCGTGGTGGAGATGGCCGGCATGCTCGACCACTGCGATTTCATCGAGCAGCAGAGCGAATCCACCGCCGACGGACGGCTGCGCCCCGACCTCATCGTGCGCCTGCCCGGCGGCAAGCAGATCATCATCGATGCCAAGGTGCCGCTGGAGGCCTACCGGTTCAAGAACAGCTCAACCCAACCCCGCAAGGAGCGACGAACAGGCAAATCCAACCCTTCCTGAGCGATACTGACAACGACCAAGGCGGGTCAACTTTGGATGCAAATCCCGGGTCAGCTTTAGGCGCAAATCAACATCCCCATATCAGTGCGCTTCCCAGAGATCGGGTGTCGCGCGGATCATCGCCACATCGATAAGCCGGCGGGTCGGCCGGATCCGGCCATTCTCGACGCGGCAGATGAGTTCGCCCTTGCCACCCTCGCGCACATGGCGGGCGATGAAGCTGCGCAGCTTGATGCGTTCCTCGTCTCCCTCCCAGTAACACGGGCGCCAGCTTCACGTAGTGCGCATAGAAGGGGTGCAGCAGGTCGCCCCCTTCCTGGCAGTTGTGCAGGTAGGCGCAGGGCTGCAGCGGAACCTGGTCCTGGTCCACGGTCTCGTTGAAGGCGCGCAGCAGCTCCGCATACGACCAGCTCTGGTAGGAGGGATGGCCTGTGTTCGCCTCGCCTTCCGCGAAGCGCGTCCGCACCAGGCCATCCATGTCGGTGCGGCGGGCCGACTCCCATTGCTTCAGCTCCACGATCATCAGGTTGCCGCGACCGGTCTCGTCGCGGCCGGAAAGCAGCAGGTCGATGCGCTTGGAGCTTTGCGGAATCCCGTATTCCACGCCCACGCCGCAGGTGTCGGGGATCGAGGCGTCATTCAGCACCTTCGCCATCGCGAAGAGCGATTCCTTCCAGGAGCGCACCTCGCGGCGGGAGGTGCTGCGCCCGACCTTGGTCTTGAAGGCTTCGAGGATGATGGCTTCGATGTCGTGCTTGTAGACGGCATCGAGGAACTCGGCCTTTGTCGCGAGGTAGACGATCAGAACGGGGGCCTTTCTGGGGGAAGTCGCGCGTTTGTGTGCGTGAGGGTTGGCGCGGCAGGGGGGAGACTATCGCACTGCAATGGCAAAGTCCGTCGCCAGCCTTGTCGACCTGGAAACCCGCATCGTCTCGATCCGCGGGCTGTCGGTACTGTTCGATTCGAACCTGGCCCTTCTGTACGGCGTCAGCACCAAAGCACTGCTTCAAGCGGTGCGCAGGAATCCCGAATGCTTCCCTTCGGACTTCATGTTTCAGCTGTCGAATCAAGAGGTTGGCGTTTTGAGGTCACAAACTGTGACCTCAAAACGAGCCGAACGTCGCGGCGGCAGGCGGAACCCACCCTATGCCTTTACCGAGCAGGGCGTGGCCATGCTTTCCAGCGTCCTGCGCAGCGAGACGGCCGTGCGGGTCAATGTGGAAATCATGCGGGCATTTGTCCGACTTCGGCGCGCTTCCTTGTTGAGTGCAGAGATCATGAAGCTCGTTGAAGATCTCTCCGAGCGCGTGGATGCCCACGACCAGGTCATCGGCGACATCGTGGATTCCATTCGCCAGCTCGCAGCTCTGCCACCCAGGGAAAGATCCAGTCCGATCGGCTTCACCGCGGACCTGGAGGCAGACTCCATCTAAAGGTCCGAATACTTCCGCATCGACCCCCTGGCCTTTTCCACCGGGTATTTCACCGCATTCTCGACGATCTTCTCCCGCGCAGCCTGCAGCAGGTCCACATCCAGCTTGTCCGCCAGCCGGATGAGGTAGATCAGCACGTCCGCCATCTCCTTGCGCACGGCCTGCAGCTTGTCGGGCGGAAGACCCCTGCTCTGCTCTTCGGTCAGCCACTGGAACGGCTCCAGCAGCTCGGCAGCCTCCACCGCCAGCGCGGACGCGAGGTTCTTCGGGGAATGGAACTGGTCCCAATCCCGCTCGGCGGCGAAGCGGCGAAGCTGCTGCTTCAGGGACTCTAGCGAAGGTTCTTCTTCCATCCCGGGCATTCTAGTCCCGGGTGTGCGCGCCTACCTGTTCCCATCCGTCCCCGGCTTCAGGTCCGCCTGCGAATCCGGCCTGCCAGTGTTGGTCTGCGTCTTCGGGTCCTCGACATTGGCCTGACCGGTGGGGATATCCGAAGTGGAACCTCGCCCTTCGGCGGGCGTGGGCGTTGGCCCCGGCTTCTTTGCACAAGCCGCCATCGCAAGCGTCCCGGCCATCACCACCAACCGCACCGCCCTGTTCATGGATTCATCGCCTGCATCATCGCATCGTCCGCGTCCCGCACTTCGCCGCCGAAATCGCCGCGCAGTGTGCGCAGCGCGAGGATTTCCTCGTGGATCTCGGCGCTGGTGCGTACGCCCATCCGTCGCAGCAGCGGCAGCGGCGGGCACCACCCCTGCATCGAATGCTGGAACAGGAAACCCGCCGCCAACACCGGCAGCACCAGGAAGCGCTTGTCCACCGCCACGCCCAGGACGCAGCCGGCCAGCGCCAGCGCGGAGGCGTTGGCTTCCAGCGTGCGTTCAATGTCCCACTCCCGGCGCAGCGCATCGATGCGTGCGTCGATCTTGCGGGTGGCGGCGCCCGCGAAGGGGCGCACGTTCTCCATCGTGCGCTCGCGGATGCGGGCGTTGGCGCGGTCGCTGGTATGCAGCGGCACGCGGTCGTCGGTGGCGGGGAAGCCGTAGGCGTTACGGGGGATATCCATGAGGCTACGGATACAGAGTTGAAGGCAGGAGTGGTGTCGGACAGGGGGAGCAGAGCGCGTCCGACAGCCATACCCCGGTCGAGGCTTTTGTCCGCATTGACTCGCTAGCGGTCCAATACCTACTAATCAAGCAGCATCTGGTGTTGAATCTGGGCCAACAAGCCCGACCAGCATCGCCTCACCCACCAGTCCCCCTCTTGCCCTGCTCGCCATGAAATGCTAAAACTGAACCATATGGTTCAGTATTCCCACCCCCGTTTCAACGCCTCCTTCGCCGCCCTTTCCGACATCACCCGTCGCGGGGTGCTGGAACAGCTCGGCCGCGGCGACACGTCCATCACCGAGCTCGCCGGCAAGTTCCACATGACGCTCACGGGCATGAAGAAGCATGTGCGCATCCTGGAGGAAGCCGGCCTCGTGGCCACCGAGAAGGTGGGCCGCGTGCGCACCTGCCGGCTCGGCCGCCGCCAGTTCGAACAGGAAATGGCCTGGCTCGCGAAGTACCAAGAGATGTGGGTCGCGCGCTTCGATGCATTGGACGAACTGGTCGAGGAGATGACATGACGGACGGCACAACGGTTGAACGCATCTCCGACCGCGAGGTGGTGGTCACGCGCGTGGTGAACGGCCCGGTGGCCAAGGTGTGGCGGGCGTGGACGCAGGCGGACCTCTTCCGCCTGTGGTGGGTGCCGAAAGGGGCGCCGATCACTCTGAAGTCCTGCGAGCTGGATGTGCGCGTGGGCGGCAGCTACAAACTGGTGTTCGACTACCAGGGCAGCGACATGCCGTTCTTCGGCAAGTACACCGAAGTGGTGCCGCAGTCGCGGCTGGTGTGGACGAATGACGAGGCGGGGGATGCGGGTCAGGTGACCACGGTCACCTTCGAAGACCTGGGCGGCAGGACGCGCGTGGTGCTGAGCGAGCGCTATCCTTCGAAGGAAGCGCTGGATGAGGCGAAGGCCAACGGCAGCCTCGACGGCACGCGCGCGCAATTCGAACAACTCGAGGAATTCATCACCGCGTCATGATCACGCAGATCGAGGACTTCTTCACCCAGGGCTGCGGACGCTGCGAGCGCTTCGCCACGCCCGACTGCTCCACGCGTCAGTGGGCGCAGGGCCTGCGGGACCTGCGCCGCATCTGCCTGGCGGCGGGGCTGGAAGAGACGGTGAAATGGGGGCATCCCTGCTACATGCACGCGGGGCGCAACATCGCGCTGATCGGTGCGTTCCGCGGCGATTTCCGGCTCGCGTTCATGAATGCGTCGCTGCTGCGCGATCCGCAGCACCTGCTGGAGAAATCCGGGCCCAACACGCGCCATGCCGACATCATCCGCTTCACGCGCAATGACGGGCCGGCCTCGCTCGAGCCGCAGGTGTTGGCATACCTGAAGGAAGCGATGGGTTATGCGGAGGCCGGGATTCGCCCGCAGCGCGAGCCTCAGGACCTGGAGCTTCCCGCGGAACTGGTGGATGCGCTCGATGCCGACCCGGAGCTGGCCGAGGCCTTCCACGGCCTGACGCCGGGCCGGCAGCGCAGCTACGTGATCAACCTGAATGGCGCGAAGGCTTCGGCCACGCGGGTGTCGCGCATCGCGAAATTCCGCGACCACATCCTGGCGGGCAAGGGCGCGACGGAACGGTAGTCGATGATGGCCGCATCCATTCGCCCGCTTCTCGCCGCCGTTTTCATGGTCGTGATGCTGCTGCGGGCCGCCTCATCGCCCGCAGCCGATGCCCAGGTGCCCATCGGCCGGTTGCCGCATACGACGGTGCCCACGGCTTATCGACTCGATCTGACCATCGTCCCGGAACGCGAGCGCTTTTCGGGCCACGTGGAAATCGACATCCGCCTGAACGAACCTGCGGGCTTCGTGTTCCTGCACGGACGCGATCTGTCGGTGTCGTCGGTGGTGGTGCTGAGCGGCGGCAAGTCCCTGCCCGCCACGTATCGTCAGCTCGACGAGCGGGGCACCTCGCGCGTGGATTTCCCGCAGCCGCTGCCGGCCGGCGATGCCACGCTGGTGTTCGACTACGACGCGCGCTTCGGCGACAGCACGGCCGGCCTCTACCGGCTGAAGGTGGGCGACGACTGGTACGCCTGGACGCAGTTCGAATCCATCGACGCGCGCGCGGCGTTTCCGTCATTCGATGATCCTTCGTTCAAGACGCCCTTCTCGGTGACGCTCACCACGCGGCCGGAGCATCTGGCGCTTTCGAACATGCCCGAGACAGGCGCGGCGGTGCCGGCAGGCGATCTCGTGCGGCACCGCTTCCTGCCCTCGCCGCCGCTGCCCACCTACCTCGTGGCCTTCGTGGCCGGACCATTCATCTCGGTGTCGGGCATGGCGCCGGCCACGAAGCTGCGCAATTCCTCGCTGCCGCTGCGCATCGTGGCCACGCGCACGCAGGCGGGCAGGCTCGACTACGCGCTGCGCGAAACGCCACGCATCGTCGAGCTGCTGGAGGAATACTTCGGCCAGCCATTCCCGTATCCGAAACTGGATCAGATCGGCAGTCCCATCCTGCCCGGCGCCATGGAAAACGCCGGCGCGGACATCTACCGCGACAGCATCCTGCTGCTGGCGCCCGATGCCAGCACGGCGCGCAAGCAGACCTTCGGCATGGTGGTGTCGCATGAGCTGGCGCACCAGTGGTTCGGCGATTACGTCACGCCGGTGTGGTGGGACGACATCTGGCTGAACGAGAGCTTCGCGAACTGGATGGGCTATCGCATCGGCAATGAGTGGCGGCCGGAGCTGAACATCGGCGTGAATGCCATCGACGAGGCGCTGGACGCGATGGCCAGTGATTCGCTGGGCGCGGGCCGGCCCATGCGTCAGGCGATCACCGACAGCGGCGAAGTCGATGCGACCTTCGACTCGATCACCTATGGCAAGGGCGGGCAGATCGTCGCGATGATCGCCGACTACCTGGGCGACGATCGCTTTCGCGAAGGCGTGCGGCTGCATCTGCGGCGGCGACCGTATGGCAACGCCACTTCCGATGACTTCTTCGCCGCGCTGGCCGATGCCGCGGGCGATGCGCGCGTGCTGTCCGCGATGCAGGGCTTCGTGAACCAGCAGGGCGTGCCGGTGATCGACCTGGTACGCGAAGGCGCGGGCTATCGCATTTCGCAGTCGCGCTACCTCGCGTTGGGAAGCAAGGCGCCCCAACAGCAGTGGATCATCCCCTTCTGCGTGCGCCGCGGCGCGACGCGCACCTGCACGCTGCTCGATTCGCCCTCCGCGCAGATCATGCCCGCGGGCAGCGGCGCGCTGGTGCCCAATGCCGGCGGCACGGGCTACTACCGCTACTCGTTGAGCGAGGCGGACTGGAATGCACTGCTGGCGGAAGCAGCCTCCATGCCGGCGGGCGAAGCGCTCGCGGCCATCGACAGCCTGTGGGCGCAGGCGGCCACGGGGAAGCTGCACATCGATCTGCTGCTGCGCGCGGCGTCGGCCTTCGCCGCGAATCCCGATTCGAATGTCGCGCTGTATTCAGGCTTCAAGCTGGCCCGGTGGGCGCATACGGGCCTGATCGATTCGCCCGCCGACTACCGCCGCGTGATGCACAACCTGTTCGCCGCGAAGCTTGCAGCGATGGGCACCAGTGCACGCGCGAAGGCCTACGCCGGCGATGAACCCGACCGGCAGAAGCTGCGCGAAGACCTGATGGATATGGTTGCGACCGAAGCGCGCGACCCCGTCCTGCGGCGCGAACTGGCCAGTGCCGCGCGCAGCTACCTGGCCGGCGATGCTCAGGCGCTGGATGAAAGCCTGCTGGCGTTGGCGCTCACCATGTATCTGCAGGAAGGCACCTTCGCCAACACGCAGGCGCTGCAGGCGCGCATGCTGAAGACCACGGATGAGCGCTTCAGGGGCGCCGCGCTGGCGGCGCTGGCCAGCACCGAGCGGCTGCAGGATGCGAAGTGGCTGCTCGAGCAGCTTGGCAAGCGCACTTTTCGCGCCACCGAAGGCACGACGCTGCTGGCCATCATGATGCGCAGCCCCGTGACGCGGGACGTGGCCTTCGACTGGCTGGTGTCGCACTACGGTGATTTCGTGAAACGCGGGGGAATCTTCGCTGCGCTGTCGGTGCCGCGGATGCCCCAGGGCTATTGCTCGGCGAAGCGCGCGAACGAGGTGGAAGCGGCGCTGCTTCCGAAGGTGCGCGAGGCCAATCGGGGCGAGCTGCCGTTCCAGCGCACGCTCGAAACCATCCGCAACTGCGCGGCGCTCGATTCAGCCCGTGGCGCCGAGATTGCCGCGGCGATGAAGCAGGCCGCGGCGCTTTGAACAAAGAAAATGGCGGAGCCCTTCCGGCCTCCGCCATTCCCGCTCGAAGATCAGTACGTGCGGAATCATCTCCGCACGGCAACTGAATCGGAGCTAGCCGTCGATACGGCCGCGCGCGTAACAGTTAGCTTGCGCGCGTTTCTCCATGGCCCAAGGGCCGCGAAGCTGCGACCGAACCAACGATTGAATGTGCCATTGGATCACCTCCTTCAGTTGCTGCGGGCTACTTGTCGGCGCCTGCCGCCCGCCTGAGCTTGACGCCCCAGGAATGCTGCCGAGAGTGACAAATATCGGGGCCGGAGGGAAGAGTTCAATCCCCGCAATGGTTGCCCCGTCACGGATTGCGGGTGGCCGGCAAGCGCAACTGGGACCTGCGTCAGCCGCTACAATCGGGCGCTTCCTCAACGAGCAAGGAGCCCACATGCCCCGCTACGTCGTTGGATTCGTGCTGCCGGTGCCGAAGAACAAGCGCGCGGCCTACACGAAGTTCGCAAAGCTCGGCCGCAAGGTCTTCATGGAGCTCGGCGCCGTGGACTACCACGAGTGCGTGGCCGATGACGTGAAGCCCGGCAAACTCACTTCGTTCCCGCAGAGCGTGAAGCTGAAGAAGAACGAAGAGGTGTGGTTCTCGTGGATCACCTTCAAGTCGCGCCGCGACAGCGACCGCATCATGAAGAAGGTGATGAGCGATCCGCGCATGGCCCAGATCGACCCGACTTCCGTGATGGATGGCAAGCGGATGTTCTGGGGCGGGTTCAAGGAAGTGGTTACCTCTTCGTAATCCGCAGGGATTCCGCCTTCGGGGTTGACTGCTGTCATGACAATTGAGGAACCTACCCCGGTTCCGGCGACTCCATAGTGTTGGGTAGCCCATGTCATCCCGATTCATTGCCCTTTTCATGGCTGCACTGCTGGCCGCCTGCTCGGCGAAAACCGGCGGTGAGCGTGCGGGCAACGGCGGCCCGAACCGGACAGTCAGCGAAGCCGGCTACGTGGAGCTGCACGCCTCGAAAGTGCCGGTGGTCATAGAGCTGCCCGGCCGCACCACGGCGTTCGAAACCTCCGAAGTGCGCCCGCAGGTCTCGGGCATCATCCGCGAACGCCTGTTCCGCGAAGGCGCGGTGGTGAAACAGGGCGATCTTCTGTATCGCATCGACCCGCGGCTGTATGAGTCGGCGCTGGGCCAGGCGAAGGCGGATCTGGCCAGTACGCTGGCCAATGCCGAGGCGGCGAAGATGCGCGCCGAGCGCTTTGCGGAGCTGGCGAAAACTCAGGTGATCAGCCGGCAGGATCTGCTCGATGCGCAGTCCGCCGCCGCGGCCGCAGAGGCCGCCACCGAGAAGGCCCGTGCCGCGGTGAGAGCGGCGGAAATCAACCTGCAGTTCACCCGCGTCAGCGCGCCCATCGCGGGGCGGATCGGGCGCTCCATCGTCACCACTGGTGCGCTGGTGTCGGCGGGCCAGGCTTCGCCGCTGACCACCATCCAGCGGCTGGATCCCATTTTCGTCGACATCCAGCAATCCAGCAGCACGCTGCTGGCGCTGCGGCGGGAACTGGCCGGCGGCAGTCTCGAGCGCGCCTCGCTGAAGGTGAAGCTGAAGATGGAAGACGGCAGCCTGTATCCGCATGAGGGCGTGCTGCAGTTCGCCGAATCGGTGGTGGATACCAGCACCGGCACCGTCACGGTGCGTGCGCGCTTTCCGAATCCCGAAGGCTGGCTGCTGCCCGGCATGTACGTCCGCGCCGAGTTCTCGCCGGTGCAGGCGCGCGCGGCCATCCTGGTGCCGCAGCAGGCCATCTCGCGCGACAGCTCGGGCAATGCCACCGCGCTCATCATCAACGCCGACTCGAAGGCCGAGCTGCGCACGGTGGTGGCCGAGCGCACCATGGGCGACCAGTGGGTGGTGTCGAGCGGTCTTGCCGACGGCGATCGCGTGATCATGGAGGGACTGGGCCGCATCCAGGCCGGGCAGGTGGTGAAGCCGGTGAAGCTGGCTGCCGGCAACGCCTCGCCGGCCAGCGAATGATCTCGCGCATCTTCATCGATCGCCCGGTGCTGGCCTGGGTGATCTCCATCCTCATCATGATGGGTGGCATCGCGGGCATCTCGATGCTGCCGGTGGAGCAGTACCCCGACATCGCGCCGCCCTCGGTGAACATCCGCGCCTCGTATCCCGGTGCATCGGCCGAGACGCTGGAGACCAGCGTCACGCAGGTGATCGAGCAGCAGCTCACCGGCATCGACGGGCTGATCTACTTTTCGTCCAGCTCGAACGCCAATGGCGTGGCGCAGATCTCGGTGACGCTGGATCGCAGCGTCGATGCCGACATCGCGCAGGTGCAGGTGCAGAACAAGGTGCAGCAGGCGCTGCCGCGTTTGCCGCAACCCGTGCAGCAGCAGGGGCTGATCGTCACCAAGTCGAATCCCGACTTCCTGATGATCGCCTCGATCTACGATTCCACCGACAAGAGCACCAGCGCCGAGATCTCGGATTTCGCCAGCTCCACGCTGCAGGATGCCATCGCACGCCTGCCCGGCGTGGGCGACATGCAGGTGTTCGGTTCGCAGTACGCCATGCGCATCTGGCTGAATCCCGCGCAACTGGCGAGCTTCCAGTTGATGCCCAGCGATGTGATTGCCGCGGTGCGCGCGCAGAACACGCAGGTGGCCGCAGGTCAGATCGGCGGCCAGCCGGCCAGCGATTCGCAGCGGCTGAATGCCACGGTCACCGCGCGCTCCCGCTTCACCAACGCGGAGCAGTTCCGCAACATCATCGTGAAGACGGAGAGCGATGGCTCGGTGGTGCGGCTGTCGGATGTGGCGCGCGTGGAGCTGGGCAGCGAAAGCTATGGCAGCTCGGCGCGGCTCAACGGCCATCCAGCCACGGGCATGGCCATCCAGCTTGCACCCGGGTCCGATGCGCTGCGCACCGCCGAGCTGGTGCGGCAGGAGATCGAGCGCCAGTCGCGCACCTTCCCCGCCGGCTACAAGTACGCCTTCCCGCTCGACAGCACCGCCTTCGTTAAGCTGTCGATCGAAGAGGTGGTGAAGACGCTGATCGAGGCCATCATCCTGGTGGTGGTCGTGATGTTCCTGTTCCTGCAGTCCTGGCGCGCCACGCTGATCCCCACCATTGCCGTGCCGGTGGTGCTGCTGGGCACCTTCGGCGTGCTGGCGGCGGCGGGATTCACCATCAACACGCTCACGCTGTTCGCGATGGTGCTGGCCATTGGCCTTCTGGTGGACGATGCCATCGTGGTGGTGGAGAACGTCGAGCGACTGATGCGCGAGGACCCTTCGCTGGGCCCGCGCGAAGCCACCATCCGCTCGATGGGCGAAATCCAGACGGCACTGATCGCCATCGCACTGGTGCTGTCGGCGGTGTTCCTGCCCATGGCCTTCTTCGGTGGCTCGGTGGGCCAGATCTACCGGCAGTTCTCGATCACCATGGTGGCGGCGATGACGCTGTCGGTGGTGGTGGCCATCGTGCTGTCGCCGGCGCTGGCGGCGGTGCTGCTGAAGCATCACAGCGCGGAAGAGAAATCCCGTGATTCCGCCGTGGTGCGCATGCTGCACCGGTTCGGCGATGGCTTCTCGGCACGATTCGAGCGCCTGGCCGAAGGCTATCGCAACCTGGTGTCGCATCTGCTGCGGCATTCCTGGTCGGTGATGATCGTGTACCTGGTGCTGGTCGGCGGCCTGCTGTTGCTGTTCTGGAAGCTGCCCACCAGCTTCCTGCCGGTGGAAGACCAGGGCCGCGCGCAACTGCAGTACACCCTGCCCCCCGGCGCCACGCTGCCGCGCACGCTGGAAGTGGTGCTGAAGATCGAGGAGTACTTCAAGACGCAGGAGAGCCACGACGTGCCCGAGGTGTTCGTCAACCTCGGCCAGAGCCAGGCGGGTTCGGGGCAGAACGCCGGCCGCGGCTTCATTGCGCTGGCGCCCTGGGATCAGCGCAAGGGCGAAGAGCACAGTGCCGCGGCGATCACGCGGCGCGCCTCGGCGAAGCTTGGCGCGCAGCTTCGCGATGCGGAGTTCTTTGCGCTGAATCCGCCGCCGGTGCGCGGCCTGGGGCAATCCAGCGGCTTCACGATGGAGCTGCTGAATACGGGCGGGCTGTCACGCGAGGCCTTCAAGGCCGTGCGCGACAGGCTGCTCGCCGCCGCACGTAACGACCCCGCACTGAACTCGGTGCGCTCGAACACGCTGGACGACACGCCCACGCTGCATGTGGAGATCGACCAGGAGAAGGTGGGCGCACTGGGCATTGCGCAGGCCGACGTGGATGCCACGCTGTCCGCGGCCTGGGGTGGCAACTACGTCAACGACTTCACCGACCGCGGCCGCGTGAAGCGTGTGTACGTGCAGGGCGATGCGCCCTTCCGCAGCCGGCCCGAGGATCTGGCCGACTGGTACGTGCGCACTGCCAGTGGACGCATGGCGCCATTCTCCACCTTCGCCACGCTGTCGTGGCATCGCTCGCCGGTGGCGCTGTCGCGTTACAACGGCTGGCCCGCATACGAGATCCAGGGCGCCGCCGCGCGCGGCCACAGCACCGGCGAAGCCATGCAGCGCATCGAGGCGCTGTCGAGTCAGTTGCAGGGCGTGTCGGTGGACTGGAGCGGCCTGTCGTACCAGGAACGCCAGGCCAGCGGCCAGACGAAGCTGCTCTATGGCATCTCGCTGGCCGTGGTGTTCCTGTGCCTGGCTGCACTGTACGAAAGCTGGTCGATTCCCATGTCGGTGCTGCTGGTGGTGCCGCTGGGCCTCCTGGGCGCAGTGCTGGCCGTGACGTTGCGCGGACTCACCAACGATGTGTATTTCCAGGTGGGCCTGCTCACCACCATGGGCCTCGCGGCGAAGAACGCCATCCTCATCGTCGAGTTCGCCGAGCACGGCATGAACCAGGGCCGCAATGTCATCGAGGCCGTGCTGCATGCCGCGCGGCTGCGGCTGCGGCCCATCGTGATGACTTCGCTGGCCTTCATCTTCGGCGTGCTGCCGCTGGCCGTGTCCACCGGCGCGGGCGCGCAAAGCCGCATTGCCATCGGCACTGCCGTGGTCGGCGGCATGGTCACCGGCACGGTGCTCGCGGTGCTGGCCGTGCCGACTTTCTTCGTGCTGATCCGCGGACTGCGGCGGCGACCGGCTCGTACACCGTAGCGCTTACTCCCACGGCGATTACTCCCAGCCTCCCTTGCGCTTCTCGATGGGCAGGATGCGGATGAACGCCTCCACGGCGTGGAGCTGTCCACCATAGAACTTGAATGCCTCGAAGGCCGTGAGCTGGTCGCCACCTTCCTGCCGCACGCCCCAGGCCAGCCGCAGCCAGGCAATGCCCATGCGCTCGTCGATGGCCACCACACGATAGATGGGCGGGCCCAGCCGCTTGAAGATGGCCAATGACTGCGTGGAGATGTTCTCGCAGCCCGGCGCGAACTTGCAGTCGGGGCCGGCCATGATCTGGCCGTTCTCGTAGCGGTAGGCATCGGGCGCAAAGGGCGCATTCACCGCGGCGAAGGTTTCGGCGCGCGTGAAACCCTCGGGATACTTCAGCGCCGCCTTCAGTATCTCCTCGCGCGTGCCGCGTTCTTCGGGGCGCGGCGCATAGTTCATCACCGCGCTGCCGGCCTTCAGGCCATCCAGGTTGAAGATGAGTCCCTCGGCGCGGCTGCGCGTGGGCACCAGTTCCAGCTCGGTGAGCTTGTTATCCACCACCTTGATGCGCACCACCAGCATGATGGGCGCACCGCTTTCCTCCACCATGGTGTGCGCGCCGGCCACGCCCGTGCGCTCGTCGATGAAGTCCTGCCGGTAGCCCCGCAGTGCCGTGACGCTGCGAACCAGCGCCACGTCTTTCAGCTTCTTCTCGTCGGCGTCCTCGGTAACGCGCAGCGTGTCGGCCACCGGCAGCTTGCTCACGTCGTGGCGCACCAGGGCCCAGAGGATCTGCGTGATGTGACTGCGCAGGCATTCGCGGTCGCAGCCCTGCGCCGGAGACGGGGGCGCCGCCGCAGTGGCGCTGGCAATCAGCGCGACGCAGGCCAGGAATCCGGTGATGTGCTTCTTCATGGCAATGTCCGGTGGGGCTACTTCAGGTTCTTCGCCGCAACGTCCCAGTTGCCATTGGTGCACAGCCCGCAGTCCTTGCCCACGAACATCTTCGCGGCCTGCTTGTCGCCCTTGGACTGCCAACGCACCCAGCTGCTCGCCACGTTGGCAAACTCTCCGCCGCCCGGGTGATAGGCCGTGGCGGTGTGACCCGCACCATGCCGCGAGCCATAGAACACCGGCAGATTGCTGATGGCATCGAAGGTGGCCTTCGACGGACCCATCATGAAATCGCGATCGCCGCCGTTGATGAACATCGCCGGCACGCGCAACCGGGTGAGCATGTCCATCTGCCCGGGTTGCAGCCCGGCGTTGAACACGCCGATGGTGGTCACGCGCCAGTCAGAGGCCAGCTCCATCGACAGTCTGCCGCCGCAGGACTGACCCATCACGGCAACATGTTTCGTATCGAGCTTGCCCTTCAGCGGTGAGCCCTCCTTTGCATTCATCGCGAAGGCCCAGTCGATGGCAGCCGCGAGGTCGGCGGCGGCGGCCTGGCGCGGACGTGCTGCGCCCTCGCCTGCGGCCTGCGGCGCTGCACCTGCCGCCCCAGCCGGTGCCGGGCCCGCCGCTGGCGCGGCAGCCGCCGGTGCAGTCGCAGGTCCTCGCGTGCTGAGCACCAGGAATCCATACGAAGCCAGCGTTTCAAGAAATCCCGCGTAACGCGCGTTCTCGATCGCGCATCCACCATTGCCCCATACCACGATGGGCAATGTGTCCGACTTCGGGAATCCGGAAAGATCGCGCGGATGAAATGCCTTCAACGCCTCGTTGCCCGGTGCCACATGCTGTACCACGGCGTACTTGCCCGGCACGGCCTTGGGCGCGCCTTCTTCAGGCAGGCTCGACGCGATCATCTCCGGCGTGACGCCCGGCGGTAGCTGCGCCATCGCCAGTGAGCTGAAAACGGCAATGCCCGCGGCGGCGAGCGCGATGAATGGCTTCATGATATCTCCCGATTCCTTTTCTGCTTTGCCGATGATAGCGGTTCGGCGCCCTCATTCAGGACCTGAACATAGCGATCATAGGCGAACACCCGGCCGCGTTTGCCGCCGGTCAGCTCCTTCAATATGCCGAGCTCGACCAGACTGTTCACTCCCTTTGCCACGGTGGCAAAGGTCAAGCCGGTACGTCGTGCAAGGATGCCGATATTGGCTATTGGGCGCGCCCTCATTGCCTCGAATACCTGCCTCACGCTCTCGCGGTTTCGCTTTACAGATGTGGTCTGGATTTCATCTTCGCGGAAGATCTTGAGCAGCCGGTGTGCCGTATCCACCGCCTCCGTTGCGGTCTGGGCCACACCTTCCAGGAAGTATTGCAGCCAGTGCTCCCAGTCTCCCGTGGCGCGCACATTGGCCAGATGCCAGTAGTACTCGTCGCGGTGTTGCTTGAGGAAGAGGCTGAGATAGAGGAGAGGCTGTCGCAGAACGCCGGACTCATGGAGTATCAGCGAGATCATCAGGCGACCGACGCGGCCGTTGCCATCCAGGAATGGATGGACGGTCTCGAACTGCACATGCGCCAGCGCGGCGGTAACCAGTGTGGGTTGGCGATCCGCGGCGTGCAGGTACTTCTCCAGGTCGGAAATGCACTGCGGCAGCGCTGCCGGAACAGGCGGGACGAAGCGTGCAGTGCCGGGACGCGTACCGCCTATCCAGTTCTGCGTGCGACGGAATTCGCCTGGGAGCTTGTTGGCACCCCTCCCACGCGCAAGAAGCACTGCATGCACTTCGCGCAGCAGGCGACCGGAAATCGGAAACCCCTCGCTCAGTCGCTTCATGCCGTGTTCCAGTGCAGCTACGTAACTCGAGACTTCCACGACATCGTCGAAGGGCACGCCGGGAAGCTCATCCAGTTCGAAGAGCAACAGATCGGAGAGGGACGATTGCGTCCCTTCGATTTGCGAGGAAAGCACCGCTTCCCTGCGGACATAGGCATAGAGGAATAGCTCTGGATCCGGCAGCAGGCCGGAGATGCCGTCCAGGCGACCGCAGGCCAGCGTGGCCTGTTCCAGCTGGATTTGAAGGGGTCCAACGAGCTGGAGTTCAGGTTCTGGAGGAAGCGGAAAGGGTGTAAACGCCTGCACGGATTCGCCGGCTGTCACCGTGGTCTCGTACGTGCCCGTCGATCCGCGCTTCATGTATACCTCTCCGCCTGAAACCTAAAATAAGCTTGCTCTTTATTTTAGAAAAGCAGCATTTCTTATAATAATGAAGAGAAATGCAATCGCATCATTGCATCTGATGCAAAATCGGGACATGCGCACTACCCTCGACATCGACGAACCCGTCCTCGAAGCCCTGAAGGAGCTCTCGCGACGCCAAGGCCGTACTGCCGGCGCCGTGGCCTCCGAGCTGATCCATCGCGCCCTCTCCCAACCCTCTGCCCAGGCAGCGGATGCCGCCGCGGTAGGGCGGCACGGCTTCAGGCCGTTTGGTGGTGCGCCATCCGGTGCGGCCGATCTGCCCGGCTTGGCAGCTCCGCCCAGCGCGGCAGCCTCACCCGACGCGGCGCTCTCCACCCCCCGCGCCACCAACGAGCAGGTAAACCGCCTGCGCGACGAATCCGGCATCTGATGCGCGCGCTGCTCGATACCAACGTGCTGGTGGCGCTGCTCGACGGCGCGCATGTGCATCACGCCGCAGCCAGCAGCTGGCTCGACCGCAACCTCGAATACGGCTGGGCCTCCTGCCCGCTCACGCAGATCGGCTGCCTGCGCGTGCTCTCGTCGGAGAACTATCCGCGCCCGCAGCCGGTAGCGGCCGTGGCGGCGCGATTGCGCGAGGCTACTGCCACGCGCTTCCATGAATTCTGGACCGACGACTTCTCCGTGCTCGACACCACGCGCCTCGACCACGACTGGCTGCTGCGCCCGCGGCAGGTCAGTGATGGTTATCTGCTGGCGATGGCCGTGCGTCGCGGCGGTGTGTTCGTCACGCTGGACCGCGGCACTGATCTGAACCTGGTGCGCGGCGCCGAGTCGCGTCATGTGCTGGTAGTCTGACCCGCGACATCAGCGCCAGCAGCGCTCTTGCCAGCGCGCGCCCCAGTCGGCACGATGATGCGCATGACAACCGCGCTCTGGTGTGTGTTCATCGCGGGCCTGCTGCCCTATGTGGCGGCGGTGGCCGCGAAGATTGGCGCCGCAGACTTCGACAACGACGAACCGCGCGCCTGGCTGGCGAAACAGCAGGGTCGTCGCGCGCGCGCCAACGCCGCGCAGCAGAACAGCTTCGAGGCCTTCGCATTCTTCGCCGCGGCGGTGATCGTGGCGCACATCACGCACGGACAACAGGCGCAGGTCGATACGCTTGCCATGGTGTTCATCGCCGCGCGCGTGCTGTACCTCTTCATCTACATGGGCGGATGGGGAACGCTGCGCTCACTGGTGTGGGCCGTGGGCATGGTGTGCACGGTGTGGATCTTCCTGACGCCGGTGCTGCGCTGATTCACGCATGCAGGCGCGCTGCGTAGCCGCACTCGACCAGGGCACCACCAGCACCCGCTGCATCCTCTTCGATACGCGCGGCGACATACTAGCGCTGGCGCGGCGCGAACATGCGCAGCACTTTCCGCAGCCGGGCTGGGTGGAGCACGACGCTGGCGAGATATGGCGCAATGCGCAGGCGGTGCTGGCCGAAGCGCTGTCGATGGCTCGCCTCGGCCCTCGCGAGGTTGCGGCGCTGGGCATCACCAACCAGCGCGAGACCACGCTGCTGTGGAACCGGCGCACGGGCGAGCCACTGCATCCGGCACTGGTGTGGCAGGACACGCGCGTCGAGGCGCTGGCTGCCGCGTACCGGCGCGATGAAAACGCGGCGCGCATCCAGTCGCTCACGGGCCTGCCGCTGGCCAGCTACTTCAGCGCGCTGAAGATCCAGTGGCTGCTCGATTCGCTGCCCGGCGCCCGCGCGGCGGCCGATGCCGGCGAGCTGGCCTTCGGCACCATGGATTCGTGGATGGTGTGGAATCTCACCGGCGGCGCGCGCGGCGGCCGGCATGTCACCGACGTTACCAATGCCAGTCGCACGCAGCTCATGAACCTTGCGACGCTGGACTGGGACGAGTCGTTGCTCGAGACCTTCCGCATCCCGCGCGGGCTGCTGCCGCAGATTGTTTCATCGAGTGCACAGATCGGCGTCTGTGCGCTCGAATCGTTCGCGGGTGTTCCAATCACCGGCATCCTGGGTGACCAGCAGGCTGCGCTGGTGGGTCAGTGCTGCTTCGCGCCCGGCGAGGCGAAGAACACCTATGGCACCGGCTGCTTCCTGCTGCTGAACACCGGGCAGCGGATCGTGCCCTCGCGCACCGGCCTCATCACCACGGTGGCCTACCGCTTCGGCGATGCGGCGCCGGCCTATGCGCTCGAGGGGTCGATCGCCAATACCGGGGCGCTGGTGCAATGGCTGCGCGACGGCCTGAAGATCATCGATTCCGCGCCGCAGGTCGAAACGCTGGCGCGCGAAGTGGAGGACAACGGCGGCGTGTACATCGTGCCGGCGTTCTCGGGCCTGTACGCACCGCACTGGAATGCCGGTGCGCGCGGCGCGGTGCTGGGGCTGACGCGCTATGCCACGCGCGCGCACATCGCGCGCGCCGCGCTGGAGGCCACTGCCTTCCAGGTGCAGGAGGTGCTGGAATCGATGCAGCACGATGCAGGCATGGCGCTGCACGAGCTGCGCGTGGATGGCGGCATGGTGGCCAATCAACTGTTGATGCAGTTCCAGGCCGACATGCTCGATCGCGCGGTGCTGCGCACGCCGGTGGCCGAGACCACGGCACTGGGCGCGGCCTATGCGGCCGGCCTTGCGGTGGGCTACTGGCAGGACATCGATGCGCTGCGCGCGAACTGGCGTGAATCGCAGCGTTGGGTGCCCGGGATGGATGGCGCGCATCGCGAACGGCTGGCCGCGCAGTGGCGCAAGGCGGTGGGGCGCACGCTGGACTGGGTGGAATCGCCTCCACCAACCAAAGACGAATGATGATGAGCGCGCGCCGAAGGCGCGGATCGCGTCAGGTCTGTTCGCCCGAATGCAGCGTCGCGCTCAGATGCACGCGTGCGCAGATGGGGCATTCGGAAGTGGTCGAAGGCTGGTGCGCGCGCTGGCCCGTGCAGTTCACGCTGATGCTGCGGACACGCTGGTGCCGGCCCTTCTTGTCGGCCAGTTCCGCGATGTACGGCGACAGATCGAATTCGCCGCTGCAGCTGTGGCAGGGGCAGGAATAGCGGAAGAATCCTCGCGCCGCAGGGAAGTACGAGAACGACTGCGGAGAAGGATTGCGCGTGGTGCCGTCCTGGAATTCGAATTCCACGCGGACTTCGGCGAGTTGGGGATAGAGCTCGCGCAGCGAAGCTGCGCGAGCAAAATCCTGCTTCAGGCGATCACGACCAGAGGTAGCGCTCGCCTGACGCGGAGGGCGTGCCACTTACCAGCGGCCGCCGCCGCCGCCGCCGCGATCGTAGCCACCGCCACCGCCGCCGCCGTAGCCGCCGCGGCCACCGCCGCCGCCGCCGAAGCCACCACGACCGCCGCCGCCACCGCCGCGGGGCTTGTCCTGCGCTTCATTGACGCGCAGCGCGCGACCGCCCATGTCCTGGCCGTTGACGGCCTGGATGGCGCGGGCCGCATCGGCCTGGTTCATCTCGACGAAGCCGAAGCCGCGCGGGCGGCCGGTTTCGCGATCGTTGGGGAGGGACACCGACTCGACAGTGCCGTGCTGCGAAAACAGCGCGCGCACCTGATCTTCGGTAGCGGAGAACGGCAGGTTGCCGACGTAAATCTTGGCCATGAAACTCTTCTCTCTCGTGTGAATGAAAACCAATGACAGGCAGCACGGGATCGAAGAGAGCCGGGATGTCCTGACACCTGATCGGCAGGCGTTGCGGCTCGAGCGGGACGCGCCCCGATGGGCGTGCGGGTCCGATACGGACGAAAGCGATCAATGCCTAGCGTACCGCGAATCAAGGCTTTGCGAGTGTATTTTGCGCGGGAGGGCCCCTGGAGGGGGTTGGCGGGGCGCCACCGGGCGCCGGGGATGACCGGCAGTGGGCCGGCGCAAGGGCTCAATCCGGCGAATAGGCCAGATTCAGACTGTGGAAACATCCCGCGATGAAGGCAGCAGGATCGCCGAACTTCGCTTCAAATTCGCGCAAAGGTCGCTGGGCGATGCAGTCGCCGGAGTCATAACCCCTGTTCTGGAACAGCACCATCTTCTCGTGGAAGGCGGCATACATCTGGTGATTGCGCTTGAGCTCGGCGCCGTCGATGACCGGACCATTGGCCGGGATGACCCGGGTGTCGGGCCGGATCATCGACACGAGTTTTTCATGGGCCCTGACCAGCCCGCCGAGCCAGGCGCCATTGCGCCAGTCGAGCAGCGGCCAGCCGTCGCTGCACACGGGGCCGCCGGCCACGACCAGATTGGCATCGGGGAAGTGCACGTACAGGTCGCCATTGGTGTGCGCGGCGGGCAGATAGCCGTACTGCAGTGGATGGCCCGCGAACTCCAGCGTGCCGGTGGTGCGCGTGGTGAGCTTCGGCCGGCCTTTCTCCGTGAGCGGGCCATACAGGCCGGTGTAATCCACCGACGCCACCGGTCGCGACAGATACAGCCGCGTGACTTCATGCGCGACGATGAGCGCGCCTTGCTTGCCCACGATATCGTTGCAGCCGGTCTGCGCCGGATGCCAGTGCGTATTGATGAGCGTGTTCACCCTGCGCGAACCGGTGGCCTTCGCCATCGCCGCCAGCAGCTCATCGGCAGTGCGCTTGTAGCCACCATCCACCAGCAGCGCGCCCTCAGGACCCGCGAGCGCGAGCACATTGCAGCCGGCGCCGCCGAGCAGCGTGAATCCGGGCGCCAGCGTCTGTGCATCGATCTTCGTCGCGGTGGCGGCGCGTGCTTCGCGAACGAAGGCGCCCATGGCGCCGGTGCTGAGCGATGCGGCCACGGCGAGGCGTGTGCCGGCGCCGAGGAAGTCGCGGCGGGACTTGATCGGCTGCGCCGCTGGCGCGGCGGGTGCAGTCGCTGCCTTTGCGGGCGCGGTGGCTTCTGTCGGCGTCTTCTTCACAGCGGCCAGATTTCCGTTTCGTGGCCGCGCGGCGGGCCGATGGGCGGGAATTCGCCGGCCCAGTCGGGCACCTTGGTGAGTTCCACCTTTGCGCCGAGGCCTTTCAGCACCTGCACGAGGTCCTCGCGCGGCGCGGGTCGCACCGACAGCGCAGGCAGCCAGCCGCGCGACTGTGCGTAGTCCAGCGCAGTGAGACCATCGCTATCCTTCAGGTCCGGATCCTCGCCCAGCGCCACGAGCTCGGCCATCACCTTCTTCATGTTGCGGCGGGTGGCCAGGTGCAGCGCGCTGCCGCCGCGGTTGCGGTTGTACCAGATCACCTGCGACACGCCGTTGAGATCCGCGCCCCTGCTCTTCAGGAAGCGCACTGTGTCGATGATCTCCTCTTCGCGGCTGCGCGCATTCACCACCACCAGCACCGGCGTTTCGCCATGCGCGGTGGTGAGCTTGATGTCGGCACCATGGGCCAGCAGGTAATCGATCAGCTCGTGGTCGGCCGAGGCGCAGGCCCGATGGAAGGGCGTGGTGCCCCGCGTGCTGGCCGACACCTGGCCCGGCTCGCGCGGCGGCCGGAAGAACATCTGCTGGTTGGGGTCGGCGCCGCGCTCCACCAGCATCTTCACCAGCTCTTTGCCTTCGGTGACGTTGGCGGACTTGTCGGTGCCCAGGTTGCCCACGCCGCTGCGACGGTTCACGTAGGCGTTCTCGATGGCCACATGCAGCGGCGACTGGCCGTAGATGTCCCACTGGTTCACGTCGGCGCCGGCTTCCACCAGGCGACGGGCGATGTCCCAGTTGCCGGTCATCATGGCAAGCTGGAGCGGCGCAATGCCGTCCGGGTCGGGCAGGTTGATGTTCGCACCCCTGCGCAGCAGTTCATCGACGCAGGCTTTGCAGTTCTCCCGAATGGCATAGAGCAAGGGCGTGAGCCCGCCCGTGTGCGTGTTCTTGTAGCGCTGCTCCTGCGTGATGTGGCGCTCGAAATTGCGCACGGTGGCGCGGGCGTTGGCGTCGGCGCCCCTGGCGAGCAGCAGTTTCACCATCTCTGGATGGCGGCGCGCGGCGGCCCACATCAGCGCGGTCTGGCCGCCGAAGTGCTCGGCCGTGTTCACCTTGGCGCCATGTTTGATGAGGAGCCGCGCGGCCTCCACGTTGCCGGTGCGCGCGACGCTCATCAGCGCGGTCTGGCCATCGCCGGTGGGCGATTCGACATCGGCACCGGCCGCGAGCAGCAGCTTGAGGATGTCGGTGTTGCCTGTCTCCGCGGCGAGGGCCAGGGCGGTCACACCATAGGTGTTGGCTTCGTTCGCTTTGGCACCGGCAGCAAGCAGGCGCTTTACCTCGGCGGCATCGCCGCGATAGGCGGCCCACTGCAGGGGCGTGCTGGCGTCGGGGGTTCTAGAGTTGGGCAAAGCGGCGAGTTCGGCGCGCGTCGCGCCGGCCAGCACCAGCAGCATCGCCACGAGCAGCGGCTTCATCACACCTCCGCGAAGGCGCCGGTGCTGTCGGCCATTTTCTCGAGCGGCACACCCACGCGCTGCGCCAGCGTCACCAGCAGGTTGGCGTGCGGCGTGCTCTGCGGATAGTGCAGGTGCTGGTTGCCCTTGATGGCGCCCGCGGCGCGACCGAGGATCAGCGAGGGCACGGGGTCCGCATCGTGCAGGTCGCTGTTGGCCATGTTGCTGCCGAAGAGGATGGCGGCATTGTCGAGCAGCGTGTTGTTGCCTTCGCGGATCGAGGCCAGGCGTTTGGCGAACTTCGCCAGGCGTTCGGTGTGGTACACCTGCACGCGCAGCAGGCGCTGAACCTTCTCCGGGTCTTCACCGTGGTGAGACAGCGGGTGGAAGGCTTCGCTGACGCCCAGCCAGTTGTACACGCGCATCGACACTTCATTGACCATGCGCAAGGTGGCGATGCGCGTCTGGTTGGTCTGCCAGGCCAGCGCCATCAGCTCGAACTGCAGGTCGAGCAGTTCGGTGAAGTCATCGGGCGCACCCAGCGGCGCATCGGGCAGCTCGAGGTTCCGGCCTTCGGCGGCCTTCATCTTCTGCACGCGGCGCTCGGATTCGCGCACGGACTCCAGGTAGTCCCTGACGATGTTGCAGTCGGCCGCGTCGAGGTCCTTCTGCAGCGAATCGGCGGCATCCTTCACGTAGTCGAGCAGGCTTCCCGTGGTCTGCACGATTTCGTGGCGCTGCTCGCGGTTGTCGCCCTGACCGAAGAGCCGGTAGAACACCTTGCGCGGATTGCTTTCCATCTCGAGCTGCTGCACCGGCGTGCGATAGGACAGCGAGCTGTAACCGCCCGCCTCGGTGCACAGTTCCAGCGAAGGCAGCGGCGTGTCCTGGCCGATGTGCTTCGCGGCGAACTGGTCCACGGAAATGCCGAGCTCGCCACCGGGAACGCGGCCATTGCGACCCAGGCAGGTGAGCCAGGAGATTTCCGTGGTGAAGTGCGGCGCGGGCGAATTCTCCGCACCCTTGTTGCGCAGGCCGCTGACCACGGTCACGTGCGAACGCAGCGGTTCCAGCGGTTTCAGGATGTGGCTGAACTCGAAGTCGCGCCCGGTCTGCACGGGCTGCCAGAAGCGCTGCACGGCGCCGTGCGCGAAATACACGAAACCCAGGCGTGGGTGGGGTGCCGCGGCGGTCTGCGCCAGCGCGGTGCCGGCCGGGATCATCGCATCCAGCAGCGGCAGTGCAATCGACGCGCCTGCGCCGCGCAGCACGGTGCGGCGGGACAGATGCTTCCTGGTGATGAACATCACTTGCCTCCCGCGCCGGGCGCGGTGGTGGCGGCCAAGGTGGCGGATGCCGCGACAGGTTTGGGGGGCGCGGCCGACTCGCGGCGGCGGAATGCATCACTGGCCACGATCTGGCTGACCAGCGAGGCGAAGCGGTAGTTGTCGCGCGCGGCATTGCGCACGATCCGGCGCACCACCGGCATGTCGCGGTAGTCCACGGGTCGGCCCAGCGCGTAGGTCATGAGCTGTTCGGTGACCGTCTGCGCAAACTGTGCCGGGCGCGAGGCCAGTGCGATGCGCAGGTCATCCGGACCGTTGATGCGCGTGCCGTCGGGCAGCACGCCCGAGGAATCCACCTTGCCGCCGGTGTCGGCATCGCGCGCGCGGAACTGGCCCACGCTGTCGAAGTTCTCGAGCGCGAAGCCCAGCGGGTCCATCACGCCATGGCAGGCAAAGCACTGCGAGTTCTTGCTGTGCATCTCGAAGCGCTCGCGCATGCTGGCGGGTTTGCCCCTGGCTTCGTCCTTCAGGATGCCCACGTTCGGTGGCGGCGTTGCCGGCGGCGTGCCGAGCACGCGCTCCAGTATCCACGCGCCGCGCAGCACCGGCGCGGTGCGGTTGGGATAGGCCGTGGCCATCAGCACCGCGCCCTTGCCCAAGAGGCCATAGCGCTTGGTATCGACGCCCAGGTCGACGCGGCGGAACTGTCCGCCCTTCACCGAGGTGATGCCGTACAGCGCAGCCAGCGGCTCATTGAGGTAGGTGTAGTTGGCGGTGAGCAGCGCGGTGAGCGGCTGGTCGCTGCGCAGCACGCTGTCGACGAACAGCGTCAGCTCGCGCTTCAGCAGCGGCCGCGCATCGAGCGTGCCGCTGGCATTGGGGAACAGGCGCTCGTCGGGCTCGATCTCGTCCAGCTTGGCCATGTTCAGCCACTGGAAGGCGAAGTCCCTGGTCAGCGACGTGGCGCGGTCGTCGCTCAGCATGCGCCGCACCTGTGCATCGAGCGCACGCGGATTCGCAAGCTCGCCGCGCATTGCCACCTGCAGCAGCTCGTCATCGGGGATGCTGCCCCAGAGGAAGAACGACAGCCGCGAGGCCATCTCGATGTCGTTCAGCGTGCGCGCACCGGCGGCATCGCCGCCCTCGGCGCGGTACAGGAAGTAGGGGCTGGCGAGTATGGCGGCCAATGCATCGCGGATGCCGGTGTCGAAGCCGGCGGCGCTGCGGCCGCTGTCGTAGAAGGTCATCAGCGGCTGCAGCATGGCGTCCGTCACCGGACGACGGAAGGCGCGCTGCGCCAGCGTGCCGACGATGCGGCGCGCGCAGGCGGTTTCTTCCGCAGGCTGTGCGGGCTGGCAGACGAAGATCTTCTGCCGCACGGTGGAGTCGAGCGCGGCGCCGGCCGTGTCCACCTTCAGCGGACCGCGAACGCGCAGCGCCGACAGGAAGGCCTGGCGTTCCTCGCCGCCTTCGGGCGGATCCGCTGGGAAGCGCTCTTCGCTTTCGATGTTGGCGCGCTTCAGGAAAGTGACCGCGATGCGGTGCTGGCCGGCGGTGGCGTGGAAGCGGATGTCGCGCAGCCGCGCGTTGATCTTGTCGACCGCGGTTTCCTGGGTCTGGTCGATGGCTTTCTGGTCTTCGTTGCCGCCCACGGCGGTGCGATAGAACTCGTGGCCATCGAGCAGCGCCACCACGGTGTTGCTGAATTCCATGCGCGGGATGGCGCGGCCGGAGGCGAGATCGCCGATGGTCAACGAGTATTCGCCGGCGGCGGGGAAGTCGTGCAGGAAGCTGATGCCGCCGCGCGTGCCGAAGGGCATGCCCTCTTCATGGAGGAGCTGCGAGCCGGAACCAGTGAGTCCCTCGGCCTGCAGCGCGATCACCATGTCGCCGATGTTGCCGTAGGTGGTGCTGACGGCCTTGGCCCGAACATCGCCCATGGCCTGCTGCGCCACATTGCGCGCGGCGGAAAGATACTGATCCAGATACGACGGTGACACCTGCAGGTGCGCGGCGTCGTTGTCGAAGCCATCCTTGCGCGCATCCGGCGGCAGCAGCACGCTCACGTCGATGCTGAGGCCCAGGAGGTCGCGCACGGCATTGGCGTATTCGCGCTGGTTCAATCGGCGCAGCGGCACGCGGCCGGGCGCGGCCTGCACCTGCGCGGCATCGAGCCGCGTCTCGAGAAAGTCGATGAGTCCCTTCACCGACTCCGGGTCGGGGCGCGACTTCGCGCCCGGCGGCGGCATGAAGCCGGCGCGCAGTTTGCGTACTGCGGATTCCCACACTTTGGCATCGCCGGCCAGCGTGTCGAACGACATGGCATCGAAGGCCGCGCCGCCGGCCCAGTCGGTGGTGTTGTGGCAGTCGTAGCAGAATTTCTCGATGAGACCCCAACGAGCGTGGGCCTCATCCTGCGCCGCAGCAGGCGCTGCGGCCAGCGCCACGGATGAAGCGCCGCTCATCGTGGCCGCGAATGCGGCCAGCAACACTGCAGGCTTGAGTGGATTCCCCCGGGACATGGCCTTGGGAGCGTAATTGCCACCCCCGGTCGTCGCAACTTCCGCGCGGCGCGGGCTATCCCCTTCGCGCCGCTTCGATACCCGCAATATCGATCTTGCCCATGCCCATCATGGCCTGGAACACGCGCTTGCGGACCGCAGGGTCGGAGTCGGCCATGGCGTCGGTAAGCGCCTTGGGCGTGATCTGCCAGGAGACGCCCCATTTGTCCTTGCACCAGCCGCATCGACTGGCCTTGCCGCCATTGTCGACGATGGCGTTCCAGTAGCGATCGGTGGTGGCCTGGTCGGGCGTGGAGATCTGGAATGAGAAGGCTTCGCTGTGCTGGAACATCGGCCCGCCATTCAGGCCGATGCAGGGCAGGCCCAGCACCGTGAATTCCACGGTGAGCACATTGCCTTCCTTGCCATTGGGATAGTCGCCCGGTGCGCGATGGATGGCGCCGACGCTGCTGTCCGGGAATGTCGCGGCGTAGAACTTCGCGGCATTCAGCGCGTCGTGGTCGTACCACAGGCAGAGCGTGGCCTTGGGCGTGGAGGTGCTCATGATCATTCTCCTTTTGGACCGGTGATGCCGAATGCGGCGCCCTGCGGATCGGTGGCCATGACGATCCAGCCACCCCCTGGCACTTCATGCGGCTCGCGCAGCACGCGTCCGCCGCCGGCAATGATGGCGCGATGCGCGGACAGCACTGAATCGACACCGAAGTAGAACAGCCATCCGCCACCGGGGCTCTGTGCCGGCTGCTGCATCATGCCGCCCAGCCGCTGGCCGCCATGGTGGATGAACCAGTAGTCGCCCATCGGGCCCATGGACATCTTGTCCTTGAACTCGAAGCCGAAATGCCGCGAATAGAAGGCCTTCGCGCGTTCCAGGTCGGGGCTCGACAGTTCGTTCCAGCGCACACGCTGCGAGGCGTCGGGATCGAACACATCGCTGGCGGCATCGGGGTTGCCCGGCGGCGGAATGGGCTTCATCACATAGAGAGGCGATCCGGCGGAATCCATCACCATCGCGATGTCGCCAACGGGCAGCGACATCTTCGGCATCACCACGCGCCCGCCGTCGCGCTCTATGGCCGCGGTGGTTGCATCCACATCCTTCACGGACAGATAGCCCAGCCACACCGGCCTCGCGCCGCCGGCGCACATGGCATCGGTGAGTTGCAGCACGCCGCCGGCGTGGCCGCCGTCGCTGCGCAGGATGGAGCGATAGTCGCGCGCATCGGCCGGGAGCTGCGCGGCGCGGGCCGGGATCTTCCAGCCCACCACGCTGCCATAGAACTTCGCGGCGGCATCCGCGTCGGTGGTCATCAGTTCGTACCAGATGAAGCTGCCGGGAGGATTGGGCATGACGTCTCCTTGGGTTGGACTTCAGCGCACCGGCACCGCGAACAGCAGCGCGATGTAGCGTTTGAGATGGGCGATGGCGTCGAGCAGTGGCTGGTTGTCGCCGCGGGCCTTGGCGATCACGAAGCCACCCTGCAGCACACACTGGGTATGCAGCGCGAGGCTGTCGGCGCTCACCGCGTCGCGCGGTGGGTGCCGGACGATGGCCTCGCGGAAGTCGGCCTCGAGGCGCTGCGCGTGCTCGAAGATGGCGTCGCCGCAGGCGGCGCGGATGGCGTCGGAGCTGGCGAAGGTTTCCTGCACGGTGGTGCCGGCGAAACAGGTGATCTGGTCCAGCGGCCCCTGCGCCAGGGCGGCCCGGAAGTCGAGGTAGCCGAAGATGCGGTCGAGCGGATCTTCAAGGCGGTGGTACTTCGCCTGCGCGAACAGCGGCGTGGTGACCTCGCCCCAGTAGCGGGCGGCGGCTACGCCCAAGGCCTCTTTCGATACAAAGTGATGGAAAAAAGCGCCCTTTGTTACGCCGGCGGCACGACAGAGCTGGTCGATGCTGGTGGCGGCCCATCCCTGGCGGCGCACCAGTCGCAGTGCAGCGTCGAGCAGCGCGGTGCGCGCATTACCGGAAGGCGGCGGAAGATCCGTGGAAGGCATGGTGCCGAGTACATACCGACTGGTCGGTATGTGTCAAGTGACGTGCACCAGGACCCTGTAGCCCCGCCGCGCATCGGCGCCACCGCGCCTCGGTGCGGTCAACCCGCGCCGGGTCCGGCCTCCCGCTCCCTGCGCGAGAGCAGGCCGGCATACACCAGGTTCGCCACGCCGATCACGGCGGGAATCAGACCAAACAGCGCCACCTCATCGCCACTGACCCGGCCCAACGCGAAGAACAGCACCACGCCGATGCCCAGCAGCATGAGACCCGAACGCATGGCGCGCAGCGGGGCGTTGCGCGGATTCGCATCCTCGCTCTTGCCGCTGACGAGCCCGGCGGGAATTTCCGGCATCGGCAGCCCCTTCTCGATGGCAGCCATGCGTTCGCGGTGCGCCTGTTCCAGCAGCTGGCTGCGTCGCTTGTGTTCGGTCCAGACGCTCAGCATGCCCGCGCCGATGCCGAACACGATGGCGACGATGGGGATGAATACTCCGATGGTCTCCGGTCCCATTTGATGGTCTCCTCTTGGCGGTCCGTGCGGTTGATACGCGCGGATCCCGGATCGGGTTGCAGCTACTGGGCGCAACCGCGGTTGCAACCCGGTGCCCGGCTGCGGAGTATCAAGACGGTGACCCGTGATACGGATCTGCTGGCCCTGCTGGAACGGCGTGACCATGACGGCGTGCTCGAGGCGCTGATGCAGCGCCATGGCCAGAAGGCGCTGAACCTGTGCTATTCGATGGTGCGCGACCAGGCCCTGGCCGAGGATCTGGCGCAGGTTTCCTTCGTGAAGCTGTGGCAGGCCTTGCCGCGGTACGACGGCAGGGCAGCGCTGTCCACGCTGCTCTACACCATCACGCGCAACACCTGCCTGTCGGAGCTGCGCAAGGCCGGCCGCGTGGTATCCCTTGACGCGTTGACCAGCGCGGACACCGACGACGAAGCTGGCCCCCTCGCGCTGCCGGATGAGGTGGACTACTCCAGCCGCGCGGGTGCGTCTTACGATGTGGACAAGCTGCTGAACCTGCTGCCGGAGAACTACCGGCAGGTGGTTTCACTCTTCTACCTGGAGGATTGCAGCGTGGATGAGGTGGCCGAGATGCTGGACATGCCGGCCAACACCGTGAAGTCCGTGCTGCATCGCGCACGCAAGCGACTGGCCGCGGCGACAACGCCGCTGGAGAAAGCTTCATGAAAACCGAACACGATGATTTCGCAAGGCAGCATCCGGACCTCGACCGGGCGCTGCGTGAGCAGATCAAGGCACCGAAGATGGACGCGGCTTTCCGCCAGCAGGTCTTCGCGCGCATCGCCGCGCAGCGTGCAACGCCGGTGCGCGAGGTGGTGTCGCCGCAGGTGGAGCGGTCGCGGCTGCGTGCGCGGTTTCTGCTGCAGATGCTGAACACGGGCGCCATCGGCATCGCCGCCGTGGCGCTGATCGGTGTGGCAGGCTCGCGACTGGCCGCGCAGGTGACACAGCGTGGAATCCCGGACAGCGTGACGACGTGGCTGCATCAGGCCGGCTCGCCGCTGGCCATCGCGCTTGCAGTGGCGGCGGTGGCCTACGGCCTGCATCGGGCACGTCTCTTCGGCTGGGCGCGAAGCCTCGGCATCTAGATGGGTTAGGATTCCCCCGCCGCTGGCGAACAAGAAAACGGGGGACGCCATGAGCCGCTGGGACGAAACAACCGGGCAGAAGATTCCGGACGACCATCTGCTGACGGATGAAGTGATCGCACGCTGCGAGCGTGCCGACACGCTGGGTTCGGGTGCGGCAGCGCCCATGCCCATTCCCACGCAGCTCGTGTCCAACGGCGAGTATCCGCCGCTGCCGCAGACCACGAACCAGCAGCGCGTGGAGGCGCGTGTGAACGGCCTCGCCGACATCGCGGCGAAGAAACTGGGCGTGAGCCGACGCAGCTTCCTGCTGGGCTCGGGCGGCATGGCCGCCTCGTTCCTGGCGATGAACGAGATCTACGGCCCCTACTTCGACATCGACCCGCTGTCGTTGATGGTGCCCGAGGCCTATGCGCAGTCAGGTCCGCCGAAGGACCTGTTCGTGTTCGACGACCAGCTTCACATGGTGCGCGGCAGCCGCTTCGATGCGGCCGCGCCGCTGCGCGCGCTGGCGCAGGGGCCCAGCTCCACCTTCTCGAAGAGCAATCCGCTGAATGGCAAGAACCAGAAGGACGAGCACGGCGAGCTCTGGGGCGTATGGAACCGCCAGCTCGTGGGCCTGCCGAATTCGCCCGAGAATTTCCTGATCACGCAGTTCATCAAGGACGTGTACCTCGACAGCCAGGTGAACGTGGGACTGCTGTCGAATGTGCCGGCAGGCGTGGTCGATCCGCCCGGCGCGGTCACGCCGCGCAACATCGCCGAGGCGCAGAAGGGCGAGATTCTCACCGCCGCGCAAACCGCCGCGGCGCGCGACTTCGTGAACCAGGTGTCGGGCAGCCAGCGCATGCTGGCCCACGCGCTGCTGTACGTGGGCAAGGGCAATCTCGACTACATCCGCCAGCAGGCCGAGGAACTGAAGCCCGATTCGTGGAAGGGCTACAACATCGGCACCTCGGCGAAGGTGGACAACGATCCGCTGAGCCCGATGCGCCAGTGGCGGCACGACGATGAAGCCGTGGCGTATCCCACCTTCGAGCTGATCCAGTCGCTGTACGAGAAGGTGAAGCAGGACAAGCCCGGCTTCAACAACATCTGCGTGCACAAGGGACTGGTGGACAACATGCCGCCGCGGCCGGAGGTGGGGCATCCTTCCGACCTGCCCAAGGCCGCGCGCGACTGGCCGAAGCTCAATTTCATCACGTACCACGCCTGCATCCAGCCGGCGTTCTTCATGTATGACGCGTACCTGCAGGCCAAGGGCACGCGCATGCGTGAGGGCGTGCCCGACATCGCATGGACCACCGAATACGGCGTGCTGTGCCGCGACCTGCCGAACACTTATGCTGAGATCGGCACCACGTGGGCTTCGGCCATCGTCACCTTCCCCACGCTGGCCGCGCATCTGATGGGGCAGTTGCTGAAGTTCTTCGGACCGGACCGCGTGGTGTTTGGATCGGATTCGGTGTGGTACGGCTCGCCGCAATGGCAGATCGAGGCGCTGTGGCGTTTCCAGATTCCCGAAGCGATGCAGAAGCAGTACGGCTATCCGGCGCTGACCACGGAGACCAAGCGCAAGATCCTGGGCCTGAACTCCGCGCGGCTGTATGGCATGAAGCCCGCCCGCAACCTGGGCGCGCAATTCAAGCCGGTGCCGAAGGACTATGCGTCAAAGATGACGCCCGGGTTCAAGAAGCTGATGGAAGTGGACAAGCCGGTGGCCGCGGTGATGGACAACCTCGACCTGATGCGGCAGCGCTATGCCGCGGCCGGCGGCGCGCCGGATCATCTGCGCTATGGATGGATTCGCCGCGCATGATCGCCTGACCAAGGGATATTGCTGCGCGCTAACGAAGCGGTATCCAGTCGGATGGGCTCGTGTTCACGAGCCCATCCTCATTGACGGTTGCCTGCCGACCGTTGCTTACTTGGCGGCGCCCGGTTCGGTGCGGAAACGACCGACGTACGCGGCTTTGGCGATGACCTTGCCCTTCATCGCTTCGAGCAGCTCGGGACGGCTGGCCGTGGCCGGCAGATCCAGCTTGCTGTTGAGCGCATAGAACTCGAACACGTAGTGGTGGTAGCGGGGACCGGCCGGCGCACCCATGCCCATGTAGCCGTTGGTGCGAATGCCCTTGCCGTTCACCGAACCGGCAGGCAGCTTGCCCTCTTCGATCTGCGTGGTGTTGCCGGGGATGTTCCACACCACCCAGTGCAGCACGTCTTCCGGTCCGCCGATCGCCACGTCGACATCATGCATGATGATGGCGAAGCTCTGCGTCTCGGGTGGCGCATTCGAGATCTTGAAGTCCGGCTGCACGTTGCCGCCCGCGCCCGAATACTTCGGTGGCACGATGCCGCCATCGGCGAAGGCCTTGCTCTCGATGAGCAGCGGCACGAGCTTGAAGCCGCCGCCGCGTGGCGGGCCGCCGGCCGGAGGACCACCGGCAGCCGGTGCGCCACCCGCGGCGGGCGGCTGCGCCGCCAGCGCCATGCCGGCGCCGAAGGTGGATGCGAGCAGCAGCGCTAGCGCTGCGGTTTTCATGAGACGCATGATGGATGACCCCCGGTGTGAGTGAGCAGAGGCAGCCGAGTATAGACCGCGCCCGTTATTTTCCGATGCAGAAGCTGCCGAAGATATGCCCGAGCAATTCATCGCTGCTGACGTCGCCCAACACTTCGCCTAGCGACGTCTGGGCGCCACGCAACTCGTAGGCGGCCAGCTCGCCCTGCTTCAGCGCCAATTGCTGGCAGGCCGCATCGAGCTGGCGGGCGGCACGCTCCAGTGCTTCCACATGACGGGCGCGCGCCGAGAAGCTTCCGCCGGCTGATTCGGAATGCCCCGCTGCCGACGCCAGTCGGGCACGCAGCGCGTCGAGCCCTTCACCGGTGACGGCGGAGATCGCGATGATGGGCGGCTCATGCACAGGCTTTTCCGCGCCGAGCAGATCGCTCTTGTTCATCACCAGCGTGAGCGGCACGTCTTGCGGCAGTGCGGCCTGCTCCTCGACGAATCCCCGGGCGCCGGCATCGGCGGCGCCGTCAACCACGTAGAGAATATGGTCGGCGCGCGCCATGGCATCGCGCGCGCGGCGGATGCCCTCGGCTTCAATGGCATCGTGGTCGCTGGTCGCGGCGTGTTCGCAGGCTGTGTGGGTGGCGCGCAGTCCCGCCGTGTCGATTAACTCCACCGGCACGCCGTTGATCTCAAGCATCACGCGCAGCGGGTCGCGCGTGGTGCCGGGCACCGGCGTGACGATGGCTGCGTCGTAGCCGGCCAGTTGGTTCATCAACGTGCTCTTGCCGGCATTGGGACGGCCCGCGATGACCACGGTCATGCCGCGGGTCAGTCGAGCGCCGCGGCGCGCCGCCTGCAACACGTCATCGAGCAAAGCGCGTACATACTGCGTGCGTTCGCGCAGTTCCTGGCTTTCCAGGAAGTCGATCTCCTCTTCGGGGAAATCGATGGCGGCTTCCACGTAGACGCGCAGATTGGTGAGCGCCGCGCGGGCCGCCGCGACGCGTGCCGAGAATTCACCCTGCAACGAGCGCATGGCCGCGCGCGCTGCGCCGCGCGAGCCGGCGTCGATCAGGTCGGCGATGGCTTCGGCCTGTGCGAGGTCGATCTTGTCGTTGAGGAAGGCACGCTCGGAGAATTCCCCCGGCCTCGCCCGTCGCGCGCCCAGTTCGACCACGCGATCGATCAATGCCTCGACGATGAGGCCCGCATGGCCCTGCAACTCGAGCACGTCTTCGCCGGTGAAGGAACCCGGCGCGGGAAAGTAGATGGCGATGCCGGAGTCGATGATGTCGCCCGCCGCGTCGCGCCAGCGACTGAAGGTGGCCACCCGCGGTACGGGCAGAGCCCCCAGCAGTGTCTGCGCAATCTCCGGCGCCATTGTTCCGGATACGCGCACAATGGCCACTCCGCCGCGGCCCGGCGGAGTGGCGGCAGCAACAATCGTGTCAGTCGCGCCCAGTCCGGCCCGCCTCGATGCGACGGTTGATGTTCCACTGCTGCGCGATGGTCAGCATGGTGTTCACCGTGTAGTACAGCACCAGGCCCGAGGGGAAGAACGCGAAGGTCACCGACATTACCAGCGGCAGGATCATGAACACCTTGGCCTGCACGGGATCGGGCGGCGTCGGCTGCAGCTTGTACTGCAGGAACATCGCGCCGGCCATGATGGCGGGCAGGATGTAGTAGGGATCGGGCGAGGACAGATCCTGCAGCCAGCCGAAGAACGGCGCCTGGCGCATCTCCACGCTCTCGACCAGCACCCAGTAGAAGGCGATGAACACGGGGATCTGGATGAGCTGCGGCAGGCAACCCGCGGCGGGGTTCACCTTCTCCTTCTTGTACAGCTCCATCATCGCCTGGCCCAGCTTCTGGCGATCGTCCTTGTACTGCTCCTGGATGGCCTTCATCCGCGGCGACACCAGTTTCATCTTCGCCATCGAACGGCCCGAGGCCTCGGACAGCGGATAGAACGCGAGCTTCAGCAGGAAGGTGACTGCGATGATCGCAAGGCCCCAGTTGTTGAAGATGGTGTGCGCCTTGTCGAGCAGCCAGAACAGCGGCTTCGACAGGAACGTGAGCTTGCCGAAGTCGGCGGCGCGACCCAGCTCGGGATGGATGGCCTCGAGCTGACGCTGCAGCTTGGGGCCGACGAACAGCGTCTCGTTGATGGTGGCCATTGCGCCCGGCGCCACGTTGACCGCGGGGCTCAGCGTGCGCGCCAGGTATTCATTGCCGCGCACGCTCAGCGAGTAGCGGTCTGCCTCGCCGTGCGCGGGCACGATGGCGGTGACGAAGTGGTGCTGGAGCGCGGCCAGCCAGCCATTGGTGATCTCGCGGTTGAGGCCGGCCTCTTCGGGCTTGGCAACGTTGAGCTTCTGGTACTTGGCGCCGTCGTAGATGGCAGGCCCGGTGAAGGAGTAACTGTCGACGTTGAAGTACGAACGCTTCACCGGCGGCATGTCGTGCAGGATCTGCGCGTAGGGCTGCACGCTCCACGCGGCGGTGCTGCCGTTGTCGATCTTGTATTCCACGTCGATGCGGTAGGAGCCGCGGTGGAAGACCAGCGTCTTTTCCACCTTCACGCCTTCCGGCGAGGACCACTTCAACGGCACGCGCAGATCATTCTGGCCGGCCTGGAGCTGGAAGCCGGTGAAGTCGCTGGTGAATGTGGCGAGATGGGTGGGATAGCCCTCGGCCGTGGCGCCGGGCGAATTGCCGGCGAGGCCGGTCTGCACCAGGTACTGGTCGCCCTGGCCGTTGTTTCGCAGCAGGCGCACCGGCGTGGGCTGGCCCTTCGCCACCGGATAGTTGAGCAGATCGGCGCGCAGCAGCTCGCCACCGCGGAGACTGACGTCGACGTCGAGCACGTCGGTGCGCACGTTCAGCACGGCGGCGGAAGGGACGGCGGCCGGCGCGGCAGCAGCAGGCGAAGCGGCGGCGGCGGGAGCAGGCACGGCACCGGGGGCTGGCACTGCGCCAGCCGTGGCGGCCGGCGCGGCGCCGGTGGCAGTGGGAACCGCCGCCGTGGGAATGGCCGCGCCCAGCGGGTTGTCGCGCTTCTCCTGCTCCGCCGCCTTTTGCGCGGCAGCGGCGAGCGCGGCGTCACGGGGTGCGAAGTCGGCCGTCCAGGTGGAGACGTTGACGAGCAGTGCGAGGCCCAGGGCCACCCACAGGATGATGCGGATGTTCTTCATGGTACGGGGTCGAATCCGCCCTCATTGAGCGGGTTGCAACGCAGGATTCTCCTGGTGGTGAGCGACAGTCCCCTCAGGGGGCCGTGTCTTTCAATGGCCTGCCGGGCGTAATCGGAGCAGCTCGGATGAAAGCGGCAGCATTGTCCCAGATGCGGACTGATCAGCATCTGGTAGGCGCGAATTGTTCCGTCCATGGCGCGCGAAGTGCCACGTGTGAGCGGATTGTTCAAGGCTCGCATCGTTTGCGGATCTCGGTGAACAGGGCCGCGAGGCTTTCGCGGAGTCGCGCATTATGCGCGGTCCGCACGCCATTGCGGGCGCCAACCACGAGGTCGAGCGCGGGCAGCGTGGCAGCCTCATTGCGGAAAGTTTCGCGCACCTGGCGCTTCACCCGGTTGCGCTGCACTGAATCGCCGGCGGCCTTGGTGCCGATGGACAATCCCAGGCGCGGATAGCCCAGCGTGTTGCGGGCGGCATTGATCGAAAAGCAGCCATCGACCACGCGCTGGCGCGTGGCGTATACGGCATCGAACTGGGCGGGAGTGAGAAGGCGAGCGCGCCGGGGAAATCCCAGCGCCGCTGGTTTCGCGCCAGTCATGGGCGCGGCGCCGGCGAGCGTTCCGGGGGCCTTAAGGGATCAGGCGCTTGCGGCCCTTGGCGCGGCGACGGGCCAGCACCTTGCGGCCGTCGGCCGTGGCCATGCGGGCACGGAAGCCGTGCGTGCGGACACGCTTGATCTTGCTCGGCTGGAATGTGCGTTTCGTGGCCATGGCGCTGTTTCAGGTCGGAAAATCGGGTTGCGCAGGGTACGCATCCCCACCTTGGGAGTCAATGGTCTTTGGGTACCCCGCCCCCGGGGCCCCGCCGATCTGGCCCTAAGGCGCCGGCGGCCCCTTGAGGAAGCCTTCCTGCGGCTCCCACCATCCATGCACCTGGGTGTGCAGCCGAAAAGGCATCTTCACCCGGGCAATGGGCCCATCGGCCAGGCGCATGGCATCGGCGATCACCAGCTCTGATCGCATCTCGGCGTAGTCGTTGGCCACGGTCAGTATCCAGCCCTCCCCTTCGGGCGCATTCGACCGGGCCGGGACGAACTGCGGCTCCGACAGGCTGTGCGTGGTACCGGCCGACAGGCGGTCGATGCCTCCGCCGTGATGGTCGAAGCGGAAGATGGAGTTGGCCACCCGCACCGACAGCTTGCCGCCGCGTTCGCGGTCGAAGGGCAGCGTGGGGTCGACCACCAGCATGTAGCTGTAGCGGAAGGGCCGGGTCTGGTAGCGGTCGTCGATGCGCACCATGGAAGTGCCACGCATGCCGTTGAAGAGGATCTCTTCCTTCCAGGTGGTGTCTTTCGAATCGAGGTCGAAGGTCCAGCGGCGGATGTTGGGCGACACGCCCGACACATCGAACGGCGCGCCGTCGGCATTCGGGAAAAAGGGATGGAAGTTGTTGCTGGCCACCGGCGCATCGAGGATGACCTTGCTGCCCTCGGTGCGCGCATTGGTGGTGTGCACCAGCATGGCCTGCTCGGGCGTGCCGTGGAACCAGCGGATGTCCTTTTCATCGCCATCGCGCGGGATGATGGCCACATGCGCGGGCACGGTCTTGTCGTAGGTCCAGTGGATCAGGCCCGCATCGAGACGTTGCTGGTTCGTGACCATGCCGGTGGTGGGCAGGATGATGTGGCGATCGGTGATCGCCATGTCGTGCATCATGCTGACCACCGGCGACTTGAACCACCACTCGCGCTTCAGTTTGCCGTGCTTGTCGAACACGAACACCGCGAGGTCGGGCGATACATCGCCCTTCGCTTCATAGGAAAAAGCGATCAGGTCGCCGGTGTTCGGGTCGATCTTCGGATGCGCGGTGAAGGTTTTCGCGCGCATCTGGCCGTTGAAGGTCCACTCGCCCACCGTGTCGAGCGTGTCCGGATCCATCAGCATCGGCGGACTGTCTTCCTTCAGCGAGAACAGCTTGCCGTGATGGATGATGGGCGTGGTATTGCCGGTATTCGGGCTGACATCGCGCACGGAAGGATCGTAGGTGCCGCGGTTGCGATAGCGGCCGAACAGCGCGCGGCGCGCGGCGGTTTCGGCCTGCAGGCGCGGCGTCTGGATGTAGCGCGAGCGGAAATCCACGTGGCCGTTGGCGAAACGGAAAAGATCGACCGCGCCATCGGAGTTGTAGGGGGTATCGTCGGCGAAACGCGGTGGATATCGCCGATCGATGCACGAGCGGTAGAAACTGCCGTTGAGGCCGGCGGGAATCTCCCCTTCCACCTCGCAGTCGATCAGCGTGGCCTCGAAACGCAGCGGCGCGAAGAAGCCCTTCGCCGTTGGATCACCTTTGAAACTGACCCCCATGATGCGGGGGATTATAAATCGGCCGCCGACGCGAGTAGACTCGCCCTCCCCCTTTTTTCGCTCCGACCCAAGGCATCAATTCCCAGTCGCATGTCCGAACTCTGGACGACAATTCTGCCGCGCCTGGAAGACGAGCTTCCGGAGCAGCAGGTGAACACCTGGCTGCGGCCACTGCAGGCGCTGGAAGACGGCGCGACGCTGCGGCTGTATGCGCCGAACCGCTTCGCGGTGGAATGGGTGCAGGCGAATGCCGCGGATCGCATCCGCGCGCTGCTGGGTGAACTGCGCGGTGGCGCGCAGCTGTCGGTGGAGATCGGCTCGCTGGCACGGGTGAATGGCGCGCTGAACGGCGCGGCGCCCGCCGCCGAAGCGCCCCGCCCCACCGCGGCGGCCCGGCGCGTGGCCCCGGAGCCCAGCATCCAGATCGGCACGCGGCTGAATCCGGAATCCACCTTCGAGTATTTCGTCGAGGGCAAGAGCAACCACTTCGCCAAGGCTGCGGCGTTGCAGGTGGCCGAAAATCCGGGCCGCGCCTACAACCCGCTGTTCATCTACGGCGGCACGGGTCTCGGCAAAACCCATTTGATGCAGGCCGTGGGCCATGTGATCAGGGAACGCGACCCGCAGGCGCGCGTGGCCTATGTGCATTCCGAGCGCTTCGTCGACAACATGGTGCAGGCGCTTCGCCACAACACCATGAACGAATTCAAGAGCGCGTATCGCGGGCTTTCCGCGCTGCTCATCGACGACATCCAGTTCTTTGCCAACAAGGACCGCTCGCAGGAAGAGTTCTTCCACACCTTCAACGCGCTGTTCGAAGGCCAGGCGCAGATCATCATGACGTCGGATCGTTATCCGAAGGAAATTCCCGGCCTGGAAGAACGCCTGAAATCGCGCTTCGGCTGGGGACTGTCGGTGGCCATCGAGCCGCCGGAGCTGGAAACCTGCGTGGCGATCCTGATCAGCAAGGCGCAGGCTGCAGGCGCGGAATTGCCCGAGGAAGTGGCCTTCTTCGTGGCGAAGCGCATCCGCTCGAATGTGCGTGAACTCGAGGGCGCGCTGCGGCGGATCATCGCCAACGCGCGCTTCACTGGCCAGCCGATCACGCTGGATTTCGCGAAGGAAGCGCTGAAGGATCTGCTGAACCTGCAGGCGCGTCTGGTCACCATCGAGAACATCCAGAAGACCGTCGCCGATTACTTCAAGGTGCGGCTGTCGGATTTGCTGTCGGAGCGCCGCAGCCGCTCGGTGGCGCGGCCGCGGCAGGTGGCCATGGCGCTGGCCAAGGAGCTCACCGTGCACAGCCTGCCGGAGATCGGCGAGGCCTTCGGTGGCCGCGATCACACCACGGTGCTGCATGCCTGCAAGCGCGTGAAGGAGCTGCAGGAAAGCGAGCCGCGCGTGGCCGAGGACTATTCGAACCTGCTGCGGACACTCACGGGATAACCCTGTGCAGAACCCGGTGGAAAAGCCGGGGATGAAACTGTGGATGGATTCATCCACAGGGCGCCAACAGCATGAACGCAGTTGATTCGGCCATTCGCCCTGCCCTGTTTCCGTCGTAAAGTCATGACCGCAAAGGCCGTGGTGATTTATCCTCGGCATCCACAGGCCCAACGACAGCAACAACGTCTTAAATAACAAGCTTGGTTCAAGAACTATGAAATTCACCGCATCGCGTGAGCAACTCATCCAGCCCGTGCAGGCGGTAATCGGCGTAGTCGAACGCAAGCAGACCATGCCGGTGCTGGCGAATGTGCTGCTGGCGGTGAAGAACGGCCGGTTGTCGGTGACGGGCACCGATCTCGAAGTCGAACTCGTGGCTTCCGGCGAAGTCAGCGTGGGCCAGGCGGGTGAAATCACCGTGCCGGGCCGCAAGCTGCTGGAAATCGCCAAGGCGCTGCCAGACAAGTCGTCGGTGACGGTCTCCCTGGATGGCGAGCGGCTGAAGGTGGTGGCAGGTCGCAGCCGGTTCACGCTGTCGACGCTGTCAGCGGCGGAATTCCCGGTGGTGGAGTCGGTGAGCGCTCAGCAGACGCTCACCCTGCCCCAGGCCGAGCTCGGTCGACTGATCGCCAAGACGCATTTTTCGATGGCGCAGCAGGACGTCCGCTATTACCTGAATGGCACATTGCTGGAAACCGACGGGAAATTGCTTCGAACGGTGGCAACTGACGGCCATCGTCTGGCTATTGCCGAAGCTCAGCTCGCAACTGCCGGCAAGAGCGTCAACGCGCAGCAAGTCATTGTTCCGCGTAAGGGTATTCTGGAATTGCAGCGCATCCTGGGTTCCGAGGGTGACGTTGAGATCACGATTGGATCGAATCATATTCGGCTCCAGATCGGCGATATTCGCTTCACTTCGAAGCTTATCGATGGCAAGTTCCCGGATTATGGCCGGGTGATCCCAGCCAGCCCCAGCAAGGCGGTGGTCATCGAGCGCGATTCCTTTCGTGCTGCATTGCAGCGTACCGCCATCCTATCCAACGAGAAATATCGCGGCGTCCGCGTCTCGCTGGCCAAGAACTCATTGAAGCTACAGGCCCACAATCCCGAACAGGAAGAGGCTCAGGACGAAGTCGAGATCGACTACAAGGGCGATGAGATGGAGATTGGCTTCAACGTCACCTATCTGCTCGATGCGTTGACGGCCATCGACACGGAAACCGTCGAACTCGGCCTGACCGACGCCAATTCGAGCTGCCTGATCCGTTCGCCCGGAACCACGCAGTCACGGTACGTCGTGATGCCGATGCGGCTGTAGCCGCAGGCGGGCAGGGCGCCGCTCGATGACGCTGGCGTCCTGGTCATGAGTCTCGCGTCCCTCCAGATCGCCGGCGTTCGCAGCATCGCATCGGCCACGCTGGATTTCCGTCCGGGTCTGAATCTGGTGTTTGGGGCCAATGGCTCCGGCAAGACATCCATCCTCGAGTCCGCGTTCCTGGTTGGAAGAGGGCGCTCCTTCCGCACCCGCCATACTGAACAGCTCATCACCCGAGGCCAGGACAAGCTGCAGCTTTTCGCGACCACCGCAGATCCGGCTCACCGGATCGGGTTCGAGTACCGCCGCGATGAGTCTTATACAGGCCGATTGGATGGCGAGGATGTGCGAAGCCTGGCGGAGCTACCGGGCGCCTTCTTCGTCGAGGTCATTGATCCCGAGGTGCACCGACTGGTGGAGGGAGCCCCCGGAGAGCGGCGCCGCTGGCTGGACTGGGGTGTGTTCCACGTGGAACCCGACTTCCTGGAGAGCTGGTTGCGCTTCAGCCGAGCGCTGAAACAGCGCAACGCGGCCCTGCGGCAGGGCTTGGATCCCACGGCTTGGGACTCGGAGCTCGTAGCGCACGGGGAGCGCGTGGCCGCAGCGCGCGGAGAGTGGTTGAAAACCGTACAGCCGTTCTGGCAGCAGGCGGTGTCCCGACTGTCCGGGCTGGATGTGGAGATGGGCTACTACCGTGGCTGGGCAGCGGATCGTCACCTCGCGGACGTTCTGGCTGAAGGTCGCGATCGTGATCGCGCGAGAGGCAGCACGCTGTCGGGGCCGCAGCGAGCCGATATTCGTCTGACCCTGCAGGGAAGGCCGGCCAAAGAGGTGCTGTCGCGAGGGCAGCAGAAGCTGGCCGCTGCTGCGCTGGTACTGGCGCTGCTGCAAAGACTCCGCAGCCAGCGCACATCGCCCCCCACATTGCTGCTGGATGATCCCGCGGCGGAACTGGACACCCAGCGACTGAGTGCGCTGGTTGAACTGGTGAAGGGCCTGGAGTGCCAGTTGATCGTGACTTCACTGCACGCGGATCTGGTCAATTTCGGCATTCCGGAGCGCGTGTTCCACGTGGAACGTGGAATCGTGGCGTCTGTGGGATAGAACCCCGCTTCAGTGGGTTACAAGCGATCAAAAGTCGCGATCAGGATCCTAAAACTCTCGATCATGTGGAGAACGTCCACTTTCCGGCGATTTCTATCGAGGTGGTGATAAATCCGGTGCGCGAGTCCGATGCTGACGGGATTCGCACCAAACTCGAGGGCTGAACGCCTATCCGCTGCCGACCTCAGCAGGGGGTGTCACTGCGCCTCTCAGAGGCTATAATAATAATGAGCGATTCCAGGGCGAGTGCATGTCTGCCGAAGAAGCCTATAACTCCAGCAATATCAAAGTTCTGAAAGGCCTCGATGCGGTGCGCAAGCGCCCCGGCATGTACATCGGTGACACCGATGACGGCACCGGCCTTCATCACATGGTTTTCGAGGTGGTGGACAACGCCATCGACGAAGCGCTGGCAGGTCACTGCAACCGCATCCAGGTGCTGATCCACGCGGATGAGTCCATCACGGTGCGCGACAATGGCCGCGGCATCCCCGTCGACATCCATCCCGACGAGGGACGCTCTGCAGCCGAGGTCATCATGACCGTGCTGCATGCCGGCGGTAAGTTCGATGACAGCTCCTACAAAGTCTCCGGCGGCCTGCATGGCGTTGGCGTGTCGGTGGTCAATGCGCTGTCCGACCTGCTGGAGCTTTCCATTCATCGCGGCGGCAAGGCTTACCGGCAGCAGTACAAGCTGGGCGATCCGGTGGCGCCGCTGGCCGAGGCGGGCACCACCACCGAGCGGGGCACCACCATCCGCTTCAAGCCTTCGCCCACGATCTTCACCAACATCGTGTTCGACTACGAGATCCTGGCCAAGCGCCTGCGCGAACTGTCGTTCCTGAATTCCGGCGTGCGCATAGAGCTCATCGACGAGCGCGAAGACAAGACCGATGTGTTCCAGCACGAGGGCGGCCTGCAGGCCTTCGTGCAGTACCTGAACCGCGCGCGCGCGCCCATCCATCCCACGGTGTTTCATTTCACCGCGCAGGAAGGGCTGATCGGCGTGGAAGTGTCGCTCCAGTGGAATGATTCCTACCAGGAGACGATGCTCTGCTACACCAACAACATTCCGCAGCGCGATGGTGGCACGCATCTGTCGGGTTTCCGCGCCGCGCTGACGCGCACGCTGAACGACTACATCGAGAAGGAAGCGAAGAAGGAGAAGATCGCCACCACCGGCGATGACTCGCGCGAAGGCCTGACGGCCATCCTGTCGGTGAAGCTGCCCGATCCGAAGTTCTCCTCGCAGACCAAGGACAAGCTCGTCTCCTCCGAAGTGAAGGGCGTGGTCGAAACCAAGGTCGCCGAGAAGCTGGCGGAGTTCCTGCTGGAACATCCTGCCGAAGCCAAGTCCATCGTCGGCAAGATTCTCGACGCCGCCCGCGCCCGCGAGGCCGCGCGCAAGGCGCGTGAAATGACCCGCCGCAAGGGCGCTTTGGATATTGCGGGCCTGCCCGGCAAACTCGCCGATTGCCAGGAAAAAGACCCGGCGCTCTCCGAGATCTTCATCGTCGAGGGCGACAGCGCCGGCGGCTCGGCCAAGCAGGGCAGGGACCGCCGCACGCAGGCCATCCTGCCGCTGCGCGGCAAGATCCTGAACGTGGAGCGCGCGCGTTTCGATCGCATGATCAGCTCGGCCGAGGTGGGCACGCTGATCACCGCGCTGGGCTGCGGCATCGGCCGCGATGAATTCAACATCGACAAGCTGCGTTACCACCGCATCATCGTCATGACCGATGCCGACGTCGACGGCAGCCACATCCGCACGCTGCTGCTCACCTTCTTCTACCGCCAGATCCCGCAGATCATCGAGCGTGGCCACGTCTACATCGCGCAGCCGCCGCTCTACAAGGTGAAGCGCGGCAAGAACGAGATGTACGTGAAGGATGACAACGAGCTCAACGCCATCCTGCTGAACAACGCCGTCGACGAATCGGCGTTGTACGTGACCGAAGGCGCGCCGCCGCTGCAGGGCTCGGGGCTGGAGATGCTCGCCCGCCAGTACATGGAAGTGCAGGCCATCATCAAGCGCTGGAGCAGGCGCTATGACGCGCGCCTGCTCGAGCAGCTCATCTACGTGCCGCCGCTGAACTCCGATTCATTCGACAACATCGACGCGCTGCGCGTCTGGGCGGCGGAGCTGGAACGCGCGCTGAACGCGCGCAACGATTCCATCAGCAGCTACCGCATCGAAGTGCAGCCCGGCAGCGCCGGCACCGAGGAAGGCGAGGGCGGCCGTCCCGCGCGCATCGTCGTGAAGCGCTACGAGCACGGCACGCACACCGACAAGGCGCTGCCGCGCGAATTCTTCGGGTCGGCCGAATACACCCGCATCGCCGAGCTGGGCCAGACGCTGCACGGCCTGATCGGCGAGGGTGCTTATGTCACCAGCGGCAACCAGCGCAAGGACGTGGGCTCGTTCAAGGAAGCCATCACGTGGCTGTTCGAGCAGGCCCGCAAGGGTCAGACCATGCAGCGCTACAAGGGGCTGGGCGAGATGAACCCGGAACAGCTCTGGGATACCACCATCAACCCCGACACACGCCGGCTGCTCCAGGTGCGCATCGAAGATGCCATCGCCGCCGATGACATCTTCAGCACGCTGATGGGCGACCAGGTCGAACCCCGCCGCGAGTTCATCGAGAAGAACGCGCTGACCGTGGCCAACCTCGACGTCTGATTCAGCCTTCCTTCACCGCCGCGCCTGGCGCATTCGCCTTCACCGACGCGATGCCGCCTTCCATGGCTGAAGTGGAGCTGTACATCTCGCTCTTGCCCAGCGTCTGGCCATTGGCCGGCGCGGTCAGCACGAAATAAGGCGACTTGTCGCTGGCCACCTTGCGCTCGAACGCCGCATCGTTGACCGCATTCTTGCGCACCGACTCGATGCCGGCTTCCGCGGCCTGCTTGCTGCTGTAGTTCTGGCTGGTCAACACGGTCTCGTGGTTGCCGGCCTTGAGATTGAACATCCACTGTCCGCTGGCGGCGGTCTTGAGCTGGAAATACCCGGCCATGTCTGCTCCTGTTGTTCGTCGATGGCGATTCCTTCGCCCGGACAGTATATGCCCGAGGCTCGGAACAGGGCCTCGCGGAGAAGGCGCACAACATGACGTAAATGAGAATGACTCCCCCCGGCTGCGCCGCGGGGTGTACGCTACCGCCGCGCGCGAAGATTTCTGTCATCAACCTCTTTACGATGGAACTCGCAAGCGCCACACTGCATCCAACGACTGACAACGCGATGCCACAAGTCGCGCGCTACGGGGCTCTCAATGCTGCAAACCATAGAAGATCTATCCATCGGCGTATGGGTACGTGAATCGCCGTCGATTTTTGCGTACACAACGGTGCTGTCGGCACACGCCATCGGCCTTGCCATCGTGCTGGGCGCAAACTGGCTGATCGGACTGCGCCTGCTCGGCGTCGCCAAAGGCATTCCACTGGGGGCGCTGCGCAGCTTCTACCCGACCATCTGGGTGGGTTTCGTCATCAACGCCATCTCCGGCGTGCTGCTGTTCATCGCCTCGGCCACCCACATGGGCACGATGCACGTCTTCTGGATCAAGATGGCAGGCATCGTCGTGGGCATGACGCTGTCGTTGCGCCTCAAGGCGCTGTACCTCAACGACACCGCCGCCCTGGCTTCGGGAGTAGTGCCTCCAGGCGCGCGCCGCATGGCCTGGTGGCTGATTGGTGTCTGGTTCTTCACGCTGATCGCGGGGCGCATGACCGGGTATCCGGAGCTCATCCAGCGGTGGTTCGGCATCTAGGCGCCCGGTAAACGCGGAGAACAACTATGCAAAGTCTTTCCCATGCCCTGACCTGGCCCTGGATGCAGGATTTCGTCAACACCTATGGCTGGATCTGGCCACTGTGCGAAATCATCCATTACACGGGCATGTCGCTGATCATCGGCATCATCGTCGGCCTCGACCTGCGCATCCTCGGCTTGTACAAGGGCGTGCCCATCGGCGCCTTCAAGCCGCTGGTGAACATCGCCATCTTCGGGTTCATCCTCAACCTGATCGGCGGCATCATCTTCGTCACCGGCACCAACACCGGTGCGGAGTTCTACGTCGAGAACCTGTCGTTCCAGTGCAAGGTCGTGGCCCTGCTCATCGCCTTCGTCAACCTGCTGATCTTCCGTTTCTCGGGGCTGGAACACCGCGTGTACGCCGTGCCCGCCGGCGGTACGGCACCTGGATCGGCCAAGGCGGTGGCGTGGATCTCCATCGTGTCGTGGATCGCGGTGATCATCTTCGGTCGCCTGCTGATGTACAACGACACGCTGCTGTACTTCCTGGGCCTGTAACGCCAGATGGATATGCGCCCCGGTGTTCCCGGGGCGTATGCTTTGGGGTCTCGATGATCGCCTCGCCCGCGATCGCCAGGAGCAGAGGGACCCCATGCGCCGCAGTACCGACCGGATCCTGACCACCCACGTCGGAGCGCTGCCCGCGCCGCCCGGCCTCTGGGCCAACAAGAACGTCACCGATGCCGAACTCGCGCAGGCCGTGCGCGACGTGGTCGCGAAGCAGCGCGAAGTGGGGCTCGATCTCGTCAACGAAGGCGAGTTCACCAAGGGCGGCAACTGGGTGGAGTTCGTCAACTCGCGTCTCAGCGGCTTCGAACCGATTCCGGCGGGCGGCTCGGCCGAGCTGCTGTTCGGCAGCAAGGACTGGCAGGAATTCGACGACTTCTACAAATGCGCCATGGAAGGCGGCACGCTGTTCGAGCAGACGCGCAGCGCTCCCAACCAGCGGCGCACCATGGACTGGGGCTGCACCGGCAGGATCGAGTACACCGGCCAGGCTGAACTGGCGCGCGAGATCCACTGCCTGCGCAGCGCGCTGGGCACCATTCCCGCCAGCGATGCATTCCTCACATCCACGGCGCCGTCCAGCCTCGAGCCCGGACGCCAGAACAGCTTCTACAAGACGCAGGAAGAGTTCGTGTTCGCGCTGGCCGATGCGTTGTCGGTGGAATACGAGGCCATCGCCAGGGCCGGCTTCAACGTGCAGGTGGACGATGCCTGGATGGCCGCGCTGTGGGATCGCATCGGCATTCCCATGGGGCTCGAAGGCTTTCAGCGCTACTGCGCGCTGCGCGTCGAGGCGCTGAATCACGCGCTGCGCAACATTCCCGAAACCCAGATCCGCTACCACCTGTGTTGGGGAAGCTGGCATGGTCCGCACTCGCACGACATCCCGCTCAAGGACATCGTCGGCACCATGTTGTCGATCAAGGCGCAGACCTATCTGTTCGAGGCCGCCAATGTGCGCCATGAACATGAGTTCAGAGTGTGGGAAACCGTGAAGCTGCCCGACCACAAGATTCTTGCGCCAGGCGTGGTCACGCATTCCACGCCGCTGGTGGAGCACCCGGAACTGGTGGCCTCGCGCATCGAGCGCTTCGCGAACATCGTGGGCCGCGAGCGCGTGATCGCCTCCACGGATTGCGGCATGGGGCTGCGCTGCCACCATCAGGTGGCGTGGGCCAAGCTCAAGTCGCTGACAGAAGGTGCCGCGATCGCCAGCAGGAAGCTGTGGGCGCGGGCAAGCGCGGCATGAAAACCTACCGCTGTTTCCTCGCACGGCGCGCGACATGGGTCGCGATGACAATCATGTGTGCCCTGCCGGCGATGGCTGCCGATCCGGCCACCGCTGCACCGCAGTTCAACGACAAGGGCGAACTGCTGCGGCCCGAGGACTACCGCAGCTGGGTGTTCCTCAACACCGCGCTCGGACTCACCTACGGACCGAACCGGCCTCCGGCGGGCGCGCCGCAGGTATTCACCAGTGTGTTCGTGAATCCGAAGGCGTATGCGCAATTCCAGCAGTCAGGCCAGTGGCCCGACGGCACCATCTTTGCGCTGGAAGTGCGCCCCGGCCTGTCGCCGCCTGCGGCGCTGGAAGGGGCGATCACGCAGGGTCCGCGCCGCGCGCTCGAAGTGGCGGTGCGCGATTCCACGCGCTACCCGGATGGCGGCTGGTCGTACTTCTCCTTCGATCCGCCGCGCGAGAATCCTGGTGCGTTCCGCGAACAGGCTGCGCCGTTTGCGCGCACCGCCGGCTGCTATGCCTGCCACCAGAAACACGGCGCCGTGCAGTGGACCTTCACGCAGTTCTACGCCGATGCCTTCGAACGCGCGAAGCAGCTCGGTACCGTGCGCAAGGACTACGATGCCGCGCGCAAGATCGAAGAGGCCGGGCACTAGTCGCGCAAGACAGATGCGCGCTCAGTGCGCCGGCAGCGCCAGGTTCTGCGTTCCCAGATCCTGCACCCAGTAGAACTGTCCGCGCTTGCGACCCTGCGCCACCGCCACGCCCATGTCGCGGAAGCGTGGATCCATGATGTTGGCGCAGTGGCCGGCGCTGGCCAGCCATCCCGCCACCACTTCTTCGGCCGTCTCCGGACCGTAGGCGATGTTCTCGCCGGTGAGGCGAGGGCGGTAGCCCGCGCGGCGCACGCGATCCTTCGGTTCGCTGCCATCCGGCGCGCGGTGCTCGAAGTAGCCCCGGCTCGCCATGTCGCGGGCGTGGGCGGCCGCAGCGGAATACAGGGCTTGCGAAGGGGCCAGCGCCGGGGCGGCCGGAAAGTGCTCGCGTCCGCAGCGCCTCCCCGCGGCCCGTGACTGGTTGACCAGATCCAGCACACGCCATTGCAAGGTGGAGGGCGGAGCGGCAGCGGGCATGTCGGCCGCTGCCGGGTCTGCGAGGGGGATCAACACCAGCAGCAAGCAAACGGCAGAAGCGCGCCACTTCATGCCAGTATCCTGCAATATAGACAGTGAACGACGCATGAACGGCGAAGTTTCTCCCGGAGCGAAGTGGTGCTTGAATCAGAGCATATTTCGATATATCTTCTTTCAGACATATCGAAACAGGATCGAAATACATTGAGACATCACCTTTCACATCACTCCTTCGGCCATGGTGGCCACGGGGGTCTTGGCGGCCGCGGTCATGGTGGCGGTCACGGCCGCGGCCCCCGCGTGTTCAACCATGGCGCCCTGCGCCTGGTGGTGCTGGCGCTCATCGCCGAAGCCCCGCGCCACGGCTACGAAATCATCAAGGCCATCGAGGAGCGCCTCGTGGGCAGCTACTCGCCCAGCCCCGGTGTCATCTATCCCACGCTGACACTGCTGCAGGAGCTGGGGCATGTCACCGTCGAAGAGAACGACGGCAAGAAGCGCTACTCCATCACCGACGAAGGCCGGCAGCATCTCGCGGCCAACCAGTCGGCCGTGGATGCCGAGATGGCGCGCATGCAGGACATCAGCAAGCGCCACGGCGGTGGACCCGCGCCGCAGATCATCCGCGCGATGGAAAACCTCAAGACCGCGCTGCGGCTGCGCGTGGGCCGCGGACCGTTGAGCAGCGAGGAACTGCAGTCCATTGCGGCCACCATCGATGCTGCAGCACTCAGCATCGAGAAGACTTGAATGGCCATGCTGCAGGGTGAAGCCCGCACCGCGGACGCCGCGCGCGTGATGCGCCGGCTGTGTCGACACTGGAGCCACAAGTTCGCCGTGCGCTTCGACGATCATGCTGGAGAGATCCAGATCAACGACGTGAAACTGACCATGCAGGTGGCCGCCGATCGCCTGAATCTGTCGCTCGAGAATCCCGCCGGCGCCATCCCGGATCGTCTTCCCGGTGTGGTGGCCGATCACCTCGTCAGGATGGCCGGTACCGAGCCACCGCTGCAGGTGCAGTGGCATGCCAGCGCTGGCGATACGCAGCCCCCAGCACCTTGAGCACGGACGATGACCTGCACGCCTGCCTGCGTGCGCTGCGCGCCATCCACGCCGACCGCGGGCTGCTCACCACGCTGCAGCAGCACGAACGCCGCGAGCTCGTGATGCTAGCGGGCCAGGTGGCCAGGCCGGAACGCAATGCGCTGCGACAGATGGCCAAGGCCTTCCGCCGCGCCGAACGCGCTGCGGAACTGAACGAGGACCGCGAGGCCATCGAGCGCGCCGGCCTGCGCGTGCAACGCCGGAGCGAGCGCTACATCCCGCTGTGGCTGCCGCCGCCCGCCAGCGATTCCGGCAGCGGCGCGGCGCCTGAAATCAGGCCTGGGCTCAACAGCGCTCGCGCCTGCTACGTGTGCAAGCAGCCCTACACCGAGGTGCATCGCTACTACGATTCAATGTGCCGCGAATGCGGCGACTTCAATTACGCACGGCGCGAACACACCGCGAATCTCCAGGGCCGCGTCGCACTGGTGACCGGCGCGCGCGTGAAGATCGGCTACCAGGCGGCGCTGAAACTGCTGCGCGCCGGCGCCAGCGTGGTGGCGCTGACGCGTTTCCCCGTCGATGCCGCTGCGCGCTACGCCACCGAGCCGGACTACGAGGAATGGCGCGGACGCCTGCAGGTGCATGGTCTGGACCTGCGCCACACACCCAGCGTCGAGATATTCTCGCGCTGGCTGGCCGCCGAGCTGCCGCGCCTCGACTACGTGCTGAACAATGCCTGCCAGACGGTGCGCAGGCCGTCCGGATTCTTCCGCCATCTGCTGGCGCACGAGGCACAGGGCGCCGCATCACTGCCGGCTCTGCAACGCGCGCCGCTCGCGCGGCATGAATCGCTGTGCCGCGCGCTGGTGGCGCCGGATGCGCGCGCGCCGGAAGGACTGCTGCACAGCGCCGCGCTGTCGCAGCGCCGTTACCTCGACGAGGATTTCCTCGAAGGCGAGGCGTTGTTCCCCACCGGCCGCTTCGATGAAGATGGCCAGCAGATCGACCAGCGCGAAGTGAACAGCTGGCGCCTGCGCCTGCACGAAGTCGAGACCCCCGAGCTGCTCGAAGTGCACCTGGTCAACGCCATAGCACCCTACATCCTCAACGCCCGCCTGAAGCCGCTGATGATGAAGTCGGGCGCACGCGACCTGCACATCGTCAACGTCAGCGCGATGGAAGGGCAGTTCTACCGGACCACCAAGACCGACAAGCACCCGCACACCAACATGGCCAAGGCCGCGCTCAACATGATGACGCGCACCAGCGCGCCCGACTATGTGCGCGACGGCATCCACATGAATGCGGTGGACACGGGTTGGGTGACCGACGAAGACCCGGCCGTGCATGCCGCGCGCAAGGCCGAAGAGGGCTTTGCGCCGCCGCTGGACATCATCGATGGCGCGGCGCGCATCGTCGATCCCATCTTCAGCGGCGTGAATACCGGCACCCATGTCTGGGGCCAGTTCCTGAAGGACTATAAACCCGCCCCCTGGTAGCGCGCCTGGCAGCCGGCCGCCAGTTCCTGTCCGCCATCGGGTAATATCCGCTACCGCACCGGCACCCGTTTTTCCGTCATCCGAGAGTATCCGTGGACGCCGCCAACCTGCGCGAATCGCTACACAACAGCCTCCAAACCCTGGGTCACGAGGCCGCCGCGCGCCTGCCGGGGCTCATCGTCGCCCTGCTGCTGCTGATCGCCGGCTGGATCATCGCCCGCGTCGCCCGCTCGGCCGTGCAGCGCCTGCTCGACTCGGTGCAGAAGAACATCGCGCGGCGCAGCGGGCGTCCCGAAACCGACAGCGGCGCGCAGCGCGTCTCGGCGCGGGTGCTCAGCGGTGTGGTGTTCTGGGCCGTCATCCTGCTCTTCGCCACCACGGCCACGCAGATCATCGGCCTCGACCTGTTCACCAAGTGGATGGCCAGCATCGTCAAGCATGTGCCGGGCGTGGCCGCCGGACTCATCATAATTGCCGCGGGCTTCGTCGCCTCGGGCTTCATCGGCGACCTGGTCCGTTCCAGCGCGCGGCGGCTGGGAGAAAGCCAGCAGGGCGCACTGGCCCGAGTGGCGCAGACGGCAACGCTGCTGGTCGCGCTGCTGGTGGGCGCCGACCAGATCGGCCTCGAAGTGCGCTGGCTTGCCATTCTGGTGGCGGTGGCCATGGGCGTGACACTGGGTGGCGCGACGCTGGCCGTCAGCCTGGGTTCGCGCAACTTCGTCTCCAACGCCATCGGCGCGCACTACATGCGCCAGGCTTTCCGCGTGGGTGAGCGGGTGCGGGTGATGGGCTACGAAGGCCGCATCATCGACATCAACATCAACTCCGTGGTGCTGCAGACGGAGACCGGCCGCGTGAATCTTCCCGCCGGCGTGTACAGCAGCGGGGCCATCGAGCTTCTGAGCGATGAGCGCAGCGAATCCACCTGAGTCACTGACCTGGGCTTTCCTGCGCGCGCATCCCGAAGACGCGGCGCGGGTGCTCGAGGGTTTGCCACCGGCCGACGTGGTGGCGCTGATGCAGGCACTGCCGGCGCGCATCACCGCGCGCGCGCTGTCGAACCTGCGGCCTTCGCTGGCCGCTGCCGTGCTGCACGGCATCGACCGCAATCGTGGCTCGGCGCTGCTGGCCATGCTCGACACCAGCATGGCCGCGCGCGTGCTGCGCCAGGTCACCGAAGAGCGCCGCATCGCGTTGTTGGCGCAGCTGCGCACGGCCAAGGGCATGGCGCTGCGCGTCATCCTCACCGTGCCCGACAACAGCGCCGGCGCCTGGGTCGATGCCGACTGCCTCACGCTCACCGGCAAGACCACGGCCGGTGGCGCGCGCCAGCGCATCACCGCCGCCAGCGGCACCGCGGAGCGCATCGTGGTGCTCGACGACGACATGCGCCCGGTGAGCTGGGTGATTCCGCACGACCTGCTGCGCGCCGCACCCGACACGCCCATCGCGCAGATCGCGGTGCCCATTCCGGCGTTGCTTACCGCGGCCACGCCGCTGTCGGCTGCGCTGGCGAACGTGGCATGGAGTCGGACGCCGGTGCTGCCGGTCACTACGCGGCTGGGCGTGTTCATCGGCATGCTGCATCACGAGCGGCTGCGGCAGGTGTACGAACAGGATCTGGCCAGCCGCGGCGCCGACGTGGCTTCGGCCAGCGGCGCGATGGCGCATGGCTACTGGCAGGGCGTGACGGGTGTGCTCAAGGCCTCGCTCAGCCTGCTGCCACCGGTGCGTTCGCTGGCGGAGATTCCCGATGAGCGCTGAACTGGCCGCAGTCGCGCAGCTCAACGAGCGCTTCCTGCTCGAATTCCCGCGCGAAGCCGCGCGCTCGCTCGAGGGCATGCCCGTGGCCGGCATGGTCGAGACGCTGCGGGCGCAGTCGCCCACGGCGCGGCTGTCGAGCTGGCAGGCGCTGGCCAGCGATCGCGCGGCCGAGGCGCTGGCCGCGTTGCCGCTGGAGCAGGCCAAGGCACTGCTGGTGGCGGCCGATGCGCAGACCGGCGCTTGCGCACTGCTGCAGGTGCCCGCCGCGCAACGCGAGGCGCTGCTGGCTGCGCTGCCCGCCGATGCGGCGGCCGGGTTGCAGGTGCTGCTGCAGTACACGCCGGGCTCCGCGGGCCACTTGATGGATCCACGCACCGGCGCCGTGCATGCCGGCCTCACCGTGGGCGATGCCATCGACCGGCTGCGCATCAACCGCCATCGCGGCCTGCGCGAGCTGTTCGTGGTCGACGACCAGATGCTGCTCGTGGGCCAGGTCGAACTCGAAGACCTGCTGCTCACCGGACGCGACCGCCCACTGCGGGAGATAACCCATGCCGCACCGCTGGTAGTGCACGACACCGATCGCGCCAGCCACATGGTCAGGCAGGTGCAGCAGCAACCCGTCAATGCCGTGCCGGTGGTGAATGCGCACGCACGTCTCGTGGGCGTGATCCGCCAGCGCGAACTCATGGCCACCGCCCGAGTGCACGCCAGCACCGACCTGCAGACCGTGGTGGGCGCAGGTGCGGGCGAGCGCGTGCTGTCTTCCGCCGGTGCCGCAGCCAGGCATCGGCTGCCCTGGCTGGTACTCGCCCTGCTGGCCGTGTTCCTCGCTGCGGCCACGGTGGGGCTGTTCGAAGGGCTGATCGCGCGCTTCAGCGCGCTGGCCGTGCTGCTGCCCATCGTCATGGGACTGTCGCGCGTCACCGGCGCGCAGTCGCTGGCGGTGACGCTGCGCGGGTTGTTCCTCGGCGAGGTGCAGCCGCGCCGATGGACATCGGTGGCCGGCAAGGAGCTCGGCGCCGGCATCCTCAACGGCATTGCGGTGGCCCTGCTCGCGGCGCTGGGCGTCTACCTGTGGAGCGATTCCACCGGCCTCGCCACCATCACCGCCGGCGCCACGCTGGCCTCCATGCTGGTGGCGGCGCTGGCCGGCGCGCTGCTGCCGCTGATGCTGCGCGCCATGGGTCGCAATCCTGCCCGCGCCTCGCTGCTGGTGCTCACCGCCATCACCGATGTGGTGGGCATCCTCGCCTTCCTGGGCTTTGCGGCGTACATGCTGCGATGAAGGGCACGCCCGCGTGAGTACATTGGCCGGTTCCTGTCTGTGCGGCGCGCTACGCTTCGAAGTGACCGGCCCGCTGACGATGATGCTGCATTGTCACTGCTCCCGCTGCCGCAAGGAACATGGCGCGCCGTTTGCCACATTCGCGGTTGCGGCCGCTAACGATCTGCACTGGATTCAGGGTGAGGATGCGGTGGTTGCCGGTGAAGCACCGCCGGGCGCGCCGCGGTACTTCTGTCGCCACTGCGGTTCGCCGGCTCCCAGCGCACAGCCCGCGATGGGCATGGCTTTCATTCCAGTTGGACTGCTCGACGGCGACCCGGGCCTGCGACCCCAGGGACATCTGTTCACCGGTTCCAAGGCGCGCTGGCACACCATCACCGACCAGCTTCCGCAGCACGAGAAATATCCGCCGGAACTCGGCGATGCACCCTCGCTGCCTGATCGCGAACCCGTGCAGTGCGCGCCGGGACATGTCGCAGGCAGTTGTCTGTGCGGCAAGGTGACCTACGAGTTCTCGCAGCCATTGGCCATGTTCCAGTGTCATTGCAGCCGCTGCCGCCGCGCGCGTGGCGCCGCTCATGGCGCAAACATCTTCTGCAAGGTGGAGAACTTCCGCTGGAACAGCGGCGAGCAGCTGGTGGTCGATTACAAGCTGCCCGAAGCGAAGTTCTACGCCGTGGCCTTCTGCCGCCAATGCGGCGGCAAGGTGCCGCGCATCTCGAAGGAGCGCGGCATGGTGGTGATTCCGGCCAGCGGGCTCGATACCGACCCGGGCATCGTGCCGCAGGCGCATATCTTCACGGCGTCGAAGGCGCCGTGGTACGAGATCACCGATTCGCTGCCGCAGTACCCGGAAGGGCCGCCTTCGTTTGGGCCGCCGCGCTGAAGGGAACGCCCATTTTTTCGGCGGTCAAGCGATTCCCTCAGGCACTGTCCTCCATTGGCCTGGCGGCAACCCTTCCAGTGTCACGCCGCCGATTGCCGCCCGGATGAGCCGCAGCGTGGGAAATCCCACCTTTGCCGTCATCCGCCGCACCTGCCGGTTCTTGCCCTCGCGCAGCGTCAGTTCCACCCACGAGGTGGGAATCCTGGCGCGATAGCGGATGGGAGGATTGCGCGGCCAGAGATTCGCGGGCGCCTCGATGCGGCGGGCGCCAGCGGGCAGTGTGCGGAAATCTCCCAGGTCCACGCCGGCGCGCAATTGCGCGATGGCTTCGTCGGTGACCAGGCCCTCCACCTGCGCCCAGTACACCTTCGGCAGCTTGTGGCGCGGATTCGAGATGCGCGCCTGCAGCGCGCCATCGTCGGTGAGCAGCAGCAGGCCTTCGCTGTCGGCATCGAGCCGGCCGGCCGGATACACATCAGGCACCTCGATATAGTCGGCCAGCGTGCGCTGGTCGCCCGCGCGCATGAACTTGCAGTGCACCCCGAAGGGCTTGTTGAAGGCGATGAGCATGACAGCGAAGCAGAGCCCTCAGCCGAGCGCGTGTTCCACCAGCGTGCGCGGCACCGTGGTACGCGGCACCTTGCTGCCCTCGAACCATTCGCGCACGTCCAGGTCGAGTCCGACGCCATGCATGTAGTTGTACAGCGCCTTGCGCAACCCCGCGCCCAGCAGGTCGTGGTCCGTGCCCACCGGATCCTCGAAGGGAAGGTCGTTGTGCGCGAAGGTGATGACCGGCGGCGGTTTCAGCGTGATGCCATAGGCCGCGGGATCAAGGCCAATCGGAGAGTGCGCGGTGGCGGAGAATCGATGCCAGTACGCCGAATGGATGCAACCGGCCGCGAAGAGCTGGCGCACGCGCTCCAGCGCATCGACGGTCTCCTGCGTGGTCTCGGTGGGAAAACCGTACATCAGGTAGGCATGCACCAGGATGCCGGCCTCGGTGAAGGCGCGCGTGACGCGCGCCACCTGTTCCACCGTCACGCCTTTTTTCATCAGCTGCAGCAGCCGGTCGGAAGCCACCTCGAGGCCGCCGCTCACCGCCACGCAGCCGGATTGCGCCAGCAGTGACGTGAGTTCGGGCGTGAAGGATTTCTCGAAGCGGATGTTGCCCCACCAGGTGATGCTGAGTTTCTCGTCGATGAGCTGCTTTGCCAGCGCGCGCATGCCCGCCGGCGGTGCGGCTTCGTCCACGAGGTGGAATCCCGTCTCGCCCGTTTCTTCCACCAGTGAGCGGATGCGCTGCATGACGATGTCCGTGCCTGGCCGGTCGTAGCGGCCGATGTAGTCCAGCGACACGTCGCAGAAGGTGCACTTCTTCCAGTAGCAGCCATGCGCCAGCGTCAGCTTGTTCCAGCGACCGTCGGACCAGAAACGGTGCATGGGATTCAGCATCTCCAGCACCGAGACGTAGTCCTGCAGCGGCAGGCCGTCATAGGTGGGAATGCCGGTGTCGCGCTGGGCAAAATCGGGCTGCGTGGCGTCGTGCTCGTACACCACCTTGCCACCGCGCCGTGAATACGTGCGCACCAGTGGCGTGTCGCGACCGGCCCACCTCTGCAGCAGGTTCAGCAGCGGCCGCTCACCATCATCGAGCGTGACGTGATCGAAGTAGTCGAAGACGCGGGGCTCCGTCAGTGCGCGCAGCTCGGTATTCACCCAGCCGCCGCCCAGCACCAGCTTCGTGCCAGGCGAAACGGCACGGATGACCTGCGCCATCCGGAAGGCGCCATACACATTGCCGGGGAAGGGCGCGGTGATGCCGACCACATCGGGGTGCTGCACCTGCATGAGCCCGCGCGTGATGTCATCGAGCGCCGAATCCACCAGCGTGGGTTCGCCGGTCAGCGCCTCGTGCAGTGGATCGAATGTCGGCGCGCTCGAGGCCAGCTTTTCGCCATAGCGCGCCAGCTCGAAGCGCGGGTCGATGCCGATACGCCATGCATCCGCGAGGTCATCCACATAGAGGCTGGCGAGGTAGCGGGCCTGTTCAGTGGTGCCCAGCGAGCCGAATGCCTCGTGCAGCGGGGCGTCATCCACCGCCGCAAAGCGCGGACCTTCCGGCAGCAAATTGCGCCCGACGATGCGCAGTGCCAGCGTGGGATCGCGCCGCTGCAGGAAGCGGATCACGGGCTCGACGGTGTCGATGTAGCGATCCGCGTGCGCCAGGAAGTGCGCAATGGCGGCCGGCATGGCGGCGCGTCTTCGAGGCTGCATCGCGCTGGCCCGTTCGCGCAATTCCTCCGCCATCCGCGCCACCAGCGGTGCTGAATACAACCGCAGGAACAAAGCGATCGACGCGTCGGCCTGTGAGACAGTCAGATCGAGCGCCGCGACATGCTGCCGCAGGAAACCGGTGAGATACGCCGTAGCCGGGTACGGTGTATTGAGCTGGATCATCGGCGGGGTCACGAGCAGGCAGTGCATGCCGCGCAGGGTAGCGCACGATCCGAACTTTCGGACGCATGGGCATGTAGGAACGCACTGCTGACGGTAGACTCGCGCCTCCGCATGACCCGGGATTCCCCTTCCATAGACGATTGCCTGCGCAGGGACCAGCATCGCCTGCGGCGCGAGCGCGACCGGCTGCAGGGGCAGCGCCTGCGGGGCACCGATGTGGCGCCCGCCGAGAAGGCACTGGGGGAGAAGATCGCCGCCTCCGCCGCGCAGCGGGCACAGCGCGCCGCCAGCGTTCCGACGCTGGCTTACCCGGACGAACTGCCCGTTTCGCAGCACCGCGACGCCATCCGCCGCGCCATCGAGCAGCATCCGGTAGTGATCGTGGCCGGCGAAACCGGCTCGGGCAAGACCACGCAGTTGCCGAAGATCTGCCTCGAGGCGGGGCGGGGCATATCCGGCGTGATCGGCCACACGCAACCGCGGCGCATCGCCGCGCGCGCGGTGGCGGCGCGCATCGCCGAGGAACTGGGGGTGCAGCTCGGTGAGCTGGTGGGCTACAAGCTGCGCTTCCAGGATCGCAGCCGCCCCGAGGGGCTGATCAAGCTGATGACCGACGGCATCCTGCTGGCCGAAACGCAGGGCGACCGCTTCCTCGACCACTACGACACGATCATCGTCGACGAGGCGCACGAGCGTTCGCTGAACATCGACTTCCTGCTCGGTTACCTGAAGTGGCTGCTGCCGCGAAGGCCCGATCTGAAGGTGGTCATCACCTCGGCCACCATCGATACCGAACGCTTCTCGCAGCACTTCGGCGATGCGCCCATCATCAATGTGTCGGGTCGCAGTTATCCGGTGGAGGTGCGCTACCGCGAAGTGCAGCGCGACGAGGAAGACGACGAAACCGATTCGCTGGAGCAGGACGCCATCCTGGCCGCGGTGGATGAGCTGTGGCGCGATCAGGCCGGCGACATCCTCGTGTTCCTCAGCGGCGAGCGCGAAATCCGCGAGACGGCGGAGTCGCTGCGCAAGCATCACCCGCATGGTTGTGAAATCCTGCCGCTGTATTCGCGGCTGGCGCAGGAAGAACAGCAGCGCGTGTTCCGGCTGTCGGGCAGGCGGCGCATCGTGCTGGCCACCAACGTGGCGGAGACTTCACTCACGGTGCCCGGCATCCGCGCGGTGATCGACACGGGCGTGGCGCGCATCAGCCGCTACTCGCATCGCAGCCGCCTGCAGCGCCTGCCCATCGAAAAGATCTCGCAGGCCAGCGCCAATCAGCGTTCCGGTCGATGCGGTCGCGTCGGGCCGGGCATCGCGATAAGGCTGTATTCCGAAGAAGACTATGCTGCGCGGCCAGCGTTCACCGAGCCCGAGATCCAGCGCACCAACCTCGCCGCCGTCATCCTGCAGATGCATGCGCTGAAGCTGGGCGACATCGAAGCCTTTCCCTTCGTCGAGCCGCCCGATGGCCGCTACATCCGCGATGGCGCGCGCACGCTGCGCGAGCTGGGTGCGCTGAGCGAGGAGGGCGCGCTCACCGAGATGGGGCGGCGGCTGTCGCGCCTGCCGCTGGACCCGCGGTTGGGACGCATCCTGCTGGCCGGCGCCGATGAGCACTGCCTCGACGAAATCGCCATCATCGCCTCGGCGTTGTCGGTGCCTGACCCGCGCGACCGTCCGGCCGACAAGCAGACCCAGGCCGACCAGAAGCACGCGCCGCTGCGTGACGAGAAGTCGGACTTCCTGTCACTGCTCAACCTGTGGCGCGCCTACGAAAAGGCACGCGGCGAGCTCTCGCGCGCAAAGCTGCGCGGCTGGTGCAGGGAGAACTACCTCTCCTACCTGCGCCTCACCGAATGGCATGACGTGCACGGCCAGGTGATGGAGGTGGTGAAGGGCGAACTGGCGCTGCGGCTCAACACCCAGCCGGGCCAGTACGAATCCATCCACCGCGCATTGCTGGCGGGTCTGATCTCGCAGGTGGCCGAGCGCAAGGAACAGGCCGAATACCTGGGCGCCAACGGCACCAAGCTGCACATCCATCCGGGTTCGGGGCAGTTCAAGGCCAAGCCGCCGTGGATCGTCAGCGCCGAGCAGGTGCAGACCACCAAGGTCTACGCACGCACGGTGGCGCGCATCGATCCACGCTGGGTGGAAGAGGTGGGCGCGCACCTGGTGCGGCGCCATCACTACGATCCGCACTGGGAGCGCAAGGCCGGCCGCGCGGCGGTTTACGAGCGCGTGACGCTGTTCGGGCTGACGTTGTCGGCCGGCCGCAGCATTCCCTTCGAGCGCATCGACCCCCGGGCCGCGCGCGAGCTGTTCATCCGCCACGCGCTGGTGCGCATGGAATACGACTCGCGCGCGCCGTTCTTCGCGCACAATCTGCAGCTGCTGGAGGAGACCGAATACCTGCAGCAGAAGGGCCGGCGCGTCGACCTGCTGGGCGATGAGGAACAGCTCTACGCCTTCTTCGATGCGCGCCTGCCGGAGAACATCTCCACCAGTGCCGCCTTCGAGCGCTGGCGGCGCGAAGCCGAGGCGAAAAACCCGAAGCTGTTGTGGCTCACTGAAAAGGACATCGCCGCAGGTGATGCGGAGCTCGAGGCCGACCGCTTCCCCGATCACCTCACGGCCGGCCCGCTGGTGGTGCAGCTTCGCTATCGCTTCGAGCCCGGCCACGAGGATGACGGCGTCTCGGCGCTGATTCCCCTGCATGTGCTGAACCAGGTGCCGGAGGAGCCCTTCGCCTGGCTGGCGCCCGGCTTCCTTGAAGAGAAGGTCACCGCGCTGGTGCGCTCCCTCCCCAAGCAGCTTCGGGTGAACTTCGTGCCGGTGCCCGACGCAGTGGCCAGGGTGATGCCGCTGCTCGATGCCGGCCGGGGCTCGCTGTACGCGCAGCTTGCCGATGCGCTGTCGCGCACTGGCGGCGTGCCCGTGCCGCGCGATTCATTCCGCGAAGACGTGCTGCCGCCGCATCTGCGCATGAACTTCCTGCTGCTCGACGACAGCGACAAGGTGATCGCGCGTTCACGCAGCCTGGCGCACCTGCGTGCGCAGCATGCCGGCGCTTCGCAGCAGGAATATGCCAGGCAGTCCGCCATCACCACCGGCGCGCGCGCCTGGGAATTCGGCGACTTGCCGCAGCAGCAGCAGATGCAGCGGGGCAACCGGCAGCAGATAGGCTACCCCGCGCTGGTGGACGAGGGTGGCACCGTGGGGCTGCGAGCCTTCGCCACGCCGCCAGAGGCCGAGGCCAGTCATGAGCGCGGCAGCGCGCGGCTCATCCAGTTGGTGATGGCTCGCGACATGAAACCACTGCGGCGGGATCTGGCCGTGAATGTGCAGGCCGAGATGGTCTATCGAGCGCTCGAGGCGCATCCGCTGCTGAACCCGGAGCTGATAGCCGGCCGCGATCTGCGCGACGACCTCCTCGACCGCGTGGTGATGACCGTGTTCCTCGCCGGTCGCGAGCCGCTGCGCAGTGCCGCGGCGCTGGATGAACGCATCGCCGCGAACCGCGCTGGCATCGGACTGCCGGCCCGCGAGATATCCTCCTCTGTGCAGCAGGCGCTGGAGCGCCTGGCCCGCATCCGCATCGCGCTGCCCAAGGCCAATGCCGCGACAGCCGCCGACATCCGCGCGCAGCTCGCGTGGCTGATGCCCGCGGGATACCTGCTGGTGACGCCCTGGCATCGGCTGAAGGAGTTTCCACGCTACCTGCAGGCCATCGAGCAGCGACTGGAGAGGCATGGCCGCGATCCCCGCCGCGACGCGCAACTCGTCGCGCAGGTGGCGCCGCTGGAAGCCCGCTACCGCGACCGCGTGAAAGCCGAGCGTGGCGCGCGTTCCCTCGCGGGCGATGAATACCGCTGGCTGCTGGAGGAACTGCGCGTGTCACTGTTCGCGCAGCAGCTCAAGACGCGGGTGCCGGTGTCGGCGAAGCGGCTCGACGAGGCCTGGGCCGCGCGGGAGTTGTCCACGCCGCGCGTCTGAGCGCTACCATCCCCGCTGACGAACAGGGGAGATGATGCAGATGGCTATCAGTCGATCCATGCTGGCGCTGCTGGTACTCGCGCCGCTGCTCGCTTCCACCAGTGCATCCAGCGTCGCGCAATCCGCCACACCCACCTCGCAGGCCGCGCGCCTGGCGGCCCTCGAAGACCGCGAAGCCATCCGCCTCCTGCTGCGCGACTACGGTCGCCTGCTCGACGAGCGCCGCTTCGATGAATTCGGCCAGCTCTTCGCCGAGAACGGCGAATACGTCGCAGGCCCCACCACGCGTGGCCCGAAAGCCATTGCCGAAGCATTGCGGCGCACCTTCGCTGGCAATTCGCTGGGTCTGGCCGAGCCCAACTTCCATGTGCTGTTCAACGAACGCATCACGCTGGCCGGCGCAAAGGCCATCGCCACCAGCCAGTCGTTCTTCGTGGCGCCCGGCGCCGATGGCGCGCCGCGCCTCGTGCTGATGGCGAGCTATGAAGATGAACTGGTGAAAACCGCGCCGGCTGGCGCTTCGCGAAGCGGGTGGTGAAGGGCAACATGTCGCCGCGTGCCGCGAAAGCAACGCCCTAAGTCCCCGCTGACCTGCACAGCCGTTGCCTGCCGACAGCCAGCAACGCCGGCGTCGGTCGAGCATGCCCATGTTCCGCGCATCCGCGCGATTACATGGAGTCGAAGATGAATATCACACAAATCCGCCCGGCTCTGATCGCCGGCATCGCCGTGTTGGCACTGGCGGGCTGCAATCGCGCCGAATCCCCGTCGGAGGTCAGCGCCGATGTGCAGAAGGCGCAGCAGGACCGCGCCGAAGACGTGGCCAGTGCCGAAGCGAAACAGGCCAATGTGCAGGCGGACACCGCCACACAGGCCGCATCCGCCGATCCGGACGATCGCGGCGATGCCATCCAGGATCGCGCCGGCGCCGCCTACAAGACGGCCATGGCCAAGGCCGAGGGCGATTACAAGGTGGCGAAGGAAGGCTGCGAAAGCGCCAAGGGCGATGCGCAGGCGGCGTGCAAGAAGAGCGCGGAGGCCGCCTACGAGGCCGCCAAGAGCAATGCGCTGGTGGTGCGTGATGCCGAGCGCAAGCGCGGCGATGCGGTGCAGAAGCTCGACAACTGAACAGCGGATTCCAGGCTGCAGGAAAGAACAGGGCCACGGGGCCCTGTTCCTTGCCCAAGGTCAGGGTGGCTGCGAATCGCCGCGATGGCGACTACTTGGCTTTCACCTTCAACTGGTTGTCGACGGACTTCACCCCCTCGACATTGCGCGCGAGCTGACCGGCGGTCTGGATCTCGGCGGCAGAACTGCCCCAGCCGGTGAGTTTCACCCGCCCATTGGTGGAATCGACGTTCACGTCCAGGCCGTCGACCTTGTGCGATTCCAGCAGCTCGGTCTTCACCTTGGCGGTGATCGCCACGTCGTCCACATACTGGCCGGGCGTCGACTGGCCACGGATGACATTGCAGCCCGTAGTGACGACGGCCGCGATCAGCGCCGCGGCGGCAATCATTCGAATGTTGTTCATGGTTCTTCCTCTGCAATACCCGCGGATGCGGTGACCTTACTGTGGAGTCGCGCCGCGAGGCTGTAACGCCGTGATTGCTCGCTGCAGCGTGTAGGACGCGACTGAGAGGCATCGATTTGTCGCGGCGAAGCGACGGGCTCACCTGTTCCTACAGCGCTTCAGCCACCTGCCGGACTGTCGTGCTTCTCACGTGAATCCATTCTCTGCCTCGCAGTGATCGCGCTGCGGATGGAAGGGGCAGCATGCTGGCCACCCTGTCCGGCGACCGCGCCTGAATTTTCGTTGAACTGGAACAGGAGAACCGGAATGAACAAGTCCATGACGATCGGCTCTGTATTCGCGCTCGGATTGCTCGGGGCAACAGCGGCCAGTGCAGCGGAGCCCATCGAAGGCTTCTACATCGGGGCCGCGGCCCAGCAGTCGCGCTTCGACTCCAGCAATTTCAATGTCGATGACATCGACAAGAACGACCTGGGCTGGAAGGTGCTGGCCGGCTTCCGCCTGCACCGGAACTTCGCCGTCGAGGCGCAGTACACGGATTTCGGCAACTCCAATGCTCCGTCGGTCGCGGCGGGCGGTCCATATCGCGCCGATGCCCATGCCTGGTCGGCCTTTGGTCTGGGGTTGTTCCCCGCGGGACCTGTGGACCTGTTCCTGAAGGCGGGTGTCGGCCGCATAAAGGCCGACGGCACTGTGGGCGCAGTGCTGTTCGAGGACAAGAGCACGCAGTTCGCCTACGGCGGTGGCGTGCAGTTCAACCTGGGTCACCTGGGCTTGAGGGCCGAATACGAAAAGTTCGACACCGATGTGATCGGTGACCTGGACGTGATCTCGCTGGGCCTCAATTTCACCTTCGGACCTTCCACCTGACAAAGGTGTAATCCGAAGCCCCACTCCGATACTGTACTCACCAGATCAACGCATTCGGTGAGTACAGTGAAAGGACGAGTTATTGCGCTGCGACTGTCGGTCGTGGCGTTGGCCGCCGTGTTGGCGGCCTGCGGCAAGGACACCGGAGCGGCAGCGAAGGGTGCCAATGCAGCCAAGGGCGACACGTCTGCGGCTGCGCTCACGCCGCTGCTGCTTTCGGCTGAAGATGTGATGGAGCTGGGGATGAAAACCCTTTCATCCGGGCCGATCATCACCGGTTCCATCCTGCCCGAGAAACGTGCCGACCTGCGCGCCGAGGTATCGGCCGTGGTGCTCACCGTGCTGAAGGAAAATGGCGATCCGGTGAAGAAAGGTCAGTTGCTGGTGCAACTGGACGACACCTCGATACGCGACACCCTGTCTTCGGCGCGAACCGCTGCCGAGGCGGCTTCGCAGGCCTATGACCAGGCGCAACGTCAGTACGAGCGCATGGTGAAGCTGCGCGAGGGTGGCCTGGTCTCGGCGCAGCAGGTCGAAGACGCCGAGGTGCGCCGCAATTCCACGCAGAGCGATCGCGAGGCGGCGAAGAGCCGACTGGTGGCCGCGCAGCAGCAGCAGGGTCGCACCATGGTGCGCGCGCCCTTCGACGGCATCGTCAGCGACCGGCAGGTCTCGGGCGGCGACACCGCGCAGGTGGGCAAGGAGCTGATGAAGGTCATCGATCCGCGCAGCCTGCGATTCGAAGGTTTCATCTCGGCCGACAGCATCGGCGCCGTGCATCCGGGCCAGCCCGTGGTGTTCCGCGTGCATGGCTTCGAGGGCAGGGAGTTCCGCGGCTCCATTGCGCGCGTGAATCCGGCGGCCAACGCCATGACGCGGCAGGTCGAGGTGCTGGTGAACTTTGCCGCGGGACAGCAGCCACCAGGCGTTTCGGGCCTGTATGCCGAAGGCCGTGTCGAGATCGCGCAGCGGCAGGGCCTGTCGCTGCCCGCGGGCACCATCGCGCGCGACGGCGATGCCGCCTTTGCATGGAAGGTGGCGGGTGGCAAGCTGCACAAGACGGCCTTGAAACTGGGCGACCGCGATCCGCGCAGCGGCGAATTCATCGTGGAGTCGGGACTCGCCGCCGGTGACACCGTGCTGCGCTATCCCAACTCGGCCCTGCACGACCAGCAGCCGGTAAAGCAGTCCGGCAAGTAGGACACCATGTTCCTGTCCAATTTCAGCATCCGCCAGCCGGTGACGACGGTGGCCATCGTCGTCGTGTTGATGTGCCTCGGCATGCTCGCCATCAAGAACCTGCGCGTGAATTCACTGCCCGATGTGCAGGAACCGGTGCTGGTGGTGGTGGTGCCGTATCCCGGCGCTTCGCCCGAATCCGTCGAGCGCGAGATCATCAACCGCATCGAAAAGCCGCTGCAGAGCGTGCCGCAGGTGCGCGAGATCAGGTCCACGGCGTCGGAAAGCCAGGCCCAGATCGTGGTCGTCTTCAACTTCCACAAGAACATGATCGAGGCGGCGGACGAGATCCGCAACGCCATCAGTCAGGTGCGGCACAAGCTGCCCATCGAGATGCGCGAACCGGTGCTGTTCCGCTACGACCCGTCGCAGGAACCGGTGATGCAGCTCGGCCTGTCGTCAAACACGCAGACGCTGGCCGAGATCTCGCGCCTGGCCGAGGATCAGCTTGCCGACCGCTTCCGCGGCATCAGTGGCGTGTCCACCGTGGATGTGAACGGCTCGCTGAAGCGCGAACTGTCGGTGCTGCTGCACGCGCAGCGCCTGCGCGAATACAACGTGTCGGTGGCCGAGGTGGTGGGCGCGCTGCGCCGCCAGAACACCACCGCGCCGGTGGGTCAGGTGCGCGGGTCGCTCGAGGATCAGAGCATCCGCCTCGTGGGCCGGATCGAATCGCCGCGCGAATTCGAGAACATCATCCTGCGCCGCAGTGGCGATGAGGTGATCAGGCTGGGACAGGTGGCCACCGTCGAGGACGGTTTCGCCGAGCAGACCGGCTACTCGCTGCGCGACGGGCATCCCAACGTGGGCATCTCCATCACCCGCTCGCGCGATGCCAGCTCGGTGTCGGTGGCCGAGGCCGTCCGCAAGATGGTGAAGGAGATCGAGACCACGCTGCCCAAGGGCACCTCGATCACCATCACGCAGGATGGCGGCGAGGAAGCCAGTCTCTATCTCAACAACGTGATCGAGGCGCTGATCTTCGGTGCCGGCCTCACCATCTTCGTGGTCTACGCCTTCCTCAATTCCTGGCGCTCCACGCTGATCACGGCGTTGTCGCTGCCCACCTCGGCCATCGCGGCTTTCATCGCCGTGTGGCTGGCGGGCTTCACGTTGAACTTCATGACGCTGCTCGGGCTGTCGCTGGCCGTGGGCGTGCTCATCGACGATGCCATCGTGGTGCGCGAGAACATCGTGCGGCATCTGGAGCGCGGCGAGGATCGCGTCACCGCGGCGCGCAATGGCACGGCGGAAATCGGCCTCGCCGTGGCGGCCACCACCTTTTCGATCATGGCGGTGTTCGTGCCCGTGGCCTTCATGGGCGGCGAGGCCGGCGAGTGGTTCCGTCCATTCGCGCTCACCGTGGCGGCGTCGGTCCTGGTGAGTCTGTTCATTTCTTTCACGCTCGATCCCATGCTGTCGGCCTATTGGGGCGATCCTCCCGGCCATTCGCACAGCAAGCGGGGCTGGCTGGGCACGAAGCTGCAGGGCTTCAACGCCTGGTTCGACTCGCAGGCCGACCGCTACAGCCGCGTCATCGCCTGGGCCCTGCATCACCGCCGCTGGATGGCGATGATCGCCGTGGCCAGCCTCGCCATCGCACTTGCCGTGCAGGCCAGGTTTGGTCGCACCGACTTCCTGCCCAAGACCGACGGCGAGATGATCGCAGTGCAGGTGCGTGGGCCTTCCAGCGCCAGCCTCGAGTACAACCGGCTGAAGGTGGAAAAGGCCGCGGAGCTTGCGCGCGAGATTCCCGAGACCAGGGCCACCAACACCAACGTGAACGCGCAGGGCGGGCGCGTATACGTGGACCTCGGCCGCAAGTCCGAACGTCCGCGCAGCTCCGCGCAGGTGGCCGAGGAACTGCGCAACAAGTTGAAGGGCCTGGTGGGTGCCGAATACACCGTGCTCGATGACCTGAACAATGGCGCGCAGAAGCCGGTGCAGATCCAGTTCTACGGCCCCGACGGCCGCCGGCTCAACGAGATCACCGCCGACTACATGAAGGAAATGGCGAAGATCAAGGGCGCAGTCGACGTGGGCCTGTCGGAGCAGGAGCCGCGAGACGAGCTGCGCATCGAGCTCGATCGCGGGCTGGCGAACCAGCTCGGCATTTCAGTGGACGATGCCGCGCAGGCGCTGCGCGTGGCCTTCGCCGGCGTGGAAGTGGGCGACTGGGTCGATCCCACCGGCGAGTCACGCGACGTGGCGGTACGCCTGCATCCGGACGACCGCGTCGATGCCTCCAACATCGAACGCCTGCCCGTGGCCGTTGGTGGCAGCAACCTGCTCGTGCCGCTGGAGCAGATCGCACACATCACCATGGACAAGGGCCCCTCGCGCATCCAGCACCTGGACGGCAAGCGCACGGTGACCGTGTCGGCCAATGTGCAGAATCGCGGCTCCGGCGAAGTCACGGCCGATGCCCGCAAGCTGGCGGAGTCCATCGACTTCCCGCAGGGCTATGGCGTGTCGCTGGGCGGTGCCTCGCAGGACCAGCAGGAAATCTTCAGCGAGATGTTCATCGCGCTCCTGATGGGCATCGCGGTGATGTACCTGGTGCTGGTGGTGCAGTTCGGCTCGTTCACCGCGCCGCTGCCGGTGATGATCTCGCTGCCGCTGTCGCTGATCGGCGTGGTGCTGGCGCTGCTGCTCACGGGCGGGTCGCTCAACCTCATGAGCCTGATCGGCGTGATCATGCTGATGGGCCTGGTGGCCAAGAACGCCATCCTGCTGCTCGATGCCACGCGCAAGGAAGAAGAGAATGGCACCGACCGCGAAGAGGCACTGATGATCGCCGGCCGCAAGCGCCTGCGCCCCATCCTGATGACCACCTTCGCGCTGGTGGCCGGCATGATGCCGGTGGCCGTGGGCGTGGGCGATGGCGGCGAGTTCTACAGCCCCATGGCCGTGGCCATCATCGGCGGCGTGATCACCTCCACCTTCCTCACGCTGCTGGTCATCCCCAGTTTCTACGACAGCATCGAGCTGGCGCGCGAGCGGGCGCTGGCCAAGTTCCATCGCCGCGTGGAGGCGTACGGCCCGGTGCGCGGGTTCATCGCCACATTCGCCGAGGCGGTGCTGGCGCTGGTGTTCGTGCGGCTGGTTTACCGGCTGGCGCTGAAGCCATTTGCGGGACGCCGCGCGTAGTCCACAACCGGCGATCAGCAGGTAGCAGATCGCCGGCTCTGCTTCTGCGCTAAGCTCGCCCAATTGCGCTTACAGTCAAAGGGGGGGATCTGCCATGCGCCTGACCGCACTCGGTACCGCTTTCATTTCGCTGGCCTTCATGGGGCAGGCCTTGGCCCAGCAGGCCACCTGCGACCGCGCCTGCCTCACCAGGTTCATCGATGGCTATTACTCCGCGCTCGTTGCCAACAATCCCGCCGCCCTGCCGCAGGCCAGCGGTGCGCGCATCACCGAGAACGCGCGCGAGAAGAAGCTGGCCGACACGTTCTGGGCGTCTGCTGACAAGGTGATTTGGCGCTTCGACGCCGTGAACATCCGGCGCGGCGACACCGGCACGCAGGTGGTGATCCAGAACGCCGACGGCACCAAGACCATGCACCTGCTGCGGCTGAAGGTGAAGGCCGGCGCCATCACCGAGATCGAGATCATCAATGCCAACCAGGGCGATGCCGACCGGTTGTGGGGCCCCGAACAGCTCACGCATGTTTCGCCGCTGCTCACCGTGAGCATCCGCGAGCAGGACCGCGATTCCTACTACGATCTCATCGGCGCCACCGAAAGCTACTGGCGCGCCTTCCAGACCAACGGCACGCCCCAGTACCGCCGCGCGCGCATCGCGCCCGACAGCGAGCGCTTCGAGAACGGCTTCCAGACCACGGGCATGGTGCGCGACGGGGTGTTCAACGACACGTCCAGGGGATTCGACGAAGGTCGCTTCATTGGCCGCAATCTCTGGGGTCGTCGCTATGCGGTGGTCGATGAAGAGCGGGGCATCGTGCTGTGCATGGTGCGCTTCGGCATGAAGAGCGGCATGAAGAGCCAGAGTGTGGCCACGTCCAACGACCGGCTGGTGGGAGAGTTCTTCGCCATCCAGAACGGCGTGATCCGCCATATCCAGGCGGTGCTGGTGAACGTGAAGGATGAGGTGCCCACCGGCTGGCCCACCACCGACTACGGCCCGGACAAGGGATCGACCGAAACCTTCTGACGGTCGGGGCGATCAGCCGCATCCGCAGTTGCCGCCGCCGCTCACCGCATGCGGCTACGAGTCGAAAAACGCGTAGCCGTCGCGGCCCGCATCCTTGGCGCGATACAGGGCGGTGTCGGCCTGATGGTACAGCCGGTCGAAACTGCCCTGCGCCGCCACCACCACGCTGATGCCGATGCTGACGCGGAAGCGCACTGGGCCGACCGTCTGCCGCACGGCATCCAGCAGCCGCCGCGCCATCTGCTCCGCGCCCTCTCGATCGCAGTCGGGTGCGAACACCAGGAACTCGTCACCGCCCAGTCGCGCGGTGATGTCGCCGGGACGCAGGCAGTCGCGCAGCGCCGACGCCAGCGTGCACACCACTTCATCGCCGGTGGCATGGCCATGCGTGTCGTTGATGGATTTGAAGTTGTCGATGTCCACCAGCAGTGCCGCATGCGAGTGGGTGCTCGCATCCGACCAGCCGGCTTCGATGGCCGACAGCGCACCACGGCGGTTCAGCAGCCCGGTGAGCGAATCCTGCATCGCCGACTCATAGTGCAGCCGCATCTGCGACTGCTGCGCGAAGCGATAGCGCGCGTAGATGAAGCCCAGCAGCAGAGCCAGCAGCAGGGCGAATCCGATGCTGGCCACCTCGATGCGATGGAAGCGTGCTTCCTCAGCCATGTAGTAGGCCAGGTCGAAGTCCACTCCGACGAAGCCCGCAACGGCGCCGCCGGCATCGCGGATGGGCGCGTGGCCGGAAAGAAAATACCCGTAGTCGTCGTGCTGGAAGTAGTCGTTGACGTAGGTGCGGCCCGCGGCCAGCTCATCCAGCCAGCGGCTGGCGTATTCCTTGCGGATGCGGAACACCTCGCCGAACTGCGAAGGGCGCAGCCGCCGCTCTGCGGCAAACGGCGCATCCTGCGCGGTGTCGAGCACGAAGAAGGGCACGCCGTCGGCGCGCACGCCCATGGTGTACACATAGAAGGCTTCGGGCCAATTGCGGTGCAGCCGCAGCAGCGGCGCGCGTGCCTCGGCCAGCGTGGTTTCGTCCGGTGGCGCCGCACCGGACGCCTGCGCCGCGATCAGCCGACGGTGCAGGTCGCCGTCCACGCTGGCCGCTGCCAGCCGGGCCACCTCGCTCACGTGCGCGCGCAGTACCTGCAAACGCGCATGGCGCGACAGCATCTGCGGCACCAGCACCACCGTCAGCAGCACCGCGGCAATCACCGCGGTGCCGACGATCAGCGTGCGAAGCCGGAAGTTCAGGTCTTCACCGCCGGCAACTGGTCACCGGGTACCCAGAAGCCGTGCACCTGCGGCGCCGCGCGATAAGGCAGCTTGATGGTGGCGATGGCGCCGTCTTCCATATGCTGCGCATCGACGATGAGCAGGTCCGAACGGCCGTTCTCCTTGGTGCGCGCGCAGACGCCCACGAGGTAGCCATCGCCTTCAGCCGCGCCCTTGCGGCGCGGCACGAAGCACATCTCCGACAGCGAAGCATCCGGACCCGGATTGAAGGTGTTCACCTTGCCGGTCTGGTGATCGATGCGCAACCAGCCGCCACCCTGCGGACCGCCACCGATCAGGAAGCCATAACGATAGGGCACGGTGTGGTAGCGGTCGTCCTGCCGCGCGAGCCCGCCGGAATATTCGCCGTACATCACCTTCATGTCGAAGGGCCGCACGGTCTTCTTGCTGAAATCCATCGAGAAGCGCCGCACGCGGCCCGTGGCCTTCACCGGATCGAAGCGGTCGTTCGGATTCGGGCTGGGGAAGAACGGGAACTGGTTGGCGTCGCCGCCATCCATGTCCACATAGACCATCTCGCCATCGGACCAGCAGCCCATGGTGTGCGTGCACATGGTTTGAGGTCCCTTCAGCCACTGGATGTCCTTGCCGTCGCCATGCCGGCGCATCACGCCAAGATACGTGTCGCGGGTGGAATCCCAGCCCCAATGCACGCCGCCCTTCTTCATCAGATCCTCGCCCAGGTAGGCGAGCGGATACACCAGGAAGACGATGTGCTTCTCGGTGATGGCGTAGTCGTGAATCTCGCTGCAGTACGGTGCCTTCACCATCGCCTGCCAGATCGTCTTGCCCGACTTGTCGATCTCGAACACGCTGATGTCGGTGCTGCCGAGACCGGTGGCCTCGTAGCCGAAGGCCAGTAGATTGCCGGTGTGCGAATCGTTCTTCGGATGCGCGGTGAAGGTCTGGCCCTTGATCTTCCCGTCGAACTTGTAGTTGCCGTCCAGTGTCTCGAGCGTGTGCGGATCGAGCGCAGCCGGCATCGTGTCTTCCTTCATCGCCAGGATGCGGCCGTTGTGGTACCACACCTGGGTGTTCTGCGTGCCGCGGAACTTGCCGCGCACCGCAGGATCGTCGGTGTAAGGGTTGCGGTACACGCCATACAGCGATTTGCGCGCCTTGTGCTGTGCCAGCCAGCGTTCGTTCTTCACCCAGCGGCTGAGGTAATCCACGTGGCTGTTCTTGATGCGGAACATCGAGGCATGGCCTTCGCCGTCGAAGGCGATGTCATGCTCGAGACCCTTGGGCTTCGGGTACTGCGGATCCGGACCCACGCGATAGAACGCGCCGTCGAGGTCATCCGGAATGTCGCCGTCCACCTCGCAGTCATAAAGAGTGTTCTCGGAGCGGTTGGCCTGCCCCGAGAACGTGCTGCCCGGGCGGCCTGCCGAGCCGCCTGAACCGAACAGGCCGGGTTCGGTGGGGAAACGCACTTCCGCGCTGGCGGGTGCGGCGGCGACCGCGCCGAGCGTGGCGCCCAGCGCCGTGGCGCCACCCAGGAAGCGCCGGCGGTCGAGGGAGCTCTTCGGGTCGCGATCGTGTTCGTCGTGATTCATGGTGGAAACCCTCTGCCGTGGGACGGAAGTGATAATCAGATGGAAAAGCAACAGGCGCGATAGGGTACTTCATGCGGGAAAATACTGTGTAAAGTTGTAAAGATGTCTTATGGCGTTGCAGCGCCGCCACAGCTAGAATGACCGCCCGATCGATCCATCGCATCGATCCATTTCCACTGTAAGGGGACTATCCATGTTCATGAACCCGGGCAAAGCCGTGCGTGCCGCCGTCGCCGCCTGCATTGCGGCTTCCGCTACCGCCACCTTCGCCGCCGAGGAAGCCGACGTTCTCGACGAAATCGTCGTCACGGCGCAGTTCCGCCAGCAGAACCTGCAGGACACGCCGCTGGCCATCACCGCCGTCACGGCCGAACTGATGGAGGCGCGCAGCCAGACCAACATTTCCGAGATCACCAACCAGGCGCCCAGCGTCACGCTGAAGCAGCAGAGCGCCATGTTCGGCCCGGCCATCGCCGCGTACATCCGTGGCGTCGGTGCCGCCGACTTCAACCCCGCGCTGGAGCCCGGCGTCGGCATCTACGTCGACGACGTGTACATCGCGACGCTCACCGGTTCGCTGCTCGACCTGCTCGACCTCGAGCGCGTGGAAATCCTGCGCGGCCCGCAGGGCACGCTGGCCGGCCGCAACTCCATCGGCGGCGCGGTGAAGCTGTATTCGCAGAAGCCCTCCGCCGACAACAGCGGTTCGTTCCAGGCCACCTACGGTTCGCGCAACCGCGTCGACCTGCGCGGCACCGCTAACTTCGCGCTGGCCGACAACCTGTTCATGCGCATCTCGGGCGTGGACAAGAAGCAGGATGGCTATGTCGAGCGCCGCGACTACGGCTGCGCCAACCCGAACAACCCGTACGGCATCCTGCCGCAGCGCGCGTCGAGCGCCGGCTGCGTGCTGGGCAAGGACAGCAACGTGAATTTCAGCGCCGTGCGCGGCGCGCTGCGCTGGCTGCCCACCGAGAACCTGGAAGCCAACTTCTCGATCGACTACACCAACGACCGCCGCAATCCGACCGGCGTGGTGCTGGTCGACTACCGCGATGCCACGCAGAGCGCGGCCGCGATCGCGCGCATCCAGCCCACCTATGACGCGAATCCGGCGAACAACATCCGTCCGTCGATCTTCGTGCCGCCGCGTGGCTCGTACTACAACTACGCCAGCTACTACAACCCGCCCCACAACGGCACGGGCGAAGTCACCAACGTGATGGTGGAATCGCGCGCGACCCCGGGCCAGTTCTTCGAAGGCTGGGGTTCGGCGCTCGACCTCGACTGGAAGCTCACGGACTCGCTGTCGGTGAAATCCATCTCGGCCTGGCGTGAATACAAGAGCGGCTTCACGAATGACAACGACCTGTCGCCGCTGGCCAGCTCCATCGGCGATGGCACGCTGCCGTTCCACAGCTTCAGCCAGGAGCTGCGCCTGAACGGCGCCGCATTCGACAAGGCGCTCACGTACACCGTGGGTGGCTACTACCTGGATCAGCAGTCGACCTACCAGTCCTGGCAGGACCTGCGTTACACCGGTCCGCTGCAGTTCCAGCAGAACGACGTGGTCAACGTGAAGACCAAGGCCGCCTTCGGTCAGGTCGGTTACATCCCCGTCGAGCGCGTGGAGCTGACCGCCGGCATCCGCTACACCGACGAGCACAAGGACTACAACTACGTGCGCCTGAACCGCGCCGGCACCGCGCCCGCCGCGGGCGTCGGCTCGCTCAACGGCGTGCGCAGCGACTACAACGGCAACCACACCGACTATCGCCTCGCCGCGCAGTACCGCTGGAACGACGACGTGATGACCTACGTGCAGTGGGCCACCGGCTTCAAGGGCGGCGGCGTCAGCCCGCGTCCCTTCGTCGTCGACCAGGCCGTTGGCTTCGGTCCCGAGAAGCTCAGCTCCTGGGAAGTGGGCGTGAAGTCCGACCTGTTCGACCGTCGCCTGCGCGTCAACGCCGACGTGTTCACCGGCGACTACAAGGACCTGCAGCTCGGCCTGCAGACCTGCACGGGCTCCGTGCTGCTGTCGCCCTGCGGCCGCATCGCCAACGCCGGCGACGCGCGCATCCGCGGCTTCGAGTTCGAAGGCACGCTGCGCCCTGTCGAGGGCCTCTCGATCGACAGCTCGTACAGCTATACGGACTTCAAGTACAAGCGCCTGAACAACGTGGGCGGCATCCAGCTGGCCTTCGTGGCGCCGTTCATGCCGAAGCACAAGGCGAGCATCGGCGCGCAGTATGAATTCACGCTGGCCAACGGCAGCATGGTCATCCCGCGCGTGGACGGCAACTTCCAGTCGGAGCTGTACACCAACGGCGCGAACAGCGTGAACAACCGCATCGGCGGTTACACACTGTTCAATGCGCGCCTGACCTGGCGCAATGCCGACGGCGACCTCGAAGCCGCGGTGGAAGGCACCAACCTGGGCGACAAGTACTACTTCATGTCCCGTGCCGACCAGTACACGGGCGCCGGCCACACCGATGGTGCGCCGGGACGTCCGCGTGAGTTCGCGCTGACGATCAAGAAGAAGTTCTAAGCTTCGCCGGACGCAATCGCGTCACTCGAAGGCCCGCCAGCGAAAACTGGCGGGCCTTTCTTGTTGTGGCCCTGCATTCCGTGCATGGCGCCCTTGCCACCCGCGGCAAGGTTCCCTAGCCTTGGTACGTGGCGATGTCGGCCTTCCAATCCATGAAACACGAGATCGTGCAGTTCGCTTCACTGTCGAAGGATGCGCTGCATATTTACGTGGGAATGGGCGTGTTCCTGCTGGGCGCGGCGGTGGCGCAGAAGGGGATTCGCTCCGCCCTGGCCATTCTGGCTGTAGTGGCGCTCGCTGCGCTCGGCGAGATGCTGGATGCGAGGGATGACTTGCGGATTCACGGCCACTGGCGCGTGATGGCGAGCCTGCATGACCTGGTCAATACGGTGTTCTGGCCGTTGATGCTGTGGTTGCTGGCGCGGTATTCGCGGGTGCTGAAGTAGCTCAGGGCCCGACGTGACGCTGCAGCAGCTCGAGCGCCATCCGCGCCGCAGGTCCCGCGGTTTCGCCCTTCACCAGCACTACATATAGCGACATGCGTCGCATGCCGCCAACCGGGAGCGGCAGGGTCGCAAGGCGGTTCGCAGCCACGTCCTCGCGCACCAGATGCGAGGGCAGCCACGCATAGGCAAGCCCGGCGCGCACGGCAGCATGCGAAGCTTCAAGGCTGGCAACCGTCCATCGATGTGCGGCGCCCAGCCACCCTTCATCACGCCGATGCTGTTGCCCCGAATCCCGCACCACGACCTGCGTATGCTGTGCCAGATCATCCAGTGTCAGCGCGCGGCCCAGCGCATGCAGCGGATGCGACGGCCCTGCCACCGCAATCATCTCCACATCCATCAGCCAGTCGCCCAGATGGCCTTGCGGCACGCGTGTGGTAATCACCACATCCGCGTGTCCCTCGACAATGGCTTCCTCCGCGCCCGACAGCACTGCATCCGACAGCGACAACGTGGTGTGCGGGCAACTCGCGGCAAGCTCGGCCATCACGCCGAGCAGCACCGCCTGCGGGAATGAAGCATCGATCACCAGCGAAAGCTCGCTCTCCCATCCCTTGTCGATGGCGCGCGCCAGGGATTCGAGCCGGGCGAACTGGTCGACCACGCTGCGGCTGCGGCGCAGCAGTTGTTCACCCGCGGGAGTAAGCACGGCACGGCGGCCCTGCATTTGCAGCAGCGCCACGCCCAGCGATTCCTGCAGTTGCGCCATGGAATAGCTGATCGCGGATTGGCTGCGGTGCAGGGCCTTGGCGGCCTGGGCGAAGCCCCCGGCATCCACCACCGCCGCCAGCACCTGCCACTGGTCCACGGAACTACGTAACTGGGCCATATATCGAAGAAATAGATAGATTGGGTCTAAATTATCCGCTTTTTAATCGACCCAGAGAATCTCATCATGCCTCCAACACAGGAGGTTCGTCATGATGGAAATCCGCAAGAGCCAGGATCGGGGCCAGGCCGACCATGGCTGGCTGAAGAGCCAGCACAGCTTCTCCTTCGCCGGCTACTTCGACCCGGAGCATGTGGAGTTCGGCGCGCTGCGGGTGATCAACGAGGATCGTGTGGCGCCGGGCGGCGGCTTCGGCACGCATCCGCACCGCGACATGGAAATCATCAGCTACGTGCTTTCGGGCGAACTGGCGCACCGCGATTCCATGGGCAATGGTTCGGTGATCCGCCCGGGCGATGTGCAGCGCATGAGTGCGGGCACGGGCGTCTTCCACAGCGAGATGAATCCCTCGGGCAATACGCCGGTGCACTTCCTGCAGATCTGGATCCGTCCCGACCGGATGGGCATTGCACCGGGTTACGACCAGAAACGCTTCGAGGACGCCGAGAAGCGCGGCCGGCTGCGGCTGATCGCCTCGGGCGATGGCGCCGACGGCTCGGTGCTGATCCATCAGGATGCGAGGGTCTACGCCGGCCTGCTGAACGGCCGCGAAGATGCGCGGCTGACCGTGGCCCAGGGCCGCAGGCTGTATGTGCACCTGGTGCGCGGCGAGCTCATGGCCAACGGTACCCAGCTTGCCGGGGGCGATGCGCTGAAGCTCACCGACACCGCCGCGCTGCATCTGGCGCAGGGCCGGGACGCCGAAGTGCTGGTGTTCGACCTGCCGGGCGACACGCACTAGCGATGCGCGCGCCGCGCGGTTGCGGCATGCTTGCGCATCCGGACGTGGAGGACGAAGGATGCGCAAGCAGGTGAAACTGTTGGCGGGCGTGGCCATGGCAGTGGCCCTGGGCTGCGGACTGGCGGGCTGCGGAAAGCAGACCACGCCCGCGGGAGAGGCCGCGCAGGGCAGCGCCGCGACTTCCGCTGCACCGGACTGGCCGAAGTTCGTCGACGAATGGATCGAGAGCGACATGAAGGCCAATCCGAACGACGCCACCTACCTGGGTCGGCATGACTACATCGGCCTTTTCCCGGACTGGAGCGATGCGGGACTGAAGGCCGAGACGCAGCGGCTGAAGGATTTCCGTGCGCGCGCCACCGCCTTCGATGCCGCGAAGATCGACGCCTCGGCGGCGTACGAGCGCGACTACCTCGTGGCGGTGATCGATGGCCGGCTGTTCTGGCTAGAAACCGCCGACTGGCCGCACAAGAACCCCACCTTCTATGGCTTCGATCCCACGGTGTACCTCGATCGCCCGTATGCGGATCTCGCGCGCCGCATGCAGGACTACTCGCGCTGGGCGTCCAATGTGCCCGCCGCCGCCGCGCAGGTGAAGGCGAACCTGAAGGGGCCGCTGCCCAAGGCCTGGATCGACATCGGCATGCACACCTTCGGGCCGCTGGGGGACTTCCTGAAGACCGACGTGGTGAAGGTGTTCGCGGACGTGAAGGATCCCGCACTGCGCGCCGAATTCGACAAGCAGAATGCCGCCGCCGCCGCGGCACTGGCCGATCTGCAGAAACATCTGGAATCGCTGCGCGCCACGCAGACCGATGCATTCCCGATGGGCGCCGACCTGTTCGCGAAGATGCTCTATGCCAACGAGCGCGTGGACACGCCACTGGCCGAGCTGGAACAGATCGGCCTTGCGGACATGAAGCGCAACCAGGCCGCGCTGAAGCAGGCCTGCGCGAAGTACGCACCGGGCAAGACGCTGCGGCAGTGCACCGACAAGGCGTCGGCAGACAAGCCCGCGAACAACGACACGGTGGCCGAGGCACGCCGGCAGCTCGTGGAGCTGAAGCGCTTCATCGAGGAAAAGGGCGTTGTCACGATTCCCGGCACGCAGGACGCCAAGGTGAAGCAGTCGCCGCCCTACAACTCCCAGAACTCGGCGTACATCGATCCCACACCGCCGTTCGATCCCACGATGCCGGCGTTCTACAACGTGTCTGCGCCGGACCCGACGTGGTCGAAGGCCAAGCAGCTTGCCTATGTACAGGGCAAGACCGACCTGCTGTTCACCTCGGTGCACGAGGTGTGGCCCGGCCACTTCCTGCAGTTCCTGCATACCAACGCCTTGAAGTCGCCGCTGCCCAAGGCCTACATAGGCTATGCCTATGCCGAGGGCTGGGCGCACTACGCCGAAGAGATGATGTGGGAGGAGGGTCTGGGCAATGGCGATCCGGAAGTGCAGATCGGCATGCTGGGCAATGCGCTGAAGCGCAATGCGCGCTTCCTGTCGGCCATCGGCCTGCACACCAAGGGCATGACGCTGGAGCAGTCGCGCAAGCTGTTCCTCGACGAGGCCTACCAGAACGAAGGTGAATCGGAACAGCAGGCCGCGCGCGGCGCCTATGACCCCGAATATCTCAACTACACCATGGGCAAGCTGATGATCCGCAGGCTGCGCAGCGACTGGTGCGCCACGCGCGGCGGCGCCGACAGCAAGCCCTGCTGGCGGCAATTCCACGACGCCTTCCTTGACCACGGCGGACCGCCGATTCCGCTGGTGCGCGGCGCGATGATGAACGAACCGGCTAAGTCCGTCTTCTGACAAACCCGAGGTATCCAGATGAAAAGAACAACGATGCAAGGCGGCGCGCGCGTCACTGCCATGGTTTGCAGTGCGCTGCTGTCCACGCTGGCCATTGCCGCGGATGTGCCTGCGAATCTGAAGCCCGCGCTGGGCACGGCCCCCGAAGCCTCGATGCTGCCGCGCTCGGAATTCGTGTTCGAGGAATACGTGGGCTTGTCGCCCGCAGTGGTGCAGGGCGAAACCGCGTTGGGCCAGCGCCAGTTCATCCCCATCACCGGGGGCAAGGTGGCCGGGCCGAAGTTCAACGGCGAGGTGCTGGCCGGCGGCTGGGATTATCAGCTCCGCATGCCCGGCGGCTGCAGCACGTTGTCGGCCGACTATTTCCTGAAGGCCAGCGACGGCGCCATCATCCACGTGCTGAACCAGGCCCTGCGCTGCGACAACGCGGCGGCCGGCGAGCGCAGCTATGCCGTGCCCCGTTTCGAAGCACCCAAGGGTCCGCATGAGTGGATGACCCGGGGGAATTTCGTGTCGACCATCGAGCCGGTGATGGCGCCCGCGGCCAACGGTGCACCGCCCAAGCTGCTCGCGGTCCGCATCCGCTTCTACCAGATCAAATAGTGGTCCGGGCGCACCAGAGTGTGATCCCCGTTCCATCATGGTGGCGGGGGCGCTGACACACTGGTGCAATGCGCAAACCCTTTTCAATGGCCTGATGGACGGAGTCCTGCCCCAGGTCCAGGTGCCAGTCGATCAGTTCGAGATCGCCCGGCACGATGTGGTGCTGTGCGCGCAATTGAAGTCTTCGTTCGCGCTGTGCCTGTACGACGAGGTGCAGGAGGGCGGCGCGCTGCTGCACATGCAGATCGGGCGCCCCGGGCGCACCGCCGATCCGGAACTCACCGACAACACCCTGTCGACCAACCTGCTGCTGCTCGACAAGTGCATCGAAGAATTGAGGCACAGCGATCCGCGCGCACGGCACTGGCAGGCCAAGTTCGTGGCGCATGCCGATGAGCGCAATGGCGGCCGTGAACTGGCACTGGGCGTGCAGAGTTTCGTCGAGGCCTATCTGGAGGACGTGGGCATCGGCCTGGTCTCGGCCGCGGTGCACTGCGATGAGTCCCTGAATCTCTCGTTCCGCCCGTCGATGGGCCAGTTGCGCTGCGAGCCGGCGGCGGCCACCACGCAGCGATTGCAGAAGATCACCTGAACAGTCGCGGCGCGAAGTCCTCGAGATAGCGACGCCAGTTGATCCAGGTGTGTCCGCCACTGCTCTCGTTGTAGACATGCCGGATGCCGGCGCGATCGAGCATCGCGCGCGTAGGTGCCGCGGTGCCATGCAGGAAGTCGTCCTTGCCCATGGCGTAATAGACCAGCTTCAGCTCCCTGCCGGAGCGGGCGAGCGCGGCGCCGTTCTGCTGTTCGTAGCGCTTGATGTCATCCTGGTTGTTCATCCCCAACCCCATGCTGAAGATGCCGATGTAGCGGAACACATCGGAATGCGGCAGCCCGAACTGGATGGTGTGCGCGCCGCCCATGGACAGACCCGCCATCGCGCGTGACTGCGGCCGCGCATCGGTGCGAAATCCCTTGTCGATGGCCGGGATCAGATCCTTCAGCAGATCGTTGCCGAAATCCTGGTTGCCCAGCAGATTCGCGCCTGGCCGGTCGGGCGTGTGACTCGCCGGCATCACGACGATCATCGGCTTTGCCTTGCCGGCGGCGATGAGATTGTCGAGGATGTAGTTCGCGTGGCCGGTGCTGGTCCAGCTGTCGTCGCTGTCGCCGGCGCCATGCACCAGGTACAGCACGGGATACTTTGCGCTGCCCTTCGCGTAGCCCGGCGGCAGGTACACGTGCGCGCGGCGCTTCATGTTGAGCGATGTCGACCAGTACTCGAACACCGCCACCAGTCCATGCGGCACGGCGCGGTCATACGACTGGAACGCGCCGGCGGGGCCTGGCATCTCGAAGGTCGATCGAGTACCGGTGCGTTCCTTCGAGAAGGTGGTGGACTGCGGATCAGGCACCACCACGCCATTCACCAGGAAGGTATAGCGGTAGTTGTCCGCCTCCACCGGCTTGGCGGTGGTGACGCTCCAGACGCCATCAGCACCGCGGGTCATGGCAAGTCCGGGCGTGGCAGTGCCGAAGGGCACTATGCCGGGCAGGTCGGCGCTGGCCACCTGCACCGTGGTGGCATCGGGTGCACACAGGCGAAAGGTGACGCGGCCATCGGGCTGGGGATCCACCGACTTCCAGGTCACGGGTCCGCGTGCGGCCGCGCAGTTCGCGGGGGCGGTGTTCACGGGAGTGAGGGGTGCCTGGGCCATGCCCGCCTGGAACAGGCACAGTCCAAAAAGGGTGGCAAGCAGGCGCGGCGCGGCAAGGCGGTTGTTCATGTCATTCCCCCGTTGCGCCTCATGCTAGCCTAGCGGCGCCTCTGGCAGGAACAACAAAGGAAAGGGATGAACGTGAAAGCGGGTGTGCTGGCCCTGGCCGGGCTGGTTGCGGGTATCGGCGCGGGCGCGACAGTGGCGGCGGAGCCTGAATACGCCACCGTCAAGATGGAGATCGACGTGGCGCGTCCTGCCAGGGATGTATGGGCCAAGGTCGGCGGCTACTGCGACATCGCCACCTGGCTCAACCTGGAATGCAAGATCCTGTCGGGCGATGGCGGCATCGGCACCGTGCGTGCGTTGCGCGGTGGCAGCGTGATCGAGATCATGGTGGGCCAGACCGGGCTTTCCTACGGCTACACGCAGCCGGTGAAGGAAGGCAGCTTCTACAACCTGTACCACGGCTACATGGAAGCCCGTCCGGTAACCAGCAAGACCTCGAAGATCCTGTACACGCTGGTGCTCGACGTGTCGGACAAGGCGGACAAGGCAGCGAAGGATGCAGAACTCGCGCGCCGCCGCACCAACTTCGAGACTGCACTGAAGAAGATGAAAGAAATCGCGGAGGCCAAGTAGATGCGCATTGCAGTGATCGTCGGCAGCACCCGACCGGGCCGTAACGGCCTCGCCGTCGCCCAGTGGGTATATGGTCTCGCGAAACAGCGCACCAGCGCCGAATACGAACTGGTGGACATCGTCGACTACAACCTGCCGCTGTTCGACGAAGCGGTGCCGCCGGCCATGGGCCCGGGCAGCAAGGAGCACACGAAGAAGTGGGCGGCGAAGATCGCGAGCTTCGACGGCTATGTGTTCGTCACCCCTGAATACAACCATGCGCCCAATGCCGCGCTGAAGAACGCCATGGACTTCCTGTTCAAGGAGTGGAACAACAAGGCAGCGGGCTTCGTGGGTTACGGTGGCACCGGCGCCGTGCGCTCGGTGGACATCCTGCGCATGATCTGCGCCAACCTCGAGCTGGCCGATGTGCGCGCCCAGGTGAGCCTCACGTTCGCCGCGGACTTCGAGAAGTTCACCACCTTCAAGCCGCTGCCGCACCAGGAAAAGACGCTGGCGGGTGTGTTCGACCAGGTGGAGGCCTGGGCGAAGGCGCTGAAGCCGTTGCGACAGGGTTGAGTCCGCCGACGCCGTGAAACTGACGGCGAATCGCCTGTGTCTCGTCGTGGCCGCGTGGATGGTGGCCACGGCGAATCACACCTTCTGGCAGCACCTCTTCAAGACGCAGCCCGTGTCGGCCAAGGGCTGGCTGTTCGCCGCGTCGCTGGCGCTGGCGATGACCGGCGCCACGATGTTCCTGCTGCGCCTGCTGTCGCCCGGTCGTGCGCTGCGCGTGATGCTGACGCTGCTGCTGGTAATCGCCGCCGGCGCGAGCTGGTTCATCGATACCTATGGCGTCGCCATCGACTCCGACATGCTGCGCAATGTGGTGCAGACCAATCCGGCCGAGGCGCGCGACTTCCTCGACTGGCCGCTGCTGTGGCGCATCGCCTGGCAGGCGGGCATCCCGCTGGTGCTGGTGTGGCGCGCCAGGTTGCCGCTGGACACTTTCGGACGAGCGCTGCGCGACTACGTGCTTGGTGCGCTGGCGGGTCTCGCGCTGCTGTTTGGCGCCGGCCTGCCGCTGTATTCCTCCTACGCATCGTACTTCCGCAACCAGGACGTGGCGCGCTACTTCATCACGCCGGCCAATGTGCTGGTGGGTTCGGTGACGCTGGTGCGCAAGACGCTGCATGGCCGCCAGCCCTACATCAAGGTGGGCGAGGATGCCTCGCGGCCCGCGACCGTGGCTTCAAAGCCGCTGCTGGTCGTGCTGGTGGTGGGCGAGACGGCGCGCGCCGCGAATTTCTCGCTGGGCGGTTATGCGCGCGACACCAACCCGCTGCTGAAGCAGCGCGGCGTCTTCTACTTCACCGACGTCCACAGTTGCGGCACGGCTACCGCAATGTCGGTGCCCTGCATGTTCTCGGACCTGCCGCGCGCGGAGTTCAAGCTGTCGCAGGCCGATCACCGTGACTCGGTGCTCGACGTGATGGCCCGCGCGGGCCTGTCGGTGACGTGGGTGGACAATCAGTCCGGCTGCAAGAAAGTGTGCGCGCGCGTGCCCACCGAAGAGGCGCGGCGCTACCACCCGGACTCATGCCGCGATGGCGAATGCCTCGACGATGCGCTGCTGTATGTGCTGTCGGCAAAGCTGCCGCAGGTGGCGCGCGATGCGCTCCTGGTACTGCATGCCATGGGCAGTCATGGTCCCACGTATTTCCGGCGCGTGACCGCGGACCATGAACCCTTCAAGCCCATCTGTCCCACCGAGCGCATCGAGACCTGCAGCGACGAGCAGATCGTCAACAGCTACGACAATTCGATCGCCTACACCGACTTCGTGCTCGCGGGTCTGATCGACCAGCTCGCCGCGCAGCAGGCGCGCGTGGATTCGGTGCTGCTGTACGTTTCAGATCATGGCGAATCGCTGGGCGAAGCGGGCCTGTACCTGCACGGCCAGCCGTATCTCATCGCCCCCGATGTGCAGAAGAAAGTGCCCATGCTGATGTGGTTCTCCAGCGGTGCGGCCTCGCGGCTCAATGTGGACACTGCCTGCCTCAGGAGTCATCTGGGCGCGCCGTATTCGCATGACAACCTTTCGCATACGCTGCTGGCGCTGGGAAATGTGAAATCTTCCATATACAGGCCGGCGCTGGACCTGCTGCAGCCCTGCCGCCGCGCCTCGCACTGACGAATCAATCGCCCAGTCAGTTTGCGTTCAGCATGGGCCTCCTAGCATCCCTCCCCGTACCCAGCACGGGTATGGATTTGACTGGAGTGACACATGCGAAAGCATCTTGCCCTTGGCGCCGTTCTGGCCCTGGGTCTCGGCACGCAGGCCTTCGCGGCCGATGGGCTCAGCTACAACCTGATCGAGGGCGGCTACGTCCGCGGCGAGATCAAGGGCAGCGGCCTCAACCTTGAAGGTGACGGTTTTGTCATCGGCGGTTCGGTGGAACTCGGCCAGGGTCTGTTCGCATTCGGCAGCGTCAACGACATCAACTACGACAACAGCGGCGGCATCAGCTCGAACCTGTTCAATGCCGGCTTGGGCACGCACTGGGCGTTGAGCCCCGACCTCGATCTGGTGTCCGGCGTGTCCTGGGAACGCATCGAAGCCAAGGTCGGCGGCATCTCTTCGTCGGATGACGGCATTGGTCTTTCCGTGGGTCTGCGTGGCGCCTTCGATCGCCTCGAGCTCACCGGCACCGTGAAGTACTCGGACTTCGGCCATCACAACAACGATTTCACGTTGGGTGCGACGGGCCGCTACTACTTCACTCCGAACTTCGCTGCAGGCCCCGACGTCAGCCACAACGACGACGGCACGAACTGGGGCATCAGCTTCCGCTACGACTTCGGCTACGGCCGGCGCTAGGTCATTGCGCTTGATGCGGAGGCGGCTGGCAACGGCCGCCTCCTTTCGTACGCCACCACATTCTCGCGATGCAGCATCCCATGGCGGATGCGGACGAGAATCAAACGTACCCACCAGAGGCCCCGTACAGCGCTGCGCGGGGGCCGTTGATACATAATGTTCCGATTTCTTTCGATACAACCAGAGGGATTGCTGTGAAGAAGACATGGATCATGATGACCCTTGCCGCGGCCATTGCGGGGACTGTTCCCGCCATGGCGGATTGGACTGGCAAGGGCGAGGCTGGCATCGCGGTGGCCAGTGGCAACACCGACACCAAGAGCGCGAATGCCAAGATCGCCCTGGGCAACAAGCATGACCAGTGGGAAGAACTGGCCACGCTGGCGGGCAACTACGTGCGCACCGCGGGTGACACCACCGCCAAGCGCTGGGAAGTGGGCCTGCAGGAGCGCTACAACTTTGCGCCGAAGACCTTCTGGTATGGCGGCCTGCGCTATGAAGAAGACAAGTTCAGCGGCTTCGACCACCAGGGCGTGGTGAGCACCGGCGTCGGCCACAAGTTCATCGACAATGACACCACCCATCTGTCGGGTCAGGTGGGGCTGGGCTACAAGTTCTACAAGACCATTGCCACGCCGCTGGTTCCGGCTGACAAGAACAGCAAGGTCGTCGGCGTTGCGGGCCTGGACTTCGACCAGAAGCTGTCGGATACCACCAAGGTGTTCGACAAGGCCAGCGTCGAAGTGGCCTCGGGCAACAAGTTCTTCCAGAACGAGATCGGCCTTGCGGTGAAGATGTCGGATCGCCTGGCGCTGTCGCTGGCCTACGCGGTGCGTCACAACACCGATCCGCCGGCCGGCTTCAAGAAGACCGACACGCTGTCGACTCTGAATCTCGTCTACGAGGTGAAGTAAGACAGAACGCGCCGCGGTGTCCGGCCGCGGCGCCAGCGCTGCAGCCCTTGCTTCGAGTCAGGGCTGCAGCGTGATCTCGACCTTGCGGTTGCGATAGTCGTCCGTGCCATTCGGCGCGGGCGATGCAGCCACCCAGCGCACGGTGTACTGCGGCGCCGTAAGACCCGCGCCCTTCAGCAGTTCCTCCACCTGTTCCGCGCGGCGCTTCGCCAGATCCGGCTGCTCCTGCAGCACCTTGCCGTTCGACAGCAGTGCGGCCGACCTGTATCCAACGATCTCCACGCGCGAAGCCGGCATTGCCCTCGCCATGTCGAGTACCGGCGTGAGCTGGAAGGGCGTCTTGAAATTCACCATGCCGTCGAAATTGAAATCGAGGGTGTAGTGCTGTGCCTCCTTCTTCACTGCCACCGGCTGCGTGGGCATGGGCAGCGTGTTGAAGGCGAGGCGGCCGCCACTGGGGCCGGGTGGGCGTGGCGGTTCGAAGGTGAGGTTGTAGCGATCCTCGGCCGGCAGCATCTGGTTGCAGGAGCTGTCGGGTTCGGCGATCACCGACAGGCGTACCGGCTCCAGCGGAATGCCGCCGCAGATGCGGGGCTTGTCGCTGCGCTTGCCCTCCACCAGTACGCGATGACCCAGCCAGGGAGGATTCACTGGCGCGCTGACATCGGTCTGCAGCGTCAGGAAATACAGCTCGCCCTCGTATTCGGCCAGCCAGCAGGGCACCGAGGCCGTGTCGCGCACGATGGGACAGGCGACGAAGTTGCGCAGCGCGGGGTCGGGTTGCGCGGCCTGTGCCACAGAGGCCGCCAGCAACAGGGCTGTGCCCATGCGCCGCGCTGTCACAGTGCCCCCAGGAAATTCACGAGGTCCACCTTCTCCTGCTCGGAGTAGCCGATGTTGTAGCGGCGGTCGTAGAAGTCGACCACTTCGCGCAGCGAGCTGGCCGAACCATTCGAGAAGTACGGTGCCCGCGCCGCGAGGCCGCGAAGCTGTTGCATGACGATGGTACCCACGTCGTTGCAGCGTCCGGAGATGAGCGCACGACCGGGATCCTGCGTGTAGATGACGCGACCCAGGAAGGGATGCGGCGCCACGCGCGCCTTGCACGTAACCTTGAACAGCGGCATCTCCGGCTGCTGCGTGTTCCAGGGGTTCAGCGGCTCTTCCTTCGCCCAGGGCAGGTTGGTGGTGCCGATGTCCATCCAGCCATTGGCCGTGTCCATGCCCGTCATGTGCATGCCGTGACAGGTGGCGCAGGTGCGCTTGGTGGGATTGCCGAGCCCCACGCTGTTCAGGTGCATGGAGTCGCGGATCCAGAAGGTGCGGAACATGTACACGTCATGGCCGCGCTGGATGGATTCTCGCGCTGCCGCGCGCGCGTCGGCCGCCGCCTCGCCGGTGCGCGGCAGCGACTTCCACTTGTTCTCCATCGGAAAGACCCAGCGCGTGGTGTTGTTGCCCAGCACGCCGGCTTCACCCTTGCGCATGGCATCGGGCCCGAGGCCCGAGGGGCCGCCGGACTCCTCGAGGCTGCCCGCCGTGCGGCTGGCAGCCTGCGCCACGTACAGGCTGCTCTCGAACGAGACGATCTGCGCGAGCTGATCGGCGGTCAGCGGCGACGGCACCTGCAGGTGGTTGGCTGCGGCATCCAGTGCCTGCAGCTTCAGTGTGGGCGCGCGCGCATCGGACATCAAATTCATGCCGGAGGGTTTGCCGGTGTCCGGATCGCGCGAGGCGGGCAGGCCGTTCTTGCCGATGAAGGGCAGCACGCCGAAATTCTGGTGCGTGGTGTACTTGGTGTTGGCCACCGGACGCGGCCGCCGGTACACCGAAACCCCGGGTTGAGGCGAGTTCAACCCGTATTCCTTGCTGGTGTTGCAGCCGGTGGGATCGCGTATCACCTCGAGCGTGAATTCCGGATCGATGGCCTTGCCGTCATCGCCGCGCGGCGGCCAGGGCAGCGCCACGCGGATCAGGCCGCGCGTCAGCAGCAGCGAATGCGAGGCGGGCTTGTCCTGCGGCAGGTTGGGGCAGTTCGAACCATCGATGGCCGCGAACAGTGGATCGCGTCCCTGGGTCGCGGCCCAGCGCTCGCGCGCGGTGGCCGCAGTGATGCTCATGCCATCGGCGGGCTGGTGGCAGGTGATGCAGGCGCGACCATTGGTGCCCAGCGCGGTGAAGAAAGGATGGCCGCGGGTATCGAAGCCGGCACCGTCGCGCAGCACGCCGACGGTACCCATCGAGTTGGCGTAATCGAGGCGTTGCGGCCAGGTGCGGGCTTCACCAGGCCCCCACCAACGATCCGGCGTGCCGGCGCCTTCCGCCGAGGGGGTGTTCGACGAAAGCACTGCGATGGCACCGGCAAGCGGGATCGCGATGAGGGCCTGACGAAGTCTCACGAGTCGTTCAATCTCCGAAGTTCACCTTGGCGCGCAGTCCGTACTGGCGTGGCGCGCCGTAGATGATGCCACCTGTAGCGCTGGTGGAGTTCTGGATCTGCGAGGCGATGTAGGTCTTGTCGGCGGCATTGTTGCTGAACGCCTCGATCTGCCAGTTGTCACGCTCGTAGGTCAGGCGCAGGTCGATGAGATTGCGCGAGGGCACGATGGTGACGGCGCTGGGGAAAGGCGTGGCGAGCTGGCGACCCACGTACGACCACTGCACGCGCGGCACCAGCCTGCCACCGCCCACCGCAAAGCCGTAGTCGATGCCGGCGTTGAAAGTGATCTCGGGCGAGAACGGCAGGTCGGCGCCCTTGGGCACCAGTGTCTGCACATTGGTCACGGTGTTGACGATGTTGGTGGCCTTGGCGAACTCCGCATCGAGATAACCCAGGCCCGCGTTCACGTCCCAGCCGCCGAAGCGGCCGGTGAGCTCGAGTTCGGCGCCGACCGCCTTGCCCGAGGCCGCGTTCTGCGTCAGCGGCAGCGCGTTGAAGAGGCTGGAGAACTGGATGTCCTTGTAGTCGGAATAGAAGAAGCTGCCGTTCAGGCGCAGGCGCTTGTCGGCCAGCGTCGACTTGAAGCCACCTTCGTACACCGTGTTCTTCTCGGGCGCGAAATTGGGCGTGCCCAGCGTGAGGTTCACGCCACCGGCCTTGTAGCCGCGCGAGATGGTGCCGTAGTACATCAGGTCGTCGGTGACATGCCAGTTCGCGCCCACCTTGCCCGTCCACTCGCCGGACGATGCCGGCGGGCCGATGCGGTCGGTGCCCACCGGCAGCGGCGCGCCGGGCAGCGCGATGCGGTTGTAGTACTGCGTGTCCTTCGAGTAGCGCAAGCCGCCGATCAGCTCGACGGTGTCGGTCACGAAGGCGTTGATTTGGCCGAAGCCGGACTTCGATTCGTTTTCCGCGTGCGTGATGATCGTGGAGTTCGACTGCACGAAATCACGCGTGTTGCGGTTGTCGCGCAGCAGCGATACCGGTATGCCCTCGTGCATGTAGAAGGCCCCCAGCACCCACTGCACCCGGCCTTCACCCGTGGAGAGCAGGTTGGCCTCGTGCAGCCAGGTCTTGAAGCCGGTGCGCGCGTAGGCGACGCGGCCCACATTGCTGGAGGGCGGCTGCGGCAGCGCCGTGTTCGTGCGGTCGCCATCGGTCTGGTCCTCGGTCTTGCCGCGCTGGCGCGAGGAGAGCAGTCGCAGCTCCATGTGATCGGTGAGACCGAAGTGCAGTTCCAGGCTGTTGCGATGGCCCTGCTGGTTCATGAATGAACGCGCGTCCTCCTCGATGGTGAACGGATCGCTGGTCACCGTATCGCTGCGGTTCTTCACCGCGTTGTTGTCGGTCTTCCAGTCGAAATATTCCAGCCGCAGATTGGCGGTGAAGCGGCCTTCGAGCGCGCGGTACGCGAGGTTGGCGCGACCGGCCTTCAGGCCCACGTCGCCGGGAGTACTGCTGCTTGCACCGATGTTGTCGGTGAAGCTGTCCCGTTTGTCGTAGACCGCGGCCAGGCGCAGCGCGACGTTGTCGGAGAAGCCGAGGTTGGCCGCGCCGATGGAGCGCATCCAGCTGTAGTTGCCGAAGGTCTGCTCGAAGCTGGCGGAGTATTTGTTGAATACCGGCGCCGGCGTGCGCACGTAGATGGCGCCACCGGTGGAGTTCTGGCCGGTAAGCGTGCCCTGCGGACCACGCAGCACTTCGATCGAACCGATGTCGTAGAAGGCCTGGCCGATGAACTGCTCGTGCGGAATGAGCTGGCCATCGATGTAGAAGGCCACGCCCGGATTCGACGTGGGCGCGGACTGCGCAATGCCCACGCCGCGGATGTTCACGAAGGTGGAGCGGTTGACCACGTTGATGGCCACCGCAGGCGCCACCTGCTGGATGTCGTTCAGATCGGTGACGCCGCGCTTGTCGAGATCATTGGCGCTGAGCACCGTGGCGGAGATGGGCACATCCTGCAGGTTCTGCTCGCGACGCTCGGCGGTGACGATCACCTCGTCGAGCGTGGCATCGTCGGCCGCCTGCGCGAAGTTGGTGAGGCCCAGGGCAAGGGCAACGGCGGCGGCCACCCGCGAAGCGGGCAGGGAAGCAAGGTGCGGCATGTGGTCCTCTGGTCCCCCCAATGGGACTTTCGTGGAATGTAAGCGTTTTCACACAACCGTGGCCGAGCGTCAAGTCGGGGCAGCGAGGGTGGCGGGTTCAGGGGATGGCGAGGATTTCGCCGGCGTCGACCGCCGTGTGCAGCTGCAGAATGCGGCGCGCCAGCGCGTTGGCGGGCTCGGCGGCCAGGGGCTGTCGCGCCCTGCCGGCGCAGTCGACGAACTTGGCTATCAGTTCCGCGTCGGAGAGCGGGTGCGCCGGCGAGCCCCGCGGCTGCAGCACTTCGTGCCGCAGGACGCGGCCGTCGAGCAGAGTCACCTCGACCGCGCCGCTCACGGCCATGTCGGCGCCCCAGTCGGTGCGCCGGTGGAACGAGGCGAGCTGCGACACCGCGAGCACATCAAGGTGGCGCAGCACCGGATCGGTGAAGGTATCCAGATCCACCCGGCCGGCCACCAGCGCGGCCGCCACCGTGAAGGGCAGGCTGAATTTCGCATCGATGGCGGTCTGCGGCACGCGCTTGCCCGCGAGGGGTTCGGCCAGCATGCGATGCACTTCGCAGCCTTCGATGCGGATGTGGCGGATGTCGCGCCACTCGGCATCCTTGCGCAGGTTCAGCGCGCACTCGATGGCCGCGTGCGTGCCGCGACAGCTTGGCCAGGACTTGAAGCTCAATGCTTCGATGTGCCAGCGGCCGCCGCAGTCGCCGAGCAGCACGTCGGCGTCGTAGCGGCCGGCGGCGAAGAGGCGGAAGAAGCCATCGCGTCCCTCCAGTGGCGCATCGAAGCCGCGCACACCGGCGCGCGCAAGCTGCACGACCTGCACGGCCGCCTGCGCGGGAAAGGCTTCGCGCACCGCGCGCAGGATGGTGCCGCGATCGTGCTTGATCTCGCCGGCGCAGGAATTCTGCAGCAGCAGCATCGACCATGCATCGACCAGCTGGCGCGGCGAAAGCCCGAGGATGCGCGCGGCACCGGCCACCGCACCGAAGGCGGCGAGGATGGGCGGTGGATACCAGCCGCCGTCTTCGAGTCGCTGCCGCAGGCACAGCGCGATCCGGCAGGACACATCGCAGCCCACCGCTATCGCCGCGAGCAGTGCGCGTCCGCCGATCGGCCGATGCGCCTGCGCAAGCGCCAGCACCGCGGGCACCAGCGACGCATTGGGATGCACGGGCGCCGCATCGAAGGCGTCCTCGTAATCCAGCGCATGGGCCATCGCGCCGTTGGCGAGTGCGGCCAGCGGAGCGCGTGCCCTGAGGGAGGTGCCGAGTATCGCGGCCGGACCGGCACCGCCTTCGGCGGCAAGCGCGATGAAGGGCTGCACTTCCGCGGCAATTCCGCTGGCCGCGCGGATCACGCCGGTGGCATCGAGCAGCACGCGCGCCGCCGCGCGCAACGCGGAATCCGGCACCAGCGCATCGGGATGCTGCGTGACGAACTGTGCCAGCCGCAGGCTGGGTCCGGCATCCGCCGCCTGGTTCATGGGTGCCCTGCTATAGTGATGTAAGCGCTTGCCTGCCTGCATTATGCGTGCGGCAGCCACATACAAGAAACCGGACTGCAAGAGACGGGGATGGCATGAGCTCGGGTGAAGGTTTGAGCGGCGGAACTTCGCACCGTGGCAGCTCGCACCGGGAGATCGCGGCGCGCGTCCATCTGCGATTGGCGCTGCCCTGCATCCTGTTCATGCTGATGAGTTCGCTGGACCGGGCCAACATCAGTTTCGCGGCCAGCGCGATGAACGCCGAACTGGGCTTCACGCCCACGCAATACGGCTTCGGCGCGGGCATCCTCTTCGCCGGCTTTCTGGCGGGCCAGTATCCCAGCCTGTTCCTGCTGCAGCGGGTGGGCTTTCGCGCGTGGATCTGCATCTGCGCGCTGTTGTGGGGATTCTCGGCCGCGGCGTTGGGGTTCATCCACACGCATGCGCAGTTCTACGTGCTGCGCGTGTTGATCGGCGTGGCCGAAGGCGGTCTTGCGCCAGGCATCGTGCTGTATCTCAGCCAGTTCGCCACCGAGCGCGAGCGCGCCACCACGTTCACGCTGCCGGCGCTGGCCATTCCCGCATCGGTGATCATCGGTGCGCCGCTGTCGGGATGGCTGCTCGAGCTGCAGCATGGATTGTCGATGTCGGGCTGGCGCTTCATGCTGCTGGCCGAAGCCGTACCCACCATCCTGTTCGGGCTGTTCGCGCCGTTCTATTTTCCGGACACGCCGCGCGAGGCGCGCTTCCTCGACGAGGATCAGCGCAACTGGCTTGCCACCCATGCGGCGCAACGCGCGGACCGCCCGCGCCACAACGACTGGTCGGTGCTGGGCACGCCCATCGTGGTGCTGGCGGGCCTGCTGTGGTTCTGTCTGCTGTGCGGTTCGTATGGCGTGATCTTCTGGCTGCCGCAGGTCATCCACGCGCTGACCGGCTTCACGCCGCTGATCATCGGCCTCATCGGCGCGCTGCCATGGATAGGCGTGGCCTTCGGCATGTATTTCAATGCGCGGCATTCCGACCGCACGGGCGAGCGCTACTGGCATGTGGCCTTGCCGGCGGTCGTCGCAGCGATGGCGCTGCTGGTTGCATGGCAGGCCGGGCCGGGAGCCGCGGCCATGGTGCTGCTGCTCGTCGCCGGCCTCGGACTCGGCAGTGCGCAGGGCGGATTCTGGGCCATTCCCACGCAGCTGCTGAAGCCTGCGGAATTCAGTGTGGCCGTGGTGGCCATCAACATACTGGGCAGCGCGGGCGGCCTCGTGATGCCCCAGCTCATGGGCATCGCCCGCGAGCGCAGCGGAGGCTTCGCCGCGCCCACGCTGCTGGTGGTGGGCGTGCTGCTGCTGGCCGTGCTCCTGGTGGCGGCGATCCGCGTGCTGTACCGACGCGAGATCGCCGCCCTGCCTTCAGCCCGCGCGGACTAGAAGCCCGCCTTCAGCCGCAGCCACAGATGCCGGCCGCTGTAGTCATACATGCTCGACAGCGTGTGATTGCCATCCGGCACATAGGGCGGTGACTTGTCCATCAGGTTGTTCGCGCCGATGGACACCTGGCTGGTCTTCAGCCCGAAGCGTTCGCCCAGGTCGTAGCTGTAGCTCAGGTCCCAGCTGAAGTACTTCTCGATGTGCTCCTTGGCCGCTGTGCCGGCGTTGGGCGTCTGGTCGTTGTAGTACTCGTCGGTGAAGCGCAGCAGCGACTGCACCGAATGACTGCCCAGCGACCAGACATTGCGCAGCGTGGCGCGCCATGGCACCGAGAACGAACCACCCGCCGTGCGCGCATTGCGGCTCTGCGAGATGTCGCGGCCGTTCAACTCGTATTTGTCCTGGTAGCTGGCGAGCAGCGAGCTGCGCAGCACGCCGAAGCGGCCGAAGTCCTGCGTGTTGTTCAGCGCAAAGTCGAAGCCCGAGGACTTGAGCGAGGCATTGTTGATGTAGTTGACGTTGAAGCCGACGATCTGGCCCACGTTGACGCCGTTCCAGAGCACGGTGCCCGCGGCGGTGCTGCGGATCACCTTGGTGGGATCGAGTGTGGTGGAAAGATTCGCCGCCAGCTCCACCGCGTTCTCCAGCGAGATCTGGTCGTCGAAGGTGAAATGCCAGTAGTCGACGTCCAGGCTCCAGTTGTTCCAGGGCTTCAGGGTGAAGCCCAGGTTGTAGTTCCTGGAGGACTGCGGATCGAGCAGCGGATTGCCCGAGACCGTGGTGGGCACGCGCGAGAGATTGTCGTTCACCGGTGTCAGGCCGTCGTTCACCGCATTGGTGAACACCACGTTCTGGCGGAAGCGCTGGTACAGCGACGGCGCCAGGAACGAGGTGCTCCAGGTGCCGCGCACTTTCACCATGCCACCCGGCGTGGAATACAGCAGGCCCAGCTTCGGATCGGTCGTGGAAAGGCCGGGGCCGGCGGTGTTCTCGTGGCGCACCGCGCCGGTGAAGTCGAGCAGGCCGTACTGCCCGCTCTTCATCAGCGGCACGCTGATTTCCGCGAATGCCGCATTGGCGATCTGTCCCACGTTCTTGTCGAAGAATGCGGCCTGAAGATCGCTCTGGCCGGCGTTCTGCAGCGCGGGATAGTCGGCCGACCAGTTGTCCTTGCGATGCTGCGCGCCGACAGCGATTCCTACGCGACCCGCGGACAGACTGAACAGTTCGCCAGAGACCACGAAGTCGAGCACCTGCGCCTTCGTCTCGAAGCGCTGCCAGTCCTGCGCCGTGATGTAGGTGACCATGTCGGCGGTGTTGGCCAGCAGCGAACCGGGCGAAGTGGTGACCGAGCTGCCGAAGATGTTGAAGAACCGGCAGTTGCCGCTGCCGGGACGGATGTTGCCCGCCTGCAGTGGATCGTTCGACGGCGTGAGACAGCCCGAGCCGCCGTAACCGGCCAGGCCCGCGCGCAGCGCCGGCATCGAGAACGAGCTGCCGAAGGTGGAGTCGTTCTCGTTGTTCAGCGCCAGGAGGTAGCTGGCGTTGTAGTGCCAGTTGCTGCCGAAGAGATTGCCCTCGAAGCCGGCCACGTAGCGCTGTGCATCCACGTGGTATTTCGTGGTGTTCAGGTCATTGCGGCAGTTGTAGGTGCTGGCCGGATCGCCGGGCAGGTTGCAGGTCATGCCGAAGATGCGGCTGCCGGCCACCACGGTCACATCCTCCCAGAAGGGCACCACCTGGCGGCCATTCACGTCGAGTGCGTTGGGGTTGGTGCCCACGACGATGACCTGACCCGCGGCGTTGCGCGCGGGCAGGAAGTCGTTCACGCCATTGCCGTCCTTGTCGTAGGTGAGCTGCGTGCCGCTGTTCTGCGCATACAGCGGGACGCCCGCGGAGTTCAGTGCGCGGAAGCCGTTCGATGGCGCATAGCCGGGGATGATGACCGCGGGTTGTCCCGGGCCCGGATTCGCGGCGGCGCCCGGAGTGTCGACGACGCCGGTGCGCGTGCGCAGGAATCCGGCCTCGCCATAGAACTTCAACGAGTCATTGATCTCGTGATGCGCTTCGATGAACGCCTGGTAGCGGCTTTCATCGCCGTTGGCGCTGGTGCCCAGCGGCGCGTTCTGCTGGCAGTTCGACGGATAGCTCACGCCAAGGCGCGTGACCGGGTTGCCGGTGACATTGGCCGAGGGACCGAACGCGGCGCACTGCGGATCGCCGATGGTGGTGGCAGCGCCGGCAATGGCGCCGGTGGAGTTGCGGTTCGGAATGGAAAAGCGCGCCGGCCAGCCGGCCAGCCGGAAGGCGCCGTCGATGCCGGGACGATCACGAATGATCTCGTAGGTCTCCCAGGTGAAGGGATCGCGATTGAAGTGCTCGAACGACACCACCACGCCGGACTTTTCCGTCTGCGCGCCCCAGATTCCGGAAACGCGGTAGTCGGTGGTATTGCCATAGTCGCGCTGGTCGCCCTGCGCCTGCACCTCGAAACCATTGAAGTTGCGTCGTGTCAGGAAGTTGGCCACGCCGCCCACGGCGTCGGAACCGTACAGCGACGACGCGCCATCCTTCAGCACGTCGATGCGCTCGATGGCAATCTGCGGCACCAGCGAATTCACGTCGACGTTGTTCACCGTCACCGCATCGCGCGCCACGCGGCGGCCGTTCAGCAGCACCAGCGTCGCATCGGCGCCGAGGTTGCGCAGGTTCAGGCTGCCGGAGCCATTGGACGAACCCAGCGCGCGGCCGACGGTGAACGTGGTGTTGAAGCTGTAGGGAAGCTGCGTGAGGAAGTCGGCGACGGTGCGCGGTGCGTTGGCTTCGAAGTCCGACTTGCTGATCTCCTGCACCGGCGAGGCGGGCGTGAAGCCTTCGGAGCGACGGATGAAGGTGCCGGTGACCACGATCTCGTCGAAGTTCGACCCGTCCCTGGCGCTGGTTTCCTCTGCGACCGCCAGCGACACGGGGCTGGCGAGCAGCACGAGGCCGGCTGTGGTGATGATCGGTGGCAGTTTCATGTCATTCCCCCTGTTCGTGTGTCATATCGAAGGCAATGGAAAACCTGGTTGACTGGATTTGCGGCGCGGGATCAGAATCCCCGGAGGTTCTCGCAAGCGCTTACATTCCGGGGTAAACCACCATGCGCATCACGAAGCTGATCCTTCCCCTGCTGCTGCTGGCGGCCACCGGCGCTTCCGCGCATCACTCGACCGCCAATTTCGACAAGAGCAAGGAACAGACGATCACCGGCAAGGTGAAGTTCTTCGGCTTCGTCAATCCGCACTCGTTCGTCGACATCGACGTCACCGATGCCTCGGGCAAGACCGAGCTGTACAAGGTGTTCGCGCCCGGCAAGGTGCTGCTGATGCGCTACGGCTGGAAGCCCGGCGACATGAAGTCCGGCGACATCGTCACCGTCCACGGCAATCCCGACCGGGACGATCATCACTTCATGTACCTGCTGAAAGTGAAGTTCGCCAGCGGCAAGGACTGGGAGCGGGCGCAGAACATCCCCGAATAGGACTGCCGGCGCGCAGGGCACGGTGCAATCGCGCCGCGCGCGCTGCCGGCAGCTTGACGGTTCAATCACTTTCGCCACGGCACCGTGCTCGGCTCGCCCTGCAGGTTCTGGTCCCAGATGTCCTGCTGGCACAGGTATTCACCCACGGAGATGTCGGGCGACCACTTGTAGCGCATGGTGAATTTCACCGGTTCGGTGAGCACCACCGGGTCGATGATGGTCAGCTCGTTGCGAAGCTGCTTGTTGCCGGCTTCATCCCTGCCCATGGAATAACGCTCGATGATCCTGCGCGCGTTGCTGATGGGGTTTTCACCGGTGGGCCTGCCGGCACCGTCGCGGCGGATGGTGTGGGTTTCCACCACCAGCACATCGCCCTCCCAATGACCGCTGGATGTGCCCATGGCCGACGGCAACGCATCGAAGGTGTTGCGGGGCTTTGCGATGGGTACACGGCGCAGGCTGCCGAACACTTCGTAGAAGATCGTGAGTCGATCGGGCGTGAACAGCAGTTCGAAGGGATATTGCGCGATCAGTCGCACCGCCCAGGGCATGGGCTCGGCGATGCAGGAGGCGCTGGCGTCATCGATGCGCGGATCGACGGGGCCGTACTCGGCCAGCCACTTTTCGCGCGACGCGGCGGCCTCGGCCCGCAGGGGCCACTTCGGCGGCCGCTCGCTGCGCTTGCTGTCGGGCAGCCATACGCCGGCCATGTCCCTGGAAACGGCGGGATGCGCGGCGTGCAGGGCAGGTGCGCACAGCAGTGCGAAGGCAAGACAGACTCGAGCGGTGAAGCCGGCGCTGCTCACTTGGAACCTGCCTTGCGGGCGGCTGCATGTTCGCGCAGCCGGTGCCGCCAGATCTGGTCGATCCACAGACGTTCCGAGCACTGACCTTCGGCGAGACGTGATTCCGGTGACCAGGCAAACACGCGTTTCAGCCGCAGCGGTGCGGTGAAGGTTTCGGGATCGTCGAGCACCACGTCGTTGACGAGAATCCTGCCGCGCTGTGCGTCGTGCGCCAGATGCCAGCGCTCGCGCACCTTCAGTGCGCCGGAGTGCGAAAGCCCATTGCCGTTCAGGATGGCCTGCGGCTCCATCTCGATGGTCTCGACGCTGAGCGTTTCGCCATCCCACTTGCCGCTGGACATGCCAAGCCAGGTGGGCAGGCGGTCGGGATCGGCGGCGGGCAGCGGTCGATTCAGATACACGCGGCGCGTTTCGGCATTGAGCAGATTGGGCTGGAACACGAAGTACACGCGGTCGGGTGTCTGCAGCACCTCGAGCGGACTGGTGCCCGAGAGCGTATTGCGCGGTGTGCCCAGCGGCATGCAGAACGAGGCGGGTTCATCGCGGTCCGGGTCGAAGGCAGCAAAACGCGCGCGGCCGTCGGCGGTGAGCGGCAGCGGCTCGGGCCAGGGCGTGGACAGGGATTCCACCGGCAGCCAGGTGCCGGAGATGTCGGGCACGGCGGCGCCGGCATGAGCAGACAGCAGCGCCAGAGTCGCCATGGCAGCGCAACCCACGCGCTTCAACGCGCTTCGCATCCTGATCCCCCCCATCCGCGGCCTGGTCGCCGCTACATTCGTTTCAGCAGCCGAACTTCAACGGCACGCGCAGCGCGCCGTACTCCGGAAACCGCGTTGGAATGATATCGCCTGCCAGCGTGAATCCGCGCGGTGTGTGCGCGAGAAGTTCTTCCAGCGCCACGCGCATCTCGAGCCGCGCCAGCGGTGCGCCCGGACACATGTGCGGACCGCGGCCGAAGGCCACCGATTCCTTCATGTTGGGACGGTCGAGCCGGAAGCTTCCGGCATCCTCGAACACCTCGTCATCGCGGTTGGCCGAGGCATAGACCAGCGCGATGGGCTCACCGGCCGGAATGGTGCGGCCGTGCAGCGTGACATCGGTGCGCGCCGTGCGCGCGAAGCCGCGATAGGGCGTGTACAGCCGCAGGAATTCCTCGGTGGCGGCTTCGGACAGTTCCGGGTGCTCGCGCAGGTGCTGCTGCAGCTTCGGATCGCGCGCCAGGTGCACGGCGATCGAGCCGATCATCACCGTGGGGGCGATGATGCCCACCACCAGCACCTGGCGGATGGTGCCGACGATCATCTCTTCGGGCAGCGGCTGGCCGTCGACGCGCGCGGCCAGCAGCGAGCTGGCAGCGTCCACATCCACCGGCAGCGGGTTCGCCTTGCGGTCGGCCACCACGGCCCGTGCCATCTCGTAGAGCTTGAGGCTGGTTTCCTTGGTGGCGGCTTCGTCGTTCGACTGCACCGCCACGTTGTAGCGGCGACCGACTTCAGCCAGCGAGGCGGACTGCTCGGGCTTGAGGTTCATCCACGCGTTGAACACGCGGATGGGCATGCGCGAGGAGAATTCCTCGCAGATGTCGCCGCCGCCCTGCGCCACCATGCGGCCCAGCAGTTCACGCGAGATGCTGCGTATCTCGGCTTCGAAGCGCGCCACGCGCTGCGGCGCCAGCAGCGGCGAGAAGGCGCGGCGATATGGTGTGTGCTCGGGCGGATCCAGGTGCAGCGGCGGTCGGCGGCCGGTGAAGGCCACCTTGGGCACCACGTTCTGCTTCGAGGTGATGAAGGTGTCGCTGTCGGACGCGGCCCTGATGACATCGGCATGCTTCATCAGCGCCCAGAAGCCGCCCCAGGCATCGCTGTGCGCCACGGGACACTCGCGGCGCAGCCGGGCGTAGTCGGCGTGCGGAGAGTCGAAGTCTTCCGGGGCGAGCGGGTCGAAATCCTGGGGCATGGCCTTCGAGTATAGTTTTGGGTGAAAGCGCTTGCATGGCTTTTTTTCCGACCCGGACAGTGGTGCACTTGCACCCCATGAAGCCCGCCAAGGCAGTGATCCCCAAGCTCGACGACGTGGCGCAGCGCGCCGGCGTCTCCACCGCCACGGTTTCGCGGTACTACAACAATCCGGCCATCGTGGCGCCGGCCACCGCGGCGCGCATCCGCGAGGCCATCGACGAGATGGGCTATGTGCCCAATCTGCTGGCCGGGGGCCTGGCATCGAACCGCAGCCGGCTGGTGGCGGTGCTGGTGCCGGAGATCGCGCAGTCCATCTTCAACGACACCATCGAGGCCATGGCCTCGGAGCTTTCGCTGGACGGCAACACCGTGATGCTGGGGCTGACCGGCGCGGGCAATGCGCGCATGCCGCAGTTGATCGAGGCGGCGCTGGCGCGGCGCGCGGATGCCATCATCCTCACCGGCATCGTCACCGACGCGGAAACGCGTGAGCGGCTGCGCGAGCGCTCGGTGACGGTGATCGAATCCTGGGGCATTCCGGAAGACCCGATCGACATCGCGGTGGGCTTCTCGCATCAGGCCGTGGGGCGCGATGTCGCGCGCTTCCTGCATGGCCGCGGCTATGTGCGGCCGCTGCTCGCAGTGGCGGACGGCGTGCGTGCGCGGCAGCGGCGCGATGGCTTCCTGGAGGAATGGCGCAGCACCGCGCATGAGGCGCCGACGGTGATCGATGTGCCGCTGCCCACGCGCTTCGGCCATTCGCGGCTGGTGTGGCGGCATGTGGCACAGATGACCACGACGCCGGATGTGATCGTCTGCGGCTCGGATGTGCTGGCGCAGGGCGTGATCATCGAGGCGCAGTCCGCGGGCCTGCGCGTGCCGGATCAGGTGGCGGTGACCGGATTCGGCAATCTGGCGATTACCGGCGACATGCGGCCCACCATCACCACGGTGGACGTGGATGGCGCGCGCATCGGCCGCGAAGCGGTGGCGGTGCTGCGACGCCGCGCCGCGGGTGAGCGCATCGCGCAGAAAGTGATCGATGTGGGGTTCAGGTTGATCGCGCGCGAGAGCGCGTGAAGCGCGGTGCCACCGTCAGCAGCACGATGGCGCCAAGCAGCAGCGCCGCGCCGATGAGCTCGCTGCCGGTGGGCGCGGGCTGATTCCAGAACAGGTGCAGCACGTACGCCGCGGCCAGGCCCGCCAGCAGGCTCGATGATCTTTCCAGCGGCACGCAGTAGCTGTTCTCGCGCGGGTCGAGCAGGATGATGGCGGCGAACACCGAGATGATGGTGAGCGTGAAGCCGCCGCCGGCCAGCAGCGCGAACACCGGATCGCTCCAGGCGCGCGTGAAGCCCCAGGCCAGTTCATCCGCCTGCGAACCCAGTCCCGTCAGACCCACGGCTGCCAATGCCAGCACCGACAGGGGCAGGGCGACGAGCTTTTCCTCGACGAAATAGCGACGGACCCCGGCCTCATCGCCCGACTTCGAAATGCGCGTCATCACGGCAAGGCGCATGAAATAACCCACCGTGTAAAGCACGACGGTGGCGATGGCCATGGGCGGCAGGCGAAAGCCGCCGCGCTGGTGCACCACGAAGGTGAGCGCGACGCCGACGATGAGCAGCGCCGTCCAGCTGTACCAGCGCACGCGGCGGCCGAACATGAAGTCCACCAGCGGTGCGATGATCAGGATGTCGCCGCGCATCAGCAGCTGGATGAACGGGATGCTGACGTTGGTGAAGGTGAACGACAGCGGCACCGTGAACAGCACCAGCGCGCTGCCGATGCCCGACAACACCGTAAGGCGCGTGGGCACGGGCAGCCGCGTGCCGCCCACCCGCAGGCCGTGCGCGTCGCGATGCCAGCCGGAGATCCAGATGAACGCGAGCGTGAGCACCAGGTTGGTGATGAGCGAGACGGGCAGCGTTTCAAGGCCCGTGAGCGCGCGGCCGCGCTCGGGATGCACGCCGCTGGTGGCCAGTCGCGTCAGGATGATGTTGGGGATGTAGCTGAGAAAGTACAGCGCGACGATGCCTTCGAGCGGTATGCGGGAAAGGCGGCTCATGGTGCGACCGCCCCCGCATCCGCACCCGCGTCTGCGCCGGCGTTGGTGATCCGCACCAGATCGCCCTTCGCGGCGTAGCGACCATTCAGATCCGCCTCTTTGGTGATTGCGCGCAGGTAGTCGAGCAGTTCGCCGAAGCGCGGGTCGCGCGCGCCGATGGCGCGCGGTATGGCATCGCGATCGATGAACAGCGGCACGAAACCGGCCTCGTGGATGCGGCCTTCACGAATCACCAGCCGCGCGATCATCGACAGGCGCGCCGCAGGCGGGAAGTTGTACAGGCTGTCGAAGTCCGGCTCCCAGTCCTCTCCCAGCTTCTGGATCTCCTTGAAGCTTGGGCGCGCCGCGTGTTCGGGCGTCATGCGCAGGTCGGTGGCGAAGTTGCAAAGGCTGTAGAACACGGGCCGGCCCGCGATGCACTCGATGCCCTTGAGGATGTGCGCGTGGCCGCCGAGGATGGCGTCGGCACCGGCGGCAATCGCCGCACGCGCCACCTCGCGCTGATAGTCGGCGATTGCCGCGCGCACGAAGTGGATGCCCCAGTGATGCGATACCAGCACCACATCGGCCTGCTGCTTCGCCTTGCGGATATCCTCCTGCATGGCGGCCAGATCGCCGGCATGCGCCCAGGTGTGGATGCGCGCCGGTGTGCCGGGCTGGTCGTGCTCGATCTGCTCGTACAGCGTGTGTGCGCGCAGCGGCGCGCAACCCGGACGGCGTTCCTCGGCCCAGTAGGCCTGTGGCAGGATCGATGAATAGGCGAGGAAGGCCACGCGCGTGCCATCGGCCAGTCGGCGGATGACGGGCCGGCGCGCGGCAGCGATGTTCTCGCCCACACCTACTGCGGCGAGTCCCGCGGCCTCGAGATGCTGCAGCGTTTCGAAGAAGGCTTCATTGCCCCAGTCGAGGCAATGGTTGCCCGCGAAGGAGATGACATCGAAGCCGGCGCGCGCCAGTGCACCCGCGCAGGCGGGCTGCGCCATCACGGCGTGACGGGCCTGCGGCAGTCGGGTGCCGCGGGTGGCGAAGCTGGTCTCGAGCTGGCCGAAGACCAGTTCCGCGTCATTCAGCAGTTCGCGCGTGGCGACGAAGCATTCATCGGGATGTTCGCGGTCCGGGGCGAGGTCGCCGGTGGCCAGGACGATGCCGTTCATCGCGCCGCCTTCGCGGGGACGACCTGGCCGGCGGGCTGCGGTTCTCCCGGGCAGCTTCCGGGCTGCGCGCCACACAGCCGCGGCATGTGGCTGGGTGTGTAAGGGATGAACCGCGTGTCGCCACCGGCGTCGCCGCCACGCGCGTTGACCTGCGCGGGTTCGAGCGACCACCTGCCGGTATCGAGCCGGTTCTCGAGCGTGGCCAGCGCAGCCGCGAGCTCGGCGGGCGTGAAGATGCAGTGCCCAGCGCGTTCCACCCAGAGCTGGCCGACCATGTGGTTGCGGCCGGCTTTGGCCGACAGCATGCCGAGTGCGGCATGCGTGGTTGGCACGGTGACGCCATCGCCGATGGCCTGCAGCGTGAGCACGGGGATGCGCCAGTTGCCGCGCGGCACGAAGTTCGCGCGCATGTAGGCGACGGCCTTTGCATCGGCTTCGATGCGTGGTGCGGCGTTCAGCTTTGCAAGGTCCGCCTGAAGATCGATGCCCGCTTCGCGATAGAAATGCTCCACCAGCCTGCGCAGCGGCGATTCCCGCAACACGCGCCGATAGTCGACGCCGGTGTTCCAGCCGTTCACGCCGCCGGCGCGCTGTTCCTGGTCGACGCGCGGCACGAACACGCCCATCGCGAAGCCGCGGCGAAGCTGTTCAGCGCGGGCGTCGAATTCAGCCGCGGTTGGTCGGGGCGAGGCGGGGTCGGTCCAGTCCGGCAACTGCGCCAGCGCGGCGGCCAGCACCACGCGCGCCTTGCCGGCGGGCGTGTTCCACGCAGTCTGCAGCGCGGTAGCAACGCGCGCCGAGTTCGCGCGATCATCATCCACGCCCACGATGCGGATGCCGGAATCCGGCGCCACCAGCGTGCGAAAGGCAAATGCGCCATCGAGCGCCGTGTTCAGCATGCCCAGCGATCCCGATACCGAACCGCACAGCGGCAGAGCGCCCTGGATTCGATCCGGATGCCGCTCGGCCAGTGCCAGCGTGACCATGCCACCCATCGAGCTTCCCCAGGCGATGGTGCGGCGCGGTTGAGCCACGCGTTTCACGAATTCATCCAGCACCTGCATCTGATCGCCGGGTGCCTCGGCCAGCGCCCAGCCGCCGGCGGTGTAGGCCGATGCGGCCAGCGCATAGCCCCGCGCCAGCAGCCAGTCGCGTGCGCCCCGCGGCGCGGATTCCGGCACGGCGGAGGAGACGGAAGGCGCGTAGCCGTGCGCATAGAGCAGCACGGTGCCGTTCCAGTTGGATGGCTTTTCGATGATCCACTGCGCAGTGCTGCCCGGATGCGTGGCTACGATGCGCTGCACGTCGGCGGGCAGCGCTTCGCGTGGGGCAAGCGCAGCCAATGACAGGGCGAATGCGCAGATGATGGCGCGGGCGTTCGCGCGCGGGCGCTGGCCGCGTGTTGCCGGCTTGCAGGACATGCATCGACCCCCGATTTGCTCCGGGCTCACCTTACGCCAGATGCAAGCGCTTGCAAACCGGCGGCCCGCGGGCGCATAAACGCCATTCCTGGGAACGAAGTCCGTGGGTGGGCCATGAGCAAGCGATGCGTCGGGATGCTGGGATGGATGTTGATGCCCATGGCGTCGCTGGCTGCGCAGGTGGGCAATCCCTCGGGCACCGGGCCATTGCCCGCCGTGGCGCAAAGCCTCGAAACCCTTCCGGGACACACGCTGTTCGCCCCGGTGAAGCTGCCGAAGGATCCGCTGCCACTGCTCGTCTGGGGCAATGGCGCGTGCCGCGACAATGGCCTGCAGCACGGCGCCTTCCTGCGGCAGATTGCCTCGAACGGCTACATCGTGATCGCGCTGGGCAGGCCGCGCGAGGAGCGGCCCTTCGAACCGCCCGCAGCGCCGGCCGTCGCGCCACCGCTGGTGCAGCCCGCGGCGCCGGGCACGCCCGATGCGCCGCCGCGCAACACGCCGGATGAAACGCAGGTTGCGCAGATGTTCGAGGCCATGGACTGGGCCGCGCGCGAGAACGCGCGCCAGGGCGCTGCGCTGGCCGGGCACATCGACATGGCGCGCATTGCGGTGGCCGGGCATAGCTGCGGCGGATTGCAGGCGCTGGCCGCATCGCATGATCCGCGCGTGAAGACCACGATGGTGATCGACAGCGGCATCTACGTGCGGCGCGATGGCGCGCGCAGCGGCGTGAACATCGACAAGTCGCAACTGGCGAAGCTGCATGGCCCGATGCTGTACCTGGCCGGTGGCCCGTCGGACATCGCGCATCCCAATGCCGCCGACGACGTGGCGCGCATCGAGCAGGTGCCGGTGTTCTTCGGCGAACTGCCGGTGGGTCATGGCGGCACGTTCTGGACCGAGCGCGATGGCGGCGCGTGGGTGCGCGTGGCCACGCGCTGGCTCGACTGGAATCTGAAGGGTGATGCGGATGCGGGCTGGGATTTCGCCGGTCCCGCCTGCCGGCTGTGCACCGACCGGCACTGGAGCGTGGTGCAGAAGCATCTGCCCGCGCCGACCGGCCCCTTCCGGCAGTCGATGTACGTGCCGGTGCGCGATGGCACGCTGCTGGCGATGAATGTGTATCGTCCGGCGCGCGACGGCGTGCCGCTGGCCGCGAAGGCGCCGGTGGTGTTCTCGTTCACGCCGTACCGCGCGCGCTTCTTCGATGCCAACGGGCGGCGCAGCGAACTGGGCAACATGTCGCGCGAGGTGTCGACCGCGCTGCTGGATGCGGGCTATGTGATCGCGGTGGCGGACGTCCGCGGCAAGGGCGCCTCGTTCGGCGCGCGGCGCGGATTCCAGGATCGCATCGAGGCCAATGACGGTCATGACCTCGTTCAATGGCTGGCCACGCAGCCATGGTCCGACGGCAGGGTGGGCATGTACGGCTGCTCGTACCTGGGCGGCACCACGGTGCATGTGGCATCGACCGCGCCGCCGGCGCTGCGCGCGATCTTCACCGGCGCCACCGACCTCGACAAGTACGCATTCGTGCGCAATGGCGGCATCACCGCACAGTTCAACACGCGGCCCGACGAGCCGCTGACCGACGACCTTGCCAGCGTGCCGGTGGATGCGGATATGGACGGCGCGCTGCTGAAGATGGCGGTGGCGCAGCATGCGGCCAACACGCCGATGGCTGCGCTGTGGTACGGCATGCAGTTTCGCGACAGTGTGTCGACGCTGACCGGCAACCGCTTCTGGGAAGAGGCGGGGCCCTATCCGTACATGGACGCGCTGCGCCGCGCCGGCATCGCCACGTACTACTGGGGCAACTTCGAGGATGAACCCACGGCGCAGGTGGTGCTGGCCGCGGAGAACCTGGGCAGCCGCCTGCTGCTGGGACCGGGAAGTCACTGCGTGCCACCGCCGGGATTCGATCTGGCGGGCGAGGTGCGCGGCTATTTCGACACGACATTGCGCGCGGCGCCGATGGCCTCTGCCCCGCCGCGGGTGACGTGGTGGCTGGATGAGGGCAATGGCAGGGGTAGCTGGCATCGCGATGCACGCTGGCCGGGCGTGAAGGCCGCAGTGCAGCGCTGGTACTTGTCGCCGCAGGCCGCGCCCGCCGCGCGACCGCAGGGTGCCAGGGCGGCACAGGGCAGCGACATGCTGTCGCTGCAGACCCGGCCCGCCGCGACTGCGGCGCCCTCGTTCCGCGTGAACTACGACGTGGGGTCGGCCGAGTACTTCGCGTTCTGGATCACCTCGCAGCAGGGCAAGGGTTTGAGCTTCGCGATGCCGCCGCTCGATGCGCCGCATCGGCTGGTGGGCTTCCCGGTGGTGCACCTGCGGGTGGCATCGGATCGGCCCGAGCCGTTGCTGTTCGCATACCTGGAGCAGGTGAGCGCAGATGGATCCGCCACCGTGCTGGCCTTCGGGCGCCAGGCCGCGGCGATGCGCAAGACCGGCGTCGCGCCATACGACACGCTGGGGCTGCCGTGGATGACGGGGCGGGCCGCAGACTTCGCGCCGCTGCAGCCGGGCAAGGCCGTGGATGTGGAGTTCGCGCTGACTGCAGTGTCGAAGGTGGTGCCGGCTGGCGCGCGGCTGCGGCTGGTGATCACCGGCGCAGACCCGCGTCAGCGCAACCTTGCGCAGTTGAAGCTCGATCCACCGCCACTTCTCAGGGTGGAGACCGGCGGCAGCAGCGGTTCCTGGCTGGAGTTGCCGCTGCAGCGCAGCATGAATCCCATGTAAGCGCTTGCTCCGGACGGTGAGGCGGGCTAGATTATTGTTGACAATTTTGTGAACAAGAAGTCCCGGGGGTTCTGATGAACGGAAGTGCCGTTTCGCAGGCTGTACGTCGCGTGCTGGTGGGCGCGGGCCTCGTGCTGGTGGGCTCGGGTGCGGTGCTGGCGGCCTCGGCCGACGACACCGAACTCGCCGAAGTGGTGGTGACCGGCAGCCGCGTGCGTGGCGCGCAGCCAGTGGGGTCCGCCGTGATCGCGCTCGACCGCGATGCGCTGGTGGACGCGGGGCAGGTGACCGTCGACCGCATCATCAAGGACATTCCGCAGAACTTCGACCTGGGCGTCAGCGAGAACTCGCGCGGACAGTCCGGCGGCTCGGGCAACATCGTCTACGGCAACACCGTGAACCTGCGCGGCATCGGGCCCTATGCGACGCTGGTGATGGTGGATGGCCATCGCGTCACCAACAATTCCCGCAGCACCGATCCCTCGATCCTGCCGACGCTGGCCGTGGGCCGCGTGGAAGTGGTTGCCGATGGCGCTTCGGCCATCTATGGCTCGGACGCCGTGGCGGGCGTGGTGAACCTGATCCCGCGGCGCGACCTCGACGGCGCCGAGGTCTTCGGCCGCAAGGGCTTCACGCGCAACGGCGATTTCAAGGAGGCCGTGGTCGGGGCCGCAGTGGGCAAGGTATGGGGCGGTGGTCAGGTCATGCTGGCCTACGAGCACGTGGACCGCGACAACCTCTCCGGTGACGCCCGCGGCTTCTTCGTCGGCGACCAGCGCAATTCCGGCGGACGCGACTATCGCACCACGCGCTGCAGTCCCGGCACGCTGGTGATCGGCACCACCACCTATGCGATACCCGCGACGGGTCTTACCTCTGCAAACGTCGGCAGCCTGGTGGCGGGCTCCGCCAACCGCTGCGACGAACTCACCGGGCAGGACCTGATCCCGAAGCAGAAATACGATTCCTTCGGCATGACGGCGACGCAGGAAGTGACGCCCTGGCTCAGCTTCTTCGCCGATGGCTACTACAGCAACCGCAGCTTCTATCGTCGCAGCGCATATGCCAGCACGCGGCTGACCGTGCCGCAGACCAATGCCTTCTTCGTGCGGCCGGCAGGTTTCACCGGCACCTCGTATTCCATCGACTACAACTTCATCGGCGACCTGCCCAGCAACGATTCCTGGGGCCATGCGAAGAACTGGCAGATCACGCCCGGTGCGCGCATCAAGCTGCCGCACGACTGGCAGGTGGAGGCGCTGTTCGACTACGGCAAGACGCGCGACAACTCGCTGCAGTACTTCGGTACCAACAACGCGGCGCTGACTGCCGCGCTTGCCAGTTCCGATCCGGCGACCGCCTTCGATCCCTATGGCCTGCATCGCACGCAGTCACTGGTGTTGGCGGGCATCGCGAACCAGATCTTCTTCGCGCCCACCAACAGCGACTTCAAGGGCTACGAACTGCGGCTGAACGGCGCGCTGTTCAAGCTGCCGGGCGGCGACGTGGCGCTGGCGGCGGGGTATGAGCGGCAGGAGAACGACGTGGCGCTGGGCTCTGCGCGCGGCGCGCCGACGCTGCCGCTGTCGTGGCGCTACTTCGGTCGCAACGTGAACTCCGGCTATGCGGAGTTGCAGGTGCCGATCGTGGGTGCGGCCAATGCCCGCGCGGGAATCCGCCGGCTGACGCTGAACGCCGCCGTGCGCCATGACGACTACAGCGACGTGGGCAGCACCACCAACGAGAAGTTCGGCGCCACCTGGCGTCCGGTGGACACCCTGGCCATCCGTGCCAGCTACGGCACGTCGTTCCGTGCGCCGCTGATCTCGCAGATCTACGGCAACAGCAACAACCTGTTCGTGCAGAGCTACCAGAATCCGGCGGGTGGCGCGGCCATCACCGGCGTGGCGCTGTCGGGTGAAAATCGCGACCTGGGACCGGAGACGGCGACGACCTGGTCCACCGGCTTCGACTGGGATATCAACGATGACCTGAAGACCAGCCTCACGTACTTCGACATCAAGTACAAGGGGCAGGTGGACAGCTACCTGTCGAACCTGGCGATCCTGGCGCGAGAGGCGGATTTCGCCGGCACCGGCATCATCCTGCGCGGCACGGCCGCGGCCACGCGCGTGCAGGAGCTGATCAACCAGGGCGTCGGCGTCGTGGGTACATTGCCCGGCGGCAGCGCGGCCAACGTCACCGTGTTCGTCGACGGGCGCAGCCAGAACCTCAGTGTGTCGCGGATGAAGGGCCTCGACCTCGCATCGAACTACCGGCTGCGCACCGCCGACCACGGTACCTTCACGTTCTCGCTGAGCGGGTCCTACCTCACGGACTTCAACGTCGCCATCACGTCGACCGCGGCGCCCACCGACCGGCTCAACACCATCTTCAATCCGCTGAAGCTGAAGCTGCGCGGCGCGGTGAACTGGAGCCTGGGCCAGTGGCGCGCCGGCATGGTGGTGAACCGCGTGCATGGCTACCAGAACAATGCCGTGACGCCGGTGGAGTCGGTGGGTCCCTACACGCCAGTGGACCTGACGCTGAACCGCGATCTTTCCGACCTGGGTGGCTGGCTGGGCTCGGGCCTCGATGTCGGGCTTGAGATCCGCAATGCCTTCGACGAATCGCCGCCGTACGTGAACCTGGCGCCCAGCGTCAACGGCAGCGGCGGCTACGATGCCACTGCGTCGAATCCCGTCGGGCGCCTGTTCGCGATCAGCCTGCGCAAGAAGTGGTGAGGCGCCGGGCGGCGTTGCGCGCCGCCCGCGTCCCGCTCAGGTGTCGAAATGCGTGTTGAGCTCGATCAGTGCCTCGAGGCCGTTGTGAATGTGCGCCCGCATGGCCTGTTCGGCAGCGTCGGCGCGGCCCTCGACAATGGCGGCGGTGATGATGCGATGGTCGGCATTGGCCGAGGCGATGCGCTGCGCGGTGTAGAAGCTGGCGAACAGCAGCCGGTAGATGGGCACGGTGAGCCGCTTCAGGAACTGGGCGATGTACTCGTTGCCCGAGCCGGCAATGATCAGGCCGTGCCAGGTTCCATTGAGGCGGGCGAAACGGTCATGATTGCCGCTGTGTTCGCCCTCGTTGAGTTCGAGCTGGATTTCCCCCAGACGCTGGCGCAGCGCCGCGTCCGCGCGCAACGCGCATTCGCGCGCCGCAAGGCCTTCGAGTGCCATGCGCGCCTGATAGACCTGGCGCACCTCGTCGCGGCCCAGGCGCTTCACCGAGGCGCCGCGGAATTCCTCGATGGTCAGCAGTCCCTCGGACTCCAGCCGGCGCAGCGCCTCGCGCACCTTGCCGCGGCTGGCGCCGGTGGCCGCGACGATGTCGGCCTCGACCAGGCGCTGGCCGGGCACGAGCCGGCCGTGGCGGATGTGTTCGCGCACCCAGTCCACCACCACCGCGGTGCCCGCGGCGCCGCGCACGCCGGCTTTTGTCGCGCGCGCCGCGGCGGCACGCTGCCGCGCCGGTTTGCGTGTGGCGGTGGTTGCGCGCTGGCGCGGGGCGGTGCGGGTTGAGGTGCGTGGCATGGCGGCAACGATGATCGAGCAAAGGCCCATCGTCGTGCAATCACCGGCTGCACTGACCGTGCTGCTGACGGGCGACATGGTGCTGGATGTGCCGGACGCCGATCACTGGCTGTCGGGCATCGCGCCGGCATTGCGCGCGGCGGACCTCGCCATCGCGCATCTGGAAGTGCCGCATACCCGGCGCGGCGCGGAACTGGCCGGCGATGTGCCAGCGCCCGGCGCCGACCCCGACCATCTGGATGCACTGGCGCGCGCCGGCGTGGGACTGGTGTCGATGGCGGGCAACCACATCGCCGATTGCGGCGCCGAGGGCATCGCCGACACGCTGCAGCGGCTGGATGCGCTGGGCATCGGCCACGCCGGCGCCGGTGCCGATCTCGCCGCGGCGTCGCGGCCGGCCTGCCTCGAGCGCCGTGGCCGGCGCGTGATCCTGCTCAGCTACAACTGCGTGGGACCGGAAGCTGCCTGGGCGGACCAGGCACGCGCGGGTTGCAACTACCTGCGCATCGAGAGCAGTGATGGGCGGCCCGTGGCGCCGGCCGTGCCATTGGTGGCGCCCAGCGGCGAAGCGCTCGATCGCCTGCGCGCGGATATCACCGCGGTGCGGCGCGACGCGGATCTGCTGGTGGTGGCGCTGCACAAGGGCATCGTGCACACGCCCGCGGTGCTCGCGCCCTACGAACGGCCGCTGGCCGAAGCCGCGCTGGATGCCGGCGCCGATGTGGTCGTGGGTCACCACGCGCACATCCTGCGTGGCGTGGAGCTGCGCCGGGGTCGTCCACTGTTCCATGGACTTGGAAACGGCTGCGTGGTGACGCGCGCGTTGAGTCCGGCGCAGGATCATCCGGCGCGTGCCGCCTGGGCGAGGAAGCGGCGCGAGATGTTCGGCTTCGAGCCGGATCCGCGCTATGAGCTCGCACCATTCCATCCGGAAGCAGTGCATGCCGTACTCGGCGTGGTGCGCATCGAGGCCGATGGCCGGATGCGCATGGGTGTGATCCCGGTGCACGTGGAGCCGCCCGGCCGGCCGGTGTGCGTGGATGATGTGCGCGCGGACCAGGTGATCGCCTACCTCGACCGCATCGGCGCGATGGCCGGATTGCCTGCGCGCCGCTGGCAGCGCGAGGGGCAATGGTTGTGGTGGTGCACGTGAAACACCTGCGCTCGACGCTGGTGTGGGTGGGTGGCGGCGCGCTGCTGGTGGCGATGCTGGTGGATACCACCGCCATGCTGGGCAGGCAGTTGCGGCTGCCGCTGCTGGGCGCGATCGAGATCGTGCAGGCGGCGGTGCTGTTCGCCTCCGCTGGCGCGCTGCTGCTGGCCACGCTCGAAGGTTCGCATGCGCGCGTGCACCTGCTGCTCGACCGCCTGCCGCCGCGCTGGCAGGCGCGATTGCACCGGATGCAGTCGGTGCTGGCGCTGCTGCTCTACGCCGGGCTGCTGCTGGGCTCGGCGTGGATCGCGCGCGATCTGTGGAGCGGACACGAGGAAAGTGAACTGCTGCGCCTGCCTTACCGGCCGCTGCGCATCACGGTGGTGCTGGTGCTGGTGGCGCTGCTGGTGGATGCCGCACGGCGCATCGTGGCGCGGGTGCGTGAATGAGCGGGCCGACGATCGGCCTCGCGGGCGTGCTGGTGCTGCTGGCGCTGCTGGTGGCGGGCACGCCCATCGGCATCGCGCTGGGCTTCGTGGGACTGGGCGGGCTGGTGCTGATGCTGGGGCTGGAGCCCGCCGTGGTGAAATCCGCGGTGCTGCTGTTCGAGACGATGACCCGCTATGAGCTGGGCACGCTGCCGCTGTTCATGCTGATGGCGCACCTGTGCTTCGCCGCCGATGCCAGCCGCGACTTCTTCGACGTGGCCGCGCGCTTTCTGGGCCATCGGCGCGGCGGGCTGGCCTATGCATCGGTGGCCGGCTGCGCGGGTTTCGGCTCGATCAATGGCTCGAGCCTCGCCACCACTGCGACCATTGGCCTGGTGGCGCTGCCGGAGATGCGCAGTCGTGGCTACTCCGATGCGCTGGCCACCGGTTCAGTGGCCGCAGGCGGCACGCTGGGGCAGATGATCCCGCCATCCGGCGCGCTGATCGTGTATGGCATCGTGGCCGAGCAGTCGATCGGTTCGCTGTTCACGGCGGCCATCGTGCCGGGCATCACGCAGATGCTGAGCTACATGTTGGTGATCGCGCTGCTGGTGTGGTGGCGGCCGAGCATCGCGCCGGCGCTGCCGCGCGCGAGCTGGGCGGAGCGTTTCGCGGCGCTGCGGCGGATGCTCGACATCGGCCTGCTGGTGCTGCTGGTGACGGGGGGCATCGTGCTGGGCTGGGTCACGCCTTCCGAGGCTGCGGCGGTGGGCGCCACCGGCGCATTCATCATCTGCCTGCTGCGGCGGCGGCTGACACTGGCCACGCTGCACAAGGCGCTGGCCGAGACATTGAAGACCAGCGGGCTCATCTACCTCGTGATCATCGGCGCGCTGGTGTTCGCCGTATTCGTGAGCGTGACCGGACTTACCGACTCCATCGCAGCGGGCATCGCGGGCCTGGGCCTGGGACCGGTGGGCACCATGCTGCTGGTGGCGGTGTTCCTGCTGCTGGTGGGTTCGGTGCTCGATGGCCTGGCGCTGATGCTGCTGACCACGCCCATCCTGCTGCCACTGGTGAGTGACCTGGGGCTGTCGCCGATCTGGTTCGGCATTTTCCTGGTGCGTGCGATGGAGATCGGCTTCGTGCATCCGCCGCTGGGCATGAACCTGTACGTGATCCAGGGTGTGGCGAAGGACGTGCCGCTGATGCGCGTGTTCAAGGGCGTGGTGCCCTTCCTGCTCGCGGATCTCGTGCACCTGGTGCTGTTGATCGTGTTTCCCGTCATCGCGATGGGCTTGCTGCAGTGGGTGGGAAGATGAGTGTGGGCAACAGTGATGCCGTCGCCGCGGTGCTGGATGCGCCGCTGGCGGCGCTCGGCGCCGGTGGCGTGGGATTCGTGGGACCGGATGTGCCCATCGAAGTGCTGCTGGCCAGCGGCCGTGCCTTCGGGCATCTGCCCTGGTATCCGGCGGCCGCAACGCCCTTTGCCGATCAGTGGCTGGAGTCGGGTTTCCCGGGATGGTCGCGGTCGATACTGGAGCAGTGGCGGCAGGGCGCCTTCGACGGACTCGAGGCCGTGGTCTTCTCGCGCACCGACGATGCCAGCCAGCGCCTCTATTACTACGTGCGCGAGCTGCAGCGGCGGGGACTGCTGGCAGGGCCGCGACCGCTGATCTGCGACGTGGCGCTGGTGCCGCGGGAATCGGGCTTCGAATACACCGCGGCCTCGCTCGAGGTGTTGTGCGCGGAGCTTGGCGTCGATGACACGGCGCTGCGCAGCGGCCTGGCGCGCGCCGACGCGCTGCGACTCTCACTGCGTGACCTGCAGCAGCGGCGTGGCGCCGACGGCGTGTACTTCGAACGACTGGGCCGCGCGCTGCTGTGGAGCGATCCCACACGCTGGCTCGACTCGCTGGTGCCGCCGCCGGCGGCCGACACGCGGCGAATGCTGCTGGCCGGCAGCGTGCCGCCGGATGAGCGCCTGCATCGCGCGGCGCAGGATGCCGGCGCCAGCATCGTGGCCGAAACACATGTGCATGCCCTGACGCGGCTCGGATCGCCGTGGACAGGCAACGAATCCAGCGCCGTGCGCCATGTGGCGCGGCAACTGCTGGCCACGGCCACCGGGCCGCGCGCATTCGTGGATCGCGCGCAGTGGATCGTGGCGCAGGCACGCTCGGCGCGCGCGGCGGCGGTGATCCTGTGGCTGACGCGCGAGGACGAGGCGCTGGCCTGGCAGGTGCCAGCAATGCGGCGCGCGCTGCAGCAGGCCGGACTGCCCGCACTGGTGTTGCCGGCGACGAGCTGGCGGGCCGACGACGGGGCGCTGGAGCGCATCGCGCGGTTCTGCACGGAGGAGGGACGGTGAGCGGCAATGGTGTGGTGAATGAAGTCGGCGCGATGGGCAGCAGTGGCGCAAACGGCCCGCTGTCAGGACTGCGCGTGCTGGCGCTGGGCGGCATGGCAGATCGCCCGCTGTGCCGGTTCCTCGCGACGCTGGGCGCGCAGGTGCGGACGGTTGCGCTGGATGCAGACGGCACGGCGGCAGCGCTGGCCGACGCGGATTTCCTCGTTGATCCCTGGGGGCTTCAGATGCTGGCGGACCGCGGACTGCCGCGCGCGCGCATCGAATCCCTGAATCCTGCGCTGGTGCATGTATCCGTCAGTGTCTTCGGCAGCGGCAATGCGCGCTCGCGCTGGCAGGGCGCCGAACTTGTGGCCTCGGCCATGGGCGGCGCGCTGCGGCTGACGGGCGAGCCGGATCGCGCGCCGGTGAAGGAGGCGCTGGATGCGTGCACCTTCCACGCCGAGATGGCCGCGGCGGCCGGTGCGATGGCCGCGCACTACGCGCGCGGCGTGCATGGCCAGGGCCAGCACGTGGACGTGTCCATCCAGGAAGTGGCCTTCAGCCGCAACGTGAATGGCGTGCTGGTGTGGCAGTTCGATCGGCGCAAGCTGCATCGCGTGGGCGGTGCGCTGAATTACGGACGCGCAACCGTGCGCTGCATCTGGCCCCTGGCTGATGGCTGGTGCTTCCACACGCTGATGACGGGGCGCTTCGGCGCGCCCGCGAACCAGGCGCTGTCGGACTGGATGGACGAGACTGGACAGGACAATCCGCTGCGCGGCGTGGACTGGCTGCGCTACAACCGCTCGACGCTGCCCGCGGAAACGCGCGCGGTATGGGAGCAGGCCATCGCGGCGTTCTTCAAGACGCGCACGCGCGCCGACATCCGCAGCGAAGGCCGGCGGCGTGGCATCAATGCCTGCGTGGTGGAATCACCCGCCGACGTGCTGGCCGATCCACATCTGGAGGCGCGTGCGTTCTGGCAGGACCGCGACGGGTTGCGCCAGCCGTCGCGATTCGCGCGACTGGTGGAGGGACCGGTAGCGGGTGCTGGCGGCGACATGACTCGCTCTTCCAGCACGCCCGCATCATCCGCCGGTCATGCAGCCGCTGCAGGGCGCGGCGGACCGCTGGCCGGCGTGCGCATCCTGGATTTCTCCTGGGCGCTGGTGGGTTCGATCACCACCAAGGTGCTGGGCGACCTGGGCGCCGACGTGATCAAGGTTGAAACCCGCACGCGGCCCTGCCTGTCGCGGCTCGACGTGCAGGTGGCGGCGTCGCGCGCCGATGATTTCGACGACAAGCCCTGGTTCGCGCACCTGAATACTTCCAAGCGCAGCCTGGCCATCGACCTGAAGCGGCCGGAGTCGCGCGAGGTGATCGGGCCGCTGCTGGGCTGGGCCGATGCAGTGATGGAGAATTTCTCGCCGGGCACGATGGACAAGCTGGGGCTGGGTTATGCGCAGTTGTCGCAGCGCCATCCGTCGCTGGTGATGGCATCGGGCAGCGTGTACGGGCAGACCGGACCGCTGGCAGGCGAATGGGGCGTGGATGGTACCGGTGGCGCCTTGTCGGGGCGCACCTGGATGACGGGCTGGGACGATCGCGATCCGCTCGTGCCGGGCGCCGTGCCCTATGGCGACGTGATCGTGCCCTATGTGCTGGCGGCGTGCATCGCCGCGGCGCTGGCGCGCCGGCGCAAGACCGGCCAGGGCTGCCACATCGATGCGTCCATGTACGAGATCTGCGTGCAGCAGATGCGCACGGCCATCCTGGGCGCGCAGCAGGGCAGTCCGCCGCGGCGGTTGGGCAATGCCGACCCCGCGGTGCTGCACCAGGATGTGTATCCCGCGCGCGGCGCGGATCGCTGGGTGGCGATCAGCGTGTTCGATGAGTCGCAGCGCGCGACGCTTGCACGGCTGGCGGGCGGCCCGGTGGCCGAGTGGACGCGAAACCAGGACGAACGTGCCCTGGTGGAGCAACTGCAGGCCGCGGGCATTGCCGCAGGGGTGGTGCAGGACATCGAGGACCTGGTCGAACTCGACACGCCGCTGCGTGAGCGCGGCGCGCTGGTGATGCTGCCGCACCCGAAACTCGGCGAGTTCGGGCATGTGCGCACACCGATCAGCTTCTCGCGTGACGTGCCGCAACCCTATCGCGCACCGGGACTGGGTGAGCACAATGCCGAGGTGCTGCGCATCGCGGGGCTCGATGCCGCGCGGCATTCGGCGCTCGAGGCCGCGGGAGTATTCAAGTGACGCTGCCCGAGGCGCGCGGTCGCAAGGACCTGGCCTGTACGGCGGATGCCACCGCCTACCAGAAGGCTTTCGGCGCACAACTGCGCGAGCAGGTGGTGGAGCGCGGCGAGCCGTTCGCGGTGGCGCAGGCCGACACGCCGCACGAGATCTTCCACGCCATGGACATCCCGGTGGTGTCGAACCAGTGGTGGTCGGCCTACATCTCGGCCAAGCGGCTGTCGGGAAAATACTTCGGCGTACTGGATGAACTGGGCTATCCGCCCAATCGCTGCAACTACTGCTCGCTGGGTCTTGCCTGCTCGCTGGCCAATGATCCGGCGACGGCTCCCTGGGGCGGACTGCCCAAACCCACGGTGCTGGTGGCACGACTGACCTGCGACTGCATCCAGCAGGTGTTTTCGCAGTGGGCCGAGGTGCTGGGCACGGAGTTCTTCGCGATGGAGGCGCCGGCCTGGCCGCAGTCCCTGCCCGAATGGTTCCGCCATTCGCGGGACCGCTGGGAAGAAGTGTATGGCCACCGGCGCATCGACCTGCATGCGCGCGAGATCCGCGAATTGATCGCGCTGCTGGAGCGCAAGACGGCGCGCCGCTTCGATCCGGCGAAGTTCGAGGCGCTGATGCTGCGCATCAACGAGCAGGAACAGTACCTCGCCGAGGCCGCCGAGGTCGTGGCCACGGCGCGGCCCTGTCCGATATCCATCGTCGACCAGATGCCGAACACCATGATTCCGCAGTGGCACCGCGGGTCGGAATGGGCCGTGGCGCATGCGCGGCGCTTCCGCGATGACGTGCGCGCACGCGCTGCGGCCGGCATCGGCAGCGCGCCGCAGGAGAAGCTGCGGCTGATGTGGATCGGCGCGGGGCTGTGGCACGACACCTCGTTCTACCAGGCGCTGGAAGAGCAGCTCGGGGCGGTGTTCGTGTGGTCGATGTACCTGCCTTTCGCCGGTGCGCAGTACATCCGCGAGCTGCAGGGCCGGCCGCTGGAGGCGCTCGCGAGCCGCATCTGCTCGATGAACGAGGTGCTGCACCTGCCGCCATGGATGAGCGAGTGGATGGTGAGCGAGGCGCAGCGCTCCGGCATCGACGCGGCAGTGCTGCTGATGCCGCGTGACAACCGGCTGTCGCAGTCGGGCACGCTGCTGACCAGTGCCGCGCTGCGTGCCGCGGGCGTGCCGGTGCTGATGCTGGATGCCGACATGGTGAATGCTGCGCAGTGGGACCGCGCGGCGGCGGTGGAACAGGTGGCGCAGTTCCTGCGCAGAGAGGTGCCGCGGTGAAGGCTGTCATAGCGATGTTGCTGGCATCGGGGCTGCTGCTGGGCCTGACCGCCTGCGCGCCGGCGCGCACCGATGGCGTGACCGAGCTAGTCTATGCCACGCCCTACAGTCCTTCGCACCCCTTCAGTCGCGCCGACCAGCGCTGGATGAAGTACGTCGAAGAGGCCTCCGGCGGCACGCTGCGCATTCGCCCGCGCTGGTCGGGTGCGCTGCTGTCTTCAGAGCATTCGATGGAAGAGCTGCGCCATGGCGTGGCGGACATCGGGTTGATCACGCCCATCTACGTGAAGGGCGGCGCGCATCTGATCCGCATACAGTCGGGCTTCTACAGCGGCGCGGCCAGCATCGAATCGCAGGTGGCGCTGTATCACTGCATGGCCGCCGGCAACGCGGAGTTCGCGCGGGAGCTGAAGGGGCTGAAGGTGCTGGCGGTGCAGGGCGGCAGCCTGCCGGGCATCGTCACGCGCGACCGGCCCGTGCGCACGCTCGACGACCTGCGGGGAATGCGCATCCGCGTGCCCACGGAGCTGCTGAACGTGATGCGCGATCTGGGTGCCGATCCGGTGAACATGCCGATGGGCGAGGTTTACTCGGCGCTGGCCAAGGGAGTGATCGACGGACTGGTGGCGCCGACCGACACTTTCCGCGCGCTGCACCTTTCCGAGGTCGCGCATTACTACACGCGCATGCGCGTGTGGCGCGGCGCGTATCCGGCCCGTGCCATGGGCATCAAGCGCTGGAACTCGCTGACCGATGCGCAGCGCGCCGTGCTCGACGCGGCAGTGCCGGTGTGGGAGCAGGCGTTGGCAGAAGAGAATCGCCGCGCGCTGGATGAGGGCTGGAAGCTCGCCGAGAAGACCGGCGTGAAGGCGAGCGAACTGCCGGCCGCGGAGCAGCAGCGCTTCGATGCACTGTATCTGCGCGAGGCCGAGCGCAATGCAGAGTCGCTGCGCCGGTATGGAATCGATGGCATGCAGGCATTCCGGATCTCGCGCGCCAGCGTGGCGGCGGACGGAACCGTGACCTGTCGGGAGACGGTGGAATGAAGCAGGTGCTCGAGGGCATCCGCATCGCGGATTTCAGTCATGTGATGGCCGGCCCCTATGCCACGCACCTGCTGCGTCTGCTGGGTGCGGAGGTGATCAAGGTCGAGGCGCCGGGCCGCGGCGATGCCATGCGCCACTACGGCTCGGACCGGCGCTACGATGGCATGGCGCCGGCCTTCATCGCGGTGAACGCGGGCAAGAAGTCCATCGTGCTCGACCTGAAGCAGCCGCAGGCGCTGGCGCAGGCACGCGCGCTGGTGGAACGCTGCGACGTGGTGGTGGAGAACTTCCGCCCCGGCGTGATG
>JAXMGX010000006.1:0-239315 GCA_046347045.1 Steroidobacteraceae bacterium
GGCAGCCGGGTCGCTGCCTTGCGTCGCAGCCGCATCCGCAGGAATCAGCCCGTGCCGATCGCGCGATGCTGTCCGCCGCCGGCCGGCTGTGGGCGCATGGCGTCGAGCTCGACTGGACCGGCATGCGCAATGCCCACGCGCCGCGTCGAGTCGGATTGCCGACCTATCCCTTCGAGCGCTCCCGCTTCGGTCCCGAAGTGCGAAGAGCGCCGATGCAGCCGCTCCGAATGGCTGCGGCCACGGTGGCTGCCGAGCCGAACGGTGAGGCGGCCCACTCCACTGCTGCAACCCATGGGCCGGTCAACGAACTAGAAGAGCACGTTTCCGGGTTGTTTTGCGACATTGTCGGTATCGCGGCGCCGGCCAGGCGCATGAGCTTCTTCGAGCTCGGCGGTCACTCGCTGCAGGCCGTACAGCTACTGTCGCGCTTGCGCCAGGATTTCGACGTTGAGCTCACGATGGCCGACTTCCTCGACGAACCCAGTATTGCCGGCGTGGCGACCACCATCGAACGCAGGCTGACAGAGGCGATCGGTCAGATGAGCGAAGAGGAAGTGCGCCGCGAGATGGAAGGGTTGGGCGATGATGGAGTCGGCAATGGCGGCTGAGCCCGAAAGGCCGAAGGCGTCACTGTCCGCCGCCCAGCGCGCGCTGCTCGCCAAGCGCCTGAAGGGGCAGCGCGATCGACCGACCAGTGCGGCGGCATCGATTGCCGTGCGCGCCGCGGATGCTCCGGTGCCGCTGTCCTTTCCTCAGGAAGGACTCTGGTTGCTCGATCGGCTGGCGCCGGGTGATCCATCGTACAACCTTTCCTGGCGGATCGATCTGCGCGGCGATCTCGACGTGTCGGCACTGGAGCGAAGCCTGCAGTCCATCGTGCGGCGCCATGAGTCGCTGCGCACGACCTTCCCGGAGTCCGGCGATTCGGCGCGGCAGCACATTGCCACGTGGCAGCTGCCAGAGGTCGAAGTAATCGACCTGCGCTCCCTGCCGGACGAAGAGCGCCAGGCGCAGGCAAACGGCATCGTCGAGCAGGCCGCGCGGCATCCGCCGGATCTGCAGAACGGTCCGTTGCTGCAGGCCCGTCTGCTACGGCTCGCCGACGACCGCCATCTGCTGGTGTTCGTCGTGCACCACATCGTGTTCGATGGCTGGTCGATGGGAGTATTCTCCACGAGCTCGCGCATGAGTACGCCGCGCGGGCCTCTGGGTCAGCGCCGCCGGACGACAAATTGTCTCTGCAGTACGGCGACTTCGCGATCTGGCAGCGGCAACAGTTGGCGGGCGAGAGTGGTGCCCGCCAGCTCGCCTGGTGGCAGCGGAAGCTGGCTGGCGCGCCGGAATTGCTCGATGTGCCTTCGGACCGGCCGCGACCCTCGACCCGCACGGGCGTGGGTGGCTACGAGATGGTGTTGTTGCCACCGGCCACCGAAGAGTCGCTGCGTCGGCTGGCGCAGGAGCAGCAGACGACTTTGTTCGTAGTGCTGTTCGCGGTATTCAAGGCGTTGCTCTGGCGGCAGACCGGCCGCGCCGATCTGCTGGTCGGCACACCCGCGGCAGGTCGCAACCGGCGTGAACTGGAGCGGCTGATCGGATACTTCGTCAACATGCTGGTGATACGTACCGATGTCGGCGGGGATCCGCCGTTCCCGGAACTGGTGCGCCGCCTGCGCGATTCGGTCACGGAGGCGCTTGACCATTCGGATGTGCCTTTCGACAAGCTGGTCGGGGAACTTCAGCCGGTGCGCTCGGCGGGAACCAACCCGCTGTTCCAGGTCGCCTTCCAGTTGCTGGAAGAAGGCGCGAGCATGCCATCTCGGTTGGGCCGGCTCGAATACAGGTGCGAAATGGTGCCGAACGGCACCTCCAAGTTCGACCTGACCATGCTGGTCAACAAGGTGCCCGAGGGTCTGCAGCTGGGTATTGAATACAGCACCGAGATGTTCGATGCGCTGACCATCGTGCGCATGCTCAACCACTACCGGAGTTTGGTCGAATCGGTCATCGCGGCGCCGGCAACGCGTATATCCAAATTGCCCATGCTCTCTGCCGCGGAGCTTTCGTCGCTTGGTGCGCAGGAGCGCGGCGCGGTGGAGGCTGCGTGGCCGCAGGGCGTTTTCATCTCGGCCTTTGCCGCGACGGCGGGCGAGCGCGGTGGGCGGATGGCGGTGCAGTGCGGGGAGCGGCGCCTGACGTACGGCGAGCTCAACGCCGAGGCCAACCGCATCGCCCACGCGCTGGCTGGCCTGGGTGTTGGCCGCGGGGCGAAGGTGGGCCTGTGCATGGAGCGCTCGGAGCATTTGCTGTCGGCGCTGCTGGGCATCCAGAAGAGCGGTGCGGCGTACGTGCCGCTGGATCCGGGGTTCCCGGCCGAGCGCCTGCAGTACATGCTTACGGACAGCGGCGCGAGCGTGCTGCTGACGGCCGATGGCGCGGCCAGCCACATCGATGTACCGGCGCAGATGCGGGTGCTGGATCTGGCAGCGCAGGCTGATGAGTTCAAGGCGCAGCCCGACACCGATGTGGCTGTTCAGATCCGCGCGGAGGATCCGGCCTACGTGATCTATACCTCCGGCTCCACCGGCCGCCCGAAGGGGGTGGCGGTGCCGCATGGGGCGTTGCTGAACTTCCTGCGCTCGATGGCGCGCGAGCCGGGCCTGGGCGAGCAGGACGTGCTGGCCGCGGTGACGACGATCTCGTTCGATATCGCGGGCCTGGAGCTGTATCTGCCGCTGCTGGTGGGCGCGCGCATCGAACTGGTCAGCCGCCAGGAGGCGATCGATGGCCGGGGGCTGTCGGCGCGGCTGGCCCGCAGCGGCGCGACGGTGCTGCAGGCCACGCCTGCGACATGGCGGCTCCTGATCGAGTCGGGGTGGCGCGGTGCGCCGGGGTTCCGGGCGCTGTGCGGTGGCGAGGTGTTGCCGCAGCAACTGGCAGCGGATCTGCTGGAGCGGGTCGCGCAGTTGTGGAACCTGTACGGCCCGACCGAGACGACGATCTGGTCGACGCTGGAGCAGGTGAGGGCGGGCGAGGCGATCACGGTGGGCCGCCCGATCGCCAACACGCAGGTATATGTGCTGGGTGCTTCGATGGAGCGCATGCCAGTGGGCTCGCCCGGGGAGATCTGGATCGGTGGCGATGGGGTTGCGTTGGGCTACCACGAACGTCCGGAGTTGACGGCGGAGCGGTTTGTGGCCGATCCGTTCAGCGGCAAGCCTGGCGCCCGGTTGTACCGTACCGGGGATCTGGGCCGCTGGAGGCGGGACGGGCGGCTGGAGCATCTGGGCCGTGCCGACGGGCAGGTGAAGATTCGCGGCTACCGGATCGAGCTGGGCGAGATCGAGTCGGTGATGGAGGGCTTTGCGGGGGTGCGCCAGGCGGCGGTGGTGGTGCGCAATGCAGGCACGGGCAACGAGCGCCTGGTGGCCTGCGTGGTGCTGGACATCGCGGCACAACAGGCGTTGCCGGGGCTGCGCGCGCGGTTGCGCGAGCTGTTGCCCGATTACATGGTCCCGCAGGAGCTGATCGAACTGACCGCCATGCCCCTGACCGCCAATGGCAAGGTCGACCGCAAAGCCATCACCGAGAATCTGGGCACGGACACAGGACAGCAATCGCAGGACGACACGCTGCCTGTCACCGAATCGCAAGGAAAGGTGTGGAACGCCTTCCGCGATGTGCTCGAACGCGAGGCCTTTGGCGTACAGACGAGCTTCTTCGATCTGGGCGGGCACTCACTGGCCGCGGCACGCCTGATGTCCAGGCTGCGCAATACCTTCGGCGTCGACCTGCCGCTGCGCCTGCTGTTCGAACAACCGACGGTGGCGGGTCTGGCGTGCTTGGTGGACCGCGCCTGCAATACGGATGAGTCGGACCTTGATTCCCTGCCGCGTTCGGTGGTCAGGTTGCAGCCTGGCAGTAATCCGCTGGAGACGCCGGTATTTGCGCTGCCAGGGCACAATGGCGATGTATTCTGCTACAGGCATCTGGCCGAGGGCATGACCGGGCCCTTGTATGCCGTGCAGCCGCCCGGGGTAGACGGACATGCGTTGCCGCTGTCCGGTCTCGAACCCCTCACGGACTACCTGCTTGAACAGATTTTGGCAATCCGCCCGGAGGGCCACTGTATCGTGATGGGATATTGCGCGGGCGGCACCGTGGCTACGCAAGTGGCGCGCAAGCTGGAGGCCAGGGGGCAGCTGAAGGCGCTCGTGCTCATCGGCGCGCAGCATCCGAGGCACTATCAGCCGCGAGCCCGGCTGGGAATGCTATGGCGCTACATTGCAAGCCGCGTTCAGCGCCACGCCCGCGAACTGCGAAAAGGGGGGGCAGCTGCAGCTCCGGCCTACTTCGCGGCGCGGCTGCGCAACCTGATTCATGGCACACGGACGCAATCGCGTTCCACTGATCCGTTGCTGGCGGCGCGTGGGCGCGTAGAACGCGCCACGTTGCAGGCCGTTACATCATATCGCGGCGGTCCGCCATTGCGCGCGCCGGTCCGGCTGCTGCTTCCTCCGGTACTCTGGTACCGCAAGCCGGATGAGGTGCTCGCCGCCTGGCGTGCGGAGGGTGTCGATGTCGCCGCCGCGGTGTGCGATGTATCCGACCAGGGTGACGAAATGCTGCAATCGCCTCACGTCGGCGCGGTCCTCAGTCGATACCGGGACATCATCGGGACGCTGTAGGAGATCCAGTGTCGATGCCAGCCATTGCGGCGGCTTCCGCCACCCCGTCGACCTCCATCGCAGGTTCACGCGAGTACGCGCTTGACTCTGCACGCGGTGCATTGATGTCGCTGGGCGTGCTCCTGCATGTTGCCAATATCTACGAGGTCGCCGCCACATGGGAGATTTCCGATCCGCAGCGATCCGGAGTTTTCGATTTCATCTCCTGGCTCATACACGAGTTCCGAATGGAGTCCTTCTACTGGATATCGGGCTACTTCTGCGCGATGACCTTCTGGAAGCGTGGAGTCGGATACATGCTCCAGCGGCGCATGTTTCGCGTCGGCGTGCCCCTGGTAACCACCTGGCTGACGCTGAACGTTGCCCAGGAGGTGCTTATCGCCCGGTGGCGGGGACTCGATCCGATCAATGTACTGAGCGAGGGCGTCGGACCCATGCATCTCTGGTTTCTGCTCGACTTGCTGATCTACCTGCTGGCAGGCGCCTTGCTGCTCTCAAAGGGCAGTGCGCTGCTGGATCGAGCCAGTCTGTCATGGAAATCAGGATCGCTGTCGCTGTTGTTTGCGCTGACTGCAGTCGCCTATCTGCTGTCGCTGTTGGTGCGCGGCTCCGGCATGGCCTACATCAAGCCGTTCGGCATCATCGAACCCTTGCGCCTCGCCAGCTATTTCCCGTACTTCGCAGCGGGCATGCTCATGTACAGGGCTGATGTCATCCGGCGCGCCTTCTTCGGTCTAAACGCGCCGGCGATGCTTGCCGTGGCCGTACCTTTGTCGATGGCGGCATCCTATTTGCACGCCGGGAGCTCCCGCGCGGCGATCGAAAGCGGCGCCCTGGTGGAGATATTCGCCAAGTGGATGCTGGTCTCGGGGGTCATCGGCGCGTTTCAGCGCTGGGCATCGAGGCCGGGAAGGCTCGGTAATCTTCTGGCCGATGCCAGCTACACGGTCTACCTGTTTCACCATTCGGTGGTGGTTGCCCTGGGGATCCTCGTCATGCCCCTGGCTGTAGGTCCGTACCTTAAGTTCGTGGGGGTGACAGTAGGCACGTTGGTGGTCACGGCGGCCATCCATCAATATGTGATCAGGCCGACGCCCTTGCTCCGCCTGCTTTACAACGGCCGCCCGCTCAGCGATGTTCAGTCGCCGCCCAGCAAGGCATCGAGTTGATCGGTTGCCTTCTCCCACGCGAGGGCCATCTCGCGGCATGACTCGACCAGGCCCGCTTGCTTGCCCGTCGCGGCGGCGCGCGCGCCCTTGAGTATGAGGGTCTTGCATCCTGAGGAGATGCCGGCGAAGGTCTCGGCCGCCGGGCGGCAATCCAGCAGATCGAGCTGCTGTAGCCAGTGCAGATTGCCTGCCAGCAGTTCCAGGGAGGCGCCTATCTGCCGCACGCTACCGAATGCCCACAGGTGGTAATGGTCCATGCCCTTTTCGCGCAGCACCGGCAGCCACGCCGGCAGTGAGTCGGCGAAACGCGCCAGTGGATTGAGAGTGGGCCGTCGGGAAAGGTAGCGGCGCAGCAGACCTATGCTCCGCGCTCCGAGATCCGAGGGGGTTCTCCGGATCATCCGCTCCAGTCCGATGAATTCCGCAAACAGCGGCAATGTGGAGGGGTCCGCGGGTTGCTGCAAGCGAAGCGTCCTGAGGAAGTCCTCGCCCTCGAGTTGGTAGTACCCGGCATTGTGAAAGTAGCCGAGCCGCTGATTCTCCACGTCGAGTGAATTAAAGACGATGGTCGTCTTCACGTGGTTCTGGCGGTAATCTGTTCCCGCCACATCGGGCAACCAGTACGCGTCCGCCTCGGTACTGATCAGTCTGCCGGCGGCCAGATGCGTGATGGCATGTTCGAGCAGCGGACGCCAGACATTCAGTTCCTGAACTTCCACGCCGTACAGATCGAACAGATCCTCGGGCGTGGGTTTGAGGAAGGTCCACTGGTCATCCTGGAAGTCTCCGGCCAGAACGAACGGCATGATGGCGCGCGACTCTAGCCTGAGTGCGTGCAGCACCTCGATCCACAGATCCACATAGCAATTTCTCTCCGGCCAGACACAGCTTTCCTGATGGAAAATGCTGCGGCCATAGCTGACCGGATCCAAACCGGCAATGACGCTCAGCGCGGCCAAAGCAGATTCTGCACCGCCGAGGGCCACTTGCCCGGGTCGAACCCGTGCTCCTTGAGAAGAGCCATCGTCACCCGCTCAAGACCGAAGCCAAGGCAGGCGGTATTGGCCACATTCCCATCCGCAGTGCGGATATCGAAGGTGCCGCCGAAATGTTCCTGGTGGAAATTGAACGAACAGACGGCGGTGGGATTCTCGAGCGATATGACCGGAACCAGCACCTCGAATTTGAGGCGCTGTTCGCGTTGGCTGCGGCCAAGTACCTTGCCACCACGGCCGAAGAAGGGGTCGGAAGCGACGTCTGACTGCGCCTGCAGGCCGAGAGACCTCAGGATCGAGATACCCTTCTGCAGCCATGCGCCACGCCATTCCACCACTTGATCGGCGGTTCCGATGCGTATGAATTCGCGCATGCGGAATGACTGGAGCCGGGTCGGCTCTGGAGAAGGCTCGTGCCTGAAGACCCAGTTGGTGATCGTAATCAGTCTGCCATTGACAGGTACGGAGCCGCTGCACGTGGGATACACCGGGTAACAGACTGCAGGGCTCAGCGCCACATCGGTCATCTTGAGCATTGAACCCCAGTCTTCGCCGGCGTTGGCCATTTCCGCCAGCTTCTTGGACTCGAGTTCGGTGCCGAAGAAACTGTGCACGGCACCGCACAGGTGCGGAAAGGACTCGAGGTAGTGCACACGCTCGATGATCTTGCGATTTATCACCGGCGGAAACCACATTTCCTCGGCGCCATCCGCCGCGGAAATGCGGCTGATCATCGCATTGAAGGCCTCCACGATGGACTCGAAGACCTTGCCGCGCCCGAATGCACCCTGCACTCCAACCGGAATGATGAGGCCATGAGAGACCAGATCCTGATAGAACTGATCGATATCGTAGATCTTGGCCATGGAAACTCCGTTGGTGGTCAGGCGTCCTTGTATACCAGCAGCATGGCGGCGCTCTTGGATTTGACGCGCTCGTTCGAAATCATCAGCGAGGCCGAAAGCAGGTCACGGTAATGGCGTCCCACGCTGAATGGCGAGTTGTTCTTGTAGCCCAGAATGCCCACGATCTGCAGCGCCTGATGCACAATCGCCGGCCCCGCGGACGACGCAGCCACCTTCAGATTGTTGAAGCGAAGGGCCCATCCCATAGAAAGCAATTCTTCCCTCGCCGCTGGGGTGTCGCCCATCGCGTCGAATTCATCGGCAACCGCCTGCCAGCCGTGCCGCATACTCTGCAGCGCGCCGGTAACTTCTGCCAGCCTCAGCGCCGTGGGCGGCACCGAGCCCGGCTTCTTGCGCGCCTCGCCTCTCACGTACGCGCCTGCGCGCGCCACTGCATCGGCAGCGATGCCCCACCACAGAGAAGACCACAGCACGTGGGAATACGGAACCATCGTCTGAGCGGCGGAGTCCGCGAACGCGCCTGGGATGATCTGCGCTTCGTCTCCTGAGGAGGTTAGGCGGAAGCCCGGGCTGCAGGTGCCACGCATGCCCAGTGTGTCCCAGTCCGTGGTCTGCTCCAGCTGGTAGTCCCCGGTCTTCACCAGGACCAGAACCTGGTCGTTGGCGGGCGATTCTGCATTTCGCCTCGTCGTGACGAGGATGGCATCCGCATGTGCGCAATAGGAGCCCGTCGTGGCGTCCTTGTTGAGCGTGAAGCGGCCATTCGCGCGCTCCACGGCGCAGATGCTGGATCGCGTGTCCCCGGAAGTGCCGACCTCCGAAGTGATCGACGCCAATACATACTGATGCTTCACCAGGTCGCGAAGGTACTGGACGAGCACCGCTGAATCCGCATGGTGTCGTGCGATGCAGGCCAGCTGGATGTAGTGCATGGCTAGCACCATGCCGCTGCTGCCGCACCCCTGGGCCACCGCGGCGCATATTTCCGAAAGCTCCCTGAGGTTGCAGCCCGCTCCGCCAAGGGCCTGCGGAACGGCAGCCGACAGCAGGCCGGCCTTCTTGAGCTCGGCGATGGTTTCGGTTGGGAATCGAGCCTCTCGGTCCACGTCCATGGCGTGCTTCGACGCCACAGTGGAGGCGATCCTGCGGGCTGCTTCGATCAATTCGGCGGCTGGTGTAGTCATAGTTGTTCTTGTTCCCTGGATGGATAATGATCACCCAAACTCAGGCTTTCGGCGCGTGAACGTCGTCACGAACAGGCTGGAAGTGGGTTTTGAGCCTCAGAAAATGCCTTTCGACCAGTAGATAAGAAGCAATCCCAACCAGATAGGTCAGAATGACGAATATTCCGACGTACCAGAAGGGGCCACCCAGACCGACTTTCTGAAGCAGGCCACGCAGTGGTACTCCGATCACACCCTGAAGGGGCTTGTGGGCAATATACATCGCATAGCTGTAACGTCCCACAGACCGCAGCAGGGGCAGGCTCAGCACGCCGCGAGCCAGATCGGGTACGAAGCTGCCGCGGCGGTCGAGGCAGACCAGAATCACGGCAGCGGTGACCAGCGCGAGCAAAGGATAACCAACCAGCACGGTGACCGGGCTGTGCAGGTCGAATGTGTGAGTGATCACAGCGCTGGCTGCAAGGCAGGCTAGAGCCGACCACCAGAGCGTGTCCGTCAACCTCCGATCCTGGAGCAGCGAGCCATGTTCTCGCGCCAGTACCGCCGCGGCAGCGCCCGTGGTTAGAGCGTCCATGCGGCAAATGGTCCACATGTATGTGGCGTTGGACGGCAGATCGGCGCTCATCGCAAGTGCCCGTGCAACCAACGCCAGTCCGGCCGCCGCCGCGCATACCATCAGAAGTTTTCTGCCGCCACCGGTTAGCAGCACAACGACTGGCCAGACGAGGTAGAACTGCTCTTCGACCGCGAGTGACCAGTAATGCGGAAACCCCCGGACCTCGCCGAAGAAGGGTTGCGTCCAGTTGTTGAGAAAGAGCCAGAGCCAGACTTGCTGATCGTGCGTCGCCAGGACATCGGCAGGCAACGTGAACAGTGCTGGCACGACCACCAGCGCGATGACAAGCGACAGGTAGTAAATGGGCAGGATACGCAGTCCGCGCCGCACGAAGAACGACGTGAAGTAGTTCCGCGAACCGAGTGTCTGCAGGAGCTGTCCGGTGATCAGGAATCCGGACAGTACAAAGAATATCTGTACACCTATCCAGCCGATATGCGAGACCATGGCTGGCAGCCATTCATGCGGCAGCGTGCTCTGGAAAGCATCGATGTTGTGGGGAATCACCAGCAGGATCGCCAACCCCCGAAGCCCGTCCAGCGCTGGCCAGTGACGGGCCTGCGTCATGACAGGAGCGGCGGCTGGCCGGTGAGGATCGCCGTAACCAGTTCGATCAGCCGTACTTGGGACGGGAACGGAGTGAAGGTGTGATCGGCATCCTCGATGAAGCTGATGGTCAGCGCGCCGAGCGCCGTGAGCCTGCCTATTTCGCTGCCGGCGTCATCGCGCAGCAGCGAATAGCCTGGATCGGAGCGCGCGAACACGAAATGCATGCGCGTGCCCCGCCTCTGTATTCGTCTCAGTTCGATGACGAGATCGTCGCCAATGGAAATCCCGGCCATCCGGCAAACCTGGCGACCGATGCTGCGCGCTCTGCGCAGCGCAAAACGCGAGAAGATGCCCGCCAGGTTGAGCAGGTCGACCCTGCCGGTGAGCAACTTTCGAAGCGACTTGGCGGAAAGCGCGGTTCGACGATAACGCATCACTTCTGCAATGTCCTTGAAGGCCGGTGCCTCAAGCGACATGTCCGGCCTCCAGAAGAAGGTCAGCGGATTGATCACGATTACGCTATCCAGCGGCACGCCGGCGCCGGCTGCCTTCAGGCTGTGGTATGCGCCACTGCATATGCCGGCACAATGGATCTCTCCTGCAGCCAGCTCCGTACGCAGGCTTTCCACCACCTGGGCGATCACCTGCTCCGCGCCGTCCAGATAGATCCTGTGCTCCGGCTGCCCTGGCGTTGCCGGGCTGTCGCCCAAACCTGGCAGGTCGATCCGCGCCACCCTGATGCCACGACGGGCCAAATGGCGCGCAAACTGCACGTAAAGGCGGTTGGGTCCAATATGGTGCACCGCGCCCGCATTCAACAGCAGCAGCGTCGGCGCATCCCTGGGTCCGCCTTCTGGCTCGGTGACGATTCCGAAAACAGGAGTATCGCTGCCGAGATTGACGACCCGCTCCCGCAACCCGCCCATGTTGGCCTGGCAAAGTGACTCGGACACGATCGGGACTGGCCCAGAAACGGACGCGGGCGCGGACGCGCCCGACCATTCCTGAAGCCACTGCAACACCTGACCGATGGAATCCGTCGGAACCACTGCGTCCTGGGCATCGCGCAGCATCGCCGCGTAGCCTGGCATGGCCATCCGGTGCACGACCGATCCCATCGCCTCCAGCAATGTCGCCAGCGACCCGTCCACCGGCAGGTCGGTGCGGTCCAGGATGAGCGTGTGTTGCGGCACGGTGTGCAGCTGTTCCCGGGACAGCATGAGGGCGCCAAGGGACTCGCGCGTACTTGCGGTACTGATGAAGCCCGCGGCCTCCTGGATGTCGGCGGGCGTGGACGCTTCCGTGACGATTGCCGAAGAAGTCGCGCCCAGCGCGCGCAGTTCACGCAGATATCGGCGGCCGCTAGTCACCGGGTTGATCAGCACCAGTCCGGAGACATCGGTCCGGCTCTGGCTTGCCAAGAGGGCCAGCGTGGCACCGAGCCGGATGCCAAGTATGCAAACCGAATCCACCTTGGCTGTCGACCGCAGGCACTCAATTGCCTCACGCACGCTATCGATCCAAGCCTGCAGCCGATCCGGGTCCGTGTCGTCGCCTGCGGAATCGCCAGTACCGTCGTAATCGAAGCGCAAGGCAGGAATTCCACAGGCAGCGGCCGAACTGGCTAGCTGCCTTGTGGTTTGGTGGCTGCAAATGGCGTCGTACCCCAGCGGATTGCATATGAGAAGGCCCACACGCGGCGGGATCGACGACTGAGACGCATGCAGCAAGCCGAAAAGCGGCCGCGCGGCGGGTCCGAAATAGATTGGACAGGGCGTATTCACTGTAAGGCCGACACCTGCACGGTCGCCGGCAAGGCAACGTTGATCGCGGAGACGATTCCCGCTGGGGGACGGGCACCGGCGGAAATGGCGCGCAGCCTCAACGTGGTCCTCGTGGCCGGCTCGAGGTTGAAATACTGGTCGGATGCGACGTAGCCGGGCACGTCGATGTGCACGCCACGGGCAAAGCCGGAGCAGCAGATCGACAGGTGATAATCGCCCGAATCCCGCAGTTGCTGGGCCTGTGCCTGCAGCACGCAGTCTGTTCGTTGCTGAACGTGCAGCTCCGTGCGAGGCAGATGGAAAGCCGCCAGGGGCGGGTCCTCGTTGTCGCCGCGGAAGCTGGCAACAATCAGGTCGCACGACATCGGCCCGAACCGGTAGGCGTGACCAAGATCGAGGAATCGTTCCAGCATCGAGGTAGCACTGATGCTGAGTGCGGAACGGGGGGCCAGCCCGATAGGCCGGTTCGCACGGTCGAGAATCTGCTTGCCATCACGGTACAGCGTCAGATGCAGGTCCCCTTCCAACGGATTGGGTCCTTCGTTGACGACATGGAGAGCGATCCCGTTGAGGCCCTCATCCGTGATGCCTATCCATCTCGGCTGAAGTTCGCGGCGCAATGCATACCACCCCGACTTCGCATTGCCACGAGCATCGATCAAGCCCCAACCCGCGCCGGGCCACAAATCGCGCAGGAACCAGACGATTGCGCCATTACAGCGCGAATCCCTGCGACGCCATTGCGTGAAGGACTTGCTCATTGCCTCGGCGACCGCCTGACGGCCGAGCACCAGAAAGCGCGCATGGTCTGAATAGCGCAGCTGCATCGGGTCCATGCCAAACAGCATGCGCACGTAATGATCGCGCACGTCGTCGAAATCCCAGCCCGCCCCGAGATCGCGCGGCGAGCGCCGCTTCCAGGTGGCGCTGTGCGCCCTTGTCGAAGCGCCTCCGGGCAGAAGCGACAGCGCTTCGTCTTCCGGGATGTTGGCAAAAGCCAGGCATTCGGTGGCAAAGGTCACGCCGGACAGACGGGCGTCAATAGGATCCCGCATATAGGCGCCCACACCGTAGTACGAGCAGGTGCCCGTATCCGGCTGGTGGGGGAAGGCGCCGCCACTGGCACTGGAGGGCCAGTAGATCGCTTCGGGGCAGAGCGCCTCCGCCAAGCAACGCAGCGTCTCCGAAAACAAAGCCGGGTACCACTCTTCGCGCGGCCGGCCCCACATTGCCGATTGCTGGGAAACCTCGCTGTTGCCGCAGATCACGGCAACACTCGGGTGACGGTGCCAGATGGCCAACTGCTGCTCAGCCTCGTTCCGGATGCACTCGAGAAACTCCGGGTCCTCGGCTGGGTAGTCCATGCTGGCGAACATGAAATCCTGCCAGATCATGACGCCCAACTCGTCGCAGAGCATGAAGAATTCTTCATCCTCGTAAACGAACGTTCCGCTGAGCCTCAACATGTTGAATCCCGCCGCTACGGATTGTTCCAGCGCCCGCCGGAGGTCAGCTGGACTGGCGCTCAGGGCTACTGGTTCCAGTGGTGTCCAGCAGGCGCCCCTGCAGAAGATCCTGTTTCCATTGACCGCCAATGCCAGCCCATCGACATCCTGGCCGATGACGGAAATGTTTCGGAATCCTGTCCTGCCGAGAAATTGCTCCAACGCCGCGCGACCCGGAGCTTCCGCGTGAATCAGCACCGCCTCGTAGAGTGCAGGGTTGCCGTGGGTGTGTGGCCACCACAGATCCACATCCTGCAGTTCGACCCGGGCTTCCAGGCGATCGCCGATACGGACGACGGCCGCCGAGGCCACTATCTTTCCGGAGCGTCGAATCGAAAGGACCGGCGAATCCATGCTGGCCGGAAGAGATGTCCTCGCGGCAAATCTGAGCATGCCCGTGGTACCGGCGACACTGGCGCGCAGCTCGACCTCGCTGACTGCCGTGGGCCCCCGGGTCAGTCGAACGGGGCGCCATGGCCCCACTGGCGCAGCAGGAAGGGACCAGCCCGGTGTCCGGCCCATGACGGTGGTGCGGAACCATCGCAGCTGCTGGTTTTCGATCATTGGCACTCGCCAGCGCGGCCGCGGTCTGCGCTTGCTCAGCGCGGCGTCCAGAGAACGAAAGACGAGATGCAGGACATTGCGGCCCTGCACCAGCCCTTCGGCACGAAGCGAGTGGGACAGGAACATGTTGGCGCTGTTCAGCAGCGGCCTGCCGTTCAGCCATACGTCGCACAGGGATGCCAGCCCGTCGAACTCGAGCCGCCAATCGTCGGCTACGGCCGCAGCCACCTCGAACTCGAGCACGAACCACCAGTCGGTGGCATCGAACCTTTGCTCAGGGCCGTCAAGGCTCCAAAGACCAGATTGCCGCAGTGCGCTGGCTACAGTGCACGGAACGGTCGCCGTGTGCCAGCTACGGGCTATCGATTGCAGTGCTTCGGGAGTGGTGCATTCACCTGGGGCGGTGCAGCAGAACTTCCATCCTTCACGCAGAATCCGCCGCGCGTCGATACTGTCGCCGATCGTGCGGGCCCCCATGAAATCTCATCCCTGCGTCAGAGATTCCACTGCGTTGCGAATGGATGCGACACTGCTGAACACGCCGCGCGAAAGCATCTGGTCCGGAAACTCGATGTCGAACTCGCCTTCCAGGGCCAGCATGATGCTGACGCTGGCATGGGAAGTAAGTCCGGCTTGATAGAGGTCCGCATCGTCCTTCAGTGCGGCGGTGTCTACACTCAGACGCCCATGCTCCTGAAGTATCTGTCTGATCCTGCCCGAAATGTTGTCGCTCATGATCCAATTCAGCAATGCGAAGGAATCGTGATTCTAGCGCATCCCGGATGGGACCATGCTGCGGCAGTAGCTGGTAAGGTGGCGTATGTCTCAATTTGACGAAACCTGGCCGCCGGCTCGCCTGCGATCCTGGTCCCCGGAAGTCGCCGGGCGGCGACAGAGGTTCGGTGGGTAGCCGGTTTTCCCGGGGGGGCTATTCGTCGTCCGGGAGGGCGCTAGAGGGGGGGCCGGGGTCCGTATCGCGGACCAGCTTTCGCAATATGCGCTTGAGCATCAGCGTCTCGCCCACACCCAGGTTGCGGTCCGCATGTTCCTCCACGGCCTTCGCCGCTGCCACGAGTTCCACGACCACCTGACGTCCTCGCGCACTGAGTGCAGCACGAGTCGACGGGTCATGGCCACCATGCAGGGTCACCAGTCCCGCCGCTGCAAGGCTTGCGAGCCGTTCATAGGTTACCCGCGTGCCGGTCATCCACAGCAATCGGTCCAGTTCGGCGATGCTGCGATCCTGCGCCACTCCGAGCAGGCTCAATACGAACCACTCCTGTTCACTGATGGAGTATCGCTCCAGCTCGCGGCTCAGTTGGCGGTACATCTGGGTATGCGCGCGGCCCAGGAGGTAGATGAGGAAGTCGCGGCTGAAACTGCTGTCCGGTTCGCTGCTCCAGGTGTCGTCCGGATCCGGGACCGTCCGTTTCTCGACGGCAAGGGCATAACGGCCGGCATGGTAGACCAAAGGCGGGAGATCCCAGTTCTCGAACGACAGCACTTCGCCGACGATGATGATGTGGTCTCCGCCTTCATACGTGAAGGCTGTGCGGCATCGAAACCTCGCGCTGCATCCCTCGAGCAGCGGCACATCGCCTTCGCCGCGCTCGACCGAAAGGCCCAAGAATTTGTCGGCACCTTGGGTGGCAAAGCGTTGCGACAGGTCGTCCTGGTTTGCCGCAAGCACGTGAACGGCGAAATGTTGATTATTCAGGAACGCAGGCAGGCTCATTGCGTTCTTGGATATGCTCCACAGAATCATCGGCGGCATCAGGGACACCGAGTTGAAGCTGTTGGCGGTCACGCCTACATCCCCGGCCTCCTCGTCGTGTGTCGTGACTATCGTTATGCCGGTGGCAAATGTCCCGAGCGCTCGGCGAAATGCCTTCGGGTCTATCTGGGTCTCAGCGTGCGGCATGGTCATGGCTACAGCAGCGCCGGAAACAAGTGGGCGCGCACCAGTGGCTGGCTGGCAGTTTCTCCGCAATTCGACATATGTGGCTCCCTGCTCTCGATTTGAAACAAGGCATTCGCACGCCACGTGCAGCTGCCTCGACAGCCCAAGGCGAAATTGGTCGCGCAGTTCGCGGCCATGTATGCTCCATCTACAACCACGCACGCCAAGGGCAGGGCTCTCATGGTTAGGTATGCTGACACTTATCTGGAGCTGCGGGGAAACCCGAATCATCTCTTAGGATATGGCCTGTCGAGGCGCACGAAACAGACCATCCGCCTCTGCCGACCGTATGTGGAGGCGCACCCCGGGACATTGACCATCGTTGACCTGGGCTGCGCCGATGGATTCATGCTCAGCCAACTGGCTGCTGCTTTCCCGGATCGTCAATTCAGTCTGATGGGCTTCGATCGCTTTCCCAAGGGTATGCCCGCGCCGTCCACTGGTCCTGGCATTCGGTACGCCCAGGTGGACCTTTTTTCGAATGAGCCGCTGCCGGTCGGTGACGGACATGCCGACATTGTAATTGCATCGGCCTTCGTGAAGCACCATCCGCGCACACAGGACTTTCTGCGGGAAGCGCATCGTATGCTCAGGGTCGGCGGGATTCTGGTGATGCTGGATCCGCGGCCCTGGGTGGTGCACGTGGGTCGCCTGCTGTCCTATTTCTCCCGTGAATTCACTCCCTCAATCTGGAGTGAACGGACGATTCGGAAGATCCTGAAGGAACAGATGCAGGGATCATTCGGGATCGAGAAGTTCGAAAGGTATTGGATGTCTCCGCGGAAGGAATTCTATTCGCCGCGCATCGAGGACTCCGCTCCCACACTGCTGCGATCATTGCTGGGCCTGCACCAATCAGCGGTACTCAGCAAGCTGCGCAGTCATTTCTGGAGTCTGTTGCCGCTTGTCGACTGGTTGACGCCAGCCACGATCATCGCCTGAATGATTGCCGGGCCGGGGAGCCGGGCCCCGGTGGGCTGGTCGTCATGGAGCCTCCATTCTTCGACCGTGCATCGTGCGGCATTTTTGCCCTGGAAACAGCGGATTCGACAGTTACTGCATCCGAGAAGCGACGTGACGTTCCGGCTGGCATCCGGCAATTGCCATCCGCCGGACGTCTCAACGCACGAGGCGGATTTCTCCCACGTCGAATCGCAGTGCCTCACCCCGACCTTCCTGAAAGACGATGACTCCCTTCACTGCGGAGAGGTCGAGGGGTCGCATCGCTGGTCCGTGCATGATGGCATCCAGCGGGATCGTGATTACGCGAGGTTGCGTGTCCGGAAGCAGGAACGCCGTGTTGAACCGATCGAGGAACTGCTGATTGTGCCGCTGGTCATGCACACGGATCCGGATCTCGGTGTTATTGCCGAGGAGCGCGGATTCGAAACTGCAGCGAGCGATACCCTCTCCAGTCTCGCGCGCGGGTTCCGCCACCAGACCGGGATACGCATCCCGCTTCCAGTAGGCAAATCGGCGTGCCAGCGGCGCATCGGCGGACCACAATACGGGAAATGACTGCCACCTCCAGATGTGGTCATGGCGCATGTCCGTGCCAGGCATTATCGCCACGGCCGCGATTGCCATCGCCATCACCGTGGCAGCAGCGCGCCACCTTCGATACGTCGCAGGATGAAGATCGCGGCGCGCCTGGATTGCGAGGGCGAAGACTGCTCCGATGACGTCGTTCCGGGCATCCTCCAGAGAGGCATCGCGGCCCACCAGCGACTGTAAGTATTCTGTCGCAAGGCCCAGAGCAACTGCCAGCGCGAACGTTACCGGGTAGGCTGCCACTGTGGATGACAGTCGGGAACGGACCACGAGCAGCAGGCGCGCGGTGAGCCACCAGAAGATCAAGGGATGGGCGGTGTTCTCTATCGTATTTGCCAGTGCAAACCAGGTACCCGCCAGTGTTTCGATCGGCAGCGGGACAAGCAGTAGCGCGACGACCACCGCGATGGCCATCCAAGGTGACTTCAGCCGCATGTAGACTCGAATATGTCAGACAGTGATGTCATTCGCTTCAAGAGTTTGGCAATTCCCCAGATGCGGAATCCGCCAAGGAACAGCGTAAAGGGAAGGGCGAATGCGCGTAACGATTTTCGGCTCAGGCTATGTGGGGTTGGTGACCGGAGCGTGTCTTGCCGATGCGGGCAATCATGTTGTCTGCGTGGACGTGGACTGGTGGCAAGATAGATCTGTTGAACAGGGGCGACGTGCCCATCCACGAACCCGGGCTGGACGAACTGGATTTCGCGCAACTCCGCAAGGCGGGCCGCCCCGGAGTTCAATGGATGCCGTGAGGGCGTGGCTCACGGCCTGTTCCTATCGCCGTTGGCACACCACCTGGCCGAGGTGACGGCTCCGCCGATCTGAAATACGTACTGGCAGTGGCCCGTACGATCGGCGAGAACCTGAATGAATTATCGTGATGACCAAGTCCACGGTCCCCTGTGGTACTGCGGACAAGGTCAAGTTCGAGGCTGTCGACGCGCCGCAGCGGCGCAGCGGACGTGGAATTCGATGTTGTCTCCAACCCCGAGTTCCTCAAGCGAAGGCGCGGCCATCGCCGACTTCATGAAACCCGATCGCGTGGTCGTTGGCATGGACAATCCCTGCACCATGGAACTGCTGCGGACGCTCTATGAGCCCTTCACCCGCAACCGCGACCGTTTCGTGGTGATGGATGTGCGTTCGTCGGAGCTCACGAAGTACGCGGCCAATGCCATGCTGGCCACCAAGATCAGCTTCATGAACGAGCTCGCGAACATTGCCGAGCGCGTGGGAGCGGACATCGAAAAGGTGCGCGGGCATCGGTTCCGACCCGCGCATCGGCTACAGCTTCATTTACCCGGGCACGGGTTATGGCGGTTCCTGTTTTCCGAAAGACGTGCAGGCGCTGGTGCGCTCCAGCAATGCCGTCAACTACCAGGCTCGCATCCTCGAAGCCGTGGAAGCAGTGAACAAGGCCCAGAAGAGCTTTCTGGTCGGCAAGATCCGCAAGCGCCTCCGGGTTGACCAAGTCAAGGACTCACCTTGCGCTGTGGGGTCTCGCGTTCAAACCCAACACGGATGACATGCGCGAGGCGCCATCGCTCACCGTCATAAATGAATTGCCCGAAGCCGGCGCGCGGGTCCAAGCCTTCGATCCTGTGGCCATGCCGGAAGCGGCGCGCATTTTCGGTGACCGCGCGGGCCTTGTGCTGAAATCAGACGCCCATTCCGCGCTGGCAGGCGCGGACGCGCTGGTCATCCTTACTGAATGGCAGGAGTTCCGTAGCCCCGATTTCGGACCAGATCAGGGCTAGCCTTCGAAATCCCGCGATCTTCGATGGCCGCAATCTGTACAACCCTGATCTCATGAAGCGTTTCGGTTTCAGCTATTACGGCGTGGGGCGAGGATTGTCCTAGTCCGATTCCGCCTTGCGACAGGCAGGCATTTCACGCCATTCCGTCTATTTCTTCTCCATCGCGCCGATATCTGTTGATTTGCACCCAATACTGACCCGTCTGTAAGGGGTATTTGCATCCAATTTTGACCCACGTGTACACCTCTATCCTGCTCTCAGGGCAGGAGATTTCTGGAGTGATCGACGTGGCGATATTGAGTGTTATTCGACGCTGGCACCTGCGCGAAGGGGTGCCGATCCGCGAGGATTGCCCGGGCGCACCAAGCTGTCCCGGAACACCATCCGCAAGTACCGGCCAGTGGCGTGGTGGAGCCCGTCTACCCGCAGCGCAAGAGCCCGAGCAAGCTCGACCCGTTTGCCGACATGTTGGCCTGCTGGCTGGAGCGCGAGGCTGGCCGCGGCCGCAAGTCTCTGCGGCAACTGGCGCCAGCTTTATCAGGATCCGCAGGCGCTGGGTTATCGCGGATCGTACGACCGCGGCGGCCTTTGCCCGGCAGTGGCAGCGCAGGCAGCAGGAGGCAGAGCGCACCAGCCGCGGCACGTTCGTGCCTCTGGTGTTCGCGCCGGGAGAGGCGTTCCAGTTCGACTGGAGCGAGGACTGGGCGGTCGGTCGGTGGTGAGCGTCAGCTGCAAGTTCTACGTGGCGCAGTTCAAGCTCAGCCATTGCCGCGTTCCTGCTGCGGGCCTATCCGCAGCAGAGCCACGAGATGCTCTTCGATGCCCACAACCACGCCTTCGCCGTCTTTGGCGGCGTGCCCCGGCGCGGCATCTACGACAACATGAAGACCGCCGTGGACAAGGTCGGGCGCGGCAAGGAGCGCACCGTCAACGCGCGCTTCCGGGCCATGACCGCCCACTTCCCGTTCGATGCGGACTTCTGCAACCCGGCCGCGGGCTGGGAGAAGGGCCAGATCGAGAAGAACGTTCGCGATGCGAGGCCGCGCATCTGGCACGAGGTGCCCCGGTTCCCGGACCTGCCCGCGCTCAACGACTGGCTGCAGCGGCGCTGCATCGCGCAGTGGAGCCAGATCAAGCATCCCGAGCAGTCGCACGCACCGTGGCCGAGGTGCTCGCCGAGGAGCAGCCGCACCTGATGCACGCGCCATCGCCGTTCGACGGATATGTCGAGGACACCAAGCGCGTCTCGCCCACCCGCCTGATCGCCTTCGAGCGCAACTGCCAAGAAGGTCCTGGCCTCCTTCGCCAACCGGCCCGTGAGCGTGCATGCCTATGCCGACCGGCTCGTCGGTGGCCGAAGGCAGATCATCGCCGAGCATGCGCGGCTGTTCACGCGCGATCACAGCACCAGCGGCGCGCACGACCTACGACTGGCGCCATTACCTCCGCCGTCATCCAGCGCAAGCCCGGCGCGCTGCGCAACGGCGCGCCGTTCGCCACGTTCCCGGACGGGTTCCGGCGACCGCAGGCCGTGCTGCTCAAGCGCCCGGGCGGGGGATCGGGAGATGGTGGAGATCCTCGCACTGGTGCTGCGCCATGACGAGCAGGCCGTGCTGTGCGCGGTGGGCTGGCGCTGGAGTCCGGCACCGTCTCCAAGCCGCACATCCTGAACCCGCTGAGTCGGCTGCTGGCCACGGATGCGCCTGCGCCCATCCACACGCCGGCGCACCTCGCATTGCAGGAAGAGCCACAGGCCAACGTGGATCGCTACGACAACCTGCTGGAGATCGCCAGTGTCGGTTGATACCTTGGCCGTCACCCTCAAGTCCCCTGAAGCTCCATGGCATGGCCCGTGCGGTGGATGACCTGTCGGCCCAGCATGGACCTGCGTTCAATCAAGCCCGCCCGATACTGGAAGACATTCCGATCAAGGCCGAGGTTGCCGAGCGCGAAGTGCGCTTGGTCAACTACCAGCTCAAGGGGCGCGGTTCCCTTCGCGCACCGTGATCTGCCGTTCCGGTTCGAGCACAGCGATGTGGATGCCGCGCTCATCAAGACCCTGCACGAGTGCCAGTTCCTGCGCAGTGCCCACAACGTCGTGTTCGTCGGCGGCCCCCGGCACCGGCAAAACCCATCTGGCCACCGCCATCGGCATCCGTGCCGTGATGCATCATCGACTGCGCGTGCGGTTCTTCTCCACCGTCGATCTGGTCAACCAGCTCGAGGCCGAGAAGGCGCTGAACCGCAGGGCATCTGGCTCGAGGTCTCGCCAGCACTGACCTCGTGATCCTCGATGAGCTGGGCTACCTGCCGTTCTCGCAGACGGCGCGGCGCGCTGCTGTTCCACCTGCTCAGCAAGCTCTACGAGCGCACCAGCGTGCTGGTGACCACCAACCTGGAGCTCGGAGTGGGCCAGCGTGTTCGGCGACGCAAAGATGACCACCGCACTGCTGGACCGGTTCACTCATCACCGCTACATCGTCGAGACCGGCAACGACAGCTACCGGTTCAAGAACAGCTCAACCCAACCCCGCAAGGAGCGACGAACAGGCAAATCCAACCCTTCCTGAGCGATACCGACAACGACCAAGGCGGGTCAACTTTGGATGCAAATCCCGGGTCAGCTTTAGGCGCAAATCAACACCCAGTGGCTGGCAGGATCCTGCGAAACGCTTTCCGGCCGCGTCACGCCATCATGTGCAGTGTCGCCCACCGACATCAGTATCGAGCTGTCCGCCATCGCCGCCAGCCGGCCGCCCGTCTCGTGTCCATCGAAATGCGAGATGCGGGGATTGGATGTGCTCAGGTGTCAGGCAGTCTCGAACACCGTCCGCCACCGCAGCGATGCCGGCAGCGCGTCGAACTGCGCCGGCGTTCCCTCCAGCGCCGACAGTCGCAACCTGTAGCAGCGCCGGGCAACGTCCCAGGTGTGGTGCGACACCAGCAGTCGGCGCGTCGCCCCAAGCTCCTGCACGAGCACGCGGCAAGCCGGAACCGGTTCGTCTCGACCACGGTCCCGGGCGCGTCGCGGAAGATTCTCCGCCGCGCCGCGCTCGAACTCCGCGTAGTTCATCGGCGCCTGGTACGGCAGTGCCCTGATGCGCAGCTTCCGGGCCGCCCGGTCTCGTTGAATACAGACCGCCGCCGGTGGCGAGCAGGTAGTCGGTTCCCACCGACCTATGCCGCCGCCCCAGCGTGTCCGCGGATCCTCCTCGCGGCGACCAGGAATGGAGTTCAGATAGCTGGTGAGCCGGATCTGGTACAGCGCCGTGTTCAGCACCGCGATCTTCTGGTCTCGACCTCTCGGGCGCGGTAGCCGTTCTTGTGGAACGCCTGCCCGGCGAGGTGCACGCCAATCCCGCGATGGCCGTTGCCGCGGGCGCCGGCCACGAAGCCGGCGATGACAGCGTGTCTATGACCAGTGCCGCGGCCCCGACCGCGACGCTGGTCAGCATCGCGGCCCTGCTGTACACCGGCAACGGTGGGCCCAGCAGGCCTCCTTCCCACAACGCTACCCTATATCCAGACGCAGGAGAACGCGCCAAAGCGCAGCAACGCGGCGCCGGATCCCGGCGATCGGCCGCACCGGCGTCGTGATGCCGGCCAGCAGGTAGGCCAGAACGCCGCCAGGCCAGCACGATCCACAGGCGCGGATCGAGCCCGGGAAACTGTGGCGAGCCAGCCACAGGCTGGGCCCCAGCAACAGGATCAGGCAGATCGCGAAGATGTCTGCAGAGGCGCTGCATCGTGTTCCGGCTTCCCGGTCCTCGTACCAGTCGATGGTGGATCGAAGTCCCTCCGGTAGATCGATCGCGGCCCGCCAACCCAGTCGCGCCAGGCGCGCTCACGTCGAGCAGCTTGCGGGCGTGCCGTCGGGCTTGCTGGCGTCGTAGCGCAGCCGCCCGCGGAACCCGGTGGCCGAGGCCACCTGCCCGCGAGCTCCGCGATGGTGATGTCCTTTCCCCAGCCCACGTTGACCGGCGGCAGGTCGCTGTAATGCGCCATGAGGTAAACGCAGGCGTCGGCGAGGTCATCCACGCGGGTGAATTCGCGCCGCGGCTTCCTGTTCCCCAGATCTCGACTTCCGGCAGGCGCGCCTCGTTGCCTCGGAAAACTTGCGGATCAGGCCGCAGCACATGCGATCCCGCGAGATCGAAATTGTCGCCGGGCCCGTAGAGATTGGTGGGCATGGCGCAGATGGCGTCGAAGCCGTACTGCCTGCGGTAGGCCTCGCAGGTCTTCAGGCCCGCGATCTTCGCGATGGCATACCACTCGTTGGTGGGTTCGAGCGGGTCCGGTCAGCAGGCAGTCCTCCGGCATGGGCTGCGGCGTCCTGGGATAGATGCAGCTCGAGCTCCAGGAACAGCAGCTTGCGCGTGCCGTTGCGCCAGGCCGCGTCGATGACGTTCGACTGGATCACCAAAGTTGTCCTGGATGAACTGCGCCGGGTGAGTGTCATTGGCGAGGATGCCGCCCATCCGCGCCGCTGCCAGATACACCTTGCTCTGGCTGTTCGCGCGCGAAGAAGTCCGCACCGCGGCCTGGTCCGCGAGGTCGAGCTCGCTGCGGGAGCGCAGCACCAGCTGCACGTTCGCCTCGCGCTGCAGGCGACGGACCAGCGCCGACCCGACGGAGGCCGCGATGCCCGGCGACGAAGGTCCGCACGGGGGCGATCACCGGAATACCGGCATGTCTTGAATCCTTCGCGCGCGATTGCCGCATCGCGCCGGGCGATGTCCAGGTCCGAGGCCACCATTTCGCGCACCAGATCGGCGAAGGAATGTTCCGGCTTCCAGCCCAGCTCCTCGTCCTCGCGCGCGAAGGATCGCCCAGCAGCGTTTCGACCTCGGTGGGACGGAAGTAGCGCGGATCCACCCTCACCACGACATTGCCCGTGCGCGCATCGACGCCCTGTTCATCGAGGCCCTGGCCGCGGAATTCGATCCGCATGCCCACCTCGTGCCCGCGGCGGCGACGAACTCGCGGACCGAGGCTGCTCGCCGGTGGCGATCACGAAGTCATCCGGCTTCTCCTGCTGCAGCATCAGCCACTGCGCGCGCACGTAGTCGCGCGCATGGTCCCAGTCGCGCTGCGAATCGAGGCTGCCCGTGCAGATGCATTTCTCCATCCGCTGCGAGATGCGGGCCGTGCCGCGCGTGATCTTGCGCGTCACGAAGGTCTCGCCCCGGATCGGGGACTCGTGGTTGAACAGGATGCCGCTGCAGGCGTACAGGCCAGGCCCTGCGGTAGTTCACCGTGATCCAGTGGCCATAGACCTTTGGCCGCGCCGTAGGGCGAACGGGGATAGAAGGGCGTGGTCTCGCGCTGCGGCGTTTCCTGCACCAGCCCGAACATCTCGGAAGTGGATGCCCTGGTAGAAGCGGGTCTTGTGCGCCAGCCCCAGGATGCGGATGGACTCCAGCAGCCGCAGCGTGCCGATGGCATCCGCGTTGGCGGTGTACTCCGGCGTCTCGAACGACACCGCCACATGGCTCTGGGCGGCGAGGTTGTAGATCTCGTCGGGCTGCACCCGCTGCACGATGCGGATCAGGTTGGTCGAATCGGTGAGGTCACCGTAGTGCAGGAACAGGCGCACGCCACGCTCATGCGGATCCTGGTACAGGTGGTCGATGCGGTCGGTGCTGAACGAGGACGACCGGCGCTTGATGCCGTGCACCTCGTAACCCTTCGAAAGCAGCAGTTCCGCCGTGTAGGAGCCGTCCTGTCCCGTCACACCCGTTATCAGCGCCTTCTTCGTCATTCCTGCGGTCTTCTCGTTGTGGCCCCGGAGGGCGTGTGCACAGGTGACGAGTCATGCGCCGCGGACTGTCAGCTGGAATCGATCATCTGCTGCAGCTCGGATATTCCAGCGCGCCGTACCGGCTTGCCGTCGACTGGGCTCACCGGCGCCCGCCGTATGCCATCGCGCGGGAACACCACGGCCTCCAGCATCTCGTTGCCCATCTCGAAGCGTACCGGAGGGCACGCTGATCACCCTTTCCGGCGACATGCGCACCTTGCGCTCGAACACTTCGTACTCGAAGCGCCGGTCTATTAGATGGGTGTACACCGCCCGGAAGCGCTGTCGGAGAAAACGTATTGATGTCAGCGTATTCTGTCGCTGATCCGGTCAGCACCGCGCCGACCAGCCGCGGCTCGAACCGTTCCAGCAGGCGCATGGCTTCGAGCGCCACGCGGCGTTGCTCCTTCAGGCTGCTGGCATGCTGGTCGCCGCCGAACAGCCGCTGATATGCCAGCAGCGCGGCTTCGATCTCGGTGTTCTTCGGCAGGAACGAGCCTTCGACGACGCCATAGCGTTCCGCGGCCTTGCGCTTGGCAAGCTGGTAATCCTGGATGCCATGCTCGGCCATGAGCCGGGCGGCTTCCTGCGCCACCGCGCTGCGCAGGTGATCGGCTCGAGTCGGGGCGCGCTTGGGCATGACCCCGGCGACTATATCTAGAAGAGCGGTTCGCCGCTGCCCTTGTCCGCCGGCTTGTTGGGATCGCTGTTGCCCGGCGCATAACCGGGTTCACCGGGCTCCGGCACCCGCGGCTGGTGCTCCAGCATGAAGGTTTCGTAGATGCCGTTGGGATCTTCGGGCGATGCCAGCGTGCCGGTCAGCGCATTCACCTTCAGGTCGATGAGTCCGCCCGGCCGCGGCATGGTGGACGAGGGCACGCCGCGCAGCGCTTCGCGCATGTAGTGCATCCAGATGGGCACCGCGGCCGTGCCGCCTTCTTCGCGCTCGCCCAGCGAACGTTCGTCGTCGTAGCCCACCCACACGCTCGCCACCAACCGGCCATTGAAGCCGTTGAACCACAGGTCGCGCTCGCCATTCGTGCCGGTCTTGCCAGCCAGGTCGTCGCGACCCAGCGCCGTCGTGCGCCGGGCGGTGCCGCGCGTGGCCACGGCATGCATCATGCTGTTCATCAGCCAGGTGTTCTGCGGCGACAGCACGCGCGGCGCGATGCGATCGGCAGGCAGGTAGCCGATGCCACCCTGCAGGCTCGCCAGCTTGCGCAGTGGCTCCGGCGCGTCATCGCCAAAGACCCGCGGCGCCTCAACGGCCTCGGGCGCCGCAGCCGCACTAGCAGTCGCATTCGCAGCAGCCAAAGTGGTCGCAGCGCCACCCGCATCCGGCGCGCCTTCCACTGGCGCCGCGGTGGTCGCCAGCACCGGCGCGCTCGCGGGCTGCTCGCAGGCGGGGCAGGCCAGCCTGGGTTCGGCCTGGTACAGCACCTTGCCCGCGGAATCCTCGATGCGGCTGATGTAGTAAGGCTCGACCTTGAAGCCGCCATTGGCGAACACGCTGAAGCCGGTGGCCATCTCCAGCGGCGACACCACCTGGGTGCCCAGCGCCAGCGACAGCGTCTTGGGAAAGGCATCGGTCTTGAATCCGAACCGCGCGGCATGATCCAGCAGCGCATCGACGCCGATCGACTGCAGCACGCGGATCGACACCAGGTTGCGCGAGTTGACCAGTGCCTCGCGCAGCCGCGTCGGCCCGCCGAAATCCTTGTTCGAATTCTCCGGCCGCCAGTTCTCTTCCTGGTCGGCGCTGCGTTCGAGCACCGGCGGCATGTCCAGCACCACGGTGGCCGGCGTGAAGCCGTTTTCCAGCGCCGCCGAATACAGGAAGGGCTTGAAGCCCGAGCCCGGCTGCCGCCGCGCCTGCGTCACGCGATTGAACTTGTTGCGATAGAAATCGAAGCCGCCCACCAGCGAGACGATGGCGCCGTCTTCCGGATCCATCGCCACCAGCGCCGACTGGGCCTGCGGCAGCTGCGCCAGCAGGGCCGTGCCACGCTGGTCCGACACCACGTGCACCACGTCGCCCACGGCCAGCACATCGGCGGCCCTGCGCGGCGCGGGGCCAACGCCGCCACGCACGGCGGCGCGCGCCCACGACATGCCTTCCCAGCGGATGGTCGCGTCTCCACCGAACCGGATGTGCACCGTGGCGCTGTTCTCCGCCACCTTCGTCACCACCGCGGGCTGCAGCATGCCGGCGGCATCCTGCTGCGCCAGCAGCGCGTCGAGCTGATCCGGGGATGCGCCCGCGGGCACCTTCACCTTGGCGAGGGCGCCGCGGTATCCATGGCGACGGTCGTATTCCATGAGGCCCAGCGCGAGCGCGCGGTTGGCGGCCACCTGCAGCCGGTCGTCGAGCGTGGTGAACACCTTGTAGCCCGCGTTCACCGCGGCCTCGCCGTAGCGCTTCACGATCTCCTGCCGGACCATCTCCGCGACATAGGGCGCCTCGACATCCGACAACGGGCCGAAGCGGCGCGTGGCAGAAGGCTCCGCGGCGGCCGCGGCGGCGGTGGCCTCGTCGATATCGCCCAGCTCGCGCATGCGCCGCAGTACGTACGCGCGCCGCGCCGCGCTGCCTTGGGATCGGTCACCGGGTTCTGCCGCGAGGACGCTGGATGATGCCGGCCAGCGTCGCGGCCTCGGCCACGGTGAGCTCATCGAGCTTCTTGCCGTAGTAGGTCTCGGCGGCCGCGGCGATGCCATAGGCGCGCTGCCCGAAGGGCACCACGTTCAGGTACGTGGCAAGGATCTGCTCCTTGGTGAAATCCCGCTCCATCCGGTAGGTGACGAACACCTCCGACACCTTGCGGCGGGCGGTCTTGTCCAGCGACAGGAACATGTTGCGGGCGGCCTGCTGGGTGATGGTGCTGCCACCCTGGCCGGCGCCGGCGGTGGCCACGTTCATCACCACGGCGCGCACCACGCCCATCCAGTCGATGCCATGGTGCTGGAAGAACCGGTCGTCCTCTGAGGCCAGCACGGCCTTCCAGACCAGGGGCGGGATCTCCTCGAAGGTCACCGGGATGCGCCGCTGCTCGCCGATCTGGCTCACCAGGGCCCCGGAACGGGTGTACACCCTCAGGGGCACGGCCAGCTCCACGCTGTGCATGTTTTCGGCCGTGGGCAGGGCCGGGGCCACGTATACGAAGGCACAGGCCAGGGCGAAGGACAGGAACAGGACCAGGCCGGCTACCGCCACCAGGGTGAGGCGCAGCAGGCGCGAATAGAGGGGTTTCACCTGACGAATCCTAAGGCGCTATTGAACATTTCACTGCAGGAAGTTGACCGGTTTGTGGCGGGGCTCACGGAAACCGGGCCCGGGATGACGTTCAATTTAACCGTTTCGTCAGTTATAGTTGGACCGATACTAAGGCGGAGCACGCGTTTCGGCGTCTAACTAGCTGAACGACAAGGGAGAACTGTGTTTCTAATTCCGCGAAAACACCGCCAGGTTCTGGGCGTCGATATTACGCCCTCGTCGATCAAGCTGATCGAGCTGACGCTGTCGGGTGGCCAATACACGGTTGACGCCTATGCGGCGGAACCCACTCCCCAGAACGCCATGAATGAAAAAGCCATCGTCGACGCGGATGCCGTCGGCGAGGCCATCGCCCGCGCCGTGCGTCGCGCGGGCGTGCGCACGAAAGACGTTGCGGTAGCCATCAGCGGCGATGCGGCGATCACCAAGGTGATCCAGATGCCGCGCAATCTGAACGATGCCGATCTCGAAGCACAGGTCGAGATGCAGGCCGATCAGTACATTCCCTTCCCGATGGATGAAGTCGCCTACGACTTCGAGGTGCTCGGCGCTTCGGAGAAGGACGCGGAATCCATGGACGTGCTGCTGGTGGCCTCGCGTTCCGAGAACGTCGACCAGCGCCGCGCCGCGGTGTCGGCCGCGGGGCTGAATACCCGCATCGTCGATGTCGAGGCTTTCGCGCTCGAAAACGCCTGCAAGCTGATGACTCACCAGATGCCCGATGGCGGCATCGACCGCTCGGTGGCGGTGGTCGACTTCGGCTCAACCACCACCACCTTCAGCGTGCTGCGCAATCTCAAGGTGGTGTACACGCGCGATTTCGCCTTCGGCGGCCAGCAGCTCACCGAGGAAATCATGCGCACCTACGGGCTGTCGCTCGAGGAAGCCGGCCGCGCCAAGAAGGAAGGCGGCCTGCCGGCCAACTACCAGACCGAAGTGCTCGATCCGTTCATCGACGACATGACGCAGCAGATCAGCCGCTCGCTGCAGTTCTACCTGGCCTCGGGCTCCGGCCGCGAGCAGCCCGAGAAGATCCTGATCTGCGGCGGCTGCGCCAACATCCCGGGCGCGGCCGAAGTGGTCCAGAGCCGCATCGGCGTGGAAGCCGAGAAAGGCGACCCGCTGGGCCAGATGAAGATTTCCTCGCGCGCCCGCGCGCAGGCGGTGCAGCGTGATGCCACCGCGTTGCTGACAGCCTGCGGGCTGGCCCTGCGGAGTTTCGACTAATGCCTCGCATAAACCTGCTCCCGTGGCGCGAACAGCAGCGCGCGGAAAGAAAGAAGGCCTTCGGTGTCGGCATGGTGGGCGCAATGGTCGCCGCGGCCGGCGTCTATGGCGCGGGCCTGCTGATGATGGGCGCCGCCATCGACTCGCAGGAGAGCCGCAATCAGCTGCTGCGCCGCGAAATCACCGTGCTCGACAAGCAGATCGAGCAGATCAACAGCCTCGAGGCGCAGAAGCAGCAGTTCATCGCGCGCATGCAGATCATCGAGAAGCTGCAGCGCTCGCGTCCCGAGATCGTCCACGTGTTCGACACCTTCGTGAAGACCATCCCGGATGGCACGTATCTCACGTCCATCACGCAGACCGACCACAAGTTCAAGATCCAGGGCGTGGCGCAGTCCTCCACGCGCGTGTCCTCGTTCATGCGTTCGCTGGCCGCCTCGCAGTGGCTGAAGGACCCTGAACTGGAAGTGGTCGAGAACAAGAAGGGCTCCGCCACGGGCAACGATTTCACGCTGTACGCGCAGCAGGTGACCGCCGCGGGCCAGGAACCCGAAAACGCCAGCGGCAAGAACAAGAAGAAGGCTCCCGCGCGGAGGACGAAATGACATTCGACGAACTGCGCCAACTCGACCCGAAGGATCCGGGCCGCTGGCCGCTGCCGGTGCGCCTGGGCGCCATTGCGGTGTTCTTCGTGGTGCTGTCGCTGCTGATGCTCTATTTCCTGGTGTGGACGCAGAAGAAGGACGACCTCGCCCGGGCGCAGCAGCAGGAAGTCACGCTGCGGGATGAATTCCGCACCAAGCACGCCAAGGCCGTGAACCTGAACCTGTACAAGCAGCAGCTCGAGGACATCCAGAAGTCCTTCGGCGCGATGCTGCGCCAGCTGCCGGGCAAGACGGAGATGGAGGCGCTGCTGGTCGACATCTCGCAGACCGGCGTGGGCGTCGGGCTTTCGCAGACGTTGTTCCAGCCGCAGCCGGAGCAGACGCAGGATTTCTACGCCGAGCGTCCGATCAAGATCACCCTCATGGGCACGTACCACCAGATGGGCGAGTTCGTCAGCGGCATCGCGGCGCTGCCGCGCATCGTCACGCTGCACAACGTCTCGATCAAGCAGCAACAAAACGCCGCCCCCGACCAGTTGCAGCTCGACGTCACGGCCAAGACCTACCGCTACCTTGACGACAATGAAATCGCCGCCGTCGAGGCCGCCCGCAAGGCGAATGCCGCAACCACGCGCGGATCGAGCTCCTCATGATGAAAGCCACCGCATTCCTGGGTCTGGCCGTGCTGCTGGCGGGCTGCTCCTCCGCCGATTCGGATCTCGCCGATTTCATCGCGAAGACCAAGCAGGAGCAGCCGGCCGGCGTCGAGCCGCTGCCGGAAGTCAAACCCTACGAGAGTTTCTTCTATACCGCGCAGAACATGCGCTCGCCGTTCGTGCCTGGCGGCTCGGGTGAGTCCAGCTCGCCGAGTGTGCGGCCCGACAGCAAGCGCAATCGCGAATTCCTCGAACAGTTCGCCTTCGACACGCTGAAGATGGTCGGCACGCTCACCATGGGTGGCCGCCGCTACGGCCTGGTGCAGACCAAGGACGGCATCGTGCATCGCGTGGAACCGGGCAACTACCTCGGCCAGAACGAAGGCCGCATCTCGAAGATTGAAGACTCGAAGATCAGTGTTACCGAAATCGTTCCAGATGGACTCGGCGGCTACATGGAGCGCGCCGCCCAGCTCGCGCTGAACGAATGACCGGCAGGGAGACGAAGAGAATGAACCGCTACATGGGCATCCCCAAAACCCTTCGAGCCCTGCTCGTTGCCATGCTCGGCATGGCCTCCGGCGCGCTCGCGGTGCCTGCGGCCTTCGCCGCCGACGCCCCTGCCAACAAGCTGCAGTCCGTGGACGTGCAACCGCTGGCCGGTGGCGTGCAACTGGTGATGACCACCAGCGGCGCCGCTCCCGAGCCGCTGTCGTTCACCATCGACAACCCTGCGCGCATCTCTTTCGACCTGCCCGATACGGCGCTGGCGCTGGCGCAGCGTCGCATCGACGTGCGCAACGGCGGGCTCGACAGCATCCTGGCTGCCGAGGCCAATGGCCGTTCGCGTCTGGTGCTGAACCTCGACCGCATGCTGCCGTACCAGACGCGCATCGACGGCAACAAGATCATCGTGACGCTGGGCGAGGCCGCGCGCGCCGCAGCGCCTGCCGTTGCCGCCGCGCGCACCGCCGGTGCCGCTGCCGCGCCGGCCCGCGTAACCGGTCGCTCCATCCAGAACCTCGATTTCCGCCGCAGCAGCGATGGCACCGCCACCGGCCGGCTGATCGTCAAGCTCAGCGACCCGCGCACGCCGATCAACCTGCGCCAGCAGGGCAACCAGATCCTCGTCGACTTCGTCGGCGCCGATCTGCCGAAGAACCTGCAGCGCAGCTTCGATGTGGCCGACTTCGCCACCCCGGTGAGCGGCTTCAATGCCATCCACACGCCGGCCGGCACGCAGTTGGTGCTGACCGCCGCGGGCGATTTCGAGCAGCTCGCCTACCAGACCGACGATCAGTACGTGATCGAAGTGCAGCCGCGCCGTGCGGTGAAGGCCGCCGCGGAAGAAAAGCCCGTCTACACGGGTGAGCGCATGAGCGCGAACTTCCAGGACATCGAAACCCGCACGCTGCTGAATCTCATCGCCGGCCAGAGCGGCAAGAACATCTTCGTCACCGATTCGGTGAAGGGCAGCGTCACGCTGCGCGTCGACCGCGTGCCCTGGGACCAGGTGCTCGATCTGGTGCTGCAGCTGCAGGGCCTCGACAAGCGCGTGCAGGACAACGTGATCATCGTCGGCCCCACCGAAGAGCTGGCCAACCGCGAGAAGGCGCGCCTGGCCGCCAACAAGGACATCCAGGACCTGGCGCCGCTGCGCACCGAGTACCTGCAGATCAACTACGCCAAGGCCGAGGACATCGCCGCGCTGGTGCAGTCGCAGGGCGCCGGCGGCAAGACGCTGCTGTCGAACCGTGGCAGCGTCACCATCGACAGCCGCACCAACACGCTGCTGATCCAGGACACCGCCGACAGCATCGCCAATGTGCGTCAGCTCGTCACCACGCTCGACATCCCCGTGCGCCAGGTGCGCATCGAGGCGCGCATCGTGGTGGTGAGCGAGGACTTCTCGCGTGACCTGGGCGTGCGCCTGGGCTTCACCGGCACCGAGACCAACGGCGCCAACGGCCTGTTCGCCACCAGCGGCACGGCCACCGGCGTCGACACCATCCTGGGTTCGGCGCTCGACAACGTGGCGAACACCGGCTCGCCGTATCCGGTCAGCGTGCCCACCGGCACTGCCCGAGCTGCCTCGCGCTACAACGTGAACCTGCCCGTGCAGAACGCGGCCGGCTCGCTGGCCTGGGCGATCCTCGGGTCCGACTACATAGTCGACCTGGAGCTCTCTGCCGCGCAGTCCGAAGGTCGCGGCGAGGTGATCTCGCAGCCCAGCATCATCACGGCCAACCAGAAGGAAGCCGTGATCTCGCAGGGCACGGAAATTCCCTACCAGGAAGCCTCGTCGAGCGGCGCTTCCACCATCACCTTCAAGCCCGCCAAGCTCGAGCTGAAGGTCACCCCGCTGATCACGCCCGACAATCGCCTGATCCTCGACATCAGCGTGAAGAAGGACCGCGTCGGCCAGGTGGTGGTCACCGCCGGCGGCGTGAACGTGCCGGCCATCGACACGAGCCAGCTCACCACCACCGTGTTCATCGGCGATGGCCAGACGGTTGTGCTGGGCGGCATCCTCGAGACCGAGCGGCGTGAGAACGAGAAGAAAGTGCCGTATCTGGGGGACATCCCGGTGCTTGGACACCTGTTCAAGACCACCGGCAAGGTGAACAACAAGGATGAGCTGCTCATCTTCGTGACGCCGAAGATCCTGCGCGAAGGCGCCAGCGTCAACTAACGCCACAACCCCAGGCAACGGACTATGAACATGCGCAAGACAAGTATTGTTTCCGCTCTGCTCGCCCTCGCGGCGCTTGCGGGGTGCGGTGGCGATGAATCGTTCGCCACGCCAGGTGCCGCGGGTACGGGCACGGTTTCCTCGGTGACCGTCATCACGGACGCGCCGACCATTCCTTCAAGTGGCACTACGCCCGCGAACATCAGCGCGCTCGTGCGCAACAGCGCCAACCAGTTCGTCAAGGGCGTGCCGGTGCTGTTCTCGACCACTTCGGGCGGTCTGGGTGTGGTCAATGCCGTCACCGATGACAATGGCATTGCCAAGGCCACGCTGTCTTCGCCCGGGGACAAGACCAATCGTTCCATCACCGTGACGGCAATGGTTGGCGGCGGCATCTCCGGCCAGGTCAATGTCTCGGTGACGGGTACCGCGCTGAGCATTCAGGGCCCCGACGCGTTGATCACGAGCACGGCGGGCAATTACGAGGTCGTGCTGGTGGATTCGGCCAACAATGCCGTGGTGGGCCAGACCATCACGCTGGCCACCGCACCCGCGGCGACGTTGAGCGCCACCAGCGTCACCACCGATGCCAACGGCCGCGCCGCCTTCACCATGACGCCCACATCCGGGGCCAGCGTGAAGATCACAGCCACCGGCGCCGGCACGGCGTTCAACAAGACGGTGACGGTCAGCGCCGACAATTTCACCTTTACGGCACCGGCTGCAGACACCCAGTACGGGTTGTCGCCGGCCACGGCCACGCTCACCACGAACTGGACTTCAGGTGGTGCGGCGGTCGGTTCCGGTACGGTCACCTTCTCGACCACGCGCGGCACCTTCACCACGCCTTCCACCGTTACCCCGGCCGGCGGCAATGCTTCGGTGACTCTCACGTCCACCACCGCAGGCGAAGCCGTCGTGACGGCCACCAACAGCAACGGCGGCACCGCGCAACGGCGAATAGTGTTCGTGGCGTCCAACCCGAGCCAGATCGATGTGCAGGCCAACCCCTTCACGGTTGCCATCAACCAGACCAGCACGGTCACCGCCGTGGTGCGTGACGCCAACAACAACCTGGTGGCGGGGCAGACCGTGGTGTTCAGCCTGGTCGACCCGACTGGCGGTTCACTGTCGGTGGGGTCTGCGGTTTCCGACTCGCAGGGTCGCGCCAGCACGGTCTATCGCGCCAGCTCTACGGCCAGTGCCTCCAACGGCGTGCACGTGACGGCTTCCGTGGGCACGACGGTCACCGATACTGTCGATCTCACCGTGGCCGGCTCGGCGCTGTTCCTGTCCTTCGGTACCGGCAACACGATCGAGGAATCGACCGACGGTACCCAGTACAAGGTCAACTACACGGTCCAGGTCACCGATTCGACCGGCGCCGGCGTGTCGGGTGTGACCGTTTCGCTGAGCGCGCTTTCATGGAATTACGTCAAGGGTCACCGCGTGCCGGGCGCCTCAACGTGGACCACGCAGGTAAACGCGACCTGCATCAACGAAGACCGTGTCACCGGCAATCCGGCCTACGACTTCAACGGCATCCTTGATCCAGGCGAGAACCAGAACGGTCTCAACAACAGCGGTGTACCGTCCATGGAAGCCGGCAACATCGTGACCGTTGCGCCTGGCTCGGGAACGACCGACGCGAACGGCTTCCTGCAGTTCTCGATCTACTACCCGCAAGACCATGCCTACTACCTGTGGCTGGTGCTGCGTGCGCGCACGGCGGTGCAGGGCACCGAGTTCGCGCGCACCACGATACCGTTCCTGCTGGCGGGCGCGGCGTCCGATTTCAACAATCTCCAGCAGGCGCCTCCGGGTTTGACCAGCCCGTTCGGCGACGCTTCGAGCTGCTCTAACTTCAACTGACATCCAGGCCCAGCGGGTCTTTGCTTTGCGGCCGCCTTCGGGCGGCCGTATTCTTTCCGCCCCATGCTGGGCAAGCGCAACATCTACCTGATCGGCCCCATGGGCACCGGCAAGACTGCCGTGGGCAAGCAGCTCGCGCGCCTGCTGGAACAGCCCTTCGTGGACAGCGACGCCGAGATCGAGCGCCACGCCGGCGTGGACATTCCCTACATCTTCGAGCGCGAAGGCGAGGCCGGCTTCCGGCAGCGCGAGCGCGAAGTGCTGGCCGAGCTGTGCCGCCGGGAAGGCATAGTGATGGCCACCGGTGGCGGCGCCGTGCTGGCGGCCGGAAATCGCCAGTTGCTGCACGACACCGGCGTGGTCATCTACCTGCAGACCTCGCTCGCACAGCAGATGCAGCGTGTCGGCAAGGGCCGCGGCCGGCCCCTGCTCAAGGGTGGCGATCTGGCCCAGCGCCTGACCGAACTGCGCGCGGCGCGTGAACCGCTGTACCAGGAAATCGCCGATATCCGGCTGTCCACCGACAATCGCCGCGTGCCCCGCGTGGCGGAAATGATCCTTCAGGAGCTGGGCCGCCAGACCGCGGGCTGAAGCCCAACTGCGAGCCGCGGGCTTTATACTGTTTCACCGTGCTCAAGCTCGATGTCTCCCTCGCTGATCGCGCCTATCCGATCCTGATCGGAGACGGCCTGTTGTCCGATGCGGCGCTGCTGGCCTCGCAGATCAAGGCCCGCGACCTGCTGCTGGTCAGCAATACCACTGTGGCGACGCTTTACGCCGATCGCGTGCGTGCCGCCCTTGCGGACCGGCGCGTGGTGGAAGTGCTGCTGCCCGACGGTGAGCAGTACAAGAACCTGCAGCATGTGTCGCGCGTGCTCGATGTGCTGATCGCCAATGCCTTCGGCCGCGACTGCCAGGTGCTGGCGCTGGGCGGCGGCGTGGTCGGCGACCTCGCGGGTTTTGCCGCCGCCTGCTACCAGCGCGGCGTGGCTTTCGTCCAGCTACCCACGACATTGCTGGCGCAGGTGGATTCCTCCGTCGGTGGCAAGACCGGCGTGAACCATCCCGGCGGCAAGAACATGATCGGCGCCTTCCACCAGCCCGCGGTGGTCATCGCCGACACGGCGACGCTCGCCACGCTGCCGCCGCGCGAGCTGCGCGCCGGTCTGGCCGAGGTGGTCAAGTACGGCCTGATCTTCGACCAGCAATTCCTCGCCTGGATCGAAGATCACGTCGATGCGCTGCTGAATCTCGATCCCGCCGCGCTGGCGCATGCCGTGCATCGATCCTGCGAGCTCAAGGCGGACGTGGTGCGCCGCGACGAGCGCGAAGCCGGCGACCGCGCGCTGCTGAACCTCGGCCACACCTTCGGTCACGCCATCGAGACCGCCACCGGCTACACCCAGTGGCTGCACGGCGAGGCCGTGGCTGCCGGCATGGTCATCGCCGCCGACATGTCCGCGCGTCTCGGGCTGCTGCAGGATGCCGACGTGCGCCGCGTGCGCACGCTGCTCGAACGCATCGGTCTGCCGGTTGCCGCGCCGCGCTTCGGTGCGCAGCGCGCGCTGGAATGCATGCGCGTCGACAAGAAGGTGAAGTCGGGCCGCATCCGCCTGGTGCTGCTGGAGAAGCTGGGCGCGGCGCGCTTCACGGCGGACTATCCAGACGACGCGCTCGCCGGCACGCTGGCCGCGCACTTCGGATGATGCGGATGCTCGCTCCCTACGCGGCTCAGGATGAACGGTCGCGCGGGAGGCGGCATCCCGAACCGGCGCCCCTCTATCGCACCGAGTACCAGCGCGACCGCGATCGCATCGTGCATGCCAGCGCCTTTCGCCGCCTCGTCTACAAGACGCAGGTATTCGTGAATCACGAAGGCGACATGTACCGCACGCGCCTCACGCACTCCATGGAGGTGGCGCAGATCGGCCGCTCCGTGGCCGTGGCGCTCGCGCTCAATGAGTCGCTGACCGAGGCCATCTGCCTGGCTCACGACCTGGGGCATACGCCCTTCGGCCACGCCGGCCAGGAAGCCCTGAACGAATGCATGCGCGAGTACGGCGGCTTCGAGCACAACCTGCAGAGCCTGCGCGTGGTGGATGAACTCGAGGAACGGTACCCGGAGTTCCCGGGTCTGAACCTCACGTTCGAGTGCCGCGAGGGGATCCTCAAGCACTGTTCGTTGAACAACGCGCGCCAGCTCGGCGATGTGGGCCAGCGGTTCATCCTGCGCCAGCAGGCCGGCCTCGAAGCGCAGCTTGCCAACGTCGCCGACGAGATCGCCTACAACAATCACGACGTCGATGATGGCCTGCGCGCCGGCCTCATAGAGCTGGATGCGCTGCGCGATCTGCCCATCTTCGGACGCCAGTTGCACAGCGTCGAAGCGCAGTATCCCGGAATCGGCGGACGCAGGCTGGTCAACGAAGTCGTGCGTCGCATGATCAACGACATCGTGGTCGATCTCATCGAATCCACGGCCGCGAGGCTCGAGGAGGTTTCGCCGCGCGACATCGATGCCGTGCGCACTCACGGGTCGGTCCTCGTCGAGATGAGCGATGCCAAGCGCGCCGAGCACCTGCAGCTCAAGCAGTTCCTGCGCGACCAGCTCTATCGGCATTTTCGCGTGCAGCGAATGACGCGCAAGGCGCGCACGGTTGTGCAGCAGATGTTCCACGCATTCATGGACGATCTGCTGCTGATGCCCGACGAACATCGTCAGAGCGCCCAGCGCATGGAAGCCGAGCAAGGAGTCACCGGCAGGGCCAGAGCCGTTGCCGACTACGTGGCCGGCATGACTGATCGCTATGCCATCAGCGAGCACGAGCGCCTGTTCGTGCCCGCGCAGAGGAGTTGAAGATGCGACTTCGCGAAGCAGCCCGGGCCCAACTCATCTTCTCGTTCCGCAAGATACTGAAGCCCCTGATCAGGATTCTGCTACGCGCGGGGATTCCGTATCTGGAATTCCGCGAGGTCATCAAGGGTGCATACGTTGAAGCGGCCGTGCGCGACGGCATCCGCGGCCACAAGGGACCGATCACCCGAGCGATGCTGTCGGACTACACAGGAGTGTCGCTCGCGGATGTGAATCGGTTTATTGATGATGAGTCGTTGTTGGCGCCGCCTGATACAACGAATGCCGCTGTTATCACCGAAGTCTTGCACATCTGGGGAACAGATCCAGACTATCTCGGACCCTATGGATTGCCACTGGAGCTGGATCTCGAGGAAACACCCGGCAGAAACCTAAGCACACTCGTGTTTCGCGCTGATCCAACGGCTGATCCTCGAATAGTCTTGCGAGACATGATTGAAAACGAAATCGTGAAGCCTGTAGGCGAGAGGCATTTTCGCGCGAGCGCACGTTCCTTTTTGCTGCCTGACATCATGACACCGCAGGCATTGGAGTATTTCGGGAGAACCATTACCGATCTCGCGAATACCATCGAATTCAATATGAAGACCGCTGGCGAGGGAAAGCGCCTTCAGCGATCGGTCGTAGCTGACGGGGGTTTACCCGACTACGCACTACCGGAATTCGAAGCCCTGCTGAAGGAGAAGGTCCAAAAGCTCCTTCTCGACATTGACGATTGGCTAAGCAACAACAAGGTACATTGGGTGCAGCCAGGGCGGACTGTTCATACTGGGCTCACTGCTTTCCATTACGTTACAGAGCCTTACGACGCTAGACCCCTCGCGAGCCTACAGCCGCGGGACAAGCAGCGCGACCGCTTCCTGGCTTGGGTGGGAACTCCGGAGCGCGTCCTGCCCGAAGAGCAGATTCAAGATCAGTAGCTGCACAGGCAGCAGTTAGCTCGCCAATTGACGCGGCAGTAACCGATAGGTATTTGACTTATCGGACCTAGATCACATAATTTGACCTGCGACTCGACATAAACGGGTGTCTTTGTGACGCAATTCACGAAGCTCTTGAAGTCGAGATCAGACAGCAGTCCATTGGGAGTGTCAGGTCATGACGAACAAATCGAAAGTTGTTTTGGTTTCTGCAATTGCTGCGGCTGTACTCGCTTCGGGTGCGCAGGCAGCTGACAAGAAGTCCGAGACCGATTCGGGTTTCGACCATTCATCCTTCTCTTTGCAAAGGACTGCTGCAAAAGGAATTATCGGAACCGGCGCTGACGGCGAAGGAATCATCGGCACAGGTGTCGATGGTGCGGGAATAATCGGGACTGGCGCCGACGGGCTGGGCATTATCGGTACGGGAGCTGATGGTGAGGGCATCATCGGCACTGGGGCTGATGCTGCCGGCATCATTGGCACCGGTGCGAATGGTGAAGGCATCATTGGCACGGGTGCCGATAGCCAGGGAATCATCGGCACCGGTGCGAATGGTGAAGGCATCATTGGCACGGGAGCGAACGGTGAAGGCATTATCGGCACGGGAGTCCTTCAGGACGGCATTATCGGTACCGGCGCAGACGGCGCTGGCATCATCGGAACCGGTGCTGACGGCGCAGGCATTATCGGCACTGGCCTGAACAGCGAAGGCATCATCGGAACCGGTGCTACCGCTGAGGGCATTATCGGCACGGGTGCCGTGCAGCCGCTGGGCATTATCGGTACTGGCTAAGAGCACTAGCCTCTTAGTGACAATAAACGCCGCCTCCTCGGGCGGCGTTTTTGTTTGTGTGTCCCGTTATAAGCCCGACTCTGCAGGGCGCAAGTCTTGCCGCAAGCTGATTGCAGCAAGCGAAGCGAAGGTAGCTGCCTGCGGGCTGCGCGGCTCAACCAGCCAACCGCGAGGTGCGCACGTGGGCGCGGACCCGGCTTTGGCTGCACGCACCGCGGTCAACGCCTGCAGCTGGTGGAGAAACAGCCGTATGGGGCTGTACGACGTACTGTCCATCGTCCACTGCGAACTTTTGGGTGTTCGGATCTCAGCTTGTCGAACCGCCCGGGCAGACCAGCACGCTGGGTGGTGTGGAAGGGGTCCGGTCAGCGATGATCGGCTCCTATCCAATTCCGAGGATGAAATTCCGCCTTTCACCCAAATATCGCGCTTGAGCTTGAAGAGCGAAGCAGGCATACAAGTTGAGAAAGTCAAAACCCACTACCCAGACTCCGCATCCGTTGAAAGATACCCCTGCCCAAAATGCAGCTCTAGTCGAATTTCTGACGGAATTCGCCAAGTACATGATTTCGTCGGGAGTCTCGCTAGCAGAGTTCCAAGCCGCAGCTAGCACTGCATTTCTGCAAGCGGCGATGGACCGGGCGCGCCTTCGGAACTCACGAGTGAATCAATCAGCGCTTGCAGCAATCACGGGTCTCAGTAGGACTCAGGTACGTGCGCTACTGCACGATTGGGAGGATGGTCCGCCGCCGCCTGCTAGTCGCCTTTCCGAAGTACTGGACGCTTGGCAGAACGATTCGGAGTTTCGAAATGTCGATCCAAGGGGCTTTCGCCTACCAATCCGCGGCGCACCCGGAAGCTTCTCCTTGCTTGTACAGAAATACTGTGGGGATGTGTCATATAAGGCACTCCTTTTGGAACTCAAGAAGCTGGGTTATGTGCGCATACAGGGCGCGTATGTGATCTTAACGCCTCGGGGAAGGGCGCACTTCGAGCCCCGCGAGGTTCGACAGCTTTCGTCCGGCTTGGCGTTCGCGCTTCGCGCTGACGTGCGGCCGAATGCCGACATTAGCGTTCTAACGGCAGAAGCTGTCTACAAGACGCCGTCCCCCAAGTCTCGTCTCTTGATAAAGAAAAGAATGATTCAGAGCACGAGGGCTTTCGCAGCCGATATCAAGGCAGTAGGTGAGGCGGAGGCCGCCAGAGCCGCAAATCGAGCAAGCAGAAAGACCAGGTCGAGCATCTTCGTGCTGACTGTCGATCAAGGCGAGTGAATCAAGAAGAATAATTCACAGGAAAATCGCGATCATGAAAAGCTCGAACTCCATACCTCGTGAGCTGATGGACAGCCTGATGCTGTCAATCGTATCGTTTATGAACAAGGCAGGAATGTCGCCTGCGGAAATAGAAGCGTGCTTTCGCACGGGTTTGAACGATCTCTCGACTAAGACAAGGGATCGCGTTGCCTCAAAGGTCACCTCCGCTACGTCTATCGGTTGCGATACCATTGCAGGTGCTGTCTTGCGTGCATGGCATAGAGATCCTGACTACCTTGATGAGTTCGCAAATCCACTGGCTTTAGCCATGATGGGGGCGCGCAAGTCCTTGGCAACTCTGGTTAAGGCTCAAGATGCCAAGGCAGATCTACGTGAACTCGTTAGCGCCATGCATAGAACCGGATTGATAAAGAAGGTCGGAGCTAAGACGTTCCTTCCAACAACAACCGCTGCAACGATCAGTCAGATGCATCCTTTCGCTGTCGATCATGTTGTAAAGACGGTGTTAAGGCTTGTGGAGACGGTGACTCGAAATATGCGGCTCGTTGACTCCCAACATTCTTTAGTGGAGAGATATGCCCATATTCCCGATCTGGACGCAAAGGAAGCTAGGGCGTTCTCTGAGTTTTCCCGGCAGCAGGGCGCTGCATGTCTGGAAGCGATAGAAGACTGGCTTGAGGCAAGGCGAAAGCAGGGGATTGCGCGCAATGGCAGGCAGAAGAATGGCTCCCTAAGTGCCGGGATGCACGTCTTTGCCTATCTAGAACAGCCCGCGACTAGTGTTAAGCGCGGAGGCACAGCAAAGAGAAGGGCGGCTACTTCTTCCCGCGCAATTCCCGCCTGAGTATCTTCCCCACATTGCTCTTCGGCAATTCCGTGCGGAAATACACATGACGCGGCACCTTGTACGCCGTCAGATGCTGGCGCATGTATTCGATCACCTGCTCCGCGGTCAGCGACGGGTCCTTCTTCACCACGTATAGCGCCACCACTTCCCCGGAGCGCTCATCCGGCTCGGCCACTGCGGCAGCTTCGAATATGCCGGGATTCTTCGCGGCCACGTCTTCTACCTCGTTCGGGTACACCTTGAATCCCGAGACGGTGATCATGTCCTTCTTGCGGTCTTCCAGAAAAACGAATCCCTTCTCGTCGATGCGGCCGATGTCGCCGGTGCGCAGCCAGCCGCCGGGCAGCATGACCTGCGATGTCTCATCCGGCCGCTGCCAGTAACCCTGCATCACCTGCGGGCCGCGCACGCAGATCTCGCCGGACTGACCTACGCCCAGTTCATTGCCGGCGTCGTCGCGTATGGCGACGTCGGTGGAAGGTACCGGCAGGCCGACTGCGCCTGTGAACTCGCGGTCGGCCAGGCGGCAGACGGCGACGATGGGCGATGCTTCGGTGAGTCCCCATCCCTGGCTGAGCGGGCAGCCGGTGAGCTGCTGCCACCGCTCGGCCACGGCGGCCTGCACGGCCATGCCGCCGCCCACGCTGGCGTGCAACTGGCTGAAGTCGATCCTCTCGAATCCAGGCGTGTTCATCAGCGCATTGAACAATGTGTTCACGCCCAGAAACACATTGGGCGGCCGCTTGCGCAGTGTCTTCACGAACGCCGGAAAATCGCGGGGGTTGGGCACCATCACGCCAGTGCCGCCAGCGATCATGAACAGCCAGCAGTTCGCGGTGAGCGAGAAGATGTGGTACAGCGGCAGCGCGATGTAGAACAACGCATGCTCGATGGTGATCTGGTGGAACCACGCGTACGCCTGCAGCACATTGGCCACCATGTTGCCGTGGGAAAGCATGGCGCCCTTGGCAACGCCGGTGGTGCCGCCGGTGTATTGCAGGTAGGCGAGGTCGTCATGCGTCAGCGTTACGGGGCGGGGTCGCTGGCCGGCATGTGCGGACAGCGTCGACTTGAACCGCACGGCGTCAGGCATGCTCCAGTCCGGCACCTTCCGCTGCACATGCCGCAGTACGAAGTCGACGATTGCGCCCTTCACTGGCGAAAGCAGTTCGCCCACGCTGGCCACGAGCACATGCTTCAACTGTGTCTGGGCGCGCACGCCCTGCACTACATGGCAGAAATTCTCGAGCACGACGATGACGACGGCGCCGGAGTCCTTGAGCTGATGCTGCAGCTCGTCGGGGGTGTACAGCGGATTGGTGTTCACCACCACCATGCCGGCGCGCAGCGCGCCGATCATCGCTATGGGGTACTGCAGCACGTTCGGCAGCATCAGTGCGATGCGATCGCCCTTGACGCAACCTCTCGCCTGCAGCCAGCAGGCGAAGGCGGCCGAAAGGTCATCCACTTCGCGGTACGTCATTTCGCGGCCCATCAACTCATAGGCCACGTGCCCGGCATGCCTTCGCATCGAATCGTCGGCCAGTGCCACGAGCGAGGTGTGTTGTGATGCATCGATCTCGTGGGGTACGCCCGCGGGATATTCCTTCAGCCAGATTCTTTCCATGGAATCAGCGCTCCAGCAGGGGCTTCAAGACAGGCCAGACATTGGCGAGCACCAACGGTTGTCCCTGTGCGTTGGGATGCAGTCCGTCGGGTTGCATGAATCGTGGGTCGAGTGCGATGCCTTCGAGCAGGAAGGGCAGCAGTGGCGCCTTCTTCTCGGCAGCGAGGCCGGCGTAGACGTCGGCGAAGGCCTGGGTGTACTGCGGTCCGTAATTGGGCGGTATGCGAATACCCAGCAGCAACACCTTGCTGCCGCCGCGCCGGATGGCGTCGATGATTGCGCCGAGGTTTTCGCGGGTTTCCTTGACGGGCAGGCCGCGCAGGCCGTCATTGGCACCCAGTTCCAGCAGCACGAGACTGGGCTTGTGCTGCGCCAGGGCGCGCGCAATGCGGTTCCTGCCGCCACTGGTGGTTTCGCCGCTCACGCTGGCATTCACCACGCGGTAACCGTAACCTTGGGTTTGAAGCCGCCGCTGCAGCTGGGCCACCCAGCCTTGTTCGGCCTGCAATCCGTACGCTGCACTCAGGCTGTCTCCGAAGACCAGCAGGGTCCGCTCGCCGGATGCGGCGTGGGCGGCGGAGCAGGTCATCCACAGCGCAAAGAGCAGTAGACGGATGGAGCGCAATATCGTTCTCGAAGCCCAGGACCTTACGCGCAAGGTTAGCAGTCCCGAGGGCGAGCTGACCATTGTGGACAATGTGTCGCTGGCCATTGCCGAGGGCGAGTCGGTGGCGCTGGTGGGCGCTTCCGGCGCGGGCAAATCCACGCTGCTGGCGATGCTCGCAGGCCTGGACATTCCCACTGCCGGGCGGATCTGGCTCGACGGGCGGGAGCTGTCGGCCATGGACGAGGACGCGCGCGCGCGCGTCCGCGCCGATCGCGTGGGATTCGTGTTCCAGGCCTTTCATCTGGTGCCCTCGCTCACTGCGCTGGAAAACGTGATGCTGCCGATGGAGCTCACCGGCCGCGGCGACGCGCGGCGCGCGGCGCATGAGATCCTGCAGCGCGTGGGCTTGAGTGCGCGCGAAGGGCACTATCCGCGACAGCTTTCGGGCGGTGAGCAGCAGCGCGTGGCACTGGCGCGCGCTTCGGTGACGCGGCCCGCCGTGCTGTTCGCCGACGAACCCACCGGCAATCTCGATACGGTCACGGGCGAAAGCATCTGCCAGCTGCTGTTCGACCTGAACCGCGAATTCAACACCACGCTGATGCTGGTGACGCACGACACGAAGCTTGCGGCGCGCTGCGATCGCATCCTCACCATGGCGGCGGGTCGGCTCGTCACATGAGCAGCCGTCGCGCGGCGGTGATGCTGGGGTTGCGCGCGCTGGGGCGCGAATGGCGGTCCGGCGACCTCGCCGTGCTGTTCATCGCCTTGTTCGTCGCGGTGGCCGCGCTCACCGGCGTCGGGTTCCTGGTCGACCGGATCGACCATGCCATGAAGTTGCAGGCCAGCGAAGTGCTGGCAGCCGACCTGCGCCTGACCTCTCCTGATCCGATCAATGCACGCTACGGCGCCGAGGCGGCGGCCCGCAGGCTGCAGCATGCGCGTCTGACGTCGTTGATCTCGGTGGTGCTCAAGGGCGATGCCACGCAGCTCACCAACGTGCACGCCGTCAGCGCCGGCTATCCGCTGCGCGGCAGGGTGCGTGTGTCGGATCGTGCCTTCGGCACACCGCAGGATGTCCAGGGGATTCCAGCCCCCGGCGAATGTTGGCCCGATTCGCGCCTGCTGGCCGCGCTGGGCGCGCAGGTGGGCGACATGATCACCGTGGGCGCATTGCCGCTGCGTGTTGCGCGCGTGCTGATATCGCGGCCGGATCAGGGTTCGGGCTTCGCCGACCTCGCGCCGTCGCTGGTGATGAACGATGCGGATCTGCCTGCGACGCGGCTCATCCAGCCTGGAAGCCGCGTGCGGTACGCAGCGCTGTTCGCGGGCGATCGCAGGGCGGCGGATGCCTTCGGCCTCTGGCTGCAGAAAAACGCGCGCCCTGCCGAACGACTGAGCGACATTGCGAGCACGAGCCCCGAAGTGGGCAGTGCCACGCGCCGCGCCGGCCGCTTCCTTGCCATTGCCAGCCTGGTCAGCGTGCTGCTGTGCGCCGTGGCCATCGCGATGACGGCACGGCGCTATGTGCAGCGCCACCTCGATCTTGCCGCGCTGTTGAAGACCCTCGGCGCTTCGCGCGCCGACGTGCTGTGGGTGAGTCTCACGCAGCTCGTATGCATTGCCTTGTCGGCCACGGTGCTGGGCTCCATCGCCGGCTTCGGTGCGCAGCTCGCGCTGCTTGCCGTGGTGGGCGACCTGATCGCAACCGAACTGCCGCCACCGGGCTTCCTGCCTGTATTGCTGGGCTTTGCGGCCGCGCTGCTGCTGCTGATCGGTTTCGCGCTGCCCTCGATGCTGCGCCTGGCACGCGTGCCGGCCATGCGCGTATTGCGCCGGGACATGGGTCCGCCACCGCTGGGCGCCTTGCTGGCCTTCGTGCCGGCGCTGGCGGCAGTGGCGCTGCTGGTGATGCAGGTCACCGGCGACACGGGCATGGCGCTGGGATTCGTGGCCGGCCTGGGCGTGGCCACGCTTGCACTGGTGCTGGTGGCATTGCTGCTGGTGGCGGGTGTGGCGCGGCTGCGTGGCAGGCTTGGCGTGGCATGGCGCTATGGCGCCGCCAACCTCGCGCGGCGCCGCACCGAGAGCGTCGTGCAGATCGTGGCACTGGGACTGGGCCTTTCGGCGCTGCTGCTGCTGACCATCCTGCGCGGCACGCTGATCGACGACTGGCGCGCGCGATTGCCGAAGAATGCGCCCAACTACTTTTTCGTGAACATCCCCACGCAGGATCGCGAGGATTTCGACGCGCTGCTGAAGGCCGATGGCGGCGTGCTGTCGCGCATGCTGCCGATGATCCGCGGCCGCATGACGCAGATCAACGGCGAACCCGTGGGCAACCGCCGCTTCGGCAACCGGCGCGGCGAAGGACTTGCCGGCCGCGAACAGAACCTCACCTGGGCAGCGCAGATCGGGCCCGACAACCGCATCACCGAGGGTCACTGGTTCACGGCGGAGGAGGCCGGCAAGCCGCTGGTCTCCGTGGCCACCGACATGCAGCAGTCCATCGGCCTGAAGCTGGGCGACACGCTCACCTTCGACATCGCCGGCGAAACCATCGAGGCGAAGATTTCGAGCTTCCGTGAAGTGCAGTGGGACAGCCTGCAGCCGAACTTCTTCCTGATGTTCCCGCCGGGGCTGCTCGAGGGCACCGCTGGCACCTGGATGGCCAGCGCGCAATACCGGCCGAAGGATCCGGCCAGCATCGCAACCCTGGTGCGCCGCTTCCCCAGTGTTTCCATCTTCGACATGGATGACCTGCTGGGCCAGGTTCGCTCCATCATCGACAAGGCCGTGCTCGCCGTGCAGGGTGTGTTCCTGTTCACGCTGCTGGCCGGCATCGTGGTGCTGCTGGCGGCGGTGCAGGTGACGCGTGACGAGCGCCGCTATGAAAGCGCGATGTTGCGCACGCTGGGCGCGCAGCGTCGCACCGTCGTGGCCGGTGTGATGCTGGAGTTCCTGCTCATCGGTCTGCTGGCGGGCCTGATGGCAGCGGGGGCGGCGTCCACCGGCAGCTATTTCCTGTCCACGCGGCTGCTGGAGATTCCCTTCCGCCCCGATGTGATGGTGTGGCTGGGCGGGGCACTGGGCGGTGCGGCGCTGGTGTGCATCGCCGGTTACATCGCCACGCGCAGCGCGCTATTGCAGCCGCCGATGACTACACTGCGCCATGGCTGAGAAGTACGGCTGGCGGCCCGCGCCGATGACGGGCTGGTTCGATCCGAAGGTGATGGCGCAGAGCGCGGCCATGCTGCTCACGGCCAACATCTTCGGTCGCCACTCCGACACGCGCCTCATCGAGGCATTGGGGTCGCAGCCGCAGGATCTGTTCGACTATCGCGACCACGCCGGGGAATTCTGGCTGGATTACGTGGCGGACCTGGGCGATGGCTTCAACGCCACCTACGCCATCGCCTCGGCCATGGCCGCCGAATCGTTGCTCGACACGCGCGCCGGCGAGGTGCTGGTGATGGGTGGCGACGAGGTGTATCCCTACCCCAGTCGCAATGCCTACCTGCGCCGCGCCGAAACGCCCTACCAGAAGGCTTTCGCGGGCCGTGCGCAGAAGCCCACGGTGTTCGCCATCCCGGGCAACCATGACTGGTTCGACAGCCTGGTGGCCTTTTCGCGCGCCTTCTGCCGGCCCGAGCGCGGATTTGCCGGTTGCCGCACGCGCCAGACGCGCAGTTACTTCGCGCTGGCGCTGCCGCGCGACTGGTGGCTGCTGGCCGTCGACCTGCAGCTTGGCGCGGATTTCGACGAGCCGCAGCTTCGCTATTTTCACGACGTGGCGGCGCGCATGGGTGACCGGGCCAACATCGTGCTGTGCCTGCCCGAGCCGCAGTGGGTGTATGAAGTCACCTACCCGAACTACGAGGACTACACCACGCGCACGCTGGACTACTTCTGCCGCGATGTGCTCAAGCGGCCCGTGGATGTGATGCTCACCGGCGACCTGCACTTCTATCGCCGCTACAGCGATGCTGCCGGCCGGCACAAGATCATCGCTGGCGGCGGCGGTGCCTTCCTGCATCCCACGCACCAGCCTCACACGCCGGAGCTGCAGGAGGGATTCACCGAACAATGCTGCTATCCCTCGCAGGCTACCTCCGCAAGGCTTGCCTGGGGCAATCTGCTGTTCCCCTTCCTCAATCCCAAGGCCTGCCTGCTGCCTGGTCTCATCTACGCGCTGTCGGCGTGGCTGGCCTCATCCAGCCTGAACCTCGCCGACATCGACACGCTCGGGCATGCCTTCACCAGCAGCCTGCACGTGGCCGTGCGCAATCCGCTGTGCGGACTGTGGCTCTTGATCGTGATCGCGGGACTGGTGTTCTTTACCGACACTCACTCGCGCGCCTACCGCGTGCTGGGCGGCGCCACACATGCCGTGGCGCATCTTTGTTCGGCGCTGGTGCTGGCCTGGCTTGCGATGGGCTTGACCACCGGCCCGCTGTCGCTCACCTATGGCGATGCACCGCAGCTGCTGATCGCGGGCTTCATGGTGTTCGTGGCGGGCGGCATCGTCGGCGGCCTTGTCATCGGCATCTACCTGCTCGTCTCGATCAACCTCTTCGGTCGCCATGCCAACGAGGCGTTTTCCTCGCTGCGCGGACAGGACTACAAGCAGTGGTTGCGGCTGTGCATCGACGAGGCGGGCGTGCTCACGATCCGTGCACTGGCCATCGACAAGGTGCCGCGGCGATGGAAGGCCGATGCCAATGGCCGCCCGCAGTCGGACGATGCGCTCGCCAGCGGCGTGCGCGAAGTCGACTGCGTCAGTGTACGACCGCGAAGCTAGCCCAGGCCTGCGGCACCGGCGAACCGCGCCAGTCCAGCCCCTCGAGCGTCACCTGGTACGCGCCCGGCCCGATGGCCGAGCTGTTCATCGACACGCGCAGATGGCCGTTTGAATCGCGCGCCAGGTTCGACAGCACCGCCACACGTCCCTGGTCGACGCGGTCGAGCGTCAACTTGAAATTGCTGTAGTTCGACCACGACACGTCGAACTTGAAATCGGCCATCTCGGTGTCCGATCCGCCGATGGTCACCAGGCTCTGCGACACGGGGCCGGTGCGCGAAGGCTTCACCACCAGGCTGCGCGTGGAGCGCGCGGGCAGCAGCGGCTGCATGCGCAGTTCGTCCTTCAGCACGGTGATCTGCCGCGCCTTGTCGTTGTTGCCCACCAGCAGCATCAGCGCCGCGATGAGGGCGGTGCCGGCAAGGCCGGCCAGTCCCGCGATGATCGCGGGCTTCTGGTAGAACGGAATCTTCTTCTCGGCCCAAGGTTCGGGCTGCCCCGACGCGTCCATCAGCCGAAGACCCATGTGGATGCGCTCGGCCATGCCGAGCGTGGTCAGGGTTTCGGGATGCTCCTTGCAGAAGCGCTCGAAATCCTGGGCACCCTTCAGCGGCAGACGGCCGGCGAGGTAGCGCTCGATGATCTGGTTCTGCTCGATAAAGGTGGCGTCCATTTGGGTGTATCGTGCCCAACGCAGCGGTGGCGAAGCCCCCACTGCCTCACAGTTTTGACGCATTCGGGTAAATGAACATGGCAAAAAAGCGCTCCAGATCACTTCTCGCGGCCTCGAAGAAGCGGCCCCTGCTGGCCGCCACGGTGGCAGGCATCGCCGCCCACGCGGCCGTACAGGCCGCCGTGGCCGCAGGTGCCGAGGAGGACGTGGCCGTCACCATCTACAGCTCCGCGCAGCCTGGCGCGATTTCCCCCGACTACTACCGGCCGCTGCCGGGTCAGGGAACGCCTCCAGCAACAGGCGTGCCGGGCTTCGCCATGGTGCGGCAGGAGCGCCCCGTGCAGCTCGCCGCCGGCCGTTCGCTGCTTCGCTTCACCGACGTGGCGGCCTTGATCGACCCCACCACCGTCACCTTCACCTCGCTCACCGATCCGGCCACGCGCGTGCTGGAGCAGAACTTCCAGTTCGATCTGGTGAGCACCGAGAAGCTGCTGCTGAAATACATCGACAAGCCCATCACCGTCGAGCGCAACGTGGGCGGCGGTGGCGTGATCAGCACCACCGGCACGCTGCTGTCATCGGTGAATGGCCTGGTGCTGCGCGGCGCCGATGGCAACATCACCGCGCTGAACAACTATGCCTCGCTGCGCTTTCCCGACCTGCCCGGCGGCCTCATCACCCGCCCCACGCTGGTATGGGATGTGAGTGCCGGCAAGGCCGGCACTCAGCGCGCGCGCGTCACCTACCAGACCGGCGGCATCACCTGGTGGTCGGACTACAACCTGATCTTCAACGCCGGCAAGGATGCCAACAGCGGCTTCGTCGATCTTTCCGCGTGGGTGAGCATCATCAACCAGTCCGGCGCCACGTACGACGACGCGAAGCTGAAGCTGATCGCCGGCGACGTGCATCGCGCGCCGTCGCCGCAGCCACCGCGCGTGATGATGGAAATGGCGCGCGCCGCCTCGAAAGCCGATGCGGGCTTCGAGGAGAAGGCCTTCGACGAATTCCACCTGTACACGCTGGGTCGCAGGACCACGCTGCCCAACAATTCCACCAAGCAGATCGAGCTGTTCGACCAGGCAAAGCAGATTCCGGCGAAGCGCCTGCTGGTGCTCAGCAGCAACGCGCCGATGTTCGGCGGTCGCTACGAGGACCGCAATTTCCCGGCCACCGGCGAAGCCAAGGTCGATTCCTACCTGGAATTCCGCAACGACAAGGCCTCGGGCCTGGGCGTGCCGCTGCCCGCCGGCCGCATCCGCGTGTCGCGGCTGGACGCCGCCGACAACTCGCTGGAATTCATCGGCGAGGATGTCATCGGTCACACGCCACGCGATGAAAAAGTGCGCGTGCAGCTCGGCTCCGCCTTCGACGTGGTGGGCGAGCGCAAGCAGGTGGATTTCGCCTCCGACTCGCGCGCGCGCTGGCTCGAGGAGGAAATCCAGGTCGAAGTGCGCAACCACAAGGACGAGGACGTGGAGGTGCAGGTGCGCGAGTTCCTGTTCCGCTGGACCAACTGGCGCATCCTGTCGAGCAGCCAGCCCTTCGAGAAGGAAGACGCGCGCACCATCCTGTTCCCGGTGAAGGTGCCGAAGAACAGCAACAAGATCGTGAAATACCGCGTGCGCTACAGCTGGTAGCGCTACACCCGGCGCACCGGCTCGGTCAGTCGCAGCGAGGCCAGCTCGGTGATGGGCAGTGGCCCTTCGAGCAGATGTCCCTGCGCGAAGTCCACGCCGATCGCCGACAGCCACTGGCGCGCCACCGGCGATTCGATGCGCTTGGCCACGCAGTGCATGCCCAGCACGCGCGCCCCATGCGAGATGGCGGCCACCTGGGCCTGCGCCACCTTGTCCTTCAGCGCGGCCACGGTCAGCGAGGCGTCGATTTTCAGCATCCGCACCGCGCGCTGGCGCAGCAGCGGCAGCACATCGGAGTGGAAGGTGAAGTCGTCGATCACCACCTGGAACCCCACGCGCTCGCAGAACTGCATGAAGCGCTGCACGGCCTCGAAATGCGTGCGGCACTGCTGCTCGCGGATCTCGAAGCCCAGCAGCCGCGGATTCACGTGCGCGGCGCGCAGCGCCTTTTCGGCGAAGTCCATGAACGATTCATCCAGCAGCGCGCCGGTGGACAGGTTCACGGTGAAGGCCGCCGGGTCCACGTCGAGCTGCGCGCGGTTGGCCGCGAGCCAGGTGCACAGTTCGCCCAGCACCACGCGATCGAGCTTGCCACCGCTGACCGGGTCTTCGGCGCGGGCCAAGAGGTCCTTGGGCGCTTCGGAGATGCCGGTTGCATCGGTGCCCTCTGCGCGCAGCAGCACCTCGTAGCGGCGCGTGCGGCCCGTGCTCTTCAGCTTCAGCAGCTGCTGCACGAACAGCGTGACGGCCAGGCCGTCGTGCTCGGCCAGCGGAATCCCCTTGCTGCGCGGCTTGCTGCCAGCCAGTCGCAGCGCCAGCCGATGCAGCAGGCGGGCGAACTGGGGCAGGGCGAGGCGTTCGCCGGTGCGGCCGCCCAGCGACCGAAGGTTGGCATCGAGCACCAGCGCGCCATGCAGCGCGCCGCGCGGGTCGCGGGCCGCGAACGCCACGAGGCCCCGGCCCTTGCCGGACTCGCGCTCATAGCTCAGCCTCGACGGCTCCAGTGCCAGCGCGTCCAGCGCGTCGAGCACGAAGGAGTACTCGGTCTCGTCGAGCGCGCCGTCGGAATTCCACAGCGCGGTGCCGGTGGCATCGTGGATGGAGGTACGGTGGATGTTCCGGCCGGTCAGTGCCGCACCGATTTCGAGGGCAATCTCCTCCACCTTGGTGGGCAGGGATTTGATGGTGGTGCTCTCGCGGGGCGTCATGGCCGGCAGTGTCCTGGTCGCGGCAATAAATTGCCGTGATCCAGCTCCCGCGATGTCAAAGTCGCCGCACCGGCGCTACAATATGTCGCAAACAGGGGGAGGATTGATCCGACCATGAACCAACCAATGATTGCGGACGACATGGCGGTGTTTGCGCGGGTGGTTGAGCTGAACGGCTTCACGGCCGCGGCGCGCAAGCTGCAGGTGCCCAAGGTGCGGGTCAGCCGCTCGGTGGCGGCGCTGGAAAAAGCCCTCGGTGCGAGACTGCTCGAACGCACCACGCGGCGCATCTCGCTGACCACGGCGGGGCGGTCCATCCTGGCGCACTGCCAGCGCGTGGCGCTGGAAATGGAAGCCGCACGCGCCGCGCTGCAGCCGGTGGCCGAAGGCTCGCTGCTGCGCGTGGCCATCGATCCGGGCTTCGGTCGCCTGTTGGTTGCGCCGCTGGTGCCGCGCTTTCTCGAGAGCTTTCCGCAGATCACGCTGCGACTGATCAATGCCGACGAGATCAGCGGGCCGGAATCCTTCGACGTGGAACTGCGCAGCGACGGCCGGCTGGCCGAGGGCGAGCGCGCCATGTCGCTGGGCCAGCCGCCCATGATCCTCTGCGCCGCACCGAATTATCTTGCGGGCAAGAGCCTGCCGCAGTCGCCCAGCGACCTGGCGCAGCATGCGCTGCTGTGGGCGGCGTCGCGGCCCGACGGCGTGCTGCGGCTGGCCAAGGGCGGCGGTGCGGTGGGCGGCGGCACGGTGAATGTGCCCGGCACGCCGCGCCTGGTGGCGCAGGATCTCACCGCGCTGCATGGCGCGGTGGCGGCAGGCCTCGGCATCGGTGCGCTGCCGGAGTTCATGTGCCGCCAGGGCCTGGCGATGAAGCGCCTGGTGCGGCTGCTGCCGGACTGGGAGATCGCCGATCGCGTGGAGCTCACCGCCGTGAGTCCGGTGGATCGCGCCGCCGACCCGGCCGTGCGCAGTTTCGTGGACTACCTGTCTGCGCATGTGGTGCCGGCGCTGGCTGGAGCGCCTGAGGCGCCGGTCGTTGCGCCCGCGGCCCGGAAGGCGGCAGGCTAGGAGTTCCGCGACTTCTTGGGATGATGGATAGATGTACCGGGCGCCGCTTCGAGAAATCCGCTTTGTCATGCACGAACTGCTGGGCGATGACGCGCTCGTCAAAGCCTATGCAGACATCGATTATTCCGGCGAACTTGCCGACAATATTGTCGAAGAAGCCGCCAAGTTCGCCGAAAATGTGTTGGAGCCCATCAATCGCCCCGGCGATGTGCAGGGTGCCACCTGGAAGGCCGACGGCGTAACTACGCCGAAAGGATTCAAAGAGGCCTACGCGGCCTATGTGGAGGGCGGCTGGCCGCAGATGCCGGTATCCACCGAGCTGGGTGGTCAGGGCATGCCGCATGCGGTGACGCTGGCCGTCGAGGAGATCATGTTCGCCTCGAACATGGCCTTCTTCCTCGGCACCTCGCTGGCGCATGGTGCGGTGGGAGCCATCGCCGCCTCGGCCACGCCTGAACAGGTGGCGGCGTTCACGCCGAAACTCGTCAGCGGTGAGTGGATGGCCACGATGAACCTCACCGAGCCGCAGGCGGGCTCCGATCTCGCGCTGCTGCGCACACGCGCCGTGCCCGAGGGCGACCACTACCGCATCTTCGGGCAGAAGATCTTCATCACCTACGGTGATCACGACCTCACCGACAACATCATCCATCTGGTGCTGGCGCGGCTCGACGGCGCACCCGAAGGGGTGAAGGGCATCTCGCTGTTCGTGGTGCCGAAGCGGCTCATCAATCCCGATGGCAGCGCCGGCGCGGCCAACGACCTGCGCTGCCTGTCGATCGAACACAAGATGGGCATACATGCCAGCCCCACCTGCGTGATGGCTTTCGGCGAGAAACAGGGCGCCATCGGCTACCTGGTGGGCCCGCCCCACTCCGGGCTCGCCTTCATGTTCATCATGATGAACGCCGCGCGGCTGTCCGTGGGCGTGCAGGGTCTGGCGCAGTCGGAGCGCGCGTTGCAGCAGGCGCTGGACTGGGCGCGCAACCGCAAGCAGGGCAAGGTGCCGGGATTGCCCGCGCCCGCGGCCATCATCGAGCATCCCGACGTGAAGCGGATGCTGTTGTCGATGAAGGCGCGCACCGAAGCCATGCGCGCGCTGTGCAGTTTCGCTGCGCTCGAACTGGATCGCGGCCACCGCGAGGCCGATGAGGCCGCACGCGCCGCGGCGCTGGTGCGCGCCGAACTACTCACGCCCATCGTGAAGGGTTGGTGCACCGAGACGGCCATGGATGTGTGCTCCACCGGTGTGCAGGTGCATGGCGGCATGGGTTACATCGAAGAGACGGGCGCGGCGCAGTTCCTGCGCGATGTGCGCATCACCTCCATCTACGAAGGCACCACGGGCATCCAGGCGAACGACCTGATCGGCCGCAAGCTCGGTCGCGATCATGGCGCCGCGATGGCCGCGCTGGTGCAGGATTTCCTGGCCGAACTGGGTGCATCGCGGGCGCTGTCGCCCGACACCAGGACCATTCGCGACGCCGCCACCGAGGCGCTGACGGCGCTGCGCGATGCCACTGAATCCGTGCAGCGACTGGCCGCCGAGGACATGTCGCGCGCGCAGGCGGTTTCGGTGGCGTATCTGACGCTGTGCGGGGTGGTGCTGGGCGGCTGCCTGATGGCGCGCGCCGCGGCAGTGTCCGAGGCCGCGCTGGCTGCATCGCCGGGCGATGCCTTCTACCAGGCGAAGCTGCAGACCTGCCGCTTCTATGCCGAGCAGGTGCTGCCGCAGTCGGCGGGTCTGGCGCGCGTGGTGAAGTCGGGCTGGGGCAGCGTCAGCGAGGCGCGGTCGGATCTGATCTGACCGGCGCTGAAGCTGCGGGCGGCGCTGCGCCGGCGCCAACGTTGCCGGCGCCGGACGTGCCCGGCGCAGCCGCGTCTTCGGCGGGCAACTTCTTCGGCCACAACATCGCGCCTGCCAGCACGAACAGCGCAGCGGCGATCAACAGCCCGGCCGCCACGGCGCTGCCCGAGAACACGAACAGCAGCACGCACTCCACCAGTTGCAGCAGTCCCAGCAGCACGATCACTTCGCGCGTGACCGAGTGCGGCTTGAAGGCCACCAATCCATACAGCAGTGCGATCAGCAGCGACTGGCAGGCGAACGCCAGCCATTGCGCGCGGATGGCGTGGTCGAGCGCGGGCGCGAGGTGGTTGTTGTCCAGCGCCACCCTCAGCGTGAAGTAGTAGCTCATCAGGTAGTAGAGCCCCACGCCCGCCAGCGCGATGGCGCCGATGAGCATGCAGTAGTGGAAGCTTTTGTCCTTCATGGTGTGCTCCGCAGCGATCCGGCAGCATCCAGCGCGCGCTGCCGCGTCTGCTTCAGGTCGACGATGGGTTGAATATAGCCGGACGTGCCGGCTTCGGGCACGTAGCGACGGCGGTAATCACCATGGGGATCGAATTTGTCCGCCTGCGACTCGGGATTGAAGATGCGGAACCAGGGCGCGGCATCGGGGCTGCTGCCGGCCACCCACTGCCAGTTCAGCGCATTGCTGGCGAGGTCAGCATCCACCAGCGTATCCCAGAACCAGCGTTCGCCCTCCCGCCAGTCGATCAGCAGGTTCTTCACCAGGAAGGATGCCGCGATCATCCGCACGCGATTGTGCATGAAGCCGGTCTGCCACAGCTCGCGCATGCCGGCATCCACCATCGCAAAGCCGGTGCGGCCCCTCTGCCAGGCGCGAAGCTGCGCCGCATCCCGTCGCCAGGGCAGATGCTCGAAGCGGGCATTGCGCGGGCGATCGGGCAGCGAAGGGTGCAGCACCAGCTGCTGGGTGGCGAACTCGCGCCAGATGAGTTCGGCGCAGAACCGGCCGCCGCGCACGGCATCGGCGGGTTGCGCCGCGCGCTCGCCGGCCTTGAGTACTGCCGTCCACACCTGCCGCGGCGAGAGTTCGCCATGGCGCAGCCAGGGCGAGAGGCGCGAGTTGGCGTGCAGGTCCGGACGGTCGCGATCCTGCGCATAGTGCCCGAGACGGTTCGAGACGAAGGATTTCAGCGCCTCGCGTGCGCCGTCTTCGCCGGGACGCCAGTGCTGCGCCAGCGACAGATGCCAGTCTGGCGGCGACGTCAGCCGCAGGTCGTCCACCGCCAGCGAATCGGGCCAGCGCGAAGGCGGGGGCAGCTCGCGCGGTGAGGCTTCCGGTGCGTCGATCCGCACCTGCTGCAGGAAGGCGCGCCAGAAGGGCGTGAAGACCTGGTAGGGCGTGCCGGCGGCGCTGCGCACCGCATCGGGCGGTGCGAGGCGTGAGGAGTGGAATCCCAGCCCCATCATGCCCTCGGCCGCGAGGCGCTTTTCGAGCGCGCCTTCCACGCCCAGGGCCGCGGGCTCGTAGCGCCGGTTCCAGAATATCTGTGTGGCACCGGTGGCGCGCGCAACACGCAGCAGTGCATCGACGGTGGGCCCGCTTGAGATCACCAGGCGCGAGTCGCGCTCGCGCAGCCGCGCATCCAGCGCGCGCAGCGACTCCTGCAGCCACCAGCGCGTGGCGCCGCCCGGCGCCCAGTGGCCTTCTTCCTCCGGACTCCACACATACACCGGCACCACTGCACGCGCGGCGAGAGTTGCCGCGCGCAGCGCCGGGTTGTCGGCCAGTCGCAGGTCCTGGCGGAACCAGACCAGCGCGGTGCTCATGCAACCGGAGGCGGCGAGGCGTTCAGGGAATCCAGGAAGCGGCGGCGCTGTGCCACGTCCAGTGCGGCCCAGTCGATCTTGCCGACGAGCATGGCGCGTAGCTGTGCGTCCGACACCGAGCGCGGCGTATCCGGCAGCGGGGGCGGCGCGCCGGGAAGTTGCGGCCGGGAGTCGCCCAGCAGCGCGAGCACGGCCGCATGCACCTGTGCACTGCGCGGCAGTTCGTTGTGCGCCACCCTGCAGTACCAGGCTTCCGCGCCCGCCAGCGTGGCGCGCGCGGTGGGCACGGTGCCATCGCCGGCGGCGCCGTAGCGATAGTAGAAATCATCCTCCACGCGCGCGATGTTGAGCGGCGTGTCGTAGCCATAGCCTGCGATGGCTCGGATACGTGCATCCGCGCCGCCCAGCTCGAGCATGGCCGCGCGTTCGAGCAGCGTCGCATTGGGCTGCGGCCCGACACTGGGCCAGTTGCGCGGATCGAGCAGGTTCAGCCCCGCGTCCCGCGGCAGCATCTGGTACAGGCTGTGGAACGTGGCGAACACGTCGCGTGCCAGCGCCTCGGCGCTGTGCACGGGATCGAGCTGCGCCAGGCGGCGGATCAGCGGATACACGCCGCGCAGCGCCTGCACCGGCGCGTAGCTGCCACCATAGGGCGCGCCCAGCGTGATCAGGTGTTCGATGCGTGCGCCGGCGTCGGTGCGCAGCGCCGCGCGCGCCACCAGGCCCCCCATGCTGTGGCCGATGGCGCTGATGTGGCGCGCGGGCTCGATGGCGATGCGCCGCGAGAACTCCAGGCCCAGTTCCGCGATGTCGCGCCGCCAGTCGTGATCGAAGCAGCGAACCGTGTAGCCGGCGGCTTCGAGCGCGAACTTCAGCGGCAGGAAGGTGTAGAGCACCGGCCCGCATGAACGCACCGGCAGCGAGGACCAGGCGAGCTGCATCGCATCGCCGTGCTGGAATCCGGCGGGGTCCACCCACAGCAGATTGTCGGGGGGCGAGTCGCGCGCCACGGAAAGCTGCGAACCCATGATGCCCGGTAGCACGAATACACAGCGGTCAGGGTCCTTGCGCGCCCTTGCTGCCGCCATCGCCAGCGGCTGCAGGTACTCGTATTCGGCATCGCCCAGGTAGGCGCGCAGCTCGCGGCGCCGGTAGCCTATCGCCAGCCAGTCGCCCACCTGCTGTTCGGGCCAGACCATCCGGTCGTAGACGGTGACAGTCACTCAGGCCACCCGTTCACGGCGACACGGCCTTGCCGGCGGCCTCGGCGATCACATCGCAGACCGCCTCGATGGCCTGCTGCCTGGCGCTGGTCTTGCGCCACAGTGCGCCGACATGGCGCACCGGCACGGGCCGCGCGAAGGGAATGATCGCCACGCCGCGCGCATGGCCATATGCGCCGGTGCTGGCAAGCTGCGGCAGCAGCGTGATCCCGCCGCCGGAGGCCACCATCTGCCGCAGCGTTTCGAGCGAGGTGGCGCGGAAGTCCTGCTTCTCCTGCACCTGGCTGTGGCTGCAGACATCCAGCGCCTGGTCGCGCAGGCAGTGGCCGTCTTCCAGCAGCAGCAGCGTTTCGCCATCGAGATCGGCCGTCTTCAGCGAACGGCGCGATCCCAGCACATGGTGTTCGGGCACCGCGACCACGAAGGGTTCGTCGAACAACGCGCGTTCCACCATCCCATCGGCCGGCACCGGCAGCGCCAGGATGCCCATGTCGATGTCGCCGGCATGCAGGTGATCGAGCATGGGGCCGGTCTGGTATTCATACAGCAGCAGCTCGATGCGCGGCAGCTTGCGGCGGATGCGCGCGGCCACCAGTGGCAACAGATAGGGCCCGATGGTGGGCAGCAACGCCACGCGCAGCCGCCCGGCCAGCGGATCGCGCTGCAGGGCGGTCAGCGCCACGATCTCGTCGCTGGCCTCGATGATGCGCCGCGCGCGCGCCACCACCTGCGCACCGGCCTCGGTGAGCGCGATGCGGCGCGGGTGGCGTTCCACGAGCTGTACGCCCAGGTAGTCCTCGAGTTTCTTGAGCTGCGCCGACAGCGTGGGCTGGCTGACGAAACAGCGCGCCGCGGCCTGGCCGAAGTGGCGTGTGTCGGCCACGGCCACCAGGTAGCGCAGGTCCTTGAGCTTCAGGTCTGCCATTGATCGATTCTATCGAAGTCGCCGGCGCGATTGGACTGGCTCAGGGGCTCCACTCGCGCACGGTGGTGGCGAGCCCTTCTTCGACGGATTTCTGCGCCGACGGGCCGGGTTTGCCCGGTCCATCGGCGGTACCCAGGCAGATGAAGCCGATGAGGTGGTCGTGGGCTTCAAGCCCGAGGCTGGCCTTGAACGCGTTGTCGAACACGCCGGCGCCGGAGAACAGGAAGGCGCTGTAGCCCAGCGCGTGCGCGGCGTTCAGCACCAGCTGCGTGGCGCCCGCCGCGGCAAAGGCCTGCTCGATGGGCGCCACCTTGTTGCCCGGGTCGATCTTGGCCGCCGCCACCACCATGAGCGGCGCCCGCGCGGTGAGGCGGTATTTGTCGCGGTTCATCTGGTAGCGCGAGGGATCGCCCTGCACGCGCGTGGCCGCCGCGGCCAGCCGGTCGTAGAAGGCCTCGTACTGCGGTGGCCGCACGACGATGAACCGCCATGGCCGCAGCCGGCCGTGGTCGGCGGCGCGCTGCGCGGCGCCGAGAATGAGTTTCAGCTCGGCGTCGTCTGGCGCTGGCGCCTTCATGAAGGCGCCAGCCAGGGAGGTGCGCGACAGCAGTGAATCGATGATGGCGGGTGATGTGCTCATGGTGCATTCTAGTACTTCGATGCAGGCTGCCCATTCCAATCCGCGCCGGGATTTCGATCCGCAGCCGGTGTTGCGCGGTTCACGCCTGCTGCTGCGGCCGCTGGTGCCCGGCGACCGCGACGCCCTGTGGCAGGTGGCCCGCGATCCGCTGCTCTGGGATCAGCACCCCGACAAGACGCGATGCGATCCGGAAGGTTTCGCGCGGTTCTTCCAGGCGGCGCTGGATTCCGGCAGTGCGCTCGCGGTGGTGGACGCGCGCACCGACCGGGTCATCGGCTCTTCGCGCTACTACGAGTTCGACGCCGCGCGGCGCGAAGTGGCCATCGGCTACACCTTCATCGCGCGCGAATACTGGGGCAGCGGCGTGAACCGCGAGCTGAAGCGGCTGATGATCGAACACGCCGCGCCCTGGGTGGATCGCATCTGGTTCCATGTGGGCACGGGCAACCTGCGTTCGCGCCGGGCCATGGAGAAGATCGGCGCCAGCGCCGAGTTCGAAGCCCAGCGGCCGCAGAACGGCGAGATGGTCGACTTCATCTACTATGCCATCGACACGGCGCCCTGAGGCCCCGGCTCGCTGACGTCCCGGCGCACGATGCCCCGCCGTACGGACCCGCGGGAGTCGTCGCTGTCCTACACGCGGGGCGCGTGGTTCCCGACTGCGGCAGTGCACATTGCGGTGCGAGGCTTCCTCCACGGACGGATGTCCGGGCTGGAGGTGTCAGATGTTGTACTACGCAGTCGTCTTTTTCGTGATCGCGCTGGTCGCGGCACTGCTGGGATTCACGGGGATCGCGGCGGGCGCCGCCGGCATCGCCAAGATCCTGTTCCTGGTCTTCCTGGTGATGGCGCTGGTCACCTTCCTGCTCGGCCAGCGACGGAGGGTATGAACATGTCAACCACCGCCGAACACCTGGCCAACGGGGCGCGCAATGCGGGCAGCCGCATCGATGAGGGCATGCGCCGCAAATCGTCGCAGCTCGGCAAGTTCTTCGACGATGTGGAAGAGCTGCTGCGCCGCGTGTCGACGATGGAGGATGCCGACATCTTGCGGTTGCGCAATCGCGTGGAGTCCTCGATCGAGCACGTGAAGGAAGCCACCAGCGATGGCGTGCATCGCGCCGTGGACAACACGCGCAAGGCGGCGCTGGCCACCGACGAATACGTGCGCAGCAACCCTTGGAAGATCATTGGCGCGACGGCCGCCGTCGGCATCCTGATTGGTGCGCTGCTGCGCAGGAAGTGAACGTGGGCGTCAGCGCGCTGGCGCCGCTGCTGGTGCGGCACCTGGCTTCGTACGCGCAGCTGGGTGCCGCCGCGGCCAGTGAATACCGCGGCGCCTGCGCACGTCGGCTGCTGCTGCTGGTGCTCGGCATGGTGGCGGCAGTGACTGGTGTCGCGGCGCTGTGGGCCGCCGGGCTGATGGCGCTGTGGGATACGCCGTGGCGGGCGATGTATGCCTTCGGCAGTGCCGCGGTGCTGCTGGTGGCGGCTATTGCCATGCTGATGGGCGCCATGTCAGCCGGCGTGCCGGGGCCGTCGACCGACGCGCTGAAGGGCGAGGTGCTGAAGGATCTGGAACTGTTCCGGCAATGGAAGGGATCACCATGACACCGCCGCGCGAAGCGCTGGAGAGTCTGGAAGCCAACCGCGCAGTAGTGCGCGCGCTGCTGCTGCCTGGATCAACCGGCGCGCAGGCCGATGTGTTTCCTCGCAGCGAGGCGATGCGCTTCCTTCTCGACCCGCGCAAGCGCCGCCTGGCCTATGGCCTGTTCACCGCGGCGTGGATGTTCATGGGGCTTCGTCGCGCCCGTATGTAGCGCTAAGGAAATCCAACATGGCACAAGCACGGCAGGGCAGCGTTCGCGCGGTGCAGGATGTGGATGGCACATCGGTGCGCAAGTACGTGGCGAAGCCCTTCGAGGTCGAGGCCTTCGGCAAGCTCAGCGCCGCGGCCATCGACGCGCACCTGGGGCTGTATCAGGGCTATGTGGTGCAGACCAACGCAGTGCTCGAATCCAAGGCGCAGCTCGACAAGATGGGCGGCGAGCTGATGGAGAACCCGGTGCGGCCGGCAGAGAGCCTGGCGCGCCGGCTGGCCTTCGAACTGAATGGGATCACGCTGCACGAGCTGTTCTTCGAGCAGTACCTGAAGGGCGTGCACAGCGAAACCGGCGCCTTCGAGCGCGTCGCGGCGCAGAACTTCGGCCGTGTGGAGCAGTGGCGCAGCAGCGTGTCAACGCTGGCCAAGACACGCGGACCGGGCTGGGTCATCGCCGCCTTCGACGAGGGCCGGGGCTATCTGCACAACTTCTGGCTGGACATGCACCACCTGTACGTGCCGGCGGGCCTCCGGGTGATCTTCGTGCTCGACCTGTGGGAGCACGCCTACATGACCGACTACGGCGCCAAGGGTCGCGGTGAATACGTGGATGCCGCGCTGCATGCCACCTGCATGGGCTGCCTGGACCAGCGCATCGGCTCCCGTCCCACCTGACCACATGATGGGGGGCACAGAAGCGCCGCCGGCCAGTCCGGAGCAGTTGCGCATGACGCGGCTGGTCAGGAGCTGCGTGGTGCTGCTGCTGGCCGCGGTGGTCATCTTCAGTCGCACCATCGCCGTGCCCGCGCTGGCCGCGGTGCTGCTGTCGATTGCGTTGTTCTCGCTGGTGAACCGGCTGGCGCGATTGGGGATACCGCGCGCCCTGGCTGCAGCAGTGGTGCTGCTGGTGCTGGTGGGCGCCAGCGGAAGTGCGCTGTATGCCGTGCGCAAACCCATCGTCCAGCTTGCCGCGCGCGGTCCGGAACTGGTGGCGGCCGGGCACCGGCTGCTGCAGCGGATCGCCTCCGACGCGCCTCCGCGGGCCGCGGGCAGGCAGAGCGCCATCGTGCAGGAAGTGGTGACGCGGCAGGGCGAACAGGCGGCGCTGGTGGATGTGATGGCGCCGGTGGCGCGCCACATCGGCGCGTCGCTGGTGGCCATCGGCACCAGCCTCGTGCTGTGCTACTTCATCCTCACCTGCGGCACCAGCGTGGGCCGCGCGGCGCTGGGCGCCGTGCGCGCGCGCAGCAACCGCCGCGTGTGGCTGCGCATCTGCGGCTCCATTCGCGTGCAGGCCGCGCACTACCTGCAGATCGTCGCGCTCATCAACGTGGCGTTTGGCCTGGTGACTGGCGTCATGCTGGCCGTGATCGGCGTCGATGACGCGCCGGCCTATGGCGTCATTGCGGGCCTGATGAACTTCATCCCCATCCTCGGTGCGATGATCACCACCTGCGTGCTGCTGGCCGGCGGCCTCGCCGAGCATGGATTGAACGCCACCATCCTGCTGCCGCCGGCGCTGTTCCTGCTGCTGCATCTGCTGGAATCGCAATTCGTCACGCCGCAGCTTCTGGGGCGCCGGCTGCTGCTCAATCCACTGGTGCTGATTGCCGGCGTGCTGGTGGGCGCGGCGGCCTGGGGCGCGGGCGGTGCCTTTCTTGCGGTGCCCATGCTTACTTCACTGAAACTGGCGCTGGATGCGAATGCCGATACGCATCGCTGGGGCCAGGTACTGGGGCGCGGCGCGCTGCTGGATTCCCGGTCGGAAGAGATGCGACGGGCGCGCCTGCGCCGCGGTCCACGCGGCGGGCGCCCCGCGGCTTCGAAGGGTTGACGCTACTTCTTGTCCTCCACTTTGTCCTTGAGGTTCTGCGCGGCGTCTTCCACTTTGTCAGCCGCCTTCTCGGCGCCTTCCTTCACGTCCTTTGCCGCCTCGTCGAGCTTCTCGCCGGCGCGTTCGGCCGGACCTTTCTGCTCACAGCCGGCGAGGCCGCCTCCCAGCAGTCCGCCCAGCATCGCCACCAGCACCAGTTGTCTTGCACGCATGTTGATTGTTCTCCGGATTGCAAACGACCCTAGTCTGTAGGTGCCGACAGAAGGTGATCTGTGGGGAATCGGCTGGAAACGGCTGTAGGATTGCTCCGACAAATCCTCCCGATCCGGGCGCGTTGTGATGCCGTTGCCGCGACGGACATGATTCACGCCACACACCATCAGGGACCCACGAGCATGACCCGAATCCTCATCGCCGACGACCATGCGCTGGTGCGCGCCGGACTCAAGCAGTTCCTGCAGGAAGAGCGGCGCGACATCCAGGTGGCCGAGGCTGCGTCCGGCCAGCAGACACTGGACATGCTGCGCGGCGGAAACTTCGACCTGCTCATACTCGACATCAACATGCCGGACCGCGGCGGCCTCGATATCCTGAAACACGTGCGCGCCGGTCATCCCAACACCAAAGTGCTCGTGCTGAGCGGATATCCCGAACGCCAGTACGCGGTGAATGTCCTGAAGGCTGGTGCCAGCGGCTACCTGTCGAAGGATGGCGCCCCCGCGGAACTCACCAAGGCAGTGTCGCAGGTGCTGGCGGGCAAGCGCTACGTGAGCGCCAGCCTGGCTGAGCTCCTGGTGGCCGAACTCGACGTCGACCATGACAAGCCGCTGCATGCCGATCTTTCCGAACGCGAGTTCCAGATCTTCTGCAAGCTGGCGGCAGGGCAGTCAGTTTCGGAGATTGCCAACGAGCTGTCGCTGAGCGTGAAGACGGTCAGCACCTACCGCACACGGGTGCTCGAGAAAATGTGCTTCAAATCCAACGCCGACATCACTTCATACGCGGTGCGCAATGGTCTGGTGAACTGATGGCCGAGTCGGCAAACGACATCGGCGTACTGCTGGTGGAAGATTCCCCGCGCATCGCGGATCGCCTGCGGGAGTTGCTGCAGGAACACGGCGCCAAGGTGCTGGCGGTGGTGGACAACGAGCAGTCGGCCGTGCGCGCGCTGCGCGAGATGCCCGTCGATCTGCTGATACTCGACCTGCAGCTCAAGGTGGGCACGGGCTTCGGCGTGCTGGAAGCCCTTGGCAAGGCTCGTCCACCCACCATCGTGATGACCAACTACGCGCTGCCGCAGTACCAGGAGCGCGCGCAGCACTTCGGCGTGGAACACTTCCTGAACAAGGCCAGGGATTTCGAGCGCCTGCCGGGCATCGTGGCCGACATGCGCGCCGCGCGTCACTGACGCGCCGCAGCCGCGCAGCGCGCGGGTTCAGAGCGGCACGGACATCCGCACGGTGGTGCCGCCCAGCTCGTTGGACTCGAGGTTCAATGTGCCGTCCACCGCGTCCATGCGGAAGCGCATCTGCTTCAGGCCATGCGAGCCCGTGCGCTGCTCCGAGCCCGGAGGCAGGCCGCGCCCATCGTCGGCGATTTCGATGGTCAGGCGGCCGTCTATGCGGCACTTCATCGAAATGCGCTTTGCCCCGGCATGGCGGATGATGTTGGCGATGGCCTCCTGAGCGGTGCGGAACACCGCGATCGCGGTCTCCGGCGGCAGTTCGATGTCCTCGTCCATGCCTTCCATTTTCAGATAGAGCCCGGCCTGCTCGGCGCTCTGGTTCGCCATCCACCGCAGCGCCGAGAACAGCCCCATGTTGTCGAGCAGCGTGGGACGCAGCGCCTCGATCACGCGGCTCTTGAGCTCCACGCCATCCACCAGCGCCTGTTCCACGCGCGCCCAGCGGGCGTTGACGTCCGGATCCAGGTCGGGGCCGGCGCGGCGGCGAAGTTGCGAGATGTCCATGCGCATGGCCACCAGCAGGCCCCCCAGCTCGTCGTGCAGTTCGCGCGCCAGCGCATGTTTTTCGGCTTCGGCAACGCGGCTCATGTGCTGGCTGAGCTCGCGCAGGTCGCGCGTGCGTGCTTCAACCTCGGTGGCGAGTTGACCGGCGTAGCCTTCGCGGCGCCTGAGATCGCGCGAGGCCATCAACCCCAGGGCGATCAGCACCGCGATGGTGAACAGCGTGCCCACCGCATTGATGACGGTGTTGAGCCGCGTGGCCTCGGTCCAGCGATCGAGCCCCTTGAAGATCCGGTCGCGCTCGCGCATGCGCACGCCTTCCAGCGACTGCTCGATGGCCAGCATCAGGTTGAGGCCCAGGTCCGACTTCACCATGGCCAGCGAATCCTGCGGCTTGCCCTCGCGCAGCAGATTCACGGTGTGGCGCATTTCCTCGCCCTTGCCGATGAGGTCGGCCAGTGCCTGGCGCAGCGCCGGCAATTCCTCGGGCGACAGCTTCTCGTAGCGCACGATGAGCTGGCGCAGGCTGTCCTGCGCAGCGGCAAGGCCGGTCTCCAGCGGCGCCAGATACTTGGTCTCGCCGGTGAGCAGGAACCCGCGCTGTGCGCTTTCGGCTTCCAGCGCCTTGTACACGGCTTCCGCCAGCACCTGCATTGCGTCCTGGCGCTGGCGCAGCGTCTCGGACAGCAAGCGCGTCTCGGTGCGCCGCATCTCGGTGACGATGAAGCCTGTTGCCACCAGTGCGATGGACAGCAGCAGCGGCAGCAGCACGTAACGCCGGTTGAAGCCTTCCTCGATCAGTCGCCTGTGCATGGCCGCAGCATAGCCGCACCGGCACCGGACGTCAGTCGGTCAGTCGCGGAAGTTCTCGAACTGCAGCGGCACGCCCACCTCGGCCCTGCGCAGATGGGCGATGGCCTGCTGCAGGTCATCGCGCTTCTTGCCGGTCACGCGCAGCTTTTCGCCCTGCACCTGCGACTGCACCTTGAGACCGGAGTCCTTCAGCAGCTTGACGAGCTTGCGTGCGGTGTCCGCGTCGATGCCCTGCTTGAGGACCACCTTCTGCCGGGCTTCGGCCAGGTTCGCCTCGGGATCCTTGATGTCCAGGCAACTCACGTCGATGCCGCGCTTCGACAGACGAAGCTGCAGGATGTCGAGCATCTGCCGGAGCTGGAACTCGGCCTTCGCCTTCATGGTGATGACGAAGGGTTCCTTCGCGTCACGCATGAACTCGGCGCCGGAATCCCTGAAGTCGAAGCGCTGCGCCAGCTCGCGGTTGGCCTGGTCCAGGGCATTGGTGAGCTCGTGACCGTCGATCTCGGAAACCGTGTCGAAGGAAGGCATGGTGCGCTCAGGAAGCGGCCACGGGGAAGCCATCGGCACCGGTGCGCCATGGTGTCCACAGCAGCAGCACCTTGCCCACGACGATGTCGGTCTTGCGCGGTGCAAGGCTCACTGCGCGCAGCGCGACGGCCTGCGCATCCAGCGTGGTATCGAGCGCGGCCACGGCCGCCTCGCATTCCTTGTTGAGATCGGCCAGGCGCTGCTCGATCTGCCCGGCGGATTCATCGGCGCGATCCACGTCCTGCGATTCGCGGCCTATGCGCGAGGCCGAGCGCGCCGCGGTGGTGGCGCGGCCGATGTTGCCGGCCGACACCGCCTTGCGGCCCAGCAGCGCGCCGAGGATGGTGGCGCCCACCGAGATGGCCGTCTGGAACTTCTGCTGCGAAAGCTGGCCGCGCTCGCGTTCGGCCTTTTCCTTCGCGCGCTGGAGCTGGCCATTGAGCTGCAGCACCCTGGGCGCGAACTTCTCGCGCAGCTTCGCGGCCTGCGCATCGCGCTGCTCGCGCGCGGCAAGCTGGATGCGGCCGCGGAAGTCGCCTTCGGATTCACCGGGCTTCGACAGCAGGCCCAGCGCATCGCATGAAAAGAGCTGCAGCTTCTGGTTCTGGTACAGGTACGCGGCGAAGTCCTTGCCCCATTGCGCGAAGCTGGCGGCGCGCTGTGCCGCAGAGGGCAGTTCGCCGAAGGCCGCGTTCGGCACGGCATCGCCGCTGGTGGTGGCCAGCGAGCAGGCTTCGCCTTCCTCCCACAGCACGCTGCGACCATCGTCGGCGACGGGGGCTGCAAGGCCCAGTGTCACCCATTCATCCACGCCCAGCGGCTTGTCGACGAAGTGCAGCTTGGCCACGCCCAGTGCACGGGGTTGATAGGTGATTCGATCGGCGGCGCCGCGCACCGGCACGAAGCGCTCTTCCACCTCGGCCGGCAGTGGCGGGCGCGCGGCGGTGGCAGGTTGCGTGGCGGCGGCCGCGGCCTGCGGCGTGGCATCGCGTGGCAGCACGGGCGAGGGCGCCGCGCCGTTGGCATTCCTGCGCGAGGCCATCAGCCGGCTGATCTCCGCCGGCGTCAGCGGCCCGCGCAGGTACGACAGCGCCCAGCGGCTCTTCAGCAGCACCGGCGCATCGTCGTGCACATTGCGCATCAGGAACACGCGCTGCGTCAGCGAACCCAGCAGCCGTGCCAGTTGCTCGCGACCGGGGCCGCCGTCGCTGAGCGCGGTGGTCAGTCCATCGAGCAGCCGGTCGCGGTCGCGCTCGGTCTGCAGGCGGCCGATGAGCCAGGTGCCGGTGTTGCCCAGCCCCTTGTAGTCGAGGTCCACCGGATTCTGCGTGGCCAGTACGCAGCCCAGGCCGAAGGCGCGGGCCTGCTTGAGCAGCGTGAGCATCGGCGGCTTCGACGGCGGCACGGCGCTGGGCGGGAAGTAGCCGAAGATCTCGTCCATGTAGAGCAATGCGCGCAGCGACGAGGTGCCGGGCTGGCGACGCATCCAGCCGATGATCTCGTTCAGCAGCAGCGTGACCACGAACATGCGCTCCGCATCGGAAAGATGCGCGATGCTGATCACCGCGATGCGCGGCTTGCCCTCGGGCGTGAACAGCAGCCGCTGCGCATCCAGCGCTTCACCGCGGGTCCACGCGGCGAAGCGCGGCGAGGCCAGCAGGTTGTTGATGGCCAGCGCCAGTTCCATGCGCTCCTTCGCCGGATAGAAGGTCTCGAGGTCGAGCGCGCCCAGCTTGGTCAGCGGCGGTTTCTGCACGCTGGCGACCAGCGAAGCCAGATCCACCGCGCGACCCGCGCGCCAGGCATTGTCGAGGAGGTTCGACAGCAGAATGTGCTCGCGGCTCTGCAGCGGATCGGCATCGCGACCCAGCAGCGTGAGCACGCCCGACACCACCGAGCCGATGCGTTCCGACAGCGCGCCGCTGTCGGCCAGCACTTCTTCCGGCGGCGGCGCAAGCGACTGCAGTATCGACAGCGGCAGGCCGCTATCGGATCCCGGCGTGTAGATGGCAACATCCGCCGCCGCGCGGAAACGCGCGATGCGCTCGGGCGGCTGATCCCATTCGGCCAGACCCTTGCGCCACTGATCGGCCGCCTGCGCGGCGTACTGATCCACCGTCAGGCTCTTGCGCGCTGCTTCGCCCGCATCCACCCAGGGCGCGAAGTCCGCGGGCTGAAGCTGCGGGAAGGTGAGCATCAGGTTGCCCAGGTCGCCCTTCGGATCGATGCAGATGGCGGGGATGCCGTCGATGGCGGCTTCTTCGAGCAGTGCGAGGCACAGACCGGTCTTGCCGCTGCCCGTCATGCCCACGCACACCGCATGCGTGGTCAGGTCGCGCGAGTCGTACAGCAGTGGTTCGGCGGAAAGCTGGTTCTTGTTCGGGTCGAAGACTCGGCCAAGGTAGAAGGCGCCCAGTTTCTCGTAGTCTGTGCTCATGGTTGTGAGGGCTTCCGGAAGGATTGCCAAGCCTACCCGATTTCCACGCGCGCACTGCGCGCCGCGACTGTGTCAGCGGTTGGCGCGGGCCCCTTCGCCTGCTTCGCGCCAGGGATCCACGGCGCCCCAGCCGTAGATCGGGTCCCTGCCCGGAGCGCCCATGTCGATGGCAGTGCTGCGCATTGCAGAGAGCACCTGCTCGCGCGACGCCGATGGCGCCAGTCGCCACTGCCTTGCCGCCGCCGCGGCCACCACGGGCGCGGCGAAGGAGGTCCCCGACAACACGGTCTGCGTATCCACCAGCGACTGCCCGGGTCCATAGGTGCCGCGGGCGGCGAACTGGATGTGATCACCGCGCGCCGCGCGCCGGTACAGCAGGCCGCGTTCGTCCAGCGCCGTGACCGCGACCACGCCGGGATACGCGGCCGGGTATTCCGGCGCCGCGGCCGGACCGCCATTGCCTGCCGCCGCGATGATCAACGCGCCCTGGGCCACCGCCGCATCGACGACGAATTCCAGCACGTCGTTGCGCGGGCCTTCGATGCTGATGTTCATGATGCGCACGTCTTCCGACAGCATCCAGTCGATGGCCAGCGCAATCAGTTCGGCGGGCGCCACCAGCTTCTGCTGCCGGTCGAGCCCGAACACATCGGCCACCGCCAGGCTCGCGCCCAGCGACGAAGCCAGTTCGGCCACCGCCGTGCCATGCGGCCGCGGCGCATAGCCGCCGGGCGCGAAGCCACGCTGCAAGGTCACGCGCGATTGCAGCCGGCGCAGCGTGGTGTCCGCGCCCGTGTCGATGATGCCGATCTGCGGCGCCTCGATGCGCTGCGCCGCGCGTGGAGGTTCGATCTTGCCGGCCAGCCCCTGCGTGGCAGCAGCCTCGGAGGGATGAAACACATGATTGGGCGCAACGCGGATGCCTGGCGCCACATCGCGCAGGGTTTCGATGGTGCGCTCCACCGTCTCGCCGTCGCGTACACGCACACGGATCAGCGTCTGGCGCAGGGCCTCCAGCCGGTTCTCCGAGATCACCGCGAAGCCCGCACCGCGCACCGCATCGCTGGCGGAGGAGGGGCCGATCAGCAGCACCTCGTTGCGTTCGCGGTCGGCTCCCGTGGCATCGCGTTCGATATCGAAGCGCGCGCCGCGCGCGCGCGACTCGTCGCGCCGCGAACCCCGCTCCGCATCCCCGCCCGAGCGACCACCATGACTGCCGCGATCCTTGTCCTTGTCGTCGCGGCTGGTGGCCGACCGATCGCTGGCGGCCCTGTCGTCGCGACCCTCGCGCGATTCACGGGCCTCGTGATGCTCGCGGGCTTCGAAGCGCGTGTCACCATCATGGGCAGGCATGGGCCGCGAGGCCAGGCTCCCCAGGGCCAGCACGGTCGCCGCCAACCAGGCGCATGATTTCCGTCGCATTCTGTCCACAGTACAAAAACGGCCCGCAACCGGGAATATTCCCCTGTCACGGATCGTTGTGCCTGCAGTAACCATGAGTGCCCCGGCGTCATTCCAGCAGCAGTTGGTCGAGTTGATTCCGCGGCTGCGGCGCTTCGCCCGCGGCCTGACGCGATCGGCGGCCGACGCGGACGATGTTGCCCAGGCAGCCATAGAGCGGGCGCTGATGCACCAGGAAACCTGGAGGCCCGGCACGCGCCTGGATAGCTGGGTGTACCGCATTGCGCAGAACCTCTGGCGCGACGAGCTGCGCGCGCACCGTCGCCGCGCCGAGTCCCTGGATGCCGCGCAGGTTGGCGGCGAAGACGGCCGCGAAAGTTTCGTGCGCCACATCGAGGTGGGCGAGGTCGCCGCGAGCTTCCACCAGCTTCCCGAGGAGCAGCGCCTGGTGCTGACGCTGGTGGTGCTCGATGGACTTTCCTATCAGGAGGCCTCGGTGGCGCTCGAAGTACCCGTGGGCACGGTGATGAGCCGCCTCGCGCGCGCGCGTGGCCGGCTGGCGGCGCTGATGCCCGCGGAGGCGGGCCGGCTGCGTGCCGCCAAGTGAGGTAACCGATGGAACTCAACGACGAACTGCTCAGTGCCTACCTCGACAATGCGCTCGATGCCGCGCAGAGCGAGGCGGTTGCCGAATCGCTGGCCGTGGATGCCGGCGCCCGCCTGCGCCTGGAACGCATGCGCCAGGCTGATCGCGCACTGCGCGCCGCATTGCCGCTGCCGCGCGAAGACAGGTTCGAAGCCACGCTCGCCGCGCGCATACAGATGGGCCGCGCCGCGCCTTCCTGGCCGCGCATCGTGCTGCCGTGGGCGCTGGCGGCCTCGGCGGCAGGGCTCGTGGCGGGCTTCCTGCTGTCGCGCGCGCAGGTCGCACCCACTGGCATTTCAACGCCCGATGCCGTGCTGGCCCGCGCATTGGATGGCGCGCCATCCGGCGCCGCAGCCCGCCAGGGCGTGTCGCTGGTGCTTTCGTTCCAGGCCGAAGACGGCCGGTTTTGCCGCTTGTTCCGCCAGGCGCGCGGCGCCGGTTCCGGCGAGGGGCTGGCTTGCCGCAATGCCACGGGCTGGCAGGTGGTGGCCTGGGATGCAACCACCACGCTGTCCACCGAGGGATTCCGCGCGGCGGGCGCGGGCATGCTCATCGACGGCGCCATGTCCGAACTCGGCGGCAGCCCGGCAATGGACGCGGGAGAAGAGGGCGCTGCGATCAAGCGCGGCTGGTCGAAGCCCTAGCTGCTTCGCCGCTAGCGATCCGGTTGCCTTCGCAGTTCAGCGGCGCGGTGATTTCCAGATGAATCGAAGCCCGGCCACGTAGTCCGGGCTGGCCCTGGAAAGCCCTGCGCTGCCGCTGACCTCCACCTTCCAGCCCGTCGACAGGCCGCGCGTGAGGAAGGCATCGATGGAGCGCGGGTCCACGCCGCCGGCCAGCGTTGCCGTTCTCCAGTTGGCCTGCATGCCGAATACCGAGCGCTGGCCGACATTGCGCCAGTAGCCCGCGCTGGCCTGCCAGCCATCCCGCCGCTGCAGGTTGCTCGTGGATTCGAGCAGCCTGCGGCCACCGCTGGCGAACACTCCGCCCTTGAGGCCATCCCAGCCCAGCTCGGCGATCGCGGCGTAATCGGTGGTGCCCGTGCCCAGGCCCCGCGCCGCGCTGCCGGTGGGCATGCGCACGCGGCCCGTCACGTCGAGGTAGAGCCTCGTCGATCCCAGGTCGACGAATGACCAGGTGGCGGCCAGCGTGGAATCGCCGAAGCCGCGCACATCGCGATTGGCGGGAAACACGCTGGTGGTGATGGGCCCCATCGGGCCGCCGCCACTGCCTCCGGGCGTGCCGCCACTGTCATTGCTGCCGCGCGAGCCGTCGCTGCCGCTGCTGCCACTGGAGTTGCTGCCGCTCGAACCGCTGCCACCACTGGAGCCGCTGCCGCTGTTGTCCGAACCGCCACCGCTCTCCTCGATGAGGGGCGCGATGTCGGCCGGACCGCGCACGCCCAGGTAGGAAGTCGAGGCGCGCAGCGACAGATGTCCCACCGTGAGCTTGATCGACAGCGGTATGACCGCGGCCTCGGTGGAGGCAGTCTCGCCATAGCTGCCGTGGGAGTATTCCGCGCCGGTGGCGAACTGCCACTGGGCGGCAAAAGCGACGGGAGCGATGATCGCTCCCGTCGCTGCCGTCATCATCCCGATGCGCGCCGACTTCATCCGCTGAAGTCTAGCCGCGCCGCGGCGGCCCCGCTTCAGTCATCGTTGTCTTCGAATTCCACGCGCGTGGCCGCGATCTGGTTGGCGTTCTCGGTGCCACGCACCTTCACCACCCTGCCGGCCGCGCTGGTGAAGAAGGCCGTGGACGACAGCTCGTCGAACCGCGTGGCCGAGGTGGTGGTGACCGGCACGCCCAGCGCCGTGAAGTTCGGCGACGCGAGGTCGCGCACGGTGCCGCGCACCCACGATTCGGTGCTGGCGCGGCGGCGTTCGAGGCGGGCAGCGGTGAGCTTTAGCGCCGCGGTCTCGGTGCCGCGGATTTCCACGTAGTCGCCCACCTGCACATTGGCCAGGCGGAACATCTCGATGCGCGCATCGCTCTTGTCTTCGATGCGCGTGTTGTTGTCGACGGTGATCGTCACGCCCAGCACCGTGAGCGTGCCGCCAAGGCCGCTGCTGTCCGCGGCCACGTTGTCCACGATACCCGCAACGCCGGCGCCGGTGCCGCGCTTGAACTGGATCTTCGCCGCCACCAGCACGCCCGCTGCGTCGAAGGTGCCTTCGGCTTCCACCTTGACGTTGAGCGCAAGGTCCGCGGCAGTGCCACCCTCGTAGACGGTGCTGGAATTGGTGGTCACCTTGCGGCCGGCCACGTCGAAATCCGTCGCCGAGGCAAAGCGCGTGACCAGGCCCTCCACTTCACGCTGGAAGACGCCGGTGCTGCTGTCGAAGTCGCGGCGCTCCACGCTGGTGGCCACCAGCGCGCCCGCGCTGTTCAGCGCATTGCCCTTGGCTTCCACCGTCTGGTCATTCGCGATGCCGGTGGCGGGGAAATCCCGCAGCGTGGCGCTGCTGTAGTCCACCACCAGCGCACCGAGTTTGAAGGTGTGGGCTGTGGTGTCGAGCGCCGACACCGTGCCCATCACCTCGAGCTGCGTCGCCCCCGTGGCGCGCTTCTCGATGCGCGTGGCGACGATCTCGCCGGCGGAATTGGCAAGGCCGCTGACTTCCACCTGCACGCCCACCGCCAGCGCGGCGAAGTTGCCCAGCGATGCATCGAAGGAGGTCTCAGTCGTCACGCGCACCGTGTGCGCCAGCACCACGAAGGTCTGGGCGGTGGCGTCGATGCTGGTGATGGGGCCTTCCAGGTCATCGTCCTGGCGCACCGAGTCGGCCACGGCGCGGCCGCTGCCGTCGATGCGACCCTTCACGTGCACCACCTGGCCCACCCGCAGGTTCTGCTGCGTGGTGCGCAGGCCATCCTTCGAGATCTCGGCGCCGGAGGTTTCGAAATGGATGCCGTTCACGTAGACGCTGCCGAAGCCGGTGATGACACCGGAGGTGACGACGGCGCGTTCCACCGTGGCGGCCGTGCCGCCGCTGGCGGTTCCGGCCGTGGTCGCGGAGCCGCCGCTGCCGCAGGCGGCGAGCAGGCAGCCGGCCAGGGCAGCCAGGCAGAGTCGTAGGCGGGTGCGAAGCATGGGGGTCTCCTGTCAGTGAGCTCTGCGGAGACAACGAACGGGCCGCGCGGTTATTCCTCCCGGTTTCGGGCGGAACCTTATGTCAAATCAAATGCCTTGACTGCCTTGGCAGTGCCTCGCCATACTCGGCCGATGCTGACGAACCGCACCCTGCGCTGGTGGTGGCCCCTCTCCTGACGGAGCGGGGTACTGGTCGTCACTGCCAAGCACACAGCAGAACGCAAAGGCTTCATACCAGAACCCATCTCCGGCACACCGGGGCTGGGTTTTTTGTTGTCCGCAATGAAAGTGAAGGAACTTCGGGTTTGAAACCGCCATTCGACATCGCCGGCGACCTGGATACTCCAGTGTCGGCCTTCGCCAAGCTGGCCTCGTTCCGGCCGCGCTTCCTGCTCGAGAGCGTGGAAGGCGGCGAACGGCTGGCCCGTTACTCCTTCATCGGCTTCGGTGAGGGCCTCGAGGTGCGGCTCGATTCCCGCGCGCTCACCATCGGCGCCAACACCTTTGCGGTGCCGTCGTCACAGGATGAGCTGCTGCAGCGATTGCGGCAGGCGCTGTCGCTGGCGCCGCGGCCGCTGCCCGAACTGCCGGGCGTGCCGCTGGCCGGTGGCCTCGTGGGTTTCACTGCCTACGACGTGGTGCGCTTCTTCGAGAAGATTCCGCTGCGCCATGCGCGCCGTCCCGAGGCGCCCATCCTGCACTACGTGGCGCCACAGTCGCTGCTGGTGTTCGATCACCTGACACGCGGCATCGCGCTGCTGCATGCCGGCAGCGAGGCAGAGCGCCAGGCGCTGCGGCGCGAGGTGATCGCGGCGCTGCGCGGCGGCATCGTGCTGCCGCGCGCACAGGGCAATTTCTCGGATGCGGAAGTCTCGCTCAGCCGTGAGGCCTACATGGCCGGCGTGCGCCGCGCGCAGGAGTACATCGCCGCCGGCGATGTGTACCAGCTGGTGCTGTCGTCGAAATTCACCGGCCGGCACTCGCTCGATCCCTTCCAGGTGTACCGCGCGCTGCGGCTGATCAATCCCTCGCCCTACATGTACTACGTGAAGCTGGGCGGCGTGACCGTGGTGGGTTCATCGCCCGAGGCGCTGGTGAAACTGAACAAGGGCCGCGCGGAGCTGCGTCCCATCGCCGGCACGCTGCCGCGCATGGCCGATCCCGAGGCCGACAAGGCCAACGAGCAGCGGCTGCTGGCCGATCCCAAGGAGAATGCCGAGCATGTGATGCTGGTGGACCTGGCGCGCAATGACCTGGGTCGCGTGGCGCAGGCGGGCAGCGTGCACGTGAATCCGTACCGCGCCATCGAGCGCTACAGCCACGTGATGCACATCGTCAGCGGCGTGCAGGGCCAGCTCGCGGCGGGCCGTGATGCCTTCGATCTGTTCGCCGCCACCTTCCCCGCGGGTACGCTGGTGGGCGCGCCGAAAGTGCGCGCCATGCAGATCATCGAGGAACTGGAGCCCGTGGATCGCGGACTGTACGGCGGCATCATCGGCTACTTTGGCGCGCAGGGAGACATGGACCAGGCCATCACCATCCGCACGCTGGTGTTCGAGGGCGACCAGTACAGCTACCAGGCCGGCGCCGGCATCGTCTCCGACAGCCGGCCCGATGCCGAGCATGAAGAAGTATTCGCCAAGAGCGCCGCGCTGCGCAGCGCTTTGTCACTGGCGCAGGAAGGACTATGAGCAAGAGTGCGCAGCCTCGTCTGCTGCTGATCGACAACTACGACTCCTTCACCTACAACCTGGTGCAGGCCTTCCTCGTGCTGGGCGCCGATGTGCGCGTGATCCGCAACGACGCCATCTCGGTGGAGGAGGCGAAGCGGCTCGACATCACGCATCTGTGCATCTCGCCCGGCCCCGGCACGCCGCGTGATGCGGGTGTGTCGATGGACATGATCCGCGCCTTCGCCGGCAGGCTGCCGATCTTCGGCGTGTGTCTGGGGCACCAGAGCATCGTCGAGGTGTTCGGCGGCGATGTGGTGCGCGCGCCGCGACTGATGCATGGGAAGACCTCGGTCATCAAGCACGATGGCAGGACATTGTTCGACGGGCTGCCCAATCCCTGCGAAGTGGGGCGCTACCATTCGCTGATCGCGCAACCCTCGACCATGCCCGCGGAACTCGAAGTGTGCGCGGCCACCGCCGAAGGCGAGATCATGGCCGTGCGCCATCGCCGCTTCACCATCGAGGGCGTGCAGTTCCATCCCGAGAGCGTGCTGACGCCGCAGGGGCCGGAGCTGATGGGCAATTTCCTGCGGCTCACGGCGCCGCTGCGCGAGGGCTGAAGCGATGGCCGCGGATCTGGCGCGCATGCGTGAATGGCTGGAGGCGGTGCTGGAGAAGCGCGCGCTGTCCACCGACGAGGCACGCGAACTGCTGGTGGGTCTTACCGACGTGGAACTGCCGCCGGCGCTGGCCGGTGCATTGCTTGCGGGCCTGCGCGCCAAGGGCGTGACGCCCGAGGAACTGCGCGGCTTCGCGCTGGGCATGCGGTCGCTGGCGCGCCGGCCCGACATCGAGCCCAACATCGCGGCCGTGGACATCGTGGGCACCGGCGGCGACAAGTCCGGCAGCTACAACATCTCCACCGGCGCCGCGCTGCTCACTGCCGCCGCGGGCCTGCCCGTGGTGAAGCATGGCAATCGCTCGGTTTCAAGCCGCACCGGCAGCGCCGATGTGCTCGAAACGCTGGGCCTGAAGCTGCCGCTGGATGCAAGGCAGGCTGCAGCCTGCTTCGCGGCCACGCAATTCACCTTCCTGTTCGCGCCGCACTACCACCCGGCGATGAAGGCCATCGCGCCGGTGCGCAACGCGCTGGGCGTGCGCACGGTGTTCAACATCCTCGGGCCGCTGTCGAATCCGGCCGAGCCGCAGTTCCATGTGATCGGCGCGTTCAATGAAGCCACCGCGCGGTTGATGGCACAGGCCCTTTCGGGATTGCCGCTGCAACGTGCTTTCGTGGTGCACGGCGCCGGTGGCTGGGATGAGCCAACGCCCCTGGGGCCGTTTCTGCTGCTGGATGTTTCTCCCGGCGTGGTGCGCGAATCGCGTCGCTCGCCCGCCGACTACGGCATGGCGCCCTGCACCGAGCAGGCACTGCAGGGCGGCGATGCCGAGTACAACGCTGCCGCGCTGACGCGTGTGCTGCGCGGCGAGGAGCAGGGGGCGCATCGCGATGCGCTGGTGCTGAGTGCCGCGCTGGCGCTGGAGGTGGCGGGCAGGGCCGACACGCCGCGCGCCGCGGCGCAGATGGCCTCGGCCGCCATCGACGATGGCCGCGCGAGCGCGCTGCTGGCGCGACTTGCGGCGTTCTGCCGCGCGCAGTCGCAGGCGGCGATCGCATGAGCCAGGACTTTCTCGCCACCATGGCCGCCAGCAGCCGCGCGCGCGTGATGGCGGCGCGCCGCGAGCAGGGCGATGCCGAGCTGTGGCGCTGGGCCGAGGCCTCGCCCGCGCCGCCGCCGTTGTATCTGTCACCCGACGGCTTCGATGTGATCGCCGAAGTGAAGATGCGCTCGCCAGCCGTGGGCAAGCTGCGCGACGGCGATGAGGAAGACGTGGTGGCGCGCGTGAAGGGTTATGCCGCCGCCGGCGCGGCGGCGGTATCGGTGCTCACGGAGCCGGAGCGTTTCGAAGGTTCGCTGGATCATCTGGAACGGGCCGCGAGCGCGCTGTTGCAGGCGGGCCGCGTGCCCGCGATGCGCAAGGATTTCCTGGTCGATCCCTACCAGGTGGCCGAGGCGCGGCTCGCCGGCGCGGGCGGCATCCTCGTCATCGTGCGCATGCTCGATCGCCCGCAGCTCGATGCGCTGCTGAAGGCGGCGCGGCATTTCGGCCTGTTCACGCTCATCGAGGCCTTCGACGCACAGGACCTTCGCATCGCCGGCGAACTGGTCGAAGCGCATGCAGGCGGTCCGCCGCTGCTGGTGGGCATCAACAGCCGCGATCTGGTCTCGTTGAAGGTCGTGCCCGGACGCCTGGAGGAACTCGTGGGTCTGCTGCCGCGGAACGTGCCGCGCGTGGCCGAGAGCGGCGTTGGCTCGGCCGACGACGCGGCGCGCCTGGCGCGCGCCGGCTACGACATGGCGCTGATCGGCAGCGCGCTGATGACCACCGACGATCCGGTGGCGCTGCTCAAGTCGATGATCGCCGCGGGGCGTGCAGCGCGATGAAACACGGCTTCATCAAGATCTGCGGCCTCACCGATCCGCGCGCCGTCGAGGCCGCGCTGGCCGCGGGCGCGGATGCCATCGGCTTCGTGTTCGCGAAGTCGGTGCGACAGGTGACGCCGGCGCGGGCCGCGGAACTCGCGGCACCGGCGCGCGGCAAGGCGCTGTGCGTGGCTGTCACCTTGCGCCCGGATTCCGCGGCGCTGGCGCAGGTGTTCGATGAATTCAAACCCGATGCATGGCAGAGCGACCTCGAGGACATGCGTGATATCGCGCTGCCCGCAGGCATCGCCGCCTGGCCGGTGCTGCGCGCCATGCCCGGCCAGCTCACCGCCTCGCTGCAGCGTCCCGATCAGCCACTGCTGTTCGAAGGGCCGCGCAGCGGCACGGGCGAAGTGGCCAACTGGAGCACGGCGCGCGTGCTGGCCTCGGTGCATCGGCTGATTCTCGCCGGCGGACTGTCGCCGGCGAACGTGGCTGAAGCCATCGCGCAGGTGCGGCCCTTCGGCGTGGACGTATCGAGTGGAGTGGAAGTGGCGCCGGGCCACAAGTCGCCTGCGCTGATCGAATCCTTTGTAACCACGGCGCGCGCGGCCTTCGCGCGGACCGCGTGAATGAGAGAACGAACATGAGTGCTGCAATGGACAACCCCACCGCGCAGGCGCTGCTGGCGCAATTGCTCGCGGGCAGGATGCCGGATGAGCATGGCCGCTTCGGACCCTACGGCGGCCGTTACATTCCCGAGACGCTGGTGCCAGCTTTCGACCGGCTCGAGGCGGCGGTGAAACGCATCCTGCCGTCGCAGGAATTCCGCGACGAACTCAATGCAGAACTGCGCGACTGGGTCGGCCGCCCCACCGCACTGTCGCCCATGCGCAACCTTTCGCGCCGCTGGGGCGCCGAGATCTGGTTCAAGCGCGAGGATCTGGCGCACACCGGCGCGCACAAGATCAACAACGCGCTGGGACAGGCGCTGATCGCCAGGCGCATGGGCGCGAAGCGCATCGTGGCCGAGACCGGTGCGGGCCAGCATGGCGTTGCCACGGCCGCGGCCTGCGCGCGCGTGGGCATTCCCTGCACGGTATACATGGGCGAGGTGGACATGGCGCGCCAGGCGCCGAACGTGGGACGCATGCGGCTGATGGGCGCCACCGTGGTGCCGGTCACCAGTGGCGATCGCACGCTGCGCGCCGCCATCGACGAGGCCTTCCGTGACTGGGTCTCGAATCCGGATGACACGTTCTACTGCCTGGGGTCGGCATTGGGCCCGCATCCCTATCCCTTTCTGGTGCGTGAGCTGCAGGCGGTGATCGGCCGCGAGGCACGTGCGCAGATCCTGGAGCGCGCGGGCGCATTGCCCGATTTCCTCGTGGCCTGTGTCGGCGGTGGCTCGAACGCCATCGGCTTGTTCCATGCCTTCCTCAGCGATGCGTCGGTGCGCATGTTCGGGGTGGAAGCCGGCGGTCGCGGCCCGAATCTGGGCGACAACGCCGCGCGCATGCCCACCGGTCGCCCCGGTGTGCTGCATGGCACGTACTCGCTGCTGCTGCAGGACGCCGACGGCCAGGTGCAGGAAACCCATTCCGTGTCTGCCGGCCTCGACTATTCCGGCGTCGGTCCCGAGCATGCACTGCTGCGCGACATCGGGCGGGCGGAATACCTGGCGGCGCTGGACTCGGATGCCCTCGACTGCGTGAAGGAATGCAGTACGTACGAAGGCCTGCTGCCCGCGCTCGAAAGCGCGCATGCGCTGTGGGGCGCGCGAGAACTGGCGCGTCGTCATCCGGGCAAGCGCATTCTCGTCGGGCTCTCGGGCCGCGGCGACAAGGACATGCCCACGCTGCAGACCACGCTGCTGACGCAGCAGGGAGCGCTGAAGTGAGCACGCCCGCGCAGAACCTCGCCGCAGCCATCCGCAGCGCGCGCCGCGAACGCGTGGCAGTGGTGGCCTTCCTCACCGCCGGCTTTCCTTCGAAGGACACCTTCGCGCGCAACCTGGCCGAACTTGCCGCCGAGGCCGACGTGGTGGAGATCGGCGTGCCGTTCACCGATCCCATGGCCGATGGCGTCACCATCCAGCGCTCCAGCTACGCCGCGCTGAAGCAGGGCGTCACGCTGCACTGGATCATCGACACGCTGCGCGGCCTGCCGAAGATGAAGGCGCAGCTCGTGTTCATGGGCTATTTCAATCCCATGCTGGCCTATGGCATGGAGAAGCTGGCCGCCGATGCGGCGGCCGTGGGCATCGCGGGCTTCATCGTGCCCGACCTGCCCATCGAGGAAAGCGCTGCCTTCGAGCAGGCGCTGGGCGCGCAGGGCATTGCGCTGATCCGCATGGTCACTCCAGTCACGCCGCCAGCGCGGCTGGAACAGCTCTGCCGCAGCGCGCAGGGCTTCGTCTATGCCGTGTCGATGACCGGCACCACGGGCCGTTCCGTGGGCGCCGGCGGCGTGGCGCCGGAGGTGCTCGACTATCTCGACAGGGTGCGCGCGCTGTCGCCCGTGCCGGTGTGTGCGGGTTTCGGCATCCGCGAGGCCGCGCAGGTGAAGGCGCTGGCCGCGCATGTGGATGGCGTGGTCGTGGGCTCCGCCATCATCGAGGCCATGGAAAAGGGCGCATCACCCGCCGCGCTGCTGAGGCAGCTTCGCGGGTGAGCATTCGCCCGCTCAACGCGGCGGGGGGCAGGTGAAGCTCAGGATCGCCAATGCGGCGGGCCGGCCCACGCTCGGCCTCACGCTGCTGCTTGCCAGCCTGTCGATGGTGTCACCGCTGTCCACCGACACCTTCCTGCCTTCGTTCCCCACCATCCAGGCGCAGTTCCACCTGACGCGCTGGGAAGTGCAGCAGATCATCACGGCCTACATGCTGCCCTTCGCGTTTTTTGCGCTGGTGCATGGGCCGCTGTCGGATGCGCTGGGCCGGCGCCGCGTGGTCATCGGCGGACTGGTGCTGTACACCATCGGCTCCATCGGCTGCTTTCTTGCGCCCACCTTCGGCACGCTGCTGGCCTTTCGCGTGCTGCAGGGCATGGCGGCGGGCATCGGACCCAGCGTGTCGCGCGCGGTGGTGCGCGACCTGTTCGAAGGCGCGGCCGCGCAGAAGCTGATGAGCAGCATGGTGATGGTGTTCTCGCTGGCGCCGGCCATCGCGCCGGTGCTGGGCGGCTGGGTGCACGTGGCCCTGGGCTGGCGGTGGGTGTTCGGCATGCTGGTGGTGCTGGGCATGATTCTGCTGCTGGCCTGCGCGCTGCTGTTTCCCGAAACGCATCCGCCCTCGAAGCGCTCGCACTTCCATCCGGTGTCGCTGGTGAAAAGCGCCTGGCACGTGGCCATGGGTCCCGCCTTCGCGCTGCTGGCCTTCAGCGCGGCTCTGGCCATGTCGTCGCTGTTCATCTACATCGGCTCGGCACCCACCATCATCCTGGAACGCTGGCACCTGAGGGAGACGCAGTTCCACTACCTGTTCATCCCCGTGGTGCTCGGGTTGATCACCGCCTCGTACACCAGCGGCCGGATCGCCGGCCGCGTGCCGCGACTCACGCAGCTCAAGATCGGCTTCGGCATGTTGTGCGTGTCGGCCCTCATCGTCGCCGTGGCACATCTGTTCGCGGCGGAGCTGCCCATCCTGGCGTCGCAGGCCTTCCTGTTCGTGCTGGCATCCGGCGCGCAGCTCGTCTATCCGGTGCTGACGCTCGAGATGATCGACATGCATCCGCTGGCGCGCGGCGCCGCGGCGTCGGTGCAGACCTTCGTGGCGCTGGGCGTCGGTGCGTTGGCCATGGGCATGCTGGCGCCGCTGCTGCACGGAAACCTGGCGCTGATGGCCTGGCTTTCGCTGGCGTGCAGTGTCATCGCCTGGGCGATGTGGCGGGCGGGCGCCGCGCTGGCGCGCTAGTCGCGCTTGTATTCCGCCACTTTCGCCGTCCAGCCCAGGTAGCTGCCCTTGAGCTGGTGGGCGATGTCATCGAGCTTGTCGCGCAGGCCGATGAGATCGGATTCCACGGGATACAGCCGCTTGCCGGCATGCACCAGCCATTCGCCATCCGTCTTGCCACGCCCTATGCGCGCCGAGAAGGCCAGGCCCGCCAGCATCAGCGTCGAGCGCTCCGCAGCCTTCTGCGAGGGAAACTTCAGCAGGAAGTCGAACTGATGCAGCTTCGACAGGTCGCTGCCGCGCTTCTCGAGCTCCGCGAGCGCGAGGGCGTCCTTGGTCGGCGCAGGGGCACCGCTTGGCGCAGTTGCTTCGGCCATTCAGTGCACCACCGGCGTCACCGGATACTTCGCGAAGATGTCGGCCACGGCCTTGTCGATGGCCGGACCCGGATCATCCAGCATCTTCTTCGTGAGGCGGCCTTCCACGCGCCCCTCCCAGATGAGCTGCTTGTGCGCGGCATCGACCACATCGATGCTGGCCGTGCCCACCTTGTAGTGCACGGTGCTGATGTCGCGGTCATACAGCGGCCATTCGGTGTAAAGCCCCATGCGGTAGCTGTAGTACCCCGCGCCGAAGCTGACGCGCGGCATCGACTCCACATCGGTGCGCTCGCTGGACGAGGCGAAGAAATTCACCAGCAGGTCGGGCTTGTCGGCCGCGTAGCGGTAACCCCGCGCTTCCATCTCGTGGCTCACCGCGCGCTTGAAATGCGAGGTGATCAGCGTGGAATACCCCGCGCGGTCGGTGCCGGTTTCCGATGGGAATCCATAGGTGTGGTAGCCGGTGAAATTGGCGGACCGATCGTAGTCGGTGCGGACAACGGGAGTGGTGCTGGCGCATCCGGCCAGGGCCACGGCCATTGAAAGAGCCAGCATGGGGACAAGGCGCATGGTCGCTGCTCCTGCAGCCAAGGACATACCCTGATGATGGGGGCGCCGCATGGCAAGTCAACCACCCAGTTTCCGCGCCTGCACCTCGAATACATTGTCGCGGTAGGGGTCGCGGCCGCGCAGCCACTGCCACAGACTTGCCGCAGGGTAGGCCAGCAGGAAGAGCGCGCCCCAGCGCTCATACTGGGCCACGTGCACGCGCTCGTGCGGCCCCAGCCGCTGCAGCTCCTCGGCGCTCACCGACAAGATGACATGCCCGAAGACGATGGCGCGGAATGGCAGCGCGCGGGATCGGGCGCCGCACTGCGCGTACTGCTGGCGGTAGGTTACCTCCAGCGCGCCGCGCATCCAGCGCGCCGTTCCGCCCAGGATCAGGACGAACAGCGCGGCAACGAGGCCAATCATCGAGCAGGGCAGGGCCCACAGCAGTCGCAGAATCATCGACCCAAGATTACTCTTCCATCATCTCGCTGACGCGGTCGAAATCAACCGGCTTCACCAGGTGCGCGTCGAAGCCCGCCTCGCGGGAGCGCTGCACGTCCTCGGGCTGGCCATAGCCGCTCAGCGCCACCAGCCGCGCTGCGCTGCCGCCCGAACGCAGGCGCCGCGCCACCTCGAAGCCATTCATCAGCGGCAGGCCGATATCCAGCAGCACGAGGTCCGCTTGGAAGTCCGAGGCACGCTGCAACGCCTCGGCGCCGTCGTACGCGGTCTGCACTTCATGCCCCTGGGTCTGCAGCAGCAGCGAGAGCGAATCGGCCGCGTCGCGGTTGTCGTCCACCACCAGCACGCGGCGCTGGCTGCGCTTCACGCAGGCCGCGAGTCCCGCGACGGCACCGGGCGGGGGCGCCAGCGGCAGACGGATCTCGAAGGTGGAGCCACGTCCCGCCCCCTCGCTGTGCGCGCTCACCGAGCCGCCATGCATCTCCACCAGCCTGCGCACCACCGACAGGCCGATGCCAAGGCCTCCCTGCGAGCGGTCGAGCGTGCGCTCGCTCTGCACGAACAAGTCGAACACGCGCGGCAGCATTTCGGCTGGAATGCCGATGCCGGAGTCCTGCACCGAGATCACCGCATTGTCATCCTCCCTGCGTATGCCGATGCGGATCTCGCCACCGGGATCGGTGTACTTCGCCGCGTTGGCCAGCACGTTCGACACGCACTGCACCAGCCGTGCGCCATCGCCCTCCACGAAAAGCTGCGGCGGGGTCGCGGGCTGTATCAGCGTGTGTCTTCTATCCTGCAGCAGCGGCGCGGTGCTCTCCAGCGCCTGCGACAGGATCGACGACAGCTCCAGCGTGCACCGCTGCAGTTCGATGCGACCTTGCGTGATGCGCGAGACGTCGAGCAGATCGTCCACCAGTCGCGTGAGCTGGCCCACCTGCCGACGGACCACCGACAGCGTGCCATCCACCCGCGCATCGCCGGGCGGAATGATCCGCGGCAGCAGCTCGCTGGCGGTGCGGATGGGTGCCAGCGGATTGCGCAGCTCATGCGCCAGCATCGCGAGAAACTCATCCTTGCGCCGGTCGGCCTCGCGCAGTTCGTTCTGTGCAGTCTGCAATGCCTTCACATGATCGCGCACCTGGTACTGCCGCGCGCGTGCGCGCAGCGCGGCGGCGATGGCGCTGAGCAGCATCGGGCTCGAAGTGGGCCGCTCCAGCAGCGTGACATTGGTCAGCCGCTGCATGATCTGCCGCAAGTCCACGGTGTCGCCCGGTTTGCCCAGCAGCACCACCGGCAGGTCCGACCAGGCCGGTTGATGCGTCAGTGCTTCCAGGATGATGTGGCTGCTGCTCTCGCCCAGCGCCGTGTCGGTGAGCACCAGCGTGGCCGCGCCGATCGCCAGCTCCTGCGCCACACGCGCCGCCGACTCGCACACATGGCAGAAGATCGACAGCCTGACCAGCAATCCGCAGATGGCCTCGCCATCACGCCGCGTGGCGGGCAGCAGCAGCACGCGATTCTCGAGCGAGCAGTCAGAGTCCAGGCTCATGAGTGATAGGCCGCGGGCTGTATGTCGACGGGCACGCCGGTGAGGATGCCGCGGAGCTGCATCAACGGCTCGCCCAGGTGGATGCCATCTGCATCGAACCACAGCTCTCGGATCGCGGATTCATGGCCGCCGGTGCGCTTCTTCACCGCGGAGACGGCCTTCTTCAGTGCGCCCTCGTGCTCGAAGTACCGCAACAGCACCACATTGTCGGCAAGGTAGCTGGCGTCCACCGGGGAATTCATCGTCTGACCCAGCAGGCCGCTTTGCGCCACCACCAGAAACGTGGCCACGCCACGGTTGTTCAGATACGAGAGCAGTTCGTGGAGTTGCGCGGTGAGGTACTTGTCGCGCGGCATTGAAGTCAGGTAGCCGTTCAGGCTGTCGATCACCACCACGCTGGCCTTGTCGTCCTCCACCGAGCGCCGCACCAGCGCCACGAATTCCCCCGGCGAGACTTCAGCGGGATCCATCTGTTTCAGCATCAGTTCGCCGTTGCCGGTTCCAGGCTGGATGTCCATGCCCACGCCTTCGCAGCGCTTCAGCAGCGCGGACCGCGTTTCGTCGAACATGAAGATCGCCGCGTGGCCGCCGCGTCTTACCGCCGCCAGCGCGTAGTGCACTGCGATGGTCGACTTGCCGGACCCGGGCGGGCCCATCAGCAGTGTGCTGGTTCCCATGTCCACGCCGCCGCCCAGCAGGGAGTCCAGATTGCCGATGCCGCTTTTCAGCGGCTCATGTCTGAAGCTCACATGATGATCGGCCGCGACCAGGCGGGGAAACAGCGTGATGCCGCCGCGGTAGATGCTGAAGTCATGCAGGCCGCTCAGGAACTGGCTGCCGCGGAACTTGCGCACCTCCAGTTGCCGACGCATCTGGCCGTACACCGGCGTCTGCGACTCCAGGCTGAGCACGCCATGCGCGATGCTGTGGAGCTGCATGTCCGGGCCATCCCCGGTGCGGTCATCCAGCATCACCACGGTGCAGGCGCGGCCGAGGAATAGCTGCTTCAGCGCCAGTATCTGGCGGCGGTAGCGCAACGAGGTCTGCGCCAGCAGCCGCAGCTCCGACAGCGAGTCCAGCACCAGCCGCACGGGCTTCAGGCGGTCGATCGCCGCCATCAGGTTGCGCATGGCGTCATTCAGCTCCACCTCCGAGGCGTGCAGCATGGTGAGCCGCGCGTCTTCCTGCAGCGCACTTTCATCGACGATGAGTTCGAGGATCTCGATGCCATCCAGCGACCAGCCGTGGGCGAGCGCCGCTGCCCGCAGTTCGCCCTGTGTCTCGGACAGCGTCACATACAGGCAGCGTTCGCCGAGTTGTGCGCCCTCGAGCAGGAACTGCAGCGCCAGCGTTGTCTTGCCCGCGCCGGGATTGCCATCGATCAGGTACATGCGCTCGCAGACCAGTCCGCCGCAGAGAATGTCATCCAGTCCGGTGATTCCGGAGCGGCATCGGCCTGGTGTTGCGGTCATGCAGCGCAGTCTACGAACGCCTGCAAAGGTCGCGTGTAGGTGCCCGTCCCACGCGCTGTGTAGGATTTCTCCGCCAGGTCAGCGACTAACGCACCCGTACCACGAAGCGCGCATAACGGGTGAGCGCCGGCACACCGTTGTCTGTCGCTTCGGCAATTACGTGGATGGTCATGCCCGCGCGGGCATCGGCCGGAACGCGCAGGCTGGTCGTGGAGCCTTCCACGCGGCTCAGTGGCACGGCGCCGGAGTAGCTGTCCACTTCGTTCCAGCGCCACCAGCGCACGGCCACGAAATCCTTGTCGGGATCGCGGGCTTTCACGCGCAGATTCACGGTTTCGCCGGGACGCGCCACCACCCGATGCGGACTGCGCGCGTCGAGATGCGGTTCGTGGTTCGCCTCCGCAAACACCGGCGTGGTGGCCCAGATGAAGCGATTGGCGAAGCTGCGCTGCGCCGCTGCCAGGAAGCGATGCGTGGGCGCACGACCGCGAAGGCGGGGCGCTGGCGCGCCGCTGCCCGCATATCCGCCCCAGCCCCCGAAGCTCTCGCCGCTGAAACCCCGCAGGCCGTTGTCCACCAGGTTGAGGAAGGTGCCCGTGTCGCCTTCGCCGGCGAATGAGCCGGTTTCATGCGGCGGTGTCCATACCACATAGCCTTCGGCCTTGAGCTGTTCGGCCGATTTGCCCGCCGACATGCCGATGTAGTCGAAGATGTCGCCGCGCACCATCTGCCGGCCGTCGCCCCAGACGCGATAGAACGCACCCAGCGGGCCCTTCTCCGAGATGTTCCGGCGTGTCCAGTCGGCGCTGAACCAGGCGGCGTCGTCCTCGCTGACCAGGGACTGCGCGTTGTAGCCCAGCATCATGCTGCCCGCGAGCTGGCGATAGCGGATCTCGGGCCAGTTGGGTTTGATGTATCTGGCGTAGGTGTCGTCCTGGTCCCCAGAAGGATGGATCACGGCCTTGCGGATCACCTTGGCGCGAATCGCGCGCCATTTCGAAGTGCCCCGGTATTGATCCTCGATGGACTTCAACGCGCGTGCGATGGTGCTCTGCCCGCCCCAGGCATGCAGGTAGATGGGAGACTCCTCGTTGTCGAGCAGCAGTGCCTTGATGAGGTTGGAACCGGCCGTATCTTTCGAGAAATCGCCATCGAACTGCACATTGCCCCAGCGGATCTTCGACTTCAGGTATTCAGGCGTGGGGAATGAACGGTCGTGCACGCGCAGGTTCGGGTAGGCTTTGGCGTAGGTCTCGACCGCATCGTCGATGAAGCGCTCCTTCGGATTCCAGCGCCAGGAAGTGCAGGGGCAGACGTCGGTGAGTCCGAAACGCGTGTATTCACGCCCTTCGACGAACCACTTGGTGCCCTTGCCGTCACCCATCCAGTGGAACTGGCTGCTGGCGTAGATCAGGCCTTCGGTGCGATAGCCATTGCTGAACAGCAGGTAGCGCACCAGCGAGTTGGAATCATCCAGTTCAGGATCGGCGGTGATCACCACGCGCGGCTTCTGGTCGGGCGGCGTCTCGAGGTAGACAGGCAGGGCGGCGCGACACACCGTGGCGGCCAGCAGGGCCAGAAGACCCGCGCCCAGGGTTGCAGTCATTCGCATGCGCGACTCAGTCGCCATGCACATGCCCGTTGGAATACCGCGCATACATGCAATGGTGCCGCAGCGTGCCATCGGTTCCCAGGCTTGCGTTGCGATGGATGCCTTCGAGCACGAAGCCGCAGCGCGCGGCCACCGCGCGCGAGCCGCGATTCTGCTCGTCCGTCACCAGTTCGATGCGCGCCATGTGCAGGTCATTCAATGCCCATGCCACCAGTGCGTCGACGCCCTCCGAGGCGTAACCCTTGCCGAGCTCGCTGCTGCGAACCCAGTATCCCACCTCGGTGCGCGGGATGCTCCAGTCGGTGCGATGCAGACCGATCGATGCCACAAGTTTCCCCGAGTCCCTGTGGAATGCCAGGAAGGGCAGGTCGGCGCGCAGCAGGAAGCTCGCCTCGGCCTGACGGCAGCGTATCTGCGCCGCCTCGAGCGTCGGTGTTGTCGCCACCCAGGGCAGGTGGCCGAGGTGAAGGCGCAGGTTGTCGATGGACTCGGCGATGGCTTCGTGCAGGGCAGGCGCGTCGTGCTGGCGAAACGGACGCAGCAGCATTCGTGCCGTATTGAGCTCGGTGGGCAGCTCGAGTTGCTGTGGATCAGGCATCGTCACAGCACCTATTTAACCAGTTCTCGGCCATGCTCCTGCGGGCAAGCACGAACAATGCACTGGCAATGACCAGCACAAATGCTTGAAGAACGACCGGTACCGGGCCCATCGAGCCGATTCCACCTGGCAGGCTCAGCATCACAACGTCATCCGGCCCCGAGCAGAAGCCAGACGAACAAGAGAGTCCCCGCAAGGCTGAGAATTGTCCTGACGGCATGCAGGCGCCCCCATTGCACCAGCAGTGCTCGCGTCTCCTCACTCGCGACATCCCGACCCGGGGTCAGCAATTTGCGGTTTGTAGGCATGATGACGACGAAGGTGAACGGAACAACGAGGCCAACCAATATGGCTGCCACCAACCAGGCGATTCCGGCACCCAACAGCCAGGCGCCGATGCCGCACAGCAGACTCAATACTGCCAGGGGTGCTTGCAGCCATGTAGCGCGCTCGTAGCTCGGTGCCCATTGCATCGCGGCGACGCGCGTCTCGAGGCCCATCCGTGCAGGGTGCTCGACGACATTGATGTAGAGCGCTGCGCCAGCAAAGAGGGCAGCGGACAGTACCGCGAGCAGTTCAAGCATGGATCTCATAGAATCTTCCGCCGATAAATCAGCCACTGCCCATTCCGCTTTACCAGCTCATCCTCATAGCGTCCCTGCGCCGGTCGCCGGGCGCCGATTGACGCCTGACGGGCACCCTGGGTGGAGGCACGTAAGCAGCGGAAGTTGTGTACTCGGAGTGCGATACGTCGTCCATGACTTTCTTTATCGCCTCGAAAGGAGCGGAGCGACCGGCCCGGAATCCGACCCACGTGCCCGGTGCAAGCTTGAGAACCTGCCGAAGATGCTCCAGGACCTCCGGGCAGGGCATGGAGACCTTGCGAACTACGCAGTGTTGTCCATCGGCCTGGACTTCAATGTAGACGGACGGCAAGCTGAGGGCGGATTCGGCCTGCCCCTGCGTCGCGAACAAGGCAATGGACATGATGGCCGCCAGGGTTTCCAACGCGTCGCGCCTTGCCATGAATCCCCCATGCGCGGCACCCGACTCCTGGCTCATGTGACAGGTTGCACCAGCGACGGGTTGGATCGTCTGGCGTTGATCTCACCGAGGAAGCCTTCCTTGTCTGCAGGCGATACCATGATACTGCTGCCTGAACCATACTCGATTCTCAAGCGGTCCAACGAAAGGGCTGGGCTCGATAGCGGACTGTGTGTTGGCTCTACGCTGCGAACTTGCGAAAGCGGGATCCGCCAGGTGAACGGCCCGCTCCGGATAATCAGTTCTCCGGCCTGAAACTCGTAGTACGTTCTTGCAAGGAGCCAAAGCGGAACGCCGAGCACCGAGAAGAGAATGAAGGCTACGACCAGGAAGGCAACTGGACCTCCGCGACCCAGGACCGGAATGCAGGCCAGAACGCCGAGCAACCCGGCCGCCGCGAGCACAACGACAAACCAGGAGTCGACCTTCGATCGGAATCGCATCGGGCGCGTCCGGTTGACCGACATGCCAGGCCTCACTTTGGCTGCGATGCCCCCGCTGGGGGCTGAAGTTGCTCCCATGTGTTCCACTCCTCGACGATCTTTCCGCCCACTATGCGCGCCAGATTGATGCCAATGAGCGTGATCGGTTCTCCGGTTGCGCGCACTTTGACGTGTGCCGTCATGCGCGTGGCAACCTTCTGCCCCTCCACGAACTGATCGTTGACTTCAAACGAGTCCTCGTCGTAGATGAAGAGGTTGTGGAAGTGCAGGATGCTTTGCCGGAATCCTTCGAGATCCCGATCACCGGCGGACGCGTGACCAACGTAGTCGGGAGCAATCACCTCATCCAGCGCCGATAGGTCCCTGGTCGCATAGATGTCGACCAACCGGCGGAACACGGCCTTGATGGACTCGGGTGTGTCATTCATCTCTGGAGGACTCATCAAGCACTTTGAGCATGCGCTTCAACGCCACCTGTTTGTAACTCCGGAGTACCAGGCCTTCAACATCAGGCCACTTGGGTCGAGGTTTGATGCACAAACTGACCCAATGCCCCTGCCCATATGGCGTACGCACAAAGCCAGCCTTACGCTGCAGGTCTTCAACGTCACAGGGGGCGAGGTGGAAAGCGATGGTATCGACCCCCTCAATGTGCTCGAAGGTCACGAAGGTGCGTTTGCCGGCGCGGAAGTTCGGATGGCCCCAGGAAGAGATCTCCGAAGTCTCCGGAAGAGACAGGCACAAATTCCGAACCCTCGAAAGCAGAGGATCAGCCTTGGCCGCAACGATAGCGTTCTTGGAGGCCCGCACGTTGATGTTTCCTATGCCAGCCAACGACCTGGTTGCGTGGCCGTGTGCCGATGCCGCATGCGGTGCAGAAGCCTGATTCCCAGATATGCACTCCAAATGAGGACCGCGAAGCCATAAGTAAGCATCCCACCGACTACAGCGAGAAGCGCCGCCAATGCCCGATCCGGGTTGCTGTAGACGAGTACGGCTCCAAGCACGATTGCGAGCACCATTCCCACGCCGAGACCATATCGCAATGCCTTGGCGGCAGCCTGCGATTTCTGCTCAGTGCCAGCGGCGGAGCTGAATCGATCCAAAGTGCATGCTGACAGATAGCCGATCAATACCGACTCCAGGAGAAGCACGCGGAACATGGTCCAATCGCGGACGGCGAGACTCGCGGCAGAGCCTGAATACACCACAATCAGAATGCAAGCCGCGCCCCCGCAGACCATCGCCACGCGTAGAACAGGCAAGAGGACGGACATGCTCATTTCGGCGTCGTCGGTGGATGGTGCTTTCTAACGACCTGGTTGAGTGGTCGCACGCCGAGGCGACGTTACGAGCAGTTCATCGTTCACGGTCGCTCCAACGATGGGCTGGCAGCCGACAAGGCACTATCGAGATTCAACATGTCGTTTGAAGTTGTCGAGGATGGCCTGCCATCCGTCTCTCTGCTGCTCGATCGAATGCGTCGTCTCGGCATCAAACGATACGGCAACCCGCACACCTTCCGGTGTTCCACGGAAGTCGACGGTGGCGGTCCGATCACCGAAGGCGTACTCGATACGTTCATTCGGAATGATCAATGTATAGACGCCGGCAAAGTCGAAGCCGAAACTGCCATCTTTGGCCTCCATACGTGACGAGAAGGATCCTCCAACGCGCAAATCAACGCTGGCCTTCGTAGTGTGCCAATCGTCAGACGCGGCATTCCACTTGACGATATCAGCAGGTGACGTGTAAGCCTTCCACACGTCTGAAGGACTGCCACGAACGGTGGTCTCGACAGTGATTTTCAAGTTATCTCCAAGGGTTCTGAGGCTGCTAACTACCCAGTTGAACGGCCGCGCGCAGCAGCCACGCTATCTGCAGTTTATCGTTCACAGCCGCTCCAACGACGGGCTAGGTTGCTATGCCGCGATTCGAGCGACCTTCAATGACTTGCGCCGCTTCTCAGCGAGCCAAAGGTCGTACTGGACTTGCTGATTGAGCCAACTCTCTGCCGTCGTATCGAAGGCAATAGAAAGGCGCACAGCCATCTCTGGGCTGATGCCAGCCCGGCCGTTCAAGACAGCCGACAGAGTCTTTCGACTGACGCCCAAAGCCTTGGCAGCATCCGTAACGGAAAGCTTCAGCGGCTCAAGGCACAGGTCCCGAAGGATCTCGCCGGGGTGCGGAGGGTTATGCATCTGCATCGCCATATCAGTGATAGTCCTCGTAGTCGATGTCCACGACATCCTTGCCGGAGAAGGCGAATGTCACCCGCCAATTGCCACTGATGGTCACCGACCAGCGTCCCTTGAGCTTGCCCTTGAGTGGGTGAAGCCTCAATCCTGGCAGGTCCATGTCCTTCGGTGCTGTGGCGGCAGCCAAACGACCAAGCACAAGCCTCAGCCGTTCTGCGTGATCCGGTCGAATCCCGGATTTCACCCCGGATAGGAAGAAGCGCTCAAGCCCGCGATGGCGGAAGCCTTGGATCACATGGGGACCGTAACGTTACGGGTTACGATTGTCAAGCAACCTAACGACCTAGTTGAGCGGCCGCGCGCCGAGACATCGGCGCACGGCCGCGGAGCTCGAAGCCGGCGGGACGGTTGGGCGCGTGCACTTTATCGTTCACGGCCGCTCCAACGACGGGTTAGATGCAGCCAAGGGTAGGTCATGGTGTACCGCCCTCGGAGCGACCTACAACATTGAGGTGCTCGCCGACTTTGGCAGGACCGAGCCGAATGAGGGACGGCGCCGCAAGCCTTTGCGCAACCATGCCGCCCAGCACCAACACGATCGCTACCCCTGCGAACACGAAGTCCCTGCGCCAATGATCCGCCAGATACCAGCCTAGAGAGATGAGGCCCGCCCACAAGAGGGCGGTCATGATGACCAGGCGCCAAGTGCGCATCACAGACAGCGTGCCACACTTGCTGCATCGTAGAGCAGGCGTTCCGCTCGTGAGTATTCCCAGCGGAAGTCCGCTTCCCGTCTGTGGCGCTGCCGCCCAGCCCGCGCGGACGTCGATCTGTGAACCGCACGACGTGCACGGCTGTGAGGCCTCCAGCTGCATCTAACGAACGGGTGACTTCGATCCGGAGCGGGCATCGGAGCGCCGGATTGAAGTGTGTGTGCATGTTCAATCGCAATCGAGAAGGGAAGTCATGGACAACGTTACTACCGTCGGGATCGATCTGGCAAAGAACGTGTTCTCCGTGCACGGCGTGGATGCTTCGGGGACTGTGCGTGCGCAGGACCGTCGGTCGGTCGAAGCTTATGGAACTGGGCGCGGCGCAGCTGCCGCCGTGCCTGATCGGGCTGGAGGCGTGCTCGGGGCCTGGCGGAGTGGGGCAACACGGCGGTCGGTGAAGTTCGGTCATACCGCAAAGCTGATGGCCTGAAGTTCGTTGCCCCCTACAGGCGCGGTGGCAAGAACGATGGCAATGATGCCGAGGTGATCTGCGAGGCGGTCTCGCGTCCTAACATGCGCTTTGTGCCGGTGAAGGATCTGAACCAGCAGTCGTGGCTGACACTGCATCGTGTGCGCCAGGGGTTCATCGAGGAGCGCACGGCGACGCTCAACCGCATCCGGGGTCTGCTGAGCGAGTTTGCGGTGCTGCCGCAGGCGGCGATCCGTACGGCGCGGCGGCACAGAAGATCGACGCGCTACCGGTGCTGGCCGCCGGAGCGCTTCGGGACCTGCTGGATCATGTGCGTGTCCTGGACGAAAGGATCAAGGGTTACGAGCATCAGCTCGAGCAGCATGCACGGACCGACGAGCGTGCCAAGCGCATCGGCAGCCTGGAGTGGCGTTGGTCCTTTGAGTGCTTCGGCCATCGTGGCCAGCGTTGCCGAGGCGCATGAGTTCGACAACGGGCGGCAGTTCGCGGCGTGGCTGGGCCTCGGTGCCGCGGCAGTACTCCACGGGCGGCAAGACGCAGTTGGGGCGGATCACCTGCAAGGGCGATCCGTACCTGAGGATGCTGCTGGTGATGGGAGCACGGTCCGTGCTGCAGACTGCCAGTCGAAGAGCGGATCACCTGCGAAGTGGGCATTGGCCGTTCGGGATCGGCGTGGTTACCACCGAGCCTGCGTCGCTATCGCAGCCAAGCATGCGCGGATCATCTGGGCGCTGCTGACCAAACGGCAGGCACTGCAGCTTCTTGCTTAGGAGGCGAGCGGAACTTCAAGGACTGGTGGATGGGTTGATGCAACAGGTCGGACCGGCGTGCGCAGAGCCTGAACGGATGGGCCGCAACAGGCCGACTAACGATCGAGGCACGCACGCGCGGCTTACAACCGGGCCGGAGCAGGCTTCGTCTTGCTCACCACAGGCCGATTAGAGACTTGCAGTCAGACCTTCTTGCGAACAACTCGACCGCAGCGCACTGACCAGGAGAACTTATCGAGTACGAGCAGCCGGAAGAGATCTTGGACTGCGGGGAAGTCTTAGAGACCCAGGTTGAGCGGCCGTGCGCTCGGGCCACTTTACGAGCAGTTTATCGTTCACGGCCGCTCCAACGACGGTATTAGACATGGACTGGGTACGGTCCACAGACATAGGTGACACTTTAGTCCAGGGACATGGGTGACAGTTTGATACTCGGGGCATCGACGGAGGTGCCCCATGCCATGGAGTCAAACATCGCCCATGAACCAGAAGGTGCTGTTCATTGCCGACCACTTCAAGGGTGCCCGCCCGTCGCGGATCTGTGCGCAGAGTACGGCATTTCCTGCAAGACGGCCTACAAGTGGATCGAGCGCTATTTGAGGCTTGGCGCTGCAGGTCTGGAGGATCGGTCACGCCGACCTCGCGTCTCCTCAACGCAACGGCTGAAGAGGTGGTGGCGGCGCTGATCGAGCTGCGGCGGCATCACCCGAGTTGGGGCGCCAAGAAGCTGCTCAAGATCCTCAAGGGGCGTCATCCGCGCTGGAAGCTGCCCGGCCGCTCGGCCTGCTGCCTGATCCTGCATCGCCATGGTCTGATCCGCAGGAAGACAAGACGAAGGGTTATCGGTCATCCGGGCAAGCCCTCATCAGTGATCCTGGGCCCGAACCACATCTGGTGCGCGGACTTCAAAGGCCAGTTCCGCATGGGCAATGGCCGGTACTGTTATCCGCTGACCGTGACCGATGCGCACAGCCGCTTCCTGCTGGGCTGCCACGGACTTACCAGCACGGCCGTGGAAGGGGCAAAGCCGGTGTTCTCACGGCTGTTCCAGGAGTACGGCCTACCCCAGCTGATCCGCACCGACAATGGCGTGCCCTTTGCCACGAACACGCTGGCCAGGCTCTCGCGCCTGTCGGCCTGGTGGATACGACTGGGCGTGATGCCACAGCTGATCGAGCCTTCCAGCCCTCAGCAGAACGGCAGACACGAACGCATGCATCGCACGCTCAAGGCCGAGACCACAAGGCCGCCAGCAGCAGCGATGCGTTCTCAGCAAGTGAAGTTCGATCGGTTCCGGCAGGAGTTCAACCATGAACGCCCGCACGAGGCACTCGATCAGGAGGTGCCGGCTAGTGTCTATCGACCCTCGACGCGATCCATGCCCAGCAAGCTGCCACCTATCGAGTATCCAGATCGGTTCGAGGTGCGCTACGTCAGCGCCAATGGCGGCATCCGCTGGAACAGTCGATGGGTCAATGTATCCATTACCTGCATCGGCGAGTACGTCGGACTCGAGGAGATCGATGATGGATCTGGAATGTGTACTTTGGTGCGCTGCGTCTAGGACGACTGACGAGCGCAACATGCGGATCGAAGACGCCTACGGTAGGCTCTTCCGTCACAGGTGACTGTCACCCATGTTCCATACTACTTTGTTACCTATGTCCTCGACCGCTCAACTAGGGGGACTGGCGCGTAACGGCGCCGAAGGTTGCGTTATCGAAGCCGCCACGTTTCAAGGATGCCATTGCGGCCATTACCGCGTCGACCGGTGCGCGCGAGGACGGGAGATGCCACGCGGTAATCAGGCCTTCGAAGCCTGAAGCACTGATGCAGCTTGGTCACAAGGCACGGGCTTCCCAAGGACCGGGCATGCTCCGTCATCCGATACGGTGAGCGAGGCCCTGGGCGGAACACTCTGAGCCTTAACGCAGCCTTGAAGTAATGCAGCAAACGCCCGCAAGCCTGTACGTGGAAGACAAGCACAAGTCGTCGACGTGGAACGGATAGAAATCTCGCGCAAGCCTTCCTCCGTTGTCTAACGCCCGAGTTCAGCGGCCGCTCGCCGACGCATTGGGATATGCACTTTATCGTTCACGGCCGTTGCGCAACGAGATGTTAGGCATCACTACGTACCACGCTAGGCCGGGTACGCCCCACCACAAGCCTAAGATCATCAGTCACGATGTGCTGGTTCGACGACTATAACCGGTTGCTTGTCTCTGCGACCTTCGGTTCGCAATTGCACGCCGGCTGGCAGCGCAGTTCGTTGTGCCTGCGTCAGAACCTGTTCCTGCTGGACAGGCTCCCCCAAGGCACGAGGTCGATCAGGGGTTCTGGGAATCATGTTCGTCGCTCCGCTTGGCTACCCAAGCTTGAATTACATTTAACAACACTTCTGAGACGGGAGTCACGATCGTGTTTCCCTTTCGTCCCGCTAGGTGCGGGATTGAGGGTATGTTCCAGCGCCGGTCGTTGCGGGGCTGCATCTGTGATGCCTAACGGCCTAGTTGAGCGGCCGCACCTTCTGAGGGGCCACTTTAGCGAGCACTTTGGCGGGTCACGGCCGCTCCAACGACGGGTTAGAGGACATGCAGGTGGCGACTGACCCCACACCTATTCCACCCGGCACGACAATGGACGCAACGACGAGTGGTTGCGATACCCGATGCTCCCCGGCGAAAGAAGGGTTTGGTACACATGGGGCAGTCAACTCGCCATTCAGCGACCAAGCCCGTGGCCATTACAGGGCAAGTGGACTGGCAGTGAGCCAGTCGGATACGTCCTGCCGCATGCTCAGTACGCCAGTCACCACGATCCAGGCAGAAGTCGACAACACGCCAAGCATGACCAGGCCACGAGCTGCCTTTGATGCGCCGGCATTGCTCAGCCGAAAGCGCAGCCATGGATCATGTCCTCTAACGTCCTAGTTGAGCGGCCGCGCGCCGGCGCACATGACAGGGCAGTTTATCGTTCACGGCCGCTCCAACGACGGGTTAGATGGCAGCACGGGCGCTCCGGCGGACACGGTAATGGCGTCCGCACACCATGAAGATCCCTCACGCGAACAAAGGAATGCCGACCTTTCACCGGCGCAAACCTCCAGCACCTGATGATCGGCATCGGACCAAAGCAGATCGATTGGGTGCCCGATGAGATGACGCCATGGATCGCGACCAGATACGTTCACGGTCACGTCATCGCCTGGCTTAAACCAAGACTCTGCCTTGACCCCGACGCAGTGCACCACCGGCTCGTTGGTCCAGGACACGAACTTAGTTGTCCCATCAGAGAAGTCGAGCCGTATCTCTCGATCCAGAACATGGTCGTAAACCAACGAGTCGTCGCCAAAGGTTGCTGGCTCGTGCGTGAAGAGCACATACGTGACCCCCGATAGCACAATGCGTTCCTCTGCCATCTAACGACCTAGTTCAGCGGCCGGCCTGCGCGCGTTTCGAGCGCAGGCCTCTTGTCCGCTGTGCATGGCGCGTCCGCGCGACATGCAGTTTATGGTTCCCGGCCGCTGCAACGACGGGTTATATGTGCGGCCGCGGCGGATCAATGTCGACGGCTCTTGTTGCGGCATACGCTGATCTCGGTCTCGAGTGGCCAGAACGAAGAGACTGGGTTCAACGTGCATTGCCCGATGATGCGACCGCTGCCGCAGCGGCGCAACTTCGCCACGCCCGCCGTTATCCACGGGGAGCCAGCGTCAGGCCAGGGTGCGACGACGACAATCGGTGCGCCGCGTAAACAACGCCACTCTGCGGCAACGTCTCTACAGGAAGTGAGCTAGCCACAATCTTTGGCTCTTCACGATCCGCAGATATAACGACCTAGTTGAGCGGCCGCGCGCCGGCGCACATGACAGGGCACTTTATCGTTCACGGCCGCTCCAACGACGGGTTAGGCATCAGCGCGCATGGTGAAGGCATGGGCACTCTCAGCAACAATAGCAAAGCCAAGCCGCTCGTAAAGACGGCGGGCCGGATTGCCCTTAAGAACGTGAAGCTCAACTTGCGACCCAGCCTGCGCCGCCTGAGACAGGATATCGCGGATCAACTCAGTTCCAATTCCTTGGCCCTGCCACGAGGGGAGGAGCTGAATCTGGTGCAGCGTCCAAATGCCCCGCCCTTTAGCGAGCTTGAGTAAGCCAATTCGCGCGTTGCCCTGTTCGATGACCAATGCGCAGTCGAACTCCGCGAGGACACGCTCCCGCATCGCCTCGTCGTCCTGGTCAATACCAGTGGCAACCAGATGCGGCCTCATGGTTACGCGACGCAGATCCAATAGGAATGGGAGATCGTCAGCCGTAGCCTTCCTCGTAAGTACGCCTAAGTCTTGCGGCAGCATCGGCCCTGATGCCTAACGACCTAGTTGAGCGGCCGTGCGCCAGCTTTGTGGCGCATGGCCGCGGACTCGAATGCAAAGGTGCCGGTAGGGCGCGTGCACTTTATGCCTCCCGGCCGCTCCAACGACGGGTTATATCCTGGGCGGTGTCCGATACTACTTGCACCATTGGCTCTCGCAAGGCACGCCATCGTTGTTGCCGTCCATCTTCGTGCCAGGGCAGTTACGAATGAAGTATGTCGCTTCCTCGCATGAGGTCATTTGCGAGCAGTAGGTCCGGCCGTCGCAGGTGAAAGTGCGGGTCGATGCTTCCGACGGTCGGTCCGGTGACACGAAGCGCGAGGTGTCTGGCTCAGCGGCCTCTGCCGTGTCTACAAGCGATGATTCTTCCGTTATCGCATCGGTCTGCTCGTGGTACTTGCCCCAGCCATACCAGGCCAGGGCCGCAACGATTGCAAGCGGAAGGAGGCGACGCATTCCGTGCCACTACCTCGACTGGATATAACGACCTAGTTGAGCGGCCGTGCACTGAGGCCACTTTACGAGCAGTTTATGGGTCACGGCCGCTCCAACGACGGGTTAGCGTGCAGCTTCCTTGAACGCCCGAAGTACGGCGTTCATCCGTGACTGATACCCCGAGCCCGTGGCCCGGAACCAATCAAGCACATCCGCATCGACGCGCAATGAGATGGAAGCCTTAGGAGGAACCACCTTTAGGCCGCGCCTTACGATGCCGCCCACGATGTGCCGGAGATCGGCTTCGGGGTGCTCGGCGCTGAGCTTGACCTCGCGGCTTTTCGGCGACTTCGAGGGCCGGGAGGTGGTCTTGGACTTGAGAGAAGAGGATTTGCGCTTCATTGTCGGTAGCTCTACGAAAGGAGATGACGCGGATTTCTTCACTAGTCTCCGTATGTACTATGGAGACCGGAACGCCTCGGAGTAGGCCCAGGGTAACGAACCGCTGCTCCCGATAAGCGAACCGGTCGTCCTCGAACGTGAAAGTCAGGCCTTCAAAGACTGCCTGGGCATCGACGAAGTCCAGTCCGTGTTCCCGAAGGTTGGACTGGCGCTTACGTTCGTCCCAGCTGTACCGCATCTACGGAGTGTATATACACGCCGGAACCGGCGCAACCGCCGGCCGCTGCACGCTAACTTGTTTTAGAAGTGCGATACATGGCGAATAACTTAGCATTCCGGTGAATAACCTGTCCGCCAGTCGGCCTGCTTTCCGCCCAGAATCACAGCCTTATGTTGCGAGGCTGTGCCCATGTACAGGTATAACCAGCAGAACGCAAAACCCAGTGCCGCAGCAGGTACTTCCGTCGCTCGCGCGGCGCCTCGGCTCTTCGCGGCCATGCGCGAGCGAATTCGCTACAAGCACTACAGCCTGCGCACCGAGAAGGCATATCTGTTCTGGGTTCGCCGCTTCGTGATGTTTCACGGCCTGAAGCACCCACGCGCCATGGGCGCCCCGGAGGTCGAGCGCTACCTCACGCACCTGGCGACCGTGGCAAAGGTGGCTCCTTCCACGCATAAGCAGGCGTTGGCCGCCATCCTCTTCCTGTATCGCGAAGTGCTCTCCATCAACCTGCCGTGGATGGGCGAGATCGGCCGACCCCGCACGTCGCAGCACGTGCCCGTAGTCCTGTCGCGTGAAGAAGTCGCCGCCGTTCTCGCATGCTTGCCAGCGGAACACTGGCTTTTGTGTTCGCTGCTGTATGGGGCGGGGCTGCGTCTGCAGGAAGGGTTGTCCCTCCGGGTCAAGGATGTGGACTTCACCCGTCGCGTCATCTACGTGCGTAATGGCAAGGGCGCGAAGGATCGTGTCGTGATGCTGCCCGCGCCGGCGGAGGCGGCACTGCGCGCACAGGTGGATGTCTCGCGCCGGCTATGGGCGCAGGATCGCGCGGCCGGTGTGGTGGGCGTGGAAGTGCCGTTTGCGCTGGAGCGCAAGCTGAACCGTGCGGCGGAATCATTCTCCTGGCATTGGCTGTTCCCGGCGCCCACGCTGAGCCGCGATCCGCGTGCGCAGGTCGTCCGTCGGCACCATCTGTATCCTCAGACGGTGGCGCGGGCCCTGCGCTGGGCCGTTCATCGCGCGCGGATCACCAAACGAGTGACGGCGCACACGCTCCGGCACTCATTTGCCACGCATCTGCTGGATTCAGGCGTCGACATCCGTCGCGTGCAGGAGCTGCTGGGCCACTCCGACGTAAGCACCACGATGATCTACACGCATGTGCTGTCATCGTCGGCGGCAGGCTTGAAGAGCCCCATGGAGCTGCTTCCGCCGCTGCAACGCTAACGCTGCGTCAGCGGGTCTTGCCAGACGGGCGCACGACGCCCGCGATGAGCCATGCAGCACCGACAAACCCCAGTAGCCAGCCTGCCCAGGCGGGAATGCGCTCCACGCCCAGGGCCAGAACGCCAGCCAGCAGCACCAGCGCCGGCGCGATGTGTCTCGCGCCGCCGGTTTGGGTGCGGTGTTGCGTGTTCCGCCGGTGTGCATCGCTGGCAAACGCGGCCTGCGAGGCCTTCGGCTGCGCCGCGGCCACCATATGCTGCCGCACGGCATCGGGCGCGGCCTCGAGGGCCTGCAGCAGCTCGGGCATCTTCTTCCACATCCGCCTGGCCACGTTCAGCGGATGATGCTTCTCGCGCATCCATTCGCGCAGGATGGGGCTCGCTGTTTTCCAGATGTCGAGCTCGGGATAGAGCTGCCGCCCCAGTCCTTCGATATTGAACAGCGTCTTCTGCAGCAGGATCAGCTGCGGCTGGATGCGCGCGTCGAACCGGCGCAGCGCCTCGAACAGCCGCAGCAGCACCGTGGCAAAGGAAATATCCTTCAGCGGCTTGTCGAAGATGGGTTCGCAGATGGTGCGCACGGCGTTTTCCATCTCGCCCACGCTGATGTCATGCGGCACCCAGCCGGAGTCCACGTGCAGCGTGGCAACGCGCCGGTAGTCGCGATCGAATACGGCCAGGAAGTTCTGCGCCAGGTATTCCTGGTCGCGCGGATCGAGGATGCCGACGATGCCGAAGTCCACCGCGGCATAGCGTGGCTGGGCGGGGTTCTCGGGCAGCACGAAGATGTTGCCCGGGTGCATGTCGGCGTGGAAGAAATTGTGCCGGAACACCTGGGTGAAGAAGATGGCCACGCCATTCTCGGCCAGCACCTTGAAGTCCACGCCCAGCGAGCGAAGCCTTGCGATGTCGCCGATGGGCACGCCGTGGATGCGCTCCATCACCATCACGTTGGTGCGGGTGAGGTCCCAGTGCACCTCGGGCACATGCAGCTTGGGGTCGCCGGCGAAGTTGCGCTTCAGGTGCGCGGCGTTGGCGGCCTCACGCATCAGGTCGAGCTCGTCGAGAATGGTCTTCTCGTACTCGCGCACCACTTCCACGGGCCGCAGCCGGTCGCCCTCGGTGGACCAGCGGGCCAGCATGTGCGCCAGCGCATACAGCACTTCGATGTCGCGCTGGATGATCTCGCGCATGCCGGGGCGCAGCACCTTCACGATCACTTCGCGGCCGTCGATGAGCTCGGCCGCATGCACCTGCGCAATGGACGCGGCGGCGAGCGCATTGTCATCGAAGCTGCGGAAGTTCTTCTCGATGGGGGCGCCCAGCGCTTCGATCACGAGTTGCCGTGCCACGGCGCCATCGAACGGGGGCACCTGGTCCTGCAGTTTCACCAGTTCATCGGCGATGTCGGGCGGCAGCAGGTCGCGCCGCGTGGAGATGGCCTGACCGAACTTGACGAATACGGGTCCGAGATCCTGCAGTGCCAGCCGCAGCCGTTCGCCGCGTGTGCCGCGGTCGCGGCCCTGCAGCCACAACCAGGGCGATACGACGGCAACCCACTTCAGGCGGCGTTCAAGCGCCGTGCCGCGCAGGAACTCCGTGAGTCCATGGCGGTACATCACGCGCTGGATGCGGATGAGCCGTGCCATCACGCGCAGGTTCACGATCTGTTCTCCGCTTCGAGCGCGGTCACGCGCGCGGCCACGCGATCCACCTGTTCGCGCAGGGCATCCACACCGCCGAGAAAGGCCGAAGCCTCGGCGCGCGGCACGAGGTCGCGGCTTTCATGTGCCAGGTATTCGCCCACGTTCCGCACCTGCGTGCGTGCCACGCCGCGGCCGTAACCCATGACCTTGCCCACCAGCGAGGCAAGGCCATGCGCGGGCACGTCGCCGATGATCTGCGCCAGCTCGCCTTCGAGGTCCGGTCGCAGCAGCGCCAGCAGTTCCTGGAACTTCTCGGCCGCTTCGCCATCGCCATCGAGCCGCACATCGCCGCGGCGGATGACATCGGCCGGTGTTTCCCTTGCCAGCGCCAGCAGCGCCAGCGGTGTGCCGCTGATGATGACATCGCCCGCGTCGCCGGCCTGCTTCGACAGCAGCAGCCGGCCCTCGCGCGACTGCGCGGCCGCGCTCCAGGGCGTGAACTTCACCTTCACCTGCAGCGTGCGACCATCGAGCGCGACCAGCAGTTCGCGCGCGCGCGGCGAACCAGCCACATGGCGATCGACCACGGCCTGAAGCTTCTCGGTGATCATCAATACACGTTGCCGCGGTGCACGGCCACGACGCCACCCGACAGGTTCTGGTAGCTGCAGTCTTCGAGGCCGGCGTCCTTCATCATGTCGAGCAGTGTTTCCTGGTCGGGATGCTTGCGGATGGATTCGGCGAGATAGCGATAGCTCGCGGCATCGCCGGCCACGAGCCGACCCAGCGCGGGCAGCACATGGAATGAGTACGCGTCGTAGAGCGGGCGCAGGGCAGGGATGGCGAGCTGCGAGAACTCCAGGATGATGAGTTGTCCGCCGGGTTTGAGCATGCTCTTCATCGAGCGCAGCGCGGCCGGTTTGTCGGTGACATTGCGCAAGCCGAAGCCGATGGTCACGCAGTCGAACTGGCCGGGGCGGAAGGGCAGGCATTCGGCATTGGCCTGCACCACGCGCGCATTGGCCACATGTCCTGCGTCGATCAACCGGTCGCGGCCATTGCGCAGCATCTCGGCGTTGATGTCGGTGAGCACCACGAGGCCTGCGGGCCCCACCTGCTTCAGCATGCCCAGCGTGAGATCGCCGGTGCCGCCGGCCACATCCAGCGCGCGCTGTCCGGGGCGCAGTCGCGTGCATGACAGCGTGAAGCGCTTCCACAGCCGGTGCGTGCCTGCGGACATCAGGTCGTTCATCACGTCGTAGCGGCCGGCCACGGAATCGAACACGCCGCGCACGCGCCGTGCCTTGTCGCCCCAGGCGACCTTCTCGAAGCCGAAATCGGTGTCTTGCTGTTCGCCTTGTGCCATGTTCGTCCTGCGAATCCGTAGTTGCTTTGCCAACCAAAACGCTGCCGCGGCAATTGAAATCTAATCGATACGCCGCGTTTCGGCACGTTCGTTGCTAAACAACCAAATCTGTTGCCCGAAAGGCTGGCATTCCACTGATAGCTGGCGCATGATCGGCCCCGGTCTGGCGCTGGGAAAGCGCGGGCCAATGGGGGTCTTGTCAAAGTTCGGCCGGAGTTCTGCTCCGGCCTTTCTTTTTTCCGGGGTCACCAAACCCTCACCACGCAACCAATTCCAAGCCATCGGTGCCCATTGTGGACAGTCCTGCCGCCGATGCCTAGACTGCGCCGCCTTGAAGAAAACGCTGGGAGAGACTCGTGGGAAAAGGTGATCGCAGAACCCGTCGCGGCAAGATCTACGCTGGTTCGTTCGGCAAGACGCGTCCGAAGAACCCGAAGGCACGCAAGGGCCCTGCCACGACTGCCGCCAAGCCGGCGGTGAAGGCCGCGCCGAAGTCCGCTGCCGCCAAGCCGGCCGCCAAGCGCGCCGCCAAGTAAGTCTGTCCCGGGTCCGGGCGCTGCAGGCGCGCGGACCCCGGCCGCCCGCTACAGGATGTAGCGGGAAAGGTCCTCGTCCTTGGCCAGCTCGCCCAGGTGGCGATCCACATAGGCCGCATCCACCATCACCGTCTGGCCCTTCTGCTCCGCCGCCTCATACGAGGCCGAATCGAGCAGCCGCTCCATCACCGTGTGCAGCCTGCGCGCGCCGATGTTCTCGGTGCGTTCGTTCACCTGCCAGGCCAGCTCCGCGATCCGCCGCACGCCATCGGGCGCGAATTCGAGCTGCACGGATTCGGTGCCCAGCAGCGCCCTGTACTGCGTGGTCAGCGAGGCGTCGGGCTCGGTCAATATGCGCACGAAGTCATCGGCGGTGAGCGCTTCGAGCTCCACGCGGATGGGCAATCGGCCCTGCAATTCGGGGATCAGGTCCGAAGGGCGCGACATGTGGAAGGCGCCCGATGCGATGAACAGGATATGGTCGGTCTTGATCGATCCATACTTCGTTGCCACCGTGCAGCCTTCCACCAGCGGCAGCAGATCCCTTTGAACTCCTTCGCGTGACACGTCGGCGCCGATGGTGTCCTGCCGACGCGCGATCTTGTCGATCTCGTCGATGAACACGATGCCGTTCTGCTCGGCATTGGCCAGTGCCTTCGCGCGGATCTCTTCCTCGTTCACGAGCTTCCCGGCTTCTTCCTCCACCAGGAGCTTCTGCGCCTCGCGCACCTTCATGCGGCGCGCGCGGGTGCGGCCCTGGCCCAGGTTGGCGAACATCTGCGAGAGCTGCTGCTGCATCTCTTCCATGCCGGGCGGGGCCATGATCTCGACGCCGCCGGGCATGGCGGACACTTCGATCTCCACCTCTTTGTCCGCCAGGCTGCCTTCGCGCAGCATCTTGCGGAAGCGCTGGCGTGTCTCGCCATCGCGCCCGGTCTGCGGCTCGTCGGTGGAAAAGCCCATGGGCGCGCGCGGGCGCGGCAGCAGCGCATCGAGAATGCGTTCCTCGGCGGCATCGGCGGCGCGCTCGCGCACCCGGGCCTTTTCCTCCTCGCGGGTTTCCTTAACGGCCGCTTCGGCCAGTTCCTTGATGATGGAATCCACCTCGCGGCCCACGTAGCCCACTTCGGTGAACTTGGTGGCTTCCACCTTCACGAATGGCGCCTTGGCGAGTTTGGCCAGGCGCCGCGCGATCTCGGTCTTGCCGCAGCCCGTGGGGCCGATCATCAGGATGTTCTTCGGCGTGATCTCGTGGCGCAGCGGCTCGTCGATCTGCATGCGGCGCCAGCGGTTGCGCAGCGCGATGGCCACGGCCCGCTTGGCGTTCTGCTGGCCGACGATGTGCTTGTCGAGCTCGGCAACAATCTCCTTGGGAGTCATGAAGCGTTTCTCCAGCGTATCCACATTCTCGATGCTGTCATGTGGTACTCCCTACATCTCCTCGATGGTGAGATTGCGGTTGGTGTAGATGCACACGTCGGCGGCGATGCCCAGTGACTTCTCCACGATCTCCTTTGCCGACATCGGCGTGTTTTCGAACAGCGCCCGCGCGGCGGACTGCGCGAAGGGGCCGCCGGAACCGATGGCCGCCAGCGGCAGCTCCGGTTCGATCACGTCGCCGTTGCCGGAGATGACATACAGGTTCGAGGTGTCGCCCACCAGCAGCAGCGCCTCCAGCCGCCGCAGGTAGCGGTCCTGTCGCCAGTCCTTGGCGAGTTCGATGGCCGCGCGGGTGAGGTTGCCGAACTTCGTGAGCTTGCCCTCGAAGCGCTCGAACAGCGTGAAGGCATCGGCGGTGCCGCCAGCGAAGCCGGCCAGCACCTTGCCTTCATAGAGTCGGCGCACCTTGCGCGCATTGCCCTTCATCACGGTGTTGCCGAGGGTGACCTGGCCGTCGCCGCCGAGGGCAAGCTTGCCGTCGCGCCGGACGGCCAGGATGGTGGTGCTGTGGGGGTCGAATTTGTCGCTCATAAGGAAGGAAAGGGTGGGGGCAGGAACCCCCACTTCAAGTCCTGGCGGGCAACCCCGACCCCGGGGCCCGGAAGGCCTACTGCGGCCGCTTCGACCGGCAGGCCAGGTCGATCCCCTGTCCGATCGGCAGCAGCACGGCCTCCATTTCCGGCTTGGCGCGCACCGCGGCGCGATAGGCCTCGGCCTGCGGACGGATGTGTTCCGGCAGCAGCATGTTGTCGGCCACGATCAGGCCATTGGGCGCGAGCTTCGGATGGAACACATCCAGGCAGGGGATGTACAGCTCCTTCCACAGGTCGAGCAGCACGAACTCGATGGGGCCCGGCTGGTCCGCCAGCAGCTTCACGGCATCGCCGAGCTGCCACTGCACATGCGCGCCCAGTTCCGCGGCCTCGATGCGCTCGCGCGCATGACGCTGCTTGTCGGGGTGGATCTCGTAGCTGTACAGCCTGCCGCCGGTGCGGCGCGCGGCCTCGGCCAGGTACAGCGTGGAATAGCCAAAGGAGCTGCCCAGCTCCACGATCACCTTCGCATTGCGCGCCACGATGAGATCGACGCATAGCTCGGCGACGTCCTCGCCCACGGCCAGCAGCAGCGTGTCACGCACCTGCAGCCTGTCGCTCCTGGAGCCGATCGACTTGTGGTAGACCTCTTCCTTCGCCAGGCGCTCGCGGTATTCGTCGAGCACTGCCCGGAAGGCGGGTGAGGTGTCTTGCATGCGGCTTATTCCTTTTCGTTGGCGCGGCGCCGCCGCGCACGGGGATGGGCCTGGTCGTATACCCCCGCCAGGTGCTGGAAGTCGAGATGCGTGTACACCTGCGTGGTGCTGATGTCGGCATGGCCCAGCAGTTCCTGCACGCCGCGCAGGTCGCCGCTTGATTCCAGCAGATGCGTGGCGAAGGAATGCCGGAACAGATGCGGATGCAGCTTCGCGGGCAGGCCGTTGCGCAGGCCAAGCTGCGCCAGGCGCAGCTGCACATTGCGCGCGCCGAGGCGTCGGCCGTTGCGGCCCACGAACACGGCCAGTTCATCGGGTTTCGCGATGCCGCTGCGTTCCTTCAGCCATGCGCGCAGCGCGGTCACGGCTTTGCCGCCCACGGGCACGATGCGCGTCTTGCGGCCCTTGCCGGTGACGCGCACGGTGCGGTCGGCCAGATCGAGCGCGGACAGGTCGAGGCCCACCAGCTCCGCCAGCCGCAGGCCGCTGGAATACAGCAGCTCCATGATGGCCCGGTCGCGTGTGCCCAGCGCGCCTTCGGCAGGCGCTTCGAGCAGCTGGGTCATCTGGTCGGCGTCGAGCGCACGCGGCAGGCGTTTCTTCGACTTTGGCGCGCGCACGTCATCGCCGGCATTCTTGGTGACGAGGCCGTGCTGCTGCAGGTAGCGCAGGAACGAACGCAGCGCCGACAGCCGACGCTGGATGCTGCGCGGACCCAGTCCCGCCGCATGCGAGCGCGCGGCGAAGACGCGCACATGGCCCTGGTCCAGCCGGCTCCAGTCGGCCAGCCCCTGCTGGTCGCACCATGTCACCAGCGCCGCCAGATCGCGGCCGTAGTTCGAAAGGGTGTGCGGCGAAAGATTGCGCTCGACGCGAAGCTGCCGCAGATAGTCCTCGAGGGACTGGGCAGCCTCGGGACTCATCGCTCGGCCCTAGTCCCGCGCCAGCGCGTCGCTGATCAGGTCGCTGAGCAACTGCAGGAAGTCGGTGCTCATGCCCGGATGGAAGCGCTCGCGATTGACGCTGCCCAGCACCAGAAGGCCGGCCGACCCTTCGGCGCCGCTCAGCGGCACCAGCGCCACCGAGCCGATGCTGGCGCTGTCGGGTCCGAAGATGAAATCGCGCTGCGTGTCGCGGATCTGGCCGCAGCGCGGCCGACCCGAGGACAAGAGGTTCTCGAAGCCGTTGAGGTTGCTGTCGTCGGCGGCCACATGCCGCACGAAGCGCAGGTCGGCGGCCGCCTCGGGCGCGCCCTTGAACAGCAGCAGCACGGTGTGCCCGGTGTCGAAGTCCTCGCGGAAGCCGCGCTCGATCTGCGCCAGCACGGTGCGGCGCGTGGGCGCACGGATCAGGCGGCGCGCGAACTGGTGGATCTTGGCGGCAAGCTGTTCGTTGGCCCGCGCGATCGACACCAGTTCCGCCAGCCGCGCCTCGGCGCTGTGGTTCTTCTCGCGCAGCACTTCGATCTGGCGCTCGATCAGCGAGATGGCCGCGCCGCTGGCATGCGGCAGCCGCAGTGTCGCGAGCAGATCGCCATTGCGGCGGAAGAACTCCGGGTTGGCCTTGAGCCATTCGGCGACTTCTTCATCGCCCAGCGGGGCTTCCTTGCGCGCGGTGGAGGTGGTCATGAACTTGGATCGCTCCCTTGGGGACTGTCAGATGTCGAACTGGCCGGTGAAAGATACTTCAGCCGGACCCTCGAGCCAAAGCCGTTTGCCGATGCCTTCCCAGCTCACGAACAGCGTGCCGCCCGGCAGGTCGACCTGCACGCGGTTGCCGAGCAGGCCATCGCGGATGCCGGTGGCCACCGCGGCGCAGGCGCCGGTGCCACAGGCCTGGGTCTCGCCCACGCCGCGCTCGTACACGCGCAGCCGCACATGGTTGGCGTTACGGATCTGCCGGAAGCCCACGTTCACGCGCCGCATGAAGCGCGGATGCGATTCCAGCGCGGCGCCCAGCGTGCCCACCGGCGCGGTGGCGGTGTCGGGCACCTCGATCACGGCATGCGGGTTGCCCATCGAGGCGATGGAGAATTCCACGTGGCGGTTCTGCACGTCGATGGCGTACAGCGGGCCGGGCTGGCCGGCGGTGTCGAAGGCCACGGCGGCAGGCGTGAAGTCGGGCTCGCCCATATCCACCGACACGATGCCGGGTTCGCCCAACCGCGCGTGGATCGGGCCCGCGGGGCTGTCGAGCAGGAGCTGGCCATTGCGGGCCTTGCCGCGCAGCCGCAGCAGCTCGGCCAGGCAGCGCACGCCATTGCCGCACTGTTCCACTTCCAGCCCGTCGGCGTTGTAGATGCGGTAGAAGGCCAGCGCCTCGTCGTCGCGGGGCGGTTCGAGCACCAGCGCCTGGTCGAAGCCGATGCCGCGGTGCCGGTCGCTGAGGGCACGCCACTGCGCTCGGGTGAACGTCAGGCCGTCGCGGGCGTTCGCATCGAGCACGATGAAGTCGTTGCCCAGCCCGTGCATCTTGATGAACTCGTGGCGCATCAGCGAATGATACCCGCCCGCGGCCTCCGGGCGCCTGCTCAGCCGGGTATCTGGAATTGCGCCTTGAGTTCGGAGGCCAGGCGGCGGCTGACCGGCATGCGTTCCTCGCGGCCACGCAGCCGGATCTGGTGCTGGCCGTCGGCATTGCGCTCGATGGCCTCGATGTAGTCGCGGTTCACCAGCGCGCTGCGATGCACGCGGATGAAGCGATTGCCGAACTCGGCCTCGAGCTGGCGCAGCGAATCGTCGATGAGGTCCTCGCCGCCCACATGCCGCACGGTGGTGTACTTCTGCTCGGCGACCAGGCAGATCACCTCTTCCAGCTTCAGCAGCTTCAGGCCTTCGCGCTGGCGCACGGCCAGGTGCGTGCGCGCGTTGCCGGCACCGATGGCGCCGAGCTGTTCGCCCGTCAGCTTCTGGGCGCGCTCGGTGGCGGCGGCCAGCTTCTCGCTGCGCACGGGCTTCAGCAGATACCCCACGGCGCCGGCATCGAAGGCCGCCATGGCGTGTTCGTCGTAGGCGGTGGTGAAGATCACCGCCGGCGGGTCATCCAGCGTGGCCAGGTGACGGGCCAGCTCGATGCCCGACATGCCCGGCATGCGAACATCGAGATACAGCAGGTCGGGGTGCAGGCCGGGCAGGGCGGCCAGGGCTTCGCCGGCATTGCGCGCCTGGCCCACCACCTCGACCTGGCCCAGCTCTTCCAGCAGCGCGGCCAGCCGCGTGCGCGCGGGTTGTTCGTCGTCGACAATCAGCGCGCGCAGCTTCATGCGGCCATCTCCGGCGGCGTGAGCGTGGCGGGAAAGCGCAGCTCCACCACGAATTCATCGCCTTCGCGGCCCGACTTGAAGCCTGCTTCGCCACCGAACAGCAACTGCAGCCGCTCGCGGATGTTGTCGAGCGCGATGCCATGGCCGCCGCGGCCCTGCGCCGCGTCGAGCGGCAGCGGGTTGCGCACGCGCAGCAGGATGTGGCCGTCGGCCTCGCTGCCTTCGACCGTGACGGTGCCGCCGCTCTCCATGTTTTCCACGCCATGCCCGATGGCATTCTCGAGCAGTGGCTGCACGGTGAGCGCCGGCACCAGCGCCAGCATGGGCAGCTCCTTCACATCCCAGCGCACCTGCAGGCGATCGCCCATGCGCAGCTGCTCGATGCGCTGGTAGATGCGCGCGGCCTCCAGTTCTTCCTTCAGCGTGATCAGGCTGCGCTTCTCGTTGAGATTGGCGCGGAACAGGTCGGCGAGGTCCTGCACCGCCTCCTCGGCGCGCGACGGGTCGCTGCGCGTGAGCGAGGCGATGGTGTTCATGCTGTTGTAGAGAAAATGCGGCCGGATGCGCGCCTGCAGCGCGTTCACGCGCGCGCGCGCCTGGCTTTCCACGTTGAGCCGCCACTGCTGCGCCACGTAGAAGTAGCGCAGCGCAAGGCCGGTGACCACCAGGCCCATCAGCACATTGCGCAGCACGAAGAGCAGGTGGTGGCCCGGCGGGGGTCCCCACAGGTTCTCGGGATTCAGCTCAGGGCTTGCGAGCACCCAGTACGCGGCTTCGGACAGCACGGCGATCAGCAGCGCCAGCGCGCCCAGCACCAGCGCCGATCCGGCTGCAACGCTCTGCGTCGCGATGTGGCCGCGCAGCCGGCACAGCAGCGCCGCGCCGCCCAGGCCCACCCACACCAGGAACATAAGCCCATGCGCGAGTTCGGTGAGGAACAGGCCGGTGAAGCCGGCGCTGGACAGCGCCAGCAGGATGGCCGTGAGCGAAATGATCACCAGCACCGCGAGCAGGGCACGCGGCGTGCAGAAATCAGGAAGCTGCAGGCGGATGGAGCTGGACACCGGCTGTGCGCCTGGCGTCGCGCGGAAGCGTTACGGCGAAGGGCCGCAGGCGATGTCGCGGGTGCTGCGTGCGTCGAGGCGCGCGGCGTCGGTCTCGGCGCTGTTCAGGAAGATCTTCCCGCCCTTGCCGTCGTCCTTGTAGAGGCGGCGTGCGGTGATGGCGCTCTGGTAGGCGGCAGTGGCCTTCTTGCACTGCTCGGCCTTGGCCGTGGCGGCCTCCTGGCGAACCTGCTGCACGACTTCGCGCGACAGTGGCGGCACGCCATTTTCGTTGACAGCCGGCGGCGTCGCGGCCGGTGTACTCGAGGCATTGGAATTGCTCGAGCTGTTCGAACGCAGCCCCTTCTTCACCAGTTCCGCGCCCGGCTGCGGCTGGTCGGAGTAGTGCCAGACATTGTTCGCGTCCTTCCAGCGGTACACCTCGCCCTCGGCCATGAGGTTGGGGGCGACCAGCAGGGTGGCCAGCGAGGCGGCGACGGCGATGGACATGATCTTGCGCATGGGGCTCTCCGGTCGAAGTATGGGGGCTGAAGCCTCGGGCTCCCGTGACCTCCATCACAGCGGGAAGTCTCCACAAAAGAAAAAGCCCCGGCAACTGAGGCTGCCGGGGCCAGGATTGGCGGTACAGGGTTGCCCGCAAGGGGCGCCCGAAACGGGCACCCCCGGGGAAGGGTTCAGTCGTAGGCGCGTTCGCCGTGCTCCGAGACATCGAGGCCTTCACGCTCGATCTCCTCGCTGGGCCGCAGGCCGATCGTGACCTTCAGCAGTCCGAAGGCCACCGCGCTGATGAAGGCCGACCACACCAGCGTGATGCCCACCGCCGTGGCCTGCACACCGAGCTGCGCGCCCACGCTCTCGAAGGTGCCGACGCCGCCCAGGCCCTTGTAGCCCAGGATGGCGCAGGACAGCGCACCCACGATGCCGCCCACGCAGTGCACGCCGAACACGTCGAGCGAATCGTCGTACTTCAGCGCCTTCTTCAGGCCATTCACCGCCCACAGGCAGATCAGCGCCACCACGAAGCCGAGGATGATGGCGCCACCGGGGCTGACCACGCCGCAGGACGGGGTGATGGCCACGAGGCCCGCCACCGCACCCGAGGCCGCGCCCAGCATCGTCGGCTTGCCGCGGAAGATCCACTCGCCCACCGTCCAGGCCACGGTTGCGGCCGCGGTGCAGACGAAGGTGTTGAGGAACACCAGGCCCGCGAAGTTGTTGGCCTCGAGGCCCGAGCCCACGTTGAAGCCGAACCAGCCCACCCACAGCAGGCTCGCGCCGATCATGATGTAGGGCACATTGTGCGGCGGCATGGCCACCTGGCCGAAGCCCGTGCGCTTGCCGACGATCAGCGCGCCCACCAGGCCCGCGATGCCGGCGTTGATGTGCACCACCGTGCCACCGGCGTAGTCCAGCGCGCCGAGCTTGAAGAGAAACCCTTCGGCGAACCACACCATGCGCGCGATCGGCAGGTACGAGAAGGTGAACCAGATCACCGCCCACAGCAGCACCGCGGTGAATTTGGTGCGCTCGGCGAAGGCGCCGACGGCAAGCGCGGTGGTGATGGCCGCGAAGGTGGCCTGGAACACCACGAACACGTATTCGGGTATCACCACGCCCTTGGTGAAGGTCGCGGCGTTGGAATCGGGTGTGAGCCCGGCCATCAGCACGCGGCTGGTGTCGCCCCACCATTCGCCGGGTCCGTTGAAGGCGAAGCTGTAGCCATAGATCACCCACAGCACCGTGCACAGCGAGAAGATCACGAACACCTGCATGAAGGTGGACAGCACGTTCTTCGAACGCACCATGCCGCCGTAGAACAGCGCAAGGCCGGGGATGGCCATGAGGATCACCAGCAGCGTGGCGACGATCATCCACGCCGTGTCGCCCTTGTTGGGGACTGGCGCGGCTTCCTCCGCGCCGGCGATGACTGGCAGCAGTGCCAGCGAAGTCATCAGTGCTCCCCGCGCCCACGGCGAGGATTTAATCGAGGCTAGATCAATGCGCATGTTGCGACTCCCAGCTTTTCTTTAAGTTGCCGCTGCCGATGGTTCGGTGCTCAGTGGGGTAGTGCAGAATCCGTGCCACGGTTCGGTGCGCCGTGGCCGCGGCCTATAGGCGGCATGGCGCGTTTGGGTGCACAGTTGTGGGCAGCGATGACAAGGCCGTGCACCAAAAAGGTGCTGGCAGGGCAGTGGAGTGAAGCAATGGACAGGGCACAGGTGGAAAAGACGATCCAGGATCTGCTGGGAGGTCTGCCGGCCTCGCTGCAGGCAATGCGCGGCGACATGGAAGGGCATTTCCGGCGCGTGCTGCAGTCCGGCGCGCAGAAGCTCGACCTGGTGTCGCGCGAGGAATTCGATGCGCAGGCCAAGGTGCTGGAGCGCAGCCGCGCGCTGATCGGCGAGCTGGAAGCGCGGGTGCAGGTGTTGGAGAAGAGGCTGGGCGGGGGCGCCTGAATCTGCACGCTCGCCGCGCATTCACGGTTCGCCATGCGCGCGCCGGCGCCTTTCAATGGCACATGGGATTCGCACAGATACTCAGCCGCGCGGAAGTGGGCCTCACCGCGCCGCTGGTGCGCGTCGAGGTGCACCTGGGCAGCGGGCTGCCCACCTTCAACATCGTAGGCCTTGCAGCCCCCGTGGTGCGCGAAAGCCGCGAGCGCGTGCGGGCGGCGCTGGCGCACTGCGGTTTCGCGTTTCCCGCCGGGCGCATCACCGTCAATCTGGCGCCGGCCGATCTGCCCAAGGAGGGTGGCCGGTTCGACCTGCCCATCGCCGTGGGCATCCTGGTGGCGTCAGGTCAACTGCAGGTCGACTGCAATCTCGAATCCACCGAGTTCTATGGCGAGCTTGGCCTCACCGGTGAATTGAAGCCGGTGGCCGGATTGCTGCTGGCGGCGCTGCATGCGGCGCGCGATGCGCATGCCATGGTGGTGCCGCGCATCGACGTGCCGCCCTTGCGCATCGTCGAGGGGTGCAGCGTGCGCGGGCTTTCCCAGTTGTCCGAGCTGGCCGAGCCGCAGTGCATGTCCGATGCGCGGTGCCGCGAAGTGGCCGATGCGCACGTGCAACCGGCCCACGACGCACCCGACCTCGCCGATGTGCGCGGTCAGTGGCAGGCCTGCCGCGCGCTGCTCATCGCCGCGGCCGGCGGTCACGCGCTGCTGATGTGTGGCCCGCCCGGCTCGGGCAAGAGCATGCTTGCGCAGCGCTTGCCCGGCCTGCTGCCGCCGCTGTCGCGCGAGGAATCGCTGGAAGTGGCGGCCATCGCCGCGGTGGCGCGCACGGCCGTGCCAGCCACCGGGCAGGGCGCCGAACGGCCGTTCCGCGCGCCACACCACACCGCCTCCGCGCATGCCATCGTGGGCGGTGGCGTGGCAGTGCGTCCCGGCGAGGTCAGCCTCGCGCATCATGGCGTGCTGTTCCTCGATGAACTGCCCGAATTCGATCGCCGGGTGCTCGAGGCACTGCGCGAACCGCTGGAGTCCGGCACGGTGAGCGTGGTGCGCGCCAACCAGCGCGCGCAGTATCCGGCCCGCTTCCAGCTCGTGGCGGCGATGAATCCCTGCCCCTGCGGACACGCGGGCCAGGTACGGCCGCGCTGCGAATGCCCGCCGCAGAAGGTGCAGCGCTATCGGGCCCGCATCTCCGGGCCGCTGCTCGATCGCATCGATCTGCAGCTTGCGCTGCGCGCGGTGGATGCCGACGCGCTGACCGCCGTGCCTCGCGATCCGGGCGAGGCGCTTACCAGTGCCCAATGCCGCAGCCTGGTGCGCGTCGCGCGCGCCCGCCAGGAATTGCGGCAGGGCTGCTGCAATGCGCGGCTGGGTCCCGCTGACACACTGCAGCACTGTCGTGCCGAAGGCGCCGGCATGAAACTGCTGCGCCTTGCTGCGGAGAAACATGGCCATTCCGCGCGCGCCCAGCATCGCATCCTGCGCGTGGCGCGCAGCATCGCCGACCTTGCCGATCGCGACGAGGTCATTGCTGCCGATGTGGGCGAAGCGCTGGCGATGCGCTTCGCAGCGTTGAGCGGGGACTAGGCCGGTGCGGGACGTGCCGCGGCCAGGGGCCTTTTAGCTAGAGCGCAATCATGTGATCGACGGCCTGCTTGATCAGGTCGTCCGACAGGTCGGTGCGTCCACCCTTGGCCGGCATGACGCCCGCCTGGCCGGTGAAGCCCTTGAGGGCGTGTTCATACAGCGTGGCCTTGCCCTTGGCGATGCGCGGGGCCCAGGCAGCGTGATCGCCCGCCTTGGGCGCGCCAGCAAGGCCGGCGCCGTGGCAGGCCCTGCAGGCACCGTCGAACACTTCAGTGCCATTCTTGAAGGTGGCAGCAACCACCGCGCCACCGGCCGTGGTGACCGGCGCGATGGTCAGCGCACTGTTATCCTGCCCAGCCACCGCCACGCGGGCTGGCAATGCAATGCGGGCAGCCACGCTCTGCTGTTCCAGGGGATCCGAGAGCAACGCCGCGTTCTGGTTGTGTTTGCCCACGAACCGGGCAAGCGCAAAGATGACGATGCAGCACACTACCAACAGTCCGAGAACAACGCTGAAAACGTTGAAAAATTGCGTGTCTTGCTTGCTCACGTGAAGGTCCAGCCAGAAAAAGGGTAGTCAGCCAGGAATTATAGCCCGTAACCGCGCCCAGGGGGCCTGGAGGTTGGTCGTCCGCAAACGCCAACCAGATGCATCGGCGAACGCATCGAAAACGGAGGGTGGGAGATTCTATCTGGTTGTTCCAGCACCCGTTTATGGAACGAATCGGGGGTTCTAAAATCGAAACTGCCATGACCACCCAGAACCGCCTGCCGGGTCGATTCCTCCCCGGCGCAATCTCCGTCCTCCTCGGGCTTGCCGGCAGTGCCGCGGCCTTCGGCCAGGCCGCCCCCGCCACCGCGCCATCGGCCCCGGGGCCGGTCAAATTCGGATTCCTGCAGGAATACTGCATGGAGTGCCATAACGCGCTGGACTGGGCCGGCGGCATCGCCTACGACACCGTGACCGAGGCCGAGGTCCCGCAGGACACCAAGCTGTGGGAAACCACGGTGAAGAAGCTGCGCGGGCACCTGATGCCCCCGCCGGGCAGCAAGCAGCCCACGCAGGCCCAGAACAACGCGCTGGTGGCCTGGCTGGAGGGCAGCCTCGACGCCCGCAAGGAGACCCCGCGCGCCGGCCACGTGACCGCGCAGCGCATGAACCGCACCGAATACGCCAACGCCGTGCGCTCGCTGCTGGGCGTGGAGATCAAGGTCGAAGACCTGCTCCCGCCGGAAATCGAGGCCGATGGCTTCGACAACATCGCCGCCGCGCTCACCGTCTCGCCCACCTTCCTCGACCAGTACATCCAGGCCGCGCGCATCGTGTCCCGGCGCGCCGTGGGCAGCACCAAGCCCAAGCTCGGCAAGGCCCTGTACCTGCCGCAGATGGGCGAAACCGACAACATGCCACTGGGCAGCCGCGGCGGGTTCCGCTTCAAGCACTACTTCCCGGTCGATGGCGAGTACAGACTCAGCATCCTCGACGACCTGACCGGCGGCCTGTACACAAACGCCGCGCTGTACAAGCAGACCATCGTCGTGTTCCTCGATGGCAAGGAGATCTTCCGCGCCACCGTTGGCGGCAAGGAAGACCTGGGCGTTGCCGATCGCAAGGGCGCGGACGGCCGCGCCGAGATCGCCGCGCGCTTTGCCAACATTCCCTTCCGCGCCACCTCGGGCAACCACCAGGTGACCGTCACCGCCATGCAGCGCTCCAGCGTGCTGTCGGACGAGACCATCGGCGGCGGTCTGGGTGGCTTCGGCGAGGCCACGGGCGGCGGTCCGCGCTTCACGCAGGGCGTGGAAGTGGCGGGTCCCTTCGGCGAAACCTCGCTGGGGCATTCGCCCAGCCGCGACAAGATCTTCATCTGCCAGCCCAGCGGCGCTGGCGATGAGCGCGCCTGCGCCGAGAAGATCGCCCGTGCGCTGGCCACCAAGGGCTATCGCCGTCCGGTCAACGATGCCGACGTGGCGAAGCTGATGACCTTCTACGATTCCGGTCGCAAGGACATCGGTGATTTCAACGGCGGCGTGCAGGAACTGGTCATGGGCCTGCTGTCGAGCCCCGACTTCCTCTATCGCGTCATTCCGCCGCGGGGCGACGGCCATTCGCCGCAGCCGCTCACCGCGCTGGAGCTGGCCTCGCGGCTGTCGTTCTTCCTGTGGAGCGACCTGCCCGACGATGATCTGCTGCAGGCGGCGGTCAGCGGCAAGCTCAACGACCAGGCCGAGTACACGCGCCAGGTCGATCGCATGCTGGCCGACAAGCGTGCCTCGGCGCTGGTGACCGGCTGGGCCATGCGCTGGCTCAACGTCGACGACCTGAAGGCCGTCGAACCGGATGCCAAGCTGTTCCCGCGCTACAACGACGCGATGCGCCAGGATTTCTCCACCGAGATACGGCTGTTCCTGGGTGACGTGCTGCTGAACAACAGGAGCGTGCTGGAGCTGCTGTCGGCGAACTACAGCTTCCTCAACGAACGCATGGCCAAGCTGTACGGCGTGCCGGGCGTGCTCGGTCCGCAGTTCCGCAAGGTCGAGATGAACATTCCGGCCCGCCGCGGCCTCCTGGGCAAGAGCAGCGTGCTGCTGCGCACTTCCTACGGCGACCGCACTTCGCCGGTGCTGCGCGGTTCGTGGGTGCTCGAGAAGCTCATGGGCACGCCGCCCACGCCGCCGCCGCCGGGCGTCGACACCAACATCAACCAGAAGGAAGGCGCACCGCCCTCGACGCTGCGCGCGCGGCTGGAGATCCACCGCCAGTCCAAGAGCTGCAACCAGTGCCATGGCGTCATCGATCCGCTGGGCCTCACGCTCGAGAACTTCGACGTGATCGGCGCCTGGCGCACCAAGGACTCGGGCCTGCCGGTGAATTCGGCCTCGGTGCTGGCCGGCGGCGCTCCGGTCGATGGTGTCAGCCAGATGAACGACTACCTGCTGTCGCGCCCCGACCAGTTCGTGCAGACCATTGCCGGCAGGCTGATGATGTATGCCACCGGCCGCGAGATCGAGCCGGATGACATGCCGCAGATACGCGCCATCGTGCGCGACTCGGCCAAGGGCGGCTACAAGTTCTTCGACATCGTGCGTGCGGTGACGCTGTCCGATGCGTTCCGCTTCCAGGCGCCGCCACATGAGAAGCCGGCGCCTGCCCCCAAGACCACCGTGGCCTCCGCCAACTGACATTCCAGGGTAAACACAATGTTCCTGACCAAGAAGCATATTTCCCGGCGCGCCACGCTGAAGGGGCTGGGCATCTCGATGGGCCTGCCGCTGCTGGATGCCATGATTCCGGCGGCCACCGCACTGTCGGCCACGGCCGCGGTGCCGAAGCCTCGCGTCGGCTTCTTCTACATCCCGCACGGCATGATCATGGACAACACGCCGTACGGAAAGGAAGTCGATGCCTGGACGCCCACGGGCGCAGGCGCTGATTTCAAGCTCAACAAGATCATGAAGCCGATGGAGAAGTACAAGCAGTACCTCACCTCGGTGGCGAACCTCGAGAACATGGCGAGCTATGGCTCGGTGCACACGCTGAACCCGGCCACCTGGCTGTCGGCCGTGCGGCCCGATGGCAGCCAGCCCGGCGCGCACATGTCCACCACGCTCGATCAGGTGATCGCCGCGAAGGTGGGCCAGGAAACGGCGCTGCCCTCGCTGGAACTTGCCGCTGAAACCACCATCCAGTCCGCGGCCTGCGGCGGCGGCTCGGGTGCCTGCTACTACAGCACCACGCTCTCGTTCCGCAACGATCACACGCCGCTGCCGATGGAGTTCAACCCGCGCAAGGTGTTCCTGCAGCTCTTCGGCGAAGGCGACACCGACGTGGAGCGCGCGCTGATCGCGCGCCAGACCACCAGCATCCTCGACCTGATCACCGATCGCACCACCGCGCTGAAGCAGCAGCTCGGCGCGCAGGATCAGCGCGTGATGGACAACTACCTCGAGACCGTGCGCGAGATCGAGCGCCGCCTCGAGAAGGCCAAGGCCCGCGACCTGTCGAAGGTGAAGCTGCCCGAGGCGCCGGTGGGCGAACTCGACAACTTCGACCAGCAGGTGGCGATGATGTTCGATCTGGTGGCGCTGGCGTACCAGGCCAACCTCACGCGCGTGGCCTCGTACATCATGGTGGCCGAAGGCACCAACCGCACGTACAACTTCATCAACGTGCCGGACTCCTTCCACCCGCTGTCGCACCATGCCAATGACCGCGAGCGCCTGCGCAAGCTGACGCTGGTGCAGACCTGGCACATGGAACAGTTCGCGAAGTTCATCGACAAGATGGCCAATACGCCCGATGGCGATGGCTCGCTGCTCGACCATTCGCTGTTCATGTATGGCTCGAACATGAGCAACAGCGACCGCCACAACAACTATCCGCTGCCGCTCATCCTGGTGGGTGGCGCCAACGGCCAGCACAAGGGCGGCAAGCACGTGGTGCCGGCCGACAAGACGCCGATCGCCAACCTGCACCTGACGGTGCTCAACAAGCTCGGCATACCGCAGGAAAAATTCGGCGACAGCACGGGCCTCGTGGCGGGAGTGTGATTCTCATGTCGGAGTTTCTTTCAAGCCGGCGCAGCGTGCTCAAGTCCGCCCTCGGACTGGCCGCCGCCGCATCGCTGCCGGTCGGCGCGTACGCAAAAGGCGAACCCAAGGCCGCCGTCACCGCCACGGCGATCAACGACCGGCTGCTGCTGGTCAGCGGACTGGGCGGCAACGTGCTGGCGTTGCGTGGCGATGAAGGCCTGCTGCTGGTGGACACCGGCGCCGCCGGCGACACCTCGAAGCTGCAGTCCGAACTGAAGAAGTTCGGCCGCGGCGCCAAGGTGACCACCGTCATCAACACGCACTGGCACATCGATCACACCGGCGGCAACGAAGTGTTCGCCAAGGGCGGCGCGAAGATCATCGCGCATGCCAAGGCGGCGCAGCGCATGGCCGTGGACCAGTACGTGCCCTGGGAAGACCGCTACATCAAGGCCCGCGCCAAGGGTGCGGTGCCCACCGAAGTGTTCTACACGGGCAAGAAGGAGCTGAAGTTCGGTGGCGAAACCATCGAATACGGTTACCTGCAGCAGCCGCACACCGACGGCGACGTGTACGTGCATTTCCGCGATTCCAACGTGCTGGCCGTGGGCGATGCGGTGTCACCGCAGCTCGATCCGGTCATCTGCTGGTACGAAGGCGGCTGGGTGGGCGGTCGGGTCGATTCGCAGGCGAAGCTGCTTGCGCTGGGCAATGACCAGACGCGCATCGCGGCCGGCACCGGCGGTCTCGTCGCCAAGGCCGACGTGAAGACCGAGCGCGACGCGCTCGAGAAGCTCTTCGACCGCATGTCGGATGCCATGCGCAAGGGTTTCACCACCGAGGACATGCAGAAGGCGAAGCTGCTCGATGGCCTCGCGCGCACCTGGGCCAATCCCGACAAGTTCATTTACGACGCGCACAAGAGCATGTGGGCGCACTACAACAAACTGTCACACACCATCGTGTAGTCATGGCGATGAAATCCCGAAACCGATTGAGTCTCCCGCTGCTGGCGGCCATGGCATTGCTGCCGGCCATTGCCGGCGCCTCGAACCTCGCCGACGTCATGCGCGACTGCGACAGCAAGTCCACGCTGGCCGCCATCCGCGCCGGCGCCGATGTGAACGTGCAGCAGCCCGACGGCACCACGCCGCTGCTGCTGGCCGTGTACTGCGTCGATCACGAGGCCGTCGCGGAGCTGCTGGCCAAGGGCGCCAGGCCCGATGTGCGCAATTCGCTGGGCGCCACTGCGCTGTCGGAGGCCGTGAACCTCGCCGACGCGAAGCTGGTAAGCATGCTGCTGAAGGCCAAGGCCGATCCCAACCTCGGCACCGAGGAAGGCCAGACGCCGCTGATGCTGGCCGCGCGCACCGGCTCGCTGCCCATCGTCGAGCAGTTGGTGAATGCCGGCGCCAAGGTGAACGCCCGCGAGAAGACCCGCGATCAGACGCCGCTGATGTGGGCCATCGGCACCGGCAGTGCCTCGGTGGTCGACTTCCTGGTGAAGCACAAGGCCGAGGTCGACGTGCGCGCCGCATCGAACGACTGGGGCAACCAGATCACCTCCGAGCCGCGCGCGCAGTACCGCCCCAGCGGTGGACTCACGCCGCTGCTGTACGCCACGCGCTTCGGCTGCGTGGACTGCGTCAAATCGCTGCTGAAGGCCGGCGCCGACATCAACCGTCCCACGCCCGATGGCGTGACGCCGCTGATGAATGCACTCGACAACCTGCAGTGGGACGTGGCGAGCTACCTGCTCGATCAAGGCGCCAATCCGAACCTGGCCGACTGGTGGGGCCGCACCGCGCTGTATGTCGCCATCGACATGCGCTCGTTCAGTCCGCGCTTCCCGACGGGTGCGGCCAATCTCGCGGCCGAAGGCCCGGCGCCGAAGGAGTTGCAGCCCGCGCTGGACTTTGCACGCCGCCTGCTCGACATGGGCGTGAATCCCAACATCCAGCTCGACATGCACCGTCCGGGCCGCGGTGGCAACCAGGGCCGTTTCACGGATGACCTCTTGACCACCGGCGCCACGCCACTGCTGCGCGCCGCCGTCGGCCACGACCGCGAGGCCGTCGAGCTGCTGCTGTCGAAGGGCGCACTGGTCGATCTGCCCAATGTCATGGGCGTCACGCCGTTCATGGCGGCCGCGGGTCTGGGCCTGTCGCCGCGCGACACGCGCGGTTCCTACGGCCCCGATGCGCAGGATCGCGCGCTGGCCACGTTGCCGCTGCTGCTGAAGGCCGGCGCCGACGTCAACGCGCGCGTCACCGACACCAGCAGTCACACCGCGCTGATCGCACGGCCCAGCTCGATGACCAACCGCCAGGGCCAGACGGCACTGTTCGGCGCCGTCAACTGGGGCTGGTCGCGCGTGGTGAAGTACCTGCTCGACAACGGCGCGCGCACCGACATCACCGATGCCGCGGGCAAGACGCTGCAGGATGCGATGAAGGGCAACGCCGGCGGCCGCGACTTCCGCGCGGTGGACGAAATTCCGCCGATGATTTCGCGCTCCGGCCAGTCCTGAGTACACTGCGGTGCATGCAGGCACCGCAGGGCATCACCGTCCTCACCACCGGCGGCACGATCGACAAGCAGTATTTCGACGCGCTGAGCCAGTACCAGATCACCGACACCATGGTGGCGCGCCTGCTCGAGGTGGCGCGCGTGAAGCTGCCCTGCGAGATCGTCGAGGTGCTGCGCAAGGACAGCCTCGAACTCAACGATGAGGATCGTGCGCGGCTGGTGGCAGCGGCGCGCGCGGCGCGCTACGACCGCATCGTCATCACCCACGGCACCGACACCATGACCGTGAGCGCAGCCGCGCTCGCCGCGGTGACCGGCAAGACCATCGTGCTGGTGGGCGCGCTGACCCCGGCGCGTTTTGCCGAGAGCGATGCCGCCTTCAACCTCGGCATGGCCTTCGCCGCCGCGCAGCTTGCGCCCGCCGGCGTCTACATCACGATGAATGGCACCGTCTTCGCCGCCGACAAGGTGGTGAAGGATCGCGAGCGCGGAGCGTTCGTGTCCCGGGCCTAGTTGGCCGGCGGGGCGCCCGGGCCGAGCGTGCGGCCATCGGGTACCTTCACGCGCACAAGGCTGCCTCCCGGGTTGCCATTACGCAGCGGATGCATGGTCAGCGTCACCTTGTCCCCGGCCTTCAGCGTCGAGGGTTTCCAGCCATTGCGCAGCATCATGCCCGGCGCGCCGGATTCGATGCTCCATTCCGTCTCCACGCCCTTGTCGTCCTTCACCAGGATCTGCAGCCACACATGCGGGTTCGTGAACTGCACTTCCTTCACCACGGCCTCGACCGTGACGTCCCTGCCCAGGTCGAACATCGCGAAGGAATGGTGCGCGCCGGCCACGGTGCACCACAGGGCCAGGGCCGCGGCGCCGATCATCGATGCAGACTTCATGTTCAATGTCCCTCGTCCCGCGTGCGTTCGTTGTCGTCGCAGTAGTACTCCTGCACGTCGATGTCCGGGCGACGCTCCATGTACACCGTGTTCGAGAACGGATGCTTGTACGTCTTCGGGTCGGTGACGGTCTTCGTCACCTCCAGGATGTTGCCGTCGCCCACCAGGCGGAAGCGTTCCACCAGATGCATCTGCTCGCTGGCGGGCAGGCGTGGCGCCTTCAGGCTCTCGGGCGTGGCATTCACGCCGCCCGCGAAATAGCCATTGAGCGGGCGCGTGCGGCCGCTGGTGCCGATGGTGTCGACCACCAGCGTGTCGCCTTCCCAGTGGCCGATCGAATGGCCTTCCCAGCTCGGCAGCCAGTCTTCGGCGGGAGGATGCGCACGCCCGTCGGTGTAGATGCGGCGTGGCACCGCCACCCATTCGTTCAGCAGCACGATCTGGTTGTGGCCCTGCAGGATCTGCGTGGGGAAGAAGCCGCCGACGAAGCTCGCCGGACTGACGGGTTCGCAGGCGCCGGGCGTGGGCAGTTCGGTGCCCAGCCGGCCCTGTTCCCGCGATTGCTCTGCGCCCCAGGGCGTGAACTCCGGCGTGGGCAGGTAGGGCTTGTTTGCCCAGCGCGGATCGTAGTTCGTGCTGTTGCTGGCGATGCCCAGCCAGACGCCGAAGATGTCGCGCTTCTTGGCAGCCGGAGATGCCCCGTGCGCCGCAGGCAGCAGCAGTGCCAGCCCGGCCAGCGCCGCGATCAGCGCAGGCCCGATGGCGCGTCGCTTCGCCGCGCCCGGGCCAATGGATGTGTTCATGGACTCCCCGGCAGATTGTTCACAATCCGCATTTTGCTTCAAACGCGGATCCATGTGTTCGAGGTGTTGCCCGAAGCAGGGGGATTAACACGAAGGGAATGGCGCGCCCGACTGGATTCGAACCAGTGACCCCTGCCTTCGGAGAGCCGCGAATAAGATGAACTCCATCAACAAGATAGGGTGGTTCTAGAGGCAGATCAAGCCCTTAGTGGACTGTTGAATCCTGCTCGATCCCGCTGGAGTGCGGACGAACTGTCCCAAAAGTGTCCACCAGCAAATAGGCCGCAATCCGTTTCTGGCAACGCAATTCTGGGCGGCTCCATGAGCTGGCTTTGGGACCCTGTGCTGTCCGCCGTACACGGAATAGATCAGCCCATCTAAGCGTCTCCATAAATCCATCCGGGGATCCCCGCGTCCACCAGGTTGCATGGGCCGCTCTACGGAGCCACGACCGGCGGTGGCCGCCACCAGCGACAGCGGCATTGCAGCGTACATTCGAACCGAAGGAATGCCCCGAGTCTCTCCATCGGGGGGCCAGACCCCGCCTATCGGGTCCCCCGACGACGACGTGTGCGCGGCACGAGCATTGCAATGTGAGGAGGATCCAACCCTCAGGTTCACCCGCCATGAATGCAGAAGCCCTGCGTCGCACGTCCCGCAAGCTGGCCGATTTCACCCTGCGCGTGCTGCGCAGCCTCGTGTGGCCGAAGGTCGATCTCGCCGTTCGGCTGTGGATCGGCCAGATATTTCTGGTCTCCGGCGTGCTGAAGCTGGCCAACTGGAGCACGGCCCTGGATCTTGCTACCCATGAGTACCCGCTGAGCTGGATTTCCCCTGCAGCTGCGGCAACCCTCGGAGTGAGTGTCGAGGTAGTGGGTGGCGCATTGCTGGCGATTGGGCTGATGACGCGCTACGCGGCGGTGCCGATGTTTGCGCTGGCGCTCATCAGTCAGCTCAGCTACATGCCATTCGACAACCAGCTCTTCTGGGCTGCATTGTTCGGCTGGTATGCAGTGCACGGCGCGGGATCCCTGTCGTTGGATCAGCTGCTCCGGAAGGGCCTTGCAGACAGTGCGCTGCCGCTGGTTCCCCGCCTGCTTCGCGCATCGGGCTGGCTGCGTGAGCGGGCCAGCGAGATCTACCTGTCGTTGGTACGGATCTGGCTTGCGCTGGCTCTGCTGGCCACTCACCTGAACCCCTTGCCAGACGGCCTGGAAATGGCCTTGCCGCTGCGAACCATGGCGCAATTGCCGGTACCCGTCGTGGTGACGGGCGCGCTCCTTCTGACAGGACTGGGAACCCGAATTCTGGCTCTGGCGCTGCTGTTTGCGCTGAGCACGCGAGTGATGCTGGATCCGCAGGTCGTGGACCAGATCTACCTCACATCGCTCCTGTTGCTGATCGCGCTCTGGGGACCGGGCAAGGTATCCCTCGACTCGTTGCTCGCCGCGCAACTGCGCCGTCGCCTGCCGCAGTGGTGGGGAGATGGGATTTCAAGGTCTGCGCCCAGGGCGCGCATAGTCATCGTCGGCGCAGGATTCGCCGGCATGGCCTGCGCACGTGCCCTGCGCGACACGCCCGCAAGCGTCATCCTCATCGACCGGAATAATCATCATGTGTTCCAGCCCCTGCTTTACCAGGTGGCCACCGCCGCTCTGTCGCCGGGCGACATCGCATCGCCGATACGGCCGCTGTTCCGCGAGCAGCCGAACATGCAGGTACGCATGGGAACCGTAACGGGCATAGACAAGGCCGGCAACGCCGTGCTGCTGGGCGAAGAAAGGGTGCCCTACGACTACCTGGTGGTGGCAACTGGCGCCACACACAGCTATTTCGGCAAGGAGCAGTGGGCCGACCATGCGCCGGGCCTGAAGCGCATCGAAGATGCCACGACGATCCGTCGCCGCATTCTCACTGCATTCGAGGAGGCGGAGAATTGCATGGACGAGGAGCATCGCAAGGCATTGCTAACCTTTCTGATCGTGGGTGGAGGCCCCACCGGCGTGGAACTGGCGGGGGCCATCGCCGAACTGGCCCGGCACGGCATGGACCGCGAGTTCCGCAATTTCGATCCTGCCGCGGCTCGCGTGATCCTGGTGCAGTCCGCACCTCGACTGCTGCCGGCCTTTGCACCGCGCCTGTCGGAGTTGGCCCGGACCTCGCTGGAGCAGCTCGGGGTCGAGGTGCGGCTGGGTGGCAGGGTCCAGCAGATCGATGCGCAGGGTGTCGCGATCGGCGACGAGCGCATTGCGGCGCGTACCGTGTTGTGGGCCGCCGGCGTACAGGCTTCGCCAGCCGCACGGTGGCTGGGCGTTGCATCCGACAATGCGGGCCGCGTGAAGGTGCAGGAAGATCTGCGCGTGCCGGATCTGCCGAACGTCTTCGTGATCGGGGACACGGCGCTGTCCACGGGGTGGCGGGGCGAGGCGGTGCCCGGTCTGGCACCCGCCGCGAAGCAGGGCGGCCTTTATGTGGCGCGTTGGCTGCGCGCGAAACTCACCGATCGGGCGCTGCCACCCCCGTTCTCGTATCGTCATCTGGGGAGTCTCGCCACCATTGGCCGCCGAGCGGCGGTGGCGGACTTCGGATTCGTCCGGCTATGGGGGGCACCTGCATGGTGGCTGTGGGGAGCCATTCACGTCGGCTTTCTGGTCGGCGTGCGCAACCGCCTATCCACGCTGGTCAACTGGTTCTGGTCCTACCTGACCTTCGGTGGCGGCATACGATTGATCACCGGTGCCGAGGGCGAGGCGTCGTCCCGAAGCAGGATGGCGTGACCATCCGGATCGCGCAGCATCAGCCTTGCGGAATCGGGCACGGTCACGGGTCCCGGTGATACATAGGTGTAGTGTCCGTTGCGAACCGCGGCATCCACCGCGACAACCTGGCCATTCAGGTTGATGTGCCAGTTCCACAGGTCGTTGGAAAGCGTATCCACGGGCGCCGCGCGCCCGGTGCGAGGCGAGAGATACTCGAGCAGTTCCACTCCGGGGCCGGCGTCGGCGCGCAGCGCCGTGATGCGCAGGCGGGCGCCAAACACATTGTTCAACCGCTCCTGTTCGCTGCCGTAGTTCTCGCTTGTGCCGGCGATTCGCATACCCAGCGTGTCGCGATAGAACCGCAGGCTGGCATCGGTATCCCCGATTACGATCGCGGTGTGGTCGATGCCGAGGAACAGCGTGCCGTCGTTCCGTTGCCACTTCGGATCCCCCTTTCCGGGCGGAAAATGCAGGATCTCCAGAGGATGCTGGTCAGGGTCCCTGAAATAGAACGCAGAGATGCCGCCAGCGTTGGGATTCCACTGGGGCAGCGTCTGGGGGCTGGTGGATGCGTGCGCCACGCCATTCGAGCGCAGCCAGGCATAGGCTTTGTCCATGTCCGACACGATCAGCGCCACATGCTGGAACCAGCGATCATTGCTGCGCGAATCTGCCGGGACAGGACGGCCCGTTGGCGCCAGAAACTGTTCGAGCTGCAGTCGCTCGCCGCCGAGCTGAAGAGTGGCCACGCGCAGGTGCGCGCCGAACACGCCATAGACGTGCTCCCATTCATCGCCCTGACGGTCCTCGATTGTTCCGACCAGCTTGAATCCCAGCACATCCCGATAGAACGCCAGGCTGCGATCCAGGTCGCTCACGGTCACGGCGATGGAGTCTACGGCCGACACCGGCGCAGCTTGCAGGCACGGCGCGGTGAGCAGCAGGATGATTCGAAACGAATGCGGGATCTTCATGGTGGAAAGCCTCGGGTGTTTCAGGCGGAGCGCCGGGCGAAGGCGCCGGAATGCAGTTCCTGGGCCAGTAGTCGGGCGCAGCGAAGGCTCCATGCGAAAATGGTCAATGAGGGATTGACCCGACTGGATCGGGGCAGGATGCTGCCGTCCACCACATAAAGACTGTCGAGTCCATGCACACGTCCTTGCGCGTCGACTACGGATGTGAGCGGATCGCTGCCCGCGCTTAACGTGCCGCTGGCATGGGCGGTTCCCGTGATGCCGATGCGGCGCGAGAAGGCGAGCAGTCCGCTGCGTGCCAGGTCCTTGCGGAAACGCCGGACCAGCTCGCGGTGTTCCTGGAGCGCTGCCGGGCTGCGGCTGTCGCTGTAGTCCAGCACTGGCGCAGCATCGGCCGAGCGCAAGGCGCCGATGACCCGATTGTCCGGATGGGCCGAATCCTCGGTTTGCAGGAAGAAGCCGTAGGCGCGCTCGCCGATCAGATTCGCCAGTGGGCGAGGCACGATGCGCGGCACGAGCGTGCTGATCAGCTCGCCATCAAAGCCCAGCGGCTGGATGCTGCTGTGTGGGAAGTCGTCGTGCAGCAGCAGCAGCGTCTTGCGGATCAGGTCGCGCTTGATTCCCGGGGACACCGCGACCATCGCCGTGAGCAGGTGAAGCTTCAGGGTTCGACCGATCTGGTCGGCGCACGCGAGGGATTCGTCGAGGCCCTCCGCGCGCACGTAGCGTTGCAGCAGTCGCGGTGAATGCAGGGCGCCCGCTGCCAGGATGACGGCGCGCGCGAAGTGTGTCGTGCCATCCTCCAGGCGCACGCCGGCGACGCGTTGCGAGTAGAGTCCCGCCGGCAGCAGGTCCACTACGGCAGAGCCTGTCAGCAGCCTGAGGTTGGGATTCGAGCGCAGGTCTCTGAGGAACGCGGATTCCGCGTCACCTTTGAGATGACGCACGGACGCGAACCCATCGAAATGCCGCGCTTCGCGGGCATCGTCGAGAATCCCTTCGTGCAAGCCCAGAGGGAGTGGTTGCGCCCGCCACCGGGGAGCTGCGAGCTGCAGACGGCGGGCGATGTGGCTCAGGTTCGGTTCGCACTCGAATTGGCGCACGCCCAGCAGATGCTCTGCCTCACGATAGAATTCATCGAGAGCCGCCGGCTCTATGGGCCATCCCGGTGCTCCATGCGCGTTGTCGCAGCCGAATTCGTGCTCTCCGTATCGAAGCAGGGCCGCGCCGTACCAGCGAGTCTTGCCCCCGACATTGAAGTATTCCTCCGGCTCGATGTCCCGCCCAAGGCCGTCCCGCCAGCCTTCCCGGCTGCGGAATCGGCCCTCATGCACGACCTGTTGCGGATCGAGGGTGCTTCCGTCTCGTGGCAAGTCATTCCCTTTCTCGATCAGAATAACCTTCAGCCCGGCGTTGACCAGGGCATGGGCGGCCGCGCTGCCGCCGGCGCCGGATCCAATGATGATGACGTCGTTCATGGATGGACTCTCTCTCGGGGTGAGTGACCGCAGTGGATGCAGCGGTATTCATCGGGATGAAGCAGCTTGGCGCAGGCGATGCGGGGTGCGAAGCGAAGGTGCAGTTCTGCCGCCGCCAGCATTCCGGCCGGGGGCGCAAGCAGGTAAATCCACAAGCCGTTGAAATCCGCGGCAGACAGGGCGGATGCGAAACTTCGCGCCGGATTCAGACCCATCCCCGATAACGGCGCTTCGACGCTGATGAACATCGCCACGAGCGCGCCGGCACACAACCCGGCGTAGGGTGCGAGGCGCGCCGATGCGGACACGCGCAGCACGGTCGCCATCATCAGGAACGCCATGACGAACTCGGCGAGCAATGCGACACCGGCCCCGCGGGGACCCGGCTGCGTGGTCACGTGGTGGACAGGCGCCTCGGTAAAGGCCTCTCCCAGCGCAAGGCGTACCAGCAGCGTGCACGACGCCGCACCGGCGATCTGTGAAACCACGTAGAAGAGCGCGTCGCGGGGCGCGATGCGCCCCAGGCGCAGAAACGAGAGCGTAACGGCCGGATTCATGTGCGCGCCGGAACGCTTGCCCCAGGGCGAGTGGATCAGCGCAATGGCAGTCAGTCCCATCGCAAGACCAATGAGCACCCGTCGCAGCGTGGCATCGGGGAGCAGCGAATGCAGCGGAGAACCCGGATACTCCAACGCCGTGGTGACTATCCCCGCCGAGATCATGAACAGGCCCAGGGCGGCACCCTCGATCAGGTACTCCGGCCAATGGCTCGCGGAAGCCGGCAGTTGGGTGGTGACCGCCGACATCTCAACCGCCGGTCTCGAAGCCCGGATACAGCGTCATGCCGCCATCGACGAACAGGCTGATGCCGTGCACGTAGTCGGCGTAGTCCGACGTGATCCACACGGCCGCGCGTCCGATCTCCTCGGCCTCGCCGATCCGCTTGTAGGGAATCAGTCGCAGGAGGTCCTGGTAGGCCTCGCGCGTGCCCCAGGCCTCCATGTTGATGGGCGTGCGGATGGCGCCGGGGCAGATGCTGTTGACGCGAATGCGGTAGGGAGCCACTTCCTGGGCAAGCGACTTCATCATCAGCATCACGCCTCCCTTGGACGCGGCATAGTTGACGTGTCCCGCCCAGGGAATGACTTCATGCACGGAACTGATGCAGAGGATCTTGCCGGCGGCGCAGGACACATCCGGCCTGACGCCGCGGCGCTTGAACTCCCGCACGGCGGCACGGGAACACAGGAACTGTCCGGTCAGGTTGACGCCAATGACCTTGTTCCATTGCTCCAGCGTCAGATCCTCGAACGCTGCATCCTTCTGCAAGCCGGCGTTGTTCACCAGCACATCGACGGTGCCGAACAGCTCCAGCGTGCGTGCGAACATGGCGGTGACCTGGGCTTCATCCGATACGTCGGCACGGATCGCAGCTGCCCTGACGCCATGACCACGGATCTCTTCGCAGACTTCCTCGGCCTTGTCTGCGCCAGCGACATAGTTCACGACGACATCCGCGCCGGCCTGGCCCATGGCGACCGCAATGGCGCGGCCGATCCCGGAACTTGCGCCAGTAACGAGCGCGACCTGGCCCTGCAGCAGGGGTTGGGGTGGCACGCGCGGCATGACGGGCTTTGGAAGATAGGAGGGATGCATGGAGTCCATGGTGAAGATCCTTCAGGTTCGGTTTCTGGGGTGCAGTAGCTTGGCGATCAGGCCGGTCCATCCCGTCTGGTGCGAGGCGCCGACGCCGCGGCCGGTGTCGCCGTGGAAGTACTCGTAGAACAGGATGTAGTCGCGGAAGTGCGGGTCGTCCTGTACGCGTGGCTGGTGCGCAAACACGGGACGCCGGCCTTCGGAATCCTTGAGAAAGAGGCGGGTCAGACGCCGGGCGATTTCCTGGGCCGCCTCATCGATGGATATGAAGTTTCCGGATCCGGTCGGACACTCGATCCGGAACTCATCCCCGTAATAGTGATGGAACTTCTGCAGTGATTCGATCAGCAGGTAGTTCACCGGGAACCAGATGGGACCGCGCCAGTTCGAGTTGCCACCGAAGAGGCCCGAGTCCGACTCCGCTGGCAGGTAACGCACGGACAGGTCCATGCCATCGACGCGGTAGACATACGGATTCGCAAGGTGGTGGCGCGAGATTGCGCGGATGCCGAAGTCCGACAGGAATTCGGTTTCGTCGAGCATCCGCTTGAGCAGCTTCTTCATGCGGTGCCCACGGAGCAGCGACAGCAATCGACGGTGGCCACGGCCTTCGACATTCCAGTGCGAGACCAGCGATGCCAGCTCCGGGCGGTAGTTCAGGAACCACTCCAGCCGGCGCTTGAACTCCGGCACTCGGTCGAGCAGCTCCGGATCGAGCGTTTCGACGGCGAACAGCGGGATCAGGCCCACCATGGACCGCACTTTCAGCGGCGTCATGCTGCCGTCCGGAAGGTGAAGCACGTCGTAGAAGAACTGGTCCTCGTCGTCCCAGAGGCCGATGCCCGCCTCGCCGAGGTTGTTCATGGCCTCCGCGATGTGCAGGAAGTGCTCGAAGAACTTGGTGGCGATGTCCTCGTACACGGGGTTGTGCTGCGCCAGTTCGAGCGCGATGCGCATCAGGTTGAGCGCATACATGGCCATCCAGCTCGTGCCGTCGGCCTGGTCGATGTGTCCGCCGGTCGGCAGCTGCGCGCTGCGGTCGAACACGCCGATGTTGTCCAGCCCCAGGAATCCGCCCTGGAACACGTTGCGACCTTCCGCATCCTTGCGATTCACCCACCAGGTGAAATTGAGCATCAGCTTGTGGAAAACCGCCTCGAGGAAGGGGAGGTCGCCCTTGCCTCCCCGGTGTTTGCGGTCGATCTGGAACACCCGCCATGTTGCCCAGGCGTGGACCGGCGGGTTCACGTCGCCGAATGCCCACTCGTAGGCCGGCATCTGCCCGTTGGGATGCATGTACCATTCGCGCGTGAGCAGCAACAGCTGCTCCTTGGCGAACTGGCTGTCGATCAGCGCCAGTGACAGGGTGTGGAATGCCAGATCCCAGGCCGCATACCAGGGATACTCCCATTTGTCCGGCATCGAAATGATGTCGGCATTGTTGAGGTGAGCCCAGTCGCGATTGCGTCCGAAGCGACGTCCGGGGGGAGGAGCCGGCTGCGTTGCGTCACCCTTGAGCCACCGCGGAATGTCGAAGTGGAAGAACTGCTTGCTCCAGATCATGCCGGCAAAGGCCTGACGCTGGATCAGGCGCGCATCGGCGTCCTCGATGCCCGACTGCAAGTCAGCATAGAACTGGTCCGCCTGAGCGCGGCGCTCATTCATCGCCGCGTCGAAGTCGGCAAAGGGCTTCGCGACAAGCTGCGGCGTCAGGCGCACGCGCAGCGTGACCGAACCCTGTGCCGCGATGGTCAGTCGGAAACGAGCGGCGGCCTTGGTGCCTGCCATCTCGGGATTCACCGCGATGCTGTTTTCGTGGACCACCGCCTCATGGAAAGCATCCTTGAAATGGCCTGGCTGCGGGTGTCCGAACAGCTTCGGCACGTTCGTGTCGTTGTCCGTGAACAGCCACTCTGCTGCGCCGTCGGCATACCAGTTCAGGCGACCGAGATCGCCATGTTCCACCGCCACGTGGTCGCCGGCGTACTGCATCACCGGACGCTTTTCACCGGGTGTCCAGCTCCAGGTATTGCGGAACCAGAGCTGCGGCAGTACCTGAAGATCGGCCACTTCAGGGCCACGGTTGTGAATCGTGATGGCCATCATCACGTCGCCGGGCGTGCGCTGCGCGTATTCGACGAAGACGTCGAAATAGCGGTTATCGTCGAAAGCCGCCGTATCGAGAAGTTCGTACTCGGGCTGGCCAATGCCGCGCCGGCGATTCTCCTCAACGAGCTCTGCGTAGGGGTACTCCCGCTGCGGATACTTGTACAGGCCCTTCAGGTAGGAGTGAGTGGGCGTGGCGTCGAGGTAGTAGTAGCACTCCTTCACGTCCTCGCCGTGGTTGCCCTCGCTGTTCGTCAGCCCGAACAGTCGCTCCTTCAGGATGGGATCGCGTCCATTCCAGAGCGCCAGCGAGAGACAGATGCGCTGCTGGTCATCCGAGAAGCCCAGCAGGCCATCCTCGCCCCAGCGATAGGCGCGGCTGCGCGCATGGTCGTGGGGAAAGTAGTCCCAGGCATTGCCATGCGGTGAATAGTCCTCGCGCACGGTGCCCCACTGGCGCTCGCTCAGGTAGGGGCCCCAGCGCTTCCACGCGGGGTTGCTGGCCGAGCACTCCGCGAGTCGCGCGGATTCGGCGGAAATGGAGTCAGAAGGACGCAGGCTGGCATTCATTGATATCGCTCCAGGCACGCAGGGTTTCGGCGACGCTCCAGGCCTGCGCAGTGCAGCCGGCCGGGGCAAATGGCGCATCGCCATCGAAGATTTCACTGATCTGGCCGACGCAGGCCTCGCGCAGGTGGGGCAGCAGGCCCGACAGAAGCGCGAGTGCCGCGGGGCGATCTTTGTGCACGCGGTAGTGCGCGAGGGCAAAGGGACCGAGCAACCAGCTCCATACCGTTCCCTGGTGGTACACGGCATCGCGCTCCTGCGGCGATCCTGCATAGCGACCGGTAAAGGCGTGATGACGCGGGTTCAGGCTCCGCATGCCCACGGGCGTCCACAATGATCGCAGGCAGACGTCGATCACGGCCCGCGCCTGCTCGGCTTCGAGCAGAGAGTAGGGCAGCGAAAGCGCAAAGATCTGGTTTGGGCGCAGCGACGAGTCGACGAGTCCCGAGGGCGTGTCGATGACGTCGTTCAGGTAGCCGGTGGATTCGTTCCAGAAGCGCCTGCGAAAACTCTGGGTTGCAAGCTCCGCAAGCGCTGTCATCCGTCGTGCCGCTTCTGGATGCTGCTCGGCATCGTGCATCGAGGCCAGGATGCGCAGGGCGTTGATCCACAGGGCATTGATCTCGACGGCTTTGCCAGTGCGCGGGGTTACTACCCAATCACCGATGCGGGCGTCCATCCACGTCAGCTGTACCCCGTCGGTGCCGGCGCGCAGCAGCGAATCTGAAGGATCCATCGAGATGCCATAGCGCGTGCCGCGGCAGTGCCACTCGATGATGTCGTCGAGGACCGGCAACAGTTCACGGCGCAATGCCGCGTCCTTGGTGCGCTCGAGATGAAGATGAATGGCGATGAAGAACCACAGCGTGGCATCGACGGTGTTGTACTCCGGCACCTCGCCATCGTCCGGGAACCGGTTGGGCAGCATGCCCTGGCTGACATGCCGCGCGAAGGTGCGAAGCACCTGGCTCGCTTCGTCCTCGCGCCCGGTGATCAAGGTGAGTCCGGGTAGCGCGATCATCGTGTCGCGACCCCAGTCCCCGAACCACGGATAACCCGCGATCACTGTCCGGCCCTCCGGCCGGCCATCGGGCAGGTGCCGGGCCACCAGGAACTGATCGGCGGCGAGCACCAGTTGGCGAGCTTCGGGGAACTCATCGCACCGGATCAGATGGGAGGCGCGCGCGGCTGCGCGAAGCAGCGAATGCTCGCGCTCCCGCTGGCGCTCAAGACTGTCATCGGCATGCAGCGGCGCGTGCGTCTCGCTCGTTGCGATCAGTGTTGCGTGGGTTCCGGGTGCCAGTTGCAGTTGGAAAACTGCGGGACGGAACAGGTCCTCGGCGGTGTCGAGGCCGCGGGCCTGTTCTTCGCGGTGGTGAAAGTTCCAGTACCAGTCGAGGTTCGCTTCGCAGCGACCTGCATCGATGGACAGGCGATAGGGCGCAGCGCCGTTGAATGCGACAACCTCCACACTGTTGTCGTCAAGCGCCAGTTGCGGCTCGCGGCGCCCGCGATGATGCCAGTGGTAGTCCCGCCACGTGCACAGTGGATGCAGTTCCAGCTGCATCGGGGCGGTGGAACGCAGCAATCGCCACTGCATGTACGAGGTGTTCTCCCCGTACGCCATCCACACTCGCTGTTCCAGCAGCGCATCGCCCACCAGCCACGTCCATACCGGCACCTGGCCCTCCAGGCGAAACGACTGAAGCTGTCGATAGCCGTGTGGATCCACGGTTCCATCGCCGTATTCGTTCGTGGCGAGGGGCACTCGCAGGCCACGGTAATGGGCCATGGCGTCTACTTTGGACACCATGACCGTTCGGGCCAGCGGCGGGCGAAGCGCTGCAACGAGGAATCCGTGATAGCGCCGCGTGTTCGTGCCGCCCACGGACCCGGAGGCGTAGCCGCCGAGTCCATTGGTCACCAGCCACTCGCGCGCACTGACGGAGGCGAAGTTGCCCAATGCATCGCGATCAAGGCGCACTGCCGCGGTGTCCTGCTCGGCCCGGCCTGCAGCGGAACGCGGCTGCGTGGCGTCGAACTCCCGGGGACGGGCATTCATGGCCGCACGCCTTCACTGAGCAATGCAATGCGGTACAGCCGGTCCCTTGCGCACAGATACAGCGTCCGGCCGTCGTCACCCCAGGCAATGTTGTGAACGGCCCGCGGCGCGACGAGAGTGCCCAGATGCCTTCCGTCCGGCGCATAGATGCGAAGTCCATCCGGCGCCGCCACATACACGTTGCCGGCCTTGTCCACCTTCATGCCGTCGAGTGCTTCCTCCCCGGGCAGCTCTGCGGTCATGTCCGCAAAGACGCTGGAATGGCCGAGGGCACCGTCGGCGCTTACCGGAAAGCGTAGAATCACTTTTCGCGCCGGATCCCAGTTGCTCACGTAGAGCCACTTTTCATCGGGCGAGAAGGCGATGCCGTTCGGTCCCTTCAGCTCCCGGGTCAACAGCGTCACATGACCATTGCGGGCGCGGTACACACCGCTGAACGGCAGTTCCTTGCGCGGATCATCGAAGACACGAGGCAGTCCGAACGGGGGGTCGGTGAAGTACAGCGAACCGTCACTTCGGTACACGAGGTCATTCGGGCTGTTCAGCCTCCTGCCTCGGAAGCGGTCCGCGAGCACCGTCGTGCTGCCATCGGCGTTGAGACGCAGGATTCTCCTGTTTCCGTGCTGGTCTATGGTGAGGCGACCCTGTTCATCCAGCGTGAGACCATTCGATCCCGGCTGGTGGTACTGCGCGGTATCTGCACCGTCGTAGCCCGAAGGCTCGCGGAACACCGACAGTGTCGATGTGCGCGAGTCGTAGGCATAGATGCGGTTCGCGTTCGGATCGCTGAGCAGCAGCTGCTGAGTTGTGCTGACCCACACCGGTCCTTCGGTGAACTGGAAACCCTCGGCCAGCTTGTACAGCTTGGGATTGGCCGGGACGATGGCCTCGAGTGCGGGATCCAGTTGCGTGACGGCGAGGTTCACTTCCTGGGGTGGCACCGCACGTGGCTCGGCATCGTCGCGGCTCCCGGCACGAAAGCTCAGCGTCGCCTGGCGCATCCATATGAAATTCGGCGGAGGATCGGAGAGCGGTCCGTTGATGCCAAAGACCGCCAGCTGGATCTTCTGGCCGGGCTGCACGTTGCGGCCGATCACCAGGTGGTTCACGCCGTTCCAGCCCTGAATCACAGAACCGCCGCTTTGACCGGCGGCACGCGGTAGTTCGCCATCGACCCAGACTTCGGCGTAGTCATCGAGCGAGGTGGTGAACTCGACTGTCGCGCCACGCGTGTCGAAGTCTCCGATGCGCGCGGGAACGGTGAGCTGCAGGCGATACCAGTTGAACGACACGCGGCCGTTGCCGCGGCGCTGGCTGAGAGTGCCGGGAGGCAGGATCGACCACATCGAATCGTCGAAGTCGACGGCGCCGGCTCGCGGGACGATGTCCCAAGTCTGCACCGGTGCACCAGTTGGCTGGCCGGCGGCATCCGGCGCGTGATGTGCAACGACTCTGAGCGTGGCATCGGCATACCGCCATTGGCCCTGCACGGCCGAGAGCCCGGCCTGGCTCGACAGGTCGATCGAAGCCGCCGGCTCGCCACGCTGGTCAGTGGCACGCACCGGACTCGCTGCGATGCCCAACCATAGCCCCAGTATCAGCAGGGGCTGCACCCAATGCGGCTGGCGTTTCATGGTGTCCGCCGGGCCGGGCCCTGGTGAGCTGCAATGAATTCGCTTACAGCGGCAGTCGCGATCTCATCGTCCTGGGCCGCGCTTGCTGCGCCGCTCACACCGATGGCGCCGATCACGTGACCGTCGATTTCCAACGGTACCCCGCCCTGCAGGGGTGTGAACGGCGCGATCTCTGCGACGGCCAGCATCGTATACCGACCCTTGTTCACGGCCTCTTCGAACACACGCGTCGGTTTGGCAAAGAGCGCTGCCGTGCGGGCCTTTCCAATGGACACCGGTGCGGCATTCGCGAACGTGCCATCCAGACGCTCAAGGCAGATGAGACTGCCGGAGGCGTCTACCACGGCGATGGCTCCGCCGGGCGCCTGATGTGACTGCGCATATCGCACGGCGCTCTGCAGCAGAGCCTTCGCTCCCTCGAGGGTGAGCGCGGGTGTGCTCGCGAGGTCCGCCGCACTTGCGCCCGCCGACATCAGCAGCAGCGAACCCAGTGCCAGAAGCCTCGAGAACCGGAGCGTCATGACACGGCTCCTGCTGTCGCGCGCAGGGTGTTCAATGCAAGGCTGGCATGCTGTGCCGCCAGGCTCAGCTGTGCCATGGCGCTGTCCCCGCGAGGACGGCTGACGTTGATCTCCGGCAGACGACGAAGTGTGGCTTCCACGCGCTGGGGAGTGCCAAGGTCAGACCAGCCGCACTGCGGCACGGGCAACACCTTCAGCAGCGGCTCCTGGCCTTCCATGATGTGGCGTGAGAAGTCCACGCTCGGCAGAAGCTGGTAGAGATCCTCCACCGCCATGCCGTGGGTATCGAAGTCGATGCTCAGCGCCTCGCGAAACTGAGCCACGGTTCCGGGCATGCGCCGCTCGAACATGCCAAGAAGGGCGCGGGCCGTGGCGGCGATCACGAACACATTCCAAAGGGCGCCCTGGTCCAGCAGCGACTGGGCCTGTGATGCAGCGGGCTTCTCGACGAAGCGGCTCACGCTGGTCGAATGCAGGGTGTCGCCCCGCACGGGCAGGATATAGCCCAGTTCCGTGTCCGGTACGTCCGGCTCGACACCCAGCAGGAAGACCGAATCCCGCTGCATGCTGGCGAGCAGCGTGGCCTTTCTCAGCGATTCCGCGAAGGCCGCTTCGTCCTCGACGTGATGGTCTGCCGGCAGCAGTACAACCGTGGCCTCCGGATCACGTGCAGCGATATGCAGCAGCGGCAGCAGGATGCCGTGCGCGGTGCCACGGTTCTCAGGCTGCGCGATGACATTGGCATCCGGCAGGTGAAACAGCGGAACTTCCCAGAAGCGGCGATGCTGGGCGGCAACCACCGCGCAGATTCGCTCCGGTCGGGCAACGGCGGAAGCGCGGTGCAGGGCCTCCTGCAGCAGGGACGCGCCACCATTCAGGGAACAGAACTGCTTGGGTACGGCGACACCGCTGCGCGTCGTCGTCAGGCTGCGCAATCGGGTGCCTTCGCCAGCAGCCAGAATCAGGGCCCAGGTATTGCCACGAGAAGTCATGTTCGGCGTCCTTTCAGTTGGGAAAGAAAAGGGTGGCGATTTGCGCCACCCTGTGAGGGAAGTTGCTGTCAGCCCTGCTTGGGATAGCGGGCGTTGCGGCCCTGCGTGACTTTCGGCGGCGTCGGGTCCTTGACCTTGACGACGCGGGCGCCAGCGATCTTTTCGCACGTGCCCTTGGGAAGGTAGATCCAGGCCATGGGTTCACCGTCTTTCTCGACGTGCCCGTGGCAGGCGTTGTTCGCCGTCGCGCAGTCGTTCTTGCCGGCCTTGATCACGCCGGCGCACTGCTCTTCGCCGGCATGTTCGTCGGCGGCCATCGCCGATGCCGCGAAGCTTGTTGCACCGACGGCGATGAGGCTCGCGATCGCGGTGCGCAGGATGCTGGAAGATTTCATCTGAAGGTCTCCTTGAATGAATGAATGAATGATGTGGATCGTGTCTATTAAGAAAACTTGCTCGGCAAGCTGGATTGCAATGGGCGTGCCAGCTTCGCGACTGCGAAAAGCAGGACCCGCGGCCCCGCGGCGAGATACGCGCCGCGAAGCGTGGCGGTGGCGCCGCGATCCATGGTGGGATACCGGGAGGTCACGACTGCTTTGCCAGTCTCACCAGCGTGAGCAGGCCGCCGATGAACTCGGATACGTGGATGTACTCGACGCCCCCCTGCTGCAGCGACTGAAGCAGTGCTACGCCCTCGGCATCGGCGAAGGCCAGGTCAGACAAGTCCAGCTTCAGGTGCCCGCGCGCCAGAGCACTGGCTGCAGCCAGTCGAACCTCTCCAACCCAGGGGGCCAGCAGCTTGCCTTCCAGCAGCAACGTGGTGCTGTCGGGTTCCAGTCTCTGATGAATACGCAGCATGTCCGGGAATCTGGTGAATGCGGGAAAGTCCGCAGTCCGGACAGAGCAATACTTGGGCCAACGCCCACTCCGCGCGTTAAGCCGCCGGAGGGCCTTATGCTTCGGCCAAGAGGGATGCCGCGGCGACAGTCAGGAGAAAGGTTTAGCGCGGCCACCACCGGCAACGGATTTCCGGGGCGTGTTGCGGGAGTCCGCGGTGGTCGAACCCTACAGGGTGTCCGTTCTGGCGATGCCCAGCTTCTTCATGCGATGACGCAGCGTGCCCGGCTTCATGCCGAGTCGTGCGGCCGCGCCTCGAGACCCCTCGATCACCCAGTTGGCGTCGCGCAGCGTCGCAACGATGTGCTGGCGCTGCACGGAGTCGAGATCCGACGCATCGGTTGCCGGGTCAGGACCAGAAGGCGGTTCCGGGTCCTGCGCAGGACGCTCTTCCCCTGCGACGGCAAGCACGTCCGCATCGATGGTGAGTTCCGGCGAGCTCGAGAGTATCAGCGCGCGTTCGACGATGTTCTCCAGCTCGCGGATATTGCCTGGCCACGGATAGCGCACCAGGGCATCCATGGTTTCCGGCGCGATCGAGTCCACCTTGCGTCCGATGCGTGACGCGTACTTCTGGACGAAGAAGCGGACCAGTAGTGGAATGTCTTCGCGTCGCGAGCGCAGCGGCGGCAGGTGTATAGGGAAGACGTTGAGCCGGTAATACAGATCGGCCCGGAAGTCTCCTGCCTTGATGCTCTTCAGCAGGTCGCGATTGGTGGCAGCGATGACCCGCACGTCGGTATGAAGAGGCTGGTTGCTGCCGATGCGCTCGAACTCGCGTTCCTGCAGCACCCGCAGCAGCTTGACCTGCACATCCATGGGCACTTCGCCGATCTCGTCCAGGAAGATCGTGCCGCCATTGGCGAGCTCGAACCGGCCGATGCGGCGCTGGATGGCGCCGCTGAAGGCGCCTCGCTCATGGCCGAAAAGTTCACTTTCAACGAGGCTGGTCGGCAAGGCCGCGCAGTTCACCTTGATGAAGGGTTTGTCGGCGCGCGCGCTGGCAGAGTGGATGGCCCGCGCGATCAGTTCCTTCCCCGTGCCGCTTTCCCCGGTGATCAGCACCGTTGCGTCGGCGGGCGCCACGCGCTGCACATTCTCGAGCACGCGGACCAGACCATGACTGGCGCCAACGATTTCCTCGAAGTTGTGAACGGTCTTGATCTCTTCGATCAGGTAGGAGTTCTGGGCCTTCAGTCGCGCCTGTTCCTGCTCCATCAGCACGCGCTGCGTGATGTCGACGAACATGGTGCGGGTGTAGCTGCCATCGTGAGTCGGCTTCGACCACCACTGGATGAAGATCTGCCGTCCGTCGCGGCGCTGCAGTTCCAGTACCACGCCGCTGGTGTCGGTCCCCTTGCCGACGGACTCGAAAGCTTCACGCAGCCTGCGCTGCGCCTCGGGGGTGTCCGGGATGAAGCTCTTGCCGTAGGTGCCTGCCACCTGGTCGGCGCTTAGTCCAAGGATATTGAGCGCCGCGCGGTTCGCCCGGATGAACCGCGTATCCAGGCCTTCGTGGACGTACGCGATCGGTGCCTCCTCGAACAGGTCCGACAGCTCCTTGTCTATGTGCTGGCGTTCGAGCTCGGCAGCAGCCCTGATGGCGCAGATGCGAAACATCGCCAGGCGCCTGGGTTCGTCTGCCAGCGGTTTCTCATCCAGAACGCAAAGATGGCCCATCACCCGACCATCACGCGCCTTGAGTGGCACCCCGATATAGCTTTCTATGCCGGGTTCGGTTTCGGGATAGCGCTGTTGCAGCCCGGAAGGGTAGTAGCAGAAGCCGCCTTCGAACACTTCCTCGCACGGAGTGCCCGGAAGGTCGTATTCGAGGTTGTCGACGATGCGGCCATGGGACCAGAAGGCCATCGTGCGGATGCGCTCCGGGGGCGTGAACTGGGAGATGAACGCATGGTTGGTGCCCATGGCCCGGGCAAGGCCCTCCACCAGCTTCTCGAAGTAGTCGTTGCCGATGGCGTCGGCGGTACCCTCGATGATCTGGCGCAGCAGTTCGAAGTCGCGTGCATCCAGCGACGACCAATCCGACGAGGCTTCTACGGCCCGTGTCATGTCCCGTTGCTCCCGGCCCAGGATCTTCACGCGCAGCGCCGGATCGGGACGCTGCGAAGCCGCGCGAGTATGACATACGCCGGGAAGTGGCACGTTACGCCATCGAAAGGTTGGAAACCGATTGCCTCTGGCCTTTCAGCAGCAACCGATCGAGCGAGAAGGCGCCGTTGCCGTAGACCGCGAGCGTCGCCAGCATGAATCCCCACAGCACGTGTTGGCCCAGGGCCGCCTCGAATCCCTCGCTGAGCAGCACATGCGAATAGGAAATCACTGCCATCAGGTTTACGGCGAACAGCCCCAGTGCGCCCAGGCGGCCACCGATCCCCAGCACGATCAGCACCGGGAAGAAGAGCTCACCAAAGGTGCCGACGACTGCCGCAATCGCCGGCGGCAGGACGGGCACGTGGTATTCGCTGCGGAAGAGGTCAAGCGTAGTGGTCCAGTCGGACAGTTTCAGCCAGCCGGATTTCAGGAACTGCCAGCTGACGTACCAGCGGACCATCAGCGCGAAGGGGGATTGCAGCAGGTTCAACCCGCGCGCGGGCAGGTCAATCAGGCGCGATACAAGCGTGGGGGACATGGGAATCTCCGTGTTATGGGTTATCAGTGGCTGGGCAGTCGCATGGCGCCGAAGGCTTCCAGCTGCAGCAGTCGTCGCAGCGCCGCGCCTAATTCGATCTCGGACATGCGGTCGGCCAGATGACAGGACGCCTCCGCCAGCAAGTCACCGCGGTTCAGGGCTTCCAGCAGCAGTGCCTGGTCGGAAGGCAGCTCCCGCATCTCCACATGATCTGATCGACGAGCAACCAGCACGTGACTGGGTGGCCCTTCAAGGGAAAAGTGACTGTCGCCACCCGGCTGGTGAGCCTTCCATATGGCAAGTACAGGAACAGGGGAGCTCACCAGCCTCACGTCGGCACGGGGTACCAAGGACAACCATTCCTGTTGCTCCGGCGTGAGACTGGCAAGCTCCGAAACCTGGAGCGCGGGGTCGTCGCGAGCCACCAGCACTTCCTGATAAGCCCACTCCAGTCGGGCGACTTCCGCAATCCATTCGTATCCGGAGCCCGAGAGATCGGACTGCAGGAACTGGGCAAAGCGCTCGCCGACATACTGCAGGTCACCGCACCTGGACGGATGTCGCCGCTGGTATCGAAGGGCGACAGACTCGAACCAGTCGGCTCCGCCCAGCTGAGCGATGACGGGGAATGCCGCGACGAGCGCCCCATGGAATCCGATGCGCGCGTTGTTGCGATAGATGCGCAAGCGCTCTTCGGTGCTGAATCCCGCTTCGAGTACCAGCCCCTGCATGCACCGGGCGTCGTCGCCCAGGACGCTGCTCGCGAAGGCGAGCTGGAGCTCACGCAGCGAGGGCATGGTGCTTCTCCAGGTGTGCATCCGCCAGGCGAGCTTCATCCAGCAGCACCCCGACGGCGGGAATGTCGGTATCCCACTCGATCAGCGTCGGGACGGGTCCGAAGCACTTCAGCGCATCGTCGTAGAGATCCCACACGGCCTGGCATACCCGAGTCGAGTGAGTGTCGATCAGTATCTCGCGGCCGTCGTGGACATTGACGGTGTGGCCGGCCAAATGGATCTCCGCTACGCGGTGCGCGGGGATCGCTGTCAAGTACCGGTGGGCATCAAAGCCGTGGTTGCGGGCGCTGACATACACATTATTCACGTCCATGAGCAACAGGCAGTCTGCCTGCGCCGCAAGCGAGGCGAGGAATTCCCATTCCGGGATCTGCGAATCGGCGAAGCGCAGGTAACTGGAGATGTTTTCGACCAAGACCTGGCGACCCAGCGCATCCTGCAGTTGACGGACACGGGAGACCATGTGCCGCAGGGCCTCCTCGGTGTAGGGCAGGGGCAACAGATCATTGAGGAACCGGCCGCCAACGGACGACCAGGACAGATGTTCCGAAACCAGACCCGGCTCGGTGCGACGCACCAGATCCTGGATCCGGCGCAGGTGTTCGCGATCCATCGGGTCGGTCGAGCCCAGCGACAGGCCGACGCCATGCAGGCTCAGAGGATAGTTGGCGCGCAGCGATTCGAGGGTCTCTCGCTGCGCGCCGCCCGCTGCAAAATAGTTTTCGCTGTGCGCCTCCAGCCACGCGGCTGCGGGTCGTTCCGACAGGAACTGCGCGTGGTGAACCGCCCGGAGCCCGATGCCGGTTCGCACCGGCATGGGCCCCGGGACAGCACGTGCGCGGTGGGGCGCCGCAAACACGTTACTTCGCCGCGAGGCTGCCGCCGACGAGGCGCTCGCAGGTGCCCTTCGGCAACTTGATCCATTCCTTGGCGCTGGCATTCGTCTTCGACTGGCCCGAGCACGCATGCGCCGCGCCGGCGCAGTCATTCTTGCCAGCCTTGGCGACGCCGTAGCACTTCTCGGTATTGGAATCGTCCTGGGCGGTCTTGGCGTCGGCCGCCATGGCCAGGTTGGTGACAGCGCCGAGGGCGAGCAGGCCGCCGATGGCGGTGGACAGAACGGTGGACTTCATAGATCAGCTCCTTGAGAAAATGTTGGTGGATATCCGCGATGCTCCGGGTCTTGCGACCCGCGAAACATCCGTGGCTGCTATAGAGCAATGAGCGTGCCAACACGATGCAGGCCGCTGGATCAGCGGATTGGGGGTCTGGCGGACCCGGGCCGCAACCGGTTGCGGCGCTGGCCGCCGCGGGTTGCGGGATTCAACGGGGGTTCCGTAACCAAAGGGAGGCTAAGGATGCGGGACGCGCGGTCGCGTAAGGACCTTGTCCATCAACACTTCAAGGCTGGCGCGCCCGACTGGATTCGAACCAGTGCCCCCTGCCTTCGGAGGGCCGAAAAAAGATGAACTCCGCCAATAAGATAGGCGTGATTCTCTTGGAGATCAAGCCTCTAGCGGAACGCTGATTCCCGTTCGTTCCCGCAGAATCCCGATCGCACTGTCCCAAAAGTGTCCCTCGAATCACGTGGCGATTGGAACTGCTCTGAGCTAGAGAAATGAAGCGGCCTTCTGCTTTCTTTTCTCCACCCACCTGGACGGGACCGCTGCAGCAAATACACTTGCTCAGACATTTCTGGACTGGGATACGCATGACGTCAAGGCAAGGAAAAGAGGGGGTGGCGCGGGGAGGAATAGTGATCCGAAAGGCTTCGACTGGACTCGACACTTCCTATCCGGTTGTCGATCTTTTTGCAGGTCCCGGAGGGCTTGGTGAGGGCTTTGCCGCCTCGATAAATTCAAATGGTCGGAACAGCTTTCGAAGTCTCGTCTCTATCGAGCGCGATCCGAACTCTCATCAAACGCTTCTGCTTCGCCATTTCGTCCGTAGTTTCGGCGGCAAGCACCTGCCTAGTGACTATTACAGGTTTCTCGCAGGGGAACTGACTCTGAAGGAACTCTATGAGCTTCATCCGGTTGAATACGCCCATGCGACCGATTCTGCACTCTGCATCTCTCTGGGGCCGGACTCCCATAGCCGCGTAAAGAGCACCATCAGCGCGAAATTGGCCAAGCAGAATCGGTGGGTACTGGTCGGGGGGCCGCCGTGCCAAGCCTATTCCTTGGTCGGCCGATCACGCATGAGTGGTCGCCCGGACTTTGAGCAGGACGAGCGACACACGCTATATCTCGAATATCTGCGAATCGTTGCGGACCATAAACCGCCGATCTTTGTGATGGAAAATGTTAAGGGGCTGTTGTCCGCAAAGGTGAAGGGAAAGTCAGCTATTCAGCGGATAGTCGCTGATCTGGCTCACCCTTCTTCAGCCATCAAAGATGCGCCACGCGACCTCAAATACAGACTCTACTCTCTCTCACATGACGAACAGGCTGAGGGGGCAATCGAACCGAAGCAATTCCTAGTGCGAGCGGAGAACTACGGTGTGCCTCAGGCCCGGCACAGAATGTTCATAGTGGGAGTGCGAAGCGACATCAGGATAAAGCCTCGGATCCTGAAGCCCCTGAAACCGCCTACGGTAAGGCAAACAATAGACTCATTGCCCGCGATTCGCAGTGAACTCTCCTCTCAAGCTGATTCGCCGGAATCTTGGGCGAAAGAGCTTCAAACGATCTCAGGAGTTGATTTCCGACGTCACCTTCGGGATTTGCCCTACGCCGAAGCCTTAGCCGGAGAATTGAGTGCGTCCTCGCTCAAGCATATTCACTGGCCCAAAGTCAGTCGCTCGAGTCGTTACCCGCAGAGACCGCCCGAGAACCCAACTCTTCGGAGCCTGTACGACGCCAACCTCTCTGTACTCACGTCGCACGACTCCCGAAGCCATATGCCATCGGACCTCCGCCGCTACCTTTTTGCAGCTGTCTTCGCGCGGCACGCCGAAAGGAGCCCATCACTCGTGGACTTTCCCCGGGAGTTGCTTCCAAAGCACCAGAACGTGGAGGAAGGTAGGAGGGGGGAAATGTTTGCCGACCGGTTCCGCGTTCAACTGCCGGATCAGGTATCCACGACAATCACCTCTCACATCTCTAAGGACGGTCACTACTTCATCCATTATGACCCCGTCCAGTGCAGAAGCCTGACAGTGCGTGAGGCCGCGCGATTGCAGACGTTCCCGGACAACTACTATTTCTGCGGTCCTCGGACGTCCCAGTACCACCAGGTGGGAAATGCAGTGCCGCCGTATCTTGCAGGTCAAATTGCTGAAATAGTTGCAGAAGTGCTGGATGAGATCGGAACGAGATCGTGATGGCCGACAGGCTCAGTCCCGAGCGAAGAAGTTGGAACATGGGGCAAATCCGCGGTGCGGATACTCAGCCCGAGCGGCAACTTAGGTCTTTGCTCCACAAAGCAGGCCTGCGCTTTCGCCTTCACGACAAGAAGCTGCCAGGCAGACCCGACATGGTTCTTGCCAGATTCAAAGCCGCAGTCTTCGTTCATGGATGCTTCTGGCATCGACATGGAAATTGCAAAAATTCGACCATGCCATCAACAAGGCGTGAGTTCTGGGCCGAGAAATTCGACGGAAATGTGAGACGCGACGCCCGAAATCGCGCGGAGCTGGAGAAGATGGGATGGGCAGTCCATATTGTGTGGGAGTGTGACCTGAAGCGGGACCCCGAGCGGGTCGCGAGTCAATTAGTTATGACCCTAAGAAGTAGATAGGGAGATATCGGTGACTGTATCGCTGCCGGAGCCGATCGCTGCGAAGAGGGTTCCACCAGACCCTGAGGGGACCGCGGCCTTCATGAGCCGCATTGGATACACGCTGGAAGAGGCGCTATCCGACATCATCGACAATTCTATCGACGCGACAGCCGGTGTAATTCTCGTCCGATTTGTTCGCGGCGCAGACCGGATCAATCAAATTCTGATTATCGATGATGGGCGTGGAATGCTCCCTGAAGAGCTTCAAGCGGCTATGCAATATGGGGTCAGACAGGCTCACGGAAAAGGAGATCTTGGAAAGTATGGTATTGGACTCAAGGCAGCTGCCTTCAGCCAATGCAAATCGCTATCGGTTCTCAGCCGAAAGGACGGCCAGTCCTCGGGTCGTCGATGGACGTCCGAATCCATAAAGGATGACTGGAGGTTGGAGGAACTCGATCCCGAACAGGCGAAGCGGTTTCTGAATCTGAACTGGAAACCCGTCACCCTCGAGAAGAAGGGAACCATCGTAATTCTCAACAAGCTCGACTCTCTGCCGTCAGCAATAAGCGAGTTCACAAAGAATCTTCAGAAAATGATTTTGGATCTCAGCATAGATTTCGGGCTGAGGTTTCACAAATTCCTTGAGTCTGGCTCCATCAGGATAGTCATCGATTCGACATCGGCAATTGATCAGCTTCCGGACACCCAGATTGAGGTTGAGCCACTCGACCCATTCGGGTACTCGAGTTCCGGTAAATCCGGGTATCCGGCCAACTTTGAATTGAACATTGCAGGAATGTCGCTGAAGGCGGCTGCACACATCTGGCCTGCAAAGTCCCGAGACCCGAACTACAAACTAGGCAGTGGGCGTGTTGCCGAACGGCAGGGCTTCTACTTCTACAGAAACAAGCGGCTCATTAAGGCTGGAGGTTGGCACAACCTTCAGGGCGATACCGAACCGCACTCAAGCCTTGCAAGAGTGCTTATCGAAATGCCACCGGAGCTCGACTCCGTATTCCGCCTATCCGTACAGAAGAACACCTTCAATGTTCCTCCCGAATTCATTGATGCCGTCCGATCATCCAAGGCGGGAAACACTCCATTTGGCGATTACTTAAAAGCCGCTCAGGACGTCTATAGAAACGCTCCGGACGAGGAGCACGTCTTCCACTACCCTAAGTCTGGCATTCCTGCGGCACTTTCTCGCAGGCTCGAGAAGCTGCTGGAGCCTGATGAAGGGAAGCACAATTCGACGCCTGTGGAATTCGAATGGAAACCACTTGATGAAGATAAAGTGCTGAGCTACGACGCGTCCACAAAGACAATAACGCTCAACAGGAAATTCAGGGACGCAATAACCGGAGGAAAGAATTCCGGTGCAGACGCTCCGCTATTCAAGGCTCTAGTGTTTCTCTCGCTTCGAGACGTGTTTGCGGGAGACAAGATGACCAAGAAGACCAAGGATAAAGTCGAGGTGCTAAACCGGGTGCTCGCGGAATCGCTCAAATGGCAGGATTGAGCCAACTAGGAATCCCGTCCCTAGAGGAAATTGAAGGGGTTTTTCAAGCTGCAATTCCACGGCGATGGGGATTGGCAACTTCACGTCCCCTTACATTCCTGGCGGAGCCAGAGACAGGTTCGATCTGGATCGACTATCCCGCGAATTCGGGTGAATCCCCAGAGATCCCGAATACCCTCGCCCTAACGACGCGAATAAGGTCGGAAGGAGTCAATAAATACATACAACTCGGAGGCGGCAACGCGGCCCTATTCCGAGAAATTTACTACTTCCTGCTGAGCGTCATCAGACGGCTCGAAGAGTCAGATGAAGACATTTCCTCCGTAATACAGGAGGAGATGGCGGCGTGGTCGCTCCTTCTCCGTCCACCAACTGCACTGGGCCGCAACGATCAGATCGGGTTGCTAGGAGAAATGTGGATCCTCTGGCGTCTAATCGGCAATCTCGGGGCCGTCGCTCTCGAATCCTGGACCGGCCCAGTACCGGAGCCGCATGACTTTCGCCTTCCTAGTGCTGACGTCGAAGTAAAGACCACCCTTAGCCCAATTCGCGAGCATACCGTAGGGGGTTTGCACCAGCTCACTCCCACACCAGGGAGAGGGCTATTTGTTGCATCAGTTCAACTTCAGCCGGCAGGAGCAAGTCAGGGCATCACACTCCCTGCTGCTGTAGAGAAAATGCGGAGCCGCCTCCGGGATTCACCGGAAGCTGCAGCGAAGCTTGAATATCTGCTTCGTCGCGTGCTCTATCGGGACGCTGACAAGAATCTCTATACAGACGCGTACCGATTAAGATCCGTACCTACTCTCTGCAGGGTCGACGGTACATTTCCTCGACTCACGAACGACATGGTCGCAGATGTAATGGCGGAGGGTCCGTATCAGAGATTGCGCAGAGTTGAGTACAGCATCAACCTGGACGGCCTGGGACATTCGATGAACGCTCAAACGCCGGTTGCCGAGCTTTCACCGCAAGGGGACGGAGACCTATATGCCTGATCGTGCATCTGTGGCACTTAAGGCTCTGCGGGAGCTCAAAGAACTACTCGGGCGTCCTTCCAGCCTTCCCGATGTACTCTCGGAGTGGTCACATAAGCAGGATATCTCTCCGGCAATTGAAGTCGAAGAATTGCTCGGGTTCTTTGATCCTTCAAATCCCGCTGTAGGCGTAAGGCAGTACTTTCACGGGATGCTTGCAAACTGGGACTACAGACCAGACTTCGAATGGAGTCAGTCGACCAAGCCAAGCTCTAGGGAGAGACGGGCCCTAATATGCAAATTGCTCGGATTGGCTGAGGGTGATGCAGCCCGGGTCGAAAAGGCTTTTCCGGTCTATCCCCCAATAGACCAGCCGATTCACATAACAGCAGACGATCCCGAGGGACCTAAGTGGTACACCCCAGAGCGGCAGCAAGAGTCGACGTTCTATTGGCACGCCTATGAAAGGTATCTGAGGGATTCGAAAGGGTGGGATCCGAAGAATATCGCAGTATTGGACGCCACTAGCACACTAGTCGTGTCGGATTTGCGGGACCCTTTTGAAGCACAAGTCAGATCGACACGCGGTCTCGTAGTGGGGTACGTGCAGTCTGGAAAGACGGCCAACTTCACTGGCGTAATCGCAAAGGCGCTGGACGCAGGATACCGACTGATTATCGTACTAGCTGGCATGCAGAACACGCTTCGCGATCAGACGCAGAGGCGAATAGACAAGGAGCTTGTCGGCAGAGAGCTTCTGCAGATTACGCAAGAATACTCAGGTGACGATGACTGGGATGAATTCAATAGGCACGGAGACATCGCGGATCGTCTAGGGGCCTTTAAGATCGACCGCCTGACCACCAGCGAGAAGGACTTTCGGCACCCGTTCGGTGACACGGCAAGACTTGCGTTTCATCGTGTAGATCGCAATCAGCCATTTAATGCCCCTTCGAATCTATCCGGTCATCCTGCGAAGATGATCGTCATCAAGAAGAATAAGACACCTCTTGAACACCTTCTTAACGCGCTGACTCAAGCTGAAGCTGCAGGAACGCCGTGGAGTCAAGTGCCGTCCCTCATAGTTGACGACGAGTCGGATCAGGCATCCCTCGACACCAGCAAGCCGAGTACGACGCGGCGCAGAGAGCGCACCACGATCAACAAGCTTATCGTGAAGATAATGGCCGTTCTAAAGCGCAGCCAGTATGTGGGCTACACCGCGACGCCGTTTGCGAACGTGTTTGTGGATCCTGACGATGCGGATGACTTGTTCCCATCCGACTACATTCTGCCGCTCCCCAGGCCGGACGGCTATATGGGGGTCAGGGACTTTTACGATTCAAGGGATGTTCCAAAGAACGTAAACGACAAGAGCACAAACTACGGAAGATACATCCGGCCTGTAAAGGGACAGGATGACGTGCTGACGAATCTCCCGCAGGCGATAGACGCTTTTGTTCTTTCGGGAGCAGTAAAGCTCTTCAGAGCTGCCGCTGATGGGAAGAAGTTCAAGCATCACACCATGCTTGTGCACGTGTCTACCAGCGTGGACAACCATTCCGGGCTAAAGAGCCAAGTGGTGTCGATGTTTGAGAGCGCGGCATACGCGACGGGTGGGCCTGGCTATGCGCGACTAAAAGCGCTCTGGGAGAAGGATTACTCTCTGGTGTGCGCAACACACGGAGGAGACGGTCGTGCTCCGAAATCCTTCGACGACATCCGTCTGCACATTGGATCCTGCGTATCAAAGATCGCTGGAAATGGAGCATGCGCGATAGTTCTGAACGGGACTGACCAGGATGAGGCGCCCGACTTCGATGCCACGAGTGTCTGGAAGATTATCGTTGGCGGCGCAAAGCTTTCGCGCGGATATACCGTTGAAGGTCTGACAATCAGTTACTACAGGCGAGTGGCGGGCTCGTCGGACACTCTCATGCAGATGGGTAGATGGTTTGGGTACCGACAGGGGTATCGTGATCTGGTTCGTCTCTATATAGGCACGGAAGAGCCACGTGGAAATAGCGGAACAATAGATCTGTATGAGGCGTTTCGCGGAGTCTGTGACGACGAGGAAGAGTTCCGAGCCCAGCTGGGACGATATTCTCGCCTACAAGGCGACCAGCGCCTTACTCCCAAGCAGGTTCCGCCGCTCGTACCAAGTCACCTCTTGCTGCCGACGGCACGCAACAAGATGTATAACGCAAAAATACTCTTTGTAAATTTCGAGCGTGAGCACAAGCAGAGCACCATTGCGACATCGGACGAAACGTTGCGGAAGTCGAACGCGACTGCCATGGCAAGTCTTCTGCAGTCGTCTTCTATCAAGAAGGGGCAGATAGAGATATCAGACGGGTCTAAGAACATTAGTTTTCCGGCATTCGCGGGAATAGCGTCCACCTCAGATGTTGTGGCGTTTCTAAAGGCGTACAGGCGGTCGAAGAACATCAAGGATGAAGGAGATGACCCCCTGATCAGAGAGTACGTCCAGGGGACCCATGGCAATCCGGAAATAGATTCCTGGGCAGTGATAGCCCCGCAGTTCGCCAACGAAGCTGGAGGGACGGGATGGGCCGTCGCCGGAGTCGGTGAGTTTTCTATCCGTGAGCGAGCCAGAGTGGGTGAAGGTGCGCGCCGGTATAACGTCTTTACCGAGTCAAGGCATGTGACTGCGGCAGAGGTTATAGCGGGATTCAACTCTTCGTCGTTTAAACCTGCAGGAAGCTTCACTGAGAGCTTGGCAGGTCCTCGGAGGGCGGTAATGTTGTTCTATCCCGTTCTTTCTCCTGAAGAGCGAGATGCTGGCGAGTACCCTACCATGGGATTCTCGCTGCTTTTCCCGAAGAACAAGATAGAGCGGCGTATTCGCTATGGAGTAAGGCTCGCCTCGAAGCCCGATGATGTCACGGTGCCAGCGAATCCTGGTAATCCCTGACGTTTGTATGTTGGCCTCGCCAGGGTTCAGGTCGCAATCAACCTAAAGTTGCTACCAAGGTACTTCATGAATTCGCACTCCTTCGTTGAATACAACGCGCCAGCGACCTTGACAGCTGGTTGACACGCCGCTCGTGATCCGGGGTGCCTTGCCTATCGTGCGGAGCGAGAACCGAGCCCGAGTGAAGTGAAGATGTAGTCCTCTATGCTCTGTGACTTGCCATGAGCTGCCGCCCGCACGATCGCATGCTCCTCGTCGGTCAGCTCAATGCGACACGTTGGGTCAAAGTCCATGTGACCGACTAGTGATGTGAACGGGCAGCGAAGGAATTCAAGAATGGCTGCTTCGGCAATCTCAGCAAGCAGGGCCGCGCGCATGCCTCCGCCCATGGTGGCGACTCCGAACATGAGGTTGCGCTCCAAGCCAAACCGACCGCTGTGAACAGGTGACGACCGGAGCCTGTAAATGCGGTCCGCAAGTTGCTTTGGAGTCTTGATCCTCTTGCTAGTACTTTCGAAGGCCTCCGAGAAGTTCTTGTGTTCGATCGTCTCCACCAGCTTTGGCCCGGCGAGCGCGGTAACGGCCTCCGAGAAGCGTTTGCTGACGCGAAGGTGGGAGTAGCGGTGATTCGGCACAGTGAGTGCTTCTATGGCGGCGACATAGAACATGACGGCCGCGCCATCAGTTGACTGATGGAGGGCGTGCTCAAAGGCCGTGAGCGCGTTCACAATCCGGGACACCAGTTCCGTGGCCCCCATTGATGCGAATTCGGCGATCCGACTCCAAACAAGGATGTCATGGACCTTGAGTTCCGAAATGGCAGCATTGACCTCGCTGCCCGCAGGGAACTCTTCGCTTGTCGCAGGTCTTGCGAATTCCCCGCCCTCTACGATGCTTGCAGTCGTGAAGCTTAGGACGGCTCGGATGACATCTGACTGTCTGCGGGCGAGGTCCGCCGCGCGAGGCCCATGACCGGGGCCGACACACCGGAAAGTTGCTTTGATCTTCTGCTGACTGAAGGCAACCATGTCCTTCGGATCGTCGATGGTGAACTCCGTCAAAACGTCTCTGCCGAGCCGCCACTTACCCCGGAAGCCCCTTGCTTGACCAAGCATTCGCATCATGTTCAGCCCGAACGAAGCATCAAGGGCCTTGCGAGTCGCAAATGAGACCTGCCACCACTGCGTCATTCCAATGTCGCCGCGTGCGGCGCGGGTACTCGCATCCCGCAACTTCGCCAAGATGTCCGATGAAACGGGTGCAGAGGTTTCAACCGAACAGACTTCTGTGGATGGGTCCCGGACAAGCGCGAGTTCTAACCCTCCCTTTGTCTTGAGCGTATGTCTGTCTTGAGACTGACCGTGTTGCTCAACGTCGAGCAGAGCGTGGCACCAATCGACAAACCTGAGGAATCCGTCTGGCGTTCCCTTCCCGAGCGAGACGGAATGCATATCTGGACTACCTCGCTGAGGGGGATGGGTCTGTGAGAGCGTTCGTTACTGAGACGAAGTTGAGTATTCCCAGTGCCACTTGAAAGTCTCTGGTCCGTTGATGTTAGGAACTCCCGCTGCCCGCGCGATTCTTACCAGTTCCCACTCAAGGCCCACTTGATTGCTTCGGAGCAGCTGAATCTGCGCATCTGTCAATTCAAACGCAAACGAAGTTGTGGCTTCGGTGCTTAGCTCAGCCACTTTGGCGCGCGCTGTCACTGTGTACCGGCCGGGCTGCCAGAAGAATTCCCCTGTCCAGAAATCGCGGAGCGCATGGCACTCAGGTGATGCCATAGCATCGGCAAGCCAGCGTTCGGCATCGTTGTTTTGGACGCGACGCACGGCTGCCTGATAGGCCACCAGTCGTTGTTGATATGTCGCAAGGTGTTCTCGTTCCTGACAGACAACCTTGCGCTCTGCGATCGAGGCGGGGGTGAGCACGATGGCGACGGTGGATTGCGTCCGCTGATGGACGGCGGACTCCCCACTAGTGGACTGCGTCATTGCGCCTGTCTCATGAAGCTGAACCGCACGGAATGTCGCGCGCTGCCCTCTCTGGTGGGCCACGTCAAACTCTATGGCAGCCACCAAAGCATCCTTGTGCTCGGTCCGAAAGGCGAGGGAGGGATTGACGATTGGTCCCAAACCAGTAAACCCGATTTCTATGGTTCCGCCTGGAATGATGGTTACGCGCGGTTTAAGGAACAGCCTGATGATGTAGGGCAGCCATGCGAGGGCGCCGACGATCGCCACAACATCAGCCCATCGAAGACCGGACCAGAAGGTTGGCGGAGAGGGATCCATTCATTGCTCCATGCGTATTCTTATTGCGAGCGATGGACTCTGCGGAAAGATCCTCTCACGTGTGCAGAGCGCTGGCGTGCTGCGCAGTTCGGCGCGCCGCATTAAGACAGCATTAAGTTTGCGCGCGCTCCTGTGTGGAATCAAGCAGATATCTTCCCGTTGATCCCTGAGCGATCCTGCTCAAGTTCGTTCGTGCTGCCCGAAAATTGTCCACTGGACGTCGGACGCACTCACTTAGCTGAGAGCGGCATGACGTATTTGTTTTTTGCGAGGCTCAGATTCCCGTTTCCTCGCCAATCCGCGCCTCTTCGGCATCAGCCGCTAGGTGTCGTTCCAATTCAAAATCCCGGTCCTGTTATGAGCGCATCGGCAGGATTCAGGGCCAAGAGGGCACGTGCGACGATTGATTACGGGAACAAGCGCTGCTGGCGTTCCTGGTTTCTTCCGCGCATCAAGGAGCTGCGCCTCTGAGGCCACATAGTCAGCGACCTGATCGCGAATTTCGAGCGGGTTCGATTCGGCGAATCGATATACCAATGACCTGGCGGGCCGCGTCAGCTTGCCGAGAAACCAGCTTGCTATCCTCTTTGGCTCCTGCTGATTCTTCTCCATCGACGACTCGACTTCGGCGGGACTGGTGCCGTCCGGAACGACCCGAAGACCCAGACGATAGGGCGACCCTGACGTGCCCCTACCAGCCGACTCTACGTGGGCGTGGGCCGCTTCCCATACGTGCCAGAGCGATTCCGGACAGACCCCAAGCTCCAGCAGCTGTGTCTGAAACGCTATACGCGCACGCGTCCAAGCGTTGGCGATCGTCAGTGGCCGGAGGACGGCGTACTCTCCCCAAACCAGTCTTAGGATCTGACTGACGCTGGTTCGAGGGGTCGTATTCAGAAAGAAGTTCGCGACCGCATGGTTGAACCGGGCGAGCTTCCGGTAGTGCGTGTTGAAGGAGACTTTGTGTGATTCTCGGAGCAGCAGCGCCTGGGATGCGAGGACTGAGGAAACCAGATCCATAGCCCACCGCGGTAGTGGCTGTCGGTTCGAGAAGTCAGTTGATCGAAGCACGGCGGCCAGATACTCCGGCCAGAATCTCGGCTCGATTTCCGCGTAAGTCTTCCTGACTTTGGGAGGGATGCGCAGGGTGGCGGTCTCTTGCCCGGTCTTGGTCAGGAGATTGCCCAAGTCCATGTCGCCGCCCTGGCTCTTCAGTGCTCTTTCCGCGAGTCCCTCCACTCCTGGCCGGAGGTATGGTGGGACTTCGATCCACCCGGCGTCGTTAGGCTTCCAGCACTCTCGAGACGAAGCAATGACCGCCATTGCGGGTCGCAGGGAGTTGCCGCTGTGGGTTGGGCTCCCGACTTCCAGCGCGAACAGAGCCAACATCAGTCGGCCGAGAAAGTCGCTCGGATCCGGGTTTTTTTCGCGGACGTTTTCCAGACGGCCGAGGTTCCCGGCGTACTCTGGAAGGCCAGCCAGATCGACCAGGGCTTCAATGGTCTCCCGCTGAAACCGATGTTTCAGATCCCAGCCTTCCCTGAAGGTGTAGGCAGACGGAATCTGGGCTGAAGCGCGGCGCTTCGACATAGCTTTTGGTCCGGTGCCGGCATCACTTGGGGCAGTGCTACCAGCGCGGGCAAGGGCGCCCTCCAGCTTCATCCAGTTGGGCATGCCCGGCCAGTACCTTTCCTTGAGCAGGGCCAAGGCAACAGTGGAAGAGAAGGCCCTCTGCGAGATGGCGAGGCTCTTCAAGTTGCCCAACGTGTACGGCTGTTTGCCCATCTGCTTGGTGGAGGAAGCACCCGGCAATTCTTTCAAAAGTCTCCTACACCTCGCTTCCGGGAGCCAGCGGTACGTTCCCTTCCATCAGAGGGAGCTGCCATGGACACGCTGGACATAAACCAGATTGCCGCCGTTCTTCGGATCACTCCGAAGACCGCCCTCAACCGTTTGTCGACCGGGCTGCCGATGCCACCGAGCTTTGTCGTGGGCCGCAGGAGGCTGTTTCTGCGGGACCAGGTGGAGGCCTGGTTGCGCGGTCAGCCTGGAGCTGTCCGCAGTGTGGACGTTATGTCCACAAGCATGGTGGGTCGGCGGCCCGGTCGTCCACGCAATCAGGGTTCCTTGTTGTGAATCCCTGCCCCCGTGTCGATCCCGGAGCGGAGCGAAGTGCGCACTTATACGTCGCTGCGCGACGGCGTGCGGATGAAGTGCGGAACTAGCCATGGCGATCTTCCATCTGTCCGCAAAGATCGTAGCGAGGGAAAGCGGACGAACGGCTCTTGGAGCGGCTGCATATCGCTCCGGCGAGACCCTGGTTCAGGACGGGATTGGCGGAGTCACGCACGACTATTCCCGCAAGGATGGCGTCGTCCACACGCAGATCATGGCGCCGTCACATGCCCCGGAATGGGTGTACGACCGCAGCCGCTTGTGGAACGAAGTGGACCGCATGGAGCGTCGCAAAGACGCCCAGCTGGCGCGGGAAATCGAGGTCGCATTGCCCGTGGAGATGCGGTTCGGAGAGCAGATGGAACTGCTCCAATCCTTCGTATCCCGGGAGATCGTCAGCCGCGGAATGGTGGCCGATATTGCGGTGCATCACGACAATCCGAAGAACCCTCACGCGCACATTCTGCTGACCCTTCGGGAGATCGGACCGGACGGATTCGGGCTGAAACAGCGGGACTGGAACCGTCGGGAACTGGTCTCCGTCTGGCGGGAATCTTGGGCCGCACACGTCAACGAGGCGCTCGCCATGGGCGGTCATGACGCTCGGGTCGACCACCGGAGTCACGCCGAGCGAGGGCTCTCAATGACTCCTGGCGTGAAGATCGGAGCCGGTCTGGAACGGCGCGTGGCGGAGGATCTGCCGACCTACATCGCCGAGCGGATCGAAACCCAGAAGGAGATTTCCCGGGAGAACGGCGAGCGGATCATTGCCGATCCGGGGCGCGCACTCGAGGCGCTGGTTCACCACCAGGCGACCTTCTCCGAACGCGACATCCGGCGCTTTCTGGAGACCCGGACGGATGGTCCGGAGCAGTTCCAGAAGGCTCTGGAAAAGGTCCTGAGCTCCCCCGAATTGTTCAATCTGAACGCCGCACAGTACGGCGAAGGCCGTTACTCCACTGTCGCAATGATCCAGCTGGAGCGGCAGGTTCTGGGCGACGCCGAGGCACTTCATGCGCGTCAGGGACACCATGTCGGGCCCCTTCGCGCAGCCGCAGCCGCACAGGGCGGAGGGCTGACTGCGGACCAGTCGAAAGCCCTCAGGCACGTGCTGGCGGACGGCGATCTGAAGCTCGTCATGGGTGTTGCCGGTGCCGGAAAGAGCACCGTTCTGGGCATCGCCCGGGAGGCCTGGGAGTCTCAGGGTTACCGGGTCAGCGGTGTCGCACTGTCGGGAATTGCGGCCGAGGGGCTTCAACGATCGTCGGGAATGCCCGCCCGGACGCTCGCGAGTCTGGAGCATGCGTGGACGAAGGGGCACGACAGGCTCGGTCCAAAAGACATCCTGATCGTCGATGAAGCCGCGATGGTAGGTACCCGACAGCTGGCCGCTTTTGTCTCTGAAGCCAGGCAGTCCGGCGCAAAACTGGTGCTCCTCGGGGATGTGGAGCAGCTGCAGGCAATCGAAGCCGGCGCTCCGTTCCGGGGGATTCTGAGCACCGTCGGGGCGACCCAGCTCGAAGAAGTCCGGAGGCAGAACGAGCTCTGGCAGCGCTCGGCCACCCGTGACTTCTTTACCGGTGCGACCGCTCAGGCGCTCTCTGCATATGGGGAGCGGGGCTACCTCCGGATGCACGCGACATCCGGGGAGGCACGCACGGCAATGCTCGCCAGCTGGGCACGGGCAGTCAGCGAGGGAGCATCCGTCCTGATGCTGGCGCATAGCCGGAAAGACGTTCAGGAACTGAACGAGCTCGTCCGCGATATGCGAAAGGGCCGCGGTGAGCTTGGGGATGGCGTAATCGTCGAGACCGAGCGTGGCCAGCGGGAAATGGCGGTCGGAGAGCGGATCTACTTCCTGCGCAATGAGAAGAGTCTCGGGGTCAAGAACGGCACGCTCGCGGAAGTGACCGGGTTCGAAAAGCACACGGTCACTGTCCGGACCATCGACCCGGAACCCCGCGAAATCCAGTTCGACTCCCGTCAGTACCGGCACCTGGAATACGGGTATGCCGCGACCATCCACAAGTCCCAGGGGGCGACAGTGGATCGGACACTGGTACTGGCCTCCCCGGGCATGGACCGCCACCTGACGTATGTGGCGATGTCCCGTCATCGGGATACGGCTGAACTCCATTACTCCCAGGACAAGTTCTCCAGCCGGACGGCGCTGGTCGACTCGCTGTCGCGTGCGCGGCCGAAGGACCTGGCGTCGGACTACATCGGGCGTGATGTCGAGCTGCCTGCCCAGGAGAAGCCGTCGCTCGTCAGCAGGTTCCGGGAACTGATCGACCAGTCGCACGAACGGGCACGCCTCTCGGGCAACGAGCGACAGCGGGATCCCAGCCTCGAGATCACCACGCTGGCGCGCGATCAACTCTCCGAGCGTGCGGAGCGTGACAACGAGCGCGAGCGGCGCGAGGCCTCCGAGTCTCGCGAGGTCAAAGTCCGCGAGGACGAATTCAGACAGCAACAGCGTCAGACAGGTCGTGATCGATGAGCAACCAATAAGGAGGAGACAAGACAATGGGACTGGACTCGATGGAGGAACGCGCCGCAGAGCTCCTGGGGCAGATTCATGCCTCGGTCGGCGAAGCGGTGCGGGCCATGAACGAAGCAGGCGCGCTTCGGCGTCGCGAGGCGGATGAGGCGCACAGGCAGCACGACGCCGCGCAGAAGAAGCTGGACGCGATACGCAAGTCCGCGGAGGAGCTCTTCAAACGGAACGAGCAACTCGTCCTGGAGATACAGGAAGGATGGCAGCGACGCATAGCCGCCGTCGCCGTGGAGGCGTCGGCTGAGCAGGCCAGGCAGCATGGTGCAGCCGCCGTCAAGGCGATTGAATCGCGAGCCACCAATCTGATTCAGAAACTTGATGATCAGCTGAATCGCGTCTCAGAGGTGAACAGCTCGCTGCGGTGGAAGACGCTGGGCTATGCCGCCCTTCTGGCGACAGCCATCGCAGTGGTCGCATTTCCAGTCCTCATTTCCCGCGGTAGCCGATCCATGGCGACAGAAGCGGAACGTCTGGCTCACGCCCAAGCACCCGCGCTGGCTCGGCTGCTGCTTCTCGAGAAGGCTGATATCCGAGGATGCGAGGTGGGTGGTGTGCCGAAGCTATGCGTGAAAGTCGAATCTGGCACGCCATCGCCGCTGGGAAAAAGCGGCGACATTTACGCCGTCATTCGAAGCAACTAGGGGCAGCTCGTGACCAAGCTAGACAAGGGCACAGAACTTTTCGTGGTTGCAAGAATGACCTATATGAATCTTTTCCGTCAGCCCAACGCCAATCGTCAAGACAATTCCCACCGCGACGTGCATGCGAATGCGCGTTCCAAGAAGTGTCGCACCCTGCGTTACCGTAGCTGCCAAAGACTATGTTCGCCAAATGGGGAGACGCGCTCGCCTTGTCGAAGCCGGTACTTCTGCTGAAGCGCTCACTACAAAAGTGCTCGACGCCGCTGCCACTGTCGGCGTAAAGAGAACTAGGGCTCCCTTCCTGATGCAACCATATGTAATTCCCGAGCCGGCACAGTCACAGAACATGTTCGTCCATCAAATTCAGTCGAAGTCCAGCTACGTGCGCCGGCTTCACTGACAGGGCAGAGAATGACGCCAGAGGAACAGGTTGGACCTTCCCTTGATATGCTGGCGCGGTGTATTGGTTGAGTGTCAGCTGGGCGAATAGGGGGTCTCTGTGGTTCTCTTAGCACTCATAGTGATCTCGGTGATCCTCTACTACGCTTTTGTGAGTTACCGCCAGGTAGTAAAGAGAGACGCTATCCGCGACGAAGCGCGAGCGTTTACTAATGCATTGAAGGAAAGGCGCGGGCTCGAACCTGTCGCGTGTGGACTCATACTTAAGCCGGGAGAGCGCGCGTACTACTCCAGTGCTTCCGATTTGTATGAAACTCGAGCTGTACGCCACTACGAATCTGGCAATGCCGGGATTCGGGTGGCGAAAGGGGTGTGGGTCGGGCGGTCTAAGGGTCGCGCTGTAAGCAATCAGGAATGGGGCAGAATCGACACGGGCACATTGATAGTTACCAACAAGCGCCTTGTATTTGACGGTGGCGCAACAGATAGATCTATCGCCCTGGGAAAGATTCTTTCTGTCCAATTGCTCGAAGACGGCATTGAGGTCTCGGTGGATGGGAGGCAGAAGTCGATGGTATTTAAGACACCAAATTCCGTCATAGCAGCTGCAGTAGTTCACATTTGTACAAGTACGGACAATCCTGAGCGATTAACAGAGGAAGGAGCTGCCATCCCGGTGGACTAGGCAATGTGCCGTCCAACAAGAACATCCGACGCGCCAGAAGGAATAAAGTGCTTGGCTGCGGGCGAGAGACCTTGATGCCTAGATCAGCGCCGCTCGTCCACGTGCTGACAGGTCAGCGTGTGGGCGCTGATGTGCCACCAAATGCGGATGTCGAACAATGACGCCACTTGCAGCGTTCGAAGCCTCGTTTGCCCGAGCTGAGCACTTGCTTAAGCTCTACTCCGTCATATGCGATACGCGAGAACGCGGTATCCGCTCCGATTGGGCGGCGGCCTTCAAAGAACTAATGCGCTGGCCAGACCGAGAACAGATTGTGAGAATTGATGGAGAGGACCGCAATAGCCTGCTTATCTTGCGGGCAGCAGCAGGAATTGACCGCGACAAATTTGCTCACGACTACACTTCTGAGCTTCTCAGAGCATCGGTAGTTGCCGCTGTCTCTGCCATTGACCGTCTCATGCATGACTCGGTCGTGAAATACAGCTGGAAGATTCTCCGCCGAAAGGAGGGCAAGATTCCAAGGGAACTCGCCAAGCTAGCTATAAGTGTTGTTGATGCGCGTAAGGCGCTCGAGCATCTTCGAAAAGACTCCAGAGCTCGCCCTGGAAACTTGATTAAGGCGGCGATCCAGCAAAAGCTCCATCGAGAGTTTACGTTCCAGTCACCCGACGCCATTCAGAGGGCCGGAGCAATGCTCGGCATTAAGGACTTTTGGGCGAAGGTTGCAACAAAGATGCCTGTCGGAACAACATTGGAGGGCGTGACCAATCAACTTCGGGAAATCTCCGCGCGAAGGAATCAGATTGTTCACGAGGCGGACTTGGTCGTGACACGTCGCAACCAAGCGTCTCTTCGCGACATATCGCCAACGCAAGCTGGGGAGTGGGTAGCCTGGATTGGCACACTCGGACGAGCTATAAACGGCGTGATTGAAGATACGGTATAACCTGTCAATGGCGCGGCCAGAAACGATAAAGCGCACGGGCATCTGCGCCACCGCTCGACCGCACAACTAGGAGGTTAGGCAGCACGAGAGGTGTCCTGCTAGTTTCAGCATGAACCAAACCGATCCGCCCATAACACATCTTCCGTGAGCCTGCTCCGTATTCCGCTCGCGCAATCTCCCAGTTCTTCTGCAAATTACTTTGACGTCCATCCAAGTGACAGAGCATTCTGAAGGTAGATACACGCCGATTATCGACTTCCGCATTGAACGACTTCTACGAACCATTCGGAAAGGCGATAGGAGCGCTAGCAAATTGCTAGCGGAGAGGTATGCCGCGGCCGGTCTTGCAGTGGCGCAGTATCTCTTGGCGACAATGCTTTCGGAGTCGGAAAATCCAGACGACAAGGAAGGCGCAAGACGATGGTACGAAGCAGCGGCGCGTCAAGGTCACGCGGACGCGTGTAAAGCATTGTGGCGATTGTCTGTCATAAATGCACACGCAGGCGCCATCGACCAATCTATTGATTCAGTGATACGTGCGGCAGATAGCGGAGACTTGGTCGCAAGTGCATTGCTGATGATTGCTTATGGTTCGAAGCCCGATGCGCCTATTCCAAATATGCCTGCATATCTTCGGCAACACTTGGAACGCAGTCATGGCATCGCGGAGCTCCGGCTTGGGCAGGCTTACGACTACGGCTATTTCGGTCTACCCAAAAGCACGGAAATGGCATTTGCGCTCTACCTGAAGTCTGCGCTCCAGGGTGAAGTGCATGCGATGTGTTGTGTTGGCATTTGCTATGCAAATGGTCTTGGCATTCAAAGAGACGATGAAAGGTCAGTTGTCTGGTATCTCAGGGCTGCCCGCGCTGGGAGTGCCCAAGCGCAGTGCAATCTCGGATATTCCTACGAAGTCGGTAGAGGATCGCTTAAGCAGTCAATGCAGGAAGCCAATCGCTGGTACAGGCGCGCAGCAATGCGTGACTTCTCGGAAGCCCAGTACAACTTGGCTGTCAGCTATGCGAATGGAAAAGGGCTTCCGCAGAATCTCGAGCTGGCTAATCGATGGTATGAGCGAGCCGCTGAGCATGGGCACACCAGATCGCAGGTTGCGCTTGGATATTCGTACGAAACGGGGCGTGGTGTCGCTGGCTCGCAGGTCAAAGCGCTGGAACTGTATAGGTCGGCAGCGATTTCGGGAGATCCGCAGGGCCAGCATAACTACGCCTGCATGTTGGAGAATGGCGTCGGCACCGAATGTGATCCGTGGGATGCCGCAAAATGGTACGCGCGCGCTGCGGAGCAGGGGTTGGCTGTGGCGCAAGGTAACCTTGCTTCAATGTACCTAGATGGAAGGGGCGTGGAAAGGGATCCGCAAAGAGCGCTTCAGCTTTGGAGAAGCGCGGCAGAGCAAGGGCTTGGCACTGCGCAATGCAACCTCGCGTGGATGTACGTTACGGGCACATCGGTAGAGAGTGACCTTAACGAGGCATTGAAGTACTACAAATTGGCCGCGGATGGCGGCAACCAGTGCGGAAGCGAAGGTATCGCTTGGGTAGAGAGCTTAGTAAAAGTGAAAGAATGACGCGTATGCACCCGATCCTTCCGGGTATATATGGCGCGTGGGTCGTGCACGTCGCGCACAGCTTGCTGTCGAAAGTAGGGCCGTCGGGTGGCACGCTAACTATTCTCAAGCGTGCCTCGAGAAATCCGACGCCGAGTGCTTGTGATGAGTGACAGATATCGAGACTTCGCTTCTCTTGCAGCAGAACAATGCGAAAACGTCGACTTCCGCATTCGCGAAACATGGCGGCCAAAGGCCAAAGCCGTGGTGATTGCCCCGCACGGTGGCAGCATAGAATGGCAAACGTCGGCCATAGCTGAGGCCATAGCGGGGATGCAGCACTCGTTCTACACATTCGAGGGGCTAAAGAAGAATTCAAACCGCGACCTGCATATAACCTCCCACAATTTTGATGAGCCGCGCGCCCTAAAACTCGTTGCTGCCCACAAATATGTCGTGGCCATTCATGGCTGTGCTGGTAGAGGCGAGATTGCCCTGCTCGGCGGCCTCGACAAGCAACTTGTCAGATGTGCGTCAACCACCATAGAGCAACATGGTATTGAGTGCCGAACGGTAGGTCACGCATTTCTCGGCAATAATAGGGAAAACATATGCAACCGTGGTCGAACCGGCGCCGGTCTTCAGTTGGAACTGACTCGCGCATTGAGAAGATCCGGAGTCAGAAGCTCGCTAGTGCTAGCCGTACAGGAGGCGTTGCAAAGAGTCTCCTGAAAGCCCGACGCAACCGTATGGAGGTATAGAGTACTCATGTCAAGGTGATGGCGACACTGTGCATCGGAAAGAAGGAGCACGGCCTCTTGCCAGGCCATGCTCCGGTGCATCAATGACGCACAGTCAGCGCGCGCAGATATGCACGTTGAGCGTCTGAAGCCAGTCTCAGTGTGGCATCGGCCATAGCCGGCGTAACTAGAGGTGGGTGAGCGACGCAGATCACTTCCCAGGTGTCACCTCCATCCATGGCAGGAACCACCCTGAAGACCCAGCCGTCAGAGTGGCTGACGTTCCGGGTCTCAAGGTCCACATTGAACTCGCTGAGTATCGTCTTCGAGTTCATGGCGCCTCAGGACAGAATCACCGCATCGCCATAGGCGACGATGCAGGCCTTCGGTCCCAGTCCACGGCTGATGCCCGAAGTCTGAGTCATCCGGACGTTGATGACGGCGTTTGCCCCATGCTTTTTGGCGGCTAGAGAAAGTCCCTTGAGTGCTTGTTCCGGAGCCAGAGCAACATCCGACGTCCAGAAGATCACGGAGTGTTCGACGAGTCCCATGGCTCGTGACACGGCTCTGCCTGGTACTTCACTGCCAGCGTAGCAACCCACCGCGAGAGAGGAGTGGGTATCCGGTCCGAACTTAAATGGATTCATTTTCGTCCACTCCCTCATGAGTCATTCCGCGCCGCAGCTGACACATCCGGGTGTTATCGCGGATGACTTTGCACAATGCCTTGATGACCACTTCTCGCGGAATCGCAGGCGATGCGCGGTACTCGCAGAGAATGTCATCCATGCTGATTGCGGCAACCAGCGCCTGGTCTTCCAGCCAACCCGCATCCAGCATGCCTTCGTAGGTCAGCCTCGCAGCCTCGTAGCGGAACTGCGGGGGCAGCACCGTGATCCGCGCCGCTCTAATGGGTTGGGTATTCATTGCCTCACCTCCGGCAACGGATTGTTGAGCTTCCGCGTGACTTCCAGTCCCCGCACATGCGAATACCGGACCATCGATGCCATCGACTTGTGCCCGGTCACCGACATCACCTCGATGGGATTGAGACCCTTCTCGTGCAGTCGGCTGGTGGCCTCATGCCGAAGGTCGTGGAAGCGAAAGTCCTCGATCTTCGACCTGCGCAGCGCCCTTGAGAACGCCAGATCCAGGGCATTGCTGGTCACCCCGGAGAAGAGTCGGCCATCACCCGTGTCCGGGAGGTCGGTCAGCACCTTCCTGATGGTTGCAATCGCGACATCAGAGAGCGGTACCGGCCGTGGCGACCCGTTCTTGGTGTCCGGCAGCAGCAGTACGCAGTTGTGCAGGTCGACATGCCGGCGCTCGATCCGCACGATCTCCCCGCGCCGCATGGCGGTTTCGATGGCGAGCCGCACGGCCGGCACCAGGAACTTCCCACGCGACTGGGCGCACGCCTCGAACAGGCGTCGCTCCTCCACCGGGGAGAGACGACGTGACCGGGGAAGGGGTGGCTTCAGCCTTCGCACCCGCTGAACCGGGTTGTCCGGCATGTAGATGTCCCATTCCCGCCGGGCGGTCTCGATGGCATGGGAAAGGATGGTCAGCTCGCGGTTCACGGTGCCGGCGCTGACGTCTTCGGATCTCTCATCCCGGAATGCGGCGATGTTGGAGCTCTTGAGTACGGACATCCTGAAGTGGCACACCTCGTACTTCAGGATGCTGCGGATATGCAGCTCCTCGGATTCCTGACCCTTCTTGGTCGGGGAAACAGTCTTGGCGTACCGTCGGAGCACATCGCCCAGCGTGTTGTCGTCGGCCTCGGTGCGATCGACAAAATCGCCCCGATCCATCTTGCTCTCTACTTCGCGGGCCCATGCCTGGGCGAGAGCCTTGTTGTCGAAGCTGCGGGACTGAGAAGGAAAACCAGCGCGACGAACCTTTACGCGCCAGAAGCCCTGGCGCCGTTCGAATGTGGCCATGGAAAAGGACCTCGAAAAGTTGTGGAAACGCAGATGCGGAGGTCCATCCGTTTCGACAACTGTCCCAAAAGTGTCCCAAACCGCGAAAAAAAGCCAGTTTGGCATCGGGATCGGGCTTCACGCCTTGGCGCAAAAACCTTTTCCATCAACACTTTAAGGCTGGCGCGCCCGACTGGATTCGAACCAGTGACCCCTGCCTTCGGAGGGCAGTACTCTATCCAGCTGAGCTACGGGCGCACGCGGGGTCAGCAAGCCTACTAGAGGCCGGCCGGGAGGGCCAGTTCCACCTATCTCAGCCCATCCGCAACCAGCTTTATCGACAGCAGGAACAGCGCCACGTGTATGAACACGAAGTACGCGCGCTCCGGAATCACGCGCACCAGCCTCACCCCGGCGAATGTCCCCGCAACGGCGATGGGCATCAGCAGCAGAGAAGTTCTCAGGTTGGCCGCATCGAGCTGCCCCAGCTGCCAGTACGGCAGCAGCTTCACCAGATTGATCGCGGCGAAGGTGATGGTGGTGGTGCCGGCGAACACCATCTTCGGCAGCCGCTGCGGCAGCACGTACACCTGGTACGGCGGTCCGCCAGAGTGCGAGACGAAGCTGGTGAACCCGGCGGCCGCACCCCAGAGCAGTCCGCGCGGCACATCCGCGGGCCGCGGCCGCGGTGGATGGTGCCGCACCCGCCAGGCGTTCGCGCAGAACGCGAGGCCAATCGTGCCGATGAACACTCCCACCGTGCGCTCCGATACCACGGAGGCCGACAGCCAGCCGACGCCGATGCCGAGGATTCCCGCGGGAATCAGGATCATCAGGTTGCGCCGGTCGTACTCGCGCCGGTAGGCATACAGCCCGAACCAGTCGCTGACCACGTAGATGGGCAGCAGCAGCGCCGCCGCCTTCACCGGCGACATCACCGTGGCCAGTATGGGTGTGCTCAGCATGCCGGCCATCGTCAGGCCGCCTTTCGACAGTCCCACCAGCAGCGCCGCCAGTCCCGCTGCCAGCATCCAGGCCAGGTCGTGTTCGTTCATGCGACGCGAAACGCGATGCGCGCTACAACCAGCGCTTGTGCCTGAAAATCGCCCACGGCACCACCGCCGACAGCACCATCAGTGCAATCGCGCCCCAGAATCCCCAGGGTTTGTCGGACTCGGGAATATGCGTGAAGTTCATGCCGAAGATCGCGCCGATCACCGATGGCGGCAGCAGGAACACCGTCACCACCGAGAAGATCTTCAGGATGTTGTTCTGGTCGATGTTGATCATGCCCAGCGTGGCATCGAGCACGAAGTTGAGATTGGTGCCCAGGAAGCTCGCGTGATCGCTCATCGCCACCACGTCCTTCGACAGCGTGCGCAGCCGCGTGCGCACGTCCTGCGTCATGGTGATGGACGACTGCTGCGCGAATGCCAGGAGGCGCGCGAGGCTCGCGAGTGATTCGCGCGCCTTGGCGATCAGCTCGCCGCTCTGCCCGATGTGCTCCAGCAGCTTGCGGAAGTCGCGCTGCGTGTGGCGGTGCCGGCTGCGATCGGCCATCAGCTTCTGGCGGTTGAAGATCTCGGCCGAGGCGGTGTCGATGTCGGAGCCCACGCGCTCGATGACATCGGCGATGCGGTTGATGATGGATTCCAGCAGCCCCGCGAACACCGCCTGCGCCGTGGAGTTGGACTGCGGATGCCGCTCGGTGTGCGCCACGAAGCGCCGGAACGGCAGCGGGTCCACATAGCGGTTGGTGACCAGCCGCGTGCCGGTGAGGATGAAAGTGACCTGGGCGTTCTCGGGCAGGCTGGTGTCGAGCTTGGTGACCACCGTGGCGGTGAGGTACAGCGCGCCGGCTTCTTCATACAGCCGGCTCGAGGATTCGATCTCGCGCATTTCCTCGCGGGTGGGGATGTCGAGGCCCAGCCGGGCTTCCACCAGGCGCTCTTCCTCGACCGTGGGCTCGAGCAGATCGAGCCACACGGCCTCCTCGGGCAATGGCGCATCCTGGTCGCGTTCGATGCGCTTGAGGCCGTTCGATGCCTGGCAGTAGACGGAAAGCATCGAACCTCCTGGGTGAATGCGGAAGGACGCCGACGCCGGCGCCCTCCCGTCAGGAGGTTAGCGGCTCTTTTCGGCCGCGACCAGATCGTCGATCAGCGACAGCAGCTTTTCCGGACCGCCGGCCATGCCCACGTCGGTCTCGTACTTGCCGTTGACGATGAAATGCGGCACGCCCTCGATGCGGTAGCGGCGCATGATTTCCTCGGCGCGCTGCAGCTTGGCGTTGACGGCGAACCCGTTGTACTCGCGCTTGAAGTCGGCTTCCTTCACGCCATTGGCCACGGCGAAGGCCTGCTGCACCGACAGCGTCTGGGCGTCATTGCCGGTGGGCGAGAGCAGGATGTTGTTGCGGCGGTGGATCTCGTCGAAGGCCTTGGCCACCAGGTCGTCGCGCTTCAGCACCTGCAGCGTGTAGAACAGGCGCGCATGCGCGCGATGCGCCGGGCCCCACATCACGTGCTCCTGCACGAACTTCACATTCGCGGGCAGCTTCTTGCGCCAGGCCTCGATGTAAGGCTCGAGCTCATAGCAGTGCGGGCACCCCAGCCACAGCACTTCCAGCACTTCCACCTGGCCGGGATTCGCCGTGGTGGGCTGTGCCGGCACGATGGGCAGGTAGTTCACGCCCGCCTTCCACCTGCCGCCGGGAAGCTGCGCTTTCTCGGGCATCGCGGCCACGCGTTCCAGCGAGGTGTCGCCGGGCGTGTTCTCCGGATCGCCGGATTCCTGCGCCGCGGCCGCCGCCTTCTTGATCTGTTCGGCGGTGGGCGGGGCGGCCGGCGTCTGCGGCTGCGCGGTGGAGGAAGCTGCCGGCGCGTCCGCGGCGGGCGCGGGGGTATTCTTCTGCGCGCAGCCGGCGAGGGCCGCCAGCGCCACGAGGATGGGCAGCAGCTTCTTCATCTTCAGCGCATGCCCTGGATGTAGGAAGCCAGGTTGCGGCGGTCCTCGGGGGTCAGCCGCGAGGCGATCAGATTCATCATCTGCGCGTTGGGGCTCGACTGCGTCTTGCCATTGGCGTCCTTGGCATAACGGGTGTCGTTGGCGTAGTTGTCGAGCTGCTTCACGGTGTACACGGCGTACTGGGCCTGCAGCGCGGGATACCCGGCAGCCGGATTGCCGCGGCCCACGGGGCCATGGCAGGCCATGCAGGCAGGGATGCCGCGGGCGCCATCGCCGCCGCGGTACAGCTTCTGGCCGGCCTTCCAGTACGAAGGATCGGCGTCGTGGCCGGTGGGCGTCTGCTGCGCGAAGTGCGCGGCCAGGTCGGCGATGTCCTGGTCGGTGAGCGTCTGCACGATGGGCATCATCAGCGGGTTCGGGCGCTTGCCCGACTTGATGGCCGCGATCTGCTCGCGCGAATAGGCGGCATTCTGGCCGGCGATGCTGGGCCACTCCGGATTGGCGCTGTTGCCGTTCAGGCCGTGGCAGGCGGTGCAGGTGGCGGCCTTGGTGGCGCCGGCGGCGGCGTCTCCGGCCTGCTGGGCCGGGGCCAGCGTGGGCAGGGCGGCGAGCGACAGGCTCAGCGCGGCGGCGGCGGCGATCCTGCGCAGGGCAGGGGGCATCGAATGGCTCATGTTCTCTTGAATCCCTGAATTGGGGGCTGATTAACCGGTCAATTGTACACTGCGCTCCCCATGAGCCAATTTCCCCATGTCAGCTTCCTGAAAAGCGTGGCGGCCCCCGGCCAGTTTCCGCCGGACACGGGCTGGGAGGTGGCCATGGCGGGGCGGTCCAATGCAGGCAAATCCAGCGCCATCAACGCCCTGCTGAACCGCAAGGGCCTGGCCCGCACCAGCCGCACCCCCGGCCGCACCCAGCTCTACAACTACTTCGAACTGCAGCCCGGCCGGCGCATGGTCGACCTGCCGGGTTACGGCCACGCCAAGGTCAACGCTGCGGTACGCGAAAGCTGGGGGCCGCTGGGCAATGCGCTGCGCGAAAGGCGCAGCTTCGGCGCAATGATGCTGGTGGTCGACATCCGCCGCGGCGTGGGCGAGATGGACCTGGGCATGCTCGACTGGGCCGGCCTGCCGCCGGAGCGCTGCCATGTTTTGCTGAGCAAGGCGGACAAGCTGCCTCGCGGCCAGGCCGGCAAGGCGCTCCGCGATGCGCAGGCTCAGCTTGCGGGAAAGGCGAGCTGCCAGCTTTTTTCGGCGACTGCCGGAACGGGCTTCGATGAAGCGCGCGCATTGCTGCTGCGCTGGTTAAGGGAATCCAAAGAAATAACCCCGGCGGAGTGACCCGCCGGGGCAAGAGGACCACGCGGCAGGTCTCGATGCCTCGTGGTCTACCCGCTCAGGGAGGGAAGCGGGGAGCGATTCTCACCGCTCACAATGTTCGACGCGCGGCGCGTGAAAAAGTTCACACCGCCTTACCGATTTGTAACGTTTTTCCCGGGAAAAACAGCAGTTGTGACGAACGCAACAATTGCGGATTCGCTGCAACAGATTCGCTGAAACAGGAACCGGGAAGTACTCCCGCTTTCCCGCAGGATTCAGCGGGCGTTCAGTGGGCCTCGTCCCAGTTCCTGCCCACGCCGATGTCCACTTTCAGCGGCACCGACAGCGTTTCGGCCGCGGTCATTTCGGTGCGCAGCATCGTGCGCACTTCATCGATGGAGTCTTCGGCCACTTCGAGCACCAGCTCGTCGTGCACCTGCATGATGAGCGTGGCGCGCAGTGCGCGCGCCGTGCACTCGCGCTGCACGCGCAGCATCGCGAGCTTGATGATGTCGGCGGCCGTGCCCTGCATCGGCGCGTTGATGGCGCTGCGCTCGGCATACTGCTGCAACTGGCGATTGCGCGAGCGGATGTCGGGCAGATACAGCCTGCGTCCGCGCACGGTTTCCACGTAGCCGCGCTCGCGCGCCTGCTCGCGGGTGCGGTCCATGAAGGCCTTCACGCCCGGATAACGCTCGAAATACAGGTCGACGTACTGCTGCGCCTCGCCGCGCCCGATGCCCAGCTGCTTGGCGAGCCCGAAGGCCGACATGCCGTAGATCAGGCCGAAGTTCACGGCCTTGGCCGAGCGGCGCTCCTCCGCCGTCACCGCATCCACCGGCTTGCCCAGCACTTCGGCGGCGGTGGCCTGGTGCACGTCGCGGTCTTCGGCGAAGGCGCGCACCAGTGCGGCATCGCCCGACAGGTGCGCCATGATGCGCAGCTCGATCTGCGAGTAATCCGCGGCCATCAGCACATGGCCGGGCGGCGCGATGAAGGCCTGGCGGATGCGGCGGCCTTCCTTCGTGCGGATCGGGATGTTCTGCAGGTTCGGGTCCATCGACGACAGCCGGCCGGTGGCGGCCACCGCCTGGTGGTAGCTGGTGTGCACGCGGCCGGTGGCCGGATCGATCTGCTCCGGCAGTTTGTCGGTGTAGGTGGATTTCAGCTTCGCCAGCCCGCGGTACTCCAGGATCAATCGCGGCAGGTCGTAATCGCCGGCCAGCTCCTCGAGCACGTCTTCTGCGGTCGATGGCTGCCCCGTCGGCGTCTTGCGGATCACCGGAAGCTGCATCTTCTCGAACAGGATCTGCTGCAGCTGCTTCGGCGAGTCGAGGTTGAACTCGCCGCCCGCGGCGGCATGCGCCAGTGTCTGCAGTTCGCGCACGCGCAGGCCCAGCTCGCCACTCTGCTTGCGCAGCAGTGCGGCATCGAGCAGCACGCCATGGCATTCCATCTCGAGCAGCACCAGCGACAGCGGTTGCTCGATCTGTTCGTACAGCGCGCGCAGCTTTGGCTCGGCGCACAGCCTGGGCCACAGCGCCGCGTGCATGCGCAGCGTCACGTCGGCATCTTCCGCGGCGTACTGCGTGGCGTTCTCCACCGGCACCTGGTCGAAGCCGATCTGCTTGGCGCCCTTGCCGGCCACATCCTCGTACTTGATGGTGTCGATGCCCAGGTAGTGCTTTGCCACCGAGTCCATGTCGTGGCGCGTGGCCACACTGTCGAGCACGAAGGATTCCAGCATCGAGTCATGGGATGCGCCGCCCAGCCTGATGCCGTGGTTGCGCAGCACATGGGCGTCGTACTTCAGATGATGGCCCAGCTTGGCGTGCCTGCTGCTTTCGAGCCAGGGCTTCAGCAGCGCCAGCGTCCTTTCCAGATCGAGCTGGTCGGGCGCGCCCGCGTAGCGGTGCGCCAGCGGCAGGTACGCTGCCTTGCCGGCCTCCACGCAGAAGCTCATGCCGACGATGCGCGCCACGCGGTAGTCGAGGCTGGTGGTCTCGGTGTCGAAGGCGGTGAGTGCGGCGCGGTCGATCAGCGTCATCCAGCGCTGCAGCGCTTCGGGAGTGGTGATGGCTTCGTAGTCGCGCGACAGGGGCTGCGCGGGCGGCATGGGGTCGGCGTTGGGTGCTGCGCCGGCGCTTGCTGATTCCCCCGCGGCGCCGCCTTCACCCTCCAGCGCTTTCAGCAGGCCGCGGAATTCCAGTCGCGTGTAGATCTCGCGCAGCTTCGCGGTGTCTGGAGGCTGCCGCGTCGCTGCAGCCAGGTCGGCCGGCAGGTCGAGGTCTACGCGGATGGTGGCGAGCTGGCGCGACAGCGCCAGCGTGTCGAGTCCCGCGCGCAGGTTCTCACCCACTTTGCCGCTGATCTGCGCCGCGTTGGCAATGATTGCGTCGAGGGTCTTCCACGTGGCCAGCCATTTGGCGGCCGTCTTCGGCCCCACCTTGTCGATGCCGGGGATGTTGTCGGAGCTGTCGCCGATCAGCGCGAGGTAGTCGATGATCTGCTCGGGCCACACGTCGAACTTGGCTTTCACGCCGTCGCGGTCGAGCCGCGTGTTGCTCATCGTGTTGATCAGCGTGATGCGCTCGTTGACGAGCTGCGCCATGTCCTTGTCGCCGGTGCTGATCAGCACGTTCTCGCCGCGCGCCGCGGCGCGGCAGGCCAGCGTGCCGATCACATCGTCGGCTTCCACGCCGGGAATGCGCAGCATGGGCAGGCCCAGCGCCACCACGGCGGCCAGCAGCGGCTCGATCTGCGAGCGCAGGTCGTCGGGCATGGGCGGGCGATGCGCCTTGTATTCGGCGAACAGGTCGTCGCGGAAGGTTTTCCCCGGCGCGTCGAACACCACCACGATGTTGCTGCCGGCCTGTTCGCGCAGGAACTTCTGCAGCATGTTCAGCACGCCGAATACGGCGCCGGTAGGTTCGCCGCGCGAATTGTTCAGCGGCGGCAGTGCGTGGAAGGCCCGATACAGATACGAAGAGCCGTCGACGAGGATCAGCGGCGCCGGCATTACTTCGCCGGCGTCGTGGGCTTGTCGCGGCGCTGTTCTTCGGTGGAGTCCGATGTCGCGGGCGCGGCGTTCGTCGGGGTCGCGGGCGCGGCGTCCGGTGTCGCCGATGAGCCGGGCGCGGTTGCCGCAGTGGCGGCCGGTGCCGCCGTCACGACCACGTTGCGCGTTTCACCGGGCAGGAACAGCGCGCCGCGCTGGCCACAGCCGGCCAACAGTGTGGCCAGGGCGCCGCCAAGAACCATCCACCGCACTTTCGGCGTGCGGCCCGTCGGGCAGCGCATCCGCATCACAGCCCGCCCGGCATGCTGCGTCCATCGCGCAGCGCCAGCCAGCCGCGCGCCACGCGATAGATCGCCCAGATGCCGATGAGGAAATATCCCAGCAGCAGCAGTGGAATGCCGATGACGATGAACACCAGTGGCCCGAACACCAGCGTCACGCCGATGAATGCTGCCAGCGCAATCCAGAACGTGGCGATCTGCCAGCGGAAATGCGATTCCAGCCAGGTGCCGCGCACTTCCGAGCGCCGCACGTAGTTCATGATCACCGCGATGATCGAGGGCAGGCCGAAGATGAAGGCGGTGACGATGAACGAGGTGCTGAGAATGCCGATGAGGATCGACAGCGCATGCAGGCCGTACACCAGGCCGGTGTAGGACACCTGGCGGGGGTCGACGGCCACGGTGGTCGCGGTGGTGTTGTCCATGGCGCAAAGATACTCCAAGCCGCCGCCGGTGGGTGGCCAGGGTGCGACGGGATGGGCGGAGCCCGGGTCTCAGGTTGCCGTGAATATCCGCGCCCGTTCCGGTTCGTCCAGCGCGCGCCACTGGCCGGGTTGCAGATCCCCCAGCGACAGCCCTCCCACCGACACGCGCTGCAACGCATCCACGTGGTTGCCCACCGCCGCGAACATCCGCCGCGCCTGATGGTAGCGGCCCTCGTGCAATGTCAGCCGTGCGCGCTGCGCCCCCAGCACTTCCAGCTCCGCCGGCAGCAGCGGCGTGTCGTCGGATTCCAGCCGCAACCTGCCACTGGCGAATACCTTCGCCTCGTCGCCGCGCAGCGGCCGCGCCAGCGTGGCCTCGTACACCTTCGCGATCTGCCCTCTGGGCGACTGGATCCGGTGCAACAGCGCGCCATCGTCGGTCATCAGCAAGAGGCCACTGGTGTCGCGGTCCAGCCGCCCCACCGTCGACAGCGCCGGATCGCGATGCGCGAAGCGCGGCGGCAGCAGGTCATAGACGATCTCGCCCTGGTCCCGCGTGGAGCAGGTGTAGCCCACGGGCTTGTGCAGCATCAGCAGCAGCCCCGGCGGCGGATCGAGCGGCTCGCCATCGACGCGCACCTCATCGTGGCGCGCGTGTTCGTCGAGCGTGTCATCGGCATACAGCACTTCGCCGTTGACGTGCGTGATGCGTCCCTCGCGGAACATCGCCATGACTTGCTTGCGGCTGCCGTAGCCCAGGTTCGCGATCCGGCGCAGCAGCTTCATGCGCCGGCCTTCACGGCTTCGATGATCTTGAATCCCGACGCCTGCGTCACGATGCGCGCGCTGCCGAAGCGCGCATCGAGCACGGACTCGTAGGGCAGGTGACGGTTGGCCACCATCCACAGTCGTCCGCCGGGTTTCAGCGCATCGGCTGCAACCGCGATGAACGCGCGCCCGATGTCGGGGCGGTCCATCGACCCCTGCGCGTGGAACGGAGGATTGGTGACGATGATGTCGTATCGCCGCGGCAGACCCGAGGTCACATCGTGCCAGTGGAATTGCAGCGGCAGGCGGGCGGCGAAGTGCGCGAGATTCCTCTGCGCCAGGTCGAGCGCGCGTGCTTCGGCCTCGTGGAGATCTAGCGAGGTGATTCCAGGACAGCGCTGCAGCAGTTCGGCGGCGAGGAATCCATATCCGCATCCCAGGTCGGCCGCGCTGCCCGCGAGCGAGGTGGGCAGATGTTCCGCGAGCAGCGCCGATGCGGGATCGATGCGATCCCAGGCGAAGACGCCCGGACGGCTGATGAATCGCCCATCGAGTATGGGTCGCGGCGAATCTGCCTCGCGCCACTGCGCGAGCAGGCCGGCATCGCAGGTCGCCGCGTCGATGGTGGACCAGTACACACGGCAATGATGCTTCGACAGGCTGCCGGAAAGCCCGGCCAGTGCCTCGAGGTCGGATTCCCCCGAGCGCGCACCTTCATCGTTGGCCATGCAGGCGATCACGGTGCCGCCGGTGGCGCAGCATGCAACGGCCCGGGCCAGCAATGCCCGCGCCTCCTGGCGTTGGCGAGGCGGCAGCACCAGCACCAGCCGATACCGTGCGGCGGTGGCCTCTGCCGTGCTCACCTGCCATCCCTCACGAACCAGTGCATCCGCCGCCGGTTTGTAGCTCTGTTCGCAGCGCAGGCGCGGGCCTGCAATGGCGCGCAGTGCGTCGCCCGCACGCGCGCGCAGGAAAAGCGCGTCATCGTTCGCCGGCCAGGCGAGCTGGCCCGTGCCGAACGGCAGCAGCAGCGTCGGAAGGGCGGCGTCGCCGCGATCAGTCGACATGCCGCAGGATCTTCTCCATGGCCTTGCCCTGCGCCAGCTCGTCGATGAGCTTGTCCAGGTAACGCAGTCTGCGCATCGACGGATCGATCACGTCCTCGACGCGCACGCCGCACACCGTGCCCTTGATCAATTTCGACGCCGGATTGAACGCGGGCGATTGGTCGATGAAGCTCCCCAGGTCGCCGTCACCCTCGATGTGACGGCGCAGCCCGGCCGGCGTGTAGCCGGTGAGCCAGCAGATGACCTGGTCCACCTCTTTCTGGGTGCGGTTCTTGCGCACTGCCTTCTGCACCCACTTGGGGTAGATCTTCGCGAACAGCATGCCGAACACGCGATGCCGCGCGGGCGCAGCGCCGGTTTTCGCCTTGCTTTGGGCTTTCTTCGCGGTGGGCATGCGCAACTCGGGCGCATCTTGACACGGCTCAGCTGCGCGTTGCCACCAGCGTGATCTCCGGTACCGACTTCAGCGCCTTCGACAACGGGCAGTTCTGCTTGACGTCCTGTGCAATCTTCTGGAATGCGGCTTCGTCCAGACCGGGCACCTCGGCCCGCAGCGTCAACGCGATGCGATCGATGAGGAATCCCCCGCCCTGCTTCACCAGCCGGACGGCAGCGGTGGTGTCGATGGACCTGGTGGCGATGCCCTGCGCCTCGCAGGCGAACGCAAATGCCATGGTGAGGCAGGCAGCATGGGCAGCGCCGAGGATCTCCTCGGGGTTGGTGTTGCGTCGGTCATCGCCAAAGCGGCTGGCGAATCCATAGGGATGATTCTTGAGTGCACCTGTCTCCGTGCTGATACTGCCGGTGCCGGTCTTGCCGGCTCCCTCCCAATGAACGCTGGCGTGTTTTTCGATCATTGCACTCACCCGTGGGAACTGCAGACTGACCCGCGCGCCGGCTTCCACGCCATTCCGGTGCCTCTGCGCCGCAGGCAGGACTTTTCCTACAGCCGCAGGCCGCCTGGCCGCAGCCATCATGTAAGGTAGCGCTGCCCCGGCAGGAGTAGCCCCCGCTTGAAGTCACAATTCGATTACATCGTCGTGGGATCGGGATCCGCGGGCGCCGCGGTGGCCGCGCGGCTTTCCGAAGACCCCGCGATCAGGGTGCTGCTGCTCGAAGCCGGTCCTCCCGATCGGCATCCTTTCCAGCTCATGCCGCTGGCCTTCCCCAAGGTGGCATGGGGCAGCATCGGCACCTGGCAATACAAGACCGAACCCGAACCGCATCTGCATGGCCGGCAACTGGACTATCCGCGCGGCCGCACGCTGGGCGGAACTTCATCCATCAACGCCATGATCGCCATCCGCGGGCATCGCCGCGACTACGACCGCTGGGCCGAAAGCGGGCTCGCCGGCTGGCGCTACGCGGACGTGCTGCCTTACTTCAAGCGGCTGGAAACGAGCTGGCGCGGCGCCGGCCCGTATCATGGCGCGCAGGGACCGGTGCGCATCTCGCGCATGGAAGGCGCGGACCTGCTGTGGGAGCCGCTGCTGGAATCCGCGCGGGCCGCAGGTGTGCCGTACTGCGACGACGCGAACGGCGCGGAGCAGGACGGCATCTCGCGCATGGAGGCCACGGTGGGCGGTGGCTTGCGATCGAGCACGGCGCGGGCTTATCTGTATCCCGCCAGACAACGCGCCAATCTCGTCATCGAAACCGATGCGCTCACCCATCGCCTCGACATCGCCAACGGCCGCGCTGTGGGCGTGCGCTACCAGCAGCGCGGGCAGATGCGCGAGGCGCAGGCCGAACGCGAAATCATCGTCTGCGGTGGCGCCATCAACACGCCGCAGCTTCTGCTGCTCTCGGGCATCGGCCCGCCCGACGAGCTGCGCGCGCTGGGCATTCAGCCCGTGCACGCCCTGCCTGGCGTCGGCCGCAATCTCGTCGACCATCCCAATATCCTCAACGAATACGAACTGAAAGGGGGGCAGGGGCTGACGCGCCACCTGCGCGTGGATCGCGCCGCACTGGCGGTGCTGCGCTGGAATCTCACCCACGGCGGCCCGTTCGCACTCACGGGCACCTCGGCCAACGTGTTCGCGCGTACGCTGCCGGGGCTGGACCAGCCGGACATCCAGATGATGATGCTGCCCATCAGCAACAATGCCGAGCTGTGGGGGCCGGGGCTGGCGCGCAAGCCGCCGTTCCGTCTGGCCGTGCGCACCGGTTATCTGCAGCCGAAGTCACGCGGCTGGGTGAAGCTGCGCTCGGCCAATCCGGTGGATGCACCGCGCATACTGCTGAACCTGTTCGACGATCCGCGCGACCTCGATGCCATGGTACGGGCGGTGCAGCTCAGCCGCAGTATCTACTCGCAGTCGCCGCTGCGCGAGCTGATCCGCGCCGAAGCCCTGCCAGGCCCCGGCACCGACGACGAGGCGGCGCTGAAGGAACACATCCGCCGCAATGGCGGTCACCGCTCGCATCCGGTGGGCACCTGCCGCATGGGGCACGATGCGCTGGCGGTCGTGGATGAACGCTTGTGCGTGCGCGGCCTCGACGGCCTGCGTATTGCCGATACATCGGTGATGCCCGATGTGCCCAGCGGCAACACCAACCTGCCCGCCATCATGGTGGGCGAGCGCGCAGCCGATCTTATTCGCGGGCGTTCACTGCCGCCCGAAGCAGTCCGGTGATGATCACCAGCACGCTGCCACCCAGTACTCCACCGGCCACGTGCATGCTCATCGAGACAAGATCGAGAACTTCACTGCTTAGCGGGCCGCGGCCGAGAAGCTGTGCGCAGCACACGCCGCCCATTGCGCCCAGCAGCGAATTGCTCACGGTGCGGGTGATCCCGGGGCGCAGCATGGCGCCGCCGGCATTGCCGCCCACGATGCCACTGACCAGCTGGATCATCAGGTACACGAGACTCAAGGGTCACCCTCCGGGCCGGCAGATTGCTTGCGGGCCGGTCCGGATTCTGCTTCAGAACCGGTGCGCCAAATCGCCCCGGATTTGTAAAATTCATGGCAGGAACCCGGGTCTGCTGCGCGATTGGCCTAGGATTGCGCAGGCCATCGGTGGCGGTAACACTTCGAACATGCGCGTTGCACTTCTGGAAGACGAAGCCGAGCAGGCAGAACGCATTTCGCGGCTGCTCGAGGAAGCAGGGCATCGCGTGCATGCCTTTTCCCGTGGTCGCGCGCTGCTGAACACGCTGCGCACCGAATCCTTCGACCTCATCATCCTCGACTGGGAAGTGCCCGGCCAGTCGGGATTCGAAGTGCTCGAGTCGCTGCGTGCGGGCATGGCCGCCAAGGTGCCGGTGCTTTTCCTCACCCATCGCGACAGCGAGGCCGACATCGTGCAGGCACTGCAGGCCGGGGCCGACGACTTCCTCATCAAGCCCGCGCGCGATCGCGAGCTGCTGGCGCGGCTCGAAGCGCTGGAGCGGCGCTCCTTGGCCAGCGGTAGGGGCGCCGACATCATCGAGCTGCCGCCGTTTCGCGTCGACTGCGCCAAGCAGCAGATAGAACGCGAAGGCCGGCCGCTCGAGCTCACGCGACGCGAGTTCGAAGTGGCGGTGCTGCTCATCCGCAATCTGGGCCAGGTGATGTCGCGCGGACACATCATGGAAGCCGTGTGGGGGCAGCGTGATGCCACCACCACGCGCACGGTCGACATGCACGTGAGTCGCGTGCGGCAGGTGCTGGGACTGTCGGCCGCGATCGGGTTGCGACTGGCCGCAATCTATGGATTTGGCTACCGGCTGGAGCGGGTGCGCGAGGAAGCCTGATGCCTGCGTTGAAGCCCTCTTTGCTGGCCGTGGCGGTGTCCATGGCCCTGGCGTTCGCCGCCCGGGGTGTGCCGGCGGCGCAGGCACCGGCACCCACGGTTGCGCCTGCGGAGGCCGGCACGGCCGAGCCGCAGTTCGTGTACCGCTTCCGTGTGCGCGACACGCTCATTGGATTGAGCCAGCGCCTGTTGCTGCAGCCGCGGCGCTGGGCCGAGCTGCAGCAGCGCAATGGCATCCGCAATCCCACCCGCATCGCGCCCGATACGCCGATCCGCATTCCCTGGTCCTGGTTGAAGCTCACGCCCGATACGGCGGTGGTGCAGTCGGTGACCGGTGCGGTGACCCGCGATGGCGTGCCGGTTGCGCAGGGCGATGTGCTCTCGCAGGGCATGCGCATCGAAACACCTGCCGACGGCTCGGTGAGCATCGTGTTTGCCGACCAGTCGGTCGTCACGCTGCAGAAATCCAGCGTGCTGCGACTCGAACGCCTGCAGCGTGTCGAAGACGTCGAAGATGGCCACAGCGCCGGGCTGAAGCTGGATTCCGGCCGCATCGAAACCACGGTGAAGCCGAAGCGCGATGTCGGCCGCTTCGAGATCGTGACGCCGGTGGCCATTTCCGCGGTGCGCGGCACGCAGTTCCGCACCGGCTTCGACGGCGCCACAGGCGGGGCGACCACCGAGACGCTCGAAGGCAATGTCGGTGTCGCGGGCGCGCAGGGTTCGGCTGCCGTGGGCGCGGGATTCGGCACGCGTGTGGAATCCAGTGGCTCGGTGCTGCCGCCCGTGCCGTTGCTGCCGCCGCCGGATCTTGCGGCGATCGCCGCCGTCAACGACCAGCCGCGGCTGCGCATCGCATTCCCGGCGGTTGCTGAGGCCGCCTCGTATCGCGCGCAGCTCGCGGCCGATCAGGATTTCCGCACCGTGAGCGTGGATGCGGTGTCGGCCGCGCCAGCCTTCGACATGCCCGTGTCTGCGGATGGCGGCTACTGGCTGCGCGTGCGCGCCATCGATGCACGGGGCATCGAGGGTCGCGATGCAACGCGCGGTTTCACGCAGCATGTGTTGCCGGCCGTGCCGGTGGCGATGGCGCCGGCCGCGGGTTCCCGTTTCCATACCGGCGATGTCACGCTGCAATGGGCGGCGCAGGCCGATGCCGCGCGCTACCACCTGCAGCTCGCGCGCGATGCGCAGTTCGGCGGCATCGTCGTCGATCAAACCATCGACGCCGGCACGCAGGCGGCGCTGCGCGATCTGGCGGCCGGGGTGTACTTCTGGCGCGTCTCCGCGGTGAATGCCGCCGGCGAATCCGGCCCGTTCAGCGCCGCACGCCAGTTCGAGCGACGTCCCGCCGCCCTCGAGCCGCAATTCTCGCTCGACAAGGCGCGGACGCTGCATTTCACCTGGGCCGCGCGCCCCGGCGAGCGCTACCATCTGCAGGTGGCCCGCGATGCCGCATTCTCCCGACTGGTCGCCGACACCACGCTCGACGGAAGTGAGTTCGTCATCCCGCGAGCCGCCAGCGGCATGTACCACGCGCGATTGCAGGTAATCGCCGCCGACGGCATTGCCGATCCGGCAGGCACAGCGCGGCAATTCCTGGTGCCCGTTCCGCGGTGGCTCGAGGTGCTGATCGGCTCGACGATGCTGTTGCCGATGCTGCTATGAACCGGGCGCGATCCGGGCGCAACGTCGTACGGCAGTGGGCGGGGCTCCTGGCCTGCGTGCTGGCCGCAACGGTGCTGGCCGGCGTCTTCGATGTGTTCTGGCGCGCGGATCTTGCGATCTACGATGCGGCGCTGCCGATGCGGCCCGCGCCCGCCGACGTGGTGATCGTCGCCGTGGACGATGCCAGCATCGCGCAGCTCGGGCGCTGGCCCTGGCCCCGCGATATCCATGCGCGGCTGATGGAGCGGCTGACACAGGCCGGCGCGCGTGCCGTCGCCTTCGACGTCCTCTTCACCGAACCCAGCGCACCGGACGCCGCCACCGATGCCGCACTGGCCACGGCCATTTCACGCGGTCCTCCCACGGTGCTGCCGCTGGCAGTGGAGATGCCCAGCGCGGGCCGCCCTCTGCGCGTGCTGCCGCCCATCGACGCGCTGAGCCGGGTCGCCGCGGGCACCGGCCATGTGCATCTGGAGCTCGATCGCGATGGCGTGGGCCGCAGCGTTTTCCTGCGCGAAGGGCAGGGCGAGGCGAAGTGTCCGCACCTGATGCTCGCGCTGCTCGAACACGCGCCGTCGGAGCCGCGGCCGGTGCTCGAAGGCGCGCGTCATCCGCACCCCGACGGGGCGGGCGATGTATGGGTGCGCGACTACCAGATGCTGGTTCCCTTCCTCGGGCCGCCGGGCCATTTCCCGCGCCTGTCGTATGCGGACGTGCTGAATGGCCATGTCAATGCCGACGCGCTGCGCGGCAAGCTGGTGCTGGTGGGCGCCACGGCGCAGGGCACCGGCGATGCCTATCCCACGCCGCGTTCCGGCAATGGCGTGGCGATGCCGGGCGTGGAGATCTCGGCGAATGTGCTGCAGGCGATGCGCGAGCACCGCATCGTCAGGCCCGTGGGAAAGCCACTGGCCATCACGCTGGCATTGCTGCCCATCGTGCTGGTGGCGCTGGGGTTCCTGCGCCTGTCGCCCAGCCAGTCGCTGATGCTGTCGGGCGTGGCGTGGCTTGCCACGCTGGGCGCCAGTGTGTTCGCGCTGCATGCAGGTTACTGGTGGCCGCCGTCGGCCGCGCTTGCCGCCTTGCTGGTGATGTATCCGCTGTGGAGCTGGCGCCGCCTGGAAGCCACGCAGAAGTATCTGGACGAGGAACTCGCGCGCCTGGCCCGCGAGCGCTTTCCCTTCGCCCTGCCCGTGCAGCGTCCTGCCCGGACCGTGCCGTTCGCCGACGTGATCGAGCGGCGCATCGACATCGTGCGCGAGGCGGTGCAGGGCGCGCGTGACGCGCGGCGCCTGTTCGCCGACACGCTGAAGGCACTGCCGGCTGCCACCATCCTCGCCGACGGCGAAGGCCGCATCGTCATCTCGAATCCCGCGGCGGCGCGACTGTTCGGGGTGGCCGACGACGCCGTGCTCGAAGGCCGGGCGCTCGATGCCTTCCTTGCGGCAGGCTCCGGCGATGCGGCGCTGTCCTTCGCCAATCTGTCGAAGCACGCGCCTGCCGAACTGGAGTCGGAGCTGCAGCCCGCCGGCCGCACGGTGCTGATCCGTACCGTGCCCTTCATGGGCGGCGCCGGCGTGCGCGCCGGCACCATCATCGAGATCACCGACATCAGCGAGCTGCGCGCCGCGCAGCGCGAACGCGAGGACGCGCTGCGATTCCTGTCGCACGACATGAAAAGCCCGGCCTCTTCGCTGCTGGGCCTGGCGCAGCTCCAGCGCGATCCGGGGCGCGCGCTGCCGTCGGAGCATCTGTCGCAGCGACTGGAGCTGCTGGCGCAGCGCCTGCTCGCGCTGGTCGATGGCTTCGTGGGACTCGCAAGGGCCGAGGCCGTCGATCCTTCGGCCTTCGAGGAAATGGACCTGCGCGATGCACTGCAGGATGCGATCGACGAGGTGTGGGCGGTCGCGCAGTCGCGCCGCATCCAGGTGGACGCCGCATTGCCCGAGGTAGCGCTGCCCATGCAGGGCGACCGGACCCTGCTGGCGCGGGCGCTCATCAACCTGCTCGGCAACGCCCTGAAGTTCTCGCCCGAAGGCAGTGGCGTGCAGGTGCGGTGCCGCGTGCAGCGGCAGGAAGTCACCGTCGAGGTGCAGGACAGCGGGCCGGGTGTAGCCGAAGAGGCGCGGGGGTCGCTGTTCCAGCGCTTCGCCCGCCGTGTCCATCGTGGCACCGCCGACCCCGGCGGCGCGGGGCTGGGACTGGCCTTCGTGCGCGTCGTGGCGGAAAAGCACGGCGGCCGCGTCGGCGTGAAGTCCACGCCTGCCGGCGGCTCCATCTTCACCATCACGCTGCGCCTGTCGGCGTCCTCCGGCGCCACCTGACAGTCTTTTACAGTCCGCTCCGGGCGCTTCGGAAATACTGCTGACACAGCATCGTGACCTCGCCTGATGTGGATCGTGAATGAAGAATTTTCCGGAGCCGGAGTACTACGTCGTCAAGCAGGGCGACACGCTGCCGAAGATCGCGGAAGAGTTCTACGGTGACGAAAGCCTGTACATCCACATCTTCGTCGCGAACCGGAGCCTGCTCGAGGATCCAAGACTGATCCAGCCTGGCCAGAAGCTGCTGCTTCCCTGACATGAACCAATGGAGTGATTCGACGATGATCAAGAAACTCTCGCGGGGCGCGATCGTTGCCTCGCTGCTGGTGCTGGCCGCCTGCGCCGGCCAGAAGGAGCCGGCCACCACGGCCATGGCCGCCGCCGAGAGCGCGCTGGCTGCCGTCAAGGACGATGCCGCCAAGTACCTGCCCGAAGAACTCCACGCGGCCGAAGGCACGCTGGCTTCGCTGAAGAACAGCCTCGAGAAGGGCGACTACAAGGCGGTGATGGCCGGCGCGCCCGCGCTGATGAGCAGCCTCGATACGCTGAAGTCGCATCTGGCTCCGAAGCTCGAGGAGGCGAAGGCCGCCGCCGCGGAGTGGACGAGCTACGCCACCGACCTGCCGAAGATGGTGGATGCCATCCAGAGCCGCGTGACCACGCTGTCGTCCGCCAGGACACTGCCCAAGGGCCTGAACGCCGCCGCGATCGATACGGCGCGGAGCGGCCTCGACAGCATGCGGGCCGCCTGGGCCGACGCCAGCACCGCGTTCACCGGCGGCAATGCCATCGACGCGCTCGCCAAAGCCAAGGCCATCAAGGCCAAGGGCGAGGAAGTGATGAAGCTGCTGGGCATGACTGCCGGCTGAGCGTCCTGTCCCCCAGGGCCGGCGGAGAGTGCCCGTGACTTTCCGTCGGCCACCTCTCCGCTGTAGCATCATCGACCCTCCCCAAGGAGACAAGTCGATGAACACTTCCAGACTGATCATCGCGGCCACCCTGTTTGTGTTTGCCGGAGCAACTGCCCTCGCGGCAGACAAACCCAGCAGGCAGGAAAAGAGCGAAGCCCGACTCGCGGAACTGCTCAAGGGGCGCACCGCCGGCGAGCCCCAGTCGTGCATCCCCGAATTCAAGTCGAGCCAGGTGGAGGTGCTCGACGGCGTGGCGCTGGTGTATGGCATCGGCAAGACCATCTACGTGGCCAAGCCCGACCGCCCCAGCCAGATGCAGTGGGACGACGTGATGGTGGTCAACCGCACCGGTGGCCAGCTCTGCAACACCGACATCATCCGCACGGTCGATCGCCTGAGTGGCTTCACCACGGGCGTCGTATTCCTCAGCAAGTTCGTGCCCTACAGGAAGCCTGACTGACAGTCCGGCCCGGCGAGCGGCCAAATCGCCTGCTCTCGGGCGACGAGCTCAAGGTCGCATTCCAGCGCGCGCTGGCCGCTGCCGATGGCGTGGCCGGCGCGCATTGCGTCCACGAGCGCTGGATGCGCGGGGACTTCGCCGCACCGATCGAAGCCGACCTCGAGCTGCTGTGGAAGCACGCGGGGCCAACCATCCCCGACTGGCTGCCCATGCGCTACGTAAGCTGGTTGCCGGTCGCCTATGAGGTGGCCGCGCGATTCACTTCCACTCGCCGCGGCCGCACCAACGTCTATCTGATCCTGCTCGACTATGCCGATCGTCGCGGCGATGACCATGGCGTGTACGTGGGCATGAGTCGCTATTCAGCCGCCCAGCGGTTCGACCAGCACAAGGCGGGCATCCGCGCCGCAGGCGTGGTGCTGAAGCGCGGGCTGGAAGTTCTCACCGGGCCGGTGATGCACCTGCAGAACATCTCCCGGAGCGAAGCCGTGCGAATCGAAGCCGGGCTGGCGCAGGCACTGGGCGATGCCGGCATTCGCGCGGAGGGTGGGCACTGATCCCTGCACTACGGCCGTGAACAGGCCTTCTTCCGGCCTTCGCGCCGGGCGGCCATATCGTCCGAGTACACCTGCCGGACCAGCGCCTTGAACGCGGCAGCATCGATGTCGCCCGCGGTACGCACCTTCACGTGACGCAGATACTGACCGCCGCCAACCAGCAGGTGCTTCGGATCCTTCAGCGATGTTCCGCGGAAGAATCCGAGCTGGACGTGGTCCTTCCCGGCGTGGATGTAGATCCGGGGGCTTCCCTCGTCCAGCCAGCAGCCCTGTCCCCATTTGACCGAGCTCGACAGGTGAGGGGCGGCGGATTCGATGATCCTGGTGAGCGCGCCGATGAGCCGGATGTGCTTCGGTGACTGATCCTTCTTCCAGGCCGCGAATGATGCATGGGCTTTCATGGGCATGGCGTACCCATGCTACTGCGCGCCGCGGGGCGGTAGAAGCGCCGTTGCGCTAGGATTCCGGCGGATGACCCAGCGCGCCCCGGCCATCGGCTTCATCTTCATCACGCTGCTCATCGACGTGATCGGCTTCGGCATCATCATTCCGGTGATGCCGAACCTCATCCAGTCGATGACGGGCGGCACCGTCAGCGACGCGGCACAGACCGGCGGGTGGCTGCTGACCGCTTACGCCATTACCCAGTTCATCTGCGCGCCCATCGTCGGTGGACTGAGCGATCGCTTCGGTCGCCGGCCGGTGCTGCTCGCCGCGCTCGCCGGCTTCACCGTCGATTATCTGTTCCTCGCCTACGCGCCCACCATCGGCTGGCTGTTCCTCGGCCGTGTCATCGCCGGCATCATGGGCGCCAGCTTCACCACCGCCGGCGCCTACATCGCCGATATCAGCACCAACGAAAACCGCGCGCAGAACTTCGGGATGATGGGCGCGACATTCGGCCTGGGATTCATCATCGGCCCGCTGATCGGCGGCGTGCTGGGTGAACTCGGTACGCGCGTACCCTTCCTCGTCACCGCGGGGCTCACGGCGCTGAACTTCCTGTACGGCCTGCTGGTGCTGCCCGAGTCGCTGAAGCCGGAGAATCGCAGGCATTTCGACTGGCGCCGCGCGAACCCGCTCGGCACGATGATCAGCGTGATGCGCTACAAGGGCGTGGCGGGCCTGTTCGCCGCGCTGTCGCTGCTCAGCGTGGCCGCGCATGCGGTGCAGAGCAACTGGGCCTACTACACCATCGAGAAATTCCACTGGACGCCCACGCTGATCGGCATCTCGCTGGCCGTCGTGGGTTTCGTGTTCGCCGGGGTGCAGGGTGGCCTGATCCGCGTGCTGATTCCGCGGCTGGGGCCCAAGCGCGCTGCGTATCTCGGTCTGCTGCTGTATTCAGCGGGGTTCCTGCTGTACGCCTTCGCCACGCAAAGCTGGATGATGTTCGCGATCACCGTGGTGTATTGCCTCGGCGGCATCGCCGGACCCGCGGTACAGAGCATCATATCGGCGGAAGTGCCGCGCAATGCACAGGGTGAGCTGCAGGCGGCGTTCACCGGCCTGATGAGCATCTGCTCGGTGTTCGGACCACTGCTGATGAACGGCATCTTCGCCTACTTCGTCAGCCAGCGCGCGCCGGTGTATTTCCCCGGCGCGGCGATGCTGCTGGGCGGCGTGATGACGCTGGTGAGCTGCTGGATGTGCTACCGCACGCTCAAGGCGCATCCGATACCGGTGCGATCGACCGGCTGACTTGCCGGGATCAGGGGTACGGCTTGCCGTCCTCATGCGTCGGATTCCCCATCTCGATCAGCAGGCCATACGCATCCTTGAGGATGGTCGGATGCCCCTTCACGATGATGACGTCGCCCACTTTGAAGGTAGTCCCGGTGTAGCCGCGCCGCTTCAAATGTGCCACAGCCGAGCCGCCGTAGCTGACGTCCCACTCATGGGTCACGCCCTTGTCATCGACCACATCGATCTTCAGGCTCGGGTGGGGATTGATGAAGCGCCATTCCTTCACCTTGCCCTTCAGTTCGATCTCGAGGGTCTGCTCGTAGATGCCGGCGGTGCTGTGATGCGCGCCGGCGGTGGTGGCGACCAGCGTCAACGCGCCGATCATCAGTGCAATGCGTGCTTTCATGGATGCTCCTTACTCAACCGGCAGGCGCTTGATCGGCGGATCGTTGGGAAACTTGGGTGCCATCAGCTTCAGGATGTCCTGGGCCGCAGGCGCATCGCAGTCCCACGGCAGCGCCAGCGGTTCCGGATCGCGCTTGGACTTCACCTTGTAGGTCCACGGCTTCTTCAGGAAGAACGGGTCGGTGGTGGTGACTTCCAGCACCAGGTCGTCGCCTTCCATGGTGTAGCGCTCCACCACCTTCTTCTGCGTGGAGGAGGGCAACCGGAAGTCGGCGTTCAATCCCTGCGGGTCGAAGGCAAAGTGCGTGGTTTCCACGACCAGCGCGCCGTTCTCGTAGTGGGCGCGCGAATCGCCGAAATAGAGAAACTCGTTCTTCGCCGGCTTCGGGTGCTTGCTGTTGGGCAGCCATGCGGTGCGCACCACATCGTCCTTCCCATACGTGAAGACGATCCGGTCGCTCTTCTGTTCGATCTGGTGCGAGTAAGGGTCGGTCCACATGTGCGGAATCGACATCGGGCCACAGTCGTACTTCGGCTGCGCGGCCTCGTCCATGGCGTCGCGGAACGCCTTGGCTCGATCGGTGAGCAGAGGATCGTTCTCTTCGAGGATCAGGCACTTCATCCGCGAACCGTCGACACACAGGCCGAACTGCCACACCCCGTTCAGCTTGGGAATGCCGGCCTCGGCAGCCAGTGCATGAGCGGACGCGCCGAAGACCAGCGCCGCGCACGTGGCGATGGCGGTCAGGCGCAATGCGATGCGATCGTGTTTCACGTTACCCCCGTTCTGGACGCTGGCGCCAGGCGAGGACCCACCTGTGCTGCCGCGCTCCTTTTTTGCGATGCAGGAGCATATCACCCTGTTTCCAGGATGGCCTTTCCCGCCCGCGAATGCTGGGGCTGCCGGGGCGCCGCGGCTACCACCCGGCGGCAATATCGGGCCTCATCAGGCGGTCCTCGGGCCGAATTCGCCTCTGGCGGCGGATGGTCAGGCCACCAGGGTCTGGCGGTCCTGTTCGGCAGCGTTGCGGTCAACGATCCAGCGCAGGCAGTCGGCGGCATTCATGGCGCGCGCGAAGAAGTAGCCCTGTCCGTAGTCATACCCGAGCTCCCTCAGGTATTGCGCCTGCCATTGAGTTTCGACGCCTTCGGCCACGACCCTCAATCCCAGCGCGTGGGCGAGCGCGAGCGTCGATTCAACGATCGAACGATTGCCCTCGCTGTTCTCAAGGTCGTCGACGAATGTGCGATCCAGCTTCAGTGCGCTCACCGAAAGATCGCGCAGATAGGCCAGCGAGGAGTGTCCGGTGCCATAGTCATCGACCGACAGCGGTACGCCCAGTTCGCGGATTCTGCGTCCCACCAGCAGGGCGCCGCTGGCGTCGAGCAGCGTCGCGCTCTCGGTGATTTCCAGTTCGAGGGAATCGGGCATTGCCCGATGTGCGGCCATCATGCCGGCGAGCCGGTCAGGCAGGCCCTGGTCCTGGAGCAGCCGGGCCGAGAGGTTCACGGCAATGCGCACGCGCGGTCCCTGTTCCGACCACTGCGCCTGCTGCTCCAGGGCGCGGTTGATGGTCCAGTCGGTGAGGGGGCGCAGCATTTCCGTGGGCTCGATCAACGGTATGAGTTCGCCCGGGCTGATGAACCCGTGCACGGGGTGGTTCCACCGCAACAGGGCCTCCACGCTGTCGCACAGTCCGGTTCGCAGCGATACCTTCGGCTGGAAGTGCAGCTCCAAGGCATTGTGTTCCAACGCCTCGCGCAGTTCTCCCAGCAGAGCGAGCTGGCGTACGCCGTGCTGTTCCGAATCCGCCTCGTAGAAGGCCAGATCCTCCCCGTTGCGCCTGGCGTCGTACAGCGCGACGCCGGAGTTCTTCAACAGCGCCAGGGCATCGCGACCGTCTTTCGGGAAGCATGCAATGCCGATGTTCGCGCCGACACCGATCGGAATGCCCTGGAACTCGAAGGGCCTGCTCAGCGCATCACCCAGGTCCCGCGCAAGCTGCATCAGCCGCGTCCTGTCACCTTCGCATTCTGCAAGGATCCCGAAGCAGTCGCCGTCGAGGCGGGAGATCATGCCCCGGCCTGCGAGTACGCTTTCCAGGCGAAAGGCGGCCGAGCGAAGTACCGTATCGCCGGCGTCATGGCCCAGGGTGTCATTGATCAGCTTGAAGCGGACCAGGTTCAGCGAAATGACCGACAACGGTTGCGATGCCCGGTCCACCACGCGCCGTTCCAGTTCCTCCACCAGCAGCAGGCGGTTGGGCAGACCGGTCAGCGCATCATGCGTTGCCTGGTGCCGCAGCAGCGCCTCCTGACGGCGGCGTTCGCGCAGATCGCGAAGTATCAGCGTGAAGTGCCGACCTTCGGCGTGCCGGGCCAGCGTGGTGGACACTTCCACCGGAACAGCCACATTCTGCGGCGAGTGAAGTTCGGCTTCGAGAATCCGTCCGTTCATGCCGGCCAGGTCAGCGGTTGCCGAAGAAAGAAGCGGGTGCGACAGGAAGCGGGTTACCGATTGACCCACGACCTGTTCTTCCGGCATGCCCAGCAGGGACAACACCGCCGCATTGGCGGAAACGACCACTCCGGACTCATCGACCCACAGGATGCCGTCGTATGACGACGCGAATACGCTGTCCAGCACGGCGCGTCGCTTGTTCGCGAGTCGGACGAGCAGGCGATTTCGCAGGTCTGCCGCATCCAGCGATGCCAGCGTGGCTGCAACGAAGGTTCCCGCCACCGCGCAGGCCAGTGGTGCGGCGTCCAGGCGCAGCCTCAAACCATACGCCAGAAGGCCAAGTCCCACTGCAACGGCCAGAGCGACGGCGGTCAGCGCGAGATTCACAGTCCACGGTCGCTGGCTATAGAGCCATGAGAACAGCAGCGTCCAGGCTGCGAGGAACAACAGTTGCGTGATTCCCGCAAGCGGTGTGACCGGCGAGACAATGGCGGTCTGCGTGGCAAGCGCGTGGATGACGACGCCGGGAAGCGTGCGATGCACCGGCACGGGCTGCATGTCGCCCAGTTCGAGTGCCGTTGCGCCGATCAGCACCGTCTTGCCTCGAAAGTCCTCCAATGGAACCCGTCCCTGCAGAACGTCGGCATAGGAGAAGTACGCGAAGGATTCCGGGGCGATGGAAAAGTCGATCGGCATCGATCTTTTGCCGTAGGCGACTCCCGAAAGCTTGCTGAATACCGACGGCACGCGACTGCCGCCGATTTCCCAGAAGGGCTCAGCGACCCGCACCACGGAGTCGTTGTCGGGGACGAGATTCACCGAGGCCACTGACGCATGCCGTTCGAATCGGGGAAGCGGTCGAGTCAGTGCAAGCGAGGTTTCACTGCCCGAGACCGACTGCAGGAATATCGGCAACGCGACCTGGTCTTGCTTCCACCGTGTCAGGGCGGTTTCCAAGGCCTGATCGTCCTCTGCCCGGGAGGGTGAGCTGAAGTCGACGTCGATGAAGACGCGGGCCGCCGCCGCGTTACGCAGGAAATCGAGCAGTTTCGCGTGATAGCTGCGGGGCCAGGGCCAGCTATGAAGCTGCGCGAGACTGTGGGCGTCTATGCCGACGACGACGATGTCGGAGGCGACCTCACGCCGGGTCCACCCGCTGTACTTCTCGATCAGCAGATTGTTCCAGCGCGCAAGCAGTCCAGCCTGCTGGAGCGCCAGCGTCGCCAGGAAAACCAGAACGGCCGAAACAGCCCATCTGGCTGGTTTCAGCCGCCTGTCCATGCTCGCCTAATGCGTGAGAAGGGATGTCCGCTCAGGGGCCCTTTCCGTTGTTCTTGGCCTTGTTGGCGAGATTCTGGAGCGTATCCAAGACGCTCGGAGCGTTGCCGTTGTTGCCGGCGTTGGCATTGCCGTTGCCAGAATTGCCGTTGTTGCCGTTGTTGCCGTTGTTGCCGTTGTTGCCGTTGTTGCCGGCGTTGGCATTGCCGTTGCCCGAATTGCCGTTGTTGCCGTTGTTGCCGGCGTTGGCATTGCCGTTGCCCGAGTTGCCGTTGTTGCCGGCGTTGCCGGCGTTGGCATTGCCGTTGCCCGAGTTGCCGTTGTTGCCGTTCGTAGTTCTCGCTGCCAGCGACTGCAGCGCGCCCATCGTATCCGACGCCGTGGCATTCGCTGCGCCACTGGCACCGCCGGAAGGCATATTCGACGCCATCACGCTTCCGCCGGCGGACGATCCGGCGCTGCTCACCGACGTCACGTCGACGAGGGCGTTCGTACCGGCGGCGCCGCTGGTGCTTCCCAGCGAAGCGCCCGAAGCGGGCGTGGTGCTCGAAGCGGGCGTGGTGACCGCACCGGCCGACGCGCTGGATCCGCCACCGCTACGTGCACCGGACGGAAGGCCCGCACGGATAGCCTCGCCGGTGGTCAGGCTCAGAACGCGGATCCGCGGCTGATCGATGGACAGCGTGCCCACCTGGCCAGCAGCGATGTCGACCACGTCCGAGCCATCCGCCGACCGAAGCTCCACCGATCCTTCGAGCAGTGACAGCGTTGATGCCGTTCCCGTCACGGCGACGTTGAACTGGGTGCCTTTGATGACGGCCACGAGGTACCGGGTTTCCACGCGCAGCTTGCTGCTCGTGCGCTTGGCGATGCTGTAGTAGACGTTGCCACTGCTCTGCGTGATGCGATCAAGCGTCTGCGCTGGATCCGCCGACAGTGGAATGTCCAGTTGCGCGCCTGGTGCCGCGCTGACGATGGTCTCGCCCTGGCGGAGTTCGATCGAGCCATCGGCACCGGTGCGCACCGTGGCCGGCAGCTTCACGATCACACCCACGGATGCCTTCACGGGTGCGCCAGCCGAGGTGACCTGCACGTCTCCATGCACCGCGGACACCACTACCGGGGTCTGTCCTTCAAGCGCGCGGGCGTGGATGACACCAGATGTCATGGATATGGCGGCAGCAACAACAAGCTGCATCCAACAGCGTTCGTGAAGTCTCGCAATGACAGTACGCATGGCGTTTTGTCCGGTGTTTGCTACTTGCGACAGGGTAGGTGGTGTTTCGGTGAGCGACTGTGACTTCGGTCGCATCCAGTCCGGGCACGTTCTGGCGATATAGGAAATTGGGACATGGCCACTTGTCAGACACCCGAGTGAGACTCAGCAGCAGACATATTCGATCAGACTCGCGCCTCCGCGCCCTGCTGGGCGGATGCATCATGCTGCTGTGCATGATCTCTGCGGGCGACGCATTGGCCGGGACCAGTCGTCCCCTCGCGGCGGCAGTCATCCGCGGATCGACTGTCTACACGCCCACCGATTTCTATGCCGTTTACCGCCCCCGGCTGGGCAAGGATGCCGACGCTGCATCCGCCCGTGCCGTGATCGACGATATCGAGTCCCTGTACCAGCGGGATGGTTACCTTCGTCCGCGCATACAGGTCTGGGATGACCTGCTCGCCGATGGCATGCTGCGCATCGATCTGCACGAGATCTGGCTGGTGGACGTGGCCGTGCAGGGCGATGCGGGGCCCTATGCCGGCAAGATAAAGGATGCCACGCAGGCGCTGATGACGGAGCTGCCGCTGCGTGCCGTCTCCATTCCGGAAGCGCTACGCATGCTGCGCGCGCTGCCCGGCCTCGAGCTGGATGCCAATGTGGCCGAGCAGCCCGGCGCCAACGGTGGCGTCATCCTCAATCTGAAGGCCGCGTACCACCCGGTGAAGGCCGAGGTGCAGTGGTCGAATCGCAGCAGCGAAGAAGTCGGCCCGAACCTGGTGTCGGCGCAGGTGGTCGAGAACAACCTGCTGCATGCCGGCGAACGCATCGGCGTATTCGCCACCGCCGCCGTGCACACCAGCGAGTATCACGCCGTGGGAGGATTCGTGGAGCTGCCCGTCGGCCGCGAATCGACGCTGCTGTCGCTGTCGGGCTTCCATGCCAACTCCCGGCCGTCACTCAACGGTACGCAGTACGACATGTTCCATCCCCAGGACTCGGTCAATCTGGCGCTATCCCAGTGGCTGGTGCGTCATGATCGACTCCGCCTGTCGGTGGGGCTCGGCGCCTCGTACCAGAACTCCGAAATCACCTTCGACGGAGTGGAGCTGGAAGTCGACCGGCTGCGCGCCGCCGAACTGAATCTGCGACTGGAAGGGCAGGCGGGCGGTGGCGCGTATGGTCTTTCGATGGGCTGGCGCAAAGGCAGCAACGCGCTCGGCGCCAGGATTGCCTTCGTGGATGGAAGTGGTCTTTCGCCGGCGTATGACATCGGCTCGATATCGTTTGCGTACACCGCGCCGTTGGGTGATCACTGGCGCTGGCGCATGGAGGTGCTGGGCCAGTCCAGCAGCCGCAGCCTGCCTTACGTCGAACAGTTCAAGGTCGGCGGAATCCAGTTGGGCAGGGGACTGTCCACCGCGATGCTGGCCGGAGACAGCGGGGCCGGCGGGAAATTCGAACTCACTTACTTCATTGGCGGCCTGCCCCGATGGCTGGGCAACCCCTCGCTCTTCACTTATACGGACTATGGTGCCGTCTGGCAGCGCAGCGTGACCGGCCGCCAGTACATCAGCACTGCGGGCCTGGGGTTGCAGTCGCGGTTCCCCTGGGGGCGACTGGCAGCCGAAGTCGGCAAACCCATCGCGTTCAGAGGCTCTCGACCGGCTGGGACGAGCGTATTCGGCGAAGCGCAGTTCCGCTTCTGAAGAGGCTGCGGTTCGAGGGGCTGTACTGCCGACGGCAATTCGGACTATAAGGGGTGCCGAGGCGGCTCAAGACCGCACGCAAGATTCTGACGGGGGCACCATGAAGTACGTGATCTGGTTCGTACGGTTCTGGTATGCGGCCTGGATGATTCCGGCCGGAATCGAGCACTTCTATCACATCTATCCCCAGCCGGGCGCCAACAGCCCCCATCCGTTGGCGGCCGAGATGCTGACGGCCCTGCTCGACACTCACCTGTTCGACCTCGTCAAAGGTGTGGAACTGATAACCGGCCTCGCCGTGCTGTTCGGTTTCTTCACGCCGCTGTCGCTGCTGATCTGCATGCCGGTGGCGTTCTGCGTGTTCTGGTGGGATGCGCCGCTGTCGGAATGGAGCCGCGGCAGCATGATTGCGGGTGCACGAGTGCTCGCCAGCAATCTCCTGCTGGGCATTGCCTTTGTCGCCAGCTTTCGGGCGATGTTCGCCGCGCGCGCGGACCTCGCGCGCGCCTGGCAGGACAAGAAGCAAGTGGTGCTGGCGCTGCGCGTCGTGTTTGGCGCGTGGATGCTCCTCAATGGCCTCAACCACTTCTTCTTCTCGTTCTGGGCGACGCCCGGCGGTGAGCAACCTTTGTCTACGGAGCTGATGAGTGCGCTGGTCCACTCGCGGTTGCTCGACGTGTGCATGCTGATCGAGCTGGTCACCGGCGCGCTGCTGCTGGTGGGGTATGCCGTTCCGGCGGCCTTGTGCGTGCTGATGGCGGTGTCGACCAGCGCGTTGTACTGGGCCGTGCTGGATCACCAGCCGCTGACGCTGGCGCTGGGAGTGTTCGCGTTCGCCTTGAACGGCCTGCTGATGCTGGCCTACCTGCCGCACTACAAGGGTGCCCTGGAGCGCGCGCCGCTGACGCTGGGCGAATCGGCACGCTCGTCCTTCAACGCTCTGTTCGTACATGCCGGCGGTCGTACCTCGCGCGGTCGCTTCCTGGGCGCGTTGATTCCACTGGCATTGGCGGTGCTGTGGTATGCCATCAAGGGCCCTGCAGTCGACTACGCGCCGTGGGGAGTGCTGGTCCTGGTTTATCCGGCAGTGGTGCTGTACGTGCGTCGTTTGCACGACCTGGGCCATACCGGTTGGTGGATGCTAGTCCCCACGGTGCTGAGCGTTCTCGCCATGCTCATCTGGGCGCATCGCATCAGCCTCGGTGCCCAGCTCGACGCCGCGGTGCCACTGGCCGCGCTCATCGTCTTCGCCGGCCTTGCCCTCTGGGGTTGCCTGGCAAAGGGGCAGGCCGAGGCCAACACCTTTGGCTCGCCCGTGGTGGCGTAGCCTTGGCGGATATTCAATCGGCAGGTGGCGCCGTCGGATTGAAGGTGATGTACACCGACTCGCGCGCCGAGGCGACGTAGATGCGCATCTGCGTGAGCAGATCGAGGCCAAGCTTGAACGGAACCGAGTTGATGCAGGTCTTGTAGCCGATTCCGCCGTATGGCGTCTTGTTGGCCGAGAGCTCGCAGCTTCCTTGCCGCAGCATCACTTTGTTCTCCGGAATCGCGAGGCCGGGGCCGGTCAGCGACATGGGGTGGAAAGTCGTGCCCTCGCCATTGACCCCGGAATGCGGCTCGATGCCGAAGAACCGGCTCGCGGCATTGGCATCGAGGGTGGATTCACGCGCGCCGCTCAGCATGCTCGCTTCCACCTTCTTGCCATTGAGTTCGAGCGTGAATACCAGTGCCTCGGCTTCGTCGAAGTGCGCCGGGAATCTCGTCGCCTGCGGGTTCCAGTACGCGGGAGATTGACCCGGGCACTGGAATGACTTGAAGAGCTTCATCTGCCGTTCGGCAAGATTCAATTCCACGTCTACGCGCTGGAACAGCGTCGATCCCATGGATCCAGCCACCAGCCTGCCATCCAGTAGCGCTTCGTTGCTACCACCGGTTTGGGGAAGGAGGGGTGCCGCGCGGCGCGCAAAGCCAACGCCTCCGACTTTCAGGTCTTCCAGCATCACGAAATGCGTGATGCCTTTCGAGAATTTGCCAGTTCCGTTGATGCGCTTCGGCACGAGTCCAAGGGATTTGGCGGACGACTCCAGCATTCCAGGCAGCCCATTGCCCAGCGACAACGAGAAATACACCGGCCGTCCGCCGATCGTCGCCGGCATGAATACTCCGCCGTCTGGCGTAATCAGCAGGTTTACTTCGGCGAGCAGCTCAGGCACACAGTTCGCGGCCCGGGCGCTGACACAGGGCAACACCGCAAACAGCAGCAATGTCGCGCGGTAAACAAGCTTGCGACCGGCCCCGTTGCTCATTCGGTTTTCCCGCGGTTCCCTACTTGCTGACCTGCAGGCTGGTTCCGCTGCCGGGGTTGGCGCCGTGGGCACTGCTGCCGTCGGACACCACTTTCACCCACAGCGCATCCTTGTCCTTGAAGTACGAGGTATCGCTGGCATTGCGCAGCGCATCCAGGCTGCTCTGCGCCGTCCCTGAGGCCGCGGTGGTGAACCCTGGCAGCTCGAAGACCACCCACGAGCCGGCATCCATTTCCGTCAGTGTGAGATCAAGTTTCGGCCTTTCGGTGGTCACTTTGATCTCGGTGCCCGCGCGCACGTTGGTGCTGGTCACCGTCTGCTCACGGCCATTGCGGCTGACGACGACAGGTGGCTGCGGAGGTGCGCGAGGCGGAACCGTAATGGGAACGACGGCTGCAGCGCCTGGCGCGGCTGCTGCCCCGGCACCCAGACTCGAGGGACGATCGGGGCCCGCCGCGGCGCGGGCGCCGAAAGCCCCCGGAGCAGCAAAGCTCAGACGTCCGACATCGCCTTTGCATACGGCGGCGTTCCAGGCGCGCTTGATCTGGCAGGCCTTGGCATCGGTTGCGATGCTGTCGTACACGCCGTCGTTGAGCAGGATGTAGGAGTCTGGAACGCCGCTGACGGATCCATCCTTGTCGTGGATCGCCGCAGCCTTCCACGCCACGCCATTCAGGTTGTCGTTCCCCCACTTGCGTTCCATCGGCGGGAAATACACCGGCTTGGCGTTGATGAACTTCGCGCGCTCGATGGCGTTCTCGGTGCTGACGCCGGCGCTGGTGAACATCAGATAGGAAAGCGCGCCCGTCTTGCGCGTGGCGTTGTCCTGATAGTTGCGGAAGGTGACGTTCTCGACGTCATGGCGATAGTCGTAGTACTCGTAGCCGCGGATCGGGAAATCCGGCATCTGCGGTTTCGGGAACGTGCGGCCGTAGGCCTTCTCGGCATCAGTGCCGGGGTTGCCGATGTTTTCGGTTTCACCGACGAACAGCGAGTCGACCACCTTCGACGTGAAAGGGTCGCGACCGGCCGAGCCCGACGCGTGCGTGTAACCCATGGCGTTGTCGGCGAGCCTGGCGTTCCTGAACACGTGCATCTCGCCGCGGCCCCAGATGCCGCCATTGCGGTTCTTGTAGGCGGTGAGGTTCTCGAACAGTGTTTCAACGGTCTTGCTGTTCGGGTCGGCCGGATTCTGCTTCGGCATGTGCGCGTTGCCGGTAACGCCGAAAGTATTGTTGGCGTTGATGTTCCGGTCGAACATGAACCCGTCGTAGTTGGAGTGGGCCACATTGCCCTTGAACTCGCGGAAGGGCGTGCGCCGCGGCCAGATGGTCTTGCTGATTTCGGTGCCATCGAACTGGCCATTCGGGTGCTCCGGCAACGACATCCAGAAGCCGTTCGAGTCGGAGCCCGCAGCCACGTTGTCGCGGTAGATGTTGTCCGGGTTGGTGATCCAGAAACTCGACACCGTGTTGTCGGAAGGCAGCAGCACGTCCTTGGATTGCTGTCCATTCGCCCGGACAGCCAGGCGATTTTCGAAGTCCGGGCTTTCGCCGGCCGCGGCCAGGCGCGTGGGCACACAGGGCTTCGACGTATGGCACTTGGTCTGGATCGCCAGGTTGTGGATGAACTGGTTGCCGTGCTCGATGCCGTCTTCCATGAAGAAGCAGTGGCCGACCGTGTTGTAGGTGACGTTGTTCTCGACCTGCAGCTCGTTCGTGCCATGCACGGTCACGCAGCGGTTGTAGGTGTCGTGGATGGCCGCATTGCGGATGTACTGCCCCTTGGCGTCGCCCACCAGATGCCAGTGGATGGGATACCGGGCCAGCGTCAGGTTCTGGCCCATGCGGTTCAGCTCCACGCCCTCGACATACATATGGCTCGAGGGCATCGCCATGATATGGCCGCCGAAGAAGGACTGTTCCGCATCGGCCGATGCCTGGATCCTGATGTTGCGGGTGAGCAGCCCCACTTCGCCGCGTTCATCCACGTCGAAGGTGATCCTGCCGAAGTGCATGTAGGTCAGCGCGCGGTCGAGCGTGATCGCGTTGCCGTTGATGGCCGCGATGGTGCGTCGCTCGGCCTGTCTCGGATCGAAGTCGGTGGAGGCGAGGACGATCTCGTCGCCCACCCGCCATTCCGCCGCGTTCAGCACTTGTATCGTCGTGCTGCCGGCATTGGCCGTGCTGGCGAGCCTGGTCCAGGTATTCCTGCGGTCGCCGTGAAGGTTCAGCGTGCCGCCCGAGAGCATGATGCCGCGGTCGCCCATGCCGCCCATCACGTCTTCACCCGGAACGGTGTTGGTGAGCGTGATGGTTGCCTTGCGCGTGTACGGACTGGCTTCGCTGCCGATGGCCAGTTCGCCGTGCACCATGATCCACTCGGTGGTCAGTTCCAGGTCGGCGTTGTTCGAGAAGGTGAGTTTGCCGTCGATCGACAGGCCACCCAGCACCGGCGGGCTGACATCGAGCACCACGTCCTTGTCCCGCCCGATGGTGACCTTGTCTCCGGCCACGGGCACCTTGCGGTTGGGCCAGGAGGCCGGATCCGACCAGTTGGTGCTGGCAAGCGCGCACACCGGCAGAAGCAGAATGACAAGGAACGAGCGATTCTTCTTGCTCATGGACTGCGCCCCTGATTGCCCCGTTTCGAACGGCGAGAATAGCGCGATCCTCCTTGGCCGGGGAGCGGACTGGCTATACTTGCCGCCCGGTCGGCTCATGTCGACGCGTGGTTTGAGAGTGATTCACAAGATCAGGGGGAGCGATTCATGCGCAGTCCGTTCATCAAGGCAGCACTGTCCGTGGCAGGCACGCTGTGCGCGTCGGCCGTCCTTGCCCAGGCGCCGGGAGTGCAGCCGGGGCCCGGCAGCATCGTGGTGGCCAAGCCCACGTACACGGCGCTGATCATGGAAGTGGAGGTCAATCGCCCCGCGGCCGATGTGTGGAAGCGCGTGGGCAAGTACTGCGATATCGGTGAATGGCTGCAGGTTCCATGCACCATCACCTCGGGCAAGGACGGCGAAGTCGGCAGCGTTCGGTCGATCGGCCGCGAGATCCTGGTGGGCAAGACCGACCTGTCGTACACCTATACGCAGCCGGTGACGGAAGGATTCCCCTACATCCAGTATCACGGCACGCTGGAAGCGAAGCCGGTCTCGGCCACCACGTCGAAGCTCGTCTACACGCTGATGTGGGACAACTCGCCGCTGGCCGATGATGCCACCCGCGAGAAGGACAAGGCCTCGCGTCGCCAGGTGTTCCAGGGTGCGCTCAACAACATGAAGATTCTCGCCGAGGGTGGCACCTTGCCGCCGCGCGCCCCGCGCGGCGCCGGGCCTGGTGCCCCGGGCGCCGCCGGACCTTCACGCTGATGCTCAGCGGCTGACGGTGAGATTGGCTCCGCTGCCCGGCACCGCCACGCGCGCGCCGTTGCCGTCCGAAATCACCTTCACCCACAGAGAGTCCTTGCCCTTGTAATACGAGGTGGCGCTGGCCTTGCGCAGCGCCTCGAGGCTGTCCACAACAGCGCCCGATGTGGCCGTGCTGAATCCCGGCAGCTCCAGGATCACCCACGAGCCGGCGTCCATTTCGGTCAGGTTGAGATTCATGGTCGGCCGCTCCGTGGTCACCTTGATCTCGGTGCCGGATCGCACGTTGCTGTTCTGCGCAACGGTGTAGTTCCGGCCATTGCGGGTGAGCACCACGGGCGGCGGGGGCGTGGGAGGACCGGCCGGGCGGGGAGGCGGCGCGCCAGCGGCGGGCGCTGCACCGCCAGCCGCCGCGGGGCCGCCGGCTGTCACCGGGGGACGTGCGGCCGCAAAGCCCGCGCCCACATTGCCAGCGCCAAAGCTCAGGCGCCCGACATCTCCCTTGCACACCGCGGCATTCCAGTCGGCCTTGATCACGCAGGCTTCCGGATCGGTCGCGATGCTGTCGTTCACGCCGTCATTGATGAGGATGTAAGAGTTCGGCACTCCGCTCACCGAGCCGTCCTTGTCGTGGATGGCCGCGACCTTCCAGGCCGCACTGCTGCCGTTGTCATTGGCCCACTTGCGCTCCATCGGCGGGAAATGCACCGGCTTCGAATTGACGAACTTCGCGCGCTCGATGGAGTTCTCGGTGCTGACGCCGAAGCTGGTGAACATCAGGTAGGAAACGGCTCCCGACTTGCGGGTGGCGTTGTCCTGGTAGTTCACGAAAGTGTCGTTCACCACGTCGTGGCGGTAGTCGTAGTACTCGTAACCGCGGATCGGGAAGTCCGGCAGCATGGGCTTGGGCAGGCTGCGGCCGTAAGCCTTTTCCGCATCCGTGCGCGGATTGCCCACATTCTCGGTCTCGCCCACGAACAGCGAATCGACCACCTGCGAGGTGTAGGGGTCGCGACCGAAGTTGCCCGACGCATGCGTGTAGCCGATGGCGTTGTCGGCCAGCTTCACGTTCCTGAAGGTGTGCATCTCGCCGCGGCCCCAGATGCCGCCATTGCGGTTCTTGTACGCGGTGAGATCGGCAAACACCGATTCCAGTGTCTTGCTGGCCGCATCGGCGGGATTCTCCTTGCCCTGATGCGAGCTGCCGGTGACGCCGAAGGTGTTGTTGGGGTTGATGTTGCGATCGAACATGAACCCGTCATAGTTGGAATGCGCGACATTGCCCTTGAATTCGCGGAAGGGCGTGCGACGCGGCCAGGTGGCCTTGCTCTGGTCCGAGCCTTCGAACGCGCCGTTCGGATGCTCGGGCAATGACATCCAGAAACCGTTGGCGTCGGAGCCTGCCGCCACGTTGTCGCGGTAGGTGTTGTCCGGGTTCGTGATCCAGAAGCTCGCCACCGTGTTGTCCGAGGGGAGCAGCACTTCCTTGGAGCTCTGGCCGTTCTCGCGGATGCCCTGGCGATTGTCGAAGTTCGGGCTCTCGCCGGCGGCGGCCAGGTTGGTCGGCACGCAGGGCTTGGACGTATGGCATTTGGTCTGGATGGCCAGGTTGTGCACGATCTGGTTGCCGTGCTCGATGCCGTCTTCCATGAAGAAGCAGTGGCCCACGGTGTTGTAGGTGACGTTGTTCTCGACGCGCAGATTGTGCGTGCCGTGCATCGTCACGCAGCGGTTGTAGGTGTCGTGGATCGAGGCGTTCTTGATGTACTGGCCCTGCGCGTCGCCGACCAGGTGCCAGTGGATGGGATAGCGCGCCAGCTCCAGGTTCTGGCCCATGCGGTTCAGTTCAACGCCCTCCACATACATGTGGCTGGTGACCATCGCCATGATGTGGCCGCCGAGGAAGCTCTGTTCCGCATCGGGCGACGCCTGGATCTTGATGTTGCGGGTGAGCAGGCCCACTTCGCCGCGCTCGTCCACGTCGAAGGTGATCTTGCCGAAGTGCATGTAATCAAGTGGCTTCCCGAGCGTGATCGCGTTGCCATTGATGGCGGTGATGGTGCGGCGCTCGGCCTGTCGCGGGTTGTAATCCGTGGAGGCGAGGACGATCTCGTCGCCCACGCGCCAGCCCGCGGCGTTCAGCACTTCAATCGCGTTGCTGCCCGCCTCGGCCGTCTTCGCCAGCTTGGTCCAGGTGTTGGTGCGGTCGCCGTGCAGGTTCAGCGTGCCGCCGGAGATCATGATTCCGCGGTCGCCCATGCCCATCATCTCTTCCTGCTTCACGTCGTTCGTGAGCGTGATGGTGGCGTTGCGCGTGTGGGGCTTGGCCTCGGTGCCGATTTCCAGTTCACCGTGCAGCATCACCCACTCGGTGGTGAGCGTAAGGTCCGCGGTGTCCGGGAAGGTGAGCTTGCCGTTGATGGTCAGGCCGCCGAGAGCCGGTGGGCTGACATCCAGGATCACTTCCTTGCCGGCTTCGATGACCACCTTGTCGCCCGCGACGGGCAGCTTCTTGTTTGGCCACGTGGCCTTGTCGGACCAGCGCATGGGTTTGGCCTGCGCCGCTTCCACCGCAGCGGAGACGCTGACCAGCAAGGCTGCGGGAAGCACACAGGCAAGAAGGAACGAGCGGATGCGCTGACTCACGAGAAACCCCCGATGTTCGACGATGACGCGGATCGTTGGCGTCAATTCAGAAGCATAGCGCGAGTTCGCGGCGAGGCATGAAGATGGGTCCCGTTCGCATATCGCAGCGTAATGGTTGCCGACGCAGTTATAGCCTGCCTGCGGTGACCCTCCGCATACCGCGCGTGCTACGGTCCTGGAAATGCGCACTCCTCTTCGATGGTTGTCGGCCTGCTTGCTGTCGGCGTGCACGCTGGTCGTGATCGCCGCGGTGTCGAGTTCGGGCCCGGTGGAGGTCGAGCCCCGTCCCTTCCGTGAATACCCGAGCTTCGAAGGCGCGGATGCGGAAGCCCCGTTGCCGCCCGACTGGAAGGTGCCGGGCGAGCTGGTGGTCGGCCGGCTGATGTATCCCAGCGCCCGCGGTGGACGCGGCTTCTTCGGCGGTGGCCTGGACTGGCACCAGGGCGGCACGGGCTGGACCGATGACTACCCGCGCGGTGATCGCGCGTTGATACAGATGATCCGGCGCAACACGCGCATCAACGTGCGCGCCGTCGAGCAGCCCGTCAGCCTCGACGATGGCGATGACATCTACTACTGGCCCTTCCTCGTCGCAGGCCTCGCGCAGTCGTGGAGCCTTTCGGAAGAGCAGGCGGCAAAGCTGCGCGAATACCTGGAGCGCGGCGGCTTCCTGTTCTGCGACAGCTTCTTCGGTGAGGGCAACTGGGAGCTGTTCGAAGAGGGCCTGCGGCGCGTGTTTCCCGACCGCGACATCGTCGATCTGAAGGATGACGACGCGGTGTTCCACGTCGCCTTCGAGCTGAAGGGGATGACCAAGGTTTCGATACCGCACATCAGCCAGGCATTCGGTGGCGGCTTCGGCCTGAGCGGCACGCCGCACTGGCGCGGCGTGTTCGACGATACCGGCCGGTTGATGGTGTTGATCGCCCACAACAACGACGTGGGCGATGGCTGGCAGTGGGCCGACGATCCGCGGTATCCGGCGGACGAGGCGAACCGGGCGCTGCGCATCGGCTCGAATGTCGCCGTCTACGCGATGACGCACTGAAACATCCCGCCATTGGCCGACAGCAATGGTTCAGGTGGTCTTTGCTAAACTTCCCGCCGATTCCCCGATGCGGGCCTTGCGCCCTGGAGCCGTTTGACAATGTACGAGTCTCGCCGCCTTGTTGTCGTCGCCGCGGCCATGCTGGTTCCTGCCCTGTGTGCAGCGGGCCACAAGCCGGATGTCGAGAACGGCAAGGCGACATTCACCATGAATTGCGGTGTGTGCCACTCGGTGCAGGAAACGGGCGGTCCCAACCAGGGCCCCAACATGATCGGCCTCGTGGGCCGCAAGGCCGGCAGCCAGCCCGAGTTCATGATGTATTCGCCTGCGCTGAAGGCTTCCGGCATCATCTGGAGCAAGAAGACCCTCGACAAGTTCCTGGTGAACCCCGGTGCGATGGTGCCCGGCACGGTCATGCCGCTGCAGATCGTGGACGACGACACGCGCGCGGATGTGATCGCCTACCTGTCGACGCTGAAGAAGAAGTAGGGCTGCCGATCCAGGCAGCCCCCGCTCACACCTGCGAGATCAGCTGGTCGTAGATCTTCAGGTCGAAGTTGCCCGGCAGCAGCTTGTCGATCGACCGCGCGTAGTCGCGGGTCTCCGTCAGCATCTTGCGGGTGAAGCGTCGCGCCGCAGCCTCGTTCAGGCCCGGATCGAATCCCATGCTGAGCGGGTCGAATGGCACCGCGGCGCCCTTGGTCGGCAGGTACTGCGCGATCGACAGCAGCGGACCCATCATGATGGCCTGCGCCAGCGCAGGCTCGAACTTCGACTTGTGCCGATACCCCGTGTCCAGCAGCACCAGCTGGCTCCAGTAGTTCAGGTTGCCGAGCCAGGCCAGCGACCTGAGGTCGGGATCCTTGATGACGTTCGGACGTCCCTCGTAGGCAGTGGGATTCACCGGCACCGCGTAGCACGGATGGCGCTCGTCGGAAGCGGGCAGGTCCCAGACGCCGGACACGTCCCGCAGCAGCGGGTGCGTCCCTTCGTACAGCGATGTGAAGAACTTGAAGTGACCGAACTCGCCATCGGCCTTGATGTTGCCGAGGCCTTCATACCACGCGTCGTAGTCGAGTTTGACGCCGCCGGCCTTCTTCACTTCGAGGATGGTCTCGATGATGGCGTCGTACAGCGACCCGACGTGGTTCGGCACGAGGCTGGGGCCCAGCGTGCCCTTGAGCTTGTCGAGCAGGTACGAGTCATCGACGGTCGACCGCGCGTGCTTGAGTCGCGTCTTGTCGGCCTCGCAGTAGACGAACTTCGCCAGGTTGTTCTGGCCCAGGGCCGCCATCTCGAAGGGGAAGGGATAGACATCGGTCTCGTAGGGGAAGTCCTGGCGCGAGAGCACCGGCTTGGCTTCCAGTTCCACCAGCAGCCGATTCACCGCCGCGAGGTGCCGCATTTCTTCGACGATGACGCCCATCAACGTCGTGGCATTCGGCACCGGTGCGCCGAAGACGCCCGCGTACGTGGGCTTGAGTGAAAACGCGCCGTAGAGGTACTGCACCATCAGATCGTGTTCGATCTCGGCGCCTTCCTTCAGCAGGCGGATGAGTTCGAGGTAGGGATCGGAGAAATCCCGCTGCACCGGCGAGAATGTATGGGTGGTGGCGAGCGCCTTGCCCGGACCCGCGGCGACGCCCAGCGCGGCGATTCCACCCAGCATCGCGCGACGCGATATGCGCTTCTCTGACATGACACTTCCCTCGAAAGACTGGCCTTCAGTATATCCAATGAAAAGAAAAAGCCCCCGGGCTTCACGCCGGGGGCTTCTGTTCAGTCGATCAGCAGATCAGTCGGGGATTACCGGCTGACCTTGATGCTGTCGCCCGGACCTTTGCCCTGCGTGGGGCCAGAGCCCATGACATCTCCAGTGGAAACGAGTTTCACCCACAACGCATCTTTGGCCTTGTAGTACGAGGTGGCCGTGGCCTTGCGCAGTGCATCCAGGCTGTCCTGCGCCGTGCCCGCGGATGCCGTGGTGAATCCGGGTAGCTGGAACATCACCCACGAACCGGCATCCAGTTCCTTCACGTTGATGTTCACCGAGGGTCTTTCGGTGGTCACCTTGTACTCGGTGCCCGCCCGCACGTTGGTTTCGCCGGCGGCTGGGAAATCCTTTCCATTGCGGCTGAGAATGATTGGCGGGCCCGAAGGTCCGGGCGTGCCTCTGATCCGACCACCGCCGGGTGCAATGGCATAAACCACGGGCGTTGCAGCAGCGGCCCTGGGGGCACCTGCGCCCGGGCCAGGTGCAGCGGCACGTGCGGGACCTGCGCCGGGGCCACCGGCACCAGGAGGACCACCGGCGCCAGGCGCGCCACCGCCGCCAAATCCGCCGAAGCCCACGGCGCCGAATCCGCCGCCGACATCCATGCGGCCGATATCGCCCTTGCACACCGCGGCATTCCAGGTGGGCTTCACCTCGCACTGGTCGTCGACGTCGATGCCGGTGATGTTGACGATGTATGAATTCGGAACGCCGGTGATGGTGCCGTCCCTGTCGTTGAATACCGCGGTCTTGTAGACCGTGTTGCCGTAGTCGTCGTTGCTCCACCGGTTTTCGATGTGCGGGAAGTACACTGGCTTGGCGTTGATGAACTTCGAGCGCGACACGGTGTTGTTGGAGCTCATGCCGAAGCTGGTGAACAGCAGGTACGAGATCGCGCCCGTCTTGCGCGTGGCGTTGTCCTGGTAGTTCACGAACGTGTTGCCATCCAGTTCATGATGGAAGTCGTAGAACTCGTAGCCGCGGATCGGGAAATCCGCGACCTCGGGGAAGGGCAGGCTGCGGCCGGCCTTCTTCTCCGCATCCGTGCCGGGATTGCCGACGTTCTCGGTTTCGCCCACGAACAGCGAGTTGACCACGCGTGATGTATAGCGCGAACGGCCGAGGTTGCCCGACGCCTGCGTGAAGCCGATGCCGTTGTCGGCCATCTTCAGGTTCTTGTACAGGCGCAGTTCGCCGCGGGCCCAGATGCCGCTGTTGCGGTTCTTGTAGGCGGTGAAGTCCTCGATGACGTTTTCCACCTGGGCGCTGTTGGCGTCGGCGGGGTTGGCGAGGGCAATGTAGCCGCCGACGCCGAACTTGCCATCGGCTCGGGGAGCGCGGTCGCCCATGAAGCTGTCGAAGTTCGAATGGGCGACATTGCCCTTGAACTCCCGCAGCGGCATCCGGCGTGGCCAGGTGGTCTTGCTCTGGTCAGAGCCTTCGAACGCGCCGGTCGGATGTTCAGGAAAAGCGAGCCAGAAACCCGTCGAGTCGGAGCCCGCGGCCACGTTGTCGCGGTAGCTGTTGTCGGGGTTCGTGATCCAGAAGCTTGACGCCGTGTTGTCGGAAGGGATCAGTATTTCCTTGGAGTTCTGGCCGGTCAGGTTGAAGTTGGTGCCGGCCGTCGCGCCGAACGGGGCGAGGTTGGTCGGGTCGCAGGGCTTGCTGGTGTGGCACTTGGTCTGGATGGCCAGGTTGTGCACGAACTCGTTGCCGTGCTCGATGCCGTCTTCCATGAAGAAGCAGTGGCCCACGGTGTTGTAGGTGACGTTGTTCTCGATGCGAAGATTGTGCGTGCCGTGCACCGTGACGCAGCGGTTGTAGGTGTCGTGGATGGAGGCGTTCCTGATGTACTGCCCCTTGCCGGCTTCTCCCACCAGGTGCCAGTGGATGGGATAGCGCGCCAGCTCCAGGTTCTGGCCCATGCGGTTCAGTTCGACGCCGTCGACGAACATGTGACTGGTGACCATGGCCATGATGTGGCCACCGAAGTACGACTGCTCGGCATCCGGCGAAGCCTGGATCTTGATGTTGCGCGTCAAGAGCCCCACTTCGCCGCGCTCGTCCACGTCGAAGGTGATCTTGCCGAAGTGCATGTAGTCCAGTTTTTTGTCGAGCGTAATCGCGTTGCCATTGATGGCGGTGATAGTGCGGCGCTCGGCCTGGCGGGGGTTGTAATCGGTGGAGGCAAGCACGATCTCGTCGCCCACCTTCCAGTCGGCGGCGTTCAACACTTCGATGGAGGTGCTGCCGGCCTCGGCGGTCTTCGCCAGCTTCGTCCAGGCGTTCTTGACGTTGCCATGCAGGTTGAGCGTTCCGCCCGAGAGCATGATGCCGCGGTCGCCCATGCCCATCATCTCTTCCTGCTTCACGTTGTCGGTGAGGGTGATGGTGGCCTTGTGCACGTACGGCTTGGCCTCGGTGCCGATCTCGAGCTCACCGTGCAGCATGATCCACTCGGTGGTCAGCGCCAGGTCGGCGTTGTCGGCGAAGGTGAGCTTGCCGTTGATGGTGATGCCATTCAGTGCTGGCGGGCTCACATCGAGGATCACTTCCTTGCCGGCCTCGATGACGACCTTGTCGCCCGCGACGGGCAGCTTCTTGCCGGGCCACGTGGCCTTGTCGGACCAGCGTGTTGGCTTGGCCACGCGCGAACCCGCGTCCGCTGCCTCGACGACGGCAGAAACGCCGCTCAGCACCAGTGCCGGAATGAGCAGCGCAAAAAACAGGCGATATTGGTTTCTCACGGTTTCGACCCCCGAAATTCCCGAAGCAGGCCCAAGACCTTGGGCAGCGCGAGGATAGCGCGAGTTCCCCGGGCCCACTACCTGCCAACACAGTCACCTCAGCGTTTCTGGCGCATAAAAAAGCCCCCGGCCGCCAAGCCGGGGGCTTTCATTCAAACGGCCGGAATCGGCTTCGACTTACCGGCTGACCTGCAGCGACGTCGCACCGCCCAGGCCCAGCTCACCGCTGTCGGGCGAAACCAGCTTCACCCACAGCGCATCCTTGTCCTTGAAGTACGAGTTTTCGCTGGCCTTGCGCAGCGCATCCAGGCTGGTCTGCGGCGTGCCCGAGTCCGCCGTGGTGAAGCCCGGCAGCTGGAAGATCACCCACGAGCCCTTGTCCAGTTCGGTCAACCGCAGGGGCACGGTCTGCCGTTCGGTCGTCAGTTTGATCTCGGTGCCAGCGCGGACGTTTGAGCCACCCACGACGATGGGATAGTCGCGGCCGTTGCGGCTGAGGATGATCGGCGGCTGCGGAGGCGGCGGCGCGAATCCACCCGCGGGGCGGGGAGGTGGGCCGCCAGCAGCCGGCGCGCCCGGAGCAGGTGGTGCGCCAGCAGCGGCCGCGGCCGCCGGGGGAGCGCCTGCGCCGGGAGGACCACCCGCGCCGGGAGGACCACCTGCGCCCGGGCCGCCGCCACCGAACCGCAGCGGGGCAGCAAACGCCAGGCGTCCCACATCGCCCTTGCACAGCGCCGCGTTCCAGGCGGGCTTGATCTCGCAGGCCTGCGGGTCGGCCGCGATGCTGTCGTTCACGCCGTCGTTGATCAGCACGTAGGCATTCGGACCCGCGCCCAGCGAACCATCCTTGTCGCGGATGACTGCGGTCTTCCACGCCTGGCTGTTGCCATTGTCGTTGGCCCAGCGGGCATTGCCCTGCATCGGCGGGAAGTACACGGGCTTGGCGTTCTCGAACTTCACCTTCTCGATGGCGTTGTTGGAGCTGACGCCGAAGCTGGTGAACAGCAGGTACGACAGCGCGCCGGTCTTGCGCGTGGCGTTGTCCTCGAAGTTGCGGAACGTGGTGTTCACCACGTCATGACGATTGTCGTAGTACTCGTAGCCGCGGATCGGGAAATCCGGCAGCACCGGCTTCGGCAGGCTGCGGCCATAGGCCTTTTCCGCGTCGGTGGCGGGATTGCCGATGTTCTCGGTTTCGCCCACGAACAGGGAATCGACCACCCGCGACGTGTACGGATCGGCCAGGCTCTGGCCACCGGCCAGGCCCGACGCCTGCGTGTAGCCGATGGCGTTGTCCGCCGCCTTGTAGTTGCGGATGGTGCGCATCTCGCCGCGGCCCCAGAAGCCGCCGTTGCGGTTCTTGTAGGCGGTCAGGTCCTCGAACACGGTCTCGACGATCTTGCTGCGGCCGTCGGCCGGATTCTCGCGCGCGATGTGCATGTTGCCCGTCACGCCGAAGGTGTTGTTGGCGTTGATGTTGCGGTCGAACATGAAGCCGTCGAAGTTCGAATGGGCGACGTTGCCCTTGAACTCGCGGATGCGCATGTTGCGCGGCCAGGTGGCCTTGCTCTGGTCCGAGCCTTCGAACGCGCCGTTCGGATGCTCCGGCAGGGCCATCCAGAAGCCATTCGAATCGGAACCCGCGGCCACGTTGTCGCGGTAGCTGTTGTCGGGATTGGTGATCCAGTAGCTGGCCACGGTGTTGTCCGAAGGCAGCAGCACATCCTTGGACTTCTGGCCATTCTCGCGGCCCGCTGCGCGGTTCTCGTAGTTGAAAGCCGCTTCGCCCGAGGCGGCGAGGTTGGTCGGCACGCAGGGCTTGGTGGGATGGCACTTGGTCTGGATGGCGAGGTTGTGCACGATCTGGTTGCCGTGCTCGATGCCGTCTTCCATGAAGAAGCAGTGACCCACGGTGTTGTAGGTGACGTTGTTCTCGACGCGCAGGTTGTGCGTGCCATGCATCGTCACGCAGCGGTTGTAGGTGTCGTGGATCGCCGCATTCCTGATGTACTGGCCCTGGCCGTCACCACCCAGGTGCCAGTGGATAGGATAGCGCGCCAGTTGAAGGTGCTGGCCCATGCGATTGAGCTCCACGCCTTCGACGAACATCTTGCTGGTGACCATCGCCATGATGTGGCCACCGAAGTAGGTTTGCGCGGCATCCTCCGACGCCTGGATCTTGATGTTGCGCGTCAGGAGGCCCACTTCGCCGCGCTCGTCGACGTCGAAGGTGATCTTGCCGAAGTGCATGTAGTCCAGTTTCTTGTCCAGCGTGATCGTGTTGCCGTTGATGCCGGCAATCGTGCGACGCTCGGCCTGACGGGGGTTGAAGTCCGTCGAGGCGAGCACGATCTCATCGCCCACCTTCCACTCCGCTGCGTTCAGGACCTCGATCGACGTGCTGCCGGCCTCGGCGGTCTTGGCGAGCTTCGTCCAGGTGTTCCTGACGTTGCCATGCAGGTTCAGCGTTCCGCCCGAGAGCATGATGCCGCGGTCGCCCATGCCCATCATCTCTTCCTGCTTCACGTTGTCGGTGAGGGTGATGGTGGCCTTGCGCGTGTGGGGCTTGGCTTCGGTGCCGATCTCGAGCTCACCGTGCAGCATGATCCATTCGGTGGTCAGCGTAAGGTCGGCGTTGTCGGCGAAGGTGAGCTTGCCGTTGATGGTGATGCCATTCAGTGCGGGCGGGCTCACATCGAGGACCACTTCCTTGCCGGCGTCGATGACGACCTTGTCGCCCGCGACGGGCAGTTTCTTGTCGGGCCAAGTGGCCTTGTCGGACCAGCGAGTCGCCTTGGCCGCGGGTGCCGCGTACACGCTGACAAGCGGGAAGGCAAAAGCGAGCACTCCCAGCAGGAGTGGCTGGACGGACTTCTTCATGGCATCGACCCCGTATGTTCCGCACTGACCCAGGATTCCGGGCGCCGTGAGAATAGCGCGAGATTCGCGCGCCGAGCCATCACGTGGCGGCAGCGATTCAACTCGCCGCGAATTGTCGAATGGCGAAGGGAGCCGTCCCTGCGACGGCAGCATTGATTGCCGTCGCAGTTATCGCAGGATGGGGTTTACCGGCTGACCTGCACCGTCACGCCACCGCCCATGCCGCGACTTTCCTCGCCGGTGGAGACCAGCTTGACCCACAGCGCATCCGGTGACTTGTAGTACGAAGTCGTGCTGGCCTTGCGCAGCGCATCTAGGCTGCCCTGCTCGGCTCCCGAGGCGGCCTTGGTGAATCCCGGTATCTCCACGATCACCCACGAACCCGCGTCCAGCTCGATCACGTTGAGGTCCATGGTCTTGCGTTCGGTGGTCGCTGTGAACTCGATGCCGGAGCGGACGTTGGTGCCCACCGAGACATTGATCTTCCTGCCACCATTGTCCTTGCGAGTGAGGATCACCGGCGGCAGGGTCGCATCGATCGTGCCGCGGCTGATCGGATTGAAGCCCAGACCATGGCCATCGGTGAAGCTCATGCGCCCGACATCGCCCCGGCATACCGCGGCATTCCAGGTGGGCTCGATCCTGCAGGCCGCGGGGTCGACGGCGATGCTGTCATTGACGCCATCGTTGATCACCACGAAGGAATCGGGCCCCTGTCCCAGCGAGCCGTCCTTGTCCTTGAACACGGCGGACTTGTAGGCCAGGCTGCCGGCGTTGTTGTCGTTGCCCCACTTCTTCTCCATCAGCGGGTAGTACACCGGCTTGGCGTCGACGAACTTCACCTTCTCGACGGCATTGTTGGAGCTGGCGCCGAAGCTGGTGTACAGCAGGTGCGAGATCGCGCCGGTCTTGCGCGTGGCATTGTCCTGGTAGTTGCGGAAGGTGGTGTTCACCACGTCATGGCGATAGTCGTAGTACTCGTAGCCGCGGATGGGGTAATCCGGCAGCATGGGCTTCGGCAGGCTGCGGCCATAGGCTTTTTCAGCATCATTGCGCGGGTTGCCGACGTTCTCGGTTTCGCCCACGAACAGCGAATCCCGCACTTGTGAGGTGTAGTCGAAGCGCACGCCACCGGAGGCATGCGTGAAGCCGATGGCGTTGTCGGCGAACTTCACGTTTCTGAACAGGTGCGCTTCGCCGCGGCCCCAGATGCCGCCATTGCGGTTCTTGTAGGCGGTGAGGTCCTCGAACGCGGAGACCACCGCCTTGCTGTTCGCATCGGCCGGGTTCTCGAGGCCCGTGTGCGAATTGCCGGTCACGCCAAAGGTGTTGTTGGCATTGATGTTCCGGTCGAACATGAAGCCGTCGTAGTTGGAATGGGCGACGTTGCCCTTGAACTCGCGGAACTTCGTGCGGCGGGGCCAGGTGGCCTTGCTCTGGTCCGTGCCTTCGAACGCGCCATTCGGGTGTTCCGGCAGAGACATCCAGAAGCCGTTCGCATCGGAGCCTGCAGCCACGTTGTCACGGTAGCTGTTGTCGGGGTTCGTGATCCAGAAGCTCGCCACGGTGTTGTCCGACGGCAGCAGCACATCCTTGGACTGCTGGCCGCTGGCCGCGCCGGCCTGGCGGGTTTCGGTGCTCTCGCCGGCCGCGGCGAGGTTGGTGGGCACGCAGGGCTTGCTGGTGTGGCACTTGGTCTGGATGGCCAGGTTGTGCACGAACTCGTTGCCATGCTCGATGCCGTCTTCCATGAAGAAGCAGTGGCCCACGGTGTTGTAGGTCACATTGTTCTCGACGCGCAGGTTGTGCGTGCCATGCACCGTGACGCAGCGGTTGTAGGTATCGTGGATGGAGGCGTTCCTGATGTACTGCCCCTTGCCGCCGTCGCCGACCAGATGCCAGTGGATGGGATAGCGCGCCAGCTCCAGGTTCTGGCCCATGCGGTTCAGTTCGACGCCCGAGACGAACATCTTGCTCGTGACCATCGCCATGATGTGGCCGCCCTTGAAGGACTGCGCCGCATCAGGTGAAGCCTGCACCTTGATGTTGCGCGTCAGGAGGCCCACTTCGCCGCGCTCGTCCACGTCGAAGGTGATCTTGCCGAAGTGCATGTACTCCAGCGGTTTGTCGAGCGTGAGCGTGTTGCCGCTGACTGCGGTGAGGCTGCGGCGCTCGGCCTGGCGGGGATCGAAATCGGTGGAGGCCAGCACGATCTCGTCACCGGCCTTCCATTGGGAGGCATCGAGCACCTCGATCGAGCTGCTGCCTGCGGGGGCGGTCCTGGCCAGTTTCGTCCAGGTGTTGGTGCGATCCCCATGCAGGTTCAGCGTGCCACCCGAGAGCATGATGCCCCGGTCGCCCATGCCCATCATCTCTTCTCCCTTCACGTTGTCGGTGAGGGTGATGGTGGCCTTGTGTGTGAAGGGCTTGGCCTCGGTGCCGATTTCCAGCTCGCCATGCACCATGATCCACTCGGTGGTGAGCTCGAGATCCTTCGTGTCGGAGAATGCGAGCTTGCCCATCACCGTGATGCCGCCCAGCGGAGGAGGGCTTACGTCGAGGATGACGGACTTGCCTTCGGGGATGGTGACCTTGGCGCCTGCGACGGGCACTTTCTTGTCGGGCCAGGTGGCACGGTCGGACCATCGCGTGGCCTTGGCCTCCGCGGCCTGAACTGCACCGGCGACGCCGACGAACGCGACGACTGGAACCAGCGCCGCAGCAAGCAAAGTGCGAATGGACTTCTTCACGGTTTCGACCCCCGAAATTCCCGACCAGAGCCCAAGGCCTTGGGCAGCGGCAGGATAGCCCGAGTTCGCGAGGGCAACTACTTGCCCGCGCGGGCCCGGCACGCATCCCGCTTCCGCTGGGACAGCGTATTGATTATCAGTGAGGGCGTCGATCAGGGGTCTGCGGCGATCTGCCGGATTCGGTACATTCGCCCTCAAGAATCCACAGGGGGTTGAGAATGAGTACAGAAAAGACCCGAGCCACCGTCACGGTCTGCTCGCTCGTCGTTGCCGGCATGGCCTTTTCGGCCAATGCCAGCGCCGATTGCAGCCGCAAGACGTTGCAGACACTGGCGGACGCTTATGTCAGCGCCCAGACCAGTGGCGACGCCAGCAAACTTCGCTTCGCGAAGGGCGCCACCTACGGCGAGAACGACAAGCCCATGGACCCGAAGCAGGGCGTGCTCTCTGGCCCCCTGAAGATCGACTTCACCCGCAGTTTCCTCGACACCAGGCAATGCGCCACCTTCACCGAGGTGGTGGCCGCCACCGACCCGCACCCGTACGTGATCCACACGCGCATCGAAGCGACGAAGAACGGCAAGCAGGTGCAGAAGATGGAGTCGGTGGTGACGGATGCGGGCGACTGGGTATTTGGCGCGGCCGAGCACCTGGCCGTGACCAAGACCGAAAAGTGGGACGAGATCCCCAAGGACAAGCGCGACACGCGCGAGGCCATCCAGGCTGCGGCCGATGCCTACCTGAACAATTGGGGAGATCCCGCGTTGCCGGTGCCGCATGGCACGCCCTGCTCGCGACTCGAAGGTCGCATCAGCACGGCCGCGAAGGATCCGGCCGGCCAGCAGTGCACCATGGGCGCGTTTCCGCAGAAGCTGAACGTGACCAATCGCCGCTATGTGATCGATGAGACGCTTGGCGCCGTCGACATCTTCCACAGCTTCCCGTGGCTCGACGCTGGAATTCCCAAGGACCCTGGAACCCAGGCCAGCCAGATGTTCCGTGTGGAGGGGGGCAAGAACCGCTACATCCACGAGGTGACGGTCTGCACGACACAGGGCTGTGGAAGAGGCCGGCCGGCAGGTCCGCCGCCGAAGTAGACAAGAAGGCCCCGGCCATCCTGGCCGGGGCTTTTTCACTTGACCTGGGAACTCTCCCGCGTCGACAACAGGTTGTCGTTGATGTCGGGCAGGCAGAACGCCTCCTCGGCATCGACGCTGTCGTCGCGGTACCAGTACTTGGTGCTGGTCCATTCGCCTTCCCAGCTATCCGGGTCGATCATCGTGATGGTGTTCTGCAGCGTGTTGCCGCCGTCGAGCAGCTTGATGCGCTCGATGATCCTGAGCTTCTCGCCCACCGGCACGCCGTTCTGTATCCAGTGGTGGCGGGTCTGCAGGTTGGTCGTGTCGACCACCAGCGTGTCGCCTTCGTAGTGGCCAATCGAATCGCCCGAATAGCTCGGCGGCTTGATTTCCGGGTCGGCGTGCGGCCGGCCATCGATGTAGATCCAGCGGATCTCGTGCTTCAGCATCTGCACCATCATGATCATGGTCGGAAGCTGGATGGTCTGGTTCGGCCAGACGCGGGTCATGCTTTCGGGCATGCCGGCGGGCCAGCAGTAGCCTTCATCGTTCTTGTAGGCCTTGCCGGCCGCGATGGTCGCCATGGCTTCGTCGTACACGGCCTTCACTGCTGGTTTGAACTTCGGCAGGGGAAAGAACTGCGCGCCGCCGGTATCTCGGTTGCGCTGGGTGTTCCACATCCAGTTGCCCGTGAGGTCGAAGGGCGGCTTGGGGCGTTTCTTGTTGAGGTTCTCTTTCGACAATGCGCCCGGCGGTTGAGGGGGTAGCGCGCCCGCGCCGGCTGCCTGCACATCGGCGCGAATGGCCATGCCGGAAGTGATTATCAGCAGCATCGCTGCCAGGTGCGCCGCACGGTTCATCAGTAGTTCCTTCCGGCATTCGCGGCGAGGGTGGTGCCATCCGCGAGTATCGCCCGCACCAGACTGGCGCCCGGCTGCCCGTCGCGCAGCGGCCGGCCGACCACCGTGATGACATCGCCCGGCTTGAGCGTCGAGCGCCTCCATCCGGCCATGGCCAGCCCCCTGACCGAGGCCGCCTCGATGTACCAGTCGGTGCCGGTGCCGGGTTTGTCACCCGGCACGGTGACCACGATGTTCACGTGCGGATTTTCGAACTTGAAGACCTTGACCACCCCCTTTATCTGCACTTCCTTGGAAGCATCGAACATGGCAGAGGAGTGGTGGGCGAGGGCGGGCGCGGCCAGCAGCAATGCTGCGATGCCAATGCCTTTGAGCCGGCGCAGGATTTCGGTATTCACGACTTGACCCCCTTGGCAATCCGGGTGTCGAGCATAGTCCCAGCGCCGATGCCGGACCAGCTATCATGCTGAAAAGAAGTTTCCGGAGTGGGGGTTGAAGTCATGAGCCGAAAGAGTCGCTCGGTCCTGCTTTTGTCGCTGGTTCCAGCAGTGCTGCTGGGCGGCGTGTTCACTGTCGGCCATGCGGCGGAAGCCAAAGCCACCAAATGGTCCAGTCCTGCCACGTGGCCCAACAAGAAGGTGCCCGCCGCGGGCGACAAGGTGGAGATCGCCAGCGGCAAGAACGTGATCCTGGATGTCAGCCCGCCCGCCCTGAACGGCCTGACCATCAACGGCAAGCTCACCTTCGCGGACAACGCGGATCTGGAACTCACCACCGAGTGGATCATGATCCACGGCGAGCTTGCGATCGGCACGGAAGCCAGGCCCTACACGCGCAAGGCCACCATCACGCTCACCGACAACGTGAAGCAGGAAGAGATGATGGGCATGGGTGACCGCGGCATCATGCTCGCCGGCGGCACGCTCAACCTGCATGGTGACCGCACCAATACCTGGACGAAACTGTCGAAGACTGCCGAAGCCGGCAGTACCTCCATTGAAGTGCTGAACGCCACGGGCTGGCGCGTCGGCGATGAGATCGTGCTGGCCTCCACGGACTACGATCCGCGCCAGGCCGAGCGTCGCACCATCTCTGCCATCAACGGCAACACGATCACGCTCGGCAAGCCGCTTGATTACATGCACTTCGGCAAGATCACCTTCGACGTGGACGAGCGCGGCGAAGTGGGGCTGCTGACGCGCAACATCAAGATCCAGGCCTCGGAGGATGCGGCGCAGACCTACAAGGGCGGCCACATCATGGCGATGGTGACGAGCAAGATGTTCGTCGAGGGCGTCGAACTGAATCGCATGGGCCAGCACATGGAGCTGGCGCGCTATCCCCTGCACTGGCACCTGGATGGTGATGCCCGGGGCCAGTACGTGAAGAACGCGTCCATCCACGACACCTACAACCGCTGCGTCACGGTGCACGGCACGCACAACCTGCGTGTCGAGAACAACGTGACCTACAACACCGTGGGCCACTGCTTCTTCCTCGAAGACGGCATCGAGACCGGCAACCAGTTCGTGCACAACCTGGCCATCCAGACCAAGTGCCATCCCACCAAGAAGTGCGTGCCGACCAATCTCGCCGCCAACGGCGAGAACGACTACACCTACGAGAACCGCCTCGAGGTCAGGAAGGCCAGCTTCAGCGGCAAGGACACCCTGCTGCCTTCGGACAACACGGTGGCGTCGTTCTGGATCACCAATCCAGACAATACCTTCATCGACAACGTGGCCGCCGGTTCCGACGAGAACGGCTTCTGGATGTCGCTGCCGGAGCACCCCAATGGTGCTTTCCTGGGCACGGACCAGAGCAAGGCCACCTGGCCGCGCAGAACCCATATCCGCGAATTCCGGAACAACACCGCGCATTCCAACTTCGACGGGTTCATGTTCGACCGCCACATCAACGTGGACAACACCTTCGGGTTGGCCGGCCCTTCGTACTTGCCCAAGGAGAACCCTGCCGACCCGAACAGCAAGAGCCTGGAGACGAACTTCGAGAATCTCGTCGCCTACAAGAACCGCAATGGTGGCTTCTGGGGCCGCGGCGAGTTGTTCGTCGTCAAGAACCTGAAGACGGCCGACAATGCCATTGGTTTCACCATGTCGTCCGGTGCCTTCGGTCGCGAGGCGTTCACCTCGCTGGTGACGGATTCGCTGTTCGTGGGCGAAACCGAGAACGTCGGCAATCCCGTGACGCCGGAAGAAAAGGCCTATGGCCGCAGCCTGCCGAAGCGCCTGATCCCCGACTTCCCGATCCACGGCTACCAGTACTATGACTACCGGGTCGACGTGGCGAACTCGACCTTCGTGAATTACCAGGACAACGCCAGGCGCAAGGCCGGAGCGCTCTCCTGGCTGCTGTTCACGAGTTCCGGAGTCACGACGGAAAACACCATCAAGGGCGCCAAGTACGTCAACGCCAAGCCTGTGCATTTCCCCAATTACGACATCCGGTTCGACAACGACAACCGGGGCGGTTCGGCCTACCGCACTTTGGCCATCCACGACCTGGACGGCACGACGACCGGCGTCGCCAACTCCTACGTCCTGCTGCACGACGGTGAGTTCGACAGCCCCGTCGCGGACGACACCTGCAAGATCCAGCCGACCTGGAACGCCGCCGTGTGCACCGGTGATGTGGGGCGCCTGTATTTCCGCGGCTTTGGCCCTGCCGCCCCCCGACTCGGTGGCGTGAGTCCCGGCGCGGGGCCTGCGCAGCAGATCGCGGCTGCTGCTGCCGCTGCCGCGGCGCCTGCGAGGCCGGCCGAGCAGCCCGTCACCGTCATCCGCAATGGCAAGGAATACAAGATCACGGGCAACCAGAGCACCGTGCGTTCCGGCAACGAGATCCGGGTGAGAACCGAAAGAAAGGAACTCTCGCTGGCGTTGAGTGAAATGAACAGGGATTCCTGGGTGGTGTTCGAGCTGCCAGGCTTTGCCACCGCAGCCTCCGGCACGCAGCAGAACAGCCTCGATGCCTTGCGCAAGGCAAGTGAGACCTCGTATTTCAAGGACAAGGACTCGCTGTGGGTCAAGCTGTTCGTCCCCGCGGATCCGGAACCGCCGGTGCGTCCGACGATCATGCAAGCCAGCATCAATGTCAGCCGATAACCGGAGATTTCCATGAAACTGATCGTGACCGCTGTCCTCATTGCCCTCACGCTGCCAGCGATGGCTGCCGAACCCCAGGCTTCCGGAGCACAGGCTCCCAAGCCCGCCGCGCGCCCGACCAACTACAACGCGATGGTGGTGAAGTTCCGGGCCAAACCGGGCAAGAGCGAGGAAATGAAGGCCTTCTGGCTCGAGATGCAGAAGGAAGTGGCCAAGAGCGAACCCGGCAATGTGCAGTACGACCTGCTGGTGATGGCGGGCGATCCGGCGGTCTACGTGATCGTCGAGCGCTACAAGGATGCTGCCGCCGTTGCCGCGCACGGCCAGAGCGAGAAGGCGAAGGCGATGTTCGCCAAGCTCGGCGAGCTGATGGATGGCGCACCCACGGCCGACTACCTGCAGCTGATCAGCGCGAAGAAGTAAGGCAAGCGCATCCCAACGGGAGGTCCCATGATTCGCATCCACCGCATGGTTGTCATCACGGGCCTCCTGATCGCCACGCTGGCACAGGCGCAGGCGCCTGCAAACCGTCCGCCACCGGAGCCGCCGGTGCCCCTGCTGTTCAAGGAAGCGTGGAAGCCCACGCCCACTCCCGCGGCTGCGCTGTTGTCCCAGTCATTCGTGGCCAATCCCGACCTGCTGGTGACGGTCTATGGCCCGGTCGCGCCCGACCTGAATTCCGCCAACGGCGAACCGCATGTCTGGACGGGCATGTGCAAGCCGGCGTGTGGCGTCACGCTGAAAATGAAGGACAGTCTTGCGGATCTCACCGGCAAGGCGCACGTCACGTGGAAGTCGCGCACCTCGGGCTTCCATCAGATCCGGCCGCTGGTGAAGCTGGCGGACGGCACCATGCTGGTGGGCAATTTCGCCGACGAGAACGACTTCGACTATCGACTGGTGGATTTCCATCTGGCCACCGTGCGCTGGCTGGCGCTCGACGCCGCCACGCTCACCACCAAGGGCACGCTGCTGCCTGCGGTGGACTTGAGCAAGGTGGATGAAGTGGGTTTCATCGATCTGACGCCGGGCAGTGGCCATGGCTTTGGCGGCTACTCGGCACTGGGGTTCATCGAGGTATACGGCAAGGCGGTGGCGCGGAAGTAGGGTGTCGGGGGTCGATGTCATGAGCACGACGCATCGCTCGTTCCTTCACTGCGCGCTGCTTTCCGCAGTGCTGCTGGGCAGCGTGTTCGCCGCTCAGGCGGCACAGCCTGCCAAGGCGACACGCTGGTCCGATCGCGCCACCTGGCCCGACAGGAAGCTGCCGGCCGCGGGCGACAAGGTGGAGATCGCCAGCGGCAAGGAAGTGATCCTCGACGTCAGTCCGCCGCCGCTGGGTGGCCTCACCATCAACGGCAAGCTCAGCTTCGCGGACAAATCAGACCTCGAGCTCGCCACCGAGTGGATCATGGTGCACGGCGAACTGGCCATCGGCACCGAGGCCAGGCCGTTCACCCACAAGGCCACCATCACGCTCACGGACAGCGTGAAGAATGAACAGATGATGGGCATGGGTGACCGCGGCATCATGCTTTCCGGCGGCACGTTGAACCTGCACGGTGACCGCACCAACACCTGGACGAAGCTGTCCGCCACCGCCAATGCCGGGGCCACGACCATCCAGGTGCTGAACGCGGCCGGCTGGCGCGTCGGCGATGAGATCGTGCTGGCCTCCACGGATTACGATCCGCGCCAGGCCGAGCGCCGCACCATCTCTGCCATCAACGGCAACACGATCACGCTCGACAAGCCGCTGGCCTACATGCACTTCGGCAAGATCACTTTCGACGTGGATGAGCGCGGCGAAGTGGGTCTGCTTACGCGCAACATCAAGGTGCAGGCTTCACCTGATGCGGAGCAGACCTTCCATGGTGGCCACATCATGGCGATGGTCACCAGCAAGATGTTCGTCGAAGGCGTCGAGCTCAACCGCATGGGACAGAACCTGCAGCTCGCCCGCTATCCCATTCACTGGCATCTGGTGGGCGATGCGAAGGGACAGTACATCAAGAACGCTTCCATTCACGACACCTACAACCGCTGCGTAACGGTGCACGGCACCAATGACGTGCGCGTCGAGAACAACGTCACCTACAACATCGTCGGTCACTGTTTCTTCCTGGAAGACGGCATCGAGCACGGCAACCAGTTCGTGCACAACCTGGCCATCCAGATCAAGTGCCATACCTCCAAGGACTGCATGCCGACCAACCTCGGCGCAAACGGCGAGAACCTGGGAAGCAATCCGCTGAATCGCGCGACCTACAGGGCGGCCAGCATGTCGGCCAAGGACACGCTGCTGCCTTCCGACAACACGGTGGCGGCGTACTGGATCACTAATCCGGATAACACCTTCGTCGACAATGTGGCCGCCGGGTCCGATGCGAATGGCTTCTGGTTTTCATTGCCGGAGCACCCGAACGGGGCGTTCCTGGATACGGATGCCAGCAAGGCCACTTGGCCACGCCGCACCAGGCTCCGCGAATTCAGGAACAACACGGCCCACTCCAACTTCGATGGGTTCATGTTCGACCGGAACATCAATGCAGAAAACGTCTTCGGGTTGGCTGGCCCCTCGTATATGCCCAGGGAAAACCCTGCTGACAACAACAGCAGGCGCCTGGAGGTACACCTCGAAAACCTCACCACCTGGAAGAACCGCAATGGCGGCTTCTGGGGCCGCGGCGAGCTGTTTCTCGTCAGCAACCTGAAGACGGCGGACAATGCCATCGGCTACACGATGTCGACCGGTTCCCTCGGCGATGACGTCTTCACCTCGCGGGTGGTCGATTCACTGTTCGTGGGCGAAACCGAGAACATCGGCAACCCGACGACGCCGGAAGAGAAGGCCTATGGCCGCAGTCTGCCGAAGCGGCAGATTCCGGATTTCCCGATCCGCGGCTACGAGTACTACGACTACCGACTTGACGTGTGGAACACCACCTTCGTGAATTTCCAGGACAACAAGCAGCGCGGAGCCGGAGCGCTTTCCTGGCTGCTGTATACGGGCGCCGGGGTTTCTACCGAAAACACCGTCAGCGGCTCGAAGTACGTCAATGCCAAGCCCGTGTACTTCCCGAAGATCGACCCGAGGTTCGACAGCGACAACCGGGGTGGTGTGGCCTACCGGACCGCGGCTATCCACGATCTGGACGGCTCGACCACCGGTATCCCTGATTCGTACGTGCTGATCCACGACGGCGAGAACGACAGCGTCGCCACGGACGACACCTGCGAGATTCACCCCACCTGGAACGCCGCGGTGTGCAGGGGTGACATCGGACGCATCCAGTTCAGCCCCAGGAGGCCGGGACCCACGAGGGGTGCTGCTCTTGCGCTGAAAGATGTTGCGCTGAGGTCGGCTGCGGTTGCAGCTGCGCCCGCGCGTGCGGCCGGACCTCCGCCAGCCGCTGTTCCCCAGAAGCCGATTACGCTCAGCCGCAATGGCAAGGACTTCAAGGTCACGGCCAACCAGGGCACCGTGCGCGCCGGCACCGAGATCCGCGTGAATACCGAAAGGCCTGAAGTCACCATCGGCCTGACTGAAATGGGCAAGGACTCCTGGGTCGTGTTCGAGCTGCCGGGCTTCGCCAACGCATCATCGGGCAAACAGCAGGACAGCCTCGACGCCCTGCGCAAGGCGACCGAGACTTCGTATTTCAAGGGTGCGGATGCCGTCTGGGTAAAGCTGGTGATTCCGGCCGCCCCCGCGGGCGTTGGCAGAGATCAGTTTGGGCCGCTGGATACTCAAACCAGCATCACCGTCAGCCGATAGCACCGCGCCAATCAGAATATCTGTGGGAGTGTCTGCATGAGTAAGTGGATCACGGTCTCAACCAGGTTGCTCGTTCCGGCTCTGCTGCTTGGCAGCGCGCTCGCCGTTCAGGCGGCAGACGCTCCCGCCACCAAATGGTCCGACCCCGCGAGCTGGCCGAACCGCAAGGTGCCCGTCGCAGGCGACAAGGTCACCATCGGGCGCGACAGGAATGTGATCCTCGACGTGAGCCCGCCTGCGCTGGCGGGGCTCTCCATCGACGGCAAGCTCAGCTTCTCCGACGACGCCGACCTTGAACTCACCTCCGAGTGGATCATGGTCCACGGCGAGCTGGCCATCGGCACCGAAGCCACGCCCCACACCCGCAAGGCCACCATCACCCTCACCGACAACGTGAAGGGCGAAGACGTCATGGGCGGCATGGGCGATCGCGGCATCATGCTTTCGGGCGGCACGCTCAACCTGCACGGCGACCGCACCAACACCTGGAGCAAGCTCGCAAGCACCGCCAGGGCCGGCGCCACCTCGATCGAGGTGCTGAACGCCGCGCAGTGGCGCGTGGGTGATGAGATCGTCCTCGCGTCCACCGACTTCGATCCCCGCCAGGCCGAGCGTCGCACCATCGCCGCCATCAGCGGCAACACCATCACGCTCGACAAACCACTGACCTTCATGCACTTCGGCAAGATCACCTTCGACGTGGATGAGCGTGGAGAGGTGGCCAACCTGACGCGCAATATCAAGGTGCAGGCCTCCGCCGATGCGGAACAGACCTTCTTCGGCGGCCACATCATGGCGATGCCGTCGAGCCACATGTATGTGGAAGGCGTCGAGCTTTCCCGCATGGGCCAGAACCTGACGCTGGCCCGCTATCCCATCCATTGGCATCTGGTCGGCGATGCGAAAGGGCAGTATGTCCGCAACGCCGCCGTCCACGATACCTACAACCGCTGCGTCACCGTGCACGGCACCAACTACCTGCAGGTGGAGAACAACGTCACCTACAACATCGTGGGCCACTGCTTCTTCTTGGAAGACGGCATCGAACACGGCAACCAGTTCGTGCACAACCTGGCGATCCAGATCAAGTGCCATACCAGCAAGCGCTGCATGCCGACCAATCTCGCTGCCAACGGCGACAACGACTATCCGTACGAGAAGCGCCTGGAAGTCCGGAAGATCAGCTTTGCCGCCAAGGACACCCTGCTGCCTTCGGACAACACCGTGACGGCTTACTGGATCACCAATCCGGACAACAGCTTCATCGACAACGTGGCCGCCGGCTCCGATGAGAATGGATTCTGGCTGTCGCTGCCGGAACACCCGCAGGGTCAGTTCGAGGGGACGGACGTCGCCAAGGCCATCTGGCCCCGTCGGACCCGAATGGGGACGTTCCGGGGCAACGTGGCCCATTCCAACTTCGACGGGTTCATGTTCGACCGGAACATCGGTGTGGACAACACCTTTGGCCTCACCGGCAATTCGCACATGCCCACGGAAAATCCCGCTGACCCGAACAGCAAGCGGGTGGAAACGCTGTTCGAGAACCTCACCAGCTACAAGAACCGCAATGGCGGCATCTGGGGCAGGGGCGAGGCCCACATCTTCCGCAACGCGAAGCTCGCCGACAACGCCATCGGGTACACGCATGCCTCCGGTTCGAACGGCAAGGACGCCCTTACCTCGCTGGTGATCGATTCACTGTTCGTGGGCGAAACCGAGAACGTCGGCAACCCCGTCACGCCGGAGGAAATCGCCTACAAGCGCAGCCTGCCGAAGCGCCTGATTCCCGACTTCCCTATCCGCGGCTACGAGTACTACGACTACCGCCACGACGTGGTCAACACCACGTTCGTGAACTACAAGGACAACGACCAACGCAAGACCGGCGCGTTGTCCTGGCTGTTGTTCACGAGCTCGGGGGTCACCACGACCAACACCATCAAGGGTGCGAAGTTCGTGAACGCCAAGCCCGTGTATTTCCCGAACATCGACAAGCGGTTCGACAACGACAACCGCGGTGGCGTGGCGTACCGGACCGCGGGATTCCAGGACCTGGACGGCTCGGTTGGTGGCAAGCCCAACTCCTATATCCTGATCAACGACGGCGAGAACGACAGCGTTGCCACGGACAGCACCTGCAAGATCCAGCCGACCTGGAATGCCGCCATATGCACGGGGGATATCGGACGCCTGTTCCTGAACAAGCCCAACGGCACCCTGGCCGACCTGGGCGCCGGGTCGCCGGTGACGCTTAGCCGCAATGGCAAGGACTTCAAGGTCACGGCCAACCAGAGCAATGTGCGCTCCGGCACCGAGATCCAGGTGAAGACCGACAGACAGCAGTTGTTTCTCAGTGTGAGGGAATTGGACAAAGGCTCATGGGTCATTTTCGAGCTGCCGGGTTTCACCGCTGCGGCAGCGGGGAAACAGCAGGACAGCATGGATGCCTTGCGCAAGGCGGGCGAGAACTCGTATTTCAGGGGCAAGGATGCGCTCTGGGTCAAACTGGTAGTTACGGATGCCGACTTCAAAGGACCGGTTCTCGAGCCAGTTGGGCGGTTGGTTGCTCAGGCCACGATGACTGTAAGCCGGGAAGCGCCTGCAGTAGCTCAATAGCATCCCGCCAAAGCCAGTTCGTAGTGGATCGCGGTCGGATATGCCTTTCCGCTTCGTCTTCGTCGCGGTTCAACCGGGCGCCGAGCGCGCCCTGAAGAGCGAAATTGCGCGCGAGCATCCCGAACTCAAGTTCGCGTACTCCCGGCCGGGCTTCGTCACGTTTCGCTCGTCGGAGGATTTGGCAAGGGACTTCGTGCTGCGCTCCGTGTTTGCGCGCACCTGGGGCTTCTCACTCGGCAAAGTCAACGGCGGCGACGACTCGCAGCGCGCACGCGACGCATGGCGTCTCATAGGCGAGCAGTTGCCGGATGAACCGATACGCGATCTGCACGTCTGGCAGCGGGATCGCGTACTGCCCGGCGACGAAGGGGGCGAGGGCTACGACGACGGCGCCGCCGACGAATTCGCACGCTCGCTCGGTTCGCTGCTCATCGAGAATCGACCGGCTGGTGGCAAGCCTCGCATCGTGGAGGGCGCGACCGCGATCGGCGATGTCGTGCTCGTCGAACGCGACGAATGGTGGCTCGGCTGGCATCGCGCAGATACCCCGGAGACGCTCTGGCCCGGCGGCGTGCCGCCGATCGCGCTGCCACCGCGCATGATCTCGCGCGCATACCTCAAGATCGTCGAAGCGCTCGAGTGGTCGCGGCTTCCGGTCAAACCCGGCGACCGCTGCGTGGAGATTGGCAGCTCGCCCGGTGGGTCATGCCTCGCGCTGCTCGAGCGCGGCTTGCTCGTGACGGGCATCGATCCGGCTGAAATGGACCCCGAGGTGCTCGCGCACCCCAATTTCACGCACATCCGCGCGATCGCGAAGAACGTCAAGCGCGGCGTATTCCGTGAATGCCGCTGGCTCGTCATGGACGCGAACGTCGCGCCGAACTACACGCTCGACACGCTCGACGGCGTGCTGGGGCAGGGCGGCGCCCGGCCCGAAGGTCTCGTGTTGACCCTGAAGCTGACCGACCCTGCGCTGGCGGAGAAACTGCCCGCGATTGCCGAGCGCATACGCCGCTACGGCTACCGCCGCGTGCGAATGCGACAGCTCGCGTACAACCGACAGGAGATCTGCGTCGTCGTCGACGGGCCTCTTACCGGCTGACCGTAATGCTGGCCTGCAGATCCGTCGGACGAATGATCTCCATGACCGGAGCTGCGGCCACCAGTTTGACCCACACGCCCTTGCCATCCTTGAACCAGGACGTCTCGTTCGCCTTGCGCAGGGCGTCCATGCTGCTCTGCTGCGTGCCGGAAGCGGACTTGGTGAAACCCGGCAGATCGAAGATCACCCATGAGCCCTTGTCCATTTCGGACAGGCTGAGGGTGACTTCCGGTCTTTCGGTCTTGACCTGGATCTCGGTGCCGGCTTTCACGGTGCTCTGGTCGCCGGAAATCTTGAATTCCTTGCCGTTGCGAATGAGCGCGATGGGCGCCTGCGGAGCGCGACGCGCAAACAGCGCGGCACGTTGGGCCTGAACGAGAGGATCGCTTGCACCAATCCCGCCGATCGATGACAGCAGGGCGTACCGGGCGGTCCGCGACTCGAGATTGACCGCGCGCGGAAGTTCTCCTCTGCTGTCGGAGAGATTCAGGCGGCCGATATCGCCCTTGCACACCGAGGCGTTCCAGGTGGGCTCGATCTTGCAGGTGTCGTCCGTGACGACGCTGTCGTTCTCGCCGTCGTGGAGCATGACGTGGGAATCGGGGATGCCGGTCACCGAACCGTCCAGGTCGCGGAACGACAGGGTTCGATACTGCGCGCCACCGCGGTTGTCATTGTCGAACCGGGTGTCGAATTTCGGGAAATAGACCGGCTTGGCGTTGATGAATTTCGCGCCGCTGATCGAGCTTCCGGTACTCAAGCCCGCGCTCGTGAACAGCAGGAAGGACAGCGCGCCTGTCTTGCGCAGCTTGTTGTCCTGGTAATTCACGAATGTCGTGTTCACCACGTCATCGCGGTAGTCATAGTATTCGTAGCCACGGATGGGGAAATCCGGAATCCGGGGCTTCGGCAGGCTGCGGCCATAGGCCTTTTCCTCGGGCGTGGTCGGATTGCCGATATTCTCGGTCTCGCCCACTACCAGCGAATCAACCAGCCGCGCACTGAACTTCGAGGTGCCGACGTCGCCAGCGGCCTGCGTCATGCCGATGGCGTTGTCGGCAAATTTCGCGTTGCTGTAGACGTAGAGGTCGCCACGGCCCCAGAGACCCCCATTGCGGTTCTTGTAGCTGGTGAGATTCTCGAAGTGCGACTCCAGCGCCTTGCTCTCCAGATTGTTGGGATCTTCCAGCGGCAGCAACGGAATGGAGGCCAACCCGAAGGTGTTGTCCTCGTTGAAGTGCCGGTCGATCATGAACCCGTCGAAATTGGAATGGGACACGTTGCCCTTGAACGCGCGCACGGGCGTCCGGCGCGGCCAGATGTTCTTGGCTGCATCCGAGCCCTGGAACGCGCCCTGCGGGTGCATGGGCAGGGAGAACCAGAAGCCGGTCTCATCGGAACCGGCGGCCACGTTGTCGATGAAGGAGTTGTCCGGATTGGTGATCCAGTACGCCGCCACCGTGTTGTCGGAAGGCAGCAGGGTGTCCTTGCCGGAGAAGCTGGTTTGCCGGATGGCCTGGCGGTTGCCGCTGATCTCTCCGTTGGCGGCGAGATTGTAGGGGACGCAGGGCTTGGTGGGATGGCACTTGATCTGGATGGCGAGGTTCTTGACGTACTCGTTGCCGTGTTCGATGCCGTCCTCGAGGAAGAAGCAGTGACCCACGATGTTGTAGGTCACGTTGTTCTCCACGCGCACGAAGTTCGTGCCGTGCACGGTCACGCAGCGGTTGTAGGTGTCGTGGATGGACGCGTTCCTGATGTACTGGCCCTTGCCGCCGTCGCCCACCAGGTGCCAGTGGATCGGATAGCGTGCCAGCTCCAGGTGCTGGCCCATGCGATTGAGCTCGACACCATCGACGAACATCTTGCTCGTGACCATCGCCATGATGTGGCCGCCGAAGTAGGACTGGGCTGCATCCTCTGAGGCCTGGATCTTGATGTTGCGCGTGAGCAGGCCCACTTCGCCGCGTTCGTCCACGTCGAAGGTGATCTTGCCGAAGTGCATGTAGGCCAGCGGCTTGTCGAGCGTGATCGTGTTGCCGTTGATGGCGGCAATGGTGCGCCGCTCAGCCTGGCGGGGGTTGAAATCCGTCGAGGCCAGGACGATTTCATCGCCGGCCTTCCATTGCGCGGCATCCAGCACTTCGATCGAGGTGCTCCCCGCGTCGGCGGTCTTCGCCAGCTTGGTCCAGGTGTTGGTGCGGGTGCCATGCAGGTTCAGCGTGCCGCCCGAGAGCATGATGCCGCGGTCACCCATGCCCATCAGCTGCTCGTCCTTGACGTTGTTGGTCAAGGTGATGGTGGCCTTGTGCTGGAAGGGGTTGGCTTCGGTGCCGATCTGCAGTTCCCCATGCACCATGATCCACTCGGTGCTGAGTTCCAGGTCGGACTTGTCGGCAAAGGTGAGCTTGCCGTTGATGGTTATGCCGTGCAGCGCCGGCGGGCTCACGTCGAGGATCACTTCCTTGCCGCTGGCGATCTCCACCTTGTCGCCTGCGGCCGGCACCTTCTTGTTCGGCCACGTGGCGGGATTCGACCAGTTGGTCGGCTTGCCCAGCGATTCCGCGCCCTGTGCCGGCACGACCGCGAACACGCCGGCGAGAAGGAATGCCGGAATCAGCGAATGAAGCACGACCAACCGATTCGCTTTGCTCATGACCAACCCCCGAACTAATGCAAACGCCAGCGAAACCAGACTGGAAAGGATAGCGCGAATCTCCGGCGGCCTTCCATGACCGTCCGGCCTGTGATGCCGTGTCTCCTCCACAGGCACGGCCCCCGGGGGGGCGGCGCCGAGGGCCTTGTTCAGTTGGCGAAAAATGATGGCCTCGACGTTGCGCCGGTGCCGTGAATTGGAACGGATGTGCGTCATTGACGTACATACGCCATTGGCGTAGTCTGCACTCGAATGATCTTCATCGAAACGCCCACCTTTGGGGCAGATCGGGAGGACTACGATGGATGCCAAAGAGTTTGCAAAGTTGTTGAAGGGCGTGAAGGAGGCGGGCGAGATCGTCCGCGGCGAGCGTGCGCCGGCCCGCGAAACGGTGGTCGACTCAACCATGGTCAAGGAGCTGCGCAAGAGCCTGAAGCTGAGTCAGGCACAGTTCGCAGCGTTACTCACAGTGGACCTCGGAACGCTGCGCAACTGGGAGCAGGGCAGGCGAGAGCCACAAGGACCAGCCAAGGCTCTGCTTCGGGCTATCCGCAAGGATCCGAAAAACGTATTGAAAGCACTGGCCGCGTAGACGACCACCGATCAGGCCGCGATCTCCACATAATCGACCCGGCTAGTTGGCTGCGGGATCGGCATGTCGTCCTGCCTCATGTCATCGAGGTGAAATTCCAGAGCCTCGCGGATTGCCGCTTTGGCCTCTTCAACAGTAGATCCGGTGGCGACGCAACCCGGAACATCGAGTACGAAGGCAGAAAAGCCAGTCTCGGACCGCTCGATGACTACGGCGTATCGCATGGAGTCTGCTTTCACGTCGGACATGCGGAACCTCCGGTACCGATAGATGGTGCCATACGGGCCAAGGGCAGGGCACCGGACTATCTGCCCTGACGGCCCAGTAACCGCACCAGACTGCCGGCCTGGTAGGCTTCTGGACACATGGAAGCCCCCACTCCCCACCGCCTCCCGCGCGCCTGGTACTCCGCTTCCTTCCCCACCTTCCTCTCCCATTCCACCGCCGAGGTAGTCGGCCAGCTCTTCCTCCACAGCCACGCTCCCCCCGACCCCGAGCAACGCGACGCATGGGCCGCCGCCGTCGACCTGCTGAAACCTCTGCTGGCCACCCGCACCGGCCACCTGCTTCTCGAATTCAACATCCCCCGCATGGGTCTGCGCGCCGACGCCGTGCTGCTGCTCCCCGGCTGCATCGTCATTCTCGAGTTCAAGGTCGGCGAGAAGCACCCAACCCCCGCCGCGCGCAGCCAGGTGTGGGAGTACGCGCTCGACACCAAGAACTTCCACGAACCCAGCCACGCGCTGCCCATCATCCCCGTGCTGGTGCCCACGCGATGGCAGTCGGCTGAACTGCCGCCGCGCCAGTTCGCGGCAGACGGTGTCTGCCAGCCCATTGCCGTGGGCGTGAACCTGCTGCCCCGGCTGCTGGACGAACTCCAGCGCGAATTCCCCGCCGGCCTCGACCCCCAGCGCTGGATCGCCGGCCGCTACAAGCCCACCCCCACCATCATCGAGGCCGCGCGGCACCTGTACGCCAACCACAGCGTGGCCGACATCGTCCGCACCGAGGCCGACGAGCGGAATCTCTCCGACACGGCGCGGCGGGTCGAAGCGCTGATCCAGCAGGCCCAGGCCAACAACGAGAAGATCATCTGCTTCGTCACCGGCGTGCCGGGCGCCGGCAAGACGCATGTCACCATGTGATGTAATGGCCCTGATATGCCGAACGCCGTATTCACCTATTCGCCCAGTTCCAAGTACGACGACCAGCCCGAAGTCCGCTACCACTTCCCGAAGACATACCTTCGGGTGGCCGAGGAAGCAGTCGGCGACTGGATTCTCTACTACGAGCCACGTCGCACAGAGGGCGCATCCAGCAGTGCGGGTCGGCAGTCGTATATAGCAATGGCCAGGGTCACACGCGTTGTGCCGGATGATCAGCAGCCGGATCACTACTACGCCTACGTGGCCGACTATCTCGAGTTCGACTCCCCGGTACCGTTCCGAGCGAACGGCAAGTACTTCGAGTCCATCCTGATGAAGGAGGACGGCACCACAAGCAAAGGCGCATTCGGTCGGAACATGCGCAGCATCCCCCGCTATGAATTCGACTACATCGTAAAGCAGGGTTTCGAGCGGGAGCTGCCCACCTGGGAAGTGGCCGACCGCGCCAGGGATCCCGCGCCAGAGTCCGTAGATAGGCCCCTCGTGGAGCAGGTCATCCGAAGACCCTTCCGCGACGAGGCGTTTCGCCGCCATGTGCGCGAGGCATATGGCAACACCTGTGCCGTGACTGGCCTGTGTCTCCTGAATGGTGGAGGAAGGCCGGAAGTACAGGCGGCGCACATCCGAGCCGTGGAAGCGAATGGACCCGACACCGTGCGTAATGGGCTGGCGCTAACCGCCACGGTGCACTGGATGTTCGATAGAGGTCTGATCTCGGTAGACGATTCCCTTCAGCTGTTGGTGGCGAAGAAGGGGATTCCTGTGGAGCTTGCGCCGCTAGTTCAGTCTGGCAGGACGATTCGTGTGCCAGCGAGGCCGGACCTGCGACCCCATGCAACCTATCTGCGGTGGCACCGGGAAGAGCGCTTCAAGGGGTAAATGGACTTTCCTCGATGCCCTTGCAAGTCTGGGAGTCGAGAATCGTATGCCTTGCCGCTCCCGGAGCGCCGAGCGCCCTCACACTCGAGGTGGAATTCGTGAACGTTCTGGGAAACACGGCCATGGCTCGGCCTCCAGCGAGTCGGACAGAGTCATACAACACGGCTTCAAACCCCGCATCCTGAAGCAAGCTGCCGAGTATCTGACTGTTGGCTGGAATGTCGGCATACATGGGATACGAACGCCAGTTACGATCCATCAGCGTCGCCATCAGTTGCTCCGGAGTCTGCGCAACCTGCCGCGGCGGTATGCCGAAGGCCTTTTCCATCTTTCGCAGTTCGGTGGAAAGGGTGAAGCCCCTGGTGATTTCCATGAAGGGGGCAAGATTCTCCGGTCGCGTGAGGTCGAAGACTTGATGCACCGAGCCCGCGAGGGCGTAAGTGGCGATGCTCTGGCTGGGTTGGAAATTCATCTCTTCCGCGGAGAGCTTGCCGGATGCTTCCGTGGCGAGCTGGAACATTTCGCAATGCGCGGTAGCGCGATCCTCCGCGATGTACAGGGCGGGAAACCTCGGAAAGCGGCCATCGAGGTCATTGCCGTAGTTGAACCGGCCGCTGGTTATCAGGCTGCCCACACAGGACAGTGGAGACAGGGCGTAGCGCGCCTTCACTTGGCGGCACCAGTCATCGACGCAAATAGAAACACCCGGTATGGATTGCAGGGCCGCGCGGATCGCCTCGGCGTGGGCCGCGCGCTGACCTTCCAGTTCGTAGAAGAGCTGGGTGTTGTAGGCCGCAATCCGCGTACCGTGGGAGCGGGAGCGCGCCAGGTCGACATCCGAGACATGCTCGAGCAGAAGCTCGGCCGGACTCAGCCGCGGCGCCTCTCCTCTGCTAAATCGAAAACTAAGCCCGCGCTTTTTCTTGGGGCGCTTCGCCATGTGTTCCTGCGCCCTCTCGCAATGCGTCGGAGACGAACTGCATAAGCTTCTTGTAGCGCCCCACCCGGATCATGTCTTTCGGGGAGGTGTTGCCAAGCATCGGGTTCGGTGTCTGCAGCCACAGTTTCGTCTTCACGTCGTCCTGGAAGAACTCGAAGACCAGATTGCAGACGTTGGCGATGTTCTCCATGTGCTCCCGCACTTCAACGGGAACCTTGTCATCGAATCGAACCGAAGTTGGGGCTACACCCGCGATCCGGGAGATGTCCTTGTTCGAAAGATTCGCGAAATCGCGAACCTTCCGCAGGTCAAGCGCCTGACCCCGCCAGAAATTCAGCGGATCGCCAGCAATGTTCTGGAATAGCGTGGGTGAGGACATATGGAACCTCCGTCGGAACTGAATATTAGACCGAGTTTCCGAAAATCAACCAAGTTTCGGACAATAGTCTGACAGAGGTCTCGAATGCTCCGGAAGCCCTAGGAAGAGGGGCAGTCTGCAGGAGGCCGCCGGCGGGAGACACCGGCGAAACTGCGCTGATTCGGGGCATTTAGCCATCAGTGGTGCGGCGCAGCATGGTGGCGGGCGGTCGCCAATCCGCGGACGCAGGTGTTCGACGACCTGCACCTGACCGTATCGATCCGCTCCTTCTGCGCAGGCCCGGCGGTTGCTGGCGTCCTTCGCCGATCGCTACCCCATCGTGATCACGCGCAACCTGGACGCCGCCAAGCGCTGGGTGCGGCAGCAGATGCGCGGCACCGAGCGCTGCGGCCTGCTGGCTTCGTCCAAAGCCATGCGCCTGAAGCCCCACGCGATCGACGTGCGGATAGACGCCGACCCGATCCACTACTTCCTGGGTGATCCGGAGGACGTGCGGTCGAGCTTCTACCTGGAGGACTGCGCCACGGAGTTCCAGGTGCAGGGGCTGGAGCTGGGCTGGACCTGTGTTACCTGGGATGCGGACCTGAGGCGCAGTCGGGACGAGTGGTCATTCCGTGACTTCCTGGCCAGCGGGTGGCAGAGCATCCACAGCGAGGAGAATCGGCGGAATCTGAAGAATGCGTATCGGGTGCTGCTGACGAGGGCGAGGCAGGGGATGGTGATATTTGTGCCGCCGGGCTCAACGGAGGATTCGACTCGGCAACCGGGGTGCTATGACCAAACGTTCAGGTACCTTCGGACCATTGGTCTAGACGAAGTGAGTTGGTCGCTTCCGGTCGAGCAGGCCGCCGTCGTTTCAGGTGCGACGTCTTCGAAGTTTGCCCCTCATGCTGTTTTACGGTCTGACCGTCAATACGGAACGCAAGTGCTCTAGAGTGGTTGGACAGTCGCGGAAATGCAGAATTTGCTTCCAGGCCATATGATTCGCACTACGCCGTCGGTTTCGATTGGCTTATCTTTCCAGTTCCATACAAATGGCAATAACCTTTTCTGAGGCGATCGCGTCATCGATCTCTATTCTTGGTCGATCATCGCGCTGAATATATCGAAAGAGGTCTCCTAGCGTCGCTTCACCTTGCAGAGCTGCCAAGGACCTTTCGACAAACACTCGTTTAACGGGTGAAAGATATTGAATGTTGATTGACCATTCCTTGGGGGTTTTCCCTTGCTTGCCGCCTTTTGTTAACAAGAGAGTGTCTGCTGCGCGTTCGACTATTTCGCAAGCATCCACGTAGATTGTCGGAAACTCGGGTCGGCTAACAGGGGACTGCCCAAGAAGGTCATCTTCTTTTGTCCAATGATGCCCCTGCACGTCCTTGTTCCAATCCTTATTCTTCACGAGCTTCGAGAGCACGGCCAACAACGCAGCGCCTCGGGGGCTCTCTTCCCAGATCGGGGTCCCGACAAGTCCCGCATCAATCGAAAGCAACCACTCGACTAGCTGCTCTGCCGTCTCGATTCTACGCGGCGGCAGCAAAAGATTGTTCCAAGCCCGATAGAGGGTGTTCTCATCGCGGCCGTGTATGTGAGGGAGTTTGACGACCGCGATGCTGTCGGCATCTCTACACTCGCGAAGTTTATGCAAGAGTCGCCTGAAGGGCTTATCAGGTAGATTGAAAGCATTTCCCTCAGCCTGAACCCATTCCCACTGAATACCTGCCGCGCGCAATGTGAGTGCGTCCAAAGCCTCGCGACGCGAGGGGCGCGTTTGGAGATCTCCGACGATCGCAACGTATGTCGGCACGGAACCGGGGCCGACTTACTTTGGGGCAAAATGACGCATCACCAACCGTAAAGGAAGGCGCACGCAAGATTCTAACTCCTCGTCCGACATTTCCCCGATCGCAGCAAGTATTCGCTGCCGAACCATCTCTTCCCCGGCGTGACCGCGCTGCGGTAGTTCGCTTCGAAAGCTCTTCTCGATGCGTTTCGGAGGAGTCAGAACCAACTCCTCGTTTGTGCCGTTTCTTCCGGCCCACGATCGAACTTCCTCGACGACTCGTCGCGAGCGAAGTTGAATCCATTCTCGCGATATTGCAGACCCTAGAGACTTCAATCCGCTACGTAAAAGTTCGCCCAGATCTGCGTCTTTCAGGATCAGAGGTTCTTGTTGGGCAGCGAGAAAGTCGCGGAGCCACGCAAGTTGCTGCTCATGCGTCGCGCGCGGCACCTCCAGAAGATTCTCGTCCGCCCGCGCCTGCTTTAGTCTCGTGAGCTCCGCAATCTGAATCCTGATTAGCTCACCAGTCGTTCGATGCAGAAAGCTAACCACACCGGGTTCAGGGATGACCACTGCGCGCCAAATATCCTGGCGTACGTAAGTCAATTTATGAGCCGAGTGGTTTTCTGGATTTGGGTTCGTTATTCCCTGCGTTGCCTGAGGAATAGGCAATAGGACCAGATGGGTAACATCAGTACGTCGAGCAACAAGTCCGCGATGCATCGCTGCTCGGACCACGTCGCCTAATCGAGTTAACCCGAGTTTGGCATAGTTCAGTTCTGGAAACTGTTGGCGAACTAGGTGCGACAGCAGTGAGCCATCGAGCCCTCGGCCGGTCCGGCCATAGTGGCTCTTGACCGTCGCGACAATGAATTCGAGGAGCTCGTCAATGGACGAGGGTTCGGTCTTCTGAGTTGCGGAAACAGACATCTGAGGCACCTCCAAAAAACGAGAGGGAGGCTAGAGTCCGATACCGAACTCTAGCCCCGGATTCATCTCCTTGGTGTCCCCAGCTTCATTCGGATTTGCATCTCTGGAGCGGCGCTGCGAGGCGGCTGAGGGCCCACGCTAGTGCTCTATGCTCCGCAAATCTTCGAACGGGCCTGTACGCTCCGGGTTCACGACGGAACCCTTCAGTCAGGTGAATGAATGATGGGCCGTAATGGCGGAAAGTCAAGCAAATCGGCCAGTTGGCGAGCTAGTTCACTAATTCCTATCAACAAAGGCGACTAATTCACCCTCAGGGGTGGGTATCCTGTATATTCGTACAGTATAATTCGGCGAGCAATACGGTGGCGGCGTATACGGCTACCCCCAATGGGTCCTTTCAACTGATCCTAGTGACCAAAGGCTCCCTTCGCGTTTCGGCGGCCGATTTCTCATGCAGGAGTGCGGAGATGAAGGTGCACCTGCAACTTCAGAGCCAGTACCCCGGTTGCTGCGACCGCGACAGCGGCTATCCCTGCCAGCTAGAGTTAGTCAGTGAGAGAGCAAGAATTCGCGCTTGCGGTCGACTCATGTATGGAGTCGCCAAAAACCCTCGCCGGCTCGGATGGCCCAAGCTGGCAACAAGGACGCGACCCAGACGAGTTGCGTATGAAGCTGCCCCTGCAGATCGCCGGCGAGCAGTCGGGTGCGTTCTTGATGATAGTGGCTTATCCCGAATACCACAGCCTGAAGTTCCGAATAGGTATCGAGTTTCATGGGAAGGTTGTGGACAGACTGGATTACGAGTTGGACGTCGCTCACGCGAACAAAGCCGGCTTCGGAGATTTGGTAAAGGGCCCGCACTGGCACACTTGGGAAGACAATCGTCACTTAGTTGGTTCGATTTACAAGCACGACAAATTGCCGATTGCAATTTCGTTTACGGATGCTCAGAGGTTCGACGCCGCACTGCGTTCTTATTGCAAGAAACGAAACATCGAGATAGGTCATCACGGAATTGAGTTTCCCCTCCGCAGGAAGTTGTTATGAGTTTGCATGAGATTGTTACAGCGGCGATGAAGGACGTGTCGGAGATCTACGAGATACCGGACGGTGTAAGAGTGACAACAAGCTGCATCTTTCCGTCTGGAGCCTTGGTGTCTGTATTGGTTAGAGGTGGCGAAAACTTCTTTACGGTTTCCGATGACGGTGCCGCTTTCTCTGAGATCGAGTCGGTGGGTGCGACTATTGAGAATCCAGAACGGGCAATTCGCCACGTTGTGCGGGCGTATGGATTGGAATGTGACGGAGGAACGAAGAAGATTCCCGGAACAGGGGCGATCTATAGGCCTCACGTTGACAAAAAAGGCCTAGCCCTTGCGATTGTGCTTGTTGCCAATGCATCTAAAGATGCTGCGGACTACCTATTTAGTACGACGAAGATCGCGAGAGAAAGAAACTTCAAGCTTCTTTTGCGTAGCTTCTTAGAGGCTCGGTTTTCAGAGAGAGTGCGCAGCGAGGTGTTGGTTGGGCATAGCAACAAACCGCACAAGTTCGAAAATATAATCTTCTTGGAGAGTGGAATACGGATCATAGTTGATCCTGTAATGCACGACTTGCAATCGGTTAATGCTCGCGTCGTGGCCAACATGGATGTGAAGTTGGCAAATTATCCTAAGCTCGAGCAGCGAATTGTGTATGACGACGATGAGGACTGGAAGGCAGAGGATCTAAGTCTTCTTCAAGTCGGAAGTACAACGGTGATTCCGTTTTCCAAGGCGGCGAATGTCCTGGGCCGCTTGACGTCCGCCGACTGGTAGGAAATTGAGCAGTAGCTAGCCTCCTTTCACTAGCAAGGCCACGCGTTTGTAAGCCTCCCGAAAAGGAATGCCTTCCTTTAGCGCCAACTCATACGCCCTATCCGCAGCATGAATGCTCGGGTTCACCCTTGTCTTAATCGCTTCCTCATCGAACGATATCTGTGCGAGCGCTGTCGCCATAATGTCTAGGGCCTGAGTGCAGACATCAATTCCGCGGAAAAGAGGAAACTTCAGCAATTGCAGATCCCGCTGATACCCCGAAGGCAGCTTCGCAAAGATCCCCAGCGCCTCCGTCAGGCACCCATGCGCCGTCGCCGTCCGGCCGCGCACCAGCTCGAACACATCCGGATTCCGCTTCTGCGGCATGATCGATGAGCCAGTCGTAAACGCATCCGGCAGCTTCACGAACCCGAACTCCGCCGTGTAGAACAGCATCAGGTCGCTGGCCACGCGGCCCAGGTCCTGCATGGTCATCACGATCTCGAACAGCAGGTGGCTCTCTGCCTTCCCGCGCGAGAGCTGCACCGAGGTCACCGGCACCTGCACGCTGGCAAAGCCCATCTCCTTGGCGGTGGCTTCGCGGTCCAGCTTCAGCGCAGGCGCGCCATAGCCGGCGGCCGACCCCAGCGGGCTCTTGTCGATCCGGCGCAGCGTGGCGCGCAGCCCCGCCGC
>JAXMGX010000007.1:0-233525 GCA_046347045.1 Steroidobacteraceae bacterium
GCGCGAACAATTGTTGAAAGCCGGGCTGGTGTCCGAACAGCAGGTGCAGAAGGCCGAGCGCGAACAGCGCCAGCAGCAGCATCGCGGCGCGCAGAATGTGCCCAAGGACAAGCGCCGCAATCCGGGGCCCACGCCACAACAGGTTGCGGCGCAGAAGGCGGCGGCGGAAAAGGCCGCCAGGGATGCGGAGCTGAACCGCAAGAAGCAGGAAAAGGCCGAGCGCCGCGCCCGCTTCGCCGAAATCCGCCAGCTCGTGGAGCAGCACCATGTGCCGCGGGTGGAAACCGACGACTTCTACAATTTCCAGGATGGCACCAATATCCGCCGCGTGCCGGTCAATCCGGAGCTGCGCGCGCGGCTGATCGCCGGCGAACTGGCCATCGTGCGCTGCGAGGGGCGTTATGCCTTCGTGCCCGCGGCCGTGGGGCAGCGCGTGCGCGAACGCGTCGAACGCGCGCTGATCCACTGGAACGATCCCAGCGCCAAACCCGCCGCCGACGACCCCTACAAGGACTACGCCGTCCCCGACGATCTGGTCTGGTAAACCGCGGCGGGATTACCATCCCCGCATGACTACCGCTTTGCGCATCACACTGGCGGTTCTGTTGCTGCCGCTGCAGGCGAATGCGGCGGCGCTGCCTGGCCCGGCCTTGCCGGCCCCTGCAAACCCCGACGCCGCGTCCACCGCACCCACCGGCGATCCGGAACTCGCGGAGATCATCGTGCAGGCGCCGGAGCCGCGCTACGTCGCGCCCACCAATCGCGACCGCATCGGGCGCGTCTGGGTGCCGGTGTACATCAATGACAAGGGACCCTTCCGACTGGTGCTGGATTCCGGCGCCACGCGCTCGGCGCTGACGCCCAAAGTGGCGGGCATGCTCGATCTGCCGCCGAACAACTCGCCGCCGGTGATGCTGCGCGGCGTGACCGGTTCGGCGGTGGCGCCCACCGTGCGGGTGGACAGCATCAGCGTGGGCGATCTGTATGTGGGCCCTTCGACGGTACCCATCGTGGAAGATGCCTTCGGCGGTGCCGAGGGCCTGCTGGGCACCGACGGCATGCGTGGCAAGCGCATCTTCATCGACTTCCGCAACGACTTCATCAACATCTCGAATTCGCGCAACCGCCGTGCCCCGGCGGGATTCCAGACCGTGCCCTTCCTGAAGGACGACCTGAACCTGCTGATCGTCGAGGCCACCATCGGCAACCTGCCCGTGCGCGCCATCATCGACACCGGCGCACAGGCCAGCGTGGGCAACCTGGCGCTGCGGACGGCGCTGCACCGGCAGGTGGAACGCAACCTGCGCGGCCTGGATCAGGTGACCGGCGCCACCGGCGACGTGCAATTCGGCGTCGGCGCGCGCATCTCGCCCATCGTCATCGGCGAGCTGTCGATACGCGATGCGCACATCACCTTCGGCGACATGCGCATCTTCGAGCGCTGGAAGATGATGGACGAACCGGCCGTGCTGATCGGCATGGACATCCTCGGGCTGCTCGACACGCTGGTGATCGACTACCGGCGCATGGAGCTGCAGATCAAGAGACGCCGGGACTTCTCGTGACCGGTGCGGGGCGGCCGAACCAGCCCCGGAACTTCGCCCGCACCTTGTGCTCCGCATCGTCGAAGATGGTGTAGATCACGGGCACCACGAACAGCGACAGCGCAGTCGAGGCGACGAGGCCGCCGATGACCGAGGCGCCCATCGGACCACTGAAGCCCGTGTCGCCGGAGATGCCGATCGTCATCGGCAACATGCCCGCCGCCATGGCGATGGTGGTCATGATGATGGGCCGCGCACGCTTCGAGCAGGCATCCACCAGCGCATCGAAGCGCGACAGGCCATGCTCGCGCCGCGCCATCACCGCGTACTCCACCAGCAGGATGGAGTTCTTGGTGACGATGCCCATCAATGCCAGCACACCCATCAGCGCCGGCAGCGACAGCTCCATGCGGAACACGAACAGCGCGACGATCGCGCCGCCGATGGAAGGCGGCAGCGCCGACAGGATGGTGATGGGCTGCACCACGTCGTGGAACAGCAGCACCAGCAGCGCATAGATGCAGAAGATGCCGATCACCATCGCGACGCCGAAGCCGGCGAAGATGTCGTTCATGATCTGCGTGTCGCCCGATTCCACCTTGCGGACGCCGGCGGGCAGGTTCTTCATCGTCGGCAGCGCGTTCACCTTGTCCATGGCCACGCCGAGCGCCATCTCGCCGCGATCCGCGGTGATGGTGATGTTGCGGCTGCGGTTGTAGCGCGTGATCTGCGCGGGACCGGCACCGAAGCTCACGTCCGCCACATTGACCAGCGGCACGGGACCGAATCGCGAGGGCACGGTGAGCAGCTTCACCTGATCGAGGCTGGTGCGCGCCGAATCGCGCAGGCGGACGCGGATGGGAATCTGCCGGTCGGGAAGATTCAGCTTCGAGAGATTGTTGGTGATGTCGCCGCTGGTGGCGATGCGCGTCACCTGGCTGATGGCCGCCGTGGTCACGCCCAGCTCCGCGGCGCGGTCGGCACGCGGACGGATGACGAGCTCGGGCTGCAGCAGGCTGGCACTGGTGGTGACGTTCGAGATGCCAGGCACTTCACGCAGCTCACGCTCGAGCTGCGCCGCCGCCGCGGCCAGCACGTTGGAATCGTCCCCAGCAAGGTCGATCTGCAGCGGTCCGCTGCCGGGATTGCCGCCACCACCGGTGGAGATGCGGACGCCGGGGATGTCGCGCGTGGCGTCGAGGATGGCGCTCTGCATCTGCTGCTGGCTGCGGTCGCGGTCACTGGAATCCACCAGCGTGATGAACACCCCGCCGCCGCGCGGCCCCACCACGCTGAACACATGCTCCACTTCCTTGAACTTCTTCATCCGCTGCAGCAGCGCGTCGTAGGCGCTGAGACCGTCCTGCAGGCGCGACCCCGGCGGCAGTTCGACGTTCAGGTTCACGAAGCCGAAGTCCTGCGCGGGCGAGAAACCCGTGGGCAACAGTCGCACCAGCGAGAATGCGGCCAGCATGGCCACGGACGAGATGGCGATGGTCTTCCAGCGGTGCACCAGCACCCAGCGCACCTTCGACAGGTACCAGGCCTTGAAGCGGCCGATCTCCTCCTCATGCGAGGCCGGCCGCATGTACTTGGAAGCCATCATCGGCGTCAGCGTGCGCGCCACCAGCAGCGAGAACAGCACGGCAATGGCCGCGGTGAAGCCGAAGGGCTTGAAGAATTCGCCGGGAATGCCGCCCATGAAGGCCACGGGGATGAACACCGCGCACAGCGTCAACGACGTGGCCACCACCGCCAGGCCGATCTCGATGGCCGCATCGGTGGCCGCCTGCAGCGGCGGCTTGCCCATGCGCAGGTGGCGCACGATGTTCTCGATCTCGACGATGGCGTCGTCCACCAGCATGCCCACCACCAGCATCAGTGCCAGCATGGTGAGGAAATTCATCGTGAAGCCGAACAGGTGCAGCGCCCAGAAGGTGGGGATCACCGCCAGCGGCAGTGCGGCTGCCGAGATCAGCGTGGCGCGGATGTCGCGCAGGAAGAACCACACCACGATGATGGCCAGCAGCGCGCCCTCGATCAGCATGGTCATGGATTCGCGGAAGCTCTTGCGCACCTGCTTGTCGGAGATGTTGTTGATCTCCGTGATGTGGATGTCCGGGTAGCGCTTCTGCAGCTCCTTCACCGCCTTGCGCGCACCGTCAGCCACTTCCACGGCGCCCTCGCCCCAGGCGCGGAACACGCGGAAGCCGATCACCGCCTTGCCATCGAGCATGGCCTGCTGACGCACCTCGGCCGCCTGGTCGCGCACGTCGGCGATGGAATCCAGCCGCGTGGTCTTGCCATCGCCCAGCGCAATGGGCATGGCCGCCAGATCCTGCACGGAATTGATGGTACCCAGCGTGCGCACGCTCTGTTCCTGCGCGCCGATGCGCGTCTCGCCGCCCGGCAGCTCCACCTGTGTACGCAGCAGCGTATTCGACACATCGCCGGCGGTGACGCCCAGCGCGGCCATCCGGTCCGGATCGAGGTCCACGCGCACCTCGCGCGACACGCCACCGATGCGGCTGACCTGCCCCACGCCGGGCACGCCGCTGATGAAGCGCATCACGTTCAGGTCGACGAACCAGGACAGCTCCGTGTCGCTCAACTTGTCGGAGGCCACCGCGAAGGTGAGTACCGGATCGCCGGCGGTGGTGGCGCGCGAGATGTTCGGTTCGGTGGCGTCCAGCGGCAGGTCGGGTCGGATGCGCGAGACGGCGTCGCGCACGTCATCCATGGCCTGCGACAGGTCGGTGTCGAACTGGAACTCGATGACGGTCTGCGAGCTGCCCGTGGATATCGTGCTGTTGATGTTCTCGATGCCGACGATGTTCGATACGGCATCCTCGACCTTGCGCGTGATCTCGGTTTCCATCTGCGACGGCGGCACGCCGGCGTAGCCCACCGAGACGATCACGAAGGGGAAGGCGATATCCGGCTGGTTCTGCACCGGCAGTCGCGGCAGGCTGTAGAGGCCCCCCAGTACCAGCGCGACGAACATCATCATCACCGGGACGGGATTGCGGATCGACCAGGTTACGAAGTTCACGGCGTGCAACCCGGCATGGCGCCTGCTTTGCAAATGACGAAGTTCACGGCGGGGAGGCTCTTCCGCGGGCGGCGGTGGGGGAAATAGCGGATTTTAGCGCAGCAACGGGTCCCGGATGGGGCGTCCGTCCGTGAGAAATTCCTCACGCGGCGGTCATCGCCGGTTCAGGTGTCGCGTTGATAATGAGATGAGGGCAACTGCCCGCGAAACCGGAGGATGCCATGTACGACCTCAGAATTCGCAATCCTGCCGCCCTGCTGGCCTGGGGCGTGGCAGCAACACTGGCCGGGAGTGCCATGGCGGGCGGCAGCGCCGCACCCGGGGGTGCCACGGCGGGCGCTACCGCACCGGCAGCCGCCGAAGTTTCGATTCCCTTCGTGGACCACCGCAACATCCGTGACTGGCAGGCCGACAAGCGGGACGGCCTGTGGATCCAGGACCAGCGCCGCAACTGGTACTACGCCCGATTGATGTCGCCCTGCATCGGCCTCGACTTCGCGCTGAGCATCGGCTTCGACACGGGCCGGGGCTCGGGGCAGCTCGACAAGTTCAGCTCGATCATCGTGCCCCGGGAGGGGCGCTGCCAGATCACCAGCCTGACGCGCAGCGACGCGCCGCCGCCCTCGGGCAGGAAGAAGAAGCACAAGGTGGTGGAAGAGAAGCACACGCCGCAGAATTGATCCCCGCAGGCGCCAGCAGGGTCGCTGGCGCCAAGGAGAATCTGCATGTCCGATCGCGTCGTCCGCATTCACCGACTCGGCGGCCCGGACGTGCTCACGCTGGAGCGCACTCAGGTGGGCGAACCTGCCGCCGGCCAGGCGCGTGTGCGCATCAACGCCATCGGGCTGAACCGTTCCGAGGCGATATATCGCAGCGGCCAGTATCTGGTGCCACCCAGATTGCCCTCGCTGATGGGCTATGAAGCCAGCGGCGTGCTCGAAGCCGTGGGCGCGGACGTCAGCGGCTTCACCATCGGCGAACCGGTGTGCGTGCTGCCGAATTTCCGCATGGGCGAATACGGTGTGTATGCGGATCGCGCCATCGTGCCGGCATCGAGCCTGGTTGCGCCGCCACCTGGACTTGCGCCCATCGAGGCCGCATCGGTGTGGATGCAGTACTTCACGGCCTTCGGCATCGTGCAGGCCGGGCATGTTGCGCTGGGCGATTTCGTGCTGATTCCCGCGGCGTCGAGCAGCGTGGGACTTGCTGCCATCCAGATCGCGAACTGGCTGGGCGCGGAGCCCATCGCGATGACGCGCACCAGCGCGAAGCGCGCGGCGCTGCAGGCGCAGGGCGCGCGACATGTCATCGCCAGCAGTGAATGCGATGTGCCAGCCGAGGTGATGCGCATCACCGGCGGCCGCGGCGCGAGGGTGGTGTTCGATCCGGTGGGCGGGCCATTCGTGGAAACACTGGCCAAGTCGATGGCCGACGAGGGCATCCTCATCGTGTACGGCAGCCTTGCCGGCGCTGCCACGCCCTATCCCCACTGGAGCGCTGCGCTCAAGGGACTGTCACTGCGTGGCTGGGTAGCCTCGCAGATCTGGAATCATCCGCAGCGATTCGCGCACTTCCGCGATCTGGTTCTGCGCGGGCTGGCAGGCGGAAACCTGCGTCCGGTGATCGCGAGAACCTTCAGCCTCGATGACATCGTCGAGGCGCACCGCTACCTGGAATCCAACCAGCAGGTGGGCAAGATCGTCGTCACCACCGCCTGATCACTGCGTATCCGTGCGCTGACATATGTCATCCCAGTCCTACGACTGTGGGCACATGGCGACGGGTGGCGGCGCTGCCGAAGCGCCTGAAGAATGGCCTGGAATCGGGCCCTTTGGCCCCGGGGAGGATCCATGAACAGAACATTTGCCGTGCTCGCCTTGTGCCTGGCCAGTTGCGCGGCAGCCGCGGCCGACAACGGCTTCTATCTCGGCGCCGGCGTGGGCCGCAGCGACTTCAATCTCGATGCACCACTCGACAGCAAGGACACCACCTGGAAGGCCATTGCCGGACTGCGACTGCTCGACAGCTTCGGCGTCGAACTGAACTACACGGACTTCGGCAAGGCCACGGTGCCCAGTGGCGTCGCCTGCGTCGCGCTGGTCGGCACCAACTGCCCGTCGACCACACGCGTCGAGGGCAACGCGCTGTCGGCATTCGCCGTGGGCTTCATCGATTTTCCGGTGGTTGATCTGTTCGGCAAGGTGGGCGTTGCCCGCGGAGACGCGAAACTGCGCACGCCCGGCTTCCCGGCGTTTTCGACCAGCGATTCCAGCACCGACATCGCCTGGGGCGCGGGCGTGCAGGCGCACTTCCTGAGCTTTGTCGTGCGCGCGGAATACGAGCGCTACAAGATCTTCGGCGACACCAAGGTCAACCTCGGCTCGCTGAGTTTCATCTACACCTTCCTCTAGGCGCGCCGCGCAAGCCACGTGGCGCCCGCCAGCGCCGCGAGACCCACCACCGCCGCAAGGCCTGCGGCGGTGGCCAGATGCTGCTGCGTCCAGCCGGCGCCCAGCAGCACGCCACCCATGACCGTGCCGATGCTGCCTCCGGCCACGCGGCTCAGGCCCTGCACCCAGCCCAGCGCGGTGGCGCGCACCGGCGCCGCATAGCTGCTGCTGATGAGCGCCAGCAGACCGGAAAGCCCCGCGCTCAGCACGGACATTCCCGCCAGCAGCACCGCCAGCGACCAGGTGGCATACAGCGACAGCCCCCCGATGCAGAAGAACAGCCCCACGGCCAGCGCATGGCACAGCAGCAGCACACGGCTGGCGCCGAAGCGATCCATGCTGAAGCCGACCACGAAACCCAGCGCCACGGTCAGCAACTGACGCATCGAGCCGATCAGGCCCGTGTGCCCCATGCTGTAGCCCTCGGCGAGTATGACCGTGGGCAACCAGTACACGGCGAAGTTCAGCACCATGTACGACATGGTGAGCACCATGCAGAACAGCGCCGAGCGCACCAGCACCATCGGCTCGAACAGCAGCCGCAGCGCGCCGGGCGGCGGCGTCGATGCGGCAGTGGCCCTGGCGACAGGTCGCGACTCGGGCAGCAGCCATGTGCCCAGACTCACGGCAACCACCGACGCGGCGCCACCGGCGAACAACAGCGACTGCCAACCCAGACGCGGCACCATGACACTGGCGGCGATGCCCGACAGGCCCATTCCCACCACGACTGAGGTGGTGGTGAGTGTGACCAGGCGCGAACGATATCTCGCCGGGGCGTAGTCGGAAACCAGCGCCAGCGACACCGGCAATGCCGCACCGAAGCCGAACCCCACGATGACCCGCAGCAACAACAGCGCCGGCATTTCGCGCGTCAGCGGGATGAACAGCGAGGGCGCGCCAGTGAGCAGCACCGATACCAGCAGCACGCGACGGCGTCCGAACCGGTCGGACAGCGGCGCGATGCCGATGGCGCCCACCAGCGAGGCCACCACCGAAGCCGCGAACACCATGCCGATCTGCGCCGGCGCGATGCCGAAGTCCGCGCCCAGCAGTGGCGCCACATAGCTGATGCCGAAGGTATCCACGCCCTGCAGCACCATGAACAGGCAGCACAGCAGCGAGGCCCGCAGCGGCGGACCCCGGAATGCACTCTCTACCCCCCTGGATTCCATCGCGACGATCTTGAGGGTAGGCCGGCCACACTTCAACGGAGAGTGCTACATGAATGTCCGGCTGCTTGCACTGGGACTGCTGCTTGCGCTGTTTCAGCGATGATCGTGATGATCCGGCGCAGGTGATGCGGCCTCACCCGCATCCACCCTGCGCGCCCGCGGAACGGTGTCGCCTTCGTACCAGCCAGGGTCGGTATTGCGTCGCGCCCCCGGCCGCACCTTGACCACGGTGAACATGCCACCCATTTCCATCTGGCCGAAGGGACCCTGGCCCACGGCCATGGGGAGCGTGTTCTCCGGACCCTGGACATGACCCATCCCCGCGTGAGTATTGTGCTCGAACATCCCCGCCTCACCCATGCGCATCACGCCGGGCAGATGTTCGCGCATCCGGTCTTCCAGCGAATCCTGTTTCACGCCTACGGGGCTCGCCAGCGCATGCCCCATGGCGTTCATCGTGTGGTGCGACATGTGGCAGTGAAACGCCCAGTCACCCGGATTGTCGGCCACGAATTCCAGATCGCGCGTCTGGCCCACGCCGATGATCTCGGTCACTTCAGGCCTCCACAGCGCGCGCGGCCAGCGGCCGCCATCGGAACCCGTGACCACGAACCGGTGGCCATGCAAGTGGATGGGATGGTTGTGCATCGACAGGTTGCCGATGCGGATGCGCACGCGCTCGCCCTGCGCCACCAGCAGCGGCTCGATGGCGGGGAACACCTTGCTGTTGAAGGTCCACAGGTCGAACTCCGTCATCACGGCCGGATCCGGGCGATAGGTGCCCGGATGCAGCGCCCAGCTATGCAGCAGCAGCGCATAGTCGCGCTGCACCGGCGGGTCCTGCGCTTCGCGGGGATGGATGATGAACATCCCCATCATGCCGAAGGCGAGCTGCGTCATCTCGTCGGCATGCGGGTGATACATGTGCGTACCGTGCTGGCGCAGCGTGAACTCGTATTCCCAGGTCTCGCCGGGCTGGATGTGGGCCTGCGTCAGGCCCCCTACTCCATCCATTCCATTGGGCAGCAGCAGTCCATGCCAGTGGATGGTGGTGGGCTCCGGCAGCCGGTTGGTCAGCAGGATGCGCACGCGATCGCCCTCGACGGCCTCGATGGTGGGGCCTGGCGTGGAACCGTTGTAGCCCCAGCACTTCGCGCGGCAGCCGGGTGCGAATTCATGCTCCACTTCTTCGGCCACCAGGTGGAACTGCTTCGCTCCACGCACCATCTTCCATTCCAGCGAGCGGCCGTTGAGCGTGTGCACGCGCGCAGGGCTCGATAGCGCCGCCTGCACTGCCATGGCCGGGGCAGTGGCCAGTGTTGCGGCGCCGGCCAGCAATGTCCGTCGGGAAACTTTCATCGGGGTTCCTCCAGTCCGCGCTGCGATCCCAGCGCCTGCAGCACATTCACCTGGGCATTCCAGAAATTGAGCTGCGCATCCACGTAACCGGCATAGGCGGCGTATTCCTGCTGGCGCGCCAGCAGCACGGCGAAGGTGTCGACCAGCATGAAATTCGCCCGCTCGGTGAGTCGCGCGACCACGGCCTCGCGTGCCGGGATGAGTCCGTCGCGATAGGCTTGCGCCTGCTCGCGCGCCAGCGCCAGCCGCGACAGGTGTCGCGTCAACTCGGCCTGCGCTGCAATCTCCAGTTCGTCGCGCGCGGCCCGGGCCGCCTCGAGCCCGGCCTCCGCACGCGCCACGGCGCCCTGCCCCTGATGGAACAGCGGCAGCGCGAGTTCCACCGAGGGACCCAGGCGTCTTGCACCATCAGCCTCGCGATCGAATGCCACGCCGGCGCGGGAATCGGCCAGCATCCGGTGACGCCGGGTCGCGTCGCGCTGCTGTTCCAGGGCCGACACATGCCGCCGCGCCGCCGAGATGTCGAGCCGCTGGTCGAGCACTCGGGCGACCAGCGATGCAGTAGCCGGGGGCGGGGTGGATGGCAGTTCAGGCATCGCCTCCGGCACGGTCCAGCTGGACTGCGATGCGGAAAGCCCCAGTACCTGCTGCATGCGCGCGCGCGCATCGGCCTGCGCCATCTGTGCCTCGTGCAGCGCGATTCGCGCCTGGCTGGCTTCGGCGCGCTGCATCTGCAGTTCCAGCGCACTGATGTTGCCCGCAACGTTGTACTGCCGGGCAAGGTCCGCGGCCACGCCCGCCGCGTCGGCGATGGAACGCCGCACGGCCACACGCTGGTTGGCCGCCACACAGTCGAACCATGCGCGCTGCGCATCGGCAAGTACGTCCAGTGTCGCCGAGGCCACCTGCTCCTGCAGCCCGGCAAACTCCGCCGCGGCAATGCGTTGCCTGGCATGTCGCAGCAGCAGATCCGCGAACGAACTCATCAGCGATGCTCCCACCTTGCCGCCCTCCGCGGCTCCCATCGGCAACAACCATGAGAGGCTCAGCGACGGGTTCTGCAATCGCCCTGCCTCGAACACATCGGCGGCCGAGAGTCCGAGCCGCGCGTAGTGACTTCTCAAGGCGGGATTGCGCAGCAGTGCGATCTGCTGCGCCTGTTCCAGCGTCAGCGGAGCCGCCAGCCATGTGGTGAGCTGCGCATCGGGCAGTGATGCGATGGCGATGCCAGCCGCCGCCCTGGATTGCACGAGCGCATCCACATTGGATCGCCCCTGCTGCAACGGCAGGCTGGTACACCCGTTGGCCACGAATAGAATCGCGATGACGCCGCCAAGGCGTCCATTGAACCTGGACATGAAGATACTCCCGGACCTGCGCCGGCAATGCCGGCTCCGATGGGCTTGCCCTTCAAGGGCTGGAGCAGATCAGTCGATGGGAGGTCGAAGGTCGGGCGGTCGCGAGTCCGCCGGCACTGCCAGATGCGACAACATCAGCACCATGGATTCCGGCTGCGGCGAGATGCGCACTATGGCCAATGGCAAGCCGCAGGCCACCGCGCAGTGACAGTCGCCCGTGGCGCAACAGCCGCCCTTGTGCGGCGTGGACTTGTCGGGCGCAGGCAGCGACTGAACCTCGTGATGACACGGCATGCCGTCGGGCATCAGCACTTCATCGCCGGCCTCGGCATGCTGCACGGTCACGGTCACGGCCGCCGGTGCTGGCATGACCGTCACGGCCTGAGCAAGACCCGCATGCAGCGGCAGCAGCAGGGCCAGCATCAGCTGCAGCCCGTTGCACCGCATCCTGGCGAACAGTGATTTCACCTTTCGATTATAGGCCACGCGCTCAGCGCTGCCAGAACCGCGTCACAGCCCCTGCCAGCAGCGGCGCAAGATCAATCGCATTGCTGGCATGTGGAATCGAGTTGGTGGTGACGACCTGCGCGGCGCCAGCCTGCTGCAGCGCCGCGAACGCCTCCGGTGCGAACACGCCGTGAACGCCCACGCATACGGGGGGCGCCGACCCCGCGGCACGGCAGTGACGCACGGTCTCTGCCATGGTCTGGCCGGAAGAGATGATGTCATCCACCAGCACCGGCGTACGCCCCGCACAGGCCTCTGCGGCCGAACCCTCCACGCGCACTTCACGATCGCCGCGGCGGCGCTTCGAAAGCACCACGTAGCCGCATCCCGCGCCCACCGCCACGCCGCTCACCCACTGCTCGCTTTCTTCATCGGGACCGACGACCACGGGATCAGTCACATGATTGCGTATCCACGCAGCCAGCAGTGGCGCCGCCTGCAGCGCCACGGCGGGAATGGTGTAGATATCCGACAATGCATGCCAGCGATGCAGATGCGGGTCCACCGTGACCAGCCAGTCGAACTGGCGCGACAGCAGGCGCGCGAAGGTGGTGGAGGTCACGGCCTCGCCGGGCAGGAAGCGCGCGTCCTGCCGCATGTAGGCCAGATAGGGAGCCACCAGTCCGACGCTGGCTGCGCCCAGATCGCGCAGTGCATCGGCGATGAACGCCAGCGGCAGGAAGCGTGGATTGGGTTCATGCAGCGTGCAGAGCACGGCCACTGCCCTGCCCTTCACGTCATCCTCGATGCGCAGATACGATTCGGCGTCCGGAAAGCTGCGCGTTGCCAGCCCGATGCCGGGCACGTCCAGCGCGCCACGCAGGCCCGCGGCCAGCAGCTCGTGCCCGGGCATGGCGAGCAGCGCGCCGTTCATCGGGATTCCACGCGCAGGATGTCGGGATGATTGCCGGCAAAGGCCAGCGCGTATTCCAGCTCGCCCGGCGCTTCGGCATGAATCGTGTACAGCGGCGCACCGCGCTGCACGCGCTGGCCCAGGCGCACATGCAGGTCCACACCCGCCGCGGGCGATTGCGGCGCACCGGCCAGCTTCGCCACCTGTGCAATGCGGCGGTTGTCGATGGCCACGCACTCGCCGCTGTGCTGCGAGACTATCGGCCGCGTCAGCGCGGCCACCGGGGGATCAAGCAGGCCGCCCTGCGCATCACAGATGGCGATGAATTTCTTCCACGCCTCGCCGGAGTCCAGCAGGCGGGTGGCGAGCTGCAGCCCGGTGCCGGGTTTCACCGACGGCGCGAACTCCAGCACGTGCGCGGCCAGTTGCAGTGCGCGCTCGCGCAGGTCGCCGGGCGCATCGGCTTCGCGGCGCAGTACGGCCAGCACATCGCGGGCCTCGAGCGCAGGTCCGATGCCGCGACCCACGGGCTGCGAGCCATCGCTGAGCTGCACATCCACCTTCATGCCCAGCGCCGCGCCGACCTTCTCGAACCGTTCACGCAGCGAGCGCGCCGCTTCCATCGAACGTACTTTTGCCGTGGGCCCCACCGGCATGTCGATCACCACATGCGTCGAGCCCGCGGCAATCTTCTTCGACAGCACCGAGGCCACCAGATGCCCTTCGCTGTCGAAATCCAGCGGCCGCTCCACGCGGATCAGGAGGTCATCGGCGGGGCTCAGTCGCACATTGCCGCCCCAGACGATGCAGCCTCCCTCGCGCTCCACCACCATTCGCATTTGCGGTACGTCCAGACTGACCGGGGCCAGCACCTCCATGGTGTCGGCGGTGCCCGCAGGCGAGGTGATGGCGCGGGAGGAGGTCTTGGGAATGATGAGTCCGGCGGCGGCGACGATGGGCACGACGATCAGCGTGGTTCGGTTGCCCGGCAGCCCGCCGACGCAGTGCTTGTCCACCACCACCGGTGCACTCCACGACAGCCGCTCGCCGGTATCGACCATGGCGCGGGTGAGCGACAGGGTTTCGTCCGCATCCATGCGATCGCCCGCGCAGGCGGTTACCAACGCGGCCAGGTGCAGGTTCGAGTAATGTCCGTTGACGATGTCGGTGACGATGTCGTGCCAGGCCGCTTCACCGATGCGCTGCCCGTACACCTTGGCGCGCAGCGCGCTCACCGACTCCAGCGGATCGGGGTGCCCCACGTGAATGCGCGCGCCTTCGTGTGCGCCCAGGGCGAGCCAGGCGCTTTCGGAAAGACTGGCCTCGCCATCGCGCAGCATCTGCGGCGCGACCACGTTCAGCGTCGCGATGAGATGTCGCTCGCCCAGCGACACCCTCACCCGCGACTGCGCCACGAAGCCTTCGGAACGACATACATGGCAATTGCGGTTCATGTAGAGAACCGCCTCGTGATAGGTATCGATGCCCAGTCGTCTGAGCGTCAGCGTGCTGTTGGCCACGTATGCAGGATACCGCTAGCGGCTGCCGCTCACGGTTCCATGGGAATGGCGGGCCCGCCTCGCGGCGCCGCCTTGGCGGGCCCTGGTCACCGGCTACTTCAGCAGCGCTTCCACTGCCGCGGTGAATTCGGAGGATTCCGGCGTCACGCGACTGTCCAGATGCTGCAGTACCCTGCCATCGGCGCTCACCAGATACTTGTTGAAGTTCCAGGCCGGCGCCTTGGTCTGGCGCGCCAGCTCCTGGAACACCGGGTTGGATTCAGTGCCCTTCACATGCGTGGGCGCCAGCATGGTGAAGGTGACGCCATTGTTCAGGAAGCAGATCTCTGCGGCCTTGCCCTCGTCGGCGTCTTCCTGGTTGAAGTCATCCGAGGCGAAGCCGACCACGACGAGGCCGCGGCTCTTGTACTTCTGATACGCGGCTTCCAGTCCCTTGAACTGCGGTGTGTAACCACAGTGGCTGGCCGTGTTGACGATGAGCAGCGGCTTGCCCGCGAAGGCCTGACAGATATTCACCTTCTGCGAGGAATGCAGCTTGCGGTAATCCTGGTTGAGCCACGCCGGGCAGGATGCAGCCTGCGGGGCGGGTGCGGCGGCAGGCGTATTGGCGGCCGAAACAGGAGACGAAGCGGCACCGCAGGTCAGAAACGCGGCGGTCACGAACAGGGCCGGTACAGCAATGCGCATGGGAATCCCTCCGGTTGAAGCTCGAGACTAGCAAACCGACAGCCAGGCAGGTACTGCATTCAGCGGAACCGTGCGGGAATGGCATCCGCGAACGGATAGTACTGGAACCAGGGTCTTGCCTCGTCGTGCACACGCTGCACCGAAGGCCGTGCCACCAGGCGCTCGAAATAGGCGGCAAGGCGCGGACAAGTCGCCGGAATGGGGCGCAGCGTGCTGGCATAGAACAGCGCCGGCGTCGCGGCGCAATCCGCCAGCGTGAAATCGCTGCCGGCCAGCCACTCATGCTCCGCCAACTGCGCTTCCAGAACGCCGTAGGCAGCATCCAGCAAGGCGCGCTGTGGCTCCAGGTTGCCGCGTTCGTCGTGGATGCGATCGGCGACGATGCGCTGCATGGGCGCGTGCACGTAGTTGTCGACGATGCGGTCCCACAATCGCACCGGCAAGGCGGCATCGCCATCCAGCGGCAGCAGCGGATGCGTCGAGGGATAGTGGCGATCCACATGCTCGATGATCACGCTGGACTCCGGCAGCACGACGTTGCGCTCGTCGTCCCGCAGCACCGGGAACTTGGTCACCGGCCACAGGGCGGCAAGCTCCGCGCGGTCTGCGGCTTCGCCGAGGTTGATCAACCGCCTTTCGAAGTGCACGCCGTTCTCGTACAGCGCGATCAGCACCTTGTGGCAGTATGAGGAGAGCGGGTGGTAGTACAGCGTCAGTGACATGTCAGGCTCCGTGTCGAAAGCGATGGTGGCCGCTCGTCGCGGACGGCAATCAGCCGGGAATCTCCGGTTCCACCAGTCGTGCCAGATTACGCAGCGATTCCTGCCAGCCCAGATAGCAACCTTCCAGCGGGATCACGTCGGGAAGCCCCTCCTGCACAATGTGGACTTCGGTACCCACCGAGCAGGCGCGCAGCGTGACTGTCACGGTGATGACTCCGGGCAGGTTCGGATCCTCGAATACATCGGTGTAGCGGAGGCGCTCATTCGGCACCAGCTCGAGGAACTCGCCGCCGAAGGCATGCGTGGTGCCGGTGCTGAAGTTGGTGAATGACATGCGGTAGCGACCGCCGACCTTGGCCTCGAGGGAATGCATGTGCCCCGTGAAGCCATTGGGTGGCAACCAGCGCGCCAGCGCATCGGCATCGAGGAAGGCGCGGTAGACCTTTTCGGGCTTCGTGGCCAGCACGCGGTGCAGTCGTACGGTATTTGGCATGGGTTCTCCTTGAAATGTTGCCAGGGACGACTCAGGTCTGGTTCCCGCAGTTCAACATCCATTTCACGCAAAATCTGTCGGTGAAGCTGCCGATATGACCGCCTCCCGCCAGACGCGAAGCTATACTGCCGCGCTGGTCAAGGATATCCCATGCGTGTGCCGGCACTGCTGCGGCGCGTAACTGGGTATTCTTGCCGCGCATGACTCCTGCGCGCCGCATCGCCCACCTCGACATGGATGCGTTCTACGCCTCCGTGGAACTGCTGCGTTATCCACAGCTCAAGGGCCTGCCGGTGGTGATCGGCGGCCGGCGTCGCAGCGCGGACGATGTCCTTTCGCAGGCGCCGCTGGATGCGATCCCCGTGGATGCCTTTCCGAGGATTTCCGGCTACGTGGGCCGCGGCGTGATCACCACCGCCACCTATCCTGCGCGGCAGTTCGGCGTAGGCTCCGCGATGGGCATCATGAAGGCGGCGCGGCTGTGCCCGCACGCCATTCTGCTGCCGGTGGACTTCGACGAGGTACGGCGGATGTCGCGACTGTTCAAGCGCACCATCGTCGACATCGCGCCAGTGATGGAGGACCGCGGCATCGACGAGGTGTACATCGACCTCACCGACGTGCCGGGCAGCGATGAAGAAGGCGGGCGCGTGCTCGCCCGGCACATCCAGCGCCGCATCTTCGAGGAGACACGGCTCACGTGTTCGATCGGCGTGGCGCCGAACAAGCTGCTCGCCAAGCTCGCCAGCGAATTCGACAAACCCAATGGGGTGTCGACAGTGACCATGGATGACCTGCAGTCGCGCATCTGGCCGCTGCCCTGTCGCAAGGTCAACGGCATCGGTCCGCGCACCGATGACCGGCTCAAGTCCTTCAACGTGAACACCGTGGGCGACATCGCGGCGAAGGAGCTGGACTGGCTGATCGAGCACTTCGGCAACAGCCATGGCGCGTGGCTGCATGCAGCAAGCTGGGGCCGCGACGAGCGCCCCGTGGTGACGCACAGCGAACCGGTGAGCTTCAGCCGCGAGACCACCTTCGAACGCGACCTGCATGCGGTGCGGGACCGTGCAGAACTCGGCGGCGTATTCACGCAGCTTTGCGAGCAGGTGGCGGCGGATCTGGCGCGCAAGGGTTACGTCGGGCGGACCATCGGCATCAAACTGCGCTTCGACAACTTCAAGGCCGTGACCCGCGACACCACCATCGACGAGCACACGGCCGATGCCGCGATCATCCGGCGTCAGGCGGGCCTGAACCTGAAGCGCGTCGATCTGTCGCGGCGCATCCGCCTGCTGGGCGTGCGCGTCGGCAAGGTGATCAAGGTACCAGACAGCGGAATGAAGTCCGGATCGGCGCAATAGCCGCAGGCGCGCCGCAGTCTCGACGACTGCTGTCGGACTGGTCCGGCCCGCCGACATGCCTCCGGCCGGTTCTGGCACCGCACTGGTTGTATCAGATTGCATCGCAGGGCTTTTCTGCAATGCACAGAGGTGCAACATGAAATCCATCCCCCTGACGGCCCTGGCCTTGCCGTTGCTGCTGCAGGCCTGCGCCTCGCACCGCCCCTCCGAGGAAGTCACCGCGCAGATGGCGCGCACTCAGGCCGTGCTGCAGCAGGCCGAGCGCAGCGGCGCCGCCCGGGCATCGCTGCCTGAACTCGAGCAGGCCAAGGACAAGTACGCGCGCGCGCAGGCCGAACTGGACAAGAAATCCGACGCCGGCGACCGCGAGGCGCTGCTGCTGGCCAAACAGGCAGAGGTCGACGCCCAGTACGCCAGCGCGCGCACGCAGTCCACCGCGCAGGAAGCCGCGGCCCGGCAGTTGCAACGCGGCGTCGACACGCTGCGGATCGAAAAGGAACGCGATGCGGCCACGCCGCCGGCCGCGGCGCCGGCTGCCACGCCGTAAGGAGATGCAGATGAAATCCACACTCAACCTGGCGCTCGCGGCCGCGGTCGCAATGGTGCTGACTGCCTGCGGATCCACGCCGGCGCACGAGGACGAGCTCGCATCAGCTCGCGACGCGATCTCGCAGGTCGAGACCTCGCAGGATGCCGGCAGGTTCGCCGCGGCGGAGATCTCGGCTGCGCATGAATCGCTGCGCGAAGCAGAGCGGCTGGCCAGGGAACACAAGTCACGGAAGGAAGTGCACCAGGCTGCCTACGTCGCGCGGCGCCATGCAGACATCGCCGCCGAGCAGATCGCGAAAGGTCAGGCGGAAGAAAAAACCGCCGCGGCCGAACAGGCGCGGCAGCGCGTGTTGCTGCAGGCCCGTGAGGAGGAAGCGGCGCGCGCGAAGGCGCAGGCCGATGCCGCGCGCCAACAGGCCGAGTCCGAACGTCAGCAGGCGCAGATGCGGGCCGAGGCCGCGCAGAACGAAGCTGCGGCGCTGGCCGAACAGCTGCGCGACCTGCAGGCGAAGCAGACCGACCGCGGACTGGTGCTCACCCTGGGTGACGTGCTCTTCGATACGGGCAAGGCCACGCTCAAGCCCGGCGCGGCCAGCACCATCGACCGGCTGGCGCAGTTTCTGGAGCGTGCACCGGATCGCTCGGTGGCCATCGAAGGCCACACCGACAGCGTCGGCGGGGAGGACTACAACCTGCGGCTCTCCGAAGCGCGCGCGGATTCGGTGAAGGCGGCCCTGGTAGCCAAGGGCATCGATGCCCGGCGCGTAACGACGATGGGCAAGGGTGAAGGAGAGCCTGTGGCCGGCAACGACAATGCGGCCGGTCGACAACAGAACCGACGCGTGGAAATCATCGTGTCCAATCCACCTTCGGTTGCGCAGCAGCAATGAGTTGAAGGTGGATTCGGGTATATGCTGGAAGCCGGGCATTGAGGCAAGGAGTTACGCCATGCGAATCACGCTGTCGCTCCGTATCGGCGCTGTGATGGGTTTGATCGTTGCGTTGCCGGCGCTGGCACACCATGGCTGGTCCGGCCAGAGTGCCACCCAGTCGCAAGTCACCGGCAAGGTGCAAAAGCCCGTGAACCTCAATGGCCCGCACGCCACGATGCAGATCGTCGCGGAGGGTCAGGTGTGGGATGTGACACTGGCGCCGCCGGCGCGTACCCAGGCGGCGGGCCTCACGCCCACGACGCTGAAGGTCGGGGACACCGTTACGATTCTCGGCAATCGCAGCAGCGATCCGAAGCGCTTCGAGATGAAGACGGTGCGCGTGACCGCGGGCGCGAAGAACTACGACGTCTATCCCGACCGCATCAAGTGACCGAACTGCTGACGTGGCTCGAGGGCTCGGCCCTCGGCCAGGCCGTGCGCGGCGCTGGCGTCTGGAGCTACGCCTTCATCAACCTGGTGCACATCGTCGGTGTGGCCTCGCTGTTCGGTTCCGTTGTGATGCTCGACCTGAAGCTGCTCGGTTGCTTCGCGCGAACAGAGTTGCAGGCAATCTCGCGGCCGACGGTGACGCTGGCCGCTACGGGCTTCATGATCGCTGCCGCCAGCGGCGTATGCCTGCTCGCCACCAACGCCACCGAATACCGCAGCAATCCGTTCCTGCTGGTGAAATTCGCGGCCATCTTCGTCGCGCTGGCGAACATGGCCGCAATCCACGCAACAAGCGCGTGGCGGCAACATCGCTCCCGCGCGCTTTCCCCACAGCAACGACTGCAATTGGGCATCGGCGGCGGAATCTCGCTGGCCGCGTGGTCCACCGCGCTCACCGCCGGGCGCATGCTCGGCTACTGGTAACTTCTCAGTCCTTGCGCCGGCGCTTCGGCACGAAAGCCAGGAAGCGGCGCGGATTGTCCACGGTGATCTTGTGCAGCACCTCATCGTTGAGACCGGCTGCCTTCAGGCGCGGCAGGAATGCGGTGATGGGGCGTCCATAACCCCTGGAGGCGTCACCCGATATCAGGATGTGATCGGTGAATCCGGCCTCGACCAGCGCCATGACCAGCGGCACCACGGGCACATCACTGCCGGCGCCGCCGCCCTGCCGATCGAACCCCACATACCCACCGCGGCGGCAGATGGTCTTGTGCACGTACACCGCCGGATCGGCGAGATTGCCCAGGTGCCCGATGCAGACGCGCCGCGGATCGACGCCGGCATCCTCGAGCAGGTCGAGCTGTTCGAGCGCGGACTTGCCGGGGATGCCGGTGTGGGTGAACACCGGAAGATTCGTCGCCACATGCGCCTTGCCCACGGCACGGAACACCTTGCGCTCGATCGCGGTGATCTCGTCCCATGAACCGATTTCGCCGAACACGCCTGCCGGATATTCATCCACCTGGCGGATCAGCTCGCGCACGAGCTGCTCTTCGTTCAGGGTCGCAACGCGTTGCGGGTAAAACGGCTGCGTGTAGAAGCCCGCGCCCTTGATCACGGGCAGGCCCGAGCGTTTCGCGGCATTGCGGATGAATTCGAGGTCCATGCCGGCCCCTTCGAGCCCCGCATCGACGATGCAGGCCACGCCCTCGCGTTGCGCGGTGCGCAGCTCCTCGGCCATCAGTTCGACACTGCGCATGGGGTCGGCGCCGCGCGGCGCGGGCGGAGGCCCCTGCGGACGCTGCGAGGGCGGCGCGCCCTGCGCCACGAGCACGGCGGCAGCGGCCGCGCGGAAGCGGTCCATGAAATCCGGCCCCAACGACAGATGCTCGTGAAACAGCGTGGCACCGCCCGCGAGGTCGGCAGGCGCATAGTCCTTGAACAAGGTGCGAATGATTGCGCCATTCGGAAAGGCCGGACTCTGGGCCAGCGCCGCGCGTGGCGCCGCGGCCAGTGCCGCCGATCCCAGGCCCAGCACCTGTAGTGCCTCACGGCGATTCAAGCTGCCCATACCCCTCCCGCCGATTTTCGATTGTCGCCGCGCATCTTCACGCAAAGCCGCTGGCGACGCCAAACGCAGCCGCAAAGTAGGCCTCACCCTACGACTGCTGGCGCTTTCCGACCCTTCCCGCTTCCCGGGCGCCGGCCTCAGGCTTTGGCAAAACCAACAAGGAGACTGACATGGGGATTCTGCGGTTCCTGGGCGCGGCCGTCATCATCCTGTGGCTGGTGCTGTGGCTGGCGGTGAAAGTGACCTTCGGTGCCATCCACCTGCTGGTGGTGCTGGGCATCGCGCTGATGCTGCTGGGATTCCTGAGGTCCACGCCGCGCTGATGCTGGTACATTAGCGATGAATGGGGGGACGAAGCACATTCATAGCGCTGTGCCTGTTGCTGGGCAGCAGCGCCACCGCGCTGGCGCAGCACGCCACGGGCGCCGATCTGTTCAGCGGCGAACAGGCCTTCCAGAACTACTGCGCCAACTGCCATGGCAAGGCCGGCAACCAGATCGCCAATGTCGATCTGGGCCATGGTGTGTTTCGAAGGCCCTACACCGACGGGCAACTCACCGACATCCTGATGAAGGGAATTCCGGGCACGCCGATGCCGGCGACGCCGAACCTGTCTTCGACGCAGGCGCAGCAGATCGTGGCCTATCTGCGCAGCCGCGCGGTACTGAAGGATGTGGCGGCCACTGGCGATGCGGCGCGCGGCCGGCAACTGTTCGCAGGCAAGGGTCAGTGCCTCACCTGCCATCGCGTGGGTGGCGAAGGATCGAGGCTGGGCCCGGAGCTGTCGCGCATCGGTCTGTTGCGAACTTCCGACCAGCTCGCCGAATCGCTGCTGGAGCCGGATCGGGAGGTACAGCCGGCCAACCGCTGGTACGCATTGACGACCAAAGCCGGCGAGCTCGCGCGCGGCCGGCTGCTGAACCGGGATTCATTCACCGTGCAGATGCTGGACGACAAGGAGCAGCTTCGCTCCTTCAACCGCGCTGACCTCGCCAGCGAGTCGTTCCTGCCCTCCCCCATGCCCTCCGTGCGCGGCACGCTGAAGAACGAGGAACTTGCAGATGTGGTGCGATACCTCACTACGCTGCGCGGCGGCGCGGCGTCCCTGCCGGCACTGCCGCCACCGCGCCCGCTCGCCGACACGGCCGCCAACTGGCTGAGCTATTCGCGCGACTACGCCAACCAGCGACACAGCCCGCTCGACCAGATCAACGCCGCCAATGCCGGCAAACTGCAGCTTCAGTGGGCATGGCAGTCGCGTTCGCTCGAGAAATTCGAGGCCACGCCACTGGTGGTCGATGGCGTGATGTACACGGTGCAGGCGCCAAACGACGTGGTGGCGCTGGATGCGGCCACGGGTCGCCTCTTCTGGACGTATTCGCACCAGCCCGCGCCCGCGCGCACCTGCTGCGGCCGCGTGAACCGCGGACTGGCCATCCAGGGCGACACGCTGTACATGGGCACCGTGGACGCGCATCTGCTGGCCATCGATGCGAAGAGCGGCCAGCTTCAATGGGACACCGTCGTGGCCGATGCGGCCGCGCAGTACTCCATCACCATGCCGCCACTGGTGGTGAACGACAAGGTGATCATCGGCACGGCCGGCGGCGACATGGGCGTGCGCGGCTTCGTGGCCGCGTACGATGCAAGGACCGGTCACGAGGTCTGGAGGTTCCACACCATCCCGGGTCCTGGCGAGGCGGGGCATGACACCTGGTCCGGCGATTCCTGGCAGAAGGGCGGCGCGGCGATCTGGAATCATGGCGCGTACGATGCCGGCGCAAACCTCGTGTACTTCGGCACCGGCAACCCGGCGCCCGACTGGGATGGTCGCACGCGACTCGGCGACAATCTCTACAGCGACAGCGTCATCGCGCTGGATGCCGACACCGGCAAACTGAAATGGCACTACCAGTTCACGCCGCACGACGAGCTGGACTACGACTCCACGCAGGTGCCGCTGCTGGCGGATATCGCCTGGCGCGGCACGCCCCGCAAGGTGATGCTCTGGGCCAACCGCAATGGGCTCATGTACGTACTCGATCGCATCACCGGCGAATTCCTGCTGGGCAAGCCCTATGTCGAAGTGAACTGGATGGACGGCTTCGATGCGAAAGGCCGTCCGCATCGCGTGCCGGGCATGATCCCGACGCCGCAGGGCACGCTGGTTCGCCCGCATGTGCATGGCGCCATCAACTGGGCGCCGCCGGCGTACAGTCCGCGCACCGGCCTCTTCTACGTGGCGCATTGGGAGCATTCGGGCATCATGGCCGTCGAGGGCCAGTTCCCGCGCGCGGTGGGCGTGAACACGCGCCAGACCACCATGGGCGACGTGAACCTCGAACCCTTCCTCAACAATGAAGACGAGGCTCGCGGCGTGATCCGCGCCTATGACCCCGCGACGCTGCGACCGGTGTGGGAATATCCGCTGGGCAACATCACTTGGGGCGGAACCCTTTCCACGGCCGGCGATGTGGTGTTCGGTGGCGGCAAGGACGGTTACTTCGTCGCGCTGGATGCGAAGACGGGCAAGCTGCTGTGGAAGGCGGCGCTCGGCGGCCAGGTGAACGCCGGTGCGATGACCTATGCGGTGAACGGCCGGCAGTACGTGGCAATCGCCGCGGGCACCACGCTATTCACCTTCGCGCTGCCCTGATTTGCGCCGCGCTGCTGCGCGCCGCGGCAGCCTCCGCGCCAGACGCTATTCCAGTGATCCCAGAATATTCTGGTACTTCTCGATGTACCAGCGGTTCTCGTTGTTGTAGCGCGGAATCGCGATGGGCCGGATTTCATCGGCCGTCTCTTTCCAGAGGCAGGGGCATTCGACCCGTTCTTCCGGAGACTCTCCCGGCGCACGCAGGTCAGCCAGCTCCACGTTCATCCGCTGGATGACCTTGTACAGCTTGTTCACGTTCTTCGGGCCGCCGTTGTACGCCGCAACGGGGAAGATGCCGAGCACCTTCATGTTGCCGTGGTAGGCCTCGCGGATATCGGCGCGCATCTGCGCGAGCTCGATGTCGAACAGGCAGATCGCGGCCTTCATCGCATTCAGCAGGTTGGTGGCCCCGCGCTCGAAATCCGGATCGATGCGCGCCTCGGGGCAGCGCCGCACCACCATCGAATAGGTGCCATTGCGCCGCTTGTTGGTGAACTGCATGGGACCGATGGCCGCGGCCCGCGACACGCTGTAGCGGTAGGCCTCGTCCTTCTTCAGCCCGTACTGGCTCAGCACCTCGTTGAACGCCTCGGCACCCTTCGAGATGAAATCCCCGTCATCGGTCTGCTCGATGATGGCCAGCGTGGTGATGACTTCCGGCGGCACCACATCGGCCATCAACTCGCCCGGAAAGGCCCGCGACGGCGCTTTGGCCGCGCGCAGATCCTCCACGGCCTTGCGCGCGGTGGACAGCAGGTAGTCGCGGCCGCCGGCAATGAACAGCGGATCCAGCGTGTCCTCGGTGAATGGCAGGTACACGATGGGCTTCGCCGTGGCGGCGACCTCTCGCCAGCGCTTCTTCTTCAGCAGGTCGTTGTCGAACACGGGGAACTTGCGCCCGTACACCTTCAACGGCTCGCCATCCTTGGTGAACGCGAACATCAGGCGCTCGGCGCCGGTGCCTTTCACGTGGCGCGCTTCGATGCCAGGCGTCCGCAGCAGGAAATTCATCGGGCGTCCACCCGGCTTCCACTTCACCGGCGGCCGCGGAATCTCGAGCTGCGCGATGGTCCAGGCCATCTTCGCCTCGCTCCACAAGGCAAAGGCCACGGGCCGGCCGCGCAATGTCTCGCGCTTGCCCTTGCCCGTGAAGACGTACTGGAGCTGCACGCTCTTCAGCAGGGCCTGCGCTTCGGCGACCAGGTCGTGGATCACCTCATGGCGCGGCTTGGCCTGCACCACCACTTCGGCCAGCTCGTGGCTGGAGGGCGGAGGTTCGGTGTGTTCGGATTCCGCAACCGCCAGGGGCACCTCGCCTTCCTCGGGCTTCGCGGTGGGCGGCACGGTGTCCTCCGCAACGTGCTCCTCGCGCACCTCGGCTTCTGCCGCGGGTTCGGCCACGGGTTCGGCCGCGCTCTCGTCCTCCATGACGACGGCCTCTTCATCGCCCTCTTCGTTTACAGAGGGCGTGGCGCAGGCCGCGCAGAACAGGAAACAGAGGGCAAACAGGGATTGGAACGCGTGTCGGAGGGTCATGATGCAGGTAACGAAACCTGCCATGATTAAGTCACCCCGCGCAATGCTCGCGATCAATCCCCGTGACGGAGTAAACGCATTTGCCGCGGGCAAGCCCCGATGCGGCGGTGCACCGCCGCTGCACCCTCTTCAGGGCAGCGCCGCAACCGTCACGGGGCCCGGATGCACGGCGGCCTGCTGTGTAGTGGCGCCCGAGGGCCGGATGCTCACCTGCGTGAGCGTGCGATTGCCGAGCACGGCCTCTTTCGAACCCGCCATCTCGATCTTCACGTAGAAGTCGCGCGGTTCATTGCGTGAGGGATCCGACAGCAACGGCACACGCAGTTCCACACCCTTTGCCCCCACCGGTATCCACTCCAGACGGGGTTCTATGCCGAGAAAATCCCGGTTGGCGTGCGCCGAACCGGTTTCGGTCCACCAGCGGAAGCTGACGGGCACATCCAGATTGTCGCGACGGCGCACCTGGATGCGTGCGAACGGCTCGGAGGCCGACGCCTCCACGGTGCTCGCAGTCAGCTCGACGCGCGCTTGCTGCGGCTCAATGGGCAGCACGCGGCGTGCTGCCACGGGCGTGGAGGCCGCCGGTTGAGCCGCCGTGGCGGAACCGATGACCGGCGCGGAGGGCGCAGCTGGCGGCTGCGAGGCAGCAACGATGGCTGGAGCTGTCGGCGTGCCGGCCCCGGAGGCGCCCGTACCGAAGGGCTCGATGAAGAAGACTCCGGCAGCGATCACGCAGGCCAGTGCCGCACCGGCCGCAAGCCAGGCCGGTGCGCGGCGGCGCGGGCGTTCCACAGGCAGCGCCTGGGTCAGCGTGTAGCGGCCGCCGGCGACGTCTCCTTCGCCGGCAAACGCCATCAGCAGTGCCGGCGAATCCCTGCCCAGCAGCACATCGCGCAGCACACCCCATTCTGCGCGGCTCAGGCCGGGGGGCTGACGCAGCGCTGCCCGGCGCGCTCGCGGCCCCAGGCAGTCATCCGGCAGCGCGCCGCCCCCGAACAGGCGATATGCGAATTTCGCGAATGCCAGCCGATCGGTCGAGGGATCGCCCCTGCGGTGAAAGCCGGTGAGCTCGAAGCCGCGCAGCTTGATCTCGCCAGCATCCGTCACCACCACGCAGCCGGCGTCTATGGCGCCGTGCTGCACATCGCGGCCGTGCGCATAGGCCAGCGCGCTGGCCACCGAGCGCACTACCGCGCGTGCCGCGGGCATGGCGAGCGGACGGCCGCCATTCAGGTCGAGCAACTGCTGGATGCTGATGCCGCCCAGCCATTCCAGAGTGATGAAGAGTCCTCCGTTGCAGTCGTCCACATCGAACACCTTCTGGATGCAGGGATGCGACAGCGACTGCAGTCGATACGCGCGCTGCAGAAGCTGCACTTCCTGCGCGCGCACCAGGTCGAATACATGCATCGACACCCGGGTGCGCACGTCGGCCAGGTCCAGGCGGTGTTCGTCCACAGCCTCCACCTGCGTGCCCCAGGCATTGCGATCCAGGATTTCCACCACGCGGTAACGTCCGCGGATCAGGTCGCCGGCGTGTAGGACGCCCGCGGTCCCATCCGCTTCCGCGGACAGCTCCGCGGACACTTCCGCGGGGAGATCCTCGGCCGGCACCGGCGACTGCATTTGTTCCGAGGAATCCAGGTGCTTCTGCAGACGCGAGCGCACGCAGATGAACAGTTGATGCGAAATCCGCTCGCGGTGGTAGTACTGCTCCAGCGTGGTCAGCACATCCCACGGCAGGCCGGGATCGTGCTTTTCCAGCCTCAGCACCTCGCGCAGCAGATCATCGGCGCTCCACTGCCCCGATGCCAGTGATTCCATCCAGACCTGCAGCTCGTCCATCTCCTGCTGCGGCTGGGCATCCCAAGCGAGACCGGCTGATGCGTTCATGGACCTGATGGTCCCGCCAATGGCAGGCTCTCACCCATCGGCAGGCGCAGCGAACAGGCGTCAGCCCTCGTCCTACAATCCGTGTAATCGTCAAATCGTCGGAGTGGAGACATGACAACCGACACCCTGTTCTCGCGGTGGAGCAACTGGACCCTCAGCATCAAGGTCTGGAAGCTCGTTGCCGCGGCCTTCCTGCTGCTGCTCCTGACGATGTGGTTCCGCGTCGTGCACCAGGATGACGAAATCCTCGCACTGGTCCGCAATGCAGTAGTCACGGACGCCGCGGGTCAGCGCGACTGGGAAGGCAGCTTCGTCAATACGAACTCGAGAATCCTGCGCGACGTGGCGGTGACAGTCGACCTGCTCGACAGCCGGAACCGCACCGTGGCAAAGGCGACGGCGCAAGCACCTGAACTGACATACGGCGCAAGGTTGAACCTGCAAGCGACGCTGCCGCCTGATGCGGTCAGGATGCGCATCTACTCCGTGCAGTGGCGGATGGATCGGACCAACTGGGACAGGTGGCTGATGCGGGCTCCGAGCGCGGCGCTGATGGGGCCGTTCCGCGAACCGTGGGAGTTCGGATATCTGATGGTGAATGCAGAACGCGTTGATCGCTAGGTGACGCTGGCCGCCGGCAACCCAACTACGGCTTCAGCGTCGCCGCAATCTTGCGGATCTCATCCGGCGTATGCTCCCCCGCGAGCGGCGTGCCTGGCATCAGGTACTTGCCCATGTCGAGCTTGCCCACCAGCACCGGCTCGAAACCGATGTCGCGGATCAGCGCCGTGGCTACTTCCACCGCCGCCGCATCGTCGCTGGCCATGGGCATGCCCACCTTGCCCGGTGTTTCATGCACCGCACCCATGCGCGCTGCGGCAATCGCATTGAACGCACGCACGATGCGCGCGCCCGGCAGCAGCCGCGCAGAGACGACGCCCGCGCCCTGCGTGCGCGCCTCATCGGCGATGGCGCCATCGCGCGCCGGGAAGGGATTGCTGGCATCGATCACCACCTTTCCCTTCAGTGCGCCGCCCAGCGACCTGCCCAACTCAGGCAATGCCCCGTAGGGCACGGCGAATACCAGCACATCGGCATAGGCCGCTGCTTCCTGTGGCGTGCCCGCACGCGCGCCGGTACCGATCTGCGCGGCAAGGCGGCGATCGGATTCGATGTCCTTCGACGAGAACATCACCGCATAGCCCTTGCTTACCCACACCTTGCCGAGATTGCTGCCCACGTTGCCCGAACCGATCATGCCGATCTTCGGTTTCGCGGAGCTCACCGGTTGTGCGGCCTGTGCTGCCAGCGACAGGGCGGCGACGCAGGCGACAACCACAGTCTTCAGGGCGATGCGGCGGGCGTTCATGGCGACCTCCTCAGCATGTGGTGGAGCACGTAGGAGCGGAATCCGGCGTCGCGCAGATACAGCGACACCCACAGGAACACGCCGAGGTATACACCGAACAAGGTGTGACTGGCGAGCGGACTGCCGGCACGCAGATGACTGGCCACCGTGCCGCCCAGCAGCGCCGTGAACAGCACGGCGCCCAGCAATGCGGTGCGCGGCCAGGCGAACAACAGCAGTAGCACCAGTTCCAGCGCGCCCAGCGCGGCAAGCCATCCTGCGGGCCAGCCGATCGCGGCAAGCGAATCGACGGCTGCCTGCGCGCCCAGCAGTTTCGGCGCCACCGAAGCCGGCAGCAGGAACAACAGCAACAGTCCGGTCAGTATCCAGCCCGCCTTCTTCATGAATCCCCCTGCGGTCGAGGGGGATATCTTACGGCGCGCGGCGGATCACCACATCGGCGTTGGCCTTCAATGACCCGGCAGCGAAGGTTGCGTCATCCACGCGCAATTCCAGCGGGTTCGACGAGAACACGTACCAGCGCTGCACATGGTTCTGCTCCAGCGTTGCCACACCGCCGCCATACGTGAACAGGCTCAGCTCCGGTGCATGCAGCGCGCGCACGACAAGCTGCGCGCTGGCGGCATCGATGCGCTGCAACGTGGGCACTTCCACGCGAAGCACGCCCTGCATGGCGCCCCGCCCCTCACCACCGTCCACGTGCAACACACCTTCCTTGAGATAGGCGTGCACCTGTGGCGACTGCCCGGACGAGGCAGTCAGCGTCACCTTGTATGCGCCGGCGCCCACCACTTCCACGCGCAGCGGACCGCGCACGCTGAGGCGCGTGAAATCTCTTGCCGTCGCCAGATCGATCTCAGGATCGCGTTGCGGTTCGCGATCCTGCCGCAGACCCAGCGTGAGGAAGCTGTCCTTTCCTTCTCCCGCCGGCGTCGCTGCCAGGCGATTGAGTCCGACGAACAGCGCCGCCGCGCCCCACAGGCCGAATACGGTATTGCGGACGAGTCTCCTGCCGGCGTTCATGTCGCACTCCCTGCCGGTGCCTTCACGCTCGCCGGTCGCCGTTCCTCGTAGATCTTCGTCAGGTCGTACAGACCCAGGCCCAAGAGGTCCATGCTGGAAAACACATCGGGCAGCACTTCATCGATGAACTGCTTGCGCTTGAGTTCGAGCGTGATTGCCCGGGCATTGTCGGTCATGAAATACCCCACACCGCGCTGGGTGTTCAGGATGTTGTGGTCGACCAGGAAGCCCAGCGCCTTGATCACCGTGTTCGGATTCACGGAGGTGGTGACGGCGAGGTCCTTCAGCGCCGGCAGCTTGTCGCCGTTGCGCCATTCATTCTTCAGCAGCTTCTCGCAGATGAAGTCCGCGACCTGAAGATAGATCGGGTAGTTGGGTTTAAAGTCCATTCTGTACCTCGTGCGCCTTCAGGCAACGGTAGGCGACGTACAGCAGCCATGCCGAGAACCCCAGCGCGACCGCCCAGTTCATCCACCAGGCTTCGAACAGCGGCAAGAGGGACATGCGGATGGGTTTCACGGGCTCGAAGCTTCCCCACTCGAATGCATCGAAGTAGAGGATGCGCATCGCCAGATAGCCCACTGCCGCCATGCTGACCCAGAACACCGCCAGCGTCAGCGCCGACTTCAGAAGATTCATCGAACGGAAGCAGATGGCGCCCATGAAAGCCAGCAGGTGCACGAACAGATACACCCGCGCCAGCAGCAGGATCTGGCTGGCCGTGGGCGAGAACGCCGGCGCGCTGGCGTCCTTCAGCCAGCTCGCCAGCAGATTGCCGGTCCAGTCCATCACGGCGAACGCCACGATGCCATACAGGATCAAGAGTGGCCCGGTGATCAGGTAGCGGCTCGACAGTCGCTCGACGTTCGACACCGGCAGCATCAGGTAGTGATAGCGCTCCAGCGGATGATGCATGTCGCGGAAGATCTCGCTGGTCACCAGCAGACCGCCACCCAGCAGGTAGATGCCGAACAGAGCGACGCTCAACGGCGGATCGTTCGGCACACGCCCCGGTTCGAAGTTCGCAAGGTAGATGACCCAGGTGAGGCACAGCAGCGCCGCAGACATCAACAGCACGGGCTTGCCGATGCGCAGCACATCGTTGAGGAATAACCGCCGGAAGCGGGAAGGATCAAAGGAGCTCATACGCGTGTCTCCGGACTGAACAGTTCGCGAACCCGCGTGGGTCCCGTGGTCACGAGGCCGAACATCATCTCCAGATCGAGCCGACTCTCGTGGCCGCCGTGGTTTTCACGAATCACCTTGAAGCCTTCGAGGGATTTCTCCACATACAGCGCATCCTGCGGCTGCTCCTGCTCCACCGTGATCTGCAGGCGCGATTCCAGCGCCTCCACCGTCTGATGCAGCAGGATCTGCCCCTGGTCCAGCACCATCACCGAATCGATCAGACCCTGCAGGTCGTGCACCTGATGCGTGGAGATCAGGAAGCTGCGCTCGGGCTGGAACTGATCGATCATCAGCCGCCGGAACTGGCTCTTGCTCGGAATGTCGAGCCCGTTGGTGGGCTCATCCAGGATCATCAGTCGCGCCTGCGTGGCAAGGCCGAAGGCCAGCAGGAATTTCTTCTTCTGGCCCTGCGACAGCGTGTTGAGCTTCTGCGGCCGCGGAATCGAAAGTTCGCCCAGCAGACGGTTGAACAGTGCGCCGTCGAAGCGCGGATACAGCGCGCCGATGCGCTTCTCGTAGTCCGTGGCCTCCATCGCCGGCAACTGGAATTCCTCGGGCAGCAGGAATACATCGGCGAGGAACTCGGGCGTGCGGTCGGCGGGCGGCTGGCCGAGCACGGTGCACCTGCCCTGCTGCGCGAAGCTCAACCCCGCCATCAGCCTCAGCAGCGTGCTCTTGCCGGCGCCGTTCGAACCCAGCAGCCCGCAGATGGTTCCGGCCGGAAGCTGCAGGTTGAGATTGGAAAAGACCGGAGCCCCGCTGCGACGGTAGCGAAACCCCAGCCCCTGAATGTCGATCATCGCTGCCTCCTGCCCTGCAGTTCCGGTGCAGAGACAATACCACTTTACTAGTGAACTAGCAAAGTAGTTTTGTAGGACTGCGGGAGAGCTTGTAAGAGGGGCCTCGGCAGCGTGTGTGTCGCTGCGTCCGGAATATCCTACGCATATGAGAAGGCTCGCGACCGCCGCGGCCCTGCTGCTGGGCGGGTGCGCGACCACCCGCCACGAACCCCCGCCCGAGGTGGCACCGCAACCTCCCGCCGTCACCGCCGATGCCGTGGTCGAGGCTGCGGCCCAGGCTGCCGCGCCGCCGCCACGGCCGCAGAGGTCCACCATCCCGCGCTACCGGCCCACCGACCGTTCGGTGAGCGACATCCGCGAGCAGAATGCCGCCACCGCGCCACCGCTGGATTTCGAACAGCGCCTCGACCAGTCGCATGATCGCGTCTACGCGTGGATGCAGGGCATGGTCGAGACCACCGACCATCGCTTCGCCGCCGCGGACCGCGCGCTGCAACCGGTGCCTGCCGCGCCGTTTCGCGTCAGCCTAACGCTGGAGGCCATCGATCGCAGCGGCAACATGAAATTCGGCTTCGACAGCCAGCTCGACATGGCGCTGCAGCTTCCAAACACCGAGCAGCGCCTGCGCCTGTTCATCACCAGCGACGACCCGGACGAATCGCCGCGCAATTCCGGCCACCGCTCCGCGCTCAGCGCCGGCCTGCGCAGCGAATTGCTGCGCGACCTGAACTTCGATCTGGGTGTGCGGCTGGCTGTGCCGCCGGTGGCCTTCACCTCGGTGAGGTGGTCACGGGAAATCGCGCTGGGCGCCATCACCTTCTATCCGTTCGCGAAGGTTTTTCTCGAATCCAGCGATGGTTTCGGTGCGTCGGCCGCGGCGACCTTCGACTACTGGTCGGGTCGTACGCTGCTGCGCTCTGCCACGTATGCCCGGTGGACCGCCGATGACAACCGCAAGGACTGGTCGCAGTCGCTGGTGTTCGCGCGCGCGCATGAGCTGATCGTCCCGGATCGTTACGGATCGTACCTGCGCGCGAACGACATCGGGAACGGCTGGGGTGTGCGACTGCTGGCCAGCGGCGAGGATTCGAAGCAGGTGACTTATTACGAATCCGGTGTCTTCTTCAGAAGACCCACTGCCAATCGCTGGTTGTACTGGTTCGTCGAACCGCTGGTGCGCTGGGACCGGAAATACGACTGGAGCACCGATCCCGGGATCCGGATCGGAATCGACGCGCTGTTCTGGGATCTGGCGCGACCCGCACGGCGCTGAACGCAGGGTGCCTCGACCGGGACCGGAACGAGAATCGCTCGCTCCGGGAAGGGCGGATTTGCCGCGGAAGTTGCCTGCCGGGCCCGCCAACAGGACAATTCATGCCCTGTTCAGTAAATCGCCACGAAAATGACTGCAACTTTCGTAGTGGCGACTGGTCCACGTGTTCAAGGAACCGCAACTTACGCGGGTTGGGAGTTGATGATGAAACGACTGAATCGTCTGGGTTGGGTGGTGGTGGCGGTGACCGTCTCTGCTGCCGCTGTTGCGCAGGTTGCGATCAAGCCCGCCAAGTCGGCTGCTGAAGCCAAGACCGCCATCGAGTCGCGCCAGGCTCTGTTCAAGGACATCAAGAAGAACTACGAGCCGATGATCGACATGATGAAGAACAAGGTGCCGTTCGACGCGGCAGTCATCGGCGCGAACGCGCAGAAGATTCAGGATCTGGCCGCCAAGATCCCCGAGGCCTTCGCGATCGACACGCATGAGTTCAAGGACACCAAGAACGAAGCGCAGGATCGCGTGTGGCTGAGCCAGGTCGAGTTCAAGGCCAAGAGCGATGCCACTGTCCAGGCTGCCGCCGCGCTGGTTGCCGCCGCCAAGACCGGCGACAAGGGCGCGACGATGAAGGCCATTCCCGCCATGGGCAAGACCTGCGGCAGCTGCCACGACATCTTCAAGTTCAAGGAATAAGCGGTTCGATCCGCAGGCGGCGGCACCCTTCGCGGGGTGACCGCCGCTTTCTCATTTCAGCGCCGGACTTCGTACCGCAGCGCCACCATGCCGCTGGTGTAGGCCTTCGATTCCACCAGGTGCAGCGCCACGTCCCTTCCGAGGTTCTCGAAGAAGCGAATGCCGTCGCCGATGACGATGGGCACCATCGAGTAGCGCACTTCATCCACCAGCCCCAGCCGTAGTGCCTCGCCGCACAGGGCACCGCCGCCGACGATCCAGATGCTGCCGAACCTCGGCCGCAATTTCGCGTCGATCAGCTCGGCGAGGCTGCCGGACCAGAATTCCACCGGATGCGTGGACCGGGGCAAGTCGCGATGCGTGGCCACGTACACGGGCTTGTCGCCGTACACCCAGCCCATGCCCTTCGATTCGAAGCCCAGCGCGGTCTCGTAGGTGCGCGAACCCATCACGTAGCAGTCGATGGTCTTGAGGAATTCGGCGATGGTGGCGGCGTCGAGCGTTTCGCCCGCCGGATACTCATCGGGAGTCTCGAGCCAGTCGACGGCGCCATCCTTGCGGGCGATGAAGCCGTCGAGGCTGGCGGCCATGTGCACGGTTACGCGGGACATGCCGCGCATCTTACCGGGATGCCTTGTATCCCGCCCCCTGCAGTTCCGGCGGAAGGATGCAGTTGCCTTGCAGCTCCGCAAAGGAATACTTGCCGTGCTCGACCTTGTCGACATTCGCCGCCAGCCTGCCAGTGATCCGGTCGACAACCAGGCTGCTGTGCCAGCCATCATCGACACGACCGACGCCGCGCAGCTCCTTGCGCTTCAGCTTGATCGGCACCGTGCCGTAGTAGGTGGTGGCCACCTTTGCATCCAGATCGACCTGGATGGTGAAGATATCGAGGCGCGAGGCAAATGAGCTCCTGAACTTGTCCACCGTGCACTGCACGATGATCGTGTCCGCGGGCATGGCGGCACCGCAGTGCCCGGCAGCCAGCATCGCCATCAGCCACGCGGCGCGAGCAGCATGAACCTTCACGTTGTTTCCTCGTGTGGTGGGCCTGCTTGGATTCGAACCAAGGACCAAGGGATTATGAGTCCCCTGCACTAACCGCTGTGCTACAGGCCCGCCGGGAAGGGCAGGCATTGTAACAGGGCCTTCTCCCCGCGGTTTCTCGACACTCGAGTCCGGCGCACCTGCACCATGGAACCGATGCCCCAGGCTCGCGTCTGACTGAGGATGCGCCCGGCACCTTCCGCGAAATTCCGCCCGACGGCGATGGCGCTGGTGCTGCTGGCGCACGTGCCGCTGGTACTGCTGTTTGCATGGGGATGGCGCGCGTCACGCGACGAACCCGAACTGCAACTGGTGTTCCTGAGCCTCTGGCAGCAGCAGCAACCACGCGAGCCGGCACCGCGCGCCGAACCCGCACTCACTTCACCGCGATCCACGCGCATGCCGGCTGCACCACCATCGCGCGCGCAACCCGAGACACCGCAACCTCCCGCCGAGCCTGCTTCCACAGCCATCACCGCACCGGCGGAATCGACGCCATCCACGACACCGCCGCGTGCCGGCATCGACTGGAACGCTGAAGGCAAGGCCGCCGCGGCAAGACAGGCTGCTCCACCCGCGTCCACGGAATTCTCCGCACGGCCAAAGATCGACAAGCCCTGCGAGAAGCAGAGGTCGAGTTGGGAATGGAACAAGCAACCGAAGAAGGCCGGGCTGGCGCCACTTCCGTACGTGGTGTTGGGACGCTGTGTCGTCGGACTTGGATTTTTCGCCTGCTCGCCGCAGAAGCCGCCCGAAGCCAACAGCCACCTGCTCGACGACATGCGCGATGGCAAGACATCGCCCTCTTCCGTGCCGGATCACGAACGCTGCGACTAGCGCTTGCGCAATGTCGCGCCCGCCGTAGGATGGGCATGTCATGTCCCGAGTCATGGTCTTCCAGCATGTGGCCGCCGAACCGCTGGGCACGCTGCATGCGCGCATCCGCGCCCGCGGGCACCGCATCCGCTTCCACAACTTCCAGCGCCATCCCGATGCGCTGCCGAGCGTGGACCGCTATCAGGGCCTCATCGTGCTGGGTGGGCCGATGAAGGTGATGGACCAGCACCTGCATCCTCACCTGAAGACCGAACTCGCCGCCATCGAAGCGGCGCTGCGGCAGGAAATTCCTGTGCTCGGCATCTGCCTCGGCGCTCAGCTTCTGGCACATGTGCTTGGCGCGCCGGTTCGGCGTCACGGCCGGCAGGAGATCGGCTGGTACGACCTCGCCACCACGGAACACGGCCGCAGCGATGCGGTCCTGGGCCATCTGGGTGAAGTAGCGCCGGTGTTCCAGTGGCATGGGTGTACCTACGACCTGCCGGCCGGCGCCGTGCAGCTCGCGCGTACCGACACCTGCGAGCAGCAGGCCTTCCGCTTCGGCACCAACGCCTATGGCTTCCAGTTCCACATGGAGGCCGACGAGGCGATGATCGATCGCTGGCTGCGACTACCCGCTTATCGCGACGAGCTGGCCGCGGCGGGCATCGATCGGAACGAGCAGTCCATCCGCGCCGTCACGGAAGTGCGGATGCGCCAGATGCGCCCGCTGGCGGAATCCACCTTCAATCGCTTTCTCGATCTGGTCGGCAGGCCAAGTCGGCGCATCGCCCTGCCCTCCCTTCATGCGGACGCCTGACGGCAGCCGGACTCGCGGCTCGGCCGCTGACGGTTACAATCCTGCCTCCAGACAACAAGACCGGGGGACGGGATCATGATCAAGAGCCGACTTGCCGCGCGCGCCGCGGCCATCGCTGCGCTGGCCGGTGTCACCCTGCTGACGGCCAGCGCCAGCTTCGCCGGCGGCGAGGCGGGCCCCATCAGCCTGCGCGACCAGGGCTTCTTCTGGGTGGGCGCGCGGCCCACGCCCACCGCCGATGGCAAGGGCACCACCATTCAAGGCCAGATGTACGTGGGCTTCCAGCTCGTGGCCAGGAAGAAGCATCCCTACCCGCTGGTGCTGGTGCATGGCGGCGGCGGGCAATCCACCGACTACATGGGCACGCCCGATGGACGCGATGGCTGGCTCGATTACTTCCTCGCTGCCGGCTTCGACGTTTACTTCGTCGATCGCCCCGCGCATGGCCGTTCGCCGAACAACATCGCCTATGGCCCGCTGCGTCCGCCTGCGACCACCGAACTGATGACGCAGATGTTCCTCGGCCAGAGCAAGCAGTATCCGGGCGGCGGCGGCCCGCAGTCGAAGGAGAACATCCAGCACACGGCGAGCAGCGAGCCGGGCCCGACCGTGGGCAACGATGTGCTGCAACAGGATCTGGCGGAGCTGCTTGATCGCATCGGTCCCGCGATCATCGTGACGCACTCGGCGGGCGGCGCCTCGGGCTGGCTGGCGATGGCGGCGCGCCCCGACAAAGTGAAAGGTGTACTGGCCATCGAGCCGGTGATGGGCATTACCGACAACCTGTCTTCGCTGATCACCTTCTCCCCCGCTCTCGCCCCCGGCGAAAAGATCGCGCTGGAAAAGCTGCCTGCCGAAAAGCCGGGCCTCAACCCCTGCGAGCTGCAACCGAAGGACAAGGTGCACACCGTGCCCGCGTTCAAGGACAAACCGGTGATGTTCGTGGTGTCGCCGCAGTCCTCGCCGATGTTCACGCCAAACGTGCACTGTTCGGTGCACACGCTGAATCAGCTCGGCGCGAAGGCCAGGCTGTCGCGGCTGGAGGATTTCGGGCTCCTCGGCAACGGGCACTTCATGAACGAAGAGAAGAACAACGGTGACATCGCGAAGAAGGTGTTCATCCCGTTCCTGTCGTCGATCAAGTAACTGCTGACTTTTTTCCGGAGTATCCGCACATGAAGCTCTACTACCTCACCGGCGCCTGCTCGCTGGCCTCCTACATCTGCCTGATCGAGGCGGACCAGAAGTTCGAGGCCTACTCGGTGGATCGCGCCACCAAGAAGACCGCCGACGGCAAGGACTTCGCCTCGTTCAACCCGAAGGGCTACGTGCCCGCGCTGGTGCTGGACGATGGTCAGGTATTGACCGAGAACGTGGCGGTACTGAGCTACATCGCGAACCTCGATGCCTCGCGCCGGCTCGCGCCGGCGCCGGGCACGCTGGGTTTCTACCGCGTGCTCGAATGGCTGGCCTACGTGAACTCCGAAGTGCACAAGACCATGGGGCCGATGTTCCGCCCCACCACCACGGACGAACAGAAGGCCGCGGCGCGCGAACTGCTGGCCACGCGCCATGCCTTCATCGAGAACGCGCTGGGCGACAAGCCCTTCCTCACCGGCGACAACTTCACGGTGGCGGATGCCTATCTTTACGTGACGCTGAGCTGGCGTGAGCGCGTGGGTGTGGACATCTCGCGCTTCCCGAAGCTGACAGCGTTCTTCGAACGCGTCCGCGCGCGGCCTTCGGTGCGGCAGGCGCGCACCGCCGAGGGGCTGCCGCTCTAGGCGGTGAGCACGCGGATCGCCTTGATCCGCGTGAAGTCCCGGTCGTGAGTGACCAGCGCATGCGCCCCGGCGGCGATTGCGCTGGCGACCTGGACGGCGTCGGGCAGCTTGAGCCCTTCGGACACACGGATGCGCGCCGCGCTGGCAGCCACGTCGGCGTCCAGCGCAACCACCTGCCAGGATTCCAGCAGTCGCTGATAGCGCGCGGCCAGTGCTTCCTGGCGCTTCTGCAGCGGCCCCGCCAGCACTTCGATCACGGTGATGGCACTGACCGCGAATCGCACCCTGCCCGCTGCCTGCGCTTCCAGCAGCGATTGGTAACGCTCCGCGAATCCGGCCCGGCCCTCCAGCAGATAAATGAGCGGCGCTGAATCGAGCAGCAACAGCCCGCCGGCCGGAATCCGGCTGATGTCTAGCGATTCCATTCGTCGCGCAGCCTGCGCAGCCGCGCCAGACTGTCTCGCCCCCACAGTCCCTTGCCGGAACCCAGGGCCGCAGCCAGCGGCTGCTGCCGCGCCTGCGATGCGAGCGATTCCACCGGCACGAGGGCGGCAACCGCCCGGCCGCGGCGGGTGATCACGGTGGCGCGACCGCGTTCGGCTTCCTGCAACAGGCGTGGCAGGTCGTTGCGGGCATCTTCGGATCCGAGTTGCGGCGGCACGGGGTTCCTGTTCTTCATCTTCCAACTGTACGGTCCGTACAGTTGTCGGGCAACCATTGTCCGGTGCCGACTGGTTGCGCGGCCGCCGCATTGCCGACGCATTCATGCGGATTTGCGATGTTTCCCGGCAGTTGTTGAGAGCGGTTCTCAACCAGCGGCCGAGCCATGACGCGGCAATGACAATGCTGCAGTCCACGCTCCGTAACCTTTCGGCATGGCCCTGTCCGACCTGGTCGCCCTGAACCGCAAGGTGGCGCAATCCGCGCCCGACGCGCTGCTGCCCGACGCCTGCGCGGTGAAAACCTGCCTGCGCGAAGTGCGCATCGCTGCGGTTCCCGGCGATTCGCAGCCCGCGCCGATGGAGGCGCGCGCGGCGGGCTACGACTCCTACACCGGCGCCGATGCCTATCGCTTCCTGCTGCAGCTCGCCTGTGGCCTGGAAAGCGAGATCGCCGGTGAGACGGAGATACTGGGGCAGATCAAGCAAAGCTGGCGCGACTACGAGACCGCGCATGCCGCCGAAGCACGTGCACTGCGTCCATGGATGCAGCGACTGCTGCAGGATACAAAAGAGGTGCGCACCGAGTATGTGGTGGGCCTGGGCAGCGCCACCTATGGGTCGCTGGTGCGGCGACTGCTGGGCGGCACACTCACCGGACCCACGCTGCTGCTGGGCGCAGGGCAACTGGCCGAAACCATCCTGCCCTTCCTCGACAGCGGTGAAGTGCTGGTGTGGAACCGCAGCCGCGAGCGCGCCGAGGCCATGCTCTCGCGTCAGCGCGCGGCGCAAACCGCCGGCCGGGTGGCGCTGCTGCCTTCCACGGCCGAAGCCGAGGCCTGGCATCGCGCCCGCGACGTGGTGATCTGCATCCCGGCGGACGAGGAGCGCGATGGCGAACGCGTGCGTTGGTGGCGCAACCGGGCACGGCATGAAGGCCGCATCCTGCACCTGGGCATCGACAGCGCCGCCGGTACCCCCTGGGAACAGGTTGAAGGCCTCGCCACACTGAAGGATCTTTTCGGCCTGCGCGATACGCAGGCCGTGCAACGCGAGCAGCTTCTGGCCAGGGCCCGCAAGGCCTGCGCCGACAAGGCGCAGCTTGCCCGGCTCGACGACACCGACGGTTCGCGCGCCGGCAATTCCAATCATGGCTGGGAAGATCTGGCTGTATTCCAGGCTTTCGGCTACTAATCACTCCTTATGAGCAACAAGACACTGCGTCTGGGGACGCGACGATCCGCATTGGCCTGGGTGCAGAGCAGCCAGGTGGCCGCCGCGCTGCGCGCGGCCCATCCGGGTCTCGAGGTGGAACTGGTGGGCATCGAAACGCGCGGCGACCGCGTGCTCGACAAGCCGCTGTCGCAGATCGATGGCAAGGAGTTCTTCACTGCCGAACTCGACCATGCGCTGGCCGAAGGCCGCGTGGATTTCACGGTGCACTCGCTGAAGGACCTGAGCCTGGAGCGGCCGCGTGAATTCGTGCTGGCCGCGGTGCCGCGGCGCGCGAACCCGCGCGACATCGCACTGTTCGCGCCGGATGTGATGCAGCGGCTGACCGAAGGCGCGGGGCTCACCATCGGCACCTCATCGCCGCGGCGCGCGGAGCTGCTGCCGCCGTTCCTGTCGAAGGCGCTGCCCTTCGGCGCGCGCAATGCATTGAGCCTGGTGAACCTGCGCGGCAATGTGGACAGCCGGCTGCGCCGCCTGCATGAGCCACGCGGATCGGAACGGCACCTGGACGGCATCGTGCTGGCGACGGCAGGGCTGTCACGCCTCTACGCCGATACGAGCACGGAGCGCGAAGGTCGCAAGCTGCTCGATGCACTGCTCACCGGCCTCAACATCATGGTGCTGCCGCTCACGGATTCGCCTGGCGCGCCGGGCCAGGGCGCGCTGGCCGTGGAGTGCCGCGCCAATGACGATGCCACGCGCGCGCTGCTCGCCGTGCTCGAAGACCCCGCCACGCGCGGCGCAGTCACGGTGGAACGGCAGCTGCTGGCCGAATACGGCGGCGGCTGCCATCAGCGCTTCGGCGCCACGTTGCAGTGGCTGCCCGGCCTGGGTGGCCTGCTGCGCACCGGCGGCCGCAGCGGCACGAACGTGGACATCACCGGCGAACGCTGGCTGCCGGATGCGGTCGTTCCGGATCCTGTCGGTGCGGTGAAGGCCTGGGATGGCAGCCAGGCGCCGAAGTCCGATGCGCGCTACCTGGTCACGGCGCAGCAACTGGAGTCTCGGCTGCGCGGTGAAGCGGTGTTCCTGGCGCACTCACGCGCGCTGCCTGCCGACGGGGCCGCGGCGCTGCGCGGCAAGGTGGTGTGGACCTCGGGCAGCGCGAGCTGGTTCCGGCTTGCCGCGCAGGGCGTGTGGGTGCAGGGCTGCGGCGAAGCAATGGGCGCGGAGGCCGCGGCGCAACTGGTGGCCGAGCCGCTGCTGCGGTTGCCCGCACCGGCTCGCTGGTCCGTGCTGACCCATGCGGCCGCGGTGGAACCCTGGTCGCAGGGTGCATGGCGCGGCGCGCAGGTGATCGCCACTTACGAAATGGACGAATCCACGCTGCCCGACGAGAGCGCACTCAAGGCAGCCACGCACGTGTACTGGAGCAGCAGCGCGCAGTTCGACCGCGGGCGTGATCTCGTGGCTGCGACGGCGCACCATGCCTCGGGCCCGGGCAAGACTGCGGAACACATCCGCGCGGCCGGCGTGAGACACTTCCAGGCCTTCCCCACAGTGGCCGAGTGGCGCAAATGGACAGCAAGGGCGCGCTGAGCGTAAGACCCGTGCGGCAATCGCGCCGCGTGGCCATCCTGGCCGGCGTATGGCTGGTGGTCGTGCTCATGCTGGTGATCTGGTGGGCCTACCACCTGCTCGACCAGTCCTCGCACATCGCCGACCTGTCGGTGCTGGCGGGCGTGTCGCCCGATGCCGTGGCTGCCGAATCCGCGCGCACCTTCCGCATGGTGTTCTGGGAGGGCGGCACCTTTCTGGTGCTGCTGCTCACGATTTCCGGCGCGTTGTTCTGGTACTACCGCCGCGACATGCAGCGTGCACGCGGCACGCAGGCCTTCTTCGCCGCACTGACGCATGAGCTGCGCACGCCGCTGACCAGCGTGCGCCTGCAGACCGAAGCCATCGCCGCCGGCGAACCCTCGCAGGAACTGATCGACCGGCTGCTGGTGGACACGCACCGGCTGGAATCGCAGATCGACAAGACGCTGGAACTGGCGCGCATCGAGGGCGGCGGGCGCCTGGCGGAACAGGCCATCCGCCTCGACCAGTGGCTGGAGCGCGTACTCAACGGTGTGGTGGCAGCAGAAGGCGAAGGCGCGCAGTTGCGCGTGACCGTAGACCCCGACCTGCCGCCGGTGGCCGGCGACACCTCCGCACTGCAGCTCATCCTGCGCAATCTGGTCGAAAATTCATTGCGCCATGGTGACCGCAGCCTGATCCACATCGACGTTGCGGCGCGGCGCGCCGGCAATGCCGTGGAACTTCGCTATCGCGATGACGGCCGCGGCTTCGAAGGTGATCCGGATTCGCTGGGCCGTCTGTTCCTGCGTGGCGGCGGTTCGCGTGGCACGGGCGTGGGCCTGTACCTGGTCCGCGTGCTGATGGAGCGCATGGGCGGCACCGTTCGCTTCGCGCATGCCGACGGCGGCGGCTTTGCCGCCACGATGAGCTTCGTGCCCGGCAACGGCTGACATGGACACGCCGTTGCTGCTGGTGGAAGACGATCCCAACGTCGCGCGCACGCTGGCCGAAAGGCTGGGCAGCGAGGGCTTTGAGGTGACCCATGCAGGCAGCGTGGCCGCAGCGAAACTGGCGGTGGCGCAGCGGCGTTTCGTCGCCGCCATCCTCGACGTGGGGTTGCCCGACGGCAATGGCTTCGACGTGGCGCGCCACCTGCGCGAAGCGAGCCCGCAGACCGCGCTGCTGTTCCTCACGGCTTACGGCACGCCGGAGGATCGCATCCACGGCCTGGAACTGGGCGCCGACGACTACATGACCAAACCCTTCGCGTTCCGCGAGCTGCTGCTGCGCGTGCAGAACATGCTCAAGCGCGCGCGAGACATCTCGGACTCGCAGGCCGCTCCCGCAGGACCTGTGCGCATCGGCATCGCCAGCGTGGATTTCGCGCGCTTCACCGCGCACAGCGGCGGCACGCTGCATCGCCTGACGCACAAGGAATGCGCGGTGCTGCAGTTGCTGCTCGAGAAGGCCGGCAAGGCCGTGAGCCGCGACGAGATCCTGGGCCGCGCCTGGGCGCCCGACGAATTCCCAACCGAACGCACTGTCGACAATTTCATCCTGCGCCTGCGCCGCCTGGTGGAGCAGGACCCAGCAAACCCCAGGACCATCCGCAGCATCCGCGGTGTGGGTTATCAGCTAGAGAACGAACAATGACCGAAACGACGCTCACCGCCGCCCTCCATCGCCGCAACGAAGGTCGCCCTCCCGTATGGATGATGCGACAGGCCGGTCGCTATCACTCCCACTACCAGATGCTGAAGCGCTACAACGACTTCATCACGCTGTGCCGCGACCCCGCGCTGGCGGCGGAAGTGGCCATGGGTCCCATCCATGATTTCAATTTCGACGCGGCCATCCTGTTTTCGGACCTGCTGTTCCCGCTGGAAGCCATGGGCATGGGCCTGCGCTACGATCCGGGCCCGAAGCTCGATTTCCACCTGCGCACGCTGGCCGATGTGCAGAAGCTGCACGGCGGCCGCGCGCGTGCCACGCACATGCAGTTCCAGGCCGATGCCGTGCAGCTCACGCGCGCGCGGCTGCGCGCCGACAAGGGGCTGATCGGCTTCGTCGGCGGACCGTTCACGCTGTACGTGTATGCCGCGGCCGGCTCGCATGAGCGCGCGCAGGAGGCGCTGGCCGGGCTCGACAATGGCATTTACGCCGCCTTCAACGAGAAGCTGCTCGACCTGCTGGCGCACAACATGGCGCTGCAGTCGAAGGCCGGCGCCGAGTGCGTGGCGCTGTTCGACACCGCTGCCGGCGAGATCGATGCGGTCACTTACGGCAAGCATGTCGTGCCCGTGCTGGCCGATGTGCTGCACCGGTTCAGGAGACTGGATGCCACCACGCCCGTCACCTACTACTCGCGCGGCACCGGCCCGGCCTGGTGGGACCAGCTCAAGGATCTGCCCATCCAGTGCCTGGGCGTGGACTGGCGACACGACATCACCGACGCGCTGCGCAGCTATTCCGACCGCTGGTGCATCCAGGGCAATGTGGATCCGGAATGGCTGCATCTGCCGCTGGCCGAACTCGAATCGCGACTGCGCGAGTACTTCGGCCGCGTGAAGGCGCTGCCTGCCGCGCTGCGCCGCGGCTGGATCTGCGGCCTGGGCCATGGCGTGCTGCAACGGACTCCCGAGGAGAACGTGCGGCGCTTCGTCACGCTGCAGCGCGAGATCTTCGGGTGAAATCCCTGCCGCTGGAACTGCTGGAGCGCTACCGCGAGCCGGTGCCGCGGTACACCAGCTATCCGGCGGTGATGCACTGGCGTACACCGCCGGCGGCCGAAGACTGGACCGGCGACCTCGCGGCAACGCTGGGCGGTGCGGCGGCACGGCTGTCGCTGTATGTGCACATCCCCTTCTGCCAGTCGCTGTGCAGCTTCTGTGGCTGCAACGTGCGCATCGTGCGCAACCACGCGCTGGCCGAGCCCTATGTGGACACGTTGCTGCGCGAATTCGCGCGGTACCGTGAACGACTGCAGGGCGTGGCGCTGACACTGGGCGAACTGCATCTGGGCGGCGGCACACCCACCTATCTGCCCGCGGGCGCACTCGACCGGCTACTGGATGGACTGCTGCAGCACTGCACCGTCGCGCCGGGCGCGGACCTCGCCATCGAGGCCGACCCGCGCAACACCACGGCCGAGCAGCTTGCGGTGCTGCGCCGCCACGGCTTCGGACGACTCAGCCTGGGCGTGCAGGATTTCGATCCGCGGGTGCAGGAGATCGTGAACCGCGTCCACGATGCCGCGCTGGTGCGCCGCGTGGTGGACATGGCGCGGACGCAGGGCTTCGGCAATGTTTCATTCGATCTCATCCACGGTCTGCCATTGCAGACCACCGACAGCCTGGGCCACACCTTCGATGAAGTGGCGCGATTGCGGCCGGAGCGCATTTCCTTCCTGCCTTACGCGCACGTGCCGTGGATCAAGTCCAGCCAGCGGCAGTACACCGAGGCCGACCTGCCCGAAGCGCGCGTGCGCGCGCAACTGCTGGCGCTGGGACGCCAGCGCATGGCGGGCATGGGCATGGTGGAAATCGGCATGGACCAGTACGCGCTGCGCAGCGACCCACTGGCCGGCGCACTGGCGGCGCGCACCCTGCATCGCAACTTCATGGGCTTCACCGCCAGCTACACCGATGCGCTGCTGGGCCTGGGCGTTTCCGCGCTGGGTCATGGACGCACGCACTATGCGCAGAACGAGAAGAGCCTGCAGCAGTACGAGTCGCGGGTGCTGGCCGGGGAACTGCCGCTGCAGCGCGGGCATGCCCTGGGCGCGGATGACCTGCGCATCCGCCGGCACCTGTGGAACCTGATGTGCGCATCGAAGACCGACGTGACGCTGGCGGAACGCGAGCTGGGTTGGTGGCGTGCGGCGTTGCAGCGGCTCGAATCGGCGCGGCAGGATGAACTGGTGGAGATCGACGACGAACTGGTAAGTGTTACCGAAGCGGGCCGCGGCTTCCTGCGCCAGATCTGCGCCGCGTTCGATCCGCACCAGCAGCGCGAATCGCAGCCGCTGATCCTGGCCAGCGCATGACGCGGCGGGCCGCGGCGCTGCTGATGGCATTGCTGCTGGCGCTGCCGGTGGCAATGCTGCTGGCAGCGCTGACGAGCCCCTGGGTGCAGCAACTGCTCGCGCCGCTGGCGGTGTTCCCCCTGCATCGCGTTTTCAGCCGGCTGACCATGCTCTTCGCCTTCGGCTGGATCGTGTGGACGCTGCGGCGCCACCATCTCGCCAGGCGTGACGTGCTGGGCTATGGGGATTCGCCGCGCATTTTCCTGCTGCGCGCACTGACCGCGCTGACCGCCGGCCTTGCGCTGATGGCGATCGCGGTGTTGCCGCTGTTCGCGCTGGGGTTGCGCGAATGGAATCCGGAGCGGCTCGCCCATGCCGGCGGGCCGCTGCTGGTGGCACTGAAGGGCGTGGGCAGCGGCATCCTGGTGGCGTTGATCGAGGAAACGTTCTTCCGCGGAGCCATGCAGGGCGCGCTTGAGCGCGCGGGCGCAATGAAAGTCGCATTGCTCGCGATACCGGCGCTGTATGCCGCCGTGCACTTCCTGGGTCGCGCTGGCAACGTGCCTTACGAATCGGTCACCGCACTCAGCGGGTTCACGGCCATGGCGGGATTCTTCAGCGGCTACGCCGAGCCGCTGCGCATCCTCGATGCCTTCCTTGCACTGTACTGCGTGGGATTGCTGTTGGCGCTGATTCGCCGTCGCTGGGGCAGCATTGCCGCCTGCGTCGGATTGCATGCCGGCTTCGTGGCGGTGATCGCCGTCTTCAGGAAGATATCGCTGCCCGTACCGGATGCACCAGGGTCGTGGCTGGTGGGCGACTACGATGGTCTGCTGGGCCTGTGGATCGCAGCCCTTGCGTTGCTGGTGTGCCTGGCGCTGTGGCGATGGCCGCGGCGCGCCCGCTGAGTCAGAACGGTTTCAGCACCACCATCCACAGGATCACCAGCAGGATCAGCACCGGCGCCTCGTTGTACCAGCGCAGTGTCACCGCGCGCGGCAGCGACGCATCGCGCTGCATGCGCTTCATGAACACGCGCGCGGAGATGTGGTAGCCGATGAGCAGCAGCACCATCGCGAGCTTCACGTGCAGCCAGCCGCCGAGGCTGTAGCCGATGCGCGCCTGCCAGTACCAGAGGCCGATGCCCGAGGCCAGCGCGAATACGGCCAGCATGCTGGTGAAGTGATACAGCTTGCGGCCCATCACCTTCAGCCGGCGCACGTCCTCACCCGCCGTCCGACCCTCGACGAAGTGCACGAAGATGCGCGGCAGGTAGAAGATGCCGGACATCCACGCAATGATGGCGAAGATGTGGAAGGCCTTGAGGTACAGCATGACGGCAGTCTAGCCGATGGCCGGGCGCTTTACCGACGCGGCCTCGCGCCACGCATCGGTTCGGCCTCGAGCGGATTCTCGGGCCAGTAATGCTTCGGATAGCGCCCGCGCATGTCCTTGCGCACCTCGGCGTAGCTGCCGCGCCAGAACCCGGCCAGGTCGCGCGTGATCTGCATGGGACGGCGCGCCGGCGACAGCAGTTTAAGCGTCACGGGCACCCTGCCTCCGGCCAGGCGTGGCGTATCGGCCAGGCCAAAGACTTCCTGCATGCGCACTTCGATGCAGGGCGCGTTGTCGTCCAGATAGTCCACGGCGATGCGTGAACCCGTGGGCACCGTGACATGCGTGGGCGCCAGCTCGTCCAGCTGCTGGCGCTGGCGCCGGTCGAGGCGCGACAACAAGGCCTCCGACAATCGCCCGTCACCCAGCTTCGCCAGCGAGGCGATGTCATGCAGCCACGGCGAAAGCCAGGTGTCGAGCTGCGCCAGCAGCGCGGCCTCTTCCCACGAGGGCCATTGCAGCGATGCAGCGGCGTGAGTACCTACGAAGCGCAGCCGCGCCAGCAATGCACGATCCGCATCGCGCCAGGGCAGCGCCGCAAGGCCACCGGTGCGTACCTGGCCGAGCAGCGCCTGCGCCACATGTTCGGGATCCAGCGCCACGCGCCGCTCGTCCAGCAGCAGCGCGCCCAGGCGGCGCGCCACGCGCGCCTGCAGCGCACCGCGTGCATCGGTGTAGGTTTCCACGCTCTCGGTGATCTGTCTGCCCAGCGCCGACTCGAGCTGCGCCAGCGTCGCCGGCGCCGCCAGCCGGATGCGCGCCTCGGCGCCCTCCGCATCGTCCAGATCGAGCGCCACCAGATACTCGGCACCGGACAGCGTCGATGCCTGCTCGATGACGGCTCCGCGCCCATTCGACAGCAGGTAGCGCAGGCCGGTGCCGCGCGCCTGCGCGATGCGGTCCGGATACGCCCAGGCCAGCAGCATGCCGGCATCATTGTCGGTGGATGGCCCGGGGCGCGCGTTGCGTGCGGAAGCATCCGCGCCGCGCAGCAACTGGCGCGACAGCTCGCGCACTCTGGTCAGCGCGCCCGGATCCACTCCCGCTGCCTGGCCGCGCAGCATTTCCAGACGCGTGCGCATGTCCGGATCGCGGGTGCGCAGCAGGTCGCGCTCCGACAGCAGCGCCGCAAGCTGCGCCGCCGTTGCTTCGTGCGGCGTGCCCCGCGCGCGCAGCAGCAGATGCGCCAGCCGCGGATGCAGTCCCATCTCTGCCATGGCACGGCCCGTCGCGGTGATGACGCCCTGGCCGTCGATGGCTTCGAGCTTCGCGAGCAGATCACGCGCCTGCGACAGCGCCGCCGCCGGTGGGACGTCCATCCACTGCAGGCGCGTGGCATCGCGCGCGCCCCAGCGTGCCAGCTCCAGCGCCAGCGGCGCCAGGTCGGAATTGAGGATTTCGGGCGGCGTCTGTGCAGCCAGCGTCACCTGCGCGCCCTCGCCCCACAGCCGCCACGCGCTGCCGGGAGCGGTCCGGCCCGCACGACCGGCGCGCTGCGCCGCCGAGGCCTGCGAGATGCGCGCAGTCACCAGGCGCTGCATGCCGGTGCCGGGATCGAACATCGAACGACGCGCGAGCCCCGAGTCGACCACCACGCGTACGCCTTCGATGGTGAGTGAAGTCTCGGCAATGTTCGTGGACAGGATCACCTTGCGGCGTCCGCTCGCGGCCGGTCGCAGCACCTGCTGCTGGGCCGCCAGGTCGAGTTCGCCATACAGCGCGCACAGGTCGAAGCCCTGCGCGGCCAGGTCCTGCAGCGCTTCGCGCAGGCGGTGGATCTCGGGAGAACCGGGCAGGAACACCAGCACGTCTCCAACCGTCTCGCCCACGACGCGGCGAACCTGCTGTGCCAGCGGCGCGATCTCCCGCGGACCCAGCGTGCGCGATTCAGGAAGCTGCGGCAGGCCGCGCCCGAGATAGTGCACATCGACGGGATACACCCTGCCCTGCGCTTCGATCACGGGTGCATCGCCCAGCCGCGATGCAACGGCCGCCGCATCCAGCGTGGCCGACATCACCAGCAGCTTCAGCGGCAACCCCAGTGAATCCTGCGCCTCGCGGCACAGGGCAAGGCCCAGATCCGCGTGCAGGCTGCGCTCGTGGAATTCATCGAAGAGCACGGCAGCCACGCCTTCCAGCGCGGCATCCTGCTGCAGCATGCGGGTGAGGATGCCTTCAGTGACCACTTCGAGCCGGGTAGCCGGACCCACACGCGTATCCAGGCGCATGCGATAACCCACGGTCTCGCCGGGCCGCTCGCCCAGTGACTGCGCCATGCGCGCCGCCACGGCCCGGGCGGCCAACCGGCGTGGTTCCAGCAGCACGATGCGCCTGCCCGCGGCCCAGGGTTCATCGAGCAGGGCCAGCGGCACCACGGTGCTCTTGCCGGCGCCCGGCGGCGCGACCAGCACCGCGTTGCGGCCGGCACGCAATGCCGTCCGCAATTGCGGCAGGATGGCTTCGACAGGCAGCGGCGCGTCGGTCATGGGCCCGGCATGATATCTTTCCGGCATGCATCGCAGCAGGCTCGCGGGCTTCATCATCGACTGCCAGACCGAAGATCTGGACGCCGCTGCGCGCTTCTGGAGCGGTGCGCTGGGGCTGCCGCTGAAGGCGGAAGACGACCCGGTCTATCGCCTGCTCGAAGGCGCGCCCGGCAACCTGCACGTTGAAGTGCAGCAGGTGAAGCACGCCAGCCGCGTGCATGTCGACATCGCCGCCGATGACCTGGAAGCCGAAGCCGCAAGGCTCGAGGCACTGGGCGCGAAGCGCGTGGGCAACGTGAAGAGCTGGATCGTGATGGAGGCGCCGACCGGTCAGCGCTTCTGCATCGTGCGGCCGCAGTCGAAGGATTTCGCGGCGACCGCCAACATCTGGAACGGGAAGCAATCATGAAATGGCGTGAAGGCAGACGCAGCGACAACGTGGAAGACACCCGCGGCAGCGGTGGCGGCGGTGGCTTCGGCGGCGGCGGGTTAAAGCTGGGCATCGGCGGACTGATCGTGATGGCCGCGGCGTACTTCCTCGGCGTCGACCCAAGGCTGGTCATGGGCATCATGCAGGGCGTGGGTGGCGCGCAGCAGGAAAGCGCACCGGCAACCTCGGTGTCGTCCAACCAGTCGCTGGACGAAGGCGCGGACTTCCTGCGCGTGGTGCTGGCCGACACCGAAGACACCTGGACGCCGATCTTCCAGGCCGCCGGACGCCAGTACGTGCCCACCACGCTGCGGCTGTATTCGGGTCGCGACGTGTCCGGCTGCGGCGCGGCGAGCTCCGCGGCCGGCCCGTTCTACTGTCCGGCCGACCAGCGCGTGTACATCGATCTGAGCTTCTTCAGCGAGATGCTGCAGAAGCTGGGTGGCCCGCAGGATGCGGCCAATGCGGGCAGCTTCGCGCAGGCCTACGTGGTGGCGCATGAGGTGGGTCACCATGTGCAGAACCTGCTCGGCATCGAGGAGCAGGTGCGGCGGGCCCAGCAGCGTGCCTCCGAAGAACAGCAGAACGCCCTGCAGGTGCGCATGGAACTGCAGGCCGACTGCTTCGCCGGCGTGTGGGCTCATCACGCCAAGCAGGCACGGCAGAACATCGACTCCAACGACATCGATGAGGGCCTGGCGGCCGCATCAGCCGTGGGCGATGACATGATCCAGAAGCGCACGCAGGGCTATGTAGTGCCCGAGAGCTTCACCCATGGTTCGGCCGCGCAGCGCCAGCAGTGGTTCGGGCGCGGCTTCCAGGCGGGCACGATCGAGTCCTGCGACACCTTCGGCGCACGCTCGCCGTAGGCGATTACGCCGGCGCGCGGGGAAACGAACAGCTGATCCGGAGCCCCGGATGATTGTCGCCGAGTTCGACCTCGCCGCGATGCAGCCTTGCGATGGCGCGCACCAGGCTCAGGCCCAGGCCGCTGCCCGATGCGGATGAGGACTCATCCAGCCTGACGAAGGGCTGCTGCGCGCGACTGCGATCCTGCTCGGCGATTCCCGGTCCGTTGTCGGCCACCACCAGCAGCACGCGCTCGGGCTGCGCCTGCAGCTCCAGCCATACTCGTCCACCCGCGGGCACGTACTTCAACGCGTTCTCGAGCAGGTTGGCGATGAGCTGCGCCAGCAACTGGCGCTGTCCCAGGATCGAAGCTTCATCCGCGGCGGAGATGGCGAGAGTGAGCCCCGCGTCCTGCATGCCCGGCGCATAGAGTTCGTGCATCTCGCGCACCAGTGCCACCAGGTCCACGCGCTCGGGCTGGGTTGCCGGATTGCCGGCCTCGGCGCGCGCGATCTCCAGCAGCGTGCCCAGCGTGCGCTGCACGCGATCGAGTTCGTCCATCGCCGGCGCCACAAGGTCCCGCGCCGCGGCCGGAACGTTGTCGCGCATCAGGCCCTCTTCCAGCCGCACGCGCAGCCGGTAGAGCGGCGTGCGCAGGTCGTGCGCGATGCTGCCGAAGGTGGCGCGCAGCAGGTTCGCCTGCTGCTCGATGCGGTTCAGCATGTCGTTGACGGTGGAGCTGAGCTGATCGAATTCGTCGCTGCGCGGCCCCAGCTCCAGGCGGCGGCTGAGGTCGCTGTGCACGATGGAGTCGCAGGCGGCGGTGAAATCGCGCACCCGGCGCGTGGTCTGCCGCGAATACCACCAGCCCAGCACGCCGATCAGCGTGGTGATGAGCCCGATGCCCCACACGGTGGCCCAGCCGAAGCGGCGCAGCGCGCGATCGCTTTCGGTGGTGTCGGTGCCCACCAGCAGCCAGTAGCTGCCCGGAAGCTGTTCGACGCGCGCCCACACCGGATGCCGCGTGGACTTCTCGCCGGCCTGCGTCTCGATGCGGAAGCGCGCCTCGCTGGCACCCACGGGCTTCACGTCGTCGGGCCAGGCGGCAAGATTGCCGGCGATGCGCGCCAGCGACTGATCTGCCAGGAGGTACACCGCGCCGCTGCGGCCCCAGCTGTCGGTGCGCGAGCGCAGCACGTCCACCAGGTTGCCGATGCCGCCGTCGGAGAAATCCTCGGCGAGATTCTCCATTTCCGCAGAAACCACGGCGTGGATCTCGCGCTGCAGCGCCTCGCGCGTCAGCAGGAATACCGTGCCCTGCAGGGCGACCACCAGCAGCAGCACCACCGTGCCGTAGACGATGGCGAGCCTGGCGGTGGAACTGCGGAAGGCCTTTTCAGGGCTCATCGCGCAGCACGTAACCCGCACCGCGCACGGTGTGGATCAGCGGCTTCGGGAACTCGCGATCCACGGCATTGCGCAGGCGGCTCATGTGCACGTCGATGACATTGGTCTGCGGATCGAAATGCAGGTCCCACACGCCTTCGAGCAGCATGGTGCGCGTGACCACCTGCCCCTGGCGCCGCGCGAGGAATTCCAGCAGCTGGAATTCCTTGGTGGTGAGTTCGATGCGCTTGCCGCCGCGCGTGACGGTGCGGCCCAGCAGGTCGATGTCGAGATCGCCCACCTTCAGCCGGGTGGTGGCATTGGTGCCCTGCCCGCGCCGCAGCAGCGCCTCGATGCGCGCCAGCAGCTCGCCGAAGGCAAAGGGCTTGGCGAGGTAATCGTCGCCACCGGCACGCAGACCTTCGATGCGGTCATCCACCGACCCCAGCGCCGACAGTATCAGCACCGGCACCTTGTTGCCCTGCTTGCGCAGCATCTGCACGATGGTGAGGCCATCGATATGCGGCAGTTGCCGGTCGGCGATGATGAGCTCGTACTGCTCCTCGGTGGCCTGGAACAGGCCATCGCGGCCATTGGCGGCGATGTCCACGGTGTAGCCGCTTTCGCGCAGGCCCTTGGCCAGGTACTTGGCGGCTTCGGCGTCGTCTTCGATCAGTAGCAGGTGCATCTTCGCGCCTAGACTGCGCTGGCTCTGCCCGGTATTCAAGGCCACATATGTGTTCATCCGCTTGTCCCCTTCAGCAGGGCGAGCACGTGGTCGGTGATGGCACCGGCATCCCCGCCCAGATGGTGCCCTTTGCCGACCTGCGCCACTTCTGCCCGGCGCGCCCGGCGACAGATACTGCCGGCAATGTCCCCGCCATGCAGGCACAGCAGCGCAGGCGTCATCCGCGCCAGCTCCGGACCCAGATCGAGTCCGTCGGTCGTGACGCCGGGCAGCCAGTTGGACACATGGATCTCGAAAGTGGCGGAGTCCGAAGGTTCCAGCAGCGCCACACCGGCCACACGCGCGGCGGAATCGGCCGGCAGCCGATTGACGACGAACGGCAGCACATCGGCGCCGAAGGAATAGCCGATCAGCACCACGCGCGAGCGGCGCCACAGGGCGCCGTAGTGCTTGACCACCGCCGACACGTCACGCGCTGTCTCGTCCGGAGTCTTCTCGTGCCAGAAGTAGCGCAGCGAATCCATGCCCACCACCGGGATGCCCTTGCGCGACAACTCGGCGGCGACCTGTCGGTCGAGACCTGCCCAGCCACCGTCGCCCGACAGGATCACGGCCATCAGGTTCTGGGTGGCGGCCGAGGCCGCGCCCTGCGCCGGCACATCCACCAGCGGCAATCCTGATATCGACGCCGGCTGCGCCGCGGGAAGCGGCGCAGGCATGGCCGCCGACTGCAGCTTGAATGCGGCATCCCGGAACTGCGGCAGCCAGTTGCGCTCTACGCCGAAGCCATGGCCAACCTTGGGCAGCCGGAGCACTTCGGCCGACGGCACCTGCGCGGCGAAGCGGTCCACCGCCGCAGGATCGCAGACTTGGTCCTGCTGCCCCTGCAATGCGATCCAGGGGTCCTGCAGCGAACGGTTCGGTTCCAGCACATAGTCGCCCCGCGTATTGACGGTGTAGCGCAGACCCGGACAGAGCATGGCCTTGCGGAAATCCTGGTCGGCGCAGAAGCCGAGGCTCATCGCACCGGCGAACGTGCCGGGTGGCGCCTGCGCCAGTGCGGCATACACCACAGTCGCACCCGATGAATAACCCACGAGCATGGGCGACACGTAACCCGGCAGCTTCAGCGTCTTCTGTATGTCGTGGCTGAGTTGTTCGAAATCCCCGGCCAGCGACACGCAGCGATCGCCGGCGGCGCCGATCTGCGCCAGGTAATGGCGCACGTCCACGCCCACCACCAGCGAGCCGTCGTCGGCCAGGTGCTTCGCCATGCTGGTGACGCCCAGATGCCAACCGCCATCGCCGGAGACGAACAGCACTACACTTTTCACGGGGCCCGAAGGCCGGTAGACGGTGACATCGCCGAATCGGCCGCCGCCGCGCATCACGATGGGATTGCCGGAATCGGCGGCCTGCGCCAGCGCAGTGGCCGCCAGTAGCGGCATCGCCAGCAAGAGGAATTTCACGATGCGACTCACGGGGAGATTGTGGGCTGTGGCGCGCTACATGCCGCTGACCCGGGGATTACGAAGTTGTCACGCGCTGCAGCGCATGCAGCAGCGCGGCCCGCCTCTTCAGCGCATCACGATGCGGCGCGAGCTGCCGGCAATGAGGCCGGTGAGATCCATGATCACGCGCGGCAGCGCGCTGCGACCCGAAGTGGCCAGGTACCGCGGTCGCCACTGTGGGTGGAATTTTTCCTTGTATTCACGCAGGCCTTCGAAATTGTAGAAGTGCTCGCCATGCCTGAAGACGAAGGCGCCGACGCGATTCCACAGCGGCGAGAACTCGCGATCCGCAAGCCCCGACAGCGGCGCCATGCCCAGGTTGAACCATCCATGGCCATGCTGTTGACCCCACAACATCAATTCGATGAGCAGGTAGTCCATCACGCCCTTGGGCGCGTGCTCGTCGTAGCGCATCAGATCGATGGATATCTCCTGGCCGTCGCCGCCGATCCACAGATTGGCGAAGGCCACGGCGCGCCCCTCGACTTCCACTACCGCACAGGGAAACCGCGAGAGATACCGCTCATCGAAGCGGCCCAGCGAGAAACCCTTCTCGGCCACGGACTTCGCGGCCAGCCATTGATCGGATATGCCGCGCAGCACGGGTAGCAGCGCGGGCACGTCGGCGGCACTCACCACCTTCATGCTTGCCCCCTCGCGCACGGCACGGCGATGGATCTGGCGCAGCTCCGCCGCGCGCGAGCCGACAAGGCTGAACGATGCAAGTTCGACCCGCGCCTCCTCGCCGATCTTCGACAGCGTGAGCCCCGCATCAAGGTAGTTGGGCAGGTCTTCGACACCCACCTGGTAGAACACGGGTCGCGCCGCATAGCGGTCGCAGTCCTCGCGGAAACGCCATACGAGCTGCGCGCGCGCCGCGGCCGGGCCCACGGGATCGCCCATGGCGATCCAGCTCCGACCCACGGGCCTGAACATCACGAAGCCCGCGCCATCGTCCGAAAACAGCAGGTTCTTGTCGCCGAGCAGCGCGAGGTTGGCCGAGGTTTCGGACGAGGCCGCGATGGCCGGCAGCGCGCGCTCGAGCTGCGCGTCATCCGGCAGGTCGGGGTCGTGTGGCGAGGGACGCAGCAGCATCCACGCGCCGGTGATGCCGGCCATCACCACCGTCAGCACCGCTGCACGCATGGTGCGCGGCGCATCGGCATGCATGGCGAACTGCCACCACAGGTCACGCGAATAATCGATGTGCCGGTACGACAGCCAGGCGAGCACCAGCGAGGCCAGCAGCGCCACCGCGGCGGCGATCACCCAGCCGGGCGAGAAGCGCTGGTCGAGCAGCGATGCCTTGCGGTGGAAGCGGTCGCGCGCCATCACCAAGAGCGCAATCATGGCCAGCAGGAACAGCGCCTCTTCATAGTCGAAGCCCTTGGCCAGGGAGGCCACGGCGCCGAGCACCAGCAGCACCATCGTCACATGCCAGGCGGCATCGAGCCGTCGCTGCACGCTCTGCGCCAGCAGCAGCAGCGCCACGCCCGCCGCACTGCCCAGAAGGTGCGAGGCCTCCAGCAGCGACAGCGGCACGATGTGACGCAGCGCATGCATGCGCTCGTCCAGCATCGGCGTCGCGCCCGAGAACAGCAGTACGACGCCTGCGGCGAACACGGCGGCAGCGATGACATGCGGCGTCACGACGCGCAGCCATGCGCGCCCCCAGGCCAGCCAGCGCGCCAGCAACATGCGCTGCCGCCAGGCCTCGTGCCACAGCATCAACGCCAGCGCCAGCAGGAAGGGCAGCACGTAGTAGATGGCGCGATACGCCAGCACCGCGGCCAGCTTGGCATCCGCCTGTCCGCCGGGCGTCAGCAGCAGCAGCACGGTCTCGAACACGCCGAGCCCGCCGGGCACGCTGCTCACCAGACCGGCGCCGGCTGCGAGCAGGTAGATGCCGAGGAAGGCCACATAGCCGCCGGTGGAACCCGCAGGCATCAGCACATACAGCACGCCCGCGGCCAGGCACAGGTCGAGGCAGGCCACGGCCACCTGCATCAGCGACATGCCGGGGCCGGGCAGCTGGATCTGCGCGCCGCGGAAGCTGATCGGCGTGCGACGGATGTAACCGGTGCCGATGTACAGAACCACGAGTCCCATCAGCGAAATGCCGATGGCCTTGGCCAGCAGCGGACTCAGGTGAAGCACCTGCCCCGCCACGGCAGGCCGCAGGAACAGCGACAGCCCGCCCATGAACGCCGCCCCTACCGCGAAGGTGAGCGTGCAGAAGACGATCACCTGCGCGATCTGCATGCCCGTGAGACCCGCGGTGGAATAGATGCGATAGCGCACCGAACCGCCGGACACCGCGGAGAATCCCACGTTGTGGGCCACCGCGTAGGCGGTGAACGAGGCCGTGGCCACGGTGCGCCAACGCAGCCTGCCGCCGGCATTGCGCACGCCGAGCAGATCGTACAGCGTGAGCACCAGGTAACTGCAGGTCGTCAGCAGCAGCGCCTCGAGCAGCGCCTGCGCCGGCGTGGCATACAGGTGCGAGACGACCTCGCGCCAGTGATACTTTCCGAGCACGTGATCGATGGCAACGATGGCCAAGATGAACACGCCGATGGCGAGCCATGTGGACCAGCGGCGCAAGGGATGCTGCGGAGTGTTCACTTTGAACCCGGTGATCAGGCTAACCGAGTGTCGAAACTAGCCGCGGGTCATTACGGAAATTTTATGCAGCCGCCACGCCAGCAGGGCCCAGGCCAGCAGCATCAGCACGCCACCCAGCGGCGTGACCAGTCCAAGCGCGCGCGGCGCGCCGGCCAGCATGATGTAGATGCCGCCACTGAAGCAGACCACGCCTGCCAGCAGCAGCAGCGCGATGCGCGGCAGCCAGGCATCCGCATGTGCCCGCGCCAGCAGGCCGATGGCCATGAGGCCCAGTCCGTTGACGAGCTGGTACTGCACGGCGGTTTCCAGTGCATGCAGCCCGGTGGCATCGAGCACGGCGCGCAGCGCGTGGCTGCCCAGCGCGCCGACGACGATGCCGGCGAGCACCAACAGCGCGGCGACCGACATGATGCGAAAGGGATTCATCGCGAACCCCTGCCACCCGGGGGTTTCGCGCGACCGGGACGCGCGGGCCGACGCGGCGTGCGCGGCAGGCCGGTATGCTGCGTACGCATGGGCTGGGCGCTGCGCGCGCCCGTGGGCCGACGGTGCCCTTCGCCCGCCCCACCGGTGCCACGTGGCTGGTACGCGGGAATCAGGTGATTCGGACCGCTGCCGATCAGGTTCGCGCGACCCATGCGCCGCAGCGCTTCGCGCAGCATCGGCCAGTTGTTCGCATCGTGGTAGCGCAGGAAAGCCTTGTGCAGCCGGCGCTGCCGCAATCCCTTGGGGATTGGCACGTTCTCGCTGTCGCGCGTCACGCGGCGCAGCGGATTCTTGCCGCTGTGGTACATGGCCGTGGCCGAGGCCATTGGCGAGGGCAGGAAGGCCTGCACCTGATCGGCGCGAAAGCCGTTCTTCTTCAGCCAGATCGCAAGCTCGAGCATGTCTTCATCGGTGGTACCGGGATGCGCGGCGATGAAGTACGGGATGAGGTACTGCTCCTTGCCCGCCTCCTTCGAGTATTTGTCGAACAGCTCCTTGAAGCGGTAGTAGGTGCCCACGCCGGGCTTCATCATCTTCGACAGCGGGCCTTCGCGCACATGTTCGGGCGCAATCTTCAGATACCCGCCAACGTGGTGCTGCGCCAGTTCCTTCACATATTCGGGGGATTCGATGGCGAGGTCGTAGCGCACGCCGGAACCGATCAATATCTTCTTGATGCCCGGCAGCGCGCGCGCCTTGCGATACAGCTCGATCAGCGGCGTGTGGTCGGTGTTGAGGTTCTCGCATACCTGCGGGTACACGCAGGAAGGCAGCCGGCAATTCGCCTCGATCTCGCGGCTCTTGCAGGCGATGCGGTACATGTTGGCGGTGGGCCCGCCCAGGTCGCTGATCACGCCGGTGAATCCGGGCACGGTGTCGCGGATGACCTCGATCTCCTTCAGCACCGAGCTTTCCGAGCGGTTCTGGATGATGCGTCCCTCGTGCTCGGTGATGGAGCAGAAGGTGCAGCCGCCGAAGCAGCCACGCTGGATGGCGATGGAGAAGCGGATCATCTTGTAGGCGGGGATCTCGGCCGTGCCGTACAGGGGATGCGGCTGGCGCCGGTAAGGCAACTCGTACAGCGCGTCCATGTCGGAAGTCGACAACGGCATCGGTGGCGGATTGATCCACAGATCGACATTGCCATGCCGCTGCACCAGTGCGCGCGCGTTGTGCGGGTTTGCCTCCAGATGCAGGATGCGCGAGGCATGCGCGTACATCACCGGGTCGTCCACCACCTGCTCGAAATCCGGCATGCGGATCACGCTGCGCGCGCGGTCGGCGTTCTTCACACGGCGACGGAAGCGCACCACCGTTTCGCCCGCCGTCGCGCCCGCTCCCGCCGCACCCGCAGCGGATGCACCAGCGGCCGACTCCACTCCGCCACGTGCGCCAGCAGGTTCCATGGCATAGGGATCGATCGCGGGATTCAGCGGCCCCGGCGCATCCAGATGCCGTGAATCGATCTCGATGAAATCGCGCGCATGCGTGCCGCGCACGAAGGCCGTGCCGCGCAGGTCGCGGATGGAATGGAACTCCTCGCCGGCGTCGAGCCGGCGCGCCAGTTCCACCACCTGCCGCTCCGCATTGCCGTACATCAGGAGGTCTGCCTTGGCGTCGAGCAGCACCGAGCGGCGCACCTTCTCGGACCAGTAGTCGAAATGCGCGATGCGGCGCAGCGACGCTTCGATGCCGCCGATCACGATGGGCACGTCGCGATACGCCTCACGCAGCCGCTGCGAATACACGATCACCGAGCGGTCGGGTCGCCTGCCAGCCTCGCCACCCGGCGTGTAGGCATCGTCGCTGCGGATGCGCTTGTCGGAGGTGTAGCGGTTGACCATGGAATCCATGTTCCCCGCCGTGACGCCGAAGAGCAGCCGCGGCCTGCCCAGTGCGCGGAAGGCCTCCGTGCCCTGCCAGGCCGGCTGCGCGATGATGCCCACGCGCAGCCCCTGCGCCTCCAGCAGCCGGCCGATGATGGCCATGCCGAAACTGGGGTGATCCACGTAGGCATCGCCGGAGACGATGATCACATCGCACTGATCCCAGCCCAGGGCCTGCATTTCCTGCCGGGTCATGGGCAGGAAGGGCGCCGGCGCCCGCGCCGCGCGTGGCGCGGCCGCGAACAGGCTGGGAGGGCTGGCGGGAAGCATGTCGGACACTGCGAAGCCTGCAGGAATGGCGTTACAGTCTACCCCGCCTGACCCCCGAGCGCGCCGGACCCGGCCGCCGGCCACCGCGGAGCTACCTGATGAAACACAACCGTCTTCTGTCCAACGCCATCGCCATCGCCATTGCCACGGCGCTGGGCGCCACGCTCGCGGCCTGCTCGCCGCAGCAGCCTGCGGCAACCGCCGCCGATGCCCAGGCCTTCGTGAAGAAGCTGAACGCCGACCTCACCACGCTCAGCAACGAGGGCAATGCCGCCGGCTGGGTGCAGGCCACCTACATCACCATCGACACCGAACTGCTTCGCGCCCGTTCCAGCGAGCGCGCGCTGGAGTACTTCAGCAAGGCGATCAAGGAATCGCGCCGCTTCGACGGGCTGAAGCTCGACGACGACACCGCACGCGCCATCAAGCTGCTGCAGCTCACCGACCAGATCTCCGCCCCGGCTCCCGACGATCCGGCCAAGCGCGCGGAACTGGCCACCATCATGGCCCGCATGGAAGGCGACTACGGCGCGGGCAAGTACTGCGTGACGAAGAACGGCAAGGAGGAATGCCGCAATATCGACCAGCTTTCCGCCACCATCGCCAAGAGCCGCAACTACGACGAGCTTGCCGAGGCCTGGGCCGGCTGGCACAGCGTGGGGCGGCAGATGCGCGGCGACTACAGCCGTTTCGTGGAACTTGCCGACGAAGGCGCACGCGAGATCGGCTTCGCCGACCTCGGCGCCATGTGGCGCTCGCCCTACGACATGAAGCCCGAGGAATTCGCGGCCGAGGTGGATCGCCTCTGGGGTCAGGTGAAGCCGCTGTACGAGCAGATGCACTGCTATGCGCGCACGCAGCTTGCGAAGAAATACGGTGAGGACAAGGTGCCGGCAGGCAAGCCCATTCCCGCGCATCTGTTCGGCAACCTGTGGGCCCAGCAGTGGAACAACATCTATGAGGACATCCTCAAGCCCTACCCCGCCGTGAAGGCCGAGAACGTCGACGCCGCGCTGGTGAAGCAGGGTTACAACGCCGAAAGAATGGTGAAACAGGCCGAGGCCTTCTACACCTCGCTGGGCATGCCCTCGCTGCCGAAGACCTTCTGGGAACGCTCGATGCTGACGCGTCCGCGCGACCGCGACGTGGTCTGCCACGCCAGCGCCTGGCACATGGACATGAAGGAAGACGTGCGCATCAAGATGTGCACCACGCCCACCGAAGAGGACCTGGGCACCATCTACCACGAGCTGGGCCATGTGTATTACTACCTGGCCTACCAGCATCAGCCCTTCATGTTCGAGAACGGTGCGCATGACGGCTTCCACGAGGCCATCGGCGATACCGTGCTGCTGTCGATGACGCCGGGGTACCTGGCGAAGATCGGCCTGCTGAAACAGGCGCAGCCCTCGCGCGAAGCCGTGCTCAACGAGCAGATGAAGATCGCCGCCGACAAGATCGCCTTCCTGCCCTTCGGCAAGCTGATCGACCAGTGGCGCTGGGGCGTGTTCTCGGGAAAGATCAAGCCGGCGGACTACAACAAGGCCTGGTGGGAACTGCGCGAAAAGGTTCAGGGCGTGTCGGCGCCAGTGCCGCGCAGCGAGCAGGACTTCGACCCGGGCGCGAAGTACCACGTGCCAGGCAACACCCCGTACACGCGCTACTTCCTGTCATTCGTCATGCAGTTCCAGTTCCATCGGGCGCTGTGCCAGGCGGCGGGCTACAAAGGGCCGCTGCATGAATGCTCGGTGTTCGGCAGCAAGGCGGCTGGACAGAAGTTCGAGGCGATGCTGTCGGCGGGCGCGAGCCGGCCCTGGAGCGAGACGCTGGAAAAGCTCACCGGCACGCGGCAGATGGATGCCAGCGCCATCATCGAGTACTTCCAGCCGCTGATGGAGTACCTGAAAGACAGGAACGCCGGCCAGAAGTGTGGCTGGGACGGCGAGGCCTGACGGCTCTGCCTTCCCCGACCCCTCCCCGCAAAAAAATGGGGAGGCAGAACCGGATGTGGCAAGCCCTGCCCCATCCGGCCCCGCCTCCCCGGGGACAACCAATCTACGCCCGCATCACAGGCGCATCTTCAGGTTGAGGAAGTAACGGCGACCCAGCACGTCGTAGTAACCGCTGCTGGTCGACGCCGCACCACTCAGCACCGTCTGGCCACCGCCGTTCTGCGCGGCGATGGTCTGGATCTGCCCGGCACCCACGCGCTCCGGCTGGCGATCGAACAGATTGTCGATGCCCAGCGTCAGCGCCCAGACCTTCGAAAGTTCCCAGTTGCCGGTCAGGCCGAACACGTTGTACTCGCCTGCGCCGCGCACCGTGGTGAGCGGATCGGTGACGTACAGCGAGTTGCGCACCGGAGGCAGATGGCGCCAGTTCAGCGCCACATCCCAGTTGCCGTTCGAGTAGCGCGCCGTCGTGACCGTGCGCCAGCCGAACATGCCGCCGCGCGCCAGAGTCTTGGCGTTCTCCAGCGGGATCTGCGTGGCGTATTCCTGTGCCTTGAACTCGAGCAGCTTCGTGTACGAAACGTTCACGCTCAACGCACCGGGGATCGACGCCAGGCCGAGGTCCGCCACGTCCGCGCGCCAGTTCAGGTTCGCGTCGATGCCGGAAGTCTTGATGACGCCCAGGTTCTGGTACTGCGACAGCACCTGGCCGGCCGCGCCGCTCACTTCGTCGCGGATCAGATTGCGGCAGACGCCGTTCGGATCGTCGATCGAGTAGGTCGGGTTGCTCTGGCCATCGCGGTTGAAGCACAGGTCATACGAGGACGATGCCGAGATGGTGGCGATGGCATCCGAGATCTTGACGTTGTACCAGTCGATCGCGAGCGAAGTGCCCGAAATCAGCCGGCTCTCGAAGGGCGAGCGCAGCACCACGCCGGCGGTCCAGGTCTTGCCCTTCTCGCTCTTCAGCGCGCGATTGCCGCTCGAAAGCTGCGTGATCACGCCGTCGCCGCGACCCTCGAGGTAACCGTTCGGGTTGGCCGAGAAGGTCGAGGTGTTGTTGCCGATCAGCGCAACGCACAGCGCCTGCACCTGCGCCCGGTTCGGGTTGGTGGCCACGTTGCCCCAGGTCGCGCGCGTGTCGGAACGGCACGGCTCGGCATTGGCCATCGTCACCGCCTGGGTGCTGGCATCGAGGAACAGCTCGTTGATGTTCGGCGCGCGGTTGGCGAGCTGGTAGCCGCCACGGAAGCGGGCCCAGTCCACCGGCGCCCAGCTTGCCAGCGCCTTCCACGTGGGCACCTTGCCCGACGTGTCGTAGTCCGAGTAGCGGTAGCCCAGTTCGAGCTCCAGCGACTTGGCCATGAACACGTCCTTCAGTACCGGCACCAGCAACTCACCGTAGATTTCCTTGACGGTGGTGGAGCCGAAGACATTGGCCTGGCCGAAGGCACCGACCGGAATGTCCAGGAACGACTCGCGCGTGCGCGAGGCGTCGGGCATGTACGTGAAGTTGTTGTTGCGGTGGGTGAGACCCAGAGCCGCGCGCACTTCGCCCGCAGGCAGCGAGAACAGCGCACCCTGCGCCGTGGCCTCGACGATGTCCTGCGAGATGCGCGTGCGGTCGATGTAGTTCGCGCTGATCGCCTTCACGCAGTCCTGGGTGATCGTGCCACCGAACACCGGCAGGCCGCTGGTGCAGCTGCCGAGCGTGGTGCCCGAGCCGGCGATGGATGCGCCCTTGCCGAAGTTCGGCGCAGACGCCAGCGCCAGCCAGCGCGAGGTGGACACGAAGCCGATGTAGTCCAGGTCGGTGCGCGTGGAACCATGCGAACCGTACAGTTCCCAGGTCCAGTCGCCCAGGCCCAGGTTGCCGCGGAAGCCAGCCATGAGCTGGTACAGGTTGGTGGCGTTCTCGATGGTCCGCACCGGCAGGAAGTCGAAGGTGCCACCGAGGCGCCAGCTCGCGTCGGCGCCGGAGGTGATCGCCAAGAGGCCGGTGGCCGGATCGTAGTTGCCGGGCGTGGTCCCGTTGGCACCGCGCGAATTCAGCAGCGCAGCCAGTTCGGCGGGTACCGGGAAAGCCTGCGACTGCGTGCAGCCGCCGGTGGCCGGGCAGTTCAGGCCGTACGCACCGCCCGCGCGGTACTCGGCTCGCGTGCTGCCATCGGTGTTCCGGGACGGTCCATAGATGTCGTTGCCGTAGGGGATGGTCGCCGAGAAACCGCCCACCGCGCCGGAGGGCTGCAGCACCTGGCGGTTGGTGGTGTTCACGAAGTTGACCTGCGTGAACGCCTCGATCGAATCGTTGAGCTTGTAGTTGGCCTTGCCGAACAGCGAGTAGCGCTCCATCGGGCTCGAGTAGCGCAGGTCGAGGTTGTTCAGCGTCAGCACGCCCGACGGGTTGATCTTGTACGCCGGGTTGTTCGTGAGGCTGCCATTCCAGCCCAGACCGCGCAGGTCGGTCTTGAACACGGAGTTGTCGGGATTGAAGTAGAAGCTCGTGGTGCGCGAGACGTTGTATCCGGCGGGACGCTCGGGGAACAGCGAGTTCACCACCGCCTGCGAGGGCTGCAGACCGGCCGTTGCGCCCGGCTCGTACGAGAAGCCGTTCAGGCGCACGTTCGACGTGGAGTTGGTGGTCGAGTCGTTCAGCGCGTTGCGGTAGAACGGCCGGTCGATGGCCAGCACTTCCTGGCGCTCGGTCCACTCCAGGCCCAGCATCACATTGCCGCGGCCCTCGCCCACATTGGCGCCCATCAGCGCGCTGACGCGATTTTCCTCGCCGTCGCCACGCTCGGTCATGCCGCTCCTGACCTGCATGTCCAGGCCCTGGAACTTGTTCTTCAGCTTGAAGTTCGTCACGCCACCCAGCGCATCCGCGCCGTACACGGCCGAGGCGCCGCCGGAGATGATCTCGACGCTCTCGAGCGCCGACGACGGGATGGAGTTGGTATCGACCACCAGCGTCGAGTTGATGGGCTGCGCGCGGCGGCCATCCACCAGCACGAGCGTGCGGTTGGCGCCGAGGCCGCGCAGGCTGACGGTGGAGATGCCCGGCGTGCTGGTGGCGCTGGGGAACACGTCCGAGGTGTTGAACTGCGTGTTGGCCGGCACGAACTGCGGCAACTGGTTCAGCACGCTTTCAACCGCCAGCGTGCTCGATTCCTCGAACACCTGGTCGGTGACGGTGACGATCGGGCTCGCGGCCTCCAGGTCGCGACGCACGATGCGGGAACCGGTGACAACCACCTCGTTCAGCGATTCTTCGCCGGCGGGCGCATCGGCGGCCTGAACCGTGGTCAGGCCCGACAGGGCCAGCGCGACGGCAGCGGCAACCCGCCAGCCCGCGGCTGAGGCAGTAGACAGAGTCTGGACAGTGGACATTAATCCCCCAATTTCGCTTGGCGACAGAAAATCAGGACGCCCCCTTTCGGAAAAACGACCCGCTGACATGCCTAGACGGTTCAGGCGGAAAAAACCTCCATTGCCACCGCGCATTGAGCTTCGCGCAGCCCACCGCCTATAGTTCGGCGCCAATGGCTGCAGAACACGGAATCGCCTCGATCTACATGGCCTGCCGGGGCCTGATGGCCCGCACGGTGCGGCGCATCGTGGGCCAGAGCGATGTGGAGGACATCCTGCAGGAGGCCTTCGTCCGCAGCTTCGAGGCCGAGAGCCGCCAGACCATCCGCGATGCCCGCGCCTTCCTGATGCGCACCGCGCGCAACCTGGCGCTCGATCACGTATCGCGCGCCGCCTATCGCACAACCGGGTCGCTGAACCCCGACGATGAAGAGCAGTACATCGATGGCACCGCGCAGCCCGATGCGCAGGTGGATGCCGAACGCCGCTTCATCATGTTCTGCCAGGCCGTGGGCAGCCTGCCCGAGCAGTGCCGCCGCGTGTTCGTGCTGCACAAGGTGTACGGCATGAGCCACGAGGAGATCGCATCCAAGCTGGGGATCGCGCCGAGCACCATCCAGAAGCACATCGCCAAGGGGCTGCTGCTGTGCTTCGAGCAGATGCAGGCCGCAGCAAGCGAGGCGCCGGCTGCACCACAGCGGCGGCGCGCATGAGCAACGTGGCCGAATTCCCCGACCTGGGGCGCGCACGCGAACAGGCCGCCGACTGGATCAGCCGCAGCAGCCGCGGCCTCACCGCCGAGGAAAGCGCGGAGTTCCGGCGCTGGCGCGCCAGCCCCGCCAACGCGCGGGCACTGCAGCAGCTCTCGCGGCTCTGGACCGACATGGACGTGCTGCGCGAGCTGTCCAGCGTGTTTCCCGAGCCGCCGGTGGCACAGAAGACTCCGCGCGAGACGCCGCGCCGCTGGCGCACGGTACTGGCGGCCTCGCTGGTGCTCGCCGTGCTCGGCGCGGGCGTGCTGCTGCAGCGGCATTTCTCGGATGCCCCTGCCGTGCCCGTGGCGGCGCGCGTCGCCAGCAGCGTTTTTTCCACGGCCGTGGGCGAGCAGCGCAATGTGCCGCTGCCGGATGGCTCGGCGCTGGCCATCAACACCGCCTCGCAGGTCCAGGTGGTGTCGCTGGGCAGGGAATCGCGCGAATTGCGGCTGGTGCGCGGCGAAGCGCATTTCACCGTCGCACATGATGCAGCCCGACCGTTCCGCGTCAGCGCGGCCGGCCATGTGGTGCAGGCGCTGGGCACGGCCTTCGACGTGCGGCTGCTGCCGGGCGGCGGACTCGAGGTCATCGTCACCGACGGCCATGTGAAGCTCCTGTCCGGCGATGGCACCGTCGGCGACCTGCTCAAGGACCAGTACATGCGCATCGGCGCCGACGGCAGTTCGCAGATCGGCAACCTGTCCGCGGAAGCCATCGCCTCGCGACTGTCGTGGCGCACCGGCATGCTGGTGTTCGAGGGCCAGAGCCTCGATGAAGTGCTGGCGGAGTTCTCGCGCTACACCCGTTCGCGATTCGTGGTCACGAGCCCTGCGCTGCGCAAGCTGCGCATCGGTGGATATTTCGCCGCCGGTGACACCACCGCGCTGCGCGATGCCCTGAAGACGAACTTCGGCATCGACTCCAGGCTCGGTGCGGACGGCGTGATCCTGATTGGACCGGAGCCCGCGGCCGCAACGCTGCGATGAATGCGCGCCGGCGGTTGCGGCGCGCCGGCCTGGCGCTGGCGCTGTTGCTGCCGGTACTGGCCTCGGGCGCGCCGCGCCAGTTCGACATCCCCGCCGGGCCTGCCGCACAGACGCTGACACGCTTCGCACAGCAGGCCGGCGTGCCGGTGCTGTTTCCCTACGACCTGCTGGATGGCCGGCGCACGCGCACGTTGCGCGGCCGGCTGGAGGTCGAGCCGGCACTGCAGCAGTTGCTGGCCGGCAGTGGACTGGCGGCCTTCCTCGACGCGCGCGGACAGATCACCCTGCGGCTGGCCGAGAAGCCGCCAGCGCCCGCTGCGATCGGCGACACCGCTGCGCCGCCGCCGGATACCGCGCCGATCGCCGCCGAGGAACTGCCCGAGATATCGATCACCGGCACGCGCATCCAGCGCGAGAGCCTCTCGACACCCACGCCGGTGGCGGCCATCACGCGCATGGAACTGGATGCCATGAGCCCGACGCTGCTGGTGGACGCGCTGGTGCAACTGCCGCTGTTCCTCAACAGCGATACGCCGCAGACGCAGTCCTTCGGCACCTCCGGTGCCGCCGGCGCCAGCTTCCTGAACCTGCGCGGCATCGGTTCGGTGCGCACGCTGGCGCTGCTCGACGGACGGCGCGTGGTGCCCTCCTCGCGCAGCGGCACGGTTGACGTGGCGCTGCTGCCGCGCAATGTGGTGCGGCGGGTGGAGGTGGTCACCGGTGGCGCGTCCGCGGCCTATGGCTCGGATGCGGTGAGCGGCGTGGTGAACATGATGCTCGATGCGGATTTCCGTGGCCTGCGCGGACATGCGCAGGCCGGCCTCAGCGCCCGCGGCGACAACGGCAGTGTTGACGCCGGCGCGGCCTGGGGCGTGGCGCTGGGCGAACGCTCCAGCCTGCTGCTGTCGGCCGAATATTCGCGCGTCGACGGCATCCGCGGCTATGACAGCCGCGACTGGTTCAACGGCACCGCATCGATCGCGAATCCGGCGGGTACTCCGCGCGAAGTGCTGGCCGGCAATGTGCACGCGACGGGCTACACCTACGGCGGCCTGATCACCTCCGGACCACTGGCGGGCACGCAGTTCCTGGCGGGCGGCGCGCCGGCGCCATTCATCGCCGGCCAGTACCGCACTTCGGTGACGCAGTCCGGCGGCAGCGGCGTCGATCCGGCGGCGGATCTGATCTGGATCCTGCCGGACCAGCGGCGTGTCGCTTCATTCGCAAGACTGAGCACGCGGCCCACCGACAGCCTGTCGCTGTTCACACAGCTCATCGCCGGCGGCACGCGCAATGCCTTTGACAAGGATCCGCCCAGCCTCTGGGGCCCCTGGGAGGCGACGATCTATCGCGACAACGCCTTCCTGCCCGCCGGCATCGGCGCGCGCATGGACGCCGCACAGGTCGCCTCGTTCCGCCTCGGCCGCGTGGGCGCCGGCGACCTGGGTCGCGCGCATGCGACCTTGTCGGGAAACCTGCTGTCGGCCACGGTGGGCGGCACCTGGCAGCAACCGGGCTGGTCGATCGATGGCTATTACCAGATCGGCCGCGACCGCACGCGCATGCTCTATGAAGATACGCTGCGCATCGACCGCGTGTACCGCGGCATCGATGCAGTGATCGATCCGGTCACGGGTCGCACGGTGTGCCGCTCCACGCTCAGCCATCCGGATGACGGCTGCGTGCCGGTGAATCTCTTCGGCCCGGGCTCGGTATCCGATGCCGCGCGCGCATGGATCACCGAAGGCAATGCCGTGCAGTACCAGGATGTGCGCGAACAGGTTGCGGAAGCCACACTGCATGGCGATGCGCCGCTGCTGCCGGCCGGCCCCGCCAGCCTGGCGGCGGGCGTGTCGTGGCGGCTGGAGTCCGCAGACAGCCGGTCGGGGCGGCTGCCGCAGTCGCTGGAGGCGCTGCATGTGGAACCCGCGGCGAGCGCGGGCTATCGCGGCCTGCCTTCGGCCTACTCGGGCATCGCCAACATCTTCGAGCGCACGGTGAACGTCGATATCGGGGGTCGGTATTCGGTGCGCGAGATCTTCGGCGAGGCGCTGGTGCCGCTGCTGCGCGACGCTGCTTTCGCGCGGCGCGTGGACCTGCACGGCGCGGTGCGTCAGGCGCGCTACAGCGGCAGCGGCACGGTGCTGGCGTGGAAGCTGGGCATCGAATGGCAGCCGGTGGAATCGCTGGGCCTGAGGGCCACGCGCTCGCGCGACGTTCGCGCCGGCAATCTCGCCGAACGGTTCGACCTGTCCACATCCGGCACCACCATCGTCGACAGCGTGTTGCCCGGCAGGCCCTCGTATGCCGTGATCTCGCAGCGCGAGGGCAATCCCGAAGTCGAGCCTGAGCTGTCGGACACGCGCACCGCGGGGCTGGTCATCCGGCCCGCCGCGTGGCCCGGATTGTCGGCCACGGCCGACTACTACGACATCCGCATCAGGGACGTGATCGCGCTGTCCGGCACGCAGACCATCATCAACCGCTGCGCCACAGGTGATCAGTCCATGTGCGATCTGATCGAGCGCAGCGACGCGGGGTTGATCACCCGGGTGCACAACCGCGTACTGAACATCGCCGGCGCGCGTTCCCGCGGCATCGACCTGGAGCTGGGCTGGCGCACGCCATTGAACTGGCTCGGTGGCGGCGAGTCGCTGGCGGTGCGCGCCTTCGTCACGCGCACGCTGGAAAGCTCCACTACGGATGCCGCCGGCAACCGCACCGACCGCACCGGACAGACCGGCCTCTTCGGCGGTGCGCCGCGGCTGCAGGCCACGCTGTCGCTGGCGTACGAGCGCGGTCCGCTGAACGTCGGCGTGCAGCAGCGCTATGTGAGCAGCGGTGCGTATGACACGACCTTCGGTGCCGCGGATCTGGCGCAGCGCCATGTGCGGGATGCCACTTACACCACGTTGCGGCTGGCCGTGACGCCGCGCAACAGCTCCGGCATCACCTGGTACCTGAACATCCAGAACCTGTTCGATTCCCCACCGCCGCGCTCGGGCGACTGGGGGTTCGGCGGTTCCATCCCCACCAATGAGGGGCTGTTCGATGTGCTGGGACGCCGCTATGTGGCAGGAGTGCGTTTCGAGCGCTGATAAGATCCTCCCATGCCCACGCACGAGCACGCCTGCATCCGCATCACCGGTGCGCGCCAGAACAACCTTCGCAATCTCTCCATCGACCTGCCGCTGGGCGAACTGATTGTCATCACCGGCGTGTCCGGTTCCGGCAAGTCCTCGCTGGCCTTCGACACGCTGTATGCCGAGGGTCAACGCCGCTACATCGAGACTTTCTCGCCCTATGCGCGGCAGTTCCTCGACCGCATGGACCGCCCGCAGGTGGACCGCATAGAGGGCATTCCGCCGGCCATCGCCATCGACCAGACCAACCCGGTGCGCACCTCGCGCTCCACGGTTGGCACGATGACAGAGATCAACGATCACCTGAAGCTGCTGTACGCGCGCGCGGCCACGCTGCATTGCCGCGGCTGCGGCAAGCCGGTGCGCCGTGACACGCCCGCCTCCATCGTGGAATCGCTGCGTGCACATGCGGCGCAGGGCGATCCGCGCATGCTGATCTGCTTCGAAGTGGAACGGCCGAAGAACCTGCCGGAGAAGGAACTGCGCCGGATGCTGAAGGCGCAGGGCTACGTGCGCCTGCTGGAAGGCAGCGCCGTGCGCGAGGGATTCCTCACCGTAGTCCAGGACCGCATGCGCATCCAGGGCGCGGATTCCGCCCGGCTGAACGAGGCGGTGGAAGCGGCATTGCGCGGCGGACGCGGCCGCCTGCTGGTGCATGCGCTGGACGACGCCGGCGAAGTGTCGCACAGCTGGCGCTATTCCTCGGCGCTGCATTGCGCCGACTGCGACATCGCCTATCAGGATCCCCTGCCCAGCCATTTCTCGTTCAATTCGGCGCTGGGCGCCTGCGAGACCTGCAAGGGTTTCGGACGCGTCATCGGCGTGGACTACGACCTGGTGATTCCCGATCACGGCAAGTCGCTGGGCGGCGGTGCCATCAAACCCTGGCAGACGGCCACCGGCAAGCAGAGCCAGGACGACATGGAGCGCGAGGCGCCGGGCGCGAGGATTCCACTGGATGTGCCCTGGGAAGAGCTGACCGACGCGCAGCGCCAGTGGGTGATCGACGGCGACGGACGCAAGGGCCGCAGGCACTGGTACGGCGTGAAGGGCTACTTCTCGTGGCTCGAAAGCAAGGCCTACAAGATGCACGTGCGCGTGCTGCTGTCGCGCTACCGCAGCTACACCGAATGCCCGGCCTGCCATGGCGCGCGGCTGAAGCCCGAGTCGCTGCTGTGGCGCCTGGGCCCGTACAACATGCACGAGCTGATGCTGCTGCCGGTGGCCAAGTGCCGTGCCTTCTTCAATGAACTGACGCTGCCGCCACCGCTGGGCGAGGCCGACAGCGAACTGCTGGGCGAGATCCGCACGCGACTGGGCTATCTGGGTGAAGTGGGCCTCGACTACCTCACGCTCGACAGACAGTCGCGCACCCTCTCGGGCGGCGAAGTGCAACGCATCAACCTCACCACCGCGCTGGGCACGTCGCTGGTGCATGCGCTGTTCGTGCTCGACGAGCCGTCCATCGGCCTGCATCCGCGCGACATGGGCCGCGTGATCGGCGTGATGCGAAGGCTGCGCGATGCCGGCAACACGCTGGTGGTGGTGGAGCACGATCCGCAGATCATGCTCGAGGCCGACCGGCTGCTCGACATGGGCCCGGGCGCCGGCGAACACGGCGGCGCGCTGGTGTTCAATGGTTCGCCCGCGCAGATCCTGCGCGCGAAGAACTCGCTGACGGGCGACTATCTTGCCGGCCGTCGCCGCATCGAGGCCGCGGGCGCGGCCGATGCCATCGCCATTCCGGCCAACCGCAAACTGACGCTGCACGAGGCCAGCCTGCACAATGTGCAGTCGCAGACGCTGGAGCTGCCGCTGGGCCACCTGGTCTGCGTCGCCGGCGTGTCGGGCTCGGGCAAGAGCACGCTGGTCACCGAACTGCTGTACCCGGCGCTGCAGCGGCATTTCGGCAAACCCGCCGAACTGGCCGGGACCTTCCGCAAGCTCGATGGCGCCAACAATCTCTCGGGCGTGGTGCTGGTGGATCAATCCCCCATCGGCCGCACCACGCGCTCGAACCCCGCCAGCTTCGTCGGCGCCTTCGACCCCATCCGCGCGCAGTTCGCGAAGCTGCCCGATGCCATCGAGCGCAAGTACACGCCGGGCACCTTCAGCTTCAATTCGGGCACCGGCCGCTGCCCCACCTGCGGCGGCAATGGCTTCGAGCACGTGGAGATGCAGCTGCTGGCCGATGTGTACCTGCGCTGCCCGGCATGCACTGGCCGCAGGTTCCGCGATGAAGTGCTGGAACTGAAGATCGAGGGCGCGCATGGCCGGCGACTGAACATCGCCGAGGTGCTCGACCTCACCGTGGGCGAGGCCGTGGGCTATTTCGCACAGCATGCCGATGTATTGCAGCGGCTGCAGCCGCTGGCCGACGTGGGCCTGGGCTATTTGCGGCTGGGCCAGCCAGTACCCACGCTGTCTGGCGGTGAGGCGCAGCGCCTGAAGCTGGCGGGATATCTCGCGGACACGGACACCGCCGGCCAGCAACTGCTGATCTTCGACGAACCCACCACGGGCCTGCACTACCAGGACATTGCGCTGTTGATGCGCGCGCTGCGCAAGCTGCTGGCGCGCGGCCATTCGCTGCTCATCATCGAGCACAACCTCGATGTGATCGGTGCCGCCGACTGGCTGATCGAGATGGGCCCGGAGGGCGGCGACGCCGGCGGACGCATCGTGGCGACGGGCACCCCGGCGCGATTCAAGTCCGCGAAGCTGGGGCATACCGGCGAGGCGCTGGCCGCCTATGCCGCGGACCTGGACTCCATCGCGGATCGCGCGCCGCGCCAGCCACCGCGGCGCGTGGCGCCACCAGCCGTCATCGAGGTGCGTGGCGCGCGCGAGCACAACCTGAAGAACATCGACGCACGCATTCCGCACAATGCGCTGACGGTGGTCACCGGCGTTTCGGGTTCGGGCAAGTCGACGCTGGCCTTCGACATCATCTTCGGCGAGGGCCAGCGGCGGTACCTGGAATCGCTGAACGCCTACGCGCGGCAGTTCGTGCAGCCTTCGCAGCGCGCCGATGCCGATGCGGTGTCGGGCATTCCGCCCACGGTGGCCATCGAGCAGCGCACCAGCCGCGGCGGGCGCAAGAGCACCGTGGCCACGCTCACGGAAATCCATCCCTTCCTGCGCCTGCTGTATGTGCAGCTTGGTGTGCAGCATTGCCCCGACTGCGAAGTGCCGATCGAGCCGCTGACGCAGGAGCAGATCCTCGCGCGCATCGTGAAGGAACATCGCGGCCGCGAGGTCACCGTGCTCGCGCCACTGGTTTCGGCGCGCAAGGGCTACTACAACGAACTGGCGCGCTGGGCCGCAGCGAAGGGCCACAGGCACCTGCGCGTGGACGGCAAGCTGCTGCCCACCGCGCCGTGGCCGAAGCTTGCACGCTACAAGGCGCATGACATCGAACTGCCGGTGGGCACGGTGAAGGTATCGGCCACCACCGAACCCGCGTTGCGACAGCTCGTGGCCGCGGCGCTCGACCTGGGCAAGGGCCAGCTCATGCTGCAGTCGGCGGCGCGCGATGAACTGCAGATTCTTTCATCCCGTCGTGCCTGCCCTGCCTGCGGCAAGGGCTATGCCGAGCTCGATCCGCGGCTGTTCTCGTACAACAGCGCGCGCGGCTGGTGCGAGAGCTGCTTCGGCACCGGGCTCGCCATGGATGAATTCGATGCGGAGCAGACTGGCGAGGAGGAGTCCTGGCTCGAGGCTGCACAGGGACAACAGGTGTGCGAGTCCTGCGCAGGCCATCGCCTCAATCCCCTGGCGCTGGCGGTCAAGTTCCGCGACCTGTCGATCTCGGAACTCGGCGGGATGTCGGTGGACGAACTCACGCAGTGGTTCGGCAGGTTGAAGTTGTCCGAGCGCGAGCGCGCCATCGCCACCGACCTGCTCAGCGAAATCCGCGGCCGGCTGGGATTCCTGCAGCGCGTGGGACTCACCTACCTGTCGCTGGATCGTGCTGCACCCACGCTCTCGGGCGGCGAGACCCAGCGCCTGCGACTGGCGGCGCAGCTCGGTTCAAACCTGCGCGGCGTGTGCTATGTGCTCGACGAACCCACCATCGGACTGCATCCACGCGACAACCGCATGCTGCTGGATGCCTTGGGGCAGCTCGCGCAGGGCCGCAACACGCTGGTGGTGGTGGAGCACGACGAGGAAACCATCCGCCGCGCCGACCATGTGCTCGACCTGGGCCCCGGCGCAGGTTCGCGCGGCGGCCACATCGTGGCCAGCGGCACGGTGAAGGAACTGATGGCAAGCAGGCAGTCGCTGACCGGCCGCTACCTGCGCGAGCCGCTGCAGCATGAATCCACGCCGCGGCGCCCGGTGATCACGCGCGGCGCGAAGGCCACGCCCATGCTGCGCATCGAAGGCGCACGGCTGCACAATCTCGCGGGGCTAGACGTCGATCTGCCTGTGGGCCGGCTGATCGCGCTGACTGGCGTGTCCGGCTCGGGCAAGTCGACGCTGGCGCTGGACATCCTGCGCCCCGAGCTCGCGGCGCTGACCGCACGCGATCGGGGCCGGCACAAGCTGCTTCACTGCAAGGCCATCCGCGGCGCGGAGCACATCGAGCGCGTGCTCGAGGTCGACCAGTCGCCAATCGGCAAGACCCCCCGCTCCTGCCCCGCCACCTACGTGGGTTTCTGGGATGCCATTCGCCGCATCTATGCCGGCACCACCGAGGCGGGCATGCGCGGCTGGACCGCAAGCCGCTTCTCGTTCAATACCGCGGGCGGACGCTGCCCGGCCTGCGAGGGCCAGGGCCTGCGCACGGTGGAAATGAACTTCCTGCCCGACGTGAAGGTGCTCTGCGATGCCTGCCGCGGCGCACGCTTCGATCCCGAGACGCTGGCGGTGCGCTGGCGCGAGAAGAGCATCGGCGATGTGCTGGCCATGAGCGTCGACGAAGCCGAGGAATTCTTCCGCAGCAACCCTTCCGTGCACCATGGCCTCGCGCTGCTGCAGGAAGTGGGACTGGGTTACCTCACGCTTGGGCAGCAGAGCCCCACGCTGTCGGGCGGCGAGGCACAGCGCATCAAGCTGGTCACCGAACTCGCGCGCATCAGGCCCGACGCCGAGCCCGCACATCGCGGCAGCCTCTACATCCTCGACGAGCCCACCGTGGGCCTGCACATGGCCGATGTTGAAAGATTGATTGCGGTGCTGCATCGTCTGGCCGACGCGGGCAACACGGTGCTGGTGGTGGAACACAACCTCGATGTGATCGCGCAGGCCGACTGGGTGATCGATCTGGGGCCCGAGGCCGGTCCCGCAGGCGGACGAATCGTGGCCGCCGGTCCGCCGCTGCGGATCGCCGCACAGCGCGGCTCGCGCACCGGCGTAGAGCTCACGCGCTTCCTGGAGCGTACCCGTGGCGCATGACATCCAGTGCTGGAAGTGCGGCGCCTCGCTGGCAGCGCTGGCGCTGCCCTTCGGCCGGCAGGAACGCTGCAAAGCCTGCGGCGCCGACCTGCATGTCTGCAAGCTGTGCAGCCACCATGTGCCGCGCCTGCCCGCGCAGTGCGACGTGCCCGACATCGAGGAAGTGCGCGCGAAGGATCGCGCCAATTTCTGCGACCACTACCTGCCCGTGCGCGGCGCCTGGAAAGGCGGCACCAGCGCGGCGGCAGATGCCGCGCGCGCGGAACTCGACAAGCTGTTCGGAAAATAGCGGGCAATGCCTCACCGCGCAGGCGGTGAGTCATTACTCACCCGCCCGACAGGCGGTTGAGCAGCTTCGAGAAGCGCGAGGCCGACTTCTTCTCGATGGGCTTGCGGATGGCCGAGTCGTTGACGATCTCCCGGCTCTCATCCAGCGTCAGCGTCGAGGCGCCCAGGATCTCGAGCGTCGACTCGAGGGGATTCGGCGCGCCCGGCGCGGCGCGCCCTGAACCTGCAGCCTGCGGCCGCTTGCGCACCATGACGCGCTTGCCTGCGGGCTTGCCGGATTCCTTCACCGCCGTGGCGCCGGCAGCGCCGGCCGCCGGTGCTGCCGGCTTCACCAGTGGCCTGCCGGCAGCAGCCGCGGCGATCTTCTGGCGCGCCGTCATCGACGCTGCCGCAGATGCAGCCGGTGTCGCGGTCCGCGGAGCGATGTCTTCGACATCGCGCTTCGCGGCGCGCGGTGCGTCATCCTGCAGCAGTTCGAAACCGTCCAGGCCTTCCTGCTCGATCGACAGCGTATTCTCGGGCCGCATCGGCGGCGCGACCTCGGGCGCGCGCTGCGCAGGACTGCCGCCGTCCTTCGCATGATCGCGTTCGCGCGTCGCCACGGGCACCACGGCCACCGCGGGATAATCCGCGCGCACGTAGTGCGCCACCTGCGTGGCCGAATTCGGATCGCTGAAGAAGCCCAGCCGCAGGCCGAACCACTTGCGGCCCTGGCGGCTGCCTTCGACGTTGTACAACGTATAGGCGTCGAAGATCGCCAGGTGCGGCAGCGACGAGACATCGATGGGCGCCACCGCCCACACGAGCTGCACAGCGAAGCAGGGCGGCGCGTTGTTCTGCGCGTCCAGCCGGATGTCGGTCAGCGTCTGCGTGTCTTCGGGCGTGACGATGCGAACCTGGTTCTCGTCGCCATCCTTTGCGGGCGCGGGCGGACGCGCCTTCAGCGGCGCGCGGGGTTTGGCAACGGGTACGGCAGCGGCAGGCGCCGGCGCAGCAGGCAGCACCGCGGCAGCAGGCGGCATCGCGGCAGCAGGTGCGGCGCGCGGAATTTCCATCGCCGGTGGCGCCTTCGGCGCGACCACCTTCGGGGCAACGGCGGGTTCGGGCGCCACTTCGAGCACGCGCAGCGTCTGCGAGGCGCTCAAGTCCTGTGGACTGTCTTCGCTGAGCTGCGCGAGCACATCGCGCACATTCGACATGGAGTCCAGCGTCGGCGGCGCTGCAACGGCAGCCGGTGCGACCGTGGCGACCGGCGGCGCGACTGTGGCGACGGTCGGCGCGACCGCCACCGGCGGTGCAGCGGGCTGGGCGGCGGTACGCGTGACCGTCACCGTGGGCGCAATCGACGTGCGTGCCCGACGCGGTACGCCGGTGGTCGGCGCAGGCCCCGCCCATGCGGCCGGATATACATCGCGCACCGCAGCCAGCAGCGCTTCGGCCTGTTCCTGCGTCGCGAAGTAGCCCATGTGCAGCCGGAAGCGTTCGCGGCCCTCCTCGCGCTGGCGGCTGACGAAGAAGGTGAAACGCTTGAGTTCCGGCGTGTTCGGATGCGACAGCGCCATCGGCGAAGTGGAGGCGCAAAGGTTGATGACGAACATCTGTGCCGTATCGGCGGGCTCAGTGTTCAGTCGCGTTGCATGATCAGCGCTCATCTCGTGAAACTCCAGGGAAGTTCCTTCTTCCGGGGGCGGCTCCGCGTTCCTGGGAGATGCAATCATCTCCTGTAGATCGGTGGCTTTGCGTCCCCGCCTTTCGACGGGTTTGCCTTGGTCACTTTCAAAGTGTCTGTGGGACGCGACTTCGCGTCAACTGAAAAGTCAAAGTCATATGTCATCTCGCTGTCGCAGCTTTGCGTCATGCGAGGTGCATGGCGCGAACGGTGACATAAGGGCCGGCGGCGCCGGTATCAGGCGATGGCTGATTGTTCCTGCGCAATGTCGGGACTGCGACCCAGCAGAAGTTCCGTCATCGCTGCGGCCGGCAGCGGCCGCGCCAGGAAGTAGCCCTGCGCCACGTCGCAGCCCCGCTCGCGCAGGAAATCGAGTTGTTCGATGGTCTCCACGCCCTCGGCCACCACCTGCTTCTCGAGCGAATGGGCCATCACGATGATGGTGCTGGCCAGCGCCGCGGCCGAGGCGTTGTCGCCCAGTTCCTCGACGAAACTGCGGTCGATCTTCACCGACGTCACCGGGTAGCGGCGCAGGTTGGCCAGCGCGGTGCTGCCAGTGCCGAAGTCATCCAGCGTCAGCGCCACGCCCAGCGCCGACAGTTCCTCGATGCAGGTCTGGCTGTCGGTGTCGGTGAGCGCGGCCTCGTTCAGTTCGAAGACGAGCTGCGCAGGCGGGATGCGGTAGCGGTCCAGCACGCGGCGCACCTCGGGGACCATGCCCGGATCGCGAAGCTGCTGCACCGACAGGTTCACGGCCAGCGTGGGCAGGCTCACGCCCAGCTCGCGCCACTGCGCCAGTTGCGCACAGGCCGAATCGAGCACCCAGCCGCCCAGATCGACGATCAGGCCCGATTCCTCCGCGGCGGGAATGAACTCGGCGGAGGTCACGACGCCGTCGCGCGGGCGCTGCCAGCGCAGCAGCGCTTCGACGCCACGCAGCGACCCGTCGCGTACGCTGTACTGGGGCTGGAAGTACAGCGAGAACTCGCGTCGCTTCAGCGCGCGGTACAAACCACTGTCGGCCACGCGCCCGCCGCGCGAGGCCATCTGCGGGCTGTAGAACACCGCCGTGCCGCGGCCCATGTCCTTGGCGCGGTACATGGCCAGATCGGCGTTGCGCAGCAGATCATCGAGCTGCACGCCATCGTCGGGGAACAGCGTCACGCCGATGCTGGCGCGGACCAGGTGATCGCGCCCGCCCAGGCGCACGGGCATGTGCATGGACTGGATGATGCGCTCCGCCACCGCGGACGCGGCCGCGGCATCGGCCACATGGCGCAGGATCACGGTGAATTCATCGCCACCCAGGCGCGCAACGGTGTCGCCCTCCTTCACGCAGGAACGCAGCCGCTGGGCCACGATGGACAGCAACTGATCGCCCGCCGCGTGGCCCATCGAGTCGTTGACCTTCTTGAAATGATCTAGGTCGATGTACAGCAGTGCGCCGCGCGAAGGCGACTGCGTGATGGCGGCCAGTTCCTGCGCCAGCCGGTCGCGGAACAGCAGGCGGTTGGGAAGCTGCGTCAGCGGATCGAAATGCGCCTGGCGGTACAGCTTGTCGGTGCGCGCCGTGCTCGACAGCGCGATGCCCAGCCGCTGCGCGCACTGCGTGCCGCAGGCGGCGACGCGCGCGCTCTGCGGCGGCGCCTCCGGATAGCCCACGACCAGCACCGCCGACAGCTCCTGGTTCACCAGCACCGGCCAGACCCAGAAGAATTCCGAACCGCCCTGCTGCATCGGCATCAGGAAGCTGTGGCGGCCTTCCTCGCAGCGCACGATGGTGAGCCCGCCGGCGGATGCGCGCAGCGCGTGCATCATCTCCTCGTCCAGTACCACGCGGTTCACCGGGCAGCCGCCTTCGGCATCCACGGCGAACAGCCGGCCGTGGCCGGACATCGCCGGATCCACCAGCGTCAACCCCACATTGTGGGCACCGGTGGCCTCGCGGACCCGCATCAGCACCTGGTCGAGCACGCTCTCGTAGTCGCCGCCCATCAGCAGCAGACCATCGATCTCCTCGAGCGCGCGCTGCGAATCACGCTGCGTGCCGATCACCTGCGCGCTGCGGTTGAAGGCATCGAATACCTGCGACAACTCCGTGCACAGCCGGCCGGGCGGCGAAAGCTGAGTGATCCGGTGCGGCAGGTTCGACACCGCGCGCCGCAGCTGGCGGATAGCCGGCACGTACAGACGGCCGGCGAGCTCACCGGCCAGCGCGGCCAGCAGCAGCACGCCAACCAGCAGCGCGCTCTGCGTGCGCAGCGCCGATGCGAATGCCACGCTCCAGGGACGGTCGGCGCTGCCGGTGACGATGCCGACGCGCACGCTGGCCGACGGCGTCGGCAGTTCCAGCGCGGACATCGCACCCACCCATGCGCCGCCCTGTGCGTTCCACGCAAGATCGGCGCTGGGGTATTGTCCGTGCGAATCCGGCTGCAGCGCAGCAAAGCGTTGCGCCATCCAGCGCGCAAGATCGCTGGTGTGTTCGAGGGTGCTGAAATATGCCGCGCCGGATTCATCGAGCGCGAGCAGCGACATGTCCAGATGCAGCTCGCGCAGCGGGCGCCACAGCCATTCGCTGGACACCTGCGCCACCACCAGACGCGGGCTGCGCACACCCATCTTGCGCAGCATGAAGAGTCCCGATCCACTTCCCGGCACCGGCCCGCCCTGCAGCACGGGCTGGCCGGCATTCAGGGCCTGGAGCTGGGGACCATTGAGCACGATGCGCACCGGACCGGTGCTGACCAGTCCCGACGCAGGCAGCGGCATCACCGCATGCCAACTGAAATACCCCGACTGCAGGATGCGCGCGCGGGTGGCCGGCGCGATGTCCGCTTCGGGATTGCTTTCGAGGATGGCCTGCAGCGCGGTGTCGGCGGCAGAGAGCCGGCTTCTGACGGACAGCGCCGCCAGGTTCACCGCCTGGCGCATCTGCACCTGGTGCATCTGGCGGTACTGGCGCTGCTGCTTGCCCGCCTGCAGCAGCAGGCCCGCGAGCACGACCGCGAGGCCGCTCAGCGCAACGGCAAGCGCCACGCGGCGTCCAATGCCGCTGAACAGCGCAATAGAAGCTCTGCGCATTGCCGTTCGGAGTCCAGTCCCGGTCCTGAAGTGAGGGCCACATTTGACAATGGCAGGGCGACCGGCCGGTGTGCGCTACGTCACCAAATGCCCTGCTCAGCGCTGGCGCGATGCCGACGTGGCCAGCTCCCGCAGGCTGTTTCCGGCATAGACGTGAACTCCGCCACGTTGGGTGCGAGCGGCACCCAGCATGGCCGCGGCCACGTCGGCGGGGGCCAGCGCGCGATGCGCGGCCATCGATCCGGTCAGCAGCGGATTGAGCATGGGCCGCAGCATGCCCAGCCAGTCGGCGCCGCTCATCTGTTCGCGTATTCCGGTGAGCACACCCGGCGCGATCACGTCGATCGCCGGGCATTTGAGTTCCTTGAGCGCGGCTTCCATCTCGCCCTTCGTACGCAGGAAGTCGTTCGGGGACTTGCGGTCGGCGCCGGCAGCGGAAATGAACACCAGGCGTGTGGCGCCCAGACCCAGCGCGGTGCGCGCAAAGGCCAGCGTGAGGTCGAGATCCACGGGCCGCAGCTGCGCCAGCGTGCCGGCACGCGCCTGCGGGGCACCCAGGCAGCAGAAGGCGTCGGTGATGCGGATGCCGGTGAGCTTCGCCTGCATCTGCTCCAGCGGCAGTATGCGATTGGCCAGACGCAGATGATCGAGCGGCACGGGCCGTCGCGTCACGGCGTGGATGCGCGCGTAGTCGCTGCCGGCGAGCAGCAGCTTCAGCAGCGCGCCGCCGGTTAGGCCGGTACCGCCGGCAACCAGGGCGACGCGTTGCGCTATGGGGGCTTCGGCTGGCATTGGGCCGGGATTGTAAGCGGCAACGCCGCGGCGGGCGCGGTAATCTAAGCCGCATGATCCGCTCCGCCGCCATCGCGCTCCTGCTGCTGCCAGCGGCGGCGTGGTGCGCGGAGGCACCGCCCGATGAGCGCATCGCCGCCTACCAGGAATTCCGGCGCAGCTTCGACGCCGGGGAATTCACCGCGGCACTGCCCGCAGCCACGCGCGTGGTCGAGCTCACGCGCAATCAGTTCGGCAAGGATGCGCTGGAACTGGCCAATCCGCTGACCAACCTGGGCACCGCCTACTACCGCCTGCGCAGGTTCGGCGAAGCGCTCGACAGTTACAGCGAGGCGCTGACGGTGCTCGATCTGGCGGGCAACGCCACCGATGAACGGCTGGTCCGGCCGCTGCAGGGCATGGGCGCGGCGCTGCGCGCGCTGGGGCGCGATGCCGAAGCCATCGTGCCGTTCCGGCGCGCGGTGGAAATTCTGCGCAACCGCGAGGGACTGTACACCGCATCGCAGTTGCCGCTGCTGAAGCAACTCGTGGCCTGTCACACCAGCGCTGGACAACTCGCCGATGCGGGCCGAGACCAGCAGTATGCATTCACCGTGGCGGAAACGGCCTACGGCAAGGACGACCTCAGGCTGCTGGGCCCGCTCGACGACTATGCGCAGTGGCAGGAGGCGGCGGGACAGTTCAGTTCGGCGCGGGTGCTGCATGCGCGCGCAGTGCAGCTCGCCGACTCGAAGCTGGGCGAGCGGAACCTGGCTGCGGTGCCCGGGCTGCGCGGCATCGCGCGCACTTACCGGCTCGCCTACATCTACGGCGAGACCGAGGAATCGGCGCAGTCGGCATCGCTGCTGCAGGATCAGCTTGCCCCCGGGATGCTGCCGCGCGTGGTGAATTCACCCTCCTCGGAAGGCGAGCGCGCGCTGCGCAACGCTCTGGACCGGATCAATGCCGACCCCAAGGCGCGGCCCGCGCTGCGCGGTCAGGTGCTGGTGGACCTCGGCGACTGGTACCTGATCGCAGGCCAGGCGCCGCGCGCGCTGGCCAGCTATCGCGATGCCTGGCAGGCGCTGGGCAGCGACGCCGGCCGGCAGCTCGGTCCCCCGCAGCTGCTGGTGTATCGGCCACCGGCCATGGCCGTCTCGCGCCACGGCCATGACGCCGATACGCACGAAGAGCAGGAGGTGCAGTTGCGGCTGGCCGTGCAGCCTTCGGGCGAGGTGCGCGATGCCATCGTGGTGAATCCGGCGCCCGAGCGCGAAGGCGCCGAAAAGGCCGTGATCGCCGCGGTAAAGCGCGCGCTGTGGCGGCCGGGCATGCAGAACGGCGTGCCGGTTGCGACCACCGACGTGGATTTCCGCGAGCGGGTGTTCATCAAGCGGCCGAAGGAAAAGGAACCGGCGAAGGACGCCAAGTAGCGCTCAGCCCCTGGACTCCGGCCTGGACTCCGGCGTGAGTTCGGGCGCGGGCTCCGGCTCGATGGGCACGGTCTGGATGGGGTCCACCCGCGCCGCGGCTTCGCCGGCACGCAGCGTTTCGCCGGCAATCAGCTTCTGCGCCACGGGCTGGCGCGGCATCTGCACCAGCAGCTTGGCGGCAGCATCGCGCATGGCCGCGCGGGTGGCATTGACCAGCGACGGGGCCGCCCGGCCGGTGTCGCCGGCGCTGCCGTAACCGGTGAGCGTGAGCGTGTCGGCGGCTTCGCCCTGCGGCGTGGTGACGGCAATGCGGTAGCGGATGGTCACGGCCCAGTAGGTACCGCCCGTCTCGCGCGCGCTGGCGAAGGAATACTGCTCGATATGCGGGATGAAGATTCCCTGCAGACCGGTGGCGGCGCGCGCCTCCTCGACATTGCGGAGCACCTGCAGGTCGGTGAACGAGGCCGCGAACACGGCCTTCAGCAACTGCTCGTGGCCGGGACCGAGGTCCACCGACCAGTCGGCGGAGGCACGGGTTTCCTCGTGTTTGAAATGCCGCAGCTCGTCGTCGAGCACCAGCCCAACATGTGCCTTCATCGGCTGCACCAGCGCCCTGGGCAGGCCGCCGGGCGGCGCGACGCGCACGCTGCTGCAGGCTGCAAGCAGCCACACGGGGACCATCAGAAGAAGGACCTTCATCGGATGCATTGTCGCGCACCCAGCACTTCGACGAAATTCCGGCAGGGCTTTTCGTTGGTCAGTCCGACGAAGGTGCCGTCGTTGCGGGAGGCCACGCTGCGCATCAGCGCCGCGAAGCGGATGTTGGTGAACGCCGGCATGCCGGGCCCTTCCGGAAAGCCGATGGCGTGGATGCGGGCACGGGGCCGCTTGCCGTCGGCCGCGTTGAGCCGGCCGATGGAATCGATGGCCGCCTGGATGGACTCGCCCGCGAATTCATCGCCGATGACGTAGATGCTCATCTTCTGGCCGGCGACGCGGTGCTGCCGCAGCGCCTGCTCGATGCCCGGCACCGGGTTCGATTCACTGTAGGGATGCCAGTTGGGCAGGTTGTTCCTGATGCGGTCGCGCGTCTGCTGCCCATCGGTGAGCCAGCGCCCCGCGGTACCCTCGAACATGTAGCGGCCCTGGTCATTCATCACCTGCAGGCCCTTCACCTGCGGATAGATGTCCAGCGTCTCGCGCATGATGTCGAGCGCAGCGTCCCAGTGCATGCTCACCATGCTGTTGGAGGTGTCGATGACGAACACCACGTATTCGCTGTCCACGGGAATGCCGCCCACTGCCGCCACCGGCGCACGCCTGACCGGCTGGCGCAGCAGCCGCTCCATCTCGGCGCTGAGCTCCTGATAGGCGGACACGAGCTGGTTCTCGACGATGTTGGCCACGGCCGCGTCGCTGCGGCTGGCGGCGAACTCGCCCTTCGCGTCGGTGAGATCGCCCTGCGCCCGAGCCAGTCGCGCGCGTTCGGCGCGCAACTGGTTCACGCGTCCCTGCAGCTCGCGGTTGAGCTGGTCGGTGTCGCCGCGGATCACGAACAGTTCCTGCTGCAGCCGCAGCAACTGGCCGTTCATGGAGTCGCGTGCGCGCTCGATGACCACCGGCTGGTCCACCTCGGTGAGCACCAGCAGCAGGATGATGGCGCCGAAGCCGCAGCAGATGCAGTCCATGAACGAGAGGCTGAAGATCTCGGTCTCGCGGCGCTTCAGTTTCATGGCGGACACATCGCTTCACGTGCCTCGTGACGGGTGTTTCATGGCCAGTCCGCCGCCGGCATCATGAAGTTGCCACCGGTTGCACGCGCCAGCGTCCAGAACATGTGCGGCGCCGGCAGGTCGCCCTGCATGGGCAGCAGGATCACGTCCACCGGCACATTGCCCGGCAGGCTCTTCTGCGCCTCCTCGAACAGCCGCGAGCGCTGCGCCACGTTCACGAAGCGGCGCGTGGGGCGGTCCTTGCCCTGGGTGGGCAGGCCATCGGTGACCAGCACCACCTGGTCGGGCAGCGGCGACAGCGAGCGGATCGCCGCATAGGCATTCAGCAGGCTGGTGCCACCTTCGGGTGTCAGGCCGCGCAGGTGGTCGATGGCCTCGGCCAGCCGTTTCGGGTCGGCCGCGTCCTGCCACTTGCCGTCGCTGTCGGCCAGCAGCGAATGCGCCTCGGTGTTGAAGGCATACATCTGGAACTGGCTGCCCGCGGGCATCTGCGTCGACAGCCAGTCGGCGATGTCCAGCGTCTGGCGCCACTTCGGCGCGGCGCGCCGCGCGGCCGCGGGCTGATTGCGCAGCTTGATGATGTTGACCAGGTCCTCGTCCATCATGCTGGCGGAGCGGTCGAGCAGTACCAGCACGCGCCGGCCCTTGACGTTGATGCCGGTGAGGTACTTGCGGTTGCCGGTGCCGCGGAAGGCGCGCACGCGTTCGCCGGCGGGCGCCTTCTGGATTGCGCCGGCCTGCAGGCGCCTGGTGCCTTCCTCGAGCTGCTTCAGGTCGGACTTGAGCTGGTTGATGTGTTCGCGCTGCGCCATGCTGGTGGCGCCGACGCGCAGCGACTCGGCGCGCGAGGCCGACACCTCGTCGAGCAGCGCCTGCGCACGGGCAGCGGCATTGCGCGTGTCGGCCTCGGTCTTCTGCAGTGTGTTGCGCAGCACGACCAGATTGCGCGTGCCGACCAGCACTTCTTCTTCCAGGCGGTTGACCTCGGCCTGCAGCTGGTCACTGCGGTCGATGCGCTTGATGCCCGACTGGCCGGCGATCACCGTGTAGAACAGCACCACGGCACCGAAGCCGCAGCAGATGCAGTCGAGGAACGACAGGCTGAAGACCTCGATGCGGCGGCGGCGCATGGTCCCCTCAGGTATCCAGCGCGACCAGCGGCAACTCGATGCCGGGGGTTCCCAACCGCAGCGTGCTGCCGGCCACGAGAAAGGCGCGGCCGCGCACGCGTGCGCCATCGAGGAAACTGCCGTACTGCGAATGATCGATGATCTGCGCGCGGCCGCGCTCGCGGCGCAGCGTGCAGTGGCGGCGCGACAGCCCCGCGACGCCATCCTGCAATGCCAGCACCGGGCCGCCGCTGCCGGGATCGCGGCCAATCACCAATCCCTGGCCGTCTATGGGAATGGCGCGGCCGCGGTAAACCACATGCGTTGCCATCGTGCGCGCCTGCTCACTGGCGCGGGACAGCAGCGGCAGCGGCTCTGCATGCCGGCCCGCGGGCACGACGATGCGCGTCAGGTACTGCACGCCGCCCGACGCCAGCGGCGCGGCAGCGGGCAGCAGGCTTGCGGCGCAGGCCGTGCTGCCCAGCGCGATGCCGCGCACCTGCGCCACATGGGCGCTGTCCAGCAGGGTTGCCGCACCCGGCAGCGCGGCGAACCGCTCATCGACCAGCAGGCCGCAATCCGGCAGGCCGGCAGCCAGCGACTGCAGCGCCACGGCCACGGGCTCGAGGTGCGGCGCCGCTGCGGCGGCCAGCTGGTCGCGCGTCAGCGTCAGCTGCATGTCATGGCCGGCGCTGTCGATGCGGTGGCTGGCCTGGCCGCTGCGCTGTGCTTCGGCTGCGAGCGCAGGCAGCGCGGCGCGCAGCGCCTGCTCGCAGCGCAGGTCGTGCAGCGGATCGAAACGCGTCTGCTGCACCAGCGTGCGCGCCGCCAGCGCGAGCCAAGCATCCTCCAGTCGCGACTCACCCCCGGGCAGCCGCACCGTACGCTGCAGCCCGGTGGTGACGCCGTCATTGAAAACCACGGACAGCAGCGTCTGCGTGCGGGCGAGGTCGATGCAGACCTGCGCACCGGACAACCGATGCGCGCCGGCCAGTGCGACCGAACGATCGACGAAGCCCTGCACCGCGTAGCCGGCCGTTCGCAGTTCGCGCAACAGGGCACCCATGGTGGTGGCATCCTGGTCCAGACCTACGGCAACCCAGGCGGCAGGTTGCACGCCAGCGGGTGCCGCCTGCACCAGGCGACCATCGAGCGCGATGGTCCAGTCAGAACCCTGCCGCTCGAGTCCCAGCATCAGATGTCCACGGGAAAGCTGAGGTTGTTGTCGGCCGAGACGCGCTCATCCGGCGGCAACTCTTCGGGCGTCGCGGGCTCCGCGACGGGAGTGGGGTCGGCCGGCGCCGCGGGCTTGTCCTGCGCACGCAACGGCAGCAACAGCAGCAGCGACACCGGCACTGCCAGCGCCAGCATCCACAACAAGGATCGTCGAACCCGGCTCATGGTGCATCCTCCACGCTGCGCGCCACACGGAATCCCAGCACCTGCGAAGGCCCTGCAGCACGATCGCGCCAGGCCAGACGCAGCTCCGCGATGGCTGCCGTGCGCCAGTTTGCGCCGCGAATCGAGTGCGGGCCATCGGTGTCGGCGCCCGTGGGATCGCTGACCGGCGCCGCATCGGGCAGCGAGGCATACACGTCGTGCATCCATTCCGACACATTGCCGCCCATGTCGTACAGGCCGGATGCGGACTTTGCATAGCTGCCCACCGGCGCCACCACTGCGTGCTCGTCGCGGTAGTCCGGCAGCGCCCTGGCCAGCCTTTGCTCGGGGCCGGGCCGCTGCGGCAGCGACTCCTGTCCGCCCAGATTGTCGGCGCCGGCCGGCGGCGGCAGCGCATCACCCCAGGCATAGCGCCGCCAGTGCTGGCCATCACGTCGCGCGGCGTATTCCCACTCCGCCTCGGTGGGCAGCCGATAGCCCCGATTGCGCGGCTGCACCAGCTGCCAGCGTCCATCGCGCCTTTCATAGGCCGCCGGCAGACCTTCACGCAGCGACAGCCAGTTGCAGAATTCCACGGCGTCGCTCCAGCTCAGATTGCTCACCGGCTGATTGTCGAGATCCAGCGATTTCTCCATTGCAAGGCCGGAGGAATGCTGCGCGCGGAACACGCGGAACTGCGCATTGCTGACTTCCTTCTCGGCCAGGTAGAAGCCGCGGGTAAGCGTGACCGTGCGCAGCACTTCATTCGAGCGGCGGCCCTGCTCGCGGCGGTCACTGCCCTGCATGAAACTGCCCGCGGGCAGCAGCACAAGGTCGCCCAGCAGCGGGCTGTGGATGCGCGATGCCGGCGCAGCCGGAGGCGCGGGAGTCACGGAAGATGAAGACGCTGCCGACGCGGGAACCGCTGCCGACGCCGTGGTCACTGCTGCCGGTGACGCACCGGCCGGCATGGCGGCGGCAGTGGCAGTGGGCTTTCCCGGCGGTGGAGAGGCGAGATCGACGACGCCCAGATCCAGCGTCTGCCCTGCCTGAATCGCCACCTGGCTGATCCAGCCTCGGCGACCGGGCGCATCGATGGCCAGGCGACGCAGGCCCGCATCGAGTTCCAGCCGCAGCGGCGCGCGACCGCGCGGCATGTCATCCACGCGTACCATGCCGCCGGCGGGCGAGGTGTCGAGCACCAGCCATCCGAAGGACGGCAACAGCTTCACCTGCAGCGACTGCCGTATGCCTGCGCCCTGCACCTGCAGCCGGGAGTCATTGTCCAGATGTCGCGCAGCGCGGATCGACAGCTCGTGATCACCTGCGGGAATGCGGACCACGCCGGGCACTGCACCCAGCAATCTGCCATCGACGAACAACTGCGCGGCCACGCCGCCGGTGTCCACGGCCACCTCGCCGGGCAGCAGCGGCAGCGCGATGCGCACGGCAGCGCCGGCATTCGCCGCGGCATCCACATCGATGTCCAGGCTGGCATGCCCCTTCGCCTCGGCATGCAGCCGATGCGAACCCGGCATCAGGTACAGCCTCGTGCCCGATCGCCAGTTGAACCAGCCCGGCACTTCTACGTGCGCCGTCGCGGGCGAGACTTCGACGGGCACGATGGCGAGCCGGAACAGCATCGACAACGCGAGCAGCGCCAGCACCAGCAGCGGCGCGCCGATCCACACCGCGCGACTGCGCCGGCCCGTTGCGCGCTCCTGCGCCGCGGAGCGCTCGGCCACCGCTTCCACCGTCGCGGTGATTTCCGCGGCGCCCGCCGACACGGCCTCGCCCGGCAGCGCCTGCTGCTGCAGCGGCGCCACCGTGTCGTTGCCGGCCAGGTGCGTCACAAGCAGCGCAGGCGCCGCTGCATCGAACTGCAGCTGCGCGCTTCCCACCTGCAGCACGTCGCCATCGGCGAGCACCACGGGCTCGCGCAGCGCCAGCCCATTCAGCATCACCTTGTCGGCCAGCGGTCGCAGCCACCACTGGCCGCCCTCCATGACCAGGACTGCCATGGGCTGCGAAACACCGGGCACGATGAGTTCGGCCGGCGCCGCGCCGATCCGCAGGGGCGTCGACGCCTGGCGCGTGCCGAGCGGCTCATGCAGGGTCAGCGTCATATTCGTTCGTTGCACTGCACGTTGACCGACACCTGCTGCTGCCCCGGCGTGATGTCGAGGTCGCGCCGCACGTCGCGGAAACCGTCGCGACGGCCGATCACCGTGTATTGCCCCGGCGGCAGCTCCACTTCCCGATGCGAGAAGGCGCCCAGCTCACCCACGGGCGCAACCGACACGACTGTGGCGTTGTCGGAGGAAATCGCAACGCGCACTTTGACGTCGAGCTGCTCGAAACGCGCCCTGAGCTGCCGGAGCTGACCCGCCAGCCGCGCACCGGGCGCCGTAGTGGCTTCCCCCCGCGCCAGGGCGCGTCCGGCCGCGGCACGCACGGCCGGCGCCACCAGCCTGTCGGGGCGATCCAGGTAGCCCTGCAGTTCGCGGTCGAGTTCCGCGCGGCGCGCGCTGCGCGCTTCGCCATCGAGGGCGAAGCGCAGGCTGTCGTCGCGCGCCAGCACCTCGCGGTAGTGATCCTGGGCTTCCTGCCACCGTTCGAGGCCTTCCAGTTCCGCGCCACGCGCAAGGTCGCGCGCGTTGCGGTCGCTGCGGCGGATTTCGGCGATGCGCTGCTGCGCATCCTTCACGCGCGGATCGTCGCCGCCCAGCGCAGCCGCGCGCTGGTAAAGGACGTCGGCCTGATCCACTCGACCGGCAGCCAGTGCCGATGCGCCCTGCGCCAATGCCGACTCCAGCGACTGGCGGCGCGCGGCCGCATGCATGCGCGCCATGCCGGCCTGCGCCGGCACGAACTGTCGGTCCATCGCCAGCGCCGCGGCGTAGCGGGCCGTGGCCGCATCGAGGTTGCCGGCGGTCTCCGCCTTCAGACCTTCTGAATAGGCATCGAGCAGATGCGCGAGTCTTTCACTGGCAGCGACGCCGGTCCTGGCAGCCGCGTTGCCGGGTTCGCGCCGCAGCGCGCGTTCGAAGGCCGCGCGCGCAATGGCGGGTTGCGAGGCGGAAAGCGCCGCACGCCCCGCCGCCAGCTCCTGTTCGAGCGTGGCCGCAGGTGCGACGCCGGACTGCGGCTTGCTGTCTTGCGCGGCAGGCTGTTCCGCCTTCGCCGGCACGCCCGTGGCAGCTTCGGATGCGGTTGCAGTCTGCGACCGTGCCGGCATTTGCGACCGCGCCTGCGGCGAACTCTTCTGCACATCGGCAGACGGCGTAGGCAGCCACATGAACATCGCCACCGCCGCCACGGCAACGACGACGAGCCCGACCATCGCGAACCGCAATCCCCCGGCCGATGCAGGCGCCTCCGACTTCACCTGCGCCTCATCGACCACCATCGCCGCGCCGGCGACCTGTTGCGCCTCCTGCGCCAGGCACTGCGTGAAGAAGTCGATGACCTGTCGCAAGTCCGGCCGCTGCCGGGCATCGCGCTCGAGCATGGACATGACGAAGGCGAGAAGCTGCGGCGGCGCCGGATGCATGGCCACCAGCGGCGCGGGCATTTCATCCTTCACGCGCCGCGCATCGAAATCAGGGTAGTAAGGCGGATAGCGCGACAGCAGTTCATAGGCCAGCGCACCCAGCCCGTATACATCGTCGGCGGTGGTGGCAGCCTCACCCGCCAGCTGCTGCGGGCTGGCCGAGAACGGCGAGCCATCGGCCAGCGCCAGCGTCGACCCCGTGCGCGCGGCAGTGCCGAAGTCGGTGAGGCGCACGGCGCCATCGGCGCCGAACAGTACATTGCCCGGCTTGATGTCCCGGTGCACGACGCCGCGGGAGTGCGCATGCTCGAGGATGCGGGCCACCTGCAGCAGCACGGGCAACACCTGGCGCCACGGCGCGCCGCGCAGCGAACGCACGTCGCCGCCATCGGCGCACTCCATCGGCAGGAACACCAGCGAGCCATCGCGTTCCGGTGCGGCCACACGCAGCACGCCGGGGAAATCCAGCCGCTGCGACATCGCAGCCTCGTGCTGCAGCACGCGCCAGCAGTCATCGGCGCCGCAGCTTGCCAGGTGCAGGAACTTCAGCGCGACGCGGGCGCCGTCTCGCGTATCGAGCGCCGCCCAGACTTCCGCATGCCCGCCGTCTCCCAGCCGCTCCTGCAGCAGGTAGCGGTCCGCGAGTCGCTTGCCGGATTCGAGGTTGACCATCGACGGACGTCGCGCGGGTCAGGGCCCCGTGGCAGCCGCCGCATCGGCAGCGGTGGCGGGCGCTGCGGTCGCATCAGGCGACTGGTATTCCTTCAGCAGCCGGCGCCACTCGCGGTACTGCTCTTCCGCAGAGCCGGTGAGTTTCAGGCTCCGGCCCTCGACATCCACCACCTGCGAAGCCACTTCCGACTGGAACGAGCGCGCCAGCTCGCCGAAGGCCTGCGCATGCGTCTTGGCATCGGCGTATTTCTTCAGGCCCGACAGGAAACCCGCGACACCACCCGCCGCAGCACCATAGCGCGCCATGCTCTCGAGATTGCAGGTGGCATTGCTGCTGCAGGTGCTGGGTGCAAAGATGCTGGCCGCCACCGCGGCCACGCCGAGGATGGTGCGGGCGCGCGCACTGGAGCGCGCGCGGTCCTCCTTGTCGATTTCCTCGAACGACGTGCGGCGGAACTCGCCGTACGACTGCTGCATCTGGTCGGCGAACCCCGTGTAATAGCCATCGAGCGTGTCGATCACCGCGGCATCGCGTTCGCGGATGCGCAGCGCGCGCTGCGCCACCGGGTCGTCCTTCGATGGCAGCCGCACCACGCGCGTCAGCGCGGGCTTCTTCGCCTCGGTGCGCAGGTAGCCCGCCAGCGCATCCGGCGCGATGTCCTGGCCGAACTTCAGCTCGCTGACCTGGCGCAGTTCGCGCAGATCCTGCGCGGCAAGGCGCTCGCGCGCCTGCAACAGCTCGTTGGCGATGTTCGAATACACGTTCTGGAAGGGATCGCGCGCCTTCAGCGCCGCATCGGTCTTGTAGCTGCCGATGTCGGCATCGCCCTCGAAGCGCTTCGCATCCAGCCACATCCTGCCCGCGGCGTCGCGCGCGCTGACTTCGAGCACCAGGTGCTTGCCGGTGGATTCGATGATGCGGCCGGTCACCGCAAGATCGACGAACTGCACGCTGTCGGGCGCCACGCGCACCGCGCCCCACTGCGCACTGCCTTCCAGCGCATTGCGCAGCATCACGGCGAAATAACGCGACTCCGCCTTGCGCAGGTCCGGATAGATGCGCTTCTTCGCCAGCGCGTCCTCGTCGGCGGCCAGCGATTCGGGGATGCCCGGATCGAAGCTGTGCACCACCACGTCGAGGCGCTGGTCGGCGGGGATCTCGCGCACGGCCTGGATGGCCTCCACCTTAGCCAGCGGCTTGGTGTCCTGCACCACACAGCCGCCGAGCAGCCCTGCAGCTAGGCTCGCGAACAGCGCAACCGCGACTCTGACGGGCATGGGGCGCTTCATGACTTGCCGCCGCGGGTATTTTCCTTGTACTCGCGGTATTCCTTCCAGAGCTTCTCCTTCAGCTCCGGATCGGTTTCCGCCTCGGCCGCCTTGCGCAGCCGCCGCGCGACGATGTCATCGTCCTCGCCCGACGGAATCGCATTGCTGCCGGAAGCGCCACCACCACCGGCAGGCATGGCTCCACCGGCGGCCGCGCCGCCGCCCGATGCCGATCCCGATGTACTGCCCTGCACGCCCTCGGACTTCAGATCGCCCGAGCGATCGCGGCCCTCGTGTCCATTGCGTCCCGTGCCGTCGGTTGCACCGCCGGCACCACCAACCTCTGTGCCGGAGCCGCCCGCGCCACCGCCCGCACGATCCGCCGCGCGGCGGTCGCGCTCATCGGCGCTGCGCTGCTGTTCCTTGCGAAGCTGTTCGTCGAAATTGCCCAGCGAGGCATCGAGTCGGCCATCGATCTGCGCGCGGCGTTCAGCCGGAGTCTGCGGCGGCGTCCCCGTTTCGGCACTGCCGTCGCCACGCCCGCCCGTGCCCTGCGCAGCAACCTTGCCTCCGGCGCCGGCGGATGCGGAACCGCCAGAGGCCGTGCCGGTGGCTGCAGAGCCGCTTGATGCACTACCGCCGGATGCAGGGCTGCTGGACGCTGTTCCTCCGGATGCCGTGCCTCCGGATGCCGTGCCGGTGGACGATGAACTGCCTGGCACACCCATGCCACCCGAAGCGGCACAACCGCCCAGCGCCAGCGCGCAAGCAATGAGCACCAGGCGCGACATCAATGCCTGCCCGCCGGCGCGCCGGCCAGGAAGCTGCGCAGTTGATCGCCCAGCCGGTTGCACGCCGTGCCTTCCACACGCGCGATGAAGGGCAGCGGCACGATGGCGCCCACCACCGCCGAGGTGCCGCTGACATTGGTGCCCACCGAGCCCACGGACTTCGACTGTTTCAGATCCCAGATGGTGGCCTCGTACTGGGATTCCTTTTCCCACCAGCCGAAGCCGATGCAACCTGCCGCGCCCGGCGCCACGCCGCAGGCCAGGCTGCCGCCGCTGTCCGTGCGCCGCGTACCGCCATCCAGCCACACCACGTAGCGCACGCCGGTGGCGGCCACCTGTTCGCTGACGCCCGGCTGCGCCAGCACCAGCGCCACCTGCTCCGGCCGCGTCGGCACGGTGCCGGGCTCGAACCAGGGGAACAGCTTGTCGGTGAAGGATTCGTTGGGATGCACCGCGATGGAATGATCACGGCCCTTGATGCGTTCGCCCACGCAGTCGAGAAATTCGGATTCGGCCGCGGCGCCCTCGACCTGCGGCTTGGCCAGCACCACCACCGACTCGCTGGCCGCGATGGCGGTGGCCAGCTCCCGCGACTCATCCACGCGCGCCCGCAGGCAGCCGGCGAGCAGCAGGGGCAGCGGCAGGGCAATGAGCAGCGCGAACCTCATGGGCAGGAGTATGCCACCGCCGGGTCAGGCTGCCGCAGCAGCGGCCGGCCGGCGTCGGGGCTCGCGCTACTTTCGGCCAGACTCCGACTTCTGGCGCAGGCGGTCGGCCACCTCCCTGAACCGCCTCTTCATGGCGGCCAGCCACACCCGCGGCCGCTCGAATTCCAGACTCAGGATGGCCAGACCGAGTGCGATGGTGAGAATGCCCGGTCCCGGCAGCACCAGCAGGGCCACCCCCGCGACCACCACGGCGCCACCGGCGATGGCAATGCCAATGCGCCGGCCCAGCCGCATGACCGGATGGACGCTGTTCCGATGGGCGGGATCCGGCGTCGGGGGACGTTCAGCGACCAAGAAAAATCCGGTAGGCGGGATTGCTGGTCTCTTCGACAAAGGTGTAGTGCAGTTCGTTCAGGTGCAGCATCAGTTCGGCCTTCTCGGCCGCCGGCACCTGGATGCCCGCCAGCACCCGGCCGTAGTCCGAGCCGTGGTTGCGGTAGTGGAACAGGCTGATGTTCCAGCGCGAACCCACTGCATCGAGAAACCGCAGCAGCGCGCCCGGACGCTCGGGGAATTCGAAGCGGAACAGGCACTCGTCGGCCAGCTCGCCGGCATCCCCCGCGTGGCCGCCGATCATGTAGCGCACATGCAGCTTGGCCATCTCGTTGTCGGTCATGTCGACCACGGTGTAGCCGGCGGCGGTGAGTTCCTTCACCAGCTCGGCGCGTTCGGTGGCGCCGCGTGTGAGGTTCAGCCCCACGAAGATCTGCGCGCGCTCGCGGTCCGACTCGCGGTAGTTGAATTCGGTGATGTTGCGCGAGCCCAGCGCGCGGCAGAACTTCAGGAAGCTGCCGGGCTCCTCGGGAATTTCCACCGCGAACAGCGCCTCGCGGCCCGCGCCCAGGTCGGCGCGCTCGGCGATGTAGCGCAGCCGGTCGAAGTTGAGATTGGCGCCGCAGTTCACTGCCACCAGGCGCTTGCCCTTCCAGCCCTCGCGCGCCACGTACTTCTTGAGGCCCGCGATGCCCAGCGCACCGGAAGGTTCGGGCACGGCACGCGTATCCTCGAAGGTATCCTGGATGGCAGCGCACATTTCATCGGTGGAGACCAGCACGATCTCGTCCACGTACTTGCGCGCCAGCGCGAAGGTTTCCTCGCCCACGCGCTTCACGGCCACGCCGTCGGCGAAGATGCCCACATGGTCCAGCGTCACGCGCCTGCCTTCGCGCAGCGAGCGGTGCATGGCGTCGGCGTCTTCGGGTTCCACACCGATGATCCTGGTGCGCGGCGAAAGGTACTTGATGTAGGCGGCAATGCCGCCGATGAGGCCGCCGCCGCCTACGGCGATGAACACGGCATCGATGTCACCCGGCGCCTGGCGCAGCAGCTCCATGCCGATGGTGCCCTGGCCGGCGATCACGTCCGGATCGTCGAAGGGATGCACGAAAACAAGCTGCCTCTCGGCCGCCAGCTTCATCGCATGCTCGTAGGCCGCATCGAACACATCGCCGTGCAGCACCACCTCGCCGCCCAGCGCGGCCACGGCCTGCACCTTGATGGGCGGCGTGGTCACGGGCATCACGATCACGGCCGGAATGCCGCGCCGGCGCGCGGCCAGCGCCACACCCTGCGCGTGGTTGCCCGCCGAGGCGCAGATCACGCCGCGGCGCGCGACGGTCTCGGAAAGATTGGCGATCTTGTTGTAGGCGCCGCGCAGCTTGAACGAGAACACCGGCTGCAGGTCCTCGCGTTTCAGCAGCACCTCGTTGCCGGTGCGCGCGGACAGCCTGGGGAGTGGATCGAGCGGCGACTCGATCGCTACATCGTAAACCCGCGCCTTGAGGATGCGCTCGACATAGGCTTCACTCATGAACGCTGCTGGTACCTGAACTCCGTCTTGCCTATCGTCACCGAGTCGCCATCGTGCAGGAGCTGCCGGGCGACACGCCGGCCATTCACCAGCACGCCATTGGTGCTGTTGAGGTCCTCCACGATACAGCCATCGGGACCGGATAGCAGCACGGCGTGATGCCGGCTGATGTACGTGGTGTCGATCTGGATGTCGTTGTCGGGCGTGCGGCCCACTGTGGTGTGGCGGCCGATGGGATACATCACGTTGGCGCCACCCTCCTGGCGAACCAGCACGCGCACGACATTCTCGGGCAGGGCTTCCTTCAGTGCCGGCCGGCTGCCGGTGTCTTCGCGGCCCAGCCGCTCCATGTTCTGCTGCAGATTGCCCAGCAGTGCGGCGCTGGCGTGGGCCTCGGATTCCAGCCGCTCGATGCGCTCGGTGGCCTGCTTGAGCTGCTGCGCCAGATCGCGCCCCTGCGCCTGCTCCGCTTCGAGGCTGGCCTTCAATTCGGCGATCTGCCGGAGCTGCGAATCGTGGAGGGCCGCGCCTTCACGGGCCTTGTCTTCCACGGCGCGCAGCGCATCGAGCTGCTGCTGCAGCCCGGCCATGGTGACGTCGCGTGCCGCCTGTTGCGCGGCCATGGTGTCGGCGCGTTCGATGGCGATGCGCAGCGACTCGGCCTGCACCTCGGCGGCCTGGTCCGCGCGCCGCAGCGATTCCTCGAGCGCCGTGGTCCGCTCGAGCGCCTCGGCGCGCGCGGCGGACAGATCCTTTTCGAGCGCAGCCTCGCGCGCCTGCACGGCAGCAAGCTCGGTGGCGTGGCGGGCTTCCACCGCGCGCAGCGCATCCTCGCGTTCTCCCAGCATGGCCTCGCTGACGGCGCGGTATCCCTGCCAGGTGGTCAGGGCCTCGTGGGCGCGCTCCGCGCGCTGACGCCACTCACCCAGGTCGCGGTCCTGATGCGTGCGCTCGCTGCTCTGCTGGGAAAGCCTGGCCTGCGCTGCTGTCAGCGCCAGGCGCTGCTGCTGCAGTTCGTCGCGCGCGGTGCCCAGTTCGTTCCGCAGTGCCGCATGCTGGCCGGCCAGGTCCTCATGCAGCCGCTGCGCGGCGGACAGATCGGCGCGCAGCGCGGCTTCGGCGCTGGCGGCGGCCTCGCCCTGTTCGCGCAGGCGGGTCTGAAGCTGCTGCTGCTGATCCTGGGCCAGCAGCACCTCGGTCTCGAGCTTCTGGACCCGCTCGATCTTGCGCTGCAGCCGATGCTCGACATCCCGCAGGCTGTCGGCCAGTTCAGCCATGCCGGACGGGAGGACCGGACCGGGGAAGATGTCGGTGTTGACCTGGGACTCGCCGGCTTCGGCCAGGTCGAGGGCCGGCAGTTCGTCGGTGGCTTCGAGGTCCACTTCCAAGCTCGGATCAGGGCGGTTGGGTGCAGCCATGCCCGGAAGTCTAGCCGCTGGTCCGCGGACCCCGCCAAAGCGGCGTTCGATTATGTCGGCTGCGTCCCACCCAGCGCTGCCTTGACCTTCTGCGGCAGGTCAGCCTGGCCCGCCTCGGCGGCAGTGAGCACCACCACCCGCCGCACTCCGGCGCCGCGCTGCCGGGCGAGCTGCCGGGCGATGTCGGCGCCATCGTCCCGGGCCACCAGATCGACGGTCCGGATGCGCATGGAATCGAGGAAATCCGCCAACGCGTTGACGCCGGCTTCCAGCGCGGATTGTCCCGCTGCTGGATCAGACTCACCCAACCCAGGCAGGTCTGGTGCGTAAACGGAACGATCGAATCCCAACTCCCGCAGCAGGGGCACGAACACCCGGGCCGTCTCCTGACTGCCATGCACGCAGAGCACCGAGGTGAGCTCATCGAACCCACCCCCCGACGGGATGGCGTTGTGCAGGTGGAGCTGCCCGTAGCGGCAGTCGTAGTAGGCGCGCCTCAGGCGCGGCGGGGCCCGGTTGCTGCCCGACGTCTTCGCGGTGCGCGCCACGGGATCAGAACATTTCGGAGGCGTCGGGCTTCTCGACCGGCGCGGCCTTGCGGCCGGTGATGAAGTCGCCGGTGATCATGCCGTCGTAGCCCTGGCCGGGCGGCACCATCGGGTACACACCCGCGTTCGGGTCGATCATGACCTCGAGGAAGGCAGGACCCGGGTAGGCCAGCCATTCGGCCACCACCCGCGGCACATCGGCGTTGCTGGTGAGGCGCTCGGCGAACTTGAATCCATCGGCCTGCGCCGCCTTCACGAAATCCTTGGTGTGCAGGGATTTGTCGGTGGAGGCCATGCGGCCGTTGAAGAACAGCTTCTGCCACTGGCGCACCATGCCGTCGCCGACATTGTTGAGCACGCACACCTTCACCGGCAGGTTGTAGGTGGTGGCGGTCTCCAGCTCGCCCATGTTCATGCGGATGCTGGCATCGCCGTCGATGTCGATGACCAGCCGCTCCGGATGCGCCACCTGCGCGCCCAGCGCGGCCGGCAACCCGAAGCCCATGGTGCCCATGCTGCCCGAGGTGAGCCACAGCCGGGGTTCGCGGAAATCGAAGTACTGCGCGGCCCACATCTGGTGCTGGCCCACGCCGGTGGAGATGATGGCCTCACCCTTGGTGATGCGGTTGATTTCCTCGATCACGTAGCAGGGCTGGATCTGCGGGCTGTTGCGGTCGAAGTCCATCGGGTGGTCGCGCTTCAGCGCCGCCAGTTCAGCATGCCAGACCGACAGATCGGGATGGACCGCGGTTTGCTTCGCGCGAGCCACCAAGCTGCGCAGCGAATCCTTCAGATCGCCGACGTGATGCCACTGCACCGGCTTGACCTTGTTGATCTCGGCCGCGTCGATGTCGAACTGCGCGATGGCGCGGGCGCGCGGCGCGAACTTGGCCGGGCTGCCAGCCACGCGATCGTCGAAACGCGCGCCCAGCGTGATGAGGAAATCGCAGTCTTCCACCGCGTAATTGGCGAAGGCCGAGCCATGCATGCCCAGCATGCGCAGACTCAAGGGTTCGTAGGTGTCGACCGCGCCGATACCCATCAGCGTCGTGACCACGGGAATGCCCAGCAGCTGCGAAAACTCGCGCAGTTCCGGGGCCGCGCCGGCATGGATGACGCCGCCGCCGGCGTAGATCAGCGGCCGCTTCGCCTTGCCCAGCAGCGAGAAGAACGAATCGAGCTGCGCCTCGGACAGCCGCCGCGCGGCCAGTTCGCGCACGCGCTTCTGGTACACGCCGATGGACGCCGCCGTGCCGCTGCCCTGGTACACGCCCTGCCAGTTCTGCACGTCCTTGGGGATGTCGACCACCACGGGCCCGGGCCGGCCGGTGCGCGCCAGCTCGAAGGCCGCGCGGATCGTTCCCTCGAGCTTTTCGGGCTCGGTGACCAGGAACACATGCTTGGCCACGGCGCCCATGACCGAGGCGATGGGCGCCTCCTGGAAGGCGTCGGAGCCGATGGCGGCGCGCGGCACCTGGCCGCAGATCACCACCATGGGGATGGAATCGGCGGCGCAGTCGCGCACCGGCGTGACCATGTTGGTGGCGCCCGGACCCGAGGTGACCAGCGCCACGCCCACCTGGCCGGTGGAGCGCGAGTAGCCGGCGGCCATGAAGCCAGCCGCCTGCTCGTTGGCGGGCACGATCAATGGCAACTGGCGGCGACCGAGCCTCGCCTGCTGCTCGTTGTACAGGAACACCGCGTCATAGCAGGGCAGCACCGCGCCGCCGCTGTAGCCGAAGATAGCGCTGACGCCTTCGTCCGCCACGGCCTGTACCACCATGCTGGCGCCAGACATGGTCTGGCCGGCAAGGGGGTGTTCCAGCGGGGGAATCGAAAGTATCACGGTGTCGTTCATGGTCTCCCGAGGTTAACATGCCGCTCTTATGCGTCACATCATCGGCATTCTTCTGCAGAACGAATCGGGGGCTCTTTCCCGGGTCGCGGGCCTGTTCTCCAGCCGCGGCTACAACATCGAATCACTGTCGGTTTCAGCTACTGACGACCCCGCCCTGTCGCGGATCACCCTGGTAACCAAGGGGTCCGACGCCGTCGTGCAGCAGATCGTCAACCAGCTCCACAAGCTGATCGACGTGGTGGCCGCCGACAACATGACCAGCGAGGACCACCTCGAACGCGAGCTGGCGCTGATCAAGCTGAAGGTGCGCCCCGCCCAGCGTGATGCAGTGCGGGCGCTGGTGGAAAAGGCCGGCGGCCGGGTGCTGGCCGAAGGTGGCGACTGCCACATCGTCGAGGTGGCCTCCGGTGAGGCCGCCATCACGGCGCTGACACAGCAGCTCGCCGCCCAGGCCGAGCTGCTCGAGATCGTGCGCAGCGGCGCACTGGCCATGTCGCGCCAGGCGCGCATCCTGCACGTCGTCGAGAGCTGAAGGTGGAAGCCGGGGCGCTGGCGGCGCCCCGCACGCTCCTGCGCTGAAGGGGCCGCGCGCGGCGGCCCCGGAGGCGGACTACAGCGCGGAGTTGTCGGTTTCGCCGGTGCGGATACGGATCACGCGGTCGATTTCGGTGACGAAGATCTTGCCGTCACCGACCTTGCCGGTCTTGGCGGCCTTCAGCACGGCCTCGATGACCTGGTCCACCAGGTCGCTGCGCACAGCCACCTCGATGCGGGTCTTGGGCACGAAATCCACGACATATTCCGCGCCACGGTACAGCTCGGTGTGACCGCGTTGGCGGCCAAAGCCCTTGACTTCCGTTACGGTCATGCCCGAGACACCAATTTCGGACAACGCGGCACGAACGTCGTCGAGTTTGAACGGCTTGATGATTGCAGTAACCAGTTTCATGCGAGACTCCCGCCTCAGTTGTTCTCAAGGTCGCGTAAGAGCGGTTAAGGGACTGGGTTTCAGTTTGCACCTTTCGTGCCATGGCCATCGTAGCGCCAAACCACGCTTGAGGCAGCCGCGACCGGTCCGCTTCGCCATCCTCGCACTATTCTGGAGCATCGCGATCGCGACTGCGCGCAAAGCTGGTGCGGTCCCGCTTCGGTTGCCTGCCGCCGGATTGCTACTGCTTCTCGTCGGCCTGATGCCGGGCCTGTCGAAGGCGGCAGGCGTCGTCCACTTGCAACTGGCCCGATCCGCCGTGGTGCGCAACCTGACGCCGGCAAACAATGCCGGCGCCGATGACCTGCGCGTGCAATTCCAGTCGGCGCTGGGCAACCACGAGCTGCTGCTGACCCCCAACCGCACGCTGGGAGTGCTGGCCACGCGGCTGGCCGGCAGGGCCCAGGCGTATCGCGGACAGCTTGCCGGCCAGCCGGGAACCTGGGTGGCGCTGACGCGCATCGGCACACGCTGGAGCGGCGTCTGGTTCGATGGCGCGCACTACTTCGGTGTGGACAATGCCCGCAACCTCGCGGCCATCAGCGCGGATGCGGCGCGCGCCGCACCGGACAGCGCGCTGGTGTACCGCCTCGCGGACATGAAACTCGAAGGCGCGAGCTTCGAGGGCGACATCCTCGCTCCCAATGCCGAAGCGCTGGCGCAGGGTGTCGCCGGCGAACTGGCCCAGCCGCAGATGGCGCAAGCCCTGATGGCGGCCGCCACGCTCGCCACCAAACGGCTGGCCGTCGCGCTGATCGCCGACGCGGAGCTGGCGGCAATCGACGGCGCGCAAACCGACGCCAACATGCTTGTCCGCTTGAACAACGTGGATGGCTTCATCGCCAACCAGATCGGCGTGCACCTGCAGTCCGTCAGTTCGACCGTGATGACCTCTGATAGCCAGCCCTTCACGGGCACGGACTCGAAGCTGCTGCTGGACCAGTTGTCGTTGTATCGCCAGGGCAGCACGCAGCAGCGATCGGCCGGCCTCAGCCATCTCTTCACCGGCCGCGACCTGGATGGCCAGACCGTCGGGATCGCCTATATCAGCGGCCTGTGCGACCCGCGGTACAGCGCGAGCCTTTCCGAAGCCGGCAACCGCGGAACCACATTCGCCGCGCTGGTGGCCGCGCACGAGATCGGCCATGTGTTCGGCGCGCCGCACGATGGCGATGCGCAGGCCGCCTGCTCCGCCACGTCGGCCACCACCTACCTGATGGCGCCGCAGCTCAACGGCAGTTCCACGTTCTCGCCCTGCAGCCTCGACCAGATCGCGCCGGTGGTGGCCCGCGCCGCATGCCTTGCGCCGCTGGATGCTGCAGACGGCACGGTTGAAGCGCCCGCCGAAGTGATGCTGCCGCAGAACCTGCCCGGCGATGTCACCGTCACCGTGCGCTCGCTGGGCAATGCGACGCTCACCGGCGCCTCGCTGCGCATCAGCATACCGACGACTGCGTCGCTGCCGGTGGCGTTGCTTGCGGCCAGCAGCGAGGTCGGTGCCTGCACACTGGCGGGACAGACGGCCGACTGCCCGCTGGGCAACCTTGCCCCCGATGCCATGCGCAGCGTGACCTTCCGCGTGCAGGGCAGTACCGCGGGCACGGCCGTGGGCACGCTGCGCGTGCTGTCCGGCAACGATGGCCTGGCGTCGAATGATTCGCGCACGCTGCGGCTGACCTTCGCGCCCGGCACGGACATGGCGGCGGGCATGACGCTCGACAATTCCAGCATCACCGCGGGCGGCACCGTGAATGCGGCGTTCACTCTGGATAACCGTGGACCCACTGCAGTAGGCGATGCGCGGCTGGCGATCACGCTGCCGGCAAATCTGGTACTGCAATCGCAGACTGTGGAGGGGCTGACCTGCGCGCCGGTGACCGAAGGCCTCACCTGCGGGCCGCAGGCTCTGGCCGTGGGCGCCACCGCGCGCGTGAACCTGGTGCTGCGCGGCGACGTGGCGGGCAGCTTCGACATCAGCGCAGCGGCGTCGTCGTCGGCGCCGGAAATCCAGCCGTCGGACAACAGCGTGCAGCGCACGCTGCAGGTGAATGCCGTGCCATCGACGAATCCCGGCACGGGGGCCAGTACGGGCGGTAGCGGCGGTGGCGGTGGCGGCTCGCTGCCCGCCGCTCCGCTGCTGCTGCTGGTGGCGATGCGCGCGGCGGTCTTCCGCGCGCGGCGCCGGGATTGCGGCTGAGGGTGAGCTGAGCGCAACGGCCGCGCCGTCGCCAGGCTACGGCGTTGCGGTCGCCGCCGCGAAATACTTCGCCAGGTAGTCCTCGAAGGTTCCCTTGTCGGCCGCCTCCACCGCGGTCTGGCGCTTGAGCGATTCACGCGCCTCTTCCTCGAATTCGGCCTGGCGGCCCAGCGGCGGCGCGGCCAGCGACAGGAAGTAGTCGCGATGCAGGCGCGACATGCGCAGCGCCATGTCGAAGAAACTCTCGCCGGTGGTGGTGAGTTCCTTCAACAGCCGCGCGGAGGGCGTGCGCGCAACATCCTGCAGCTTTTCCTGCTGCGCGCGCAGCGCGGTGGCATAGGGACGCGATTCGTCGCCCTGATCCAGCAGCTCGCAGATGCCGGTCATGGAATCGAGGATCTCGGCGGCCCAGGCGGACAGCGGCAGCATGCGGCCGTCGCGCGCCAGATTCAGGCCTGGCTCGCGACCGCGGCGCGAGACCTGCAGGTAGTTGTCGTCGATGGCGGCCTGCTCGCGCTCGTCGATCGGCGGGCTGGAACGCAGCACGCACAGCGCGACGAAGGCTTCGAGGAAACGCAGCTTGGTCTGGTTCACGCCCACCGGGTCGAAGGCGCTGACATCCAGTGCGCGCAATTCCACGTATTCCACGCCGCCGCGCAGCAGCGCCGTGCTGGGGCTTTCACCGGAACGCGCGACGCGCTTGGGCCGGATGGCGCTGTAGAACTCGTTCTCGATCTGCAGCACGTTGCAGTTGAGCTGCAGCCACTCGCCATCCTTCTTCAGGCCCAGTTCCTGGTATGCCGGATGGGGCGTGGTGATGGCGCGGCGCAGGTCGCGGACGTATTCGGCCAGGCTGTTGGCCGAGACGCTGACGCCAGCCTGGTCGCGGTTGCGGTAGCCCAGGTCGCTCATGCGCAGCGAGGTGGCGTGCGGGCCGTAGGCGGTCAGGTCATCGAGCGACAGCAGACCCGACATGTCGCCCTGCAGGAAGTCCTTGCCCACCGCCGGCGAGGTACCGAACAGGTACAGGACCATCCAGCCCATGCGGCGGAAATTGCGCAGCACGTCGAAGTAGCAGGCCGAGCGGAAATCCTGCGTGTCGGCGCGCTGCTGCTGCACCTCGGCGTATACCTCCCAGAATCGGGCGGGGAAGGAATAGTTGAAGTGCAGCCCCGAGATGGCCTGCATCAGCGCGCCATAGCGGTTGCGCAGCCCCTCGCGATACACGCGTTTCATCTGCCCCACATGCGACCTGCCGTACCAGGCCGTGGGCACGTCGGCGTCGTCCTTCAACGGGCAGGGCATCGAGGTGGCCCACAGGAGTTCGTCGCCCAGCCGGCGATAGACGAACTGGTGCAGGTCGCACAGGTACTGCAGCAGCTCCCAGCTGTTGGTGAAGGTGGGCGTGACCAGTTCGATCAGCGCCTCGGAGAAATCCGTGGTGATATGGTCGTTGGTCAGCGCCGAGCCCAGCGCAGCCGGATGCGGCGTGTGCGCGATATGACCATCGGCCAGCACCCGCAGGCTTTCGCGCTCGACGCCTTTGAGGCCCTGCTGCAGCACCCCCGGCACGCGGGCGTTGACCAGAGACCCCAGGCGTTTTTCGAAGAGTTGGTCGATGGCTCGGGGCATGTGGCTGGCGAGTCTACACGCTGGGCCATTTGGTGGCATGCTAGCGGCAGTAATCAGCACACAAGGGAAGATCATGCTGGTCGGAACCCAAGTTCGGCGAGTCGCCATCATCGGGGGCGCCCGCATTCCCTTCGCCCGCGCCCATGGCGCCTATGCGAAACACGGCAATCAGGACATGCTCACCGCCGCGCTGCGCGGAGTGGTGGACCGCTACAACCTCGGCGGCAAGCGCCTCGGCGACGTGATCGCAGGCGCGGTGCTGAAGCACTCGAAAGACTTCAACCTGGTGCGCGAGTGCGTGCTGTCGTCGGGCCTCGATCCGCAGACGCCGGGGCTCGACATCCAGCGCGCCTGTGGCACCAGTCTCGAGGCGGCGATCCTCGTCGGCAACAAGATCGCGCTGGGGCAGATCGATGCCGGCATCGCCGGCGGCGTCGACACCATCAGCGATCCGCCCGTGGTGTTTCCCGCCGAATACCGCGACCTGCTGCTGGCCAGCTACCGCGGCCGCAGCTTCGTCGAGCGCGTCAAGCCCTGGCTGGGACTGCGGCCGCGGTTTTTCAAGCCGGTGATGCCGGGCGTGATCGAACCCCGCACCGGATTGTCGATGGGCCAGAGCTGCGAGCAGATGGCAAAGACCTGGCAGATCCCGCGACAGGCACAGGATGAACTGGCCGTCGAAAGCCATCGCCGTGCGGCGGCCGCGTGGCAGGCCGGCTTCATGAAGGACCTGGTGATTCCCTTCGCCGGCCTCGACCGCGACAACAACGTGCGGGCGGATTCCTCGGTGGAGAAGCTGGCGAAGCTGCGCACGGTGTTCGACACCAGCCCGGCCGGCACGCTCACCGCCGGCAACAGCACGCCACTGACCGATGGCGCCGCGGCAGTGCTGCTGGCAAGTGAAAGCTGGGCGCGGCAGAACAACCTGCCCATTGCCGCGTATCTCACCTACGGCAAGACCTGGGCGGTGGATTTCGCCAGCGGCCACGAGGGCCTGCTGATGGCGCCCGCCTATGCGGTGTCGGAGATGCTGCGCGATGCCAACCTCTCGCTGCAGGATTTCGACTTCTACGAAATCCATGAAGCCTTCGCCGCACAGGTGCTGTGCACGCTGAAGGCCTGGGAGTCGCCGCAGTACTGCAAGGAGCGGCTGAACCGCGATGCGCCACTGGGCGCCATCGACCGTGCAAAGCTCAATGTGAAGGGCGGCAGCCTCGCGATGGGCCATCCCTTCGCGGCCACGGGCGCGCGCATCCTGGCCGCGGCCGCGAAGCTGTTCGCGGAAATGCCGCAGGCGCGGCGCGGACTGATCTCCGTGTGCACGGCCGGCGGCATGGGCGTCACGGCCATCGTCGAGCGCGCATGAGCGCGGCCGGCGCCAGCCGCGGTGAATTCACGCGCCTGATGGCGCGCGATGGCCATGAGTTCGATGCCTGGCTGTCGCCGCCTGCGGGCAAGGCGCGCGGCGCCGTGCTGGTGCTGCAGGAAATCTTCGGCGTCAATTCGCATATCCGTGCCGTGGCCGACGGCTTCGCGGCCGAGGGTTACCTCGCCATTGCACCCAGCCTCTTCGACCGCGTGCGGCGCAACGTGGAGATGGGCTACACGCCGCCGGATGTCGAACACGGCCGCGGCTACGTGGCGCAGCTTTCCGAAGACAAGCTCCTGCTCGACATGCGCGCCTGCATCAACGTGGTGCGGCATGCCGGCCCGGTGGCCGCCGTGGGCTACTGCTGGGGCGGATCGCTGGCATATCTTGCAGCCTGCGAACTGCCGGTGGCCGCCGCGGTGGCTTACTACGGCACGCGCATCGTGCAATACCTCGACCGCAAGCCCGGGGCACCGGTGATGTTCCACTTCGGCGAGCGCGACAAGACCATTCCCCCCGAGGCCATCGAGAAGATCCGCGCGGCGTACCCGCAGGGGCAGTACTTCATCTACCCCGCGGATCATGGCTTCAACTGCGACCAGCGCGCGAGCTTCGACGCTGCGGCGTCGAAGCTCGCGCGCGAACGCACGCTGGCCTTCCTGGCGCAGCACCTGGTGCCCGCTCCCCAGGTCGATGACGATGTGCCGCTCGACAAGTGGAGCGATGCCTAGCTAGCGATGCCCAAGTACCAGCCCTCGCCGGCCTACAAGGATGCCGGGCCCTATCGCACCGGCGTGCTGCTGGTGAATTCCGGCACACCCGACTCGCTGTCCACGTCGGGCGTGCGCGCCTTCCTGCGCCGGTTGCTGCGCGATCGACGCACCATCGAAGTGCCGCGCGGCATCTGGTGCTGGATTCTCTACGGCATCATCCTGCCGACGCGCCCCGCGCGGGTGCTGCCCAAGTACCGCAGGGTATGGACCGAGCGCGGTTCGCCGCTGCTGCTGCATTCGCTGGCGCTGCGCGATGCACTGCGCGCGCGGCTGCGCGATCGCGCCGGCGAAGCCGTGGCCGTGGAACTGGGCATGCTGTATTCCACGCCCGATGTGGCGCAGGGCCTGGCGGCGCTGCGCGAGGCGGGGGCACAGCGCATCCTGGTGCTGCCGCTGTTCCCGCAGTATTCGGGCACCACCAGTGCGGCCACCTACGACCAGGTGGGCCGCGCGCTGCGGCACTGGCGCTTCGTGCCCGAGCTGCACCTGCTGCCCGACTATGCGGTGGATGCAAACTACATTGCCGCGCTGGCCGACAGCGTGCGTGCCTTCCGCGCGCAGCATGGCGCCGGCGATCATCTGCTGCTGACCTTCCATGGCATTCCGAAGGCCTATGCTGACCAGGGCGATCCCTACCGGCGCAAGTGCGAACTCACGGCGCGTGCACTGGCCGCCACGCTGGGCCTGCCCGATGAGGCCTGGTCGATCAGCTTCCAGTCGCGCGTGGGCACGGCCGAATGGCTGAAGCCCTACACCGACAACGTGATCGGCGCACTCGCGCAGCGCGGTGTGAAACGGCTCGACACGCTGTGCCCGGGCTTCGCGGTGGACTGCCTGGAGACCATCGACGAGATCGGCCACGAGTGCGATGTGGCCTTCCGCAAGGCCGGTGGCGACGAGTTGCGCTACATCCCCGCGCTGAACGCCAGCGCTGCGCATGTCGATGTGATCGGCGCGCTGCTGCAACCCCTGCTCTGACGCATGCTGGGCCAGTTCCTGGAAGTGGCGCTGGTGTGCGTCGATCCCGGCAGCGCGTGGCAGCACCTGCAGTCCCTGGGTTTCGAGCCCGCCTCCACCGGCGACATCTTCACGCATGCCTATGGCGTGGTGGCCTGCGAGGGCGTGGCCATCGGCCTGCATGCGCAGGGCAATGACGCCTTGAGCGTGGTGTTCGTGCGGCCCGAGGTGGCCGCGCTGCACCGTGAGTTGACGGCGCGCGGCATCGACATCGAAGCTGCGCGCCTCGGCAGCGACGTGTTCAATGAACTCACGCTGCGCGAACCAGGCGGCGTGGCCTTGCGGGTGATCGAAGCGCGCAGTTTCTCGCCGCCCCCGCGACTGCCCGCGCGCACTGCGGCGGGCCGGTTCATCGCCCTCAGCCTGCCCTGCGCAGATCTCGCGGCGGCGCGCGAGTTCTGGCATGGACTGGGCTACGCCACTGCCGACAACCATCTCGCACTCGAGGGGTTCAGCATCGAATCGACTCCGCTGGCCTGCCATTCGCGCCGCGCAATGCGCCAGCCCACGATGCTGTTCGAGGATGCAGCGGTGGACGGCGATGCCTTCGCAGCGATGGATCTGCCGATGGGATTCCTGTCGGACCGCATGTAGTCCCTTGCCTACAGGACGAAGGCAAACGTTCCCACGAACTGCCTTGCTAGAGTCCCCGCCGATTCCGCAAGAGAGGTCGGCCGGATGCAGGGTGAACACGACCATCCGCTGGTGCGCGTACTGCTCGCCGAAGACAACGACGACCTGCGCATAGTCATGCCGCCGCTGCTGGACGACACGCCGGACCTGCGCTGCGTGGCCGCCACCTCGGCGCTGGGCGAATTGCCCGGGCTGATACGCGAGCACCAGGCGCAGGTGGTGGTGCTGGACATCGAACTGCGCGATGGCTCGGCGCTGAAGCAGCTACCCACACTCAGCCGCGACTTCCCGGCCACGCGCTTCGTGATCCACAGCGGCCATTGCAATCCCGACCTGATCCGCAGCGCAACGGCTGCCGGAGCGGCGGCCTATGTGCGCAAGTCCGGCGACATCGACGAGCTGATCGCATCGATCCGGCATCTGATGCGCGAGGACGCGGGCGCCTGACGGCACGCGGTCGGTCGCCACCGACAGGCGGGGACGATACCGGCCGACGGTGGCGCAACGCGCCCTTTCCTACGCTGCGGCTTCTGCAATCAATACCAAGGAGACCGGCATGCCCACACCCAGCGGACACACCACGGCCATCGGCGCGACCAAGGTGCTTGGCACCCCGGTGAAGGATCTTTCGGGCAAACGCATCGGACAGGTCGAGGACATCGTGCTCGACAAGCAGACCAACCGCATCATGTACGCGGTGGTGGGCTTCGGCGGCTTCCTCGGCATGGCGGAGAAATTCCACCCGGTGCCCTGGTCCGCGCTCGACTACAAGACCTCCGAGAGCGGCTATGTGGTGCCCTACTCGAAGGATTATCTGGCCGAAGCGCCCGCGGATTCCCTGGAAGCACTGACCAGCGGCGACGGCATCGGCTTCAGGAACCGCTCGTACGAGTACTACAAGATTCCCGGCTACTGGGAATGATCAGGCGCTGCGCCTGCCGGATTTCGATTTCCTGCGGGACTGCTTCGCGGGAGGGACCTTGGCGCCCTCCCGCCTCGCCTCGGACAGACCGATGGCGATGGCCTGCTTGCGACTCTTCACCGTCTTGCCGGAGCCGCCACTCTTCAGTGTGCCCTGCTTGCGCTCATGCATGGCGCGCTTGACCTTCTGCCCGGCGCGGGCCGAATAGCGGCTCACCATGGGAAGCGCTCGGGCCAGTAGCTGGCGTCGCAGCGCAACCGCAGTTCGCGCAGCCGCTTCAGCAATGGCCGTGACCACTTCAGCCGCGGCGGCCGGATGCATCGATCGCTGGCCTTCCACCAGGACTCGGCGCGGGGCCAGGGATCGAGCGGAGTCGAAGTGCGGTGATTCATGGGCCCGACCTTAGGACCAGCCCCGGCGCATTGCCGCCGGAACGGCAGCGCTGCGGATGCAGGCCGCGTCCTACGGAGCTGGTGCCGCCGTCACGCGCCAGATGGTGTTGCCCACATCATCAGCCACCAGCAGCGCGCCATCCCGGGCCATCGCCACACCCACCGGCCGGCCCTGCGCGCGACCCTTGGCATCGACGAAACCGGTGAGCACATCTGCAGGCAGGCCGAGAGGCTGTCCCTGCGCGAAGCGGATGAACACCACCTTGTAGCCCACTGCCGGATTGCGGTTCCACGAGCCGTGCTCGCCGATGAACATGCCCCGCTGGAATGTGCCGCCCAGGGCATTGTGCTGGCTCGCAGTCAGTCCCAATGCCGCCACATGCGCGCCCAGCGCATAGTCGGGTTTCACCGCGCTGGCCACACGCTGCGGGTCGGGCGGTCTGACGCGCTGGTCCACGTGCGGCCCGAAGTAGCTCCACGGCCAGCCATAGAAGGCGCCCTGCCGCACGGCGGTGAGATAGTCGGGCACCAGGTCGTTGCCGAGTTCGTCGCGCTCGTTGACCACGGCCCACAGCGCCCCGCTTTCCGGATCGAGCGCGAGGCCATTGGGATTGCGCAGACCGGTGGCGAAGGGCTCGCTGCGTCCGGTGGCGATCTCGATGCGCCAGATCGCCGCGCGACCCTGCTCCGCCTCGAGCCCGTTCTCGGCCACATTGCTGTTGGAGCCCACGGTGGCGTACAGGTACCGGCCATCGGCGCTGGCCAGGATGTTCTTGGTCCAGTGATGGTTGCGCGGTCCGGCGGGCAGGCTGGCCAGCATGCGGCCCGCACTGCGGGCAGCGGTGTCGCCTTCACGGTAGTCGAAGCCGATCACTGCATCGGTCCTGGCCACGTACAGCGTCGAACCCACCAGCGCCATGCCGAAAGGTGAATTCAAGGCATCCGCATACACCGTCATCGTTTCCGCGCGGCCATCGCCATCGGCATCGCGCAGCAACCGGATGCGATTGGCGGAGGGCGCGCCGGCGCCGGCGCGCGCCTGCACCGACTTCATCACCGCGCCCCTGATGCCCCGGCCTTCCTGCGGCCGCGGCGGTGCATTGGTCGCGGCGACGAGAACATCGCCATTGGGCAGCACATGCAGCCAGCGTGGATGCGAAAGGCCGCTGGCGAAGGCCTGCACGACCAGGCCGGGCGCCGGCGCGGGATGCGCGCCGGCCGGCCAGCCGCGCGCCACCGCCACGCGCAGCGTGGGCGGAAAGCGGGATTGCGGCGCTGGCAGCACCGGCGCGGCGCCCAGGCTGGACGCAGGTGACTCGGCGGGTGCGTGCGACTGCGTGACCGTGCAACCCACCAGTGCCCAGGCCGCCACCACGCAGCCTGCACGCAACATGTCAGGCGCCGACATTGTCGGTTTGCAGCGATACGACTGCCTGCGCCAGTTCGCCGAAGGAATATGGTTTGGCGATGTGCTGTTGAAAGCCCGCGGCCAGCGAGCGCTCGCGGTCTTCGCGACGCGCATAGGCCGTGAGCGCTATGGCCGGGATGGCCTTCAGCGCCGGGTCGTTGGCGGCGCGCACGCGGCGCAGGAATTCATAGCCGTCGATGCCGGGCATGCCGATGTCGCTGAGTATGGCCTGCACGGGTTGCCTGCCCAGCAGTTCCAGCGCCTGCAGCGCGCCATCGGCGGCAAATACCTGTGCACCGGCTTCCTGCAGCAGCCGCGTCAGCAGCGCGCGGCCGTCCGGCTCGTCGTCGACGATCAGCACGCGCATGCCGGCCAGGCTGGGCAACGGCTTCTCCGGCGGCGGCGGCGCGCGCGGGTCCGTGGCGTCGGCGCGCAGCAGGATGCTGTCGGTGCGCGCCAGCGGCAGCCGCACCTGGAACGTGGCGCCGCAACCGCGGCCCGGGCTCGATACCGACACCGATCCGCCGTGCAGCTCGACCAGGTTGCGCACGATCGACAGCCCGAGCCCGAGCCCGCCGTGTTCGCGCGTGGTGGAACCATCGGCCTGCCGGAAGCGTTCGAACACATGCGGCAGGAACTCCGGCGCGATGCCCATGCCGGAGTCTGCCACCGTGATCTGCGCCTGCGACTTGAGCCATTGCAGTCGCACCTCGATTCGGCCGTTGGCAGGCGTGAACTTCAGCGCATTGGTGAGCAGGTTCCACAACACCTGCTGCAATCGCGCCGCATCGCCGGTGATCAGGCCCGTCGCCGGTTCCAGCAATGCAACCATCTCGATGTTCTTCAACGCCGCGGACGGCCGGATGCCGTCCACCGCCGTCTGCACCAGCTCGCCCAGGTCCAGCGCATCGTTCTGCAGGCTGATCTTGCCGGCGACGATGCGGCTCATGTCGAGCAGATCGTCGATGATCTGCGCCTGGGCCTGCGCATTGCGGTGGATGGTGTCGATGGCCGACTTCAGTTCCTCGCCGCTCAGCGACGGACGCCGCCGCAGCAGGTTGGCCCAGCCGATGATGGTGGTCAGCGGCGTGCGCAGCTCATGCGACAGCGTGGCGAGAAACTCATCCTTCAGGTAACCCAGCCGCTCGGCTTCGGCGCGCGCATTGCGCTCGGAGACCAGGAGCTGGTCTCGATCCGCAAGCGCCCGGCGCAGCGCCCCGACATCGTGCGCGATCTTGGACGCGCCGACGATGGCGCCGGTGATGTCGCGCACCGGCGAGACCGTCAGCGACACCTCGACAATGGCACCATCCTTGGCCACGCGGCGCGTGTGGTAGTGGTCGATGCGCTCGCCGCGCCGCAGTTTGGCGAGGATGTCCTGCTCCTCGGGCAGCAGCTCCGGCGGGATGATGCGCGCGATGGGCGCGCCGATCATTTCCTCGGCTGAGTAGCCGAACAGCCGCGCAGCGCCGGCGTTCCAGGAGGTGACGATGCCGTCCAGCGTCTTGCTGACGATGGCGTCATCGGAATTGGCGACGATGGCCGCCAGCAGGAAGCGCGCGTTCTCGGCCTGGATGCGGTCGGTGACATCGATGCAGATGCCATCGATGCGCAGCGGCTTGCCCGACAAGGCGCGCCGCGGCATGCCGCGCGCTTCGATCCAGCGCCATTCACCGCCGCCGTGCAGGTAGCGGAAGGTCACGCAGTATTCCGCGCCGGACTCCAGGCTGTCGCCGATGGCCTTGCGCAGCCGCGGCAGGTCCAGCGGATTGACCATTTCCTGAAAGGCCGCCAGCGTGCCGGGAAAACTGCCTTGCGCAAGTCCCAACACCTCTTCCAGTTCGCGGCTCAGCACCAGTCGCTCGGGCTTCAGATGCAGCGTCCACAGTCCCATCCTTGCGAGGCGATGCGCATAGCCGGCGTCGGCGGGCGGGCTGTCGGGAGCAGTGGGCACGGACATGGCGGAGCCGGGCGTTCGCCGCGGCGGGTGATGACTGAGGGGAAAAGGATGCGGGACGCGCTGCGCACCAACAAGACGCGGGAAGTGGATCGGCGCGATGTCCTACAGGCGCAGGAGGCCGCATCCGACATGCCGCCCCGCGCTGGCCAGGTCAGCTCCTGCCGCGAAGCTGATCCACGATGCCCGGATTCTCGAGCGTGGAGATGTCCTGCGTGATCTCGTCGCCGCGCGCGATGGTACGCAGCAACCTGCGCATGATCTTGCCGGAGCGGGTCTTGGGCAGGTTGTCGGCGAAGCGGATATCGTCGGGCTTGGCGATGGCGCCAAGCTGTTCGGCCACCCAGGCGCGCAGCTCTTCCACCAGCGCGCGCGTGTCGCCGGCAGGCCGGTCGCCCTTGCACACCACGAAGGCGAACACGGATTCGCCCTTCACGTCGTGCGGCCGTCCGACCACGGCGGCCTCGGCGACGCGATGGTGCGCCACCAGCGCCGATTCGATCTCCATGGTGCCCAGGCGATGGCCGGCGACATTCAGCACGTCATCGATGCGACCCATGATCCAGTAGTAGCCGTCGGCATCGCGGTGCGCGCTGTCGCCCGCCACGTAGTAGCGGTTGCGGAAGCGCTGCCAGTAGGTTTCGATGTAGCGCTCGTTGTCGCGCCAGATGGTGCGCAGCATCGAGGGCCAGGGCTTCTTGATCACGAGATATCCGCCGGCCTCGACGCCCTGCACCGGGTTGCCGTCTTCATCGACCACATCGACATCGATGCCCGGCAGCGGGCGGGTGCAGGAGCCCGGCTTGGTGGCGGTGACGCCGGGCACCGGCGAGATCATGATGGCGCCGGTCTCGGTCTGCCACCAGGTGTCGACGATGGGACAGTTGCCGCCGCCGATCACGCGGTGGTACCACATCCACGCCTCGGGATTGATGGGCTCGCCCACGCTGCCCAGCAGGCGCAGCGAAGTCAGGTCGTATTGCGCCGGGATGTGATCGCCCAGCTTCATCAGCGCGCGGATGGCCGTGGGCGCGGTGTAGAACACCGTCACGCGATGGTCCTGGATGATCTTCCAGAACCGACCCGCGTCGGGGAAGGTGGGCGCGCCCTCGTACAGCACCACGGTGACGCCATTGGCCAGCGGGCCGTAGGCCACGTAGCTGTGGCCGGTGACCCAGCCCACGTCGGCGGTGCACCAGAACACATCCTGCGGCTTCAGATCGAACACCCACTTCGACGTGAGCTTCGCGCCCAGCAGGTAGCCGGCACTGCAATGCTGGATGCCCTTGGGTTTGCCGGTGGAACCGGAGGTGTAGAGCAGGAACAGCGGATGCTCGGCATCCACCCAGGCCGGCTCGCACTGCGGCGCATGGCCCTTGATGGCATCGTGCCACCACAGGTCGCGGCCGGCCTGCATGGGCACATCCAGCGCGGTGTGCTTCAGCACGATGACCTTTTCCACCAGCGGGGCACCTTCGGACAGCGCCTTGTCGGTGGCGGCCTTCAGCTCCACCACCTTGCCGCCGCGATAGCCGCCATCGGCGGTGATGACGAAGCGCGCCCCGGCGTCTTCGATGCGATCGCGCAGCGACAGCGCCGAGAATCCGCCGAACACCACCGAATGGATGGCGCCGATGCGCGCACAGGCATGCATGGCGATGATGGCCTCGGGCACCAGCGGCATGTAGATGACGACGCGATCGCCCTGCGCCACGCCGAGCCGGCGCAGCGCGTTGCCGAAGCGGCAGACTTCGGCATGCAGTTCGCCGTAGGTGAGGCGCCGCACGGCACCGCTCTCGGCCTCGAAGATCAGGGCCAGGTCGTTGCGGCGCTGCGCGAGCTGCACGTCCAGGCATTCCCAGGAGACGTTCAACTGGCCATCGGCGAACCAGCGGTAGTTGGGCGCCGCGCTGGCGTCGAGCGTGCGCGTGAAGGGCTTGTGCCACACCAGCGAGGAGCGCGCCTGCTCGGCCCAGAAGCCCTCGGGATCGCGCGCAGCGTGTTCGTGCAGGCGCTCGAGCTCCGCGGCATCGGGATACGCATTGCGCGCGAAGCCATCGGGCGCGGGGAAGGTGCGGTTTTCGACCAGCACGGACTGCAGGGATTTGTCGGACATGGTCAGTGCATCATACGCCGGCGCGCGCGGCGACTCGCGCGGCCTGATTCCGCAACAGCGAACCGAAGCCGTTGCCGCCGCAGAATTCGTCGATCATCTGCAGATCCGGCGGCCGGCGCAGCAGCGATTCGCGCGTGACCGGCAGCATTACGTCACATCGGATGCGCGTCAGCTCGCGCGCGAGGAATGCCGCCTCGCGATGCTGCGCCAGTCGGGCCACCACCGATGCCGCGCCGCGCAGCGGCAGGTCGTGCACCACGTCGAGCCGCGCGTACAGGTCTTCCAGCGAGGAGAAGGCGCGCATCAGTGCGGTGGCCGTCTTCGGCCCCACGCCGGGAACGCCCGCGATGTTGTCGACGGCATCGCCGGTCAGCGCGAGGTAATCCGCATAGCGGTCGGGTGCAACGCCGAAACGCCCTTCGATCTCGCCGTGGTGGTAACGCACATTGCCGCTGTAGTCCCAGTACACATCACCGGGCGTGATGAGCTGCGCCAGGTCCTTGTCGCGCGAAACGATGGTGGCGCGCAGCCCTTCGGCGCGCATGCGCGCCGCCAGCGTGCCGATCAGGTCATCGGCCTCGAACTCCGGGCTGTCGAACCAGGCTATGCCCAGCCGCTCGCAGAACTGGCGACAGCGCTCGAACTGCAGCACCAGGTCCGGCGGTGCCGGATCGCGGTTGGCCTTGTAGGCAGGATAGATGCGATTGCGGAAAGAGGTGCTGAGGCTGGCGTCGAAAGCCACCGCCATGTAGCGCGGCTGCTCGCGCTCGAGCAGGTCGCCGAGGAAACGCGCGAAGCCGTACAGCGCGTGCACGGGATTGCCGTCACCGTCGACCATGTCGGGTGGCAGCGAGTAGTACGCGCGGAACACGTACACCGAGGCGTCGACGAGGTAGATCACCAGCGCCGCCGCGGCCGGGTTTCCATGGGTGGGCTCATCGGGACGCCGCGGACGATGGCTCAGTTCAGCCAGTTCTGGATGCGCGCATGCAGCGGACTGCTGCGCGGGAAATGCGCCAGCAGGTACTGCATCTGGTCGGCCAGCACGCGCCGGCCCTTCAGGAAGATGTACTCGGCGTACGTGGGCGTGAACGGCACGGCCACGAGCTGCATGTGCGCCTGCTCCGGCGTGCGCGAGGCCTTGGCGTTGTTGCAGCGACGGCAGGCGGTGACCACGTTGTTCCAGGTGTCCTGGCCGCCCTGGCTGAAGGGGCGGATGTGGTCGCGCGACAGATCGCCTGCGCTGAAGCGCTGCGCGCAGTACATGCACAGGTAGCCATCGCGGCGGAACAGCGTCTGGTTGTTCAGCGGCGGAATGTAATCGTGACGCGTGTTGCCGGGATTCGCCGTATGCCCGATGGTGGCGATGATGGAGCTGACTTCGAGCACGGTGCGCCGGCCCGACTGCGCATTGGTGCCGCCATGCAGGCGGTACAGCGTGGAGCCGCATGCATAGGCCACCTGACCCATGTGGTACAGGCGCGCGGCCTCTTTGTAATCGACCCATTCCAGCGGCATGCCCGCCACATCGGCGCGCAGCACCGGCTGCCCCAGTCCGTGGTCGGCGCGATTGCTGATGATCTTCAGGTCGAAGTCGGCGGTTTCGCGGGCCGCCGATCGCTGCGGTTCGTTCCGGTTCACTCCACCCAAGACTATGATAGGACGCGATTCCAGACAACGCGGCCGCGGATTTGTGCGAGCGTCGCCGCCCCAAACGGAGTTCCCGACGATGAAAACCTGGCGAGTTGCGGCCGGCAGCGGCATCGATGGCCTTCAGTCCCGGACCGAGTCCCCCGCCCCGCTGGGTCCCACGCAGGTCCGCGTGCGCCTCAGGGCCGCCACGCTGAACTATCGCGACCTGATGGTGCTGAAAGGCTGGTATCCGGTCAGCGGCAACGGCCCGCTGGTGCCGGGTTCGGATGGCGCCGGCGATGTCATCGAGACCGGACCGCAGGTCACGCGTTTCAAGGCGGGCGACCGGGTGACCACCTGCTTCTTCCCCGACTGGATCGAAGGCCGCATGAGCCTGCCACGCATCGCCACCGCGCTGGGGGCAGGCGGCGCCGGCACGCTGGCCGAGGAAGTGGTGCTGGACGAGCGCTCGCTGGTGGCAACGCCTGCGCACCTGGACTACGCACAGGGCGCAGCGCTGACCTGCGCGGGGGTTACGGCGTGGAATGCCCTGTTCGAGATCGGCCGGATGCAGCCCGGCCAGACCGTGCTGCTGCTGGGCACGGGCGGCGTGTCGATCTGGGCGCTGCAGCTTGCGCACGCCGCGGGCATGCGCGTCATCATCACCTCATCGTCGGACGAGAAGCTGGAACGCGCGCGCGCCCTGGGCGCGGATGCGCTGATCAACTACACCACGCACCCCGAGTGGTCCGGCGAGGTGCGCCGGCTGACCGGCGGCGAAGGCGTGGACCTGGTGCTGGAAGTGGGCGGCGAGAAGACCGCGCAGCAGTCACTGGCCGCGGTGCGCATGCAGGGCACGGTGGTGATCATCGGTGGCGTCAGCGGGTTCGGCGGCGCCATCAGTCCGCGCTCGCTGATCGTGGGCGCGACGCGCATGCAGGGTGTTTACGTGGGCAGCCGGCAGATGCACGAGGATCTGGCGCGGTTCGTGAGCGGCGCGAAGATCACGCCGGTGATCGACCGGCGCTTTGCCTTGGATGCGGCGCCCGACGCCTACCGGCACTTCGAGGCCGGCAGGCATTTCGGCAAGGTGGCGGTGACGCTGGGCTGAACGCGCGGGCCGCGCGCGTGGGTCCGCCCGTCTTCAGCGACCCAGTATCCGGTTGTGGCGCCAGGGTTCATCCGGCGCCTTGAGCGGCAGGCCACCCTCCACCGGCGTCCCGGCCTCCAGCAGCGGGCCCGTGCCGGTGCACTGGGTGTTGTTGCTCTGCCGGTAGACCATGGCCACGCGCAGCCGCTCTTCGAGTGGATCGCCCAGGTCATGCGCGTAGTCCTCGCTGGCGGCGCAGCCTGGCAGGTTGGCCTGTGCATCGCCGGTGGTACGGGTGGCCGAGAACCCATCCGGATAGTCGCCGAAACCCAGCGCGTTCACGCCCTTGAACTGGATCGAGAAGTACGTGGTGCCGCAGTTGTCCTGCGGATAGAAGCCATAGGGTTTGCCGCAGGTTGTGCCGCCGATCTGGTAGACGCTGACGCCGATGCCCCTGAGGCTGTTGATGACGGACTCGCTCGCGGAGCAAGTGTCGGCCGAAGTCAGCACGTAGACGCGACCCAGGTTCAGTGTCGGCAATCCCGTCGGCGTGGTGGCGAACACCGTAGTGGAGGCAAACGGCAGATCGAGCGGACCGCCGGTGAATGGATTGGTGGTGGCGTATTTGCTGTTGAACTGGGTTCGCTCGAAGGTCTTGCCGCTGGTTTGGGCCGTGCCGGCGATCATGTAGGCCAGCTCGCTGGCGATGGCGATATAGCCACCGCCGTTGTAGCGCAGGTCGAGCACCAAGTCCTGCACATTGCCAGCCTTGAGCTGGTTGATGGCGGTGATCAGCTCCTGTTCGGCGGCTTTGGTGTGATCGTTGAACAGCAGATATCCCAGGTTGCCGCTGGTGGTTGTGAGGACGCGCGCCAGCGGCACGGCACTGAAGGACACGGCGGTGGCATTGAGCGTGAGGCTGCGCGTACTGCCGGAGCGGTCACGGATGCCGAACTGGTGGCTAGAGCCGCTGGTCGGCGAGAAAAGCGCCGCATTGATGGTGTCGATGCCGGCCTGCGTATTGTTGTTCACGATGTCCACGGCATCGATGGAAATGATCTCCGCGCCGCGGCCGATGCCCAGCGTCGCCGCCTGGGTGCCCGCCTGCACGTATTCCACTACCAGGCGCCGGGGTGGCGCCGGCGCGACCAGCGCCATGGAGAAGCCATAACCCACCGATGTTCCCGAAGTGGAAAGCTGGTAGTACGTCGCTGTGTCGTACGTGAAATGAAACTGGTCCTTGTTCCTGCCAGATGGCGTCAGCGCCGTGGTCTTCAGCAGCTTGAAGTAATCGCTCACGCTCGCGACCGAGGCGGGATCGAGGTCGGCCACTTCGTTGAACCACAGGTACAGCTCGTTGGTCCAGGAGCGCAGGAAATGCTTTTCCGCCAGCGCACTGCCGGACACATCGGGGTAAGCGTTCCCCAACGGATCGACGCCCGTGCGGGGCACCGCGCATTTCGCTGCGAAGGTGCTGGAGGCCGGATAGACGCCGCCGATGTACGCGATGGCCGGCGGATTGGTGGGCGGCGCGGTGGTCGGAGGAGTGGTGGTCGTCCCACCGCCGCCACCGCCGCAGCCACCCAGCAAAGCAACTGCGCCGATGAGCAGCGCAACCCGCGAATTCGTCATGAATGCTCCTGCAGGGAACTGGCCGCCGGCGCCTGGAACCTTCAAGCTTGCAGCCCGTGAAGACGCCAGTCTGCCAGATCGCCATCGAAACGCCGCTGCGACGGCTGTTCGATTATCACATTGCCGAAGGCGTCACGCCTGGCGCGCGGGTGCGCGTGCCTTTTGGCCGCCAGCATGTGGTGGGCGTCGTCGTGTCACTGTCTGCGCACAGCGACGTGCCACCGGAAAAGCTGCGCGCCGTCGAGGCGGTGCTGGATCCGGCGCCGCTGTTCCAGCCCGCGGACCTGAAGCTGCTGCAATGGGCCGCGGAGTACTACCACCATCCCGTGGGCGAGGTGTTTGCCACGGCGCTGCCGCGGCTGCTGCGGCAGGGACGCGACATGGCGCCGGTGCGGCACGTATGGCGCATCACCGATGCAGGGCGCGCGGCGCTGGCCGCCGCCAGCCTGCGCCGCGCACGCCGGCAGCAGCAACTGCTCGAACTCGTTGCCGCAACCGGCGAGCAAGACGAAGAGGCGCTGGATCAACACATGCCGGGCTGGCGGCCGCTGGCGCGCGCGCTGCGCGACAAGTCGCTGCTGCAGATGCAGGAGCAGGCGGTGGCGGGCGCGGCTGGCGCCGCGGCGCGGACCCTGCAGCCCGGCCCTGTGCTCACCGGCGCGCAGTCGCTGGCGGTGGAAACACTCACTGCGCCGGGATTGTCCGGCGCCTTCCTGCTCGACGGCGTGACAGGCAGCGGCAAGACCGAGGTATACCTGCGTGCCGCGGCCGCGGTACTGGCGCGCGGCGGCGCGGTGCTGGTGCTGTGCCCCGAGATCGGCCTGACACCGCAACTGCTTGAGCGCTTCGAGCAGCGGCTCGACGCACCCATCGCGGCGCTCCATTCGGGACTCACCGATGCCGCACGGGCCCGCGCCTGGCATCAGGCCGCCACCGGCAGCGCGCGCATCGTGGTGGGTACGCGCTCGGCCGTGTTCACGCCGATGCCCGAACTCGCGCTCATCATCGTCGATGAGGAACATGATTCCTCGTACAAGCAGCAGGAAGGCGGCTTCCGCTATTCCGCACGCGACCTGGCACTGCTGCGCGGACAGCAGCGCAACGTGCCGGTGGTGCTGGGCTCGGCCACGCCCTCGCTGGAATCGCTGCACAACGTGAAAACCGGGCGCCTGGCGCACATCGAACTGCCGGAGCGCGCCGGCAGCGCGGTGCCGCCGCGCATCGCGCTGATCGACATGCGCGCGCATCCAGTGAACAAAGGCATTGCAACGCCACTGCGGCATGCCATCGAGCGGCATCTCGAGGCCGGGTCGCAGGTGCTGCTGTACCTGAATCGCCGCGGCTATGCGCCCACGCTGCTGTGCCAGGGCTGCGGCTGGATTGCGCCCTGCGCCAGCTGCGATGCGCGGCTCACCGTGCATCTGCCGGCAGGCGGGCGCGGACGCGGCACACTGGCCTGCCACCACTGCGGCGCCGAAGCGGCGCGACCCGAGCACTGTCCGCGCTGCGGCTACGAACTGCATCCGCTGGGGCATGGCACCGAGCGGGTGGAAGAAACGCTGGCGCAGATGTTCCCGGGCCATGCGGTGGAGCGCTTCGATCGCGACAGCCTGCGTGCGCAGGATGAACTGGAGCGCGCCATCGACCGCGTGCACAGCGGCAGCGCGCGCATCCTGGTGGGCACGCAGATGCTGACCAAGGGGCATCACTTCCCCGACGTGACGCTGGTGGGCGTGCTGAACGCCGACCAGAGCCTGTTCAGCACCGACTTTCGCGCCGCGGAGCGCCTGGCGCAGACCATCGTGCAGGTGGCGGGTCGGGCGGGCCGCGCCGACCGGCCCGGCGAGGTGCTGATCCAGAGCCAGTATCCGCAGCATCCGCTGCTGAAGACGCTGCTGGACCGCGGCTATGCCGGCTTTGCCGCCGATGCCCTCGCCGAGCGCGCGGCCGCGCACTGGCCGCCGTTTTCGCGGCTGGCGCTGCTGCGCGCCTCGGACCCGAAGCCCGAGGTGGCACTGCGTTTCCTGAAGGCGGCCCGGGGCATGGCGAAGCCGCCCGGGGGCGTGGCGCTGCGGGGCCCGGTGCCCGCCGCCATGGTCCGCCGCGCGGGCAGGTTTTACGCCCAGTTGATGGTGGAAAGCGCCCAGCGAACCCGCCTGCAGGCCTTCCTGGCCGGCTGGGTTCCCGCTGTCGAGGAACTGGAAAAGCCCCGTTCGCTGCGCTGGGTGCTGGACGTGGACCCGCTGGAAGTACTGTGACCGGGGCCGCGCAGGTAGACTTGCCCACCCTTCCGGTCACCAGATACGCATCTTGAAGCAGGAAATCGAGCAATTGCTGCATGCCGCGCTGACGCGGCTCACGGGCACCGTGCTGCCCGCGGACACGCCGCTGGACAACCTCGGCATCGAACGCACCCGCGATGCGGCCAATGGCGATTTCGCCACCAACATCGCGATGCGCCTGTCGAAGAAGGCCGGCCGGCCGCCGCGTGAGCTGGCGCAGGCGATAGTCGGGGCCTTGCAGCTCGATGCCGCCATCGACAGAGTGGAGATCGCCGGCGCGGGCTTCATCAATTTCCACCTCGCGCGCGACGCGCATGCCAGCGTGGTGCGGCGTATCCACGAACTGGGCGATGCCTTCGGTCGCAACGGCAGCGGCGGCAACCGCAAGGTGCTGGTGGAGTTCGTGTCGTCGAACCCCACCGGCCCGCTGCATGTGGGCCATGGGCGCGGCGCCTCCTATGGCGCGAGCGTGGCCAACCTGCTCGAGGCCAATGGCTATGCCGTGCACCGCGAGTACTACATCAACGATGCCGGCCGGCAGGTGGACATCATCGCCGTCAGCGTGTGGCTGCGCTACCTGGAAGCCTGCGGCGAAGAGTTCCGCTTCCCGGCCAATGGCTACAAGGGCGACTACGTGCGCGAGATCGCCGCCGAACTGCTGCAGCAGGCCGGCCAGATGCTGGTGCGGCCCGAGGGTCAGGTGTTCGGCAACCTGCCGCCGGACGAGCCCGAGGGCGGCAACAAGGAAACCTACATCGATGCGGTGATCGCGCGCGCCAGGGAGCTGATTGGCGATGCGGATTTCCGCGACGTGGCGCAGCTCGCGCTGAAGACGATCATCGCCGACATGGAAGGCGACCTGCGCGAGTTCGGCGTGGTGTACGACCGCTGGTTCTCGGAGGAATCGCTGTCGACCAACGGCGCCATCGATCGTGCCCTTGAGCGCCTGCGCCGGCAGGACCATGTCTACGAGAAGGACGGTGCGCTGTGGTTCCGCGCCACGGCCTTTGGCGACGAGAAGGACCGCGTGGTGGTGCGCGAAAACGGCGTGAAGACGTATTTCGCCTCGGACATCGCCTACCACCTCGACAAGCGCGAACGCGGCTTCGACATCCTGCTCGACATCCTGGGCTCGGATCACCATGGCTACACCGCACGCATACGCGCGGGCCTTACGGCCATGGGCGAGCCCGGCGATTCGCTGGAGGTGCAACTGGTGCAGTTCGTGTCGTTGTACCGCAACGGCGAAAAGGTGCCGATGTCCACGCGCGCCGGCGAGTTCATCACGCTGCGCCAGCTGCGCGAGGAAGTGGGCAACGACGCGGCGCGGTTCTTCTATGTGCTGCGCAGCCACGACCAGCCGCTGGATTTCGATCTGGAGCTGGCCAAGAGCCGCAGCAACGACAATCCGGTGTATTACATCCAGTACGCGCATGCGCGCGTGGCCAGCGTGCAGCGGCAGCTCGCCGCGAAGGGATATTCCTTCGACAAGGCGCTGGGCCTTGCGAGCCTGGACACGCTGGTGGCGCCGCACGAGACCGCGCTGCTGACGGAGCTGGCGCGCTATCCCGAGCTGATCCAGCGCGCCGGCGCGAACCGCGCGCCGCATGCGCTGGTGCACTACCTGCAGGAACTCGCGAACGCCTTCCACACCTGGTACAACGCCGAACAGTTCATCGTCGAGGACGCGAAGCTGCGCAATGCGCGCATCGCGCTGGCGCTGGCCACGCAGCATGTGGTGCGCAATGGCCTTCAGCTTCTGGGCGTGTCGGCACCGGAGACCATGTGAGCAGGCAACCGCTGGGTGCGCGCGACTACAAGGGCGGCTCGCGCCAGGGCGCGGGTTTTCCGCTGCATTACCAGACCTTCGCTGCCGGGCTTGCGATCGGTCTCGTCGTGGCGCTGGGCGCGTTCATGGTCGGCCGCAAGCAGGCCCCGCCGGCGGCGGAGGCAAAGCCGCGGCCGCAGGCCACCGCCAAGCGCGACGCCGGCGATGAAACGCCCACCGCCACCGACCCGGCGGCGCAGTACGAGTTCTACAGCATCCTGCCGAAGTTCGAGATGGGCGTGCCCGAGAAGGGCAAGCCGCAGCGTGATACCGCGCAGGCGCAGGTGGAACAGCCCGGCGCCTATGTGCTGCAGGTGGGCTCGTACCGCAACCGCGACGAGGCCGAGCGCGTGCGCTCGAAGGTGGAGAAGCTGGGCATCGAGGCCAAGGTGCAGCATGTGTCCATCGACACCGACGAACTGCACCGGGTGCTGGTGGGACCGATCCGCGACCTGGGCAAGCTCAACGCCACGCGCCGCGAACTGCGGGCGGCGGACTTCGATGTGATGATGCAGCGCGTCGGCGACTGAGCGACGCGCTGCGCCCGGGCTGGTGGTTCCCGCCACGACCCCGGGGGTGCTGCGCCATGTGCCCGGCTACGGCTCGTGGCGGGGCGGTGACGGCGCCGCGGCAGGTGCAGCCGGTGCGGGAGCTGCCGCGGGCGGCGGCGGTGCAGGTGGCGCGGGCGGCGGCGGCCCGATCCCGGGCAGCATCGGCACACCCATCCTGCCCTGCAGCCGGCTCAGCGTCTGCAGGTCGACCTTGCCCACGATGTTGATGACCACCAGTTCCTTCGGCTCGGTGGCGACGAAGAACATGCCGCCATCGACGTTGTCGGAGCGCATCCACATTTCCACGCGTCCGTCCTTCTCGCGCACGGCCATCAGCTTCTTCCAGCCCTGGGTTTCCACCTGCGACACCATCGACTCGATGTCGCGTGCCGAGTACATGCCCGGCTTGTCGAAGGAAAACACCTTCAGGTAGATGCCCTGCAATCCGTTCACCGCGGACGCTATGTCCGGATCGGCACCGCGGCCACCGCCGAGGAAGCTGCTGGCCATCTTCAGCGTGTCGCCATCCAGCGAGATGTCGACCGACTCGGTGGCCTTGTCGGCGAGACCCGAGAAATCCGGCATCTTCACGCGCGCCGCCTGCGCCACCGACATCATCGGCAGCAGGGCCAGTGTCAGGATGATTGCATGGCGTTTCATATTCCATTCTCCGTGTTCGGTCTGTGATTGAGTTTCTGCTGCACTTGGTTGAGCTGCGAGCTGGTGATCTCGAGTGCGATGGCGAGCTGCTGCGCCGACTGCCGGCGCCGGGCTTCGTGCTGCTGCTGCGCGATGCCCAGCCCCACCGCCACCAGCAGCAGCGAGGCGGCCAGCGCCATCGGCACCCGCCAGCGGGCACGGCGCGGCGCCTGAGCGCGGGCTTCGACGCGGGCCATCACGCGCCCGGTGAAATCCGGTGGTGCTTCCTCGACGCGCAGCGCGCGTCGCAGCGATTCTTCAATATCCATGGGCTTCTCCGGCCTGTCGTGCGCGCAGCCATTCGAGCGAGCGGCGCAGATGGCTCTTCACCGTGTTCACTGGCATGTCGAGCACTGTGGCAATTTCCGTGGGCTCGAGATCCTGCTGGAAGCGCAGCGTGACCACCGCGCGCGGCGCGGCGGGCAGCTCCAGCAGCAGACCCTGCAGGCGCTTCTCCCACAGCGGATCGCTGGCCACTTCGCTGCCCGCGGGCTCGTTGGCGGTGTCGATCTGCACCAGCCGGGGTGCACGCTCGCGGGCGCGCAGCCGGTCGATGCTGCGATGGGTGATGGCGCGCAGCAGCCAGTGCAGCACATGCGACATGCTCTCCACCTGGGGCAGCGCCGCATGCAGCTGCACGAAGGCATCCTGCGCCAGCTCCTCGGCATCTTCGCGGCTGCCGGTGAGGCGCAGCGCCACGCTGTACACACGCGTCTGGTGCGTGCGCACCAGGCGCGCGAAGGCGCCGGCGTCGCCCCGGCGGGCGGCGACCAGGTCGTCCTGTGCCAGCGGCTGCGCGGGTGTGGGTGGCGGCGACCCGCGCAGCGGCTGCGGCGCTGCCGTCAGCGCGGGCGCGGATTCCGGGGATGACATGAAATACAGGCTCACATCCCCGTATACGCCGAAATGGGCCCGCGGGGGTGCAGGCGGGGAAACGGGCTCAGCCGGCCAGTGTCAGGCGCGGGGCGATGATGGTGCGTTCGGTCTCGACCACTTCGGATTCGGGCATGGGCCGGCCGAGGTAGTAGCCCTGGGCGTAGTGGCAGCCCAGCGACTGCAGGATGGCCAGCTGTTCGGCGGTTTCGACGCCCTCGCCCACGCTGCACTTGCCCAGGTTCTCCACCAGCGTGATGGTGGCGTGGATCACCGCCAGCGTATCGGGGCCAGCCGACAGCCCATTGATGAACGAGCGGTCGATCTTGATGACGTCGAAGGGGTAGTCGCGCAGGCAGCCCAGCGACGAAGTGCCGGTGCCGAAGTCATCCATCGCCAGGCGCACGCCGATCTCGCGCAGCTGGTGCATCAGCGCCAGCGACGCCTCCGGATCGCGCATCACCTCGCGCTCCGTGACTTCGATCTGCAGGCTCTGCGGCGGCAGCCCCGCGGCATCGAGCGCCTCGCGCACGCAGTTGAGCAGCCGCTGCCCCTGCCCGAGTTCGGCGCGCGAGACGTTGACGCTGACCACGCGTGGCGCCTTCTCCGGATCCATCTTCTGCCAGCGCGCCAGCGCCAGGCAGCTTTCGCGCATAACCCACTCGCCCACGGGCACGATCAGGCCGGATTCCTCGGCCAGCGGCACGAACTCGGCCGGCGATATGTGTCCCAGCGTGGGATGCTTCCAGCGGATCAGCGCCTCCACCGACGAACGCTTGCCGGTGTCCAGCTCGACGATGGGCTGGTAGACCAGCGACAACTGCGGCGTGCCCAGTGCCTCGCGCAGGCTGGATTCGATGGTGAGGTTGCGCGTGAGGCGGGTGTGCATGGCATCGGTGAAGTACACCGAGCAGGCGCGGCCGGCGCGCTTGGCCTCGTACATCGCCAGATCGGCATTGCGCACCACGGTGGCGGCATCCTCGACACCGGTTTCGCTGACCACGATGCCGACGCTGGCGGTGGAGTGCACATCGCGGCCGTGGATGCGATAGGCCTGCGACAGCGACTGCAGCAGCCGGTCGGCGATGCGGCCGGCGTCCTCGGGCCGTTCGATGTCGTTCAGCAGGATCAGGAACTCGTCGCCGCCGAAGCGGGCGATCTGGTTGCCGGAGCCGGGCGCACCATCGCTGTTGCGCATCGACCGGCGCAGGCGTTCGGTGATCAGCACCAGGAGCTCATCGCCCGCTGCATGGCCCATGGCATCGTTGACCACCTTGAAGCGGTCGAAATCCAGGAACAGCACCGCGAGCATCTTCTGCGTGCCGCCGCGCACGCGCTCGATGGCTTCCTTCAGCCGCTCCATGAACTGCAGCCGGTTGGCGAGGCCGGTGAGCCGGTCGCAGCGCGCCGCATCGGCCAGTTCGCGCTCCACCGCCTTGCGGTGCGAGATGTCCTGCACCACCGACCACACCACGTCGCGGCCGGTGGCATCCTTCATGCGGATGCCGGAGATCATCACCGGGTAGCGCGAGCCGTCCTTGCGCTTGAGTTCGCGCTCGCGATGGCCCGTGGGCTGGTTCAGCACACCGCCATCGTCGCGCGCGGCGAGCTGGTCGAAGGTCATCGCGAGGATTTCCTCGCGCTTGAAGCCGCCGGGCTCCAGGAAGGCATCGTTGACCTGCAGGAAGCGGCGCGTGCGGTAGTCCGACAGCACGATGCCCACCGGGGATCGCTCGAACAGCGAGCGGAACTTGCGCTCGCTTTCCATCAGGGCCGATTCCGCCGCCTTGCGCGCGGTGATGTCGAGCTGCGTGCCCACCACGCGCAGCGGCTCGCCGTCGGCGGCGCGTTCGATCACGGTGCCGCGCGACATCACCCAAATCCAGCGGCCATCGCTGTGCCGCAGTCGCAGGTCTATCTGGTAGACGTAGTCGCGGCTGCGGAAGCATTCGGCCACCACGGACTCGACCTTGGGCAGGTCATCCGGATGCACCAGCGACCGCCACTCCTGCAGCGACATCGGCACTTCGGGGTTGCGATGCAGGCCAAGCATCTGCAGCCAGCGCTCGCTGACATGGATGTGATCGTCGCCGACGTGCAGTTCCCAGTACGCGACGCCGGTGCCCTCGATCATCGCGTTCAGGCGCTCCTGCTGTTCGAGGAGCTGGCGGCGACTGTGCTGCGAGAGCGTGCGGCCGCGGAAGTAGATGAGGCCGGACAGCACGGCGAGGAATGCCGCCGCCGCGTAGCCGCCGGCGCCGAATCGCGGCAGGTCGCCGCCGAGCAGCGCCATCAGCAGTGCGGCGCTGCCCGACGCGGCGGCGACCGCGAACGACTCGAGTCCCGCGCGCAGGCCGCCGCGAAGCAGCCCAGGCAGCGGCAGCGCGCGGGGAGTGGAATTGAGAGACATGTCACCGCTGTAACGGCCGTGGCGCCCCGCCTTGGAGCAGGCCGGGGTGAATATGTGATAGGTTTCTCGCCTGCAATGCCCATCACAGAACAAGAAATAGTGCGGGCGGCCAGCTCGCTTGGCGTGATTGCGGGGGGCACGAACACCGCGCACCGGATACTGGCCACCTTGTGTGACGCAAGTCTCGATGCGCGGCAGATCGCCGAGGTCATCCAGCGCGAACCGGCGCTGGCCGGACGCGTGCTGAAGGTGGCGAACTCGGCCTTCTACGGCAGCCCGCGCAATGTCTCCACGCTCGACCGTGCGCTGCTGCTGCTGGGTCTCGATGCAGTGCGCGGCATCGCCGCCGCGGCCTGCCTCGACCGCAGTGTGGCCCGCCGCAGCCAGCAGGCGCCGATCGACCCGCGCGCGCTGGCGCTGCACAGTGTGGCCAGCGCCTATGCGGCCGAATCGCTGACCCGCAAGTGCGGCCGCGCCATACCCACCGAGGCATTCATGGCAGCGCTGCTGCATGACTTCGGCGTGCCGGTGCAGGAACGCGTGGATACAGCGGGCGTGATCAGGCTGCTGGAGGCGCTGGCGAAGGACGCCGACACGCCGGTGGCCGAACTGGAGCCGCAGTTCGTGCAGGTTTCGCATACCCGCTGCGCCGAGGTGGTCTTCGAGAACTGGCAGCTTCCGCCGTCCATCGTGCAGGCCGCGAAGCACCATGACGATCCCTCGCAGGCGCCGGGGCCGGTGCGGGAACTCACCACTTTGGTGCATCTGGGCGTGCAAATCGCCCTGGAGGCCGGATTCACGCACCCAATGGAGCCTCGCCAGCTACGCACTCCCCGCGGACCGCTGTTGAAGGCGATGGGACTGGATGACGAATCCGTAACGGCAATCGTCGCAGGACTGCCGGAGCGCGTGCTGCTGGTGATGGATTCCGGCTGAGTGCCGCTGCCGCTCGATGGCTGCCATCACGGTGGTTGGCTAAACTGAGCGCTTCACACCAGGGGGAAACACCGTGAACGAAGCTGTCCTGAACGGGGCGAATACCGCGTGGATGATGACTTCGACGGCCCTGGTGCTGTTCATGACGCTGCCCGGCCTTGCACTGTTCTACAGCGGTCTGGTGCGCGGCAAGAACTCGCTGTCCATCCTGATGCAGTGCTTCGCCATCACCGGCATGGCCTCGATGCTGTGGTTCGCGGTGGGCTACAGCCTGACATTCCGCGACGGCGGTGCGGCGCAGGGATTCATCGGCGGGCTCGACCGCGTCTTCTTCGCCGGCATGCATCGCGACAGCGTCAGCAACGGCATTCCCGAAACGCTGTTCGCGATGTTCCAGATGACCTTCGCCATCATCACGCCGGCGCTGGTCATCGGCGGTTATGCGGAACGCGTGCGCTTCAGCGTGGTGCTGTGGTTCTCGGCGCTGTGGCTGCTGCTGGTGTACGTGCCGGTGGCGCACTGGATCTGGGGCGGTGGCTGGATGGCCAAGCTCGGCGTGATGGATTTCGCCGGCGGCATCGTGGTGCACGTGAATGCCGGCATGGCCGCGCTGGTGAGCGCGCTGGTCATCGGCAGGCGGCGTGGATTTCCGCATGTGCCGATGCCGCCGCACAGCCTGCCACTGGCCGCCTGCGGCGCGGGCATGCTGTGGGTGGGCTGGTACGGCTTCAACGGCGGCAGCGCGCTGGGCGCCAACGGCAATGCCACCATGGCGGTGCTCACCACGCACCTGGGCGCATCGGCCGGCGCCTTCGCGTGGATGCTGGTGGAGTGGACGCGCTACGGCAAACCCAGTCTGCTGGGCGTGATCACCGGCATGGTGGCAGGCCTTGGCACCATCACGCCGGCTTCCGGATTCGTGGGGCCCGGTGGCGCGCTGGCCATCGGTTTCATCGCCGGCATCGTCTGCTTCTCGGCCACGCAGTTCCTGAAGCGCAAGCTGCACCTCGACGATTCGCTGGACGTGTCGCCGGTGCATGGCGTGGGTGGCGTGGTGGGGAGCCTGCTCACCGGCATCTTCGCGGCCGTTTCGCTGGGCGGCGTGGGCTACAGCGTGCAGAAATCCATGCTGGCGCAGTTGGGCACGCAGGCCCTGGGCATCGGCGTGACGATGATCTGGTGCGGGCTCATCACCTGGCTGCTGCTGAAGCTGCTCGATGTCACGCTGGGCCTGCGCGTCAGCGAGGAATCGGAGTCCGAAGGTCTCGACCTGGCCTCGCATGGGGAGCGCGGCTACAGTCCTTGAGCCGTGCCGCCCCTGATCCGGGCCAGGTGTATCGGTTTGTAACAAATGGCTGGCGCGTCCGCGTGGCGCGCCCTCCTTCGCGGATACTGCGCGCGAGCAGGTTGCCCGCGCGCAGGCGCAAGGAAATGCCATGGCCCAGGAAGACAATGCGCACAGCCTTGCAGGCACCTCCATCGGCTGGGTGGAACGCGGGCTGGTGCCCGATCCGCTGATCCGCGCCGGCATCCGGCGTCTGTGCGAGCAACGGCGCCGCGAGATTCGCGCCGACGACGCCGAAGCCGCGGGCGAGCTGACCGAACGCTTCATCGATGCGATGCGTGTCGCGCCCATCGCGCCGCTGCCCCATCTGGCGAATCAGCAGCACTACGAGGTGCCGGCGGACTTCTTCGCGAAGGTGCTGGGCCCGCAGCGCAAGTACAGCAGCGCCTGGTGGCCCGACGGCACGGCCACACTGGCCGAAGCCGAGGAGCTTGCGCTGGCCGAGACCGCCGCCCGCGCGCAACTTGCCGACGGCCAACGCGTGCTGGAACTGGGCTGCGGCTGGGGGTCGCTGACGCTGTGGATGGCGCGGCAGTTCCCGGCCAGCCGCATTGTCGGCGTGTCGAATTCGCACTCGCAGCGCGAGTCCATCATGGCGCGCGCCCGCGATGCGGGGCTCGACAACGTGGAAATCCGCACCGCCGACATCAACCGGTTCACCTGCCCCGGCGGCTTCGACCGCGTGGTGTCGGTGGAGATGTTCGAGCACCTGCGCAACTGGCCGGAGATGTTCGGCCGCGTGCATGACTGGCTGAAGCCGGGTGGCCGGTTCTTCATGCATGTGTTCTGCCACCGCAGCGTACCCTACGAATTCGTCGATGGCGGCGATGCGGACTGGATGGGGCGCCACTTCTTCTCGGGCGGCATGATGCCCAGCGACGAGCTGGCCACGCGCTTCCAGGACGACCTGCGCTGCATCGAGCGCTGGCGCTGGGATGGCCGGCATTACGAGAAGACGGCCAATGCCTGGCTGGCGAATCTCGACGCCGCGCGCGAGTCGCTGCTGCCGGTGATGACCGCCACCTACGGCGAGCGCGATGCCGCGCTGTGGCTGCAACGCTGGCGCATCTTCTTCATGGCCTGCGCGGAACTGTTCGGCCATCGCCGCGGGCAGGAGTGGTGGGTCGCCCACTATCTGTTCGAGCGTCCCGAAGCATGAGGGCCGCAAGGCCATGAGTGCAGTGCTGTCATGGTTGCAGGCGCTGCCATGGATACTGGGGCTGGCGCTGCTGGCGTGGATGGTGTGCACGGCGCGGCGCAACGTGGGGCTGGTCGACATCTTCTGGCCATTGTTCCTGCTGGTCGCAACGCTGTGCTATCTGCGCGATGCGTCGGCGCACCCGCCCTTCCCCACGGCCGGGCCGACGCCGCGCGCACTGCTGGTGTTGTCGCTGGTGGGGTTCTGGTCGATGCGGCTGGCGGCGCACCTGGCACTGCGCAACTGGAACGCGCCCGAGGATCATCGCTACCAGGCCATCCGTGCGCGCAACCAGCCCGGCTTCCAATGGAAGAGCCTGTACCTGGTCTTCGCATTGCAGGCGGTGCTGGCCTTCATCGTGTCGCTGCCGTTGCAGGCGGCGATAGCCTCGCCCGCGCCGCTGAATCCCGTCGACGCGCTGGGCGCGGCGCTGGCGGTGACGGGCATCCTGGTGGAAGCCCTCGCCGACTGGCAGCTCGCCGCATTCCGCAACGACGCGTCGAACCGCGGCAAGGTGCTCGACCGGGGCCTGTGGCGCTACAGCCGGCATCCCAACTACTTCGGCGAGTTCTGCGTGTGGTGGGGATTCTTCTTCATGGCACTGGGCACCGGCGCGTGGTGGAGCATCGCGTCGCCGCTGCTGATGAGCCTGCTGCTGCTGCGGGTGTCGGGCGTGACGCTGCTGGAGAAGGACATCGGGCAGCGGCGTCCGGCCTACGCCGCATACGTGGCGCGCACCAGCGCGTTCTTCCCCCGACCGGGGCGCTCGCCGTGACCTTCGACCGGCGCAGCAATCGCGCGCAGCAGGCACTGCTTCGGGTCCTGGCGCCGATGCTGGTGTTGCTCGCTTCATGCACCGGCGCACACAAGGCTGACATGAAGACCGTCGACAAGGTGGACCTGGCACGCTTCATGGGCGACTGGTACGTGATAGCCAACATCCCCACCTTCATCGAGAAGGGCGCGCACAACGCCGTGGAGAGTTACCGCCTCGCCGGCGACGGCAGCATCGAGACCACCTTCACCTTCCGCGACGGCGGCTTTGACGGCAAGCGGAAAACCTATCGCCCGCGCGGCTTCGTCATGGACCGCAACACCCAGGCGCTGTGGGGCATGCGCTTCATCTGGCCCATCAAGGCGGACTACCGCATCGTGTATCTGGATGATGACTACTCGCAGACCGTCATCGCGCGTCGCAAACGCGACCATGTCTGGATCATGGCGCGCACGCCGCAGATTCCGGAGGCCGACTATCGGCGCCTGCTGCGGCTGGTCGCCGATCTCGGATACGACCCCGACAAGGTACAGCGGGTGCCGCAGCGCTGGCCAGCCGGGAGCGCGCCGTGAGGATCGCCATCATCGGCAGCGGCATCGCCGGCAATGTCGCGGCGCATCGCCTGCACCGCGACCACGACATCACCTTGTACGAGGCGGGCGATCGCATCGGCGGACATTCGCATACGCATACCGTGCGGCAGGCCGGCCGCGACTACCGGGTGGATACGGGATTCATCGTCTACAACGAATGGACCTACCCGCAATTCTCGGCGCTGCTGGCCACGCTTGGCGTGGCCACGCAGCCCACGACGATGAGCTTCTCGGTGCGCAACGACGTGAAGGGCCTGGAATACAACGGCACCACGCTCAACACGCTGTTCGCGCAGCGGCGCAACTTCGTGCGGCCGTCATTCCTGGCGATGGTGTGCGACATCCTGCGCTTCAACCGCGAGGCGCCACGGCTGCTGCGCGCCGGCAGCGGCGAACAGCCGCTGGGCGAGCTGCTGCGCGCCGGAGGCTACAGCCGGCACTTCGTCGACGACTACATCATCCCGATGGGCGCGGCCATCTGGTCCACCAACCCGCGTTCGATGTTTTCCTTCCCGGCGCGCTTTTTCGTGCGTTTCCTGATGAACCACGGGATGCTGTCGGTCAACGACCGGCCGCAGTGGCGTACCATCGCGGGCGGCTCGGCGCGCTACGTGGAGAAGTTGACCGCGCCGTTCCGCGACCGCATCCGGCTGCGCACGCCGGTGGAGTCCATCCGCCGCCAGCCCGGCAGCGTGTTCGTGAAGGCGCAGGGCCAGGAGATGCAGCGCTACGATGCGGTGTTCATGGCCTGCCACAGCGACCAGGCGCTGCAGTTGCTGGCCGATGCCACCGTGGCGGAGCGCGAGGTGCTGTCGGCCATTCCGTACCAGCGCAACGAGGCGGTACTGCACACCGACACGCGGTTGATGCCACGCCGGCCGCTGGCCTGGGCATGCTGGAACTACCACAGCCTGCCCGACAACACCGGCCCGCTGGCCCTGACCTACAACATGAACATGCTGCAGAACATCGACGCGCCGGAGACGCTGCTGGTGACGCTGAACCGCAGCGATGTCATCGATCCATCGCGCGTGATACTGCGCGCCACCTACCATCACCCGGTATTCACGCCCGGTTCGGTGGCCGCACAGGCCCGGCATCGCGAGTTGAACGGCGTGCAGGGCACGTATTTCTGCGGCGCCTGGTGGCGCAATGGCTTTCACGAGGACGGCGTGGTGAGTGCGCTCACGGCGGTGGATCACTTCGAGGCCGACCATGCACAGCGCGCTGTACATCGGACGGCTTAGGCACCGGCGCTTCGCGCCGCGGCCGCATGCGTTCTCGTACGCAGTTTGCTTGACGTGGCTGGATCTCGCCGAGCTCGACAGCGTGTTTCGCGGGCGCTGGTTCTGGTCCACGCGACGCCGCGCGCTGGCCTGGCTGCGGCGCGAGGACTGTCTCGGCGATCCCGCGCTGCCGCTGGACGAGGCCGTGCGCCGCCGCGTGGTGGAAGCGGGGCTGCCGCGACCCTGCGGCGCGGTGCGCATGCTCACGCAGCTTCGCAACTACGGGCATTGCTTCAATCCCGTGACGTTCTACTACTGCTACGACGCGCAGGACTCGCGCGTCGACACCGTGGTGGCCGAGATCACCAACACGCCCTGGGGCGAACGGCATTCCTATGTGCTGCCGGTGCCCGCCGAACATCCACCCGGTGCGCCGCTGGCATTCGACTTCGGCAAGGACTTCCATGTCTCGCCCTTCATGCCCATGGACGTGGCCTATCGCTGGCGCTTCACGACACCGGGCGCCCGCCTTGCCGTGCACATGCAGAATGCGCGCGACGGCCAGGTGCTGTTCGACGCCACGCTGGCGCTGTCGCGGCGCGAGATCAACGGCGCCGCGCTGGCCGGCGTGCTGCTGCGCTTCCCCTTCTCCACGCTGCGCGTGCTGGCAGCGATCTACTGGCAGGCGTTGCGACTGAAGCTGAAGGGCGTGCCCTTCCACGAACATCCCCGGCGCGTGCCGGCCACGGCGACGGAACGCTGACGTTGCGGCGTTTGCCCTAGAATCGGCCCGTGATCCATGTCCTGCTCATCGACGACGACCGCCGCCACTCGGAACTGCTGCGAAGCTGGTGCGGACGGCACGACATCGAGGTGGACTGCGCTTTCGACGGCGAGCAGGGGCTGCGGCGCCTGGCCGCTACGCGGCCCGACCTGGTGCTGCTCGATGTGATGTTGCCCGGCAAGGATGGCTTCACTCTGTGTCGCGAGATTCGCCGCCGCAACAAGGTGCCGGTGATCATGCTGACCGCGCGCGGCGACGTGGGCGATCGGGTGACCGGCCTCGAACTGGGCGCCGACGACTACATAGCCAAGCCCTTCGATCCGCGCGAGCTGGTGGCGCGCATCCAGACGGTGCTGCGACGCTCGCGGCCGGTGGAGAGTCGTACGGTGCTGGAATTCGAGCACCTGCGCATCGATCCGGCCGCACGCAGCGTCACTGCCGACGGGGTGTCGGTGGAACTGACCACGATGGAATACGAGTTGCTGCTGCTGCTCGCCTCGAACCCTGGCCGCGATTTCTCGCGCGATGACATCTTGGCGGCGCTGCGCGGCATCGATGCGGCGCTGCTGACGCGTTCGGTGGACATCCTGGTGAGCCGCCTGCGCGCGAAGCTGGGCGACACCTCGCGTCCCGGCCGGCTCATCCATACGGTGTGGGGCCGGGGCTACCGCTTCACGGCGACGCCGATGGAGACGGCGTGATCCGGCTGTTCTCCTATTCGCTGTCGCTGCGGCTGCTGGCCATCTTCCTGTTGCTGGCGGCGCTGTTCGCCTGGGGCGTGGTGGCCGGCATCCGCTGGGCGTACAGCGCCGACGACCTGCGTTCGCTGATCAGCGGCCATCTGTCGCTGCATGTGGACTACGTGCGCCAGGACATCGGCTCGCCGCCGCGACTGGACCGCGCGCTGGCCATCACGCAGCGCGTGCCGGTGGACATCCGCATCGACGGGCCCAGCGTGCACTGGTCGTCGGACCCTTCATTTCCGGACCCGGCATCGCTGACATTCGGGCCCAGCGACTATTTCAGCAGCAAGCCCGGCGCGCTGCTGGATGAACTGCAGGGCGTGGACTTCGCCGAGCGCGACAAGCACAACTACCTGCGCTTCATCGAGGGTGGCAACCAGATCGTGGTGGTCACGCCGAAGATCGCCACGACCCGCGACCGGCCGCCGCTGGTGCCCATCCTGGTGGGCTTCGCGCTGCTGCTGATCCTCGGCGCCTACCTTGCCGTACGCTGGCTGTTCCGGCCACTGGCGCCGATACGCGCAGGCGCGGCCTACATCGGCGCGGGGCATTTCGCGCATCGCATCAGCGCGCAGCGCGAGGATGAACTGGGCGCGCTGGCATCGGACATCAACGCCATGGCCGGCAAGGTCGAGGGTGCACTCGAGGCGAAGCGGCAGCTGCTGCTGGGCGTGAGCCATGAACTGCGCTCGCCGATCTCGCGGCTGAACCTGGGCCTTGCGCTGCTGGAGGACTCGCCCACGGTGCGCGCGCTGTGCGAGGACACGCTGGAGATGCGGTACATCGTCGAGACGCTGCTGGATGCTGAACGATTGGGCTCGGCACACACGGCGCTCGATCGCTCGGATGTGCTGCTGCCGGAACTGGCGCAGTCGCTGCGCGAGCGGTTCTTTGCGAACGAGCCGCGGCTGCGCATCCAGGTGACGGGCGAACCGCGCGCGCACCTGGATGCGGCGCGGATCACGCTGATGCTGAAGAACCTGGTGGGCAATGCACTGCGCTATGCGCCCGAAGGACCGGTGGAGCTGACGATCAGTTGCGGGAACGGGGAAGTGCAGTTTCGCGTGCGCGACCACGGCCCTGGCATCGCGGCCGGGCAGCGCGCGCATGTGGGCGAACCTTTCTACCGCCCCGATGCCTCGCGCGCCCGCGAGACCGGAGGCACGGGGCTGGGCCTGTACCTCGCGCGACAGGTGGCGCGGGCGCATGGCGGCGAGTTGATGCTGGAAGACGGCGGGGGCGCCGGTGCGCTGTTCGTGGCGAAGATGCCGGCGGGCAGGACTGTGCGTCAGGACAGTGCGCGGAACCTGCGCCGCGCGACCAGCGGATCGACGCGCGACAGCAGCATGTAGGCCAGCCAAGACCGCAGCCGGCGCAGCAGCGTGCGGGTCTTGCGCCAGCCGACGGGCTGCAGCGGCGTGGCATGCGCCAGCGCCGCCTCGTACCACTGCCGTGCGTCGGCGGCGAGCTCCGGCCACTGCAGCCGCAGCAGCAGCTCGAAGTTGATGTGCAGGCTGCGGCGGTCGAGATTGCAGCTGCCGACGCAGACGATGTCGTCCATCACCAATAGCTTGGCGTGCAGGATCTGCGGCTGGTAGTCGTACAGCGCGACGTGCCGGCGCAGCAGCCGGTCGTACAGGTATTCGGCCGCGCGCTGCGCCAGCGGCACGTCGCTGCGCCCCGCCAGCAGCACGCGCACGCGGCCGCCGCGCCACACCACGCGGTACATCATCCGCCGCACGCGCGAGGATGGCAGGAAGTAGGCCGAGGCGATGGCCACGTCATGCGCACGCGAGAGGTCGTAGCGCAGGCTGCGCCGCAGCGCGCTGCGATGCAGCGCCGGGCCGCTGAGCAGCAGGCTGACCGGCGCCACGCGCCGCGTCGGCGCGCGCGATGCCACCTCGCGCCAGGCACGCAGCGCAGCCGGCGTGAAGGGCGCCAGCTGCCACAGTTCATCGAAACTGTGCTCCAGCTCCTGCACGATGGGTCCGGCGATGCGCACGCCGGTGTCGCACCAGCCCTGCGTCACGCCATCGCCGGCGTATTCCGGCGCGATGTTGAATCCGCCGACGATGGCCGCCTCGCCATCCACCGCCAGCAGCTTGCGGTGGTTGCGGAACGACAGCCGCAGCAGCCGCTTGGGATTGAAGATGCCCACGTGCACGCCGGCCGCGCGCAGCGGCTGCAGGAAGGCATCGCCCACCTGTTCGGAACCGAAGGCATCGATCAGGAACCACACATCCACGTTGCGCCGGCGCGCGGCGAGCAGCGCCTCGCGCAGCCACAGGGCCGGACCTTCCTCGCGCATCAGGTAGGTTTCGCAGCGGATCCGGGAGCGCGCGCCGTCGATGAGGCGGCGCATTTCGGCATAGGCCTCGTCGCCGGTGGCCAGCCATTGCGCGCGATGTTCGCCCAGCACGCGCTCGGGAAAGCGCGCGGGCGCCACGGGGGAGTCGCTCACTCCTCGCCGGTGTGGCGGAACTCCACGCCCAGCGAACGCAGCTTGCGGTACAGATGCGTGCGTTCCATGCCGACGCGCTTGGCGAGCTGGCCCACCTTGCCATTGCACAGCAGCAGCTGCTGCTGCAGGTAGGCGCGCTCGAACTGCTCGCGCGCCTCGCGCAGCGGCAGCGCCAGCAGATCCTGCTTCACCAGCGGCAGGTCGGGCGGGGCATTGGCCACCAGTTCGGTTTCGATTTCCTCGAGGCGGATTTCTTCCGGGCCGCCGCGCACCAGCATGCGGCGCACCAGGCTGCGCAGCTCGCGCAGGTTGTCGGGCCAGGGGTAGTTGCGCAGGCGATTCTGCGCCGCCACCGAGAAGCGGCGCAGCGGCAGCTTTTCGGCATCGACCATGCGTTCCACATAGAAGCGCAGCAGGTCGGGCACGTCTTCGGAGTATTCGCGCAGCGCGGGCACGCGCACCAGCATGGCCGACAGATGCGCCAGCAGGTCGCGGCGCAGGCCGCCGGACGTGCCGGCGCGTTCTTCGACGCCGGGCTGCGCGGTGGCGATGATGCGCGCGTTGAAGCCCACCTGCGCGGTGCCGCCGACGCGGTGGAAGGTGCCGGTTTCGACCACGCCCAGCAGCAGGCGCTGCACGCGTGGCGCCAGGTCTTCGATCTCCTGCACGTACAGTGTGCCGCCGCGCGCCTGGTCGAGGACGCCGGGCGTGGCGCTGCCGTCGGCGCCGGTGCCGAAGAGGAAGGCTTCGGGGTTGTCGTCGGGGATGGAGCTGGCCACGAGGCTGGTGAACGGTGCCGACGCGCGCGGGCCGGCTTCGTGCGTGAAGCGCGCCAGCGCCTCGCGACCGCTGCCCGCCTCGCCCACCAGCAGCAGCGAGCTGTCGAGCCCGGCGACTCGCGTGAGCTCGTCGCGCAACTGCTGCGCGATGCGGCTGCGGCCGAAGGTGGCCAGCAGTGGCGCCAGCTGCGGGCGCGTGGACACGCGGCGCTTCTTGCCGGCATCCATGGCGCGCTCGACGGTGCGCAGCAGCTTGGCCAGCGACAGCGGCTTTTCGACGAAATCGAAGGCACCCAGGCGCGTGGCCTCGACGGCGGTTTCGACGGTGCCGTGGCCGGACATCATCACCACGGGGCAGTCGCCGCTGCCGGTGGCGGACCACTCGCGCAGCAGCGTGATGCCGTCGGTGTCGGGCATCCAGATGTCGAGCAGCACCAGGTCGGGCGTGACCTTGGCGCGGGAGGCGCGGGCCTGGCCGGCGTTGGCGGCCACGTCGACCTCGTAGCCTTCGTCTGAAAGGATTTCTTTCAGCAGCACGCGGATGTCGGCCTCGTCATCCACGACCAGTATCTTGCCGGTGCTCATGCGATGTCCCTGGCGGGCTGCGCCCCTTCCTGCACAGCCAACGGTAGCACGACGCGCACGTATGCGCCCCCTTCGGGCCGGTTGTCCGCCTCGATGCTGCCGCCGTGTTCCTCGGCGATCTTCTTCACGATGGCCAGACCCAAGCCCGTCCCCTTCGGCTTGCTCGTCACATAGGGTTCGAACACCCGCGCGAGCAGTTCTGGACGGAATCCGTTGCCGTTGTCGGTGACCATGATGACCGCAGAGTTGCCTTTAGGTCCACTTTTCATTTCAGTCTGCACCGTTACCCGGCCACCGGGCACGCCTTCGACGGCCTCGAGCCCGTTGGCTATCAGGTTGTTCAGCACCTGGCGCAGGCGGCCCCGGTCGGCGCGCAGCGGCGGCAGCGACGTGTCGATCTGCATCGACAGCGCGGCGCCGGATTCCTGCGCCCGGTACAGCTCCACCACCTCGGCCACCAGGTCGTTCAGGTCGACGCGCGCCAGCTTCAGTTCGGGCGCGCGCGCGTATTCGCTGAAGGCATTGACCATGGCCTTCATCGATTCCACCTGCTGCACGATGGTGCGCGTTGCACGATCGAGAATCTCGGCGTCTTCGCCTTCGAGCTTGCCCGACAGGCGCCGGCCCAGCCGCTCGGCGGCGAGCTGGATGGGCGTGAGGGGGTTTCTGATCTCGTGCGCCAGGCGCCGCGCCACCTCGCCCCAGGCGGCGTCGCGCTGCGCGTGCAGCAGGCTGGTGATGTCGTCGAACACCACGACATACCCCGCCTCGCCGGCTGCATCGGCCAGCGGCGCGCAGGCCACCCGCAGCATGCGGTCGGGCGGCAGTTCGAATTCATCCTGCCATTCGCGTTTCTCGCCGGTGATGCGGGCACGCAGGCGCGAGGCGAACTCGGCCAGCCGCGGCGGCGCCTCGGCGATGCGGCCCAGCTCGACGCCGATCAGCGGCGCGAGTTCGGTGCCGAGGATGGCATCGGCGGCATCGTTGGCGATGCGCAGGCGCAGCGAGGTGTCGACCACCAGCACGCCGGTGGAAAGGCCGCCCAGGATCACCGCCAGGCGCTCGCGCTCCAGTTCGATGAGCTGGCGGCTGCGGTTGGCCTCCTCGCTGGCGCGGCGCAGGCGCTTGGTCATGTCGTTGAACGACTGCACCAGGAAGCCCATTTCATCGCGCGAGGGCAGCGGCAGGCGCGTCTCGAAATCGCCCTTGCCCACGGCGCGCGTGCCCTGGATGAGATCGTGCACCGGCCGCGTCAGCAGCTGCGCGGAGCGGATCGCAAGGTAAATGGCCGACAGCATGGCCAGCAGCAGCACCAGCGTCAGCGCGAGGCGGAACTGGTATTTCAGCGGTTCGCGCACATAGGCGAGCACGCCGTAGCTGTTGTGGGCGTGCTGCACGGCGTTGGCGAGTGCCGCCAGTTCCCTTGGCAGTTCCTGGCGTGCGACCAGGAAGCGGCGCCTGCCCTCGAGGCCGAAGTCGGGGATGGGCGCGGCGGTGGAGATGAGATAGCCGCCGTCGCTCAGCGGCTCCAGGCCCATGTAGGGCCGGTTGCCGCGCACCTGCATCAGCATCTCGCGCGGGATCTGCGGGTCGATGAGCATTTCGCGCGCATCGACGCTGGCCGCCAGCACTTCGCCATTGGCGCCGAACGCGATCAGCTCGCGCGCCGAGGCCGAGCGGCGCTCGGCATCCAGCGATGCGGCCAGTGCGGCGTTGGAATAGGCGCGCAGCGAAAAGGCCAGCGCTTCGGTGCGCCGCGCCTGTTCGCGCATGCGCAGGTCGAGCGCCGAACGCGACAGCACCACGGCCTCATCCAGGCCCTGCTTGATCTCGACGCGGAACCAGCTGTCGATGCCGCGGTTGAGGAATTCCAGCGAGAAGAGATAGATGACCAGCAGCGGCACGATGACCAGCGCACCGAACATGACCACGGTGCGCGCGGTGAGCCGCGAGCCGGGCACATGGTGGCGGTAGTCGCGCACCAGCTGCCGCAGCTTGCGCGCCAGCAGCACCGCCAGCACGATCACGCCGACGATGTTGGCACCGAGAATCCAGATCTGCCAGCGGCTGAACTGCGCGGAGTTCTCGACGCTGCGCGCCAGCAGCATCAGCACCGATATGACGAGAACCGCCGCGACGGCGATGAATCCGTAGCCGCGCCAGCGCCTTACCGGGGCAATATCCACGAGTACCACTCACTGCCGAAGTTCCAGCCATCGGACCAGAACAGCAGGGTGCGCAGCGTATCGGGCAGGCGGCCGCGGCGGATGCTGGCGCGTACGCGGATGGAATAGGTGGCCTGCGGGTCGAGCTGCGGCTCGACCACCACCGGCCAGGCGCGCACCTGTCCGGCGGCAGACAGCGCCTGGTCCAGCGCGGTGAAGGACTGCTGCTCGCTGCTGCCGGCCTCGCGCAGGATGTAGCGCTGGCTCACGGCATTCCACGACAGCTCGCGCAGCAGCGTGGCGTCGATCAGCTCGGCATCGAACCAGTAGCGGCGCTGGCGCTCCACCACCGCGCGCAGTTCGAGGCTGACGGTGGCGCCGTCGGACAGCGCGGTGCGCACATCGTCATTGAGCGGAAAGATGATGCGGGCGTTGAGGTCGAACACCCCGCCGTGCACATCGACGAAGGCCGACTGCACGACGATGTTCTGCGCGGGCGCGGCTACGGCGGTCACGCACAACCACGCGAACAGCAGCAGGCGCCACGCCCCCCTCATGCACCCTCCATCTTCATGTCTAGGCAAGCATAGTAGAAGCCGTCGGTGAGCGCTGCTGCACCGGTGGAACGGGGGGTGGGCAGCAGCACCAGGTCGGCGCGGGCGCGGCTGAAGGCGGGATGTTCGGCGAGGAATTCGCCGATCAATTGCTGGTTCTCCGCGGGCAGTACCGAGCAGGTGGCGTAGAGCAGGCGACCGCCCGGCGCCAGCAGCGCGGCACAGCGACGCAGCAGTCGGCGCTGCTGGGCGACGAAACCGGCGATGTCGCCGGGGCGGCGCAGCAGCTTGATGTCGGGGTGGCGGCGGATGACGCCGGTGCCCGAACAGGGCGCGTCGATGAGGATGCGGTGGAAAGGCTGGCTGTTCCAGGTTGCGGCGGCGGCATCGGCCGCATCGCAGGCAATGACCTGCGCGGTGAGCCCCAGCCGCGACAGATTCTGCCGCACGCGATCGAGCCGGCCGGCATCCACGTCGAGCGCGGTGAGCTCGATGCCGGGCGTGCGTTCGAGCAGATGGCAGCTCTTGCCGCCGGGCGCGGCGCAAGCATCGAGGACGCGATGGCCGGGCTGCGCGTCGAGCAGTTCGGCAGCGAATTGCGCGCCGGCATCCTGCACGCTGACCATGCCCTCATCGAAACCAGGCACGGCGGACACTTCGCTGGCCTCGTCGAGCACGATGCTGGTGGGGGCGAGGCCGGGCGAGGCAGCGATGCCCTGCTCCGCCAGCTTCTCAAGCCAGGCAGCGCGGGTCGTGCGCAGCGTGTTCACGCGCAGCACCAGTGCGGGCGATTCGTTGTTGGCGGCGATGAGCTGGGGCAGGCGTGCGGGATGGGTTTCGCGCAGCAGCTTGTGCAACCAGCGCGGGTGTGCGGCGGCCGTGGCAGGGTCGGCATCGATGCGCGCCACGAGTTCGGCGCGTTCGCGCAGGAATCTGCGCAGCAGCGCATTGACGAACCCCGCAGCGGCGCCGGCGCGCAGCACGCGTGCGGCATCCACGGCGATGTTCACCGCCGAATGGGCGGCGGCGCGGGAGTATTCGAGCTGGTGCAGCGCGCAGACCAGCAGCGCATGCACGGGCGACGCCACCTGCTGCCCCGGCTGCAGCAGCGCGCCTGCCAGCGGCGACAGCCGCGGATAGAAGCGCAGCGCGCCGGTGTGGATGGCGCGCACGGCCGCGCGATCCGCGGGTGGAATCGACAGCGAAAGCAGCGCGGCTTCTGCGGTCACGCCGCGGCTGACCACGAGGTCGAGCGCGCGCGCGGCCAGCGCCAGGGGCTGGGCACCGGGAGCCACGTCGAGGCGGGCGGGCGCGCTCATGTGAATGCCACCGCGGCATCGGGGCGCAGTCCATTCATGAATTCGCGGGCGGTGACGGGTTTGCGGCCGGCGCGCTGCAGTGTGATGAGTTCGAGCACCCCGCTGCCGCAAGCCACTTGCAGGGCGTCGCCGTTCAGTTCGAGCAGGGTACCGGGGGTGCGGGCCTTGGCCCGGGCCGAGTGATCGTCTTGAACCACGCGGCTCATCAACAGCTTCACTGTTTCACCAGCGAGCCGAGTTTCGGCCATGGGCCAGGGATTGAACGCGCGGATGCGACGATCCAGCGTTACCGCGTCCTGAGTCCAGTCGATGCGGGATTCGGCGCGGTTCAGCTTGGCCGCGTGCGTGACGCCTGCGGATGGCTGCGGGACCGCATGCGCACTGCCCGCGGCCAGTGAATCCAGCACGCTCAGCAGCAGCGGTGCGCCGGCCTCGGCCAGCTTGTCGTGCAGCGTGCCGGCAGTGTCGCCGGCCGTGATCGGCACGACGCATTCATCGAGCACGGCGCCGGTATCCAGCCCTTCATCCATCTGCATGATGGACACGCCGGACGCCGCATCGCCGGCCTCGATGGCGCGCTGGATGGGCGCGGCGCCGCGCCAGCGCGGCAGCAGCGAGGCGTGGATGTTCAGGCAGCCGAAGCGCGGCAGCGCCAGGATTTCGCGCGGCAGGATCAGGCCATAGGCCACCACCACGATCGCATCCGGCTGCCAGGCTTCAAGTTGCGCCAGCACTTCGGGAAGCTGGCTTTGCGCGCCGCGCAGACGCAGCGGCTGCAGCACCGGCAGCGAATGCGCGCGCGCCCATTCACACACCGGGCTTGCGGTAAGCGCCCGGCCGCGGCCGGCGGGGCGATCGGGCTGCGTCATCACGCCCGCCACCGCATGCGCCGCGTGCAGCGCAGCCAGCGGCGGCAGCGCAAACGCGGGCGTTCCCGCAAAGACGACGCGCAATGTCATGGTGCTGTCGGCGCGGTGAGCGCCGGTCCTAGATCTGCTTGTGACCGCCCGTGCCCGTGCGCGGTTTGACGCCGCGCTCGCGCCGCTCCTTGTCGAGCTTCTTGCGGATGCGCTGGCGCTTGAGTTCGGAGAGGTAGTCGACGAACAGCTTGCCGTCGAGGTGATCCATCTCGTGCTGCACGCACACGGCCAGCATGCCGTCGAGGTCACGCTCGAAGTGCTTGCCGTCCACATCCTGGGCCTGCACGCGCACCCGCGCGGCGCGCGGCACATCGTCGTAGATGCCGGGCACCGACAGACAGCCCTCCTCGCCGGTGGCCTCGCCCTCGCGTGAAAGTATCTTCGGATTGATCAGCACCAGCGGCTGGTTCTTCTCTTCGCTGATGTCGATGACCAGAAGCTGGTGGTGCCAGTTCACCTGCGTGGCGGCAAGGCCGATGCCCGGCGCCGCGTACATGGTCTCGAACATGTCGGCCACCTGCTTCTTCAGCGCGGCGTCGAACACGGTGACGGGCTCTGCCTTGGTGCGCAGGCGGGGATCGGGGTACTCGAGAATGGCAAGCTGGGCCATGGATGAAGGGTCCGTTCCGAAGTCCTGGAAAAAGCTGTTAATGTCCCGCCTAATGTCCGGCCAGCGCTGGGAATATTCCAGTGCTGCGTGACGGAGTGCACAAACCTGAAGCGAGCCTGGCGAAGGCAAGCGGGAAAGAGTTTATAACAGTATGCGGCTTCGACTGGCCCGCAAGGGGCCCATGGAAAGGACAAGCCCGAGGACTGGAGAGAAAATGGTCTCGAATCAACAGGTTATGCTCAATCCGGGTCGCGTGCTGCTTGCCGCCAGCGCCACCTTCGCGCTGCTGCTGGCCAGCGGATGCCAGCTCTTCCCCGGGCATCGGGAGAAAGCCGCCGTGGCAACAGCGCCGGCACCCGTCGCCGCGCCCGCGCCGGTGGCCGCGCCTGACAATGCCATCGAGGTCGCCATCGCCAATGCGCCGGACGATTCCGCAGCGCAACAAACAGCGCCCGCTGCCGCCCCGGTGATCAATGCCGGCGCGCCATTGAGCTACACCGTGAAGCGCGGCGATACGCTTTGGGATATTTCGGCCATGTACCTGCGCGATCCCTGGCTGTGGCCCGAGATCTGGCAGGTGAACCCGAATATCCAGAACCCGCACCTCATCTATCCCGGCGACGTGCTGACGCTGGCCTATGACGCAAACGGTCGCCCGCAGGTGATGGTCACGCAGGGCAGCGCGGTGCGCGTGTCGCCGCTGGTGCGCAGCCAGCCGCTGGAAGGCCCCATCGCCACCATTCCTTTCGATGCCATCGCCGCCTTCCTGGGCAAGCCCAGCATCATCTCGAAGGATGACCTGAAGAATGCCCCGCGCGTGGCCGCGCTGCGCGACCGCCATATCGTGGCCGGCGCCGGCAACGAGGTGTACGTGAAGGGCCTGCGCGACAAAGGTCCGGGCCGCTATTCCATGGTGAAGGTGGGCGACCCGCTGAAGGATCCGGAAACCGGCAAGGTGCTGGGCTACATGGGCACCTACACCGGCGCCGTACGCGTGGATGCCGTCGATGAGGTCAGCCGCGCTGCCATCACGGATTCGGCCCGCGAGGCGACTGCGGGCGACCTGCTGTTTGCGGTCGACAACCAGAGCGTCAGCAAGGACATCGTGCCGCGCGCACCGCCGGCCGGCGTGAAAGGTCAGATCATGGCCGTGGTGGATGGCACCTCCATGATCGGGCAGTACCACGTGGTCGCGGTGAACCGTGGCACGAAGGATGGCCTCGAGACCGGCCATGTGCTGGCCATCGACCAGAAGGGCGAAGTGATCGCCGACCAGTCGTGCAAGCGCTCGGCGCTGTCGTGGTGCATCGGCAAGAACCTGAAGCTGCCGGATGAACGCGCCGGCACGCTGCTGGTGTTCAAGACCTACGACAACATGAGCTATGGCCTGGTGGTGAACACCACCGTGCCGCTGCGCGTGGCAGATCTGGTGCGCACGCCGTAACGGCAATTCTCGACGTTTGCAGCAGAAGGGCCCGCTGACAGCGGGCCCTTCGCGTTTCAGGCTGTGCGAATGGAAGGAAGCGAGTTCGCCTGGCTTGCCGTGCTGCGCGCGCCACTGCTGGGCGCGGCGGGATTGCGGCGGGCCATTGCGTCAACCGGCGGCGTCGAGGCGCTGCTGGGCTGCCCGCAACGGCTGCTGCTGTCGCTGGGGCTTGCGGCGGAATCCGCGGCGGCGCTGGCATCGCCGCCGCGCGAACTCATCGAGGCGGATCTGGCCTGGTGCCGGCAGCAGGGCGTTCAGCTCATGCCCTTCACCGCCTGCGATTTTCCGCCGCAGCTCGCCGATCTTCCCGATGCGCCCGCCCTGCTGCTGCTGCAGGGCCGACGCGAACTGCTCGCGCAACCGCAGATCGCCGTGGTGGGTAGCCGGCAGCCCACGGCGGCGGGGCGACGCATCGCCTTTGAACTGGCAGGTCAGCTCGCCGCGGCGGGGCTCATCATCACCAGCGGCATGGCGCGCGGCATCGACACGGCCGCGCATGAAGGCGCACTGGCCGCCGGCGGCCGCACCATCGCCATCTGCGGCACCGGACTCGACCAGTGCTATCCGCCCGAAAACCAGCCACTGCGCGACCGCATCATTCGCGAAGGTCTGCTGGTATCCGAATTCCCCCGCGGCACACCCCCGGCGCGGCACAACTTCCCGCGCCGCAACCGCATCATCTCGGGTCTCGCCCGCGGCACGCTGGTGGTCGAGGCCGCCGCGGGCAGCGGCTCGCTGATCACCGCGCGCAAAGCGCTGGAGCAGGGACGCGAAGTCTTCGCCGTGCCGGGCTCGCCGCTCAACCCGTTGGCGGCCGGCTGCCTCGAACTGCTGACCGAAGGGGCCCATCTGGTGCGTGGCGCAGACGATGTGCTCGCCCAGGTGCAGATCGAGATCGAGAAAGATCCCGACCACAATCTTCTGTCAGATCAAAAGCTTGCATCTGTCCAATCGGGTGCGTCTTGCGCTCGGCGGTTGGACAAGGATTACGAAATGCTGTTAGATGCCCTCGGCTTCGAGCCGGCCAGCATCGACGACCTGGTCGACCGGACGGGTTTAACACCCGGCTCCGTCGCCTCCATGATGTTGATCCTCGAACTTGAAGGTCGGGTGGAACCCCGGCCAGGGGCACTATTTAACCGCGTTAGCGACTGATGAACGGCACCGTCCTCGACATCCTTATATACGTGTTCGACCGCTACATGTTCGATGAGTCGCCCGAGGTCCCCGCGCGCGAAGCGCTGGCGGCCGACCTCGAAAGCGCGGGCTTCGGCGAAGCCAATGTCGAACGCGCGCTCGACTGGCTGGCCGACCTCGCCGGCGAGCGCGCCCGCGGCGGCACCGAAGCAGAACCAGCGCAGATTCCTTCGCGGCCGGGCGTGCGTCCCTCGCTGCGCGTGTATGCGCCTTCCGAAATGGTGCGCCTGTCGGTCGAGTGCCGCGGCCTGCTGCTGTCGCTGGAGGAAGCCGAGATCCTGCGTCCCGTGCAGCGCGAGATCGTCATCGACCGCCTGCTGGCGCTCGATGTCGAGGACCTCACCCTGGAACAGGTGCGCTGGGTGGTGCTGATGGTGCTGTCCAGCCAGCCCGGCCAGGAACAGGCCTGCGCCCGCATGGAAACGCTGGTGCTCGATCCCGATTCATCGGCGGAGCATTGAAATCCGCTGCGCGCCGGTGCTGACGCCTGGCGCACAACAAACAAAGAGCGATGGCTGAAAATCTCGTCATAGTGGAATCGCCTGCCAAGGCGAAGACCATCAAGAAGTACCTGGGCAAGGATTTCGAAGTGCTGGCCTCGTATGGCCACGTGCGCGATCTCATCCCGAAGGAAGGCGCCGTCGATCCGGAACACGATTTCCGGATGCAGTACCGCGTCATCGAACGCAACGAAAAGCACGTCGAAGCCATCGCGCGCTCGCTGAAGAAGGCGAACGCGCTGTACCTGGCCACCGACCCCGATCGCGAGGGCGAGGCCATTTCCTGGCACCTGCACGAACTGCTGAAGGAACGCGGCGAGCTCAAGGGCAAGAAGGTGCATCGCGTGGCCTTCTACGAAATCACCAAGAACGCCATCCAGGCCGCGGTCAAGGAACCGCGCGACCTGTCGATGGACCTGGTGAACGCGCAGCAGGCGCGCCGCGCGCTGGATTACCTCGTGGGCTTCAACCTCTCGCCGCTGCTGTGGAAGAAAGTGCGCCAGGGCCTGTCGGCCGGCCGCGTGCAGAGCCCGGCGCTGCGGATGATCTGCGAGCGCGACGAGGCCATCGACGCCTTCAAGCCGCAGGAATACTGGACCATCGAAGCGCAGGGCGAGCACAGCGAGGTCACCTTCCCGCTGAAGCTGGTCGAGTACGCCGGCAAGAAGGTGGAGCAGTTCAGCTTCACCAACGAAGGCAGCGCACGCGAAGTCGAGGCCACGCTGAACAAGGCCGCCGACGGCAAGCTCACCGTCGACACCATCGACCGCAAGCAGCGCAAGCGCAACCCGGCGCCGCCGTTCACCACCTCCACGCTGCAGCAGGAGGCCGCGCGCAAGCTGGGCTTCTCCGCGCAGCGCACCATGCGCCTGGCGCAGCAGCTGTATGAAGGCGTGGACTTCGGCGAGGGCGCCGTCGGCCTCATCACCTACATGCGTACCGACTCGGTGGCGCTGGCCAACGAGGCCGTCACCGAGATCCGCGCCACCATCGGGAAGCTCTACGGCAAGGAAGGGCTGGCGGAGTCGCCGCGCGTCTACAAGACCAAGTCGAAGAACGCGCAGGAAGCACACGAGGCCGTGCGTCCCACCTCGGCGTCGGTCACGCCGCAGCAGCTCGAAGGCAAGATCGATGCCGACCAGCTCAAGCTCTATGCGCTGATCTGGAAACGCGCCATCGCCTGCCAGATGGCGCATGCGGTGTTCGACACCGTTGCAGTGGATCTCATCGCCGGCGCCCGCGGCTCGGGCCACATGCTGCGCGCCAACGGTTCCACGCTGGTGAAGCCCGGCTTCATCGCCGTGTACCAGGAAGGCCGCGACGAAGGCGCCGCCGGCGACGACGAGAACGACCATGTGCTGCCGGTGATGCGGGAAGGCGAGCTGGTGAAGCTCATCGGCCTGCACGGCGAGCAGCATTTCACCGAGCCGCCGCCGCGCTTCTCCGAAGCCTCGCTGGTGAAGGCGCTGGAGGAATACGGCATCGGCCGGCCTTCCACCTATGCGTCGATCATCTCCACGCTGCGCGACCGCGAGTACGTGCTCATCGAATCGCGCCGCTTCACGGCCACCGACATCGGCAAGATCGTCAACCGTTTCCTCACCAAGTACTTCACCAAGTACGTGGAATACGGCTTCACGGCCGACATGGAAGACGAGCTCGACGCCGTCTCGCGCGGCGAAGAACCCTGGTCGATGCCGCTCGAGAAGTTCTGGAAACCCTTCATCGACCAGGTTGAGGACATCGAGAAGAACGTCAGCCGCGAGGAAGTGGCGATGTCGCGCGAGCTGGGCATCCATCCGGAAACCGGCCGCCCGGTGTCGGTGCGCATGGGCCGCTTCGGACCCTTCGTGCAGGCCGGCACCAAGGACGACGTCGAGAAGCCCAAGTTCGCGGGCCTGCGCCCGGGACAGAAGATGGACACCATCACGCTGGAAGATGCGCTGGTGCTGTTCCAGTTGCCGCGCAAGCTGGGCGAGACCGCCGAGGGCGAGCCCATCACCGTTGCCGTGGGACAGTTCGGGCCCTACGTGAAATACGGCAGCAAGTACGTGTCGCTGAAGGAACCCGACGATCCCTATACCGTCACGCTGCCGCGCGCGCTCGAGGTGATCGAGGCGAAGAAGATCGCCGATGCCAACCGCATCATCCAGGACTTCGGCGTCGACGACATCCAGGTGCTGAACGGCCGTTATGGTCCGTACATCACCGACAAGCAGCGCAACGCGCGCATCCCGAAGGAGCGCGATCCGAAGACGCTGACGCTGGAGGAATGCCGCGCGCTGCTGGCTGCGGCGCCGGTGCGTCCGGCGCGGGGAAGATTCGGCCGCCGTGGCGCGGCGGCGAAGACGGCCAAGACGGCGAAGGCTGCACCGGCAGCTGCAAACGGCGCGAATGGCGCGAGCGATCCCAGCGGCGCAGCGCCCAAGGCAAAGGCCAAAGCCCGCCCCAAGGCCAAAGCCAAGGCGAAGACCAAGACCAAGGCATCGACCATCGCGAAGGCAAGGACCAGTGCGGGCGCGAACGCCGCCGGCACCGCCACGCCCCCCAAGGCCAAGTCCACCAAGCCCGCTCGCGCCAAGCCCGCCACCGCCGCCAAGTAGTCCAATACAGGCCACGTATCAGCATATGGGTGGCGCGTAACCGGTTTATAACCGGCCGCAAACCCTGCTGATACGCCGGCATTGCTAGCATCGCCCGGGCAGTGACGGGAAGGTCCCGTCGGCACCACCGCTGCAGAATCACCGGGCGAAGCATGTCGATCACACTGGAACAGGTCACCAAGCGATACCAGGGACAACCCGTCGTCAACGACGTGTCGCTCACCGTGGCCGAGGGCGAATTCTTCGTGCTGCTGGGCCCCAGCGGCAGCGGCAAGAGCACCTTGCTGCGCGCCATCGCGGGCCTGGTCGACATCGACGACGGCAGCATCGCGCTGCACGGCAGCGACGTCACGCACATGGGCGCGCGTCAGCGCGGCGTGGGCTTCGTGTTCCAGCACTACGCGCTGTTCCGCCACCTGACCATCGCCGACAACATCGAGTTCGCGCTGCGCGTGCGCCGCATGAAGGCCGCCGACCGCCGCGCGCGCCGCAAGGAACTGCTGAAGCTGGTGGCGCTGGAAGGCATGGACGAACGCCTGCCCGCGCAGCTCTCCGGCGGCCAGCAGCAGCGCGTGGCCGTGGCGCGCGCGCTGGCGCACAAGCCGCAGGTGCTGCTGCTCGACGAGCCCTTCGGCGCGCTGGATGCAAAGATCCGCGAGGAGCTGCGCTGGACCATCCGCCGCGTGCAGCGCGAACTCGGCATCACCACCGTGCTGGTGACGCACGACCAGGAAGAAGCCTTTGCGCTGGCCGATCGCATCGGCGTGATGAACCTCGGCCGCCTGCTCGAGGTCGGCGCACCGCGCGACCTGTACGCGCGGCCCACCACGCGCTTCGTCGCCACCTTCCTCGGTGCGGCCAACCTGCTGCTGGCGCTGCAGGGCGCCGAAGGCATCCGCCTCGGCACCACGCCGGTGGATGCCACCGCGCGCACGCCCGCGCCCACCGGCCGCGAACACGAAGTGGTCACCGTGCTGCGTCCCGAGGAAGTCGAACTCGCCGCCGACCGCGAGCAGCTCACCACCAGCTACATGGGCCGCGCCACCGTGGAGGAACTGCAGTTCACCGGCGCGCTGGAACGGTTGCGGCTGACGCTGCTCGACAACCAGCATGCCGTGCAGACCACCGGCAATGGCGGCGAAGGCCGCATCGAGGCCACGCGCCTGCAGTCCGAACGGCGCGCCATGCCACTGGCCGTGGGCGCGGTGGTGGCCGTGGGTGCACGACGCATGCACGTGCTGCCCACGCCGCTGTCCAGCTTCTCCATCCACGCCGCGGACGAACCCGCCGCGCAGGCGCTGGCCCAGGCGCCGCTGCTCGAAACGCTGGCCACGCGCATGAAAACCCGCGTCGCCACCTGCGCCACCGACGGCGCGCCCAATGCCCGCCCCGGTGTCGCCGTGATCGAAGGCAGCGGCGATGCCGCCGCGCGCGCCGTGCAACTGCTGCGCTCCGGCGCCAACGAGGTGCTGCTGCTCGCGCCCGGCGCCGCGCTGCCCGAGCAGATCTGCATGTTCTGGCTGGATGATGCCGCGCGCCACGCCACCATGGCCGTCACCGCCAGCCTGTTGCGCCACCTGCCCGCCGAAGCCGTCTGCGTGGCCACCGCGCCCGCTGGCCGCCGCGATGCCCGGCGCGCCAATGCGCTGCGGGCCCTGCTCGATGCGCGCTCGGAAGCCCGCGCCGCGCATGCGCTGGAAACCCGCACCGAACTCGTGCCCGGCGAAGGCCCGGCCGCGGTGGGCGATTATCTCGCCGGCCTGTCGGCGCCGCTCTTGGTGCTGGGCACCGCCGACATCGCCGCCGCCGAGTCCACGCTCACCGCACTGCTCGCGCGCCGGCCCGGCATGCCGGTGCTGATGGTGTTCCGCGAAGGCGCCGCGTCCGCCCGCCGCGAGGCCGCCGGCTGATGGCCCTGCGCCGCGAACGCAGCGTGATTCCCGGCTTCGGGATCACCTTCGGTTTCACCTCGTTCTTCCTCTGCGCGCTGGTGCTGCTGCCGCTCACTGCACTGGTGATGAAGGGTGCGGGCATGGACTGGCAGCGCTTCGTCGCCGTGGTCACCGACCCGCGCGCGCTGGCCTCGTACCGCCTGAGCTTCGGCGCCTCGCTGATGGCCGCCGCCATCAACATCGTCTTCGGTTTCATCGTCGCCTGGACGCTGGTGCGCTACCGCTTCCCCGGCCGCCGCTTCATCGACGCCATGATCGACATGCCCTTCGCACTGCCCACCGCCGTGTCGGGCCTGGCGCTCACCGCGGTGTTCGCCGGCAATGGCTGGATCGGCCAGTACCTCGAGCCGCTTGGCATCAAGGTGGCCTACGCCCCACTGGGCATCACCATCGCACTGACGCTGATCGGCATGCCCTTCGTGGTGCGCACCGTGCAGCCTGCGCTGGAAGAACTGCCGAAGGACGTCGAAGAAGCCGCCGCCACGCTGGGTGCCGGCCCCGCCTACACCTTCTTCCGCGTGATCCTGCCCGCGGTGCTGCCCGCCATCCTCACCGGCTTCACGCTGGCCTTCGCGCGCGCCGTGGGCGAATACGGCTCCATCACCTTCATCGCCGGCAACATCCCGATGGAAACCGAAATCACGCCGCTGCTCATCGTCATCCGCCTCGACGAATACGACTACGCCGCCGCGGCCGCCATCGGCTGCGTGATGCTGGCGATCTCGTTCTGCATGCTGTTCGCCATCAACCTGCTGCAGGCCTGGGGACGCCGCCGCATCAGCGGCGCGGTGCGCCGATGACCCGCATCCTCCTCATCATCGTCTCGCTGCTGTTCCTGGGCGCACTGCTGTTCGCGCCGCTGGCCATGGTGTTCATCTCGGCCTTCGAACATGGCCTCGGCGCCTGGTTCGCCAGCTTCACCGACAGCGACACCGGCGCCGCCATCCGGCTCACGCTGCTCACCGCCGCGATAGTCGTGCCGGTGAACACCCTCTTCGGCATCTGCGCCGCCTGGTGCATCGCCAAGTTCGAGTTCCCCGGCAAGAGCATGCTGATCACGCTGATCGACCTGCCCATGGCCGTCTCGCCGGTGGTCTCGGGCCTGATCTACGTGCTGCTGTTCGGCGCGCAGGGCTGGTTCGGCGCCTGGCTGCAGGAACACGACATCAGCATCATCTTCGCGGTGCCCGGCATCGTGCTGGCCACCATGTTCGTCACCTTCCCCTACGTGGCGCGCGAGCTGATCCCGCTGATGCAGCAGCTCGGCAACGACGAAGAGGAAGCCGCCATCACGCTGGGCGCCGGCGGCTGGTTCACCTTCTTCCACGTGACGCTGCCGCGCATCCGCTGGGGGCTTCTCTACGGCGTGATTCTCTGCAACGCTCGCGCCATGGGCGAATTCGGCGCAGTCTCCGTGGTTTCCGGCCATATCCGCGGCCTGACCAACACCATGCCCCTGCACATCGAAGCGCTGTACCAGGACTACCAGATGTCCGGCGCCTTCGCCGTGGCCTCGCTGCTGTCGCTGCTGGCGGTGCTCACGCTCATCATCAAGACGCTGCTCGAATGGCGCATGGGTGTCCACCATCGATAAGCCCGCCGCCATGAAACGCAACAGCCTGGGCTGGTGGCTGGCCGGCATCAACGTGCTCATCGTGCTGGTGGTGGCTGCGGGCGTTTCGTGGGTGGCCATCGGACTGCTGCAGCGTCTGGCCGATGGCCAGCAGCGCGTGCGCGTGCAGCTTGCCGCTGCCGATGCCCGCGCCGACATGGCGCGCCTGGGCGAAGACACGCTCAGCAATGCACGCATCCTGGCCGAGCGGCCCACACTGCGCCGGCTGCTGGAGCAGCGCGATCTCGCCAATCTGCCGCCGGTCCTGCAGCGCGTCTGCCTGCCGGCGGGCCTTGATGCCTGCGCCATCCTCGAAGGCGACAGCGTGCTCGCCGCCACCGGCGTCAGCGTCCCCTGGACCGAGATGATTCCCGCCGTGCAGGAACAGGGCGAGCGCTTCATGTTCGCACCCGCCGGCAGCGCCACGGCCTACCTGGGCGCCGCCGTGCCGCTGGGCTATGCCGATCGCGCAGCACGCGTGATGGTGGTGCATGTGCTGGACGACGCCTTCGCGCAGCGCCTGGCGCCGCAGGATGGCGTGCAGGTGCGCCTGCGCAGCTACCGCAACTTCAACAACGACCCCAGCGACGAACTCACCGCGCTGCACACCACGGCGCTGGCCGATGGCCGGCTGGCCGTGGCACACATTGCGAAGCTGGGCGTGTACGCCGCCAGCAACCCGGTGTTCTCCGCCACCGGCGAAGGCATCGTGCTCATCGAAACGCGGCTGTCCTCGGCGCAGGTCGACAGCGACGTGCGCGCACTGCGCCTGCGGCTGCTGCTGCTCGCGGCCGTGCTCGGCGTCGCGGCGCTGGTGATCAGCGTGCTGCTGGGCCGTCGCGTCACGCGGCCTACCGAGGCGCTCACCGCGGCAGCGGAAAAGCTCGGCCAGGGCGACTTCACCTCGTCCATCCCGCAGGGCGGACCGGCCGAGATCGGCAAGCTGGCGCGCACCATGGACGACATGCGCCGCAATCTCGTCGATCTCACCGGCACGCTGCGCCAGCGCGAGGCCGAGGCGCAGGCCGTGCTCGGCGGCATCGTCGAAGGCGTGTATGCGGTGGATGCCGAACGGCGCATCACCTACATGAACGAGCAGGCTGCGCGCCTCCTCGGCGTGAAGGCGCAGGAGGCCATCGGCCGCTTCTGCGGCGATGTGCTGAAGCCGCGCTGCGGCGCCGATGGCGTATCGCCCTGCACCGCGCTGTGCCCCATCCTGCGCGCCCGCGAGCAGGGCTCCACCACGGCCGTGGAGCATCTGCGGACCGATGCCGGCGAGCGCCGCATGGTCATCACCAGCGCGCAGCCCGCGGAAGACCTGCAGGTGCAGGTGATCCGCGACGAAACCGAACTGGAAGCCGTGCGCCGCGCGCGCGACACCGTGCTGGCCAATGTCTCGCATGAATTCCGCACGCCGCTGGCCGCGCAGCTCGCCTCCATCGAACTGCTGCGCGAAGGACTGCACACGCGCACGCCGCAGCAGCTCGAGGAACTGGTGCTGTCGCTGGAACGCGGCACGCTGCGCCTCACCCAGCTCATCGACAACCTGCTCGAAAGCGTGCGCATCGAATCCGGGCTGCTCGACATCCGCCGCCAGAGCATCGATCTGACCGACGTGATCGACGACGCCGTGGTCACCGTCGAGGCGCTGCTGCGCCAGCGCGGCCAGCATGTCGATCGCACGCTGCCGCAAGAGCTGGCGCTGAACGGCGATGCCGTGCGGCTGACGCAGGTGTTCGTGAACCTCTTGGCCAACGCCAGCAAGTTCGGTCCGCAGGACAGCGCCATCCGCATCGGCGCTCAGCGCACGGCGCAGGGCATCGAGGCCTGGGTGGAAGATGCCGGCACCGGCCTGCCCGAAGGCGCGCAGGAAAGCGTCTTCGAACGCTTCAGTCGCGGTGGCGTGGAACCCGCGCCAGGCGGCATGGGCCTGGGGCTGTCCATCTCGCGCTCCATCATCGAACGGCATGGCGGCAGCCTCGCCGCCACGCGCACCGCCGGGGGCTGGACCCGTTTCACGCTGACGCTGCCCGCGGCAACCGCATGAAGATCCTGGTGGCCGATGACGATCCGGACCTGCTGGATCTCGTGGCCTATGCGCTGGGCCAGACCGGCTACCTCGTGGCCAAGGCCGCCGACGGCAATGCTGCGCTCACCGCCTTCGAAGCCGAGGGCCCCGATCTGGTGATCCTTGACATCAACATGCCCGGCCAGTCCGGCTTCGAGGTGTGCGCCGCAATCCGCGGCCGCAGCACCGTGCCGGTGATGATGCTCACCGCGCGCGGCGAGGAACACGACCTGGTGCGCGCGCTCGACCTGGGCGCCGACGACTACCTCACCAAGCCCTTCAGCCCGCGCACGCTGCTGGCGCGCGTGAAGGCGCTGCTGCGCCGCGCGCAGCTCGAACGCAGCGCCGGCCCCGCCACCGCCGGCCGCATCACGCTCGACGCCGAAGACAGCACCGTGCGCATCGGCAGCGGCCAGCCCATCGCGCTCACCAAGCTGGAATTCCGGCTGATGCAGGCGCTGCTGGCGCAGGCCGGCAAGGCTGTGCACTCCGACCGCCTGCTGATCCTGGTGTGGGGCCATCGTGGCAGCGGCGACCGGCAATTGCTGAAGCAGCTCGTGCACCGGCTGCGACACAAGATCGAACCGAATCCCGCCATGCCGCAGTTCCTGCAGACCGCCGCCGTCTCCGGCTACAAGCTCAGCGTCGAATAGCGCCACATCGCGTTTGCGCCCGGCCATACCGGCGCGCTAGCCTGCAGTGATATGGGAGGCGCGATGATTTCACGACGTCACTTCCACCGGATTTCCATGGCCGCCGCCGCCGGCGCCATGCTTCCCCATCGTGCACCTGCGCAGACCACGCCGCCCCCCACGGGCCGTCGTCCCGAACAGCGCGGCACCTTGCGCCCCGAACTCTACGGCACGCATGGCCTCGTCGCCGCCGGCCGCCAGTTCACCGTCGATGCCGGGCTGCGCCTGCTCAGGGCCGGCGGCAATGCCTTCGATGCCGGCGCCGCCGCGGTGTTCGCCGCGGCCGCCAGCGAGATCTCCCACTTCGGCCTCGGCGGCGAAGCGCCCGTGGTGCTCTTCGACGCGCGCAGCGGCAAGGTGTCGGTGATCTCGGGCCAGGGCACCGCGCCCAGGGCCGCAACCCCCGCGTACTTCCGCCCGCTGGGCATCATCCCCGGCAATGGCCCGAACGGCGGCACCATCCCCGCCGTCGTCGACGCCATGGCGCGACTGCTGCAGCAGTTCGGCACCAAGTCGCTGGCCGAAGTGCTGGCGCCCGCCATCGAACTGGCCGATGGCTTTCCGGTGTACGGCATCCTGCGCACGACGCTGGCCGTGAATCGCGAGGCCACCGAGATCTGGCAATGGGCGCGTCGCACCTACTATCCGCAAGGTCGCATCCCCGAAGTGGGGGAAATCTTCCGCCAGCCGAACCTCGCCGCCACGCTGCGCGCGCTGGCTGCCGCCGAACAATCCGCGCTGAAAAGCGGCAGCGACCGCAGCGCCGCCATCGAGGCCGGCCGCGACGTGTTCTACAAGGGCGATGTGGCGCGGCGCATCGCCGCGGCGATGAAGGCCGACGGCGGCCTGATGACCTACGAAGACCTGGCCACCTACAAGGGCCGCATCGAACCGGCGCTCACCACGCGCTTCCAGGGCTACGACATCCACAAGGCCGGCTTCTGGAGCCAGGGCCCGGCGCTGCTGATGCTGCTGAACCTGCTCGATGCCGCCGGCTTTGCCGGCATGAAGCTGCGCAGCGAGCAGTCGCTGCACACGCTCGTCGAAGCCATCAAGCTCACCTTCGACGATCGCAATGCCTTCTTCGGCGATCCACTGTTCGCCGAAGTCCCCGCCGAGGGGCTGCTCTCGCGCAGCTATGCCGCCGAACGCGCTGCACTGATCGGTGCCACCGCATCGCTCGAGCACCGCTACGGCAATCCCTGGGCGCACCAGCGCGGCGGCCGCAAGCCCGCAGTGCCGTTCCGGCCGCATGTGCTGACACCACCCGGCAGCCCCACCGCCGATACCACCGCCATCGAGATCGTGGACGCGCAGGGAAATCTCTTCAGTTGTACGCCCAGTTCAGGCTGGCTGATGGGCGGCGCCTACATCGCCGGCGACACCGGCGTGCCGATGAGCAATCGCCTCACCGTGTTCGACCTCGACGCCGCGAGCCCCAACGTGCTCGCCGGCGGCAAGCGGCCGCGCACCACGCTCACGCCCACCATCGTCACGCGCGAAGGCAGGCCCTTCCTTGCCATCGGCACGCCTGGCGGCGACAGCCAGGACCAGCAGATCGCCAACGTGCTGCTGAACATCATCATGGGCAGCATGAGCCTGCAGCAGGCCATCGAGGCGCCGCGCATCGAGTCCACGCACTTCCATGAATCCTTCGGCGAAAAGCAGGACGCCCCCGGCGTGATGGAAGCCGAGAGCCGCATCCCCATGGAAACCCTCGCCGCACTCGCGCGCCGCGGCCATCGCGTCCGGCTGACCAGCGACTACGGCGCCGCCACCGGCATCGTCGCGGCGGGCGTCGATCCGCGCTTCGGCACGCTGCGCGCCGGCGCCGATGTACGCGGGGAACGCTACGCCTTCGGCTGGTAGCGCGACGCCGCCGGAGCTACTTCTTCGCCACGAGCTGGTCGAACACGCCGCCATCGACGAAGTGCGTCGCCTGCGCCTGGGCCCAGCCGCCGAAGTCCTTGATCGTGGTCATCGTGACCGCCGGGAACTGCGCCGCATACTTCGCCGCCACCTGCGCATCGCGCGGCCGGTAGAAATTGCGCGCCACGATCTCCTGGCCTTCGGCCGAATACAGGTATTTCAGGTATTCCTCGGCGATGGCCTTGGTGTCATGCCTCAGCACCACCTTGTCCACCACCGCCACCGACGGCTCGGCCAGGATGCTGACCGTGGGCGTCACCACTTCCAGCTTGCCCGCGCCGAATTCCTTCATCGCAAGGTACGCCTCGTTCTCCCATGAGATCAGCACGTCGCCGACGCCGCGCTGCGCGAACGTGGTGAGCGCTGCGCGCGCGCCCGTGTCGAGCACCGGCGTGTTGCCGTACACCTTGCGCAGGAATTCCTTCGCGGTCTCATCCGAACCGCCCGGTTGCTTCAGCGCCCAGCTCCAGCCCGCCAGGTAGTTCCAGCGGGCGCCGCCCGAGGTGCGCGGATTGGGCGTGACCACGGCCACGCCCTCGCGCGCCAGATCGCCCCAGTCCTTGATCCCCTTGGGATTGCCCTTGCGCACCAGGAAGACGATGGTCGAGGTATAGGGCGCACTGTGATCCGGCAGGCGCTGCTCCCAGTCGGCGGCCAGCAGCTTGCCCTGCGTCACCAGCGCATCCACGTCGCCCGCCAGGCCCAGTGTCACCACGTCGGCCTGCAGGCCATCGATCACCGCGCGCGCCTGCTTGCCCGAGCCGCCATGCGACTGCGAGATGCGCACCTCCTGCCCGGTCTTCTGCTTCCAGTAGCGGGCGAAAGCCTTGTTGTAGTCCACGTACAACTCGCGCGTGGGGTCATACGACACGTTGAGCAGCGTGACCGTGCCGGCGCCGGACGAGCCGCTGCCGGATGAAGAACAGGCTCCCAGCACGCCGGCGGCGGCGGCAAGAAGCGTGAAGCCCAGATTCCGAAGCTTGCGTTTCATTGAAGGGACTCCTTCGGTCCTAGAAGGTCAGGGTCAGGGCGGCGGCTGCATAGTGCGTGTCGCCATGCGGCGATGCATTGGGCGCATGCTGCAGCAGCCGGCCGCGGATCAGCCATACGGCGTTGAGTTCGGCACGCAGGTGCTGGGGCACCAGCCAGTAGCGCAGACGGCCATCGAGCTGCTGGCCCGCGTAACTGCCCGAGGCACCGCTGGCATCGCGAACACCGGTGGTGGAGAAGCTGTCGTGGCGGTCCGCCGCCCGCAACAGCTTCCAGGTGGCCAGCATGTCCAGTCGCGCCGACGGCGAGCCTTCCAGCCGCAGTCCGAAGGCATTGATGTTGGTCCGCCCGATGGCGGCATAGATGCCCGACGGTCCGAATTCCCCGCGCCGCATGCCAAACAGCGTATCGAACCGGCCGTAGTGCCGGCCGGGCCCGTCGCCGCTGGCATAGTCCCATTCCAGATTCACATGCGGCTTCCAGCCACGCGCCAGCGTGTACCCCAGGTCGGCATGAATGAACCGCGCGCGCACCGCAAGCCGCGCGGCATTCGCCGCCGTGCTGGCACGGATGCTGCCCGTCTGCGAAATGGCTTCGAGTTCGTAGTCCCACTTGCCGGGCGCGGGGTCGCTCATCAACCTCGCACTGAGATTGGTGAGGCCGCGGTTGCGCGTGGCACGCGCGGCGGTGTCGTGCTCGATGAGTCTCACGAAGCCCGCCTCGGCCATCAATCGTCCCGGCAGGCCCGCCTTCGAGAACAGAGCACCGAACACCTGCAGATCCCGGCCCTCGTGATCCAGTTTCACCTTGTTGTTCAGCAGCGATTCCAGATCGTCGGGGCGATGCTGCTGGGGCAGGACGTAGAAGAGCGTCGCCGACCGCCGGCCGCTGAACTTCAGTTCGCTGCGCACACCGGTGCTGCCCTGCGGAGTGTTGCGGAACTCGTCGGCAGACAGCAGCCGCCGCGAACCCAGGTTCATCGTGAATCGCCCCGCCTGCACCATGGCCGAACTGCCGGCACCAAACGGTGCATCGAAATCGCCGGCCACATACGCCTGCGCAGGCTCCAGCGTATCGACTTCACTGGGCGTGATGACGCTGCCGCGATCCGTGTCGTACTCGCGGCCGTCGAAGATCTCGCCACCGAAGCGCCAGGTGCCGGTATCCCATTCCAGCAGCAGGCTGCTGCGGATCGACAGCACATCATCGCGATCGCGGAATCCCGGGCGGAAATCCCCGTCCAGCTCCTCCTGTCGCACGCGGATGGCGCCCGAGTACTTGAACCCGGTGGCGCCGGCCTCGGCCGCGAGGCCATGCTGTGCGGCGGCTGCAACGAGGAGCCCCAGCGCCATCAGCACCTCGCGCGTGGCGTCACGCCGCGGCAGCCCCGCTCGAAAACGTTCTTGACCCATCTGTGAACATCCCAGGTATCGGCCACGCTGGAGCCGGAACGGAAGCTTGCCAGACCATGGCCACCCACGTCGGTATGGCGACAGTCGCGGCGCGGTAACAGGCCGGTTACAAACGCACCGGATCCCACCGCCACCACTGCGGCGGCTGCTAGAATTCCCTGCAAAATGCAGTACAAGCACGCATTCCACGCCGGCAACTTCGCCGACGTGCATAAGCACATCGCGTTGCTGCAACTGGTCCATGCACTGCAGAAGAAGGCAAAGGGCTTCCTCTTCCTCGATACGCACGCCGGCGCCGGGCTGTACGACCTGGGTGGCGCCGACGCGCGTCACAGCGGCGAGAGCCAGGCCGGGATCGCCACGGTTCAGCAATCCGCGGCGGGCAGCACTTCACTGCATCCGGCCATCGCCGACTATCTGGCTCGCATCGAACGATTCCGCGCGGGCGGTTCGCGGCATTCGTACCCCGGCTCGCCATTGCTGGCGGCCTCGCTGCTGCGCGCGGTGGACCTGTGCGTCGCCGTCGAATCGCAGGCGCAGGTCAGTCGCGCGCTGCAACGCGCCTTCGATCAACACGCCGCGCTGCTCACCTCCACGCCGCGCGTGGAGAACGGCGATGGCTATGCCGCGGTCAAGCGGCTGCTGCCGCCGGCGCTGCGCCGCGGCCTGGTGCTGATCGACCCACCCTACGAAGCCGCCGACGAGGACAAGCACATTGCCGCCGCGCTCGCCGCGGGCCTGCTGCGCTTCGAGGGCGGCGTGTTCGCCGTGTGGTATCCCATCAAGCGCCAGCACGATGCCGACCTCTTCACCTCGCGGCTGGTGCGCGGCCTGACGCGGCCGGCGCTCACCCTCGAACTGTGCGTGAACCCCGCCGACCACGCCGCCGGACTCAACGGCTCGGGCATGCTCGTGGTCAACCCGCCCTGGCAGTTCGATGTCGACGCACAGGAATGGCAGCGGCAACTGCTGCAGTTGCTCGGCGGCAGCGGCGGCGCCACGGTAAGATGGCTCATCCATGAGTAGTCCAGACCGCTATGCGGTGATCGGCCATCCGGTCGGTCACACCCGCTCGCCCTTCATCCACGAAAGATTCGCCGCCCAGACCGCGCAGTCGATGGTCTATTCCACCATCGACGCGCCACCGCAGGATTTCGCAGCCACCGTGCGCCGCTTCTTCGCAGCGGGCGGCAAGGGACTCAACGTCACCGTGCCCCACAAGGAGGCCGCACTGGAGCTGGTGGAGGAACTCACGCCGCGCGCGCAGCGCGCCGGCGCCGTGAACACGCTGGCGCTGCGCAAGGGCGTCGCCGGCATCAGCCTCATCGGCGACAACACCGATGGCGCCGGCCTCGCGCGCGACCTTCTCAACAATCACCACATCACCATCGCCGGCCGGCGCGTGCTGCTGCTGGGCGCCGGCGGCGCGGCGCGCGGCGTGCTGGCACCGCTGCTGGGCCTCAAACCCAGCGACCTCACCATCGTGAATCGCAATGTGCTGCGCGCCCGCGAACTGGTCGAACGCTTCCGCGACATGGGTCGCCTGCGCGCGGTGGGCTATGGCGATCTGAGCGGCGAGCCCTACGACATCGTCATCAACGCCACGGCCGCCAGCCTCGCCGGCGAACTGCCCGCGGTGCCCGCCGGCATCGTCAACGCGCGGAGCATCTGCTACGACATGGCCTATGGCCGCGACGAAACGCCGTTCGTGCGCTGGGCTCTGCAACGCGGCTGCGCGCGCGCGCTCATGGGACTGGGCATGCTGGTGGAGCAGGCCGCCGAATCATTCTTCCTGTGGCGCGGCGTGCGACCCGACACCGCCTCGGTGCTGGCCGCGCTGACCGCGGCCATTCGACAAGCCTGAAAAGAAAAAAGCGGGGAATCGCCTCCCCGCTCCATCGTCTGGGGTAGACGATTACTGGCGCGGCGGACCGCCCGGGCCACCGGGGCCGCCGGCCGGACGCCGTGCGGCCATCGCGGCTTCCCAGGTCTTCTTCTGGCCATCGTTCATCACGGCGCCCACATCGGCATTGAGCTTCTCGCGCGAGGCGCGCATCGCACCCATGGCTTCCTGGCTGGGCGGCGAACCCGGCTGCATCGACGCACGCATCTTGTTCTGCTCGGCGATATAGGCATCGAGGATCTTGTCGATCTTGCCCTTCTGGTCGGCCGACAGGTTCAGGCCCTCGGCATCCAGCGCCAGGCGCTGCGTCATGCCGGCCTTGTCCATCGGAGCGCCCATGCGCGCGCCACCACCCGGGCCACCGCCCGGCGGCGCCTGCGCGACGCCATCCACCGCCATCGTCATCATTGCGCCGGCGGCAATTGCCACCAGCATTCCGCGGAATTTGCTGACCATATGCCCTCCGGGGCGTGTTGCGACCGCCCGATCATAGCCCCGGGGTGAGATGTCAGCGCAACCGATCTTGCGGCAGACGAAGGTTACGGCTTCGTCATTCGCGCGGAGTCGTTTGCGAGCGCGAGGCAGGCCAGGTCCGGGAAGTCAGAGAACAGGCCGTCGATGCCGACCGAGACGAAGGCGCGGATTTCCGCGGCCAGGTCGCCGTGCTCCTGCGGTTCGCTGCCCCGCCGCAGGTCAACCGGAAGAAAATGATTCTCGGCACGGAATGTCCATACATGCACGGCGAGCCCGGCATCATGCGCGTCGCGCACCAGCGCCGTTGCAACGGCCGGCGCGCCGCCGGCCGTCATCACCATCTCCTTCTGCACGCCGATGGCCCGCGCATGGCGGGCCACCTGCCGCAGACCTTCCGGGGTCGACAGTTGCGCGTAGCTCGAGAACTGCCCGCCGCCACGTTTGTCCCAAGGCCCGCCCTCCACCTGCATCAATTGCACCAGCGGATGCACGCAGCCGGCGGCATGCAGCGCCTCGAGATTGCCCACCTCGAACGACTGGATGAACACCGGCGCGCCCTCGCCAAGGCGTGCCAACGCATCGAGCAGCAGCGGCTCCAGCGGCAGCCCCAGCCCCCGGAAATGCGAGGGATGCTTGGTCTCGGGATACACGCCCACCAGCGGCGCCCCCTGCGCGCGCCGCGCGGCATTCACCTGCGACAGCAGCACCAGTATCTCTTCAAACGTGGGAATGCCGAATTCACCATCGTGCCGCGCATTCTGCGGCCGCAGCGCCGGCAGCCTTTCGCGTGCACGCAGCGTGCGCAACTCCGCCAGCGTGAAATCCTCGGTGAACCAGCCCGTCACCGCCTCGCCATCCACCATCTGCGTGCGCCGCCGCGCGGCGAATTCCTCGTGGGCGGCCACATCGGTGGTGCCGCCGATTTCATTCTCATGCCGCGCCACCAGCACACCGTCGCGCGTCGACACCAGATCCGGTTCGATGAAATCCGCGCCCTGCAGCATCGCCAGCGCATAGCCTGCCAGCGTGTGTTCCGGCAGATGGCCGCTGGCGCCACGATGCGCGATCACCAGCGGCCTTGTCGCGGCGCGACTCACCGCATGGTCACCAGTTCTTCGGCCGCCGTGGGATGAATGGCCACGGTGTCGTCGAAATCGCGTTTGGTGGCGCCCATGCGCACCGCCACCGCGAATCCCTGCAGCATCTCGGCCACATCGCGGCCGGCCAGGTGCACGCCCACCACCTTGCGTTCCGGCCCCACCGTCACCAGCTTCATGCGCGTGCGGTGCTTGGCCTCGGTGAGCGCGTGATACATGGGCACGAAGGTCGAACTGAAGCACTTCACCGCATCGCCATGCTGCGCCCTGGCCTGCGGCTCGGTGAGGCCCACGGTGCCCAGCGGCGGATGCCCGAACACCACCGTGGCGATGTTCTCGTAGTCGAGCTTGCGACCTTCCATGCCACCCCAGAGCCGGTCGGCCAACCGACGGCCCGCGGCAATCGCCACCGGCGTCAGCGTGAACCGTCCCGTGACATCGCCCAGCGCGAACACGCCCGGCACCGAAGTCTGCTGGAATTCATCCACTTCGATGAAGCCGCGCTCGTCGTGACGGATGCGCACCGCAGCATCGATGAAATCGGTGATGGGATCGCGGCCGGTGGCAAATATCACCGCATCCTGCCGCTCCAGGCATTCTCCACCCTTGAGGTGCACGCTGATGCCCAGCGGCGTCTTCACCAGTTCCGTGGGCGTGGCATGCGTGATGATGCGCGCACCGGCCGTCGTCAGTCCCTCATGCGCCGCCTCCATCAGCAGCGGGTCGAATTCGCGCAGCAGCGTCGCGCCGCGCACCACCAGCGTCACCTGGCTGCCCAGCGCGGCGAACACGCCGGCGATTTCCACGGCGATGTAGCCGCCGCCCACCACCGTCACGCGCTGCGGGCGCTGCGCCAGCTCGAAGAATCCATCCGAATCGATGCCCAGTTCGGCCCCGACAACCGCCGGCCGGCGCGGCCGCCCGCCGGGCGCCAGCACGATGCGTTCGCCGCTGATGCGCGTATCGCCGACGACCACGGCATGCGGATCGACCAGCCTTCCCCAGCCGCGCAGCAGCGTCACCTTGCTCTTGGCCAGGTTCGCTTCATAGATGCCGTTCAGCCGCAGCACATAGGCATCGCGCGCGGCCTTGAGCTTCGCCCAGTCATGCCCGTGCAGCGATACGTCGAAGCCATAGCCGCGGGCATCGCTGAACGCGCCGACGAATTCCGCCGCATTCCACATCAGTTTCTTGGGCACGCAGCCCACGTTCACGCAGGTGCCGCCCAGCCGGCCGGCCTCCACCAGTGCCACGCGGGCGCCATATTCGGCCGCGCGCCGCGCCGTGGCGATGCCACCACTGCCGCCGCCGATCACGATCAGGTCGTAGTCATGTTGCATGCCCCGGATGGTAACCCTGACGCACCCCGCGACGCCGCTCATGTGCAGATGCGCCGGCGTACAATCACCGCATGAATACCGCCAATCCCCTGCTGGCCGGCAGTACCCTGCCCGCCTTCGATGCCATCCGTCCCGAGCATGTCGGACCCGGCATCCGCGAGCTGCTGGATGACAGCCGCGAGCGCGTGCGCCAGATCGAACAGGCCTCGCCCGCCACCTTCCGCAGCGTGGTCGAACCGCTGGAGGAACTGGGTCACCGCCTGTCCCGCACCTGGTCGCCCGTCGGCCACCTGAATGGCGTGATGAACAACGAGGCGCTGCGCGAGCAGTACAACGCCTGCCTGCCGCTGCTGTCGGCCTATGGTACCGACCTCAGCCAGAACGAAAAGCTGTTCCGTGCCTATGAACAGGTGCGCGCCAGCGAGGCCGCCGCGCTCGATGCCGAGCAACTCGCCGTGGTCGATCATGCGCTGCTCGATTTCCGCCTCGCCGGCGTCGCCCTCGACGGCGCGAAGAAGGAGCGCTTCAAGGCCGTGATGCTGGAGCTGTCCACGCTCGCTGCGAAATTCGAGGAGAACGTGCTCGATGCCACCAATGCGTTCACGCATGAGGTATCGAGCGCGGAAGAACTGGCGGGCCTCAACGCCATGATCGTGGCGCAGGCGCGCGAACGCGCCGCAGCAGCCGGCAAGCCCGGTTGGCTCCTGGGCCTCGACCAGCCCACCTACGTGGCCGTGGTCACCGACGCGCGCTCGCCCGATCTGCGCAAGACCTACTACCAGGCCTGGAGCACGCGCGCCTCCGACCAGGGCCCCTCGGCCGGCCGCTTCGACAACCGGCCGGTGATGGAAAAACTGCTGGCGCTGCGCCATGAAGCCGCGCTGCTGCTGGGCTATCCCAACTACGCGGCCTATGCGCTGGCGCGGCGCATGGCGCGCAGCGTCGATGAAGTGCTCACCTTCCTCCGGCAAATGGCCGCCGCGGCGCGCCCCGCCGCGCTGCGCGAGCTGGACGAGCTCACGCAGTTCGCCGGCCGTCCGCTCGACGCCTGGGACATCACCTTCTATTCCGAACGTCTGCAGGAAGAGCGCTACAGCATCTCGCAGGAGGAGCTGCGCCCCTACTTCCCGCTGCCGCGGGTGATGGACGGCCTGTTCGGCGTCATCGGCCGGCTGTTCGGCATTTCGTTCCGGCCGCGCGACGACGTGCCGCTGTGGCATCCGGACGCGCGCTACTACGATGTGCTCGCCGGCGGTGGCGAAGCCGTCATCGGCGGCGTCTACCTCGACCCTTACGCCCGTCCCAACAAGCGCAGTGGCGCCTGGATGGACGACTGCGTGGGCCGCAAGCAGCTCACCAGCGGCAGCGCACTGCCGGTGGCCTACCTGGTCTGCAATGCACTGCCCGGCGCCGACGGCCAGCCCGCACAGCTCACGCACGACGATGTGGTTACGCTGTTCCACGAGTTCGGCCATGGGCTGCATCACCTGCTCACCCGCGTGAAATACCCTTCCATTTCCGGCATCAATGGCGTGGCCTGGGATGCCGTGGAGCTGCCCAGCCAGTTTTTCGAGAACTACGCCTGGCAACCGGAGGTGCTGCGCGACATCGCCCGCCACGTCGAAACCGGCGAGGGCCTGCCCGCCGAGAAGATCTCGCAACTGCTGCGCACACGCAGCTTCCAGGCCGGCCTTGCCACGCTGCGTCAGGTGGAATTCGCGCTGCTCGATTTCCGCCTGCATGCCGAATACGACCCGGCGCGGGGCGCGCGCATCGCCGAGATTCTTGCCGAAGTGCGCGCCGAGGTGGCCGTCATCCGGATTCCCGAATGGAACCGCTTCCCGATGAGCTTCGGCCACATCTTCGCCGGCGGTTACGCGGCCGGGTACTACAGCTACAAGTGGGCAGAGGTGCTCTCGGCCGATGCCTTCTCCGCCTTCGAGGAGGCGGGCATCTACGACGCAGCCACGGCGCGGCGTTTCGTCGACAACATCCTGTCGCGCGGCGGCAGCCGCGACGCGCTGGATGCCTTCGTGGCCTTCCGCGGGCGCCCGCCGCGCATCGACGCGCTGCTGCGCCAGCATGGGATTTCGACGTGATCGCCCTGCTCCGGGCTTTTACATATGAATCCGGTGATGGCGCACGCAAAACTGTGGCGGCGGTCGCAGGGCGCCCCGGCCGCCTTCCTTAGACTCCCAGCAAGTTGAAATCCAACAATCTCCAATACAGCCCGCGCCGCAGCGACTACGACGTTACCAACACCGTGCGCGTCAGCTCCGCTGCCGATGTGCGCGACGCGGTACAGGAGCTGCTGGAGAGCGCCTGGCCCGGCCTGCCCTTCGGCCCCGTGGCGCGCGCCTTCCATGATTTCGAGCTGGCTTTCACCGGCCGCATGCCCGGCTACTTCGGCGTCGATACGGTGTACCACGACCAGCAGCACACGCTTGACGTGACCCTGGCCATGGCCCGGCTGATGGTGGGCTACGAGCGCAGCCATGCCGGCACGCCGCAGGCGCTGGGCGCCGAACGCGCCGCGGTGGGGATCTTCCTCGCGCTGTTCCACGACATCGGCTATCTGCGCGAGCGCAACGAAACCGCGCAGAACGGCGCCGAGTTCACGCGCAACCACGTGACGCGCAGCGCGCGTTTCATGGATTTCTACCTGCCCACCATCGGCTTCGCGCACTGGACCCGCCTCACCGGCGAGATCGTGCACTACACCGGCTACGAGAAGACCTTCGAGCAGATCGGCGAAAAGGTGAAGGACCCGCGCGACGTGAAGCTCGGGCACCTCCTGGGCACCGCCGACATGATCGCGCAGATGGCCGACCGCTGTTACCTCGAAAAATGCCGCGATCGCCTCTATCCTGAATTCGTGCTGGGCGGCGTGGCGGTGTCGGTGGACGCCGCCGGCGGCCGCGGCGTTCGCTATGCCTCGGGCCTCGACCTGCTGCGCCAGACGCCGGGCTTCATGGAAGACGTGCGCCGCAAGCGCCTGGATGCCGCCTTCGACCGCGCCTACCGCTACCTCGAACCGTTGTTCGATGGCCGCAACCCCTACATCGAGTCCATCGACCAGAGCCTGCTGTTCCTGCGGCAGATCCTGCGCAGCGAGAGCTGGCGCATGCTGCGCCGCAGCCCGCAGGTGTTCGCGGCCGAGCCGGATTCGTTGACCAGCGTGCGCGGCCTGATGGCCAGCTACTTCAAGCGAGCCTGGTCACGGGAATGAGCATCGGCGGGTCGACGTTGCGCACATAGCGCGTGAACAGATCGGGCAACCTGCGCCGCACCGCATCCTTCGCCGCCAGTGGCGCCGACTCCAGCGCCTGCACCAGCATCTGCATCGAAAATTGGCGCAGCGCCGCGCCTGCTACCGCGACATGGCTCAGGTGCCAGGGTTCGGGACGCGAGCCGCCACGGTACACCGCATAGGGCCTGAAGAACCCATGCCGCCCGGCATTGGCATCGAGCCAGGCGCCCAGCTTTTCGAACACACCGCCGGGCGCGTATTCGCCCGGCACGAGCTGCACGCGATAGCCGGTGGGCATCGCTGCCGCATCGAACACGTCGAAGTCGGTGCCCCAGTGGTGCCGGCTGGCGCCGGGCAGCGCCGACCACACCAGGATGGCGTCCACCAGTGCATCCGCATCCAGCGTGCGCGCGTCCAGCGACCGCCCCTCCACGCTCAACAGTTCGCGCTCGCCGCTGCACTTGCCGTTCCAGATGGCGAGCTGACGGTCGAAGTCGCGGTAGGACGAGGCCGGCACCAGGTCGATGCCGTCGGCGAACGCCGACGCACGCATGGCCAGAAATGGCGCGACCACATCGCGATGCAGGCTGCAGCGGGGTTGCGGCAGGTCGACGATGTGCTCGCGGCTGCGGCCCGTGAGCATTTCGGCGGTAAACACCAGCATTTCGGCCATGGGCCATTCTATGCGATGCAAAGCGATGCAGCCCGGTTGCAGGCCACGGCAACGCGCTGGCCGCCCCCGGGGGCCTTGTGGCGCGCCCCGAATGGGCCGGGTTAGTATCGCCGGGTGTTCAGCCTGAAGACCAAATTCGCGGCCTTCGGCGCGGTCGTCGCGCTGCTGCTGCTATTGGCCGGCGGCATCGCAACGCTGGCGCTGCTGCGCAACCATGGCGCCGGGGAAGAAACCAGCTTCGTCGAATGGCTGGTCATCATCATCGCCGGCATGACCATCCTCGGCACCGCCTATTTCACCTTCCTGCACGGCCGCCGCATGGCGCATGCGCTGCAGCAACTCAACGACAGTACCGCGCGCATGTCGGCGGGCGACTTCACGCAGCCGGTGCGCACGCTGCGCCGTGACGAACTCGGCGATCTGCAGCGCACCATCGACCAGATGCGCCAGAACCTGGCCGACACCACCATCACCAAGAACTACCTCGACAACGTGCTCAACAGCATGAGCGACGCGGTGTTCGTGGCGCGCCCTGACGGCACCATCAAGTTCACCAACTCGGCGGCGCAGCGCCTCACCGGCCTTGCGCCCGAGGCGCTGAACGAGCGCACCGTGGGCTCGCTGCTCAACGGCAACGAGGTGATCGATGCCGACCGCGTGCGCAAGGCCTGCGAGGTGGGCGAAGCCGTGCTGCGCACCGATTCCGGCCAGACCATTCCCGTGTCGTTCTCCGGCTCCAGCATCGAAACCGTGGACCCGCAGTTTGCCGGCCTCATCTACGTGGCGCGCGACATCACCGATCGCAAGCGCGCCGAGCGCCGCATCCGCTACCTCGCCCGCTACGACGCGCTCACCAAGATTCCCAACCGCATGCAGTTCCAGCACCTGCTGCAGCAGGCCATCGCGCGCTCGCTGCGCGCTCGCACGGGACTTGCGCTGCTGTACCTGGACATGGACCGCTTCAAGGAGGTGAACGACACCTTCGGCCATGGCGCCGGCGACCGCGTGCTCGAGGCGCTCACCGAGCGTCTCACCGGCGTGCTGCCCGCCGAAACCGTGCTGGGCCGCCTGGCGGGCGACGAATTCGCGCTGTTCATCGACGGCATCTCCGAAGGCACCGCGCGCGAAGTGGTGCGGCTGCTGTCGCAGGACATCCTCGCCGCGGTGGCGCAGCCCTTCCACATCGGCCAGCAGGAAGTGTTCCTGTCGGCCAGCATCGGCGTGGCGCTGTGCCCGCGCGACGCCGAGAACGTCATCGACCTGATCCGCAATGCGGATGCAGCCATGTACTACTCCAAGCAGAACGGCGGCAATTCCTGCGCCTTCTACTCGCCCGAGATGAACGCCGCCTCGGTGGAGCGGCTCATGCTCAAGAGCAAGCTCAAGCGCGCCATCGAGCGCGACGAGCTGGTGGTGGCCTACATGCCCAAGGTGGACGTGGACGATGGCCGCATCGTCGGCGCCGAGGCGCTGCTGCGCTGGCGCCTGCCGGGCCATGGCGACATCCCGCCCTCGCAGTTCATCCCGCTGGCCGAAGAAAACAACCTCATCAGCAGCATCGGTGAGTGGGTGCTGAACCGGGTCTGCGTCGACTATCGCGCCATGGCGCAGGCCGGCCATGCGCCCGGCCGCGTGGCGCTGAACCTGTCGTTGAAGCAGCTTCGCCAGGCCAGCTTCATCCTCGACTACAAGTCGGTGTTCGCGCGCCACGGCGTGTCGCCGCGACAGCTCGAACTCGAGATCACCGAGACCACGCTGATGGCCGACCCCAAGCGCACCGTGGCCATGCTCGACGAGCTGGCCGCGCTGGGCCTGCATCTGGCCATCGACGATTTCGGCACCGGCTATTCCTCGCTGTCGGCGCTGCAACAGTTCCCGATCGGCACGCTGAAGATCGACCAGTCCTTCGTGCGCGACTCCACCACCGACCGCAACGACGCCACCATCGTGCGCACCATCATCGAAATGGGGCACAGCCTGTCGATGCAGGTGGTGGCCGAGGGCGTCGAGACGCTCGACCAGTTCCGCTTCCTGCGCGGCGTGGGCTGCGATTTCGCGCAGGGCCAGCTCTTCGGCGAACCCTGCAGCGCCGAGACATTGGGCGCACTGCTGGCCCAGCAGCTGGCCACCGGCCAGTCGCCCTTCGCCGCGATCCTGCCACCCGGCACGCTCGAGTCCACCGGCACACACACGCGCTGAGGCGCCATCAAACCCACCACCCGCAAACGGCTGCCGGCCAAGCGCCTCACGCTGCTGGCGCTGCTCCTGGTGTGGGTCGCCACGGCGCTCTGGCATGCCTACAAACCCCTGCCGGCAGGCGTGCACATCCAGGGTGAGCCGGCGCCGGTGGAAGCCGCCACGCTGCAGTTCATCACCGATGAAACCTCGGCCAACTTCTACGGCCAGCGCACCACGCAACCCAACATCCAGGCAGCCACGCTGGAGCTGGTGCACAACGCGCGCGATTTCCTGGTGCTGGACTACTTCCTGTTCAACGACCAGGGTGGCCCGGCCGGAGAACTGAAATACATCGATGGCATCCGGCCCGTGGCACGCGAACTGCGCGAGGCGCTGCTGACACTGCGCCAGGCGCAACCGCAGCTTCCCATCCTGGTGATGGTCGATCCCATCAACAGCTACTACCGCCGCAAACTGCCGCCGGAGCTCCAGCAGCTCGCCCAGGCGGGCATCGATGTGGTGATGACCGACCTGACGCAGCTGCGCGATCCCAATCCGGCGTATTCAGCGCTGTGGCGGCTGACGCTGGGCTGGTGGCTGAGCCCATCGGGCAGCGGCCATTTCGACAACCCCCTCGATGCCGGCGGCCCGGCGCTGAGTTTCGGCGCACTGTCGCGCATCCCGCACTTCAAGGCCAATCACCGCAAGGTCGCGCTCACCGGCGATGGCAGCGGATCGCTGGTGGGCATCGTCTCCTCCGGCAATCCGCACGATGCCAGCAGCGCGCATTCCAATGTGGCGCTGCGCCTGGCCGGCGAAGCACTGCGACCACTGCTGTTGAGCGAACTGGACATCGCCCAATGGTCGGGATGGCGTGGCGGCGAACACTTCGCGCAGTTCCGCACGCGCGCCGGCGTGGCGACGGCGGCCGGCGCCGGCACGTCCCCGGGCGCGCCCGCATCGGGGCCTGCCGAGACGCCCGGCATCACCCGCGCCAGTGTGCTCACCGAAGGCGCCATCCGCGACGCGCTGCTGGCCGTGCTCGACAGCACGCGCAACGGCGATGCGGTGGACATCGCGCAGTTCTATTTCTCCGATCGACACGTCATTGATGCGCTGGTGGCCGCGGCCGGGCGCGGCGTGGCGGTGCGCGTGGTGCTGGATCCCAACAAGGATGCCTTCGGCTTCGAGAAATCCGGCCTGCCAAACCGCGAGGTGGCCTCGGAACTCATTGCCTCCAGCGACGGCGGCATCAAGCTGCGCTGGTATCGCACCCATGGCGAGCAGTTCCACGCCAAGCTCGCTGCCGTGCGCCGCGGCGACCGCCTGTGGCTGCTGGTGGGTTCGGCGAACTTCACGCGCCGCAACCTCGGCGACTTCAACCTCGAGGCCGATGTGGCCGTGGACGCGCCGGCCAACAGCGAGCTGGCGGCCAATGTGAGCAGCTGGTTCGAGCGGATATGGAGCAACCGGCCCGGTGCCTCGGAGTACACCGCCGATGCCGGCGTGTGGGCCGAGCCCTCGCAGGGCCGCTACTGGCTGTATCGCTTCATGGAAGCCAGCGGGCTGTCGACGTTTTGACTATCCACGCCGCCGGCGCTGCACATGGCGCGGGCGTGAGCGTGAGCGGCGACTACTTGCGCGCCGCCCGCGCCAGCATCGCCGCGCGCGCACCGGCGTCGCTGATAGCCTTCTGTGCCGCGCGCTGCAGTGCGCTGACGATCGCGCCCAGCCGGTTGTCGCCGGCGGACTCGCTGGCCTCGGCATCGCAGCGCCCCAGCACCTGCCGTGGCGCGCCACCCAGCAGCACGCAGTCGAAGGCCACGCGTGCCGCAGGCGACGCCCCGCCTGCATACGCCGCCTCGAAATGCCGCACCGTCAGCAGCAGGTCGAAATCACCCGGCAGCGAGGCTGGTGTCGCGCCCACCACGGTGTCGAACCGGCCCGAACGCGAAATCGATTCCACCGCGAACGCCGCCAGCACCTTGGGCAGCGACTCGCCCCAGCGCGCATCGGCGAAGTAATCCAGCTCGTTGTCGGCGCGGGAGAGCGCGATGCGACTGGTGTCGAGCCCGGGCTGCACCTCCGGCCGCGCCACACGCAGCACGCCGGGCACCGCGCCACCGGCTGTCACGGCGCCACTCGATGCCGCAGCGCCGCCGGCCGCTGCCGCCGCATGCAGCACATACACCTGCTCCGCCGGACGGTTGCTCTTCAGTCCGCCGCAACCGGCCAGCGCCGCGCCACATACCATCACCGCGACAAGTTTCATTTCTTCACCTTCACGCCGCGCTCCACGGGCTGGTAGATGAGTCGCGAGGGATCGTCCTTCAGCTGGCGCGACAGCTCGGCGAACTCCGCCGCCGCTGCGCGCGCTTCATCCAGCGTGCGCTGCAGCTGCGGCAGGCCGTCCTGCGCGAATGCCGTGACGCCGGGGCGATTCTCGCTGACGAAGGCCTCGATGCCCTGGCTGGTGCGTTCCAGATTGTCGGCCGTGCGGTTCAGCCGCTGCGCGAGCTGCGCGATCTCGGGTCTGAGCTCATCTGCGGCGCCGTTCATGCGGTTGGCGAGCTGCCGCACCTCGCTGCTGGTGCTGTTGAGGCTGCCCACCAGTTCGTTCACGCGCTTCATGGTGTCGGGCAGGTCCACCGTGGCCTGGTGCAGGTTCTTCACCATGTTGGCCAGCGCCGTGGAATTCTCGGGCGAGAAGATCTCCTGCGCGCGGTTCAGCAGCTCCGCGGCACTGCCGGCGATCTCCGGCAGGCTCGACAGGAAGGTGTCGAAGTCCGAGCGCACGGTGTTGATCACCGGATACTTCTCGCTGGCCACGGGCGGCATGATGTCCTTGCCTTCCATGCGCTGCTTCAGGTCGATGTACAGCAGGCCCGTCACGCCCATCAGCGACAACTGCGCGGTGGTGTTGCGGTCGATCGGCGCCGATTCGTCGATGTCGGCGATCACCTGCACGCGTTCGGCGCTGCGCCGGTCGAGCCGGATGCGCCGCACGCGGCCCACGTCCACGCCCAGGTAGCGGACCGACCCGCCTTCGGAAAGGCCCGTGACGCTGCCGGTGAAGTAGATCTCGAAGGGGACGTAGCTGTGCCGGTCGCGCCCTTCCGAATACCAGTAGATGAACATGCCGGCCATGACCACGACCAGGAGCACGAAGGCGCCCACCGCGGTGTAGTTGGCATCACGCTCCATGCGAGGCTCCCGGCGTGCCGGCGCCGAAGCGCGCCGCGCGCGCGCCATGGAAATACGACTGGATCCACGGGTGCGGATACTTCACGATGTTCGCGCGCGTGTCCTGCACCATGTGGCGGTCGACGATCACGCCGACGCGCTCGCAGATGCGGAAGATGGTATCGAGGTCATGCGTGATCATCACCACGGTCAGCGTCAGTTCCTGCTGCAGATAGGCTATCAGGTCGTCGAAGGCCGCGGCACTGATGGGATCCAGGCCCGAGGTGGGCTCGTCCAGGAACAGCAGGTGCGGATCCAGCGCCAGCGCACGGGCCAGCGCCACGCGCTTCACCATGCCGCCCGAAAGCTGCGAGGGGTATTTCTCGGCCGCATCGTCGGGCAGTCCCACGAGGCGCAGTTTCAGCCGCGCCAGCTCGTCCAGCGCATCCCGGGGCAGCCGCAGGTGCTCGATCATCGGCAACTGGATGTTCTCGCGCACCGTGAGCGCGGTGAACAGCGCGCCCTGCTGGAAGGTCACGCCGTAGCGCGCCTTGGCCGCGCGCAGCGCATCGCCGGAAAGCTGCGTCAGGTCCACGCCGTTCACCAGCACCTGCCCGGCCTCCGGCCGGCGCAGGCCCAGGATGGTCCTGAGCAGCACCGACTTGCCGCTGCCCGATCCGCCCAGGATGCCGAACACCTCGCCCCGCCGCACCTGCATGTCGAGGCCATCGTGCACGATCTGGCGGCCGAAGCGGTTCACCACGCCGCGCACGTCGACGACGATGTCGTTGTTTGCGTCAGCCGCAGCCATCAGAAGTCGATCTTCATGTAGAACACCGCAAACAGCGCATCGGCCAGCAGCACCAGGAAGATCGACTGCACCACTGCCACCGTGGTCAGCCGTCCGAGCTCGCGCGACGAACCGCGCACCTGCAGGCCGCGATACGTGCCGGCGGAGGCGATCAACAGCGCGAACACCGGCGCCTTGATCAACCCCGCCCAGAACGTGGTGGGCGCTATGGCCTCGTTGGCGCGGTTGATGAACTGCTGCAGCGGCATGTCGAGCAGCGTCTGGCACAGCAGCGCGCCGCCGGCCATGCCGATCAGGTCGGCGATGACGGTGAGCAGCGGCAGCGCGATCACCAGCCCGACTGCGCGCGGCAGCACCAGTGTTTCCATCCAGTCCACGCCGGTTGCATCCAGCGCGTCCACCTCCTCGTTGAGCTGCATCGAGCCCAGTTCGGCCGCGAAGGCGCTGCCGGTGCGACCAGCCACGATGATGGCCGTCAGCAGCACGCCCAGCTCGCGCAGCACGCCCACGGTGATGAGGTCGACCACGTAGATGCCGGCGCCATAGGTGCGAAGCTGGCTGGCCGCGAGATAGGCGATGATCACCGCCATCAGGAAGGCGATCAGCGCGACGATGGGAATGGCGGTGATGCCCGTGTCGTATACATGCCGCGCCACCGAGATGGGCCGCAGCCGCCGCCAGTGCCGCAGTGCCGCCACCTGCGTCACCGCCGCGCGACCCACGAAGGCCAGGCCCCGGCGCATCTCCTGCAGCCGCTCCAGCGTGGTGCGGCCCAGCCGCTCGACGGGGTTGTCCCAGGTCTCGGTGCGCAGCGCCGCCGGCCGCCTGGCCGCATCGCTGACCAGCGCGCTGCGCACCAGCACCAGCGTGCGCGGCTCGCCGTCGGGGAATTCGACGTGTATTTCGCGTGCCGTGAGCTGGCGGGTCAGCTCATCCAGCGCCCAGGCGCCCGCAAGGTCGAGCGGCACCGCCGCGTGGATGATGGCCTGCCGCACACCGGCGAGGTCGAGCGCCGACTGCTCGGCGCGGATCGCGCGGAGCGTCCCAGCCTGCCACTCACCGCGCAGTGACAGTTCGAGTGTTTCGCCGTCGCGCCGAGTTTCGAAATAGCCGCCCGGCATCCTCGCCTTCAGGTGTCGTCGCGGTATCTCCGCAGACGGATCACCATGTACAACATTCCGGCCGCCACGGCGAGTCCGATCCACAGGGCGGGCTCCGTCAGCGTCTCGAGGGGGTGCACGGCCGGCCTCAACCTGTTGCCGATGAATCTCCAGACGTGGGCGGAATGCAGCACGATGTTCTCGCAGATCGCCGCCACCACGAACGGCATCACCGCGATCAGGAAGGGCGAGCGACGCGACACCACGGACGACAACATCGCCCACGCCCCCAGCGGCGCGTACCACAGCAGCGTGACCAGCATGCTGCCGAACATGAGCGCCTCCCTCTGCAGCCACCGCGCCGTGCTCCAGCCCCCGGAGGCGCTGGAGACCTGCGGCACGCCCAATGCGGCGATCCCGTAAATCGTCGGATACATCAGCAGCGACAGCAGGAACACGCCCAGCGGCACGATCACCATGGCCACCGCGTACTTGACCAGCACGGTGCTGGCATCGGACACCGGCAGCGACTTCCAGAACAGGATGCTGCGGTCCTTGCGTTCGGCGTACAGGCAGTCGAGCAGGTAGAAGATGCAGACCATCGCACTCACGAAGCCGATCTGGGATACCAGGCCCAGCGCGCCCGCGCCCAGCGGGTCGTCGCCCGCCTCCACCCTGATCCGCAGCGGCATGCCGTTGCTTCCGAACCGGGCGCCGGCGAACAGCGACGCCGCCATCGACAACAGCAGGATCAGCCCGGCCACCACCAGCGGCGCCAGCCACAGCGCGCGGCTTTCCCAGAATTCGCGCTTCACCATGGTGAGGTACCGGGTTCTCGCCTGCTGACCGCTCATGCCGCACCTCCTTCGATCATCGCCACGAACAGGTCCGCCACGCTGGGCGTGCCCACCTCTCCCAGGGCCTGAAGCTGCTCCCGCGGCGCATCCTTGAAGAACAGCGCCGTGCGCCCCAGAAGGCTGCGTTCATGGAAAGGCCTGAAGCCCCGCGCCGCCGCCGCGTTTTCCGGCTTCGCCACCAGTTGCAGATAGCGCGAGGCGATGTCCTCCACCGGCATGTCGAGGATGATCTTCCCCTGCTCGATGAAGATGACATCGGTGAGCAGATGCTCGATCTCCTCCACCTGATGGGTGGTCACGAGGATGGTGCGCTCCTCGTCCATGTAGTCGTTCAGCAGCGTGTCGTAGAAGCGCCGCCGCACCAGCAGGTCGAGGCCCAGCGTGGGCTCGTCGAGCACCAGCAGCTTCGCCTTGATGGCCAGCACCAGCGCCAGGTGAAGCTGCGTCACCATGCCCTTCGACAGCTCGCGCACCTTGTGCTCGGGTTTCACGTCGGTGGTGGCGAGGAATTTCTCGGCCCGCTCGCGGTTGAACGCCGGATGCACGCCGGCCACGTATTCCAGCGCGTTCTTCACGCGCAGCCACTTGGGCAGCACGGCCACGTCGGCGATGAACGAGACATCGCGCATGAGCTGCCCGCGCTGCGTGTCGGGGTTCAACCCCAGCACCGACAGGCTGCCCTCATGCGGCGTGAGGCCCAGCAGCGACTTGATCACCGTGGTCTTGCCGGCGCCATTGCGGCCGATCAGCCCCACGATGCGTCCCGGTCCGACCTTGAAATCCACACCGGCGACGGCCTGCTTGCCGCCGCGGTAACGCTTGGCGAGACCGCGCGCTTCGATGATGGGCGTCATTTACTTCGACTCCGTGCGTGTGGGCAGCGGCGGATGCGCCGCGCCCGTTGCCTGACTTTTCAGCAGCTCTTCGGCGGAGAGACCCAGCCGCTGGATGGTGGCCTGGATGCGCGGCCAGTCGGTGGCGAGGAAGCGTTCGCGCTCGTCCTTCAGCAGCGCGGAACTTGCGCCCTCCGCCACGAACATGCCCAGGCCGCGGCGCTTTTCCACCAGCCCCTCGTCGGCGAGCTGCTGGTAGGCCTTGAGCACGGTGAGCGGATTGAGCCGGTACTCCGTGGCCACCTGGCGGACCGAGGGCAGCGCCTCGCCCTCCTTCAGCGTCCCCTCCAGCACCATCGCCACCACGCGGTCGCGCAGCTGGCGGTAGATGGGTTGGGATTCATCCCACTTGGCGTCTACGGGGCTCATGATCACTCAATGATGCTTGATCGCACCGGTTGGTGCCGCCGGGCGAGCGGGCGCGGCTGGGTGGCCGACCGCGCCGGCTTGCGTGGTAGCCGCTTGCGACGCGGGCCGGGTTCCGAAGTCCATCCAAACCACGAGGCTGGCCGTAGACAGCCACAGGCAGAAGAGCGCGCTCGAAAACAGCCCCGCCGCCATTCCCGCTATCTGTATTACCCGTGACATATTCCGGCCCCTTATCCTGCTGATTGTTTCTTTAGAGAACTATTAGGCGCCCAGGACGACACTGCCGGTGAACACCACCGCCGTGCTGGCCATGAGAAAGAGCGTGGTGAAGAGCGCAGCCGCAAAGGCCAGGGCCTTCGAACCGGGGCTGGCGGCGAAGATGCTGTTGGTGGTTTCCATGTCGATCTCCTTGTCTGGTTTGGCTGAGGTTTCGAGGTGGTTGAAGTTTCTGAACCACCCCTATACCTCAATGGTGTTGTATTCAACTACACCACCAAACCGCTGTCAACAGCCCCAAGGCAAAAAAGTTGGCCGGTAGAATCCCACCCCCTCGAGGGGCTCTTTATCGGGCCCCGCCCGCGACCCGCCCGTTCCTGGAGACCCGATGAAAAAGCCCGTTACCGTGACCATCACCGGCGCTGCCGGCCAGATCGGCTATGCCCTCGCCTTCCGCGTTGCTTCCGGCCAGCTCTTGGGCAATGACCAGCCCGTGAACCTGAACCTGCTCGAGATCACGCCGACGCTGCCGCAGCTCGCGGGCGTGGTGATGGAGCTCAATGACTGCGCCTTCCCGCTGCTGAACAAGGTCGTGGCCACCGACGATGCGAGGCTCGCCTTCAGGGATTCGCAGGTGGCGCTGCTGGTGGGTGCGCGGCCGCGCGGCCCCGGCATGGAACGCAAGGATCTGCTGCTGGCGAATGCGCAGATCTTCTCCGCGCAGGGCAAGGCGATGAACGAAGTCGCCGACCGCAACATCAAGGTGCTGGTGGTGGGCAATCCCGCCAACACCAACGCGATGATCGCGCGCGCAAATGCGAAGGACCTGAACCCGCGCAATTTCACCGCGATGACGCGCCTGGACCACAATCGCGCGCTGTCGCAGCTGGCGGAAAAGACCGGTACGCACACCACCGACATCCGCAAGCTCACCATCTGGGGCAATCATTCCTCCACCCAGTATCCGGACCTGTCGCACGCCACGGTCGGCGGCAAGGCCGCGAAGTCGCTGGTGGACCAGAAGTGGATCGAAGAGACCTTCATCCCGGTGGTGCAGCAGCGCGGCGCGGCCATCATCAAGGCGCGCGGCGCTTCGTCGGCAGCGTCGGCGGCGGCCGCGGCCATCGATCACGTGCACACCTGGGTGAAGGGCACGCCCGATGGCGACTGGGTGAGCATGGCGGTGCCGTCGGACGGCAGCTATGGCATCAAGGAAGGCGTGGTGTATTCGTATCCGGTCACGACGAAGAACGGCGAATACAGCATCGTGCAGGGATTGGCGGTGGATGAGTTCAGCCGCAAGCGCATGGATCTTTCCGACGCCGAGCTGCGCGAAGAGCGCGACGGCGTGAAAGATCTGCTGTAACGCAACCTTTAACTCCGTGCCACAACGCGGCGGCTCCTTCCGGGCCGCCGCCATGACGAGGCCCCCATGACCGGACGCATCCTTGCATCACTCATCGTCATCGCGGGCCTCGCGCTCGGCGCCTGCCAGTCCAAGACCACCTCGGACGCCACCTCCGGGAGTACCAGCTCCGCCGGCGCTTCCGGCGCCACGCCGCCTCCGGGCGGGCTCTCCATCCCGCCGCTGTCGCCGCAGACGCGGACGCTCGCCAACGGCCTGCGCGTCTACGCGCTGCGTGACCCCAACACCGCCAGTGTCTCGGTGGCCGTGTGGTACGACGTGGGTTCGAAGAACGATCCGGCGGGTCGCTCCGGTTTCGCGCATCTGTTCGAGCACCTGATGTTCAAGGCCACGGCCAACACGCCGCCCGAGACCTTCGATCGTTTCACCGAGGATGTGGGCGGCTTCAACAACGCCTCCACCGCCGACGACTACACCAACTATTTCGAAACGGTGCCTGCCAACCACCTCGAGCGCATCCTCTGGGCCGAAGCCCAGCGCATGGGCTCGCTGGTGGTGGACGAGGCCTCGTTCCATTCCGAACGCCAGGTGGTGCAGGAGGAACTGCGCCAGCGCATATTGGCGTCGCCCTATGGCCGGTTGTTCGGCCTGTATTCGTCGCAGGCCAACTTCGACGTGCATCCCTATGGACGGCCGGGCATCGGCTCCATCGAAGACCTCAACGCCGCCACGCTCGATGACGTGAAGGCCTTCCACGCCGCGTACTACCGGCCCGACAACGCGGTGCTGGTGGTTTCGGGCAACTTCGATCAGAAGCAGCTCGATGCCTGGGTGGACAAGTACTTCGGACCGCTGGTGTCGCCGAAGCGCCCCATCGCGCGCGTCACGGCGGTGGAGCCGGCGCGCGCCGCGCCGAAGTCGCTCACGGTGTATGCGCCGAATGTGCCGCTGCCGGCGGTGATGATCAGTTGGCCGGCGCCTGCGGCGTCCAGCCCCGATGTGGCCGCGTGGCAGATCCTCGACGCCATCCTGCAGCGCGGGCAGTCCTCGCGGCTGTACCAGTCGCTGGTGTACGAGCAGAAGCTGGCCGCGCAGGTCGGATCGATCATGGAGATCCGCCAGCAGCCCGGCGCCTATTCGCTGGTGGCCATCCTCTCGAACGGCAAGTCCGTCGACGAGGGCTTGAAGTCGCTGCAGGCCGAAGTGGCGAAGATGCGCGACACGCCGGTCAGCGCCGCGGAGCTGGATGAGGCACGCAACGAGTTGATCACCGCGGCGCTGGAGCAGCGCGAAACCACCGCCGGCCGCGCCGAAGACCTCGCCGACTCGGTAATCGTTTACGGCGATGCCAGGGCCTCGGACCGCATCCTGTCGCAGTTGCAGACCGTCACCGCCGCCGATGTGCAGCGCGTGGCGCGCGCGCTGTTCGACGATGCGCATTCGGTGACCATCCGCTACCTGCCCGAGACGCCGGGCGCGAAAGGCGATGTCATCGCGGACTCGAAGTCCATCGTCACCGCGAAGATCGACATCCCGGCCAGCGAGATTCCCACCTTCGTGCTGGCGCCGGAAGACAAGCGCCAGCAGCCGCCGCCGCCCGGCCCGGCGATTGCCGCGAAGATTCCGCCGGCCACCGAAAAGACGCTGGCCAATGGCCTGCGCGTGATCGTGGCCAATCGCCCCGGACTGCCGCTGATGGCGGCGGACCTGCGCTTCTCGGCCGGCAGCGCGCTCGATCCAGCCGACCGCGCCGGACTTGCCTCGATGACGGCGGACATCGCCACGCGCGGCACCGCCACACGCTCCGCCACCGACATCGCACGGCAGATCGAAAGCCTGGGCGCCTCGCTGGGCGCATCGGCCGGCGCAGATGCATCGAGCGTGTCGGCGGCGACGCGCGCCGACAAGGCCGCGCCGGTGCTGGCCGTGATGGCCGATGTGGTGCAGCACCCCGCCTTCGCCAACGAGGAGATCCAGCGCGCGCGCCAGGAGGCGCTCGATGGCCTCCTGGTTTCGCTGCGCCAGCCCAACGCCGTGGGCGGCTATGCGATGACGCGCCGGCTGTTCGGCGCGGGCCCCTATGGCAAGACGCCCTCGCCGCGCTCCATCGCTGCGCTGACCCAGAGCGACGCGGAGAAATTCCAGCAACAGTACTGGCGTCCCGACAATGCCGTGCTGGTGCTTGCGGGTGACATCACGCCCGAGGCGGGGATCAAGCTGGCGCAGGATGCGTTTGGCGCATGGCCCAAGCCCGCCTCGCCGTTGCCGCCGCCCGTCGCGCAGGGCGCGCCGGTGCCAGCGCAGCCGCCGCTCATCATCGACATGCCGAAGATCGGCCAGGCCGCCGTGCTGGTGGGTCGCGTGGGCCCCAGCCGCCTCGCGCCCGACTACTTCCCCACGCTGCTTGCCAACAACGTGCTGGGCGGTGGCTACTCCGCGCGGCTCAATGCCGAAATCCGCATCCGCCGCGGGCTTTCCTATGGCGCGAACTCGGGTCTCGCCTCGCGCAAGCTCGGCGGCCCCATCGTCGCTTCGGCGCAGACGCGCAACGATGCCGTGCCGCAGGTGGTGGAACTGATGTCGACCGAGCTCAAGCGCCTTGGCAGCGAGCCCATCACCGATGCGGAGCTGGCCAGCCGCAAGGCCGTGCTCATCGGCGGCTTCGGCCGCTCGGTGGAAACCACCGGCGGCCTGGCCAGCCAGCTCTCGTCGCTGGCGCAGTTCGGTCTGCCGCTGGACAACCTGCAGCGCTATGCCGGCGACATTTCCGCCGTCACGCCGCAGCAGGTGACCGCGGCCGCGCGCGAGCACTTCGATCCCGGCGACGCCGCCGTGGTGGTGGTGGGCGACGCCGCGGCATTTGGTGCAAAACTCAAGGCGCAGTATCCGCGCATCGAACGCATCGCCATCGACAAGCTGAACCTCGACAGCCCGACGCTGCACTGAAGCGGCGGGTCAGTCGCCGATGAGCGAATGGGTGGATTTCTGCCTGTATTCGCTGCAGGCGGTGCTGCTGTGGATTGCCCTGCCACGCTGCGGATCGCGCTTCCTGCGACCGGCATTCGAGCGCGCCTCCGCCACCGATGGCGCGCCGCCGGGCAGACATGCGACGGGCGGCGCGTGGATGCCTGCCCTGCAAGTCTGGGGCGTGCTCAGCTTGATGGCGTTGCTGGCCTGCCGGCTCGGACGGGTTCCGCCGCCGCTGTCCGCCGACCGCCTTCACCTCGTGGGCTGGGAGGCGCTCCTGAAAACCAGCAATGTCATGCTCGTCCTCGGCGCATTGCCCTCGATTCTCGGCGCGCGCGCGTTGCTGCGCCGGCTGAAGTCACTGGATCACGCCGGCAGCGGTGAACCTGCCCTGCTTCGCTCGCGAGATGATTTCCTGCCGCGGAGCACGCAATACCTGGTGTATGCCCTGACCCTGGCATCGCTCGTGGCGGGGCCTGCTGCCGAGCTGGCCTGGCCCCTGCGTGTGCAGGGCGCGTGGGGAAACTCCCTCACCGGCCTCGCCATGGCGCTGCTGCTGTTCGTTGCCGCTGCGGGCAGCCTGATGCGTGCGCCGAACGCCATGGACCTCGCGCTGGGCGAGGACTACCGCCGGCTGGAGATCCGCGCCTGCTACCTGCTGATGGGCTGCCTCGCGCTGCTGCAACTGGGCGGGCTCGCGCTGGAACTGGCGGGCGCCAGCTCCCGGCGCCATGTCGCGCTGCTGATCTCGACCTTCGTGTCGATCACGCTCGCCGGATTCGCGCTGCTGCTGCACGCCCCCAACGAAAAAGGGCCGGCTGTTTCCAGCCGGCCCTGACGTCAAGTGCTCCGGCTCGAAGCCGGAGCCCGTCTATCAGAACTTGCGTTCCACCGACACCGAGAACGTGCGCGGCAGCCCGGGCACGCCCGTGACTTCACCGAGCGAGGACGTGATGTCGCTCTTCGACATGAAGTAGTACTTGTCGAAGAGGTTCTGGGCCTCGAGCGATACCTTCCAGTCATCATTCCTGGACCAGCTGATCCGGGCATTGGTGAGGAAGCGGCCGTCGATCTTGCCCCAGGAGCTGTTCTCCGCGTTCGTGTACAGCTTGCCCTGGTATGAACCATCCAGACGGAAGCTGATCTTGCCGTTTTCGAGCGGATGGTCGTACTGGCCACCGATCGCGTACGCCAGCTTCGGCGTGAACGGCGTGATGCCATTCGTCGGGATGCTGGTGGCAATGACATCGTTGGGAGCCGGCAGGTCCGTCAGCTTGACCAGGACGCCATTGCGGCTGGGCGAGGTGTACTTGAAGTCCAGGTAGCTCGCGCTGACGTCGAACGACAGTCCCTCCACCGGATAGATCGAGGCCTCAAGCTCGGCGCCCTTGACGTCCGCTGCACCGATGTTGTCGGGTCGCAGGCACGGCGTGGGCAGCACGGATTCGCGGCATACGGTCTTGCCGAGGATGATGTCCTTGTACTTGTTGAGGAACACGGCGCCATTCAGACGGACGTGGCGATCGAGGAAGTCGGACTTGAAGCCGGCCTCATACGTCGTGAGCGTCTCGGGGTTGAACGGCAGGCGCTGGTCGGCCACGAAGGGACGCGGATTCACGCCGCCACCCTTGAAGCCGGTCGACACCGACGCATAGCCCATGAACGAGTCGGTGAACTTGTAGTCACCCACCACCCGCCAGTCCCAACGATCGCCGCGGAAGCTGCCGGTGATGCCATAGATGCCGGCCAGCAGGCAGTTGGGCTGCGTGAACAGCGCGCAACCACCGGGAGCCGCATTGGGAATGGTCTGGTCGGGGTTCGACCGGTAGTAGGTGTAGTCCTTCGCGTCCTTGGTGTAGCGCAGGCCGCCGGTGAAGCTCAGCTTGTCGAGCGGATGGACCGTCGCGGTGGCAAATGCCGCCTTGGTGTTGCTCGGCGTGCTGTCCGGACCATGCAGGAAGTCGATGGTCGCGGGCGCCACGTAGTTCAGGTCGACGCGCGCGGTGTAGGTGCCCTTCTGCTTCAGGTAGAAGGCGCCCACCGTACCTTCGATGAAGCCGCCGGCGGACTTCAGGTTCAGGCGCAGTTCCGACGTGAACGCGTGGTGGTTCAGCTCGTTGTCGAGCTGGGCAACCGGCAGCGGCGTCGCATCCTGATCCTGACCGAACTTAGAGGTGTACTTGCGATACGACCCGATGTACACCAGCTGCGCGTTGTCGTTGATGTCGTAGTTCAGCGTGCCGCTGAAGCCGGAGCCCTGGAAGTTGGTCTGCGGAACCGCGAAATACGGCTTGTAGGGCGCCTGCGTGGTCGGTGCCATGCCGTCGAGGAAGTTCGAGTAGCTGACGAAACGCGGATCCCAGCCCAGCAGATTGCCGCCGGTATCGCAGCTGTACCGACCGGCAGGAACGAAGGCGCAGGACATGTTGACCGGCTGCCCGTTCTTGCCCTTCAACCACGGATTCGCATAGGTCGGCGGCGGGAACGAGGAAAGCGAGCTCGAAGCGCCCACCGAGGTCGGATCGAAAACGGTGCCGCCCGGAGCGATCTTGCCTGCCGCGATCAACACGGTCGGAATGGCTTCCGATCTTTCACGCGTGTAGTCGGTGGTCAGGTTGATCTCGAGCTGGTCATTGGGCGTGAACCGCAGGGCGGCGCGGCCGGCAATGATGTTCTGGCCGCCCATGGTCTGGTAGTCGGCATTGTCACGGCCCCGCGTGTTGGTCGCGGGAACGTTCGAATTCGGATGCGTCTGACCATAGTCGAGCATGGCCACATAGCCGTCCTTGCCGCGGCTCATGCCCGAAACGCGCACCGCCACCGTGTCACTCAACTTGAAGTCGGCCATGCCGCGCACGGTGAGCTCGTTGTACGACCCATACGACAGGCGCACGGAGCCCGTGTCATCGCCCTTCGGCTTGGCGCTGAACAGCTTGATCGCACCGCCGATGGCGTTCTTGCCGGCCAGCGTGCCCTGCGGGCCGCGCAGGATCTCGATGCGGTCGAGGTCGATGAGTTCAAGCAGCGAGCTGGACAGCGTCGGGATGTACACATCATCCACGTACACGCCGACGCCCGGATCGAGCGCGTAGTTGAAGTCGGTCTGGCCGACGCCGCGGATGAAGGCGATGAGGCCCGAGCCGCCGTTCTGCGGCTGCGGACGCAGCGAGACGTTCGGCGCCTGCGCGGCGACCTGCGCGATGTTCGTCTGCCCGCGCACTTCCAGCATCGCGGCGTTTACCGCCGTGATCGCGATCGGCGTGTCCTGCAGTTTCTGTTCGCGGAACTGGGCGGTGACGACAATCTCTTCCAGTACGTCGGCCGGCGTATCGGCGGCAATCACCGTGTTGGACATGGCCAGTGCTGCACTGACGGCAGCGGCTACCCGCCAGACATTACTTCTTTGATTCACGCGTCCCCCTTGGACGAAAGGTTTTTGAATGGGCTTTTCGGGAAATGAAAAATGGAGTCCCCGCTTGGAGTATAGGGGGACGCAACAAATGTGGCCAAGATGTCACTAGCCCGTGATGCGGGGGAAAAGCAGGCGATAACTGACGCGGCAGCAGCAAGTCATGAACGCGAAGCGCAATCAGTGAGACGCCACGGATCGAAATGCCGCCCTCCCGGGCAAGGCGCGTGGACGTGGCCGGAACACCAACGCCCGGAAAGTTACAGCGGTGTAATGATCGCGGCTAAATCGATCCGTTGGCCACGTCGTCCCAGAACAGTCGCGTTTCGCGGAAGGCATCGAGCGCGAAAGTGCTGTCCTCATCGAACAGCATGACATCGCGTCGGCGCAGCGAGTAATCCGGCCAGGGCAGCTCGCTGGTGCCGGGATCGCCCGAGCGCGCGAACTCCACCCAGGCGCGGCTCATGGCCTTGGCCACGCGATCGGCCGCGGGCACGGCGCCGGTGTACGGCTTCCAGCGCTCGCCCAGCGCGATGTCGAAGATCATCGGCAGGTCGAGCGAATGCGGCGAGCGCAGCAGACCATCCATCACCGGCGTGTTCCACATGAGCTGGTACAGCCAGGCCTTGGCATCGTTCTGCGCGGCCTTCATCTCGGCGATCATGATCGACTGACGCCGCGTGCGGTCCGACAGCATCTCGAAATAAAGCTGCGAGGGAGCGGCCAGCGGCTTGAGCTGGAAGTAGAGGTCCACGGCCGCATCGCCGGCGCGCTCGCCGATGAGCTTGCGCATGCGCGCGCGCAACCCCGCCATGTCGAGCTTGAACGCCTCGGCATCGCCCATCATGAAAGCGGTGTTTTCCGTGGAGGTGCAGCCGACGATCAGCGGGATGTCCGCATTCATCGGATTGGCCACCGGATCGAAGGGCTGCCGCGTGACCACGCGGTTGTCGTACACCGGCGCGAAGCCGTTGGGCGCGCCCGGCAGCGCGGGTTTCTTCGACAGCTCGAAGTTCGCCGCCATCACCTGCGCCAGCGGCAGCCGCTGCAGGTCGCGCGCCTGGTTGGGTTTGAGGTTCAGCAGCGCCAGCAGCCGCTCGCTGGCACCCACGCCATCTTCCACGCTGCGCAACCGCCGCGTGGCGCCGCTCTGGATGGCCACGCGATGGAACAATCCGCGCGCCGAAGGCATGGACCACAGCGTGCATACCTTGCCGCCGCCGCCCGACTGGCCGAACACCAGCACGCGCTTGGCATCGCCGCCGAAGCGCTCGATGTTGTCCTTCACCCAATGCAGCGCCAGCTCGATGTCGAGAATGCCGACGTTGCCCGACGAGAGGAAGTCCTCGCCGCTGTCGGGCATGTGCGCATAGCCCAGCACGTTGAGGCGATGGTTCACGTTCACCACCACCACGTCACCATGCACCGCGAGCGATGAGCCCTCGTACATGGGATTCGAGCCGGAGCCGGCGAAATAGCCGCCGCCGTGCAGCCACACCATCACCGGCCGGCGCGCATTGTCGACACCGGGCGTGTACACGGTGACGTTCAGGCAGTCTTCGGTCTCGAGGCTGCCGGCTTCACTGCCGATGCCCGACACCGCTGCGCGGCGCGAACCGGGCGGCGAAGGCACGGCCTTCGGATCGATCTGCGGCGCGATCAGCGCCTGCTTCGGCACCTCGCGGATGCCGGCCCAGGCGAGTGGAGGCTTCGGCGGCATGAAGCGGCCCGCGCCTTCGGTGCTGGCGCCGTAGGGCACGCAGAAGAACTTGTAGCCTCCGGCCACACCACGCTGTCCGCGCACCTTGCCATGGCGGGTTTCGACCACCGGCTCGGCCGGTGCAGCGGACGATGCGCCGAACGCGCGCGCGGCCGCGCCCGCAATGCCGATCGCCGCGGCGCCGGCCAGTACTTCACGTCGCTTCATGGAAAGAACTCCGCGCCCGGCGGGCGCCCTGCCGTACCCCATCGTTCGGACGAATCCCAGTGCTCGGCGATCAGCCCGCTCTTGTCATCGACGCGGAACACATCGAACCAGGTCATCTGGTAGGTCTGCTCCGGATGTTCGCGATCGCGCACCTTGCGCGCCCACATCACCATCACGATGTCGCGCTCGGCCACGATGTTGATGATGGGAAAGGCCGAAGTGGGCTTCACCTCGCGCGGCTTGCGCGAGGCGCCGATGGTGCGCATGAAGGCATCGCGCCCGGATTCCACATTGGGGTTGTGCTGGATGTATTCCGGCGCCATGAACTCCGGCGCGCGCTCCATGTGGCCGCCTTCGTAGACGATGCGCCAGAAGTCGAACACCAGCTTCTTGTTGCGCGCGAGTTTCGCGTCGGCGCTGGACAACAACGCGAGCTGATCCTTGGCCACCACCAGCGGCGCGAGCGCCTTGCCGTTCACCGACATTCCCGGCTTGGGCACGGCAGGCGCATCGGCGGCGCAAACCGCTCCCCCGGCACACAACAGCAACAGCAAGGCGATCTGGCGCATCATGACTCCCCGGCGACCCGACTTTGATCGCTGACCTTGATTGTGCACCACCGCTGGCCCGCCGGCACAAGTAGCCATGGCAGTTGATATCAACGGCGGCGACGCGCCACCTGCAGGAAGGCCTTGAACCAGGCGCGCTCCAGATCCCCTTCGCGCAGCCCGAGATGGATCTTCTTCGGCACACCATGCCGGCCCAGCCGCACCGGCGCCACCGCCACGTGCTTCATGCGCTCCTCCACCAGCCAGCGGGGCAGCGCCCCCACGCCACGCCCGCAGGCCACCATCTCGAAGATGAGGTCGGTGGATTCGATGGTGCGGTGGGCGCGCGGCGCAATGCCTGCGGGCGTGAGGAACAGCGTGTAGATGTCGAGCCGGTCGGTATCCACCGGATAGGTGATGAGCACCTCGTCGGCGAGCTGCGCGGGCTCCACGTGCTTCAACTTCGCAAGCGGGTGCGAGCGGGGCACGACCAGCACCTGCTCGTAGTCGAACACCGGCTCGAACAGCAGGCCGGGCCGCGGCTCGGGGTCGGGCGTCACCAGCAGGTCGATTTCATGATCGCGCAGCGCGCTCAGGCCGCCGAAGCGGAAGCGCTGCTTCACGTCCACGTCCACATCCGGCCATTGCGGCAGGTACTGCGACACCACCTTCAGCAGCCATTGGTAGCAGGGATGACATTCCATGCCGATGCGCAGCGTGCCGCGCGTGCCGCGCGACATCTGCCTGAGGTTCGACTCGGCGTGCTCGAGCTGCGGCAGCAGGTGGTTGGCCACATCGAGCAGGTATGCCCCGGCCTCGGTGGGCTTGAGCCGGCGCCCCTCGCGCAGCCACAGCGGCGTGCCCAGCGCGCGTTCGAGCTTGCGCACGGCATGGCTGAGTGCAGATTGAGTCAAATGCAGCGCGTCGGCGGCGGCGGTCATCGAGCCCTGCCGATCGACCTCGCGCACGATCTGCAGGTGGATGCGATCCAGATCGCGGACCGGAATCCTTGCATGAATAGCTTTCATGGATCGGTGAAATCATATCATTTCCATTCATGCATTACCTTGGGCAGCATGGGCCCCATGAACGCCGTATCCAGTGCCCTGAACACCCCGGTCGCCACCCCCCGGCTGCCGGCCCGCCACGATCACGTGGGCAGCTTCCTGCGCCCCGCCTTCCTGCTCGAGGCCCGCGCGCGCTTCGCGCGCCGCGAGATCGGCGCCGCCGAGCTGCGCCAGGTGGAAGACCGCGCCATCGTCGAGATCGTGCGCTTCCAGCAGGAAGTGGGCCTGAAGGCGATCACCGATGGTGAATACCGCCGCGAGTTCTTCCACCTCGATTTCCTGGACCAGCTCGGCGGCGTTGCGACTACGGTGCCGGTGGTGGTCAAGCGCGCCGATGGCGGCGAGGAACTGCGTCCGCCGGTGATCCGCGTCACGGACAAGGTGCGCCATGCGCGCAACATCGAGGTGGACAATTTCCGCCATCTGAACGGCTGCCTGTGCGCGGGCTGCGTCGCCAAGGTCGCCATTCCCTCGCCCACCATGCTGCATTTCCGCGGCGGCCGTGGCGGCATCAGCGCGGAGGCGTATCCGGAGCTCGAGCCCGCCTTCTACGACGATGTGGCGCGCGCCTACGGCGACGAACTCAAGGCGCTGTCGGCCGCGGGCTGCAGCTACGTGCAGCTCGACGACACCAACCTCGCCTACCTGTGCGACCCGAAGATGCGCGAAGCCGCCCGTGCGCGCGGCGACGACCCGAACGAACTGCCCGCCCGCTACGCGCGCTTCGTCAACAAGGTGGCTGCGCACAAGCCCGCCGGAATGCTGTTGGCCATGCACCTGTGCCGCGGCAACTTCAAGAGCACCTTCGCGGCCAGCGGCGACTACGAGCCCGTGGCCGAGGCGCTGCTGTCACAGATGAACATCGACGCCTACTTCCTGGAATACGACGACGCGCGCAGCGGCGACTTCCGCCCGCTGCGCTTCCTGAAGAAGGGCCGGATCGCGGTGCTGGGTCTCATCACCACCAAGAACGGCCAGCTCGAGAAGAAGGACGACATCAAGCGTCGCATCGACGAGGCCGCGAAGTACGTGCCCATGGAACAGCTCGCGTTGTCTCCGCAATGCGGCTTTGCCAGCTCCGCCGAGGGCAATGCCATCAGCTGGGACGACCAGCGCCGCAAGCTCGAGCTGGTGGTGCAGATCGCCGATGAGGTCTGGGGCGACAAGTAAAATGGCCTAGAATCACCGCCGGTGCCTTCCACCGGCGGTGATGCCGCCGATCCTTTCAACGGCGGTGATCCTGATGCACACAGCGAAAGCCAGCGCCCTCCTCATGGCCGGACTGCTGGTTGCGTCATGCGCCAGTTCGCCCGGGAAACCCGCCGCCGGTACCGCAGCCAATGCGGCCGCCGCCGGCACGACCGCACCAGGCATGGCGCCCGCGGGAGCGCCACAACGCGCCGCGCAGGTACCCGGATATCTTCCGCCGGGCACCATCGACATGCTGCAGGTGATGCCGCCCGCACCGATGGCCGGCGATGCGCGCGACGAAGCCGACCGCCGCATCTTCCGCGAAACCCGCGCCTTCAAGGACACGCCGCGCTGGAAGATGGCCAGCGACGATGCACAGCTCGGCACCGCGCAGATGCTGCAGCAGTTCTCCTGCGCCATCGACCTCGAGCTCACGCCACAGCAGGTGCCGAAGATGGTGCTGCTGCTGCAGCGGACGATGCGCGACGCCACGCAGGCCATGGCCGATGCCAAGGAGCGCTACCGGCGCAAGCGACCGTACCAGGTCGATAGCGGCGAAATCTGCCGCCCCGCGGCTGAAACCAACGGCAGCTACGACTATCCCTCGGGCCACGCCACCGCCGGCTGGACCTGGGGCCTGGTGCTGGCCCAGGTGGCACCGGAACGCGCCTCGCCCATCCTGGCGCGCGCCAGGTCCATCGGCGACAGCCGCGTGGTATGCGGCGTGCACAATGCCTCGGCGGTTTCCGCCGCCCGGCTGCTGTCCGGCGAAACAGTGGCAGTGGCGTCGGCGATGCGTGAATACCAGGAGGACCTGACCGCGGCCCGCGCGGAACTTTCGGCCCTGCGCGCGGCGCCACACGCCGCGCCAACCCCGGCGCGCTGCGAAGCAGAGGCCGCACTGATCCGGTTGCCCGTACCGAGTCACTGATCCCGTTGCGGGTCGCTCCCGCCGCAGGCCACTGAACTGCGCCGCGCCGCGCTATAGTCGCGGCATGCTGCTGGCAACCCTCCTCGTCCTTGCCGTCACCGCGGCCGTCTTCGCCGTCACGCAGATCGGCGCGCTGGTCACGCTGCTGTTCGTGGTCGCCGTGCTGGTGCTGGCGTACAAGCGACTGCCGCTGCTGGCCTTCTCCATCGTCTTTTCGATCCTGTTCGTGATCTACACCTGGTTCGGCGCGCCCGGCGGCCTGTGGAAGGGGCTGCTGCTGCTGATGCTGGTGATGATGTGGCTGTTCAACATCCGGCCGCTGCGCAAGGCGCTGATCTCGCGCCCCTTCCTCAAGGCCTATCTGCGCATGCTGCCCACCATGTCCGATACCGAGCGCGATGCGCTCGAAGCCGGCGGCGTGTGGTGGGATGGGGAACTGTTCACCGGCAAGCCCGACTGGCGCAAGCTGCTCGATACGCCGGGTCCGAAGCTCACGCCCGAGGAGCAGGCCTTCCTCGACGGCCCCGCCGAACGACTCTGCGCGCTGGTGAACGACTTCGACGTCACGCACCATCGCGCCGACCTGCCGCCTGAAGCCTGGGAATTCATCAAGCGCGAGCGCTTCTGGGCGATGATCATCCCGAAGCAGTACGGCGGGCTGGGATTCGGCCGCTACGCGCAGTCGTCCATCCTCACCAAGCTCTCGAGCCGCAGCATCACGCTGGGCGTCACCGTCATGGTGCCGAACTCGCTGGGTCCCGGTGAACTGCTGGTGCACTACGGCACCGAGGAACAGAAGAACCATTACCTGCCGCGCCTGGCGCGTGGCGAGGAAATCCCCTGCTTCGGACTCACGAGCCCGGTGGCCGGCTCCGATGCCGCTTCGATCACCGACACCGGCGTGGTCTGCCGCGGCACATGGCAGGGACGCGAGTGCGTGGGCATCCGCCTCAATTTCTCGAAGCGCTACATCACGCTCGCACCGGTGGCCACAGTGGTCGGCCTTGCCTTCCGGCTGTTCGATCCCGAGCATCTCATCGGCAGCGTCGAAGACATCGGCATCACCTGCGCGCTGATTCCGCACGACACGCCGGGCATCCGCATCGGGCGGCGGCACTTCCCGCTGAACATCCCGTTCCAGAACGGCCCCATCCAGGGCGAGAACGTGTTCATCCCGGTGGACTTCATCATCGGCGGGGTGGCGCAGGCCGGCCGCGGCTGGCGGATGCTGATCGAACAACTCACCGTCGGCCGCTGCATCTCGCTGCCCGCCAATGCCACCGGCGGTGCGATGGTGGCCACGTGGACCACGGGCGCGTACGCACGCATCCGCCGCCAGTTCGGCCTGCCGGTGGGCAAGTTCGAGGGCGTGGAGCAGGTCATCGCGCGCATCGTGGGCAACACCTACATCATGGATGCGGCCCGCAGCGTCACCACCGGCGCCATCGATGCGGGCGAGGAGCCTGCGGTGCCCTCCGCCATCCTCAAGTCGCATCTCACCGAGATGGGGCGCGTGGTATCGGCCGATGCCATGGACGTGCATGGCGGCAAGGGCGTGATGCTCGGACCCCGCAACTATCTGGGCCGCGGCTGGCAGGCCACGCCCATCGGCATCACGGTGGAAGGCGCGAACATCCTCACGCGCAACCTCATCATCTTCGGCCAGGGCGCCATCCGCTGCCATCCCTTCGTGCTGAAGGAAATGCAGGCGGCGCGCTCGCCCGAGGGCGAGCGCAGCGTCGATGACTTCGACCGCGCGCTGTTCGGCCACATCGGCTTCACCATCTCGAACGCCGTGCGCTCCATGGTGATGGCGCTGACCTTCGCGCGCTTCGAGAGCGCGCCGGGCGAAGGCGTGGTGAAGCGCTACTACCAGCACATCGAGCGCTTCTCGGCCTCCTTCGCCTTCGCCACCGACGTGGCCATGCTGTCGCTCGGCGGTTACCTGAAGAAGAAGGAAAGCCTCTCGGCCAGGCTGGGCGACGTGCTCTCGTATCTGTATCTGGCCTCGATGGTACTCAAGCACCATCACGACAACGGCTCGCCGAAGGAAGACCTGCCGGTGGTGGAATGGGCCTGCCGCCACCTGCTGTATCGCGCGCAGGAACAGCTCCACGACCTGCTGCGCAATTTCCCCAACCGCCTGCTGGCCTGGCTGATGCGCGCGATGATCTTCCCGCGCGGCCGCACGTATTTCGCGCCGGGCGACGGCTTAAGCGCGCAGCTCGCCGAGATCGCCATGACGCCTTCCCCCACGCGCGAGCGGATGTGCCGTCATGCCTTCATCGCGCCGGTGCACGACAATCCGCTTGCCGAACTGCAAGCCGCGCTGCTGCTGTCGCAGAAGGTCGAACCCATCGAGCGCCGGCTGCGCGTCGAGGGCGTCAAGACCGGTCGCATCAAGGCGCTGGACGCCGCCGGGCAGGTGGCCGAAGGCCGCGCGCTCGGACTGATCTCCGGTGAGGAAGCCGAGCTGCTACTCGACTATGATCGCCGGATCATGAACATCATCCACGTGGATGATTTCCTGCCTGCGGAACTGCCGGCGGGCAAACAGTGACTGCCGCACGCTCAACCCTGGAGACCCGCATGAACCGCAACGCCTCCGCATCCCTTGCGACCCTCGCCTTCGCCTCGATCGCCTTTGGCGCCGCTGCACTCGCGCAGGCGCCGGCACCGCAGGCCGGTGCGGCTCCGGCCGCGCTGCCGCGCACCGCTTCGCCGGCCGGCGCGAAGGTCTACATCATCAGCCCCAAGGACGGCGCCACGATCAAAGGCCCCGTCACCGTGGTGTTCGGTCTTGCAGGCATGGGCGTCGCACCCGCGGGCGTGCAGGTGGAGAACACGGGGCACCATCACCTGCTGATCGACACCGACCTGCCCAAGGACCTGGGCGTCCCGCTGCCGGCCACCGACGCCATCCGCCATTTCGGCAAGGGTCAGACCGAGACCACGCTGACACTGCCGCCGGGCAAGCACACGCTGCAGCTCGTGCTGGGCGACCACCTGCATATTCCGTTCAACCCGGTAGTGGCCTCGCCGAAGATCACGATCACCGTTTCGCCGTAAACTGCGCCGCCCCGGGGCGCGACGCCGCTGGCCGCGCCCCTCATTTTTCGAAAAGCACTGATGTACCTTTCCTTCTACGGTCTGGCAGAGAAACCCTTCTCGATCACGCCGGACCCCCGTTACCTGTTCCTGGGCGGACGCCACGCCGAAGCACTCGCGCATCTAGTCTACGGCATCACCGAGGCCGGCGGTTTCGTGCAGCTCACCGGCGAAGTGGGCACCGGCAAGACCACCATCATCCGTTCGCTGCTGGCCAAGCAGCCCGACAATGCCGAGATCGCGCTGATCCTGAATCCACGCATGAATGCGCCGGAATTCATGCTGACGCTGTGCGAGGAACTGGGCATCCTGCTGCCCAACGATGCGGTGGGCAGCGTGAAGGAGCTGGTCGACATCCTCAACCGCTACCTGCTGAAGGCGCATGCGCAGGGCAAGCGCGTGGTGCTGATCGTCGACGAAGCGCAGAACCTGAGCCCCGAGCTGCTGGAGCAAGTGCGCCTGCTCACCAACCTCGAAACCGAAACACAGAAGCTGCTGCAGATCATCCTGATCGGCCAGCCCGAGCTGCGCGATGTGCTGGCGCGCAACGACCTCAGGCAGCTTGCACAGCGCATCACGGGGCGATACCACCTCGATCCGCTGTCGCGCGAGGAGTCCGCCGCCTACGTGAAGCACCGGCTGCGCATCGCCGGCGCCACCACCGAGATCTTCACCGGCGGCGCCCTGGCCGAGATGTATCGGGTCAGCGGCGGCATTCCCCGATTGCTGAATGTGATCGGCGATCGTGCGCTGCTGGGCGGCTACTCCGAGGACCGGCACATCATCACTGCATCGGTGGTGCGCAAGGCGGCCGGCGAAGTATTCGGCCGCCGTCTCACGCCGGCGTGGCTGCCTTGGGTGCTGGGTGGCGCCACCGCGCTGGTCGTTGCCGGCGTGATCTTTGCGGTGTGGCAGTTCACGGCGAAGCGCACGCCGCCGGCAGCAGCAGCGCCGGTTGCCACCGCGCCTGCGCCCGCCGTCGCCGCTGCTGCCGGCACCACATCCGCATTGCCCACGGCGGGCAGCCCGCCCGCAGCCGTGCCTGCCGCCGCGCAGCCGTCGACTCCCGCACTGCCCGATTTCGCGGCATTGCTGCGCGGCTCCGCCGCGGTCACCGATCTGGATGGCGCCTATGGCCGGTTGTTCGCGCTGTGGTCCGCGCGCTATGTGGCCGGCTCGGAAGACGCCTGTTCGCAGGCGTTGCGTCAGGGGCTGGAATGCCTGAACGAGACTGGCGGCACCGAGGTGCTGCGGCGCTACAACCGCCCGGCGCTCCTGGCGCTGGAAGATGACACCGGCGCCGTGCACCAGTGCATCGTGGTGAAGCTGCAGGGCGCGCGCGCGCAACTGCTGATCGGCGGCGCCAACCACGAGGTGGCGGTGCCGGATCTCGAGGCCCGCTGGAACGGCGATTTCCAGATCCTGTGGCGCCCCCCGCAGCTCGATACGCGCAGCCTCAATCTGGGCGCGCAGGGCGAACCCGTGCGTGTGCTGCGCCAGCGCCTGCGCCAGTGGGCCGGGCAGCCACCCGAGCCCGATCCCTCGGATATCTTCGATGAATCGCTGCGGGGCCTCGTGGTGCAGTTCCAGCGCCGCACCGGGCTCACCGCCGACGGCATTGCCGGCACGCGCACGCAGGCGCTGCTCGATGCCGCGCTGGCCTCGAAGGACTCACCGCTGCTCAGCGCTGCCGCACCCTGAGGACACGCCATGTCATTCATCCTCGATGCGCTGAAGAAATCCGAATCCGAGCGGCACCGCCAGACGGGGCCGGTACTCATGGATGTGCGCATCGCGCCGCCGCGCCGGCGCATTCCGCCCTGGGCCTGGGTGATCGCTGCGGTATTGGTGGTGAATATCGCCGTGCTCGCCTGGGTGCTGTGGCTGTCACCGAACCGGGGCGCTGCGCCAGTACAGGCGGCGGCGCCCGCCAATGTAGTGACACCCTCCGTAGTGGCGCCCAACGCAGCGGCACCCAACGCAGCGGCGCCCAACGCCGCTTCGCCCGCCCCCGCGGCAACTGCGGCCACGCAGCCCGCGCCTGCTGCGTTGCCTGCTCCACCGCCTGTTGCCTTGCCTGCTGCACCACCTGTTGCACCGCCTGCAGCCGCAACCAGCGCGGCCACGCCCGACGCCGCGCCCGCCCAGAACCCCGCACAGCAATCCGCGCCTGGCGCAGCCGGCGCACCCGCAGTCATCAGTGCCGGCGTTCCCGAAAACATCGATGTCACCACGCTGCCCAAGGTCGCCGACATGATTGCCGCCGGCGTCGCGTTGCCGGAGATGCAGCTCAGCTGGCATGTCTACGATGCCCGGCCGCAGGGCCGCTACGTGCTGCTGAATGGCACGCGACTGCGCGAAGGCGAGCTCACGCCCGATGGCGTGCGCGTCGTAGCCATCGCGCCCACGGGCGTGGTGCTGGAATGGCGCGGCCGGCGGATGTTCCTGAACGCCGGCCGCTAGCGCTGCTTACTCGGCGATGTACCACTGCTTGCCGAACAGCTCCAGCACCAGCGTGTCGAAGGGCAGGCCCTGCCCGCGCAGATCGTAGGTCGCGCGCGTGCCCGCGTATTCCAGCCGCGGTGACACCTGCCGCGCCAGGCGCAATGCCGTGAGCAGCCGCTCGCGCACCTCGGCGCGCGACTCGCAGGCCTGCACCAGTGCGCGCAGCGCCTTCGGCGCGGCAGTGCGGCGAAAATTCGGACTCATCTGCTTGTCGTAGTAGTCCGCGCAGCGCGCGGCGCGCAGGTTTTCTTCGGCCGCCTGCATCAGCTCCAGCGCGGCCTGGGGGCTGCCGCCACCCGCCAGCGCCGCAGCGCCCGCCAGCGCCGCAGCGCCCGCCGGCGCGCCCCCTGCAGCCTCCGGCGCCGGGGATCGCACGCGTCCGGCGCGCAGGTCATCGATCTGCGCCTGCAGTTCCAGCGGTATGGCCGCCTTCCAGTCCTTGCCCCAGGGAACGATGGACACCACCACGGGCACGCGCACGGTGCCAAGTTCGCGCGCCGGCTTCAGCCTTCCCACCATCTGCACCATGCCGCCGGAGTCGGGCACGGCCTCGAGCCAGTCCACGCTCTGGAAGCTGCGTCCGCCGAAGCGCAAGCGCCGGGCCAGCGTCACGAAGAAGTTCTGCGGCGTCAGCCGCTCGATGTCGGCCAGCGGCATGCCGCTGCCGAACAGCCGGTCGCGCAGCAGGGTTTCGTTGCGATCGGCCTGCAGCTTCATTTCGCCGAGCAGGTTCCCCCTCAGCAAGGCGAGCTCGGCCTCGTGGATGGCCTGGGCCATGGCCGCGGCGTCGCCCGCCGCCTGGGCCGCCAGCAACTCCTCGGCCGCCCGGTGCTGGGATGCGGAGCCATCCCCGGCCACGGCCGGGGCCAGGGCCGCGCCGGCCATGGCAATGCAGCAAAGGGCCGCCGGCAGCAGTCGGCGGACAAAGTTCAGTGGGCGGCGTTTGAACCAGCGCACATTCGGCATATTCTTCGTCCGACCGGAATCACAGAAATAAAAAGCAGCCGGACTGATAGGTTGTACCGCTGACGCAAGTTCGTAAAGTCCTGTTGAGATAGAGGCTGGACCGCCTCGGAACTACATAATCTCAAAGATCGGGAGACGGCCTTGACTGCTTACTCCAATCGTCGCGGCGAGGAAGCCGATCCGTCAGTCGAAATGGGCCGGACCCGAAGCATGCCGCAGAAAGAGATAGTCACCCTGACCAACGACAGTGCGCTGATCCGCGCACTGCAGGAGCTCTCGAACGAGGGCGTCTCGGTCCATGTCGTTTCCGACATGCGCACGCTGTCCGATGAGCTGCTGCAGCACGCCGGCGCCGCGGCCATGATCGATGCCGGCTCGCTCGACGCGCCCATCGAAGGCGCGGTCGATGCGATCACCACGCAGTTTCCGGACCTCAAGCTCATGGTCGCGGGCCACAGCCCGGAGCAGACCGCGTTGGCGCGGCGCATTGCCGACCAGACCGTGTTCCGCTTCGTGCACAAGCCGGCTTCGCCGCAACGTCTGAAGCTTTTCGTCGATGCCGCCGTGCGCCCCACCGAGGCGCCGCTGGGCCGCGCCACCACGGCAGACAAGCCCTTCGGCGATTCGCCCTCGTTGGCCCGCATCGACACCGCCGTTCGCGGCCGCTCGCCGATGACGCTGGCACTGGTGGGCGTGGGCGCCATCATCGCCATCGCCACGCTGGCCTGGTTCTTCTGGCTGCGTGACAGCAAGCCTGCTGCACAGGCCGCAACGCCGCCCCCCGCACAGGCGCCGGTGACTGCCGCCAGCTCGCCGGCCGCGCTCGCGCTCATTCAAAAGGCCGACAAGGCCTTCGCCGACGGCCGCTACGTGGCGCTCGACGGCAGCAGCGCCGCCGAGCTGTACCGCGAAGCGCTGAAAGTGGAATCCACCAATGCCGCCGCGCGCAGCGGCTTCGATCGCAGCATCGAATACGGCATCCGTCGAGCCGAGGAGGCACTGCTGGCCGGCAAGCTCAACGAAGCCTCCACGGTGACCGAAGCGCTGCGCCCGCTGGCCGGCAACAATTCGCGGCTCGCCTTCCTCAACGGGCAGATCGACAAGGAGCAGGCGCGCCAGAACGCCGATGCCTCGCAGCGCGCCGCCAACGAATCGCGCCAGTCGCAGGTGCGCGCGGAGCTGGACCAGATGGGCGATCGCGTGCGCCGCGGCGCCCTGCTGGATCCGGCCACCAACAGCGCGGTCTCGCATTTCCGCGCCGCCGAGCAGATCGGCCCCGGCGATCCCGCGGTGCGCTCGGCCCGCGAGAGCCTGGTGGCGGCGCTGCTCACTGCGGCCGACAACGAGCTGACCGCCAAGCGCGTTGCGCCGTCGCGTCGCATGACCGACGCCGCGGCGTCGCTGAACAGCTCCGCGCCCGGACTGGACGTGATGCGCCGTCGCATCGACGAATTCACCGAACAGCAGTCGGCCGCCAGCGCCGCCGCCTCGGCCGCGGAAGCGGCGCGACTTGCCGAAGCCGCCCGGGCGCAGGAAGCCGCCAACCGCCCCGCCGCGCCAGTGGTCGCAGCACCAGTGGTCGCGCAAAACACCGTGGTTCCCTCCACCTCGCTGAAGGCGCAGCGCACGGTGGCGCCTGAGTATCCCAGCCGCGCGCTGGAACAGCTCATCTCCGGCTGGGTGGAAATGGAATTCACCGTGGCCCGCGACGGCTCGGTGAAGGACGTGACCGTGATCAGTTCCGAGCCGCGCCGCACCTTCGATGCAGCCGCCACGGCCGCGCTGCGCCGCTATCGCTACCAGCCCGTGGTGCGCGACGGCGAAACCGTGGAACAGCGTGCGCGGATGCGGATGCGCTTCACGCCGGTGGACGGCCGCTGAAGACACGTGGTGGCCCGCAAACTGCGCATTCTGGTTGTTTCGGAGGACTCTCGAGTCGGCCGCTGGCTGCAGCATCGAGTCGAAACCCTGCGCGACGACTGCGTGCTGACGCTGGAATCCTACGAGGCCTTCGAACGAAGGCTCGCCACCAGCGGCACCGATGAGTTCGACGCCGTGTTCACGGTGTTGGGTTTCGAGCAGGCCGAGGCCGCCGCGAGCTTCGCCTGGCTCGACCGCATCAAGGGCGTGCCGGGTTCGCCGCAGCTCGTGGTGGTGGCCGAGAATGGCGATGAGCTCGCCGCCGTGCAGTGCATGCGTCGCGGCGCCGCCGATTATCTGCCCCGCAAGCTGATCAACAACGAGCTGCTGGACGCCGCGGTGTCCAACTGCCTGGAGGGACGCAGGCGCCCTGCACCCGCCCCGAATGCGCCGGAATCCTCCAGGACGCGCGGCGATGCCTCGCTGCAGGTCGCCCTGAAGGTGCCGCGCGACCTGATTCCGCGCTACATGCTGCTCGACACGCTGGGCGAGTCGCAGCGCGCCACGGTGTATCTGGCGCATAGCGCCGCGCTGAACCGCAATGTGGCGCTGAAGGTTTCGCGCGTGTCCGACAACGACGAACCCCAGTTCGCGCGCGAATACGAGGCGGTGGGCGCACTGCGCCACCCGAACGTGGTCGACATCTACGACTACGGCATGCACGAGGGGCGCGAGTTCATCGCGATGGAGTACTTCCCCTGCGGCGACCTGAAGGCAAGGCTGCAGAATCCGGTTTCCGAGCACGAGGCGCTGGATTACCTGCAACGCATCGCCGCCGCGCTGGCGGTGGTGCATGCCCAGGGCGTTCTGCACCGCGATCTGAAGCCACCCAACATCATGCTGCGCGAAGACGGTCAGATAGTGCTGATCGACTTCGGCCTTGCCAAGGCGCTGGTGAATGCCACCCACAGCACCGCTGCGGGCGTGCTGCGCGGCTCGCCCTACTATATGAGCCCCGAGCAGGCACAGGGCAGCGAGCTCGACGGTCGCAGCGACCTGTACAGCCTCGGCGTGATCTTCCATGAGCTGCTCACGGGCTCCAAGCCCTACCTGGGTGCCACGGCAATCGAGGTGCTGCAGCAGCACGTGACTGCGCCGCTGCCGCAGCTTCCGCCGGAACTGGCGCGGCACCAGGCGCTGCTCGATGGCCTGATGGCGAAGTCGCGCGAAGACCGCTTCGCCAGCGCCGAGGCGCTGCTGGCGTACCTGCAGCAGCAGCAGGCGGCTTGATCATGTCCACGCGCGATCCGCTCGACATCCTGCTGGCACAGTCGCCGCTTCTGGGCATCGAACTGGACGCAGCCGGCGGGCTGCGTCACATACACAATGCCGCAGTGCTCGGCGCGTGGATCGGCGAGCCAGCTGATGCGGCCGCGTTCGCCACGCGCGATTCGCTCTTCGACGCGCTGTTCGCGCCTCGCAGCCAGCGCGCCGTGCTCGACGCGCTCGGCAGCCCTTCCGGCGAGCCGCTCGACCTGGGCCTGCTTGCCGGCCGGCCGGCCCGCAACGGCGCGGCGGAGCGGTTGTTCAACGCCACGCTGCACCGGCTTGCCGGCGGTACGCTGCTGGTGCTGCACGATGACTCGCGGCAACAGGCACAGCTTCAGCAGATGCAGGAGCTGCGCGCTGCCAGCGACACCGCCCTGGCTGTGCTGCGCGCGCCACCGGACGGCTTGCGGTTGTTCCTGGGCAGCGCGCTGGCTTCGGTACACGCCATCCGCGCCACGTTGCGAATGCCGGCCCGCAGCCACGAAGCGCTGCTCGACAAGCTCGCAAGATTGCGCGGCGAAGCCCTCAACCTCGCCACCGAGGCCGCGGCCATCGGCCTTGCGCCGGTGGTGGAAGGCTGCCAGTTGCTGGCCGATCTCGCCGCCTCGCTGCAGGCGCGCACCACCGTCAGCGGCGACGACCTGCTGCCGCTGGCGCCCCGTGTCGACAGGATCGCCTCGGCCATTGGCACCTGCTCGCGCATCGAGGAGCAGCGCTACGAACCGCCACCCGCTGCGGTGGAGACCGAACGTCGCAGCTCGCGCCGCAGCGCTGTCTGGCATGAGGTCAGCGAGCGCCGCTGGAGCGAATTCCTGCGCCGCATGGGCCAGGAGCGCGGCACGCTCGCGCGCCTGGTGATGACGGGCGCGCAGGAAGTGCCGCCGCAGCATCGGCGGCATGTGGATGAGATCCTGCAGCATCTGCTGAAGAACGCGATGGACCATGGCATCGAGACGCCGGAACAGAGGCTCGACTGCCACAAGTCGGCGTCGGGACGCATCACCGTTGCGTTCACGCGCGAGAGCGATGGCCGGCTGAAGATGACCGTGCATGACGATGGTCGCGGCTTCGACATCGCACGCATCGGCCAGGCTGCCGTGCAGAGCGGCCTGCTCAGCGATGAATCGTTGCAGCGGCGCGAAGCGGCCGATCTCGTCGGCCTGATCTTCAAGCCCACGTTCACCACCGAAGGCCTGGAAGACGGCGATGGCCAGGGCCGCGGCATGTCGTACCTGCGTCGCAAGATCACACGCATGGGCGGGCAGATTGCCGTTGCGACCAAGCCAGGTCGCTACACGCTGTTCACCATCGAGCTGCCCGAGTCGGAATCCTCCGACGAGGGCGCAAGCCATCCACAGGCGATGCCTTGACAGCCTGACGCACCGCGGGTGCAATGCATGCAGACCCGGGTTGAGGGGACGCATGCATCTCGTCGACACGACCCTTTTCTACTCGCCCACCAGCGGTGGCGTCCGGCGTTATCTGACGGCCAAACATGAGTGGCATCGGCGCCGCGGCATGTGGCAACACTCGCTGCTCGTGCCAGGCGACCTCACGCTGCTGAATCCCGGCGACATCAGCACCCTTGCGGGATGGAAAGTGCCCGGCACGTTCAACTACCGCCTGCCGCTGGCGCCGCGCCGCTGGACCTCGCTGCTGGATCGCCTCGAACCGGATTTCATCGAGGCCGGCGATGCCTTCCACCCCGCCTGGTGTGCCATCGAAGTCGCCGCCAGGCGCGGCATTCCCGCGGTGGCATTCTTTCATTCGCACCTGCCACGCCTGGTCGGCACGCGCTGTGGCGATGGATTGGGACGCATGGCGGGCCGTTATCTCAGGTGGTTGTACGAGCGCTTCGATGCGGTGCTCGCGCCCAGCCGCATCATGTGCGACTACCTGCGCTCGCTGGGCCTTTCGCGGGTGCATCTGCAGCCGCTGGGCGTCGACACCCTCACCTTCCATCCGCAGCGCCGCCAGCACACTCTGCGCCGGCAACTCGGGCTGCCCGATGACGTCCGTCTGCTGGTCTATGCCGGCCGGTTCTCGGGCGAGAAGAACATCGGCGTGCTGCACGAGGCCTTTGCGCGGCTCGGCACCGGCTATCACCTGCTGATGGTGGGCGGCGGCGAAGCGCTGCGGCCCGCAGCCAACATCAGCATCATGCCCTACCAGCGCGACAGCGCCGCACTGGCCGGCCTTCTGGCCTCTGCCGATGCCCTGGTGCATGCGGGCACCGCCGAGACCTTCGGCCTGGTCGTGCTCGAGGCCATGGCCTGCGGCCGGCCGGTAGTCGGTGTGCGCGCCGCGGCCGTGGCGGAACTGGTTGACGAGCAGGTGGGCATCCCCGCGGCGCGCGCCGATGGCGACCTGTTCGCGCAGGCCGTGCGCGATCTGTACGACCGCGACATCGACGCGCTGGGAAGGGCGGCGCGCGCGCGGGTGGAGTCGCGCTTCAGCTGGGACCGCGCGCTGCAGCAGCAGGTGGCGTTCTACGCCGCGCTCAGCGAGAAGAAGCGCACCGTGCCGGATGTCTGGGCCACTGCCAGGCGCTTGCCGTCGGCGGACCAGCCCATCGTTCCAGCCGGCCCGTCCAGCAGCTGAATATCCAGCGGCTTGCGGCTGCCAGGGCCGGGGCGCCACAGCACCACACGCCAGTCCCTGCCCGCCGTTGCCAGCATCGCACCCGTGCCCTGCCAGGCCAGCGCATCCACGCGCTCCTCGTGCGCCTCGAGCTGCAGCGGCTCGCTGCCTTCCGGTCCCTTGCCGCCGAAATCCCACACCACCACGCTGCTGGCGCCGGTTGAGGCACTGGCCAGATAGCGACTGCTCGCACTCCACGCGGTGAGCGCCACCTTGCCTTCATAGCCGCTCATGCGCGAACGCTTGCGGTTGTTCAGGTAGCGGAAGTTGATGGTGCCGTCGGCCAGACCGCAGGCGGCGATGCGACCATCGGCGCTCACCGACAGCGTCTGCGGAATGCCCTCGAGCACGAATTGTTCGATGGCCCCGGTATCCACGCGATCCACGAACAGCGCGCCATTGCCTGCGGCGACGAGTTCGTCGCGTCCGCGCCAGGCCAGATGCGACAGCGGCACCGGGTGCGCGGCGATGGTCCTCAGCAGCTCGCCAGCAGCGCTGAGTACCAGTACATCCTTGCCGCTGGCCACGGCGAGCTGCTGGCCATCGGCGCGCCAGCACACGCCGGCCGGCCAGCGCGCCGAGCGATGCAGCACGCGCGCAGGCGACGCATCGGCCATGTTGAACAGGCGCAGCGCGCCATCCTGACCGGTGGCGGCGAGCAGCATGCCTTTGGGCTGCCACGCCAGTTCGAGCACGCCGGGACTGCCGGCATCCAGCAGTTGCACTGCGCCGTCATCGGCGGACACTCGATGGATGCGGCCCTCGCCGCCACCCACCGCGAGGGTCCGGCCATCGGGCGAGAACGCCAGCGCCACCGGAAAATCATCGATGCGCGCGGTGGCGCCACCGCGCAGGCCCGCCGTGTCCCTGCTCATGCCAGGCAGGCCAGGAATCCGGTGGTGATCTCTTCGCGATCCAGCTTGCGGCCGATGAACACCACCTGGCTCGCGCGCGCCGCATCGCCCCAGGCGCGCTCCGGACGTCCATCGAACATCATGTGCACACCGTGGAAGATGTAACGGCGCTCATCGCCCTTCAGGTTGAGCACGCCCTTCATGCGCAGGATGTCCTCGCCACGCGTCTGCAGCAGATGCGACAGCCAGTCGTTCACCTTGCGCGCATCCAGCGGCCGCGACTCCTGGATGCCGATGGAGCTGATCTCATCGTCATGGTGATGCGAGGCGAAGGCACGCTGCGCGGCCGGCTTCACGGGCATCACCAGGCCGAATTCCGCCGGCGCATGCTCGGTGAACAGCGCATAGGCGCCGGGCTTCGCGATGTCGATGCAGTACTGACCGCCCATGCAGCTCATCTCGAGCGCGGCCGGCACATCGGCTGGTGCGAAGTGCCCGCCGCTTTCCACGTCGCGCGCCGTCTCGGCGAACACGCGCACCGCCGGCTCGATCTGCGCCGCCAGCGCTTCGGAGTTGGCGCCGGACAGCGGCAGCAGCGCCACCTTCAGTGCCGCATGGTCGTGCCCGCCGTGGCCATGGTCATGATGTCCATGGTCGTGGTGGCCATGCTCCCCATGCGCGTGGTCGTCGTGGTCATGATGGCCCTCGCCATGCGGCCCGCCCGCCTTCAGGATGTGCCGGCCGGCCGCCAGTTCATAGGCGCCTGCCCACTCGAAGGGATACTGCGGCTCGAGGAAACTGCTGTCGAAAGCCAGCGCGCGATCGAGGTCGAAAGCGCCCAGGCCCAGCACCACTTCCACCGGCACCGCAGCGTTGACGGCGCGGAACACCTTCGCGGTGCCATTGATGCCGCGGATCTGCTGCTCGATGCGCGCCAGATCGGTGTCGCCCACGAGGTCGGTCTTGTTGAGGATCACCACGTCGGCAAAACCCACCTGCACGGCGGGCTCCTTCAGTTCGCGCAGGTGCTGCTCGAAATGCCGCGCATCCACCAGCGTGACGATGGCATCGACCACGAACTGGTCCTTCAGCTCATCATCGAGGAAGAAGGTCTGCGCCACCGGGCCTGGATCGGCCATGCCCGTGGTTTCGATCAGAATGTAGTCGAAGCGATCGCGGCGCTTCAGCAACTGCCCCAGCACGCGGATCAGGTCGCCGCGCACGGTGCAGCAGATGCAGCCATTGCTGGTCTCGAAGATCTCCTCTTCGGCGCCGATGACGAGCTGATGGTCCACGCCCACTTCGCCGAACTCGTTTTCGATCACGGCGATGCGCTTGCCGTGGTTCTCGGAAAGGATGCGGTTCAGCAGCGTGGTCTTGCCGGCGCCCAGGAAGCCGGTGAGTACGGTTACGGGGATGCGGGCGGGTTTGTTCATGCTCGGTTCTTCTTCACGAAAATGCGTTGCACCACGGTTAGGGACAAGAGCCTCAATCCCGCGCGCCATGCCAGCCGCTGCATGCGCGGCACGCGCGGCGGCGGCACCGCAGCGCGGAACTGCGCTTCCAGCGAGGTGTGCCGCGGCGCGTCCATCAGCCTGCGGTATCCATTTCCCACACCGTCACGGGGCAATCATGGCGCAGCCAGAAGCCGGCACCCAGATGACGGAAGTTCTTCTTCAGTTCGCGCCGGTACCAGGCGCCGCCACGCAGGCTCACGGCCGGGTCGGTGCGCGTCTGGTCGCAGTTCTCTTCCCAGTCCTCGCGCGTCAGCACGCCGAAATACAGCAAGCCCCGGCACACCCGCGCCAGATTCGCCAGCGCGCGCTGCGTTTCCGCGGCATCCAGGTACTGCAGCACGTCGTAGCAGATCACGAGGTCGAACACGGCCCGGCGCCGGAAATCCTGGATACCGCTGTGTATCCAGCCGTACCGGTTGCAGAGGTATTCGCTGACTTCGAGCCCGGTATAGGTTGCCCTGGGCAGCGCCTTCTTCAGCGGCGCCCGCAGCAGGCCCACGCCGCAACCGGCGTCGAGAATGCTGCGCACCGGCAGGCCCAGGTGGTCGGCCATCGAGGCGATCAGGCGCCCGCGCGCGTTCATCTCGGCGCGATTGGTCACGGCCGTGCGCGGATTGACGTAAAAACGCTGGTAATAAGCCCGGTCGAACTGTTCGCTCATTCGATAAAATGGACGGATGCCCGCCAACTCTCCTCGCGTCGGTTTCGTCAGCCTCGGCTGCCCCAAGGCCCTGGTCGATTCGGAGCGCATCCTGACGCAGTTGCGCATCCGTGGCTACGAGATCTCGCCCAGCTACGATGCCGCCGATCTCGTCGTGGTCAACACCTGCGGTTTCATCGACAGCGCCATCGACGAATCGCTGGAAGCCATCGGCGAGGCGCTGGATGCCAACGGCAAGGTGGTGGTCACCGGCTGCCTGGGCGCGAACCCCTCGCGCATCCTCGACAAACATCCCAAGGTGCTGGCCGTCACCGGCCCGCATGCCACCGAGCAGGTGCTCGAGGCGGTGCACAAGCACCTGCCGCGCCCGCACGATCCCTTCACCGATCTGGTACCGGCGCAGGGCATCCGCCTCACGCCACGCCATTATGCCTATCTGAAGATTTCCGAGGGCTGCAACAACACCTGCAGCTTCTGCATCATCCCTTCGCTGCGCGGCCGGCTGGCCTCGCGTCCCATCGACCAGGTGCTGGCCGAGGCCGAGCGTCTGGTGGCTGCCGGCGTCAAGGAACTGCTGGTCATCTCGCAGGACACCAGCGCCTATGGCGTGGACCTGCGCTATGCGCCCGCCAGTTTCGGGGGTCGCGAATACGCCACGCGCTTCCTCGATCTGGCCAGGGGTCTCGGCGAGTTCGGCGCCTGGGTACGGCTGCATTACGTGTATCCCTATCCGCATGTCGATGCAGTGCTGCCGCTGATGGCCGAGGGCAAGGTGCTGCCCTATCTCGACATCCCCTTCCAGCACGGCAGCCCGTCGGTGCTGAAGCGCATGAAGCGCCCCGCGCACGCCGAGAACACGCTCGACCGCATCCATGCCTGGCGGCGCGCGGTGCCCGACCTCACGCTGCGCAGCAGCTTCATCGTCGGCTTTCCCGGGGAAACCGAGGCCGAATTCGAGGAACTGCTGCAATGGCTCGACTCCGCGCAACTCGATCGCGTCGGCTGCTTCAAGTATTCCCCCGTTGAAGGCGCAACAGCCAATGCTCTTGCCGGCGCAGTGGCGCCCGAAGTCATGGAAGAACGGCACGCACGCTTCATGGAAAGGGCCGCGGCAATTTCCGAACGACGCATGGCCGCGAAGGTGGGACGCGAGATCGACGTGCTCGTCGATCACGTCGATGGGTCGAAAGCCGTGGCGCGCTCGGCCGGCGATGCGCCGGAGATCGACGGTGTCGTGAATGTGAAAAAGGCGAAGGCACTGCGCGCGGGGGAATTCGCGCGCGTGCGCATCACGGCGGCGGGCACGTACGATCTGGCCGGCGAGCCCGTCTGATCGTCCTCAGTCGGCGAGCGCCTGCATCACGGCCGTCTCGAATTCCTCGGTGCGCGACTGCCCCGGCGTCTGCAGCATCATGACAGCCACCAGCTTCTTCGCCGGATCGACCCAGAAGTGCGTGCCGTACGCGCCACTCCACCCGAAGCTTCCCGTCGCGATCAAGGTGCGACGCGCCGCGCGGTCGCTCACATGCCGCACGCCCAGGCCATAGCCCTCGCCGGGCCGGCGACCAGGAAGTGAATCCGGAATGATCTGCGAACCCATCAACGCCACCGTGGCCGGGCTCAGTATGCGCACGCCATTCAGTTCGCCGCCATTGGCCAGCATCATGGCGAAGCGCGCATAGGATTCGGCGCTGCTCATCAGTCCGCCGCCGCCGGAGAAATACACCGGGCTCGACATGGAATCCGGGTTCGGGTTCGGTCGCAGTTTTCCATCGACGAGCTGGTAGTTGGTGACCAGCCGCGCGCGTTGCGCGTCGCTGGGCCAGAAGAAGGTGTCGTTCATGCCCAGCGGGCCGAAAATCCGCGCACGTGCGAAGTCATTGAAGTTCTGGCCGGACACGATCTCGACGATGCGGTTCACCACGTCCAGGCCCGCCACCGCGCTGTAGGCCCAGCGCGTTCCGGGCTGGAATTCCAGCACAGTGTCGGCGCCGAGGTTGTCGACCCACTTCAGGCCGATTTCATGCCTGCGCGCGAAGGCTGCCTGGCCACCGGCATTGCTGCTCGCGCCGCTCATCAGTCCCGAAGTGTGCGTGAGCAGATCGAGCACGGTGATCTCGCGCTCCGCGGGCATCGTGTAGTAGCCGGGCGCAGCGCCGGGTGCGGGCGGTGCGCCCGTGACGCGCGGCAGCGGCACCGCCACCTTCATGTTCCGATAGGAAGGCAGGTACTTCGACACCGGGTCGTCCAGCCGCACCTTGCCCTCTTCCAGCATCATCAGCAGCGCCACGGCCGCCACCGGCTTGGACATCGAGGCGATGCGGAAGATCGAATCCTTCTGCATGGGCCGCCTGGATTCCACGTCCATCACGCCCTGCGCCTTCAGGTGCACGATCTTGCCGTTGCGCGCCACCAGCGTGACGCCGCCGGAGACTTCGCCCGCCGCGATCTTGCGGTCGATGAACTGGTCGATGCGCTGCAGGCGTTCGGCCGAGAAGCCCGCCTGTGCAGGCGCTACGTTCTGCGCCAAAGCCGACGAGACGAAGAACAACGCGGCAAGCGCGGGGCCGCCGAAGCGTAACTTGCGGTTCATGATTCCCCCTGGGCGGCGGATGGCCGCCTTTTCCCCGCAGCCTACCGCAGCGAGTCGAGGCACGCAGCCAGGTCGGGCAATCCGCTGGTGTCGATGCCGAACACTTCGCGCAGCGAATGCAGCACGGCGGCGGTATCCGGCAGGGTCTCGCGCCGCGTGCCGCCACCCAGCGCATGGAAGGCCAGATCGAACCCCCCGAGCACATGCCGGCCTTCAGGCGTCACGCGCGACACGCGCAGCCCCTGCGTGAAATGCGATGCCGGGTCGTGCACGAGCTGGAAATTGGCTGCCTCGAAATCGATGGGCTGCTGCGGATGCAGGTCGAAGCGGAACATGGGGCGCCACTCGCCGGCCAGCTGCGATTCCATCAGGAACTCATCGCCCAGGCGGCGCAGCCTGAAGGGTTCGTGGGGCGTGGACTGTGCTTCCTCGCTGTGCAGGTCGAGCACGCCGGTCAGCGTCTGCCCGCCGAAGCCCGCGTCGACGATGTAGTCGCGCCCCTCGATGCGCACCTTCAGCAGGCGATGCGTGCGAGCTGCGAGGGCGTCCGCCGCGCGCCCCCATACCACGCGCCCCGCCAGGTCCACCGCCTCGAAGCCCAGCGCGCGCAGCGCTTCGCCCAGCAGCAGGTTCTGCTCGAAGCACCAGCCGCCGCGGCGCTGCAACAGCAGCTTGCGCTGTACATCGTCCGGATCGAGGCTCACCCGCCGGCCGGTCAGTGCATCCAGGTTCTCGAAGGGAATGGAAAGCGTGTGCCCCAGCACCACTGCGCGCAGCGTCGCGAGATCCGCGCGCGGCGTGCCGGCAAAGCCGATGTGCTGCAGGTAGCCGGTCAATTCCTTCACTGGCCGGCGTCGCGCACTATTCGACCGTGACGCTCTTGGCGAGGTTGCGCGGCTGGTCCACATCGGTGCCGCGCAGGATGGCCACGTGATAGGCCAGCAGTTGCAGCGGCAGGGAATAGATGATGGGCGACTGGAAGTAGCTCACGTGCCGCGGCATGTGGATGACGTGCACGCCCTCGCTGGGCTCGATGCCCGATTCCGGATCCGCGAACACGTACAGCTCGCCGCCGCGCGCGCGCACTTCCATCAGGTTCGACTTCAGCTTCTCGAGCAGGTCGTTGTTCGGCGCCACCGTGACGATGGGCATGTCGGCATCCACCAGCGCCAGCGGCCCGTGCTTCAGCTCGCCCGCCGCATAGGCCTCGGCGTGGATGTAGGAGATTTCCTTGAGCTTCAGCGAACCTTCCATTGCCACCGGATGCAGCGCGCCGCGGCCCAGGAACAGCGCGTGATGCTTGGGCACGAAGCGCTTGGCCATCTCGCGGATCACCGGATCGAGCGACAGCGTCTTCTCGATGAGGCCGGGCAGCTCCACCAGCCGCGCGACCAGGCCGCGCTCGCGCTCGGCATCGCAGCCATGCGTCTTGGCCAGCGCGATGACCAGCATCGACAGCGCGGCAATCTGCGTGGTGAAGGCCTTGGTCGAGGCCACGCCGATCTCGGGACCGGCGCGGGTGAGCATGACGAGGTCCGACTCGCGCACCAGCGAGCTCTCGGGTGAATTGCACACCGCCAACGCGGCGAGATACCCGCTCTGCTTGGCCAGCCGCAGCGCGGCCAGCGTGTCGGCGGTTTCACCCGACTGCGAGATGGTGACGAACAGCGAGTTCTTCGGCACCACCGCGTTGCGGTAGCGGTATTCGCTGGCGATCTCCACGCGGCAGGGAACGCGGCAGATCTGCTCGATGAAGTACTGCGCCACCACGCCCGCGTGATAGCTGGTGCCGCAGGCCACGATGCGCACGTATTCCACCTGCGGGAAAATCTGCGCGGCCTTGGGGCCGAAGGCGGCCTCGAGCAATCGGCCATTGGCCACGCGCTCGCTGAGCGTATTGGCCACCGCCAGCGGCTGCTCGTGGATCTCCTTGAGCATGTAGTGCGCGTACTGCCCCTTCTCGGCGGCATCGGCGGAGAGCTCGCTGAGCTTCTCTTCGCGCTTGACGCTCCTGCCTTCGGCATCGAGCACCTTCACGCCTTCGCGGCTCACCTCGGCCACGTCGCCCTCCTCGAGGAACACGAAGCGGCGCGTCACCGGCAGCAGCGCGGCCACGTCCGAGGCGACGAAATTTTCCTTCTCGCCCAGACCGATCACCACCGGGCAACCCATGCGCGCCAGGATGAGCTTGTCGGGCTGCTTCTCGCTGAGCACCACCAGCGCATACGCGCCTTCCAGTTCCGACACGGTGGCGCGCACCGCCTTGAACAGGTCGCCCAGCGTCTTCATGTGGAAGTGGATGCGATGCGCGATGACCTCGGTGTCGGTCTCCGAGGTGAATTCGTAGCCCTTTGCCTTCAGTTCGGCGCGCAGCTCATCGTGGTTCTCGATGATGCCGTTGTGGACGATGGCAAGACCATCGTGCGAAATGTGCGGATGCGCGTTGCGCTCGCTGGGTACGCCATGCGTGGCCCAGCGCGTGTGCGCGATGCCGATCTGGCCATGGGCGGGGCTTGACTGCAGAGCGTCCTGCAGGTTCTTCACCTTGCCGACGGTGCGCACCCGCGACACCTTGCCGGTGCCGTTGACCACGGCCACGCCGGCCGAGTCATAACCGCGGTATTCCAGTCGACGCAGGCCCTCGATGAGCACCGGCACGATGTCCCGGCCAGCCACTGCTCCCACAATTCCGCACATGAAATATCGCTTCCGGCGGGAAGACCGCCGCCACTGTTCCTGGGTTGTCTATTGTGCCCCAATCAGGGCCCCGGGGCCCCTGTCGGGCTTTGGCTACCGTGAAGTGAATCTCACCGCGGCTTCTTGACCGGGCGCTGCCAGCCTTCGAGTGTGAACTGCCTGCTCCGGGCGAGCGTCAGCTTGCCGGCCGGCGCATCCTTGGTGATGGTCGAGCCGGCGCCGATGGTGGCACCCGCCTGCACGGTGACCGGCGCAACCAGCATCGCGCCGGAGCCGATGAACGCACCATCCTCGATCACCGTGCGCGACTTGTTCACGCCATCGTAGTTGCAGCAGATGGTGCCGGCACCCACGTTCACCTTTTCGCCGATGTCGGCATCGCCCAGGTAAGTGAGGTGGTTGGCCTTCGAACCCTTGCCCACCACGCTGTTCTTCACCTCGACGAAGTTGCCGATGTGCACATGGTCTTCAAGCCGCGCATTGGGCCGCAGCCGCGCGAACGGACCCACGCTGCAATGGCTGCCGATGGAGGATTTCTCCAGCACGCAGTTCGGATGGATGACGGTGTCGGCGCCCACCTTCATGTCGCGCAGCACGCAGTTCGGCCCCACGCGTACGCGATCGCCCAGTTCCACATGACCCTCGAACAGCACGTTCGCATCGATGAACACGTCGCGGCCCAGCGTGAGCCGGCCGCGCTGATCGAACCGCGCAGGATCGGCCAGCGTTGCGCCGGCGCGCATCGCATCCGCGGCAAGCTGCGCGCGCAACGCGGCCTCGAGCTGCGCGAGCTGCAGCTTGTCGTTCACACCCATCACCTCGAATTCGCTGCCGGCCACCAGCGGCGCCACGCGCATCTTCTGCTTCACGGCCATCGCGATGACATCGGTGAGGTAGTACTCGCCCTGCGCATTGTCGCTGCGCAGCGCGGCCAGCCATTGCTTCAGCGGCTTCGCCGGCAGCACCATCACGCCGGTGTTGGCCTCGCGCACGCGGCGCTGCGCGGCGGTGGCATCCTTCTGTTCCACGATGGAGCGCACGCGGCCGCGCGCATCGCGCAGCACGCGGCCGTAGCCGGTGGGATCGGCGAGGTTCACCGTCAGCAGCGAAAGCTGCCCAGCCGCCAGCGCCACGAGTTCGCGCAGCGTATCGGCGCGCAGCAGCGGCACGTCGCCATACAGCACCAGCACCTGGTGCGTGTCGGGAATGCCGGGCATGGCCTGCAGCAGCGCATGACCGGTGCCGCGCTGTTCGGCCTGCAGCGACCAGTGGATGGCGGGGTCGGTGCAGGTGGCGCGCACCGCATCGCCACCGTGGCCGTACACCACGTGCAACGCGGCGGGCGCGAGCTGCGATGCCGTGTCGAGCACATGCTGCAGCAACGGCTTGCCGGCCAGCGGCTGCAGCACCTTCGGCAGGCTCGAATTCATCCGCTTGCCCTGGCCCGCGGCCAGGATCACCACCGACACCGGTGCAGCAGCCACCGCGGACGTGCGCGCGCGGTGCGCTGCGGATTGCACTTGTTTCACAGGCTTCCTGGCAGGTTTCTTCATGGGCCGCAACCTATCACGCCGGCCTTGGACCGGCCTGTCGAATCCCGCAAACTTTACAATTCCAGGCCGAGGATGAAGTCGAAGTAATCATTCGCGCCAACGCGGAACTGGCGCGTACCCACGCGCGCGAATCCCAGCCGCTGGTAGAAACCGAGTGCGGCCTCGTTGCGCGAATACACGCCGAGCAGCATGCGCCGCGCGGACACCGCGCGGCCGTGCGCCATCACCTCGTCCATCAACCGGCGACCCAGGCCGCCGCGATGAAACCGGTGCAGCAGATAGATGCGGCGGATCTCCAGATCACCGGGGCCGATGCCGGGCAGCGGCAGATCCGGCGGGGTGACCACCGCGTAACCCACCGGTGCGCGGCCGGGCAGATGCTCTGCCAGCCAGCAGCGGCAGGCGGGATCGGCAAGCCAGCGCTCGTACACCGCTGCGGCGTGCTGGCGTGCCACGTGCCCGATGATGTCGGTCACCGGCAGCAGATGCGCGTAGCTTTCAAGAAAAGTGGCGCCGCCCAGCAGCGACAGCGCCGATTCGTCGCCGGTGCGCGCGGCGCGCACGCTGATCTCGCCCGATTCCATCGCAATGCTCATTACGTCGCGCTGTCCGTCAGCCGGAAAGATTCACACCGAAGATGCGGCCTGCCAGCGCCGTGACGCCCATGGCCGCCACGCCCCAGAAACCCACACGCAGCGCGGCGCGCAATCGCGGCGCACCGCCCAGCTTCGCGCCCATCACGCCCAGCGTCAGCAACAGCAGCAGCGAGGCGATGAACAGCACCACGGAGCGTTGCGCTGCCGGCGTCAGCGCGGCGATCAGCACCGGCGGCGCTGCGCCCACGGCGAACGACAGCATGGACGCCACCGCGGCGATGCCGGGTCGTGCGCGCGTCAGATCGGTGATGCCCAGCTCTTCACGCGCATGGGTTGCCAGCAGGTCGTGCTTGGCCATCTCGGTGGCCACCGTCTCGGCAAGCTGGCGCGGCATGCCGCGCTGCATGTAGATGCCGATCAGCTCCCGATGCTCGGCCTCCGGTGTCTCGGCGAGCTCGCGGCGCTCGCGCGCCAGATCCGCGCCCTCGCTGTCCGCCTGGGAACTGACGGACACGTATTCGCCGGCGCCCATCGACAGTGCACCGCCCACCAGGCCCGCGATGCCGGTCATCAGGATGGTGGGTGTATCGAGCCTGGCGGCCGACACGCCCATCAACAGGCTGGCTGTGGAAATCAGGCCGTCATTCGCGCCGAGCACGGCTGCGCGCAGCCAGCCCACGCGCTCGATGCGGTGTCCCTCATGATGCGGTTTCACTGGTATCGCCGTCCTCGCCACTCTATGTATCCAGCCACGTGCCGCCCCTGGGGATCGCGGTGCGTCCAGTGCAGGGTGCCGCCGCGGGGATTCCACGCGAATTCGCCTGAAATCCGCACGCGCTCACCCGTCCTCAGCCCCTCCAGCCGGGGCGCCAGGTCGATGTTGTGGGCCACCAGCAGCGTTTCGCCGCTATCTGCGCGAATAATGAACTTTTGATGCCGCGATCCGTCCCGATCATCGGGCAAAATGCGAATCACGAGGCCGGAGGTGGTGACCTGTGCGCCGGTACGCCGCACCGGGCTTTGCTGCGATCTCTGTTGCGACGCAGCATGGCTGCCGTCTGCCACTGCCCGCGGGGGCATCAATCCACCCGCAATGCACACGCCGACAACCGGCAGCAACAGCGCGACCAAGGCGCCGAAACCCACCCGCTTCAAGTGATGTAACTCCGCAAATGTGAACGTGTTGTATACGCAAACGCGGCCGGAACCGGCGCCGCGTCACGAGGTCTACTGCTCATGGACGTGGTGCCGTGGTCTGGGTCTTCGGTATCGCATATCCTGCCGCGGAATCCAGCGCTTTGGATCGCGTACAAGTTCTTATATCGGGGCCAACAGTGAAAGATTCTCGCATTAAATCGGTGCTCGGCGCGCTGGTTCTCTCGATGGGCTGCATGACTGCGGCGAATGCGGCGCAGCCCGCGCCCCCGGGTGCCGCGCCGGCCAAGGCGGCGCCTGCCGAGCACGGCGATGTCACCGGCTGGGCGCTGCTCGGCAAGTACTGCACGGAATGCCACAACGCCGAGGACTGGGCCGGCAGCGTCGCGTTCGACACGATGACCGAAGGTGAAATCGCCGACAACATCGACGTGATGGAGAAGACGGTGCGCAAGCTGCGCTCGCAGCAGATGCCGCCGGGCGGCCACAAGATGCCCGACAAGACCACGCGCGCGCAGTTCATCACCTGGCTCGAGGGCCGCCTCGACAAGGTGGGCGCGGAGCGCGAGGACGTCGGCCATGTGGGCCTGCACCGCCTGAACCGCAAGGAATACGCCAACGCCGTGCGCGACCTGCTCGGCATCGAGATCGATCCGGCCGACCTGCTGCCGCGTGATGAGCCGCGTGAAGGCTTCGACAACATAGCCGCGGCCCTCCAGGTCACGCCCTCCTTCCTCGACCAGTACATCGCCGCCGCGCGCACCGTGGTCGTGCAGGCGCTGGGCAACAAGGATGCGCTGCCCGCCGGCACCACGTATCGCGCACAGAAGCCATCGACGCAGATCTTCCACCAGGATGGACTGCCGCTGGGCACACGCGGTGGCATCGCGGTGAACCACAACTTCCCGGCCGACGGCGAGTACGTGCTGAACATCGCCAACATGGCGCAGGCGCTGTGGGTCTACAACATGGAGTTCCGCAACGACCTGGTCGTCACGCTCGACGGCAAGCTCGTGTACGAAACCTCCATCGGCGGCGAAGAAGACATGAAGGCCATCGACCAGAAGCAGGATCCTGCGGTCGAGGCCATCAACCAGCGCCTGAAGAACATCCGCTTCAACGCCAAGGCCGGCGTGCACAGCTTCGTGGTGGCGTTCCGCCATCGCAGCTTCGCCGAATCCGAAGACCGGCTGCAGATGTACACCCCGGGCGGCGGCAACGACCGCGTGCTGCGCGTCAGCTCCTTCGAGATCCGCGGCCCCTTCAATCCCACCGGCGTCAGCATGACCGACAGCCGCCGGCACGTGTTCACCTGCTACCCGAAGTCGGCTGCCGAGGAATCGCCCTGCGCCAGGCAGGTCATCAGTTCGGTGGCGCGCCGCGCTTTCCGGCGCCCGGTCACCGAACATGACGTGTCGGGCCTGATGCGCTTCTACGATGCCGGCCGCGCCGAAGGCGACTTCGACACCGGCGTGCGCCGCGCACTGACCGCGGTGCTGGCGCACCCGGACTTCCTGTTCCGCTCCGACCAGCCAGCGGGAGACCTGGCGCCGGGCACCATGTACCGCATCGACGATCTGGCGCTCGCCTCGCGCCTGTCGTTCTTCCTGTGGAGCAGCCTGCCCGACGACCAGCTTCTCGAAGTGGCGGCGGCCAACAAGCTGCACGAGCCCGAGGAACTCAAGCGCCAGGTCAAGCGCATGATCGCCGACCCGCGTTCGATCATGCTGGCGAAGAACTTCGGCTCGCAGTGGCTGAACCTCACCAAGCTGCCGGAGATCACGCCCGACCCGGCCATCTTCCCGTATGCCAGCGGCGCCGGCGACCTGCGCGATGACTTCGTGCAGGAGATCACGCTGTTCATGGACGACGTGATCCGCAACGACCAGAGCGTGCTCGATCTCATCTCCTCGCCCTATACCTTCGTCAACGAGCGCCTGGCGCTGCACTACGACATCAACACGGTGCGCGGCGACCAGTTCCGCAAGATCAAGCTGACGGATTCCTCGCGCTTCGGCCTGCTGGGCAAGGGTGGCGTGCTGATGACCAGCGCGTATCCGAACCGCACCTCGCCCGTGCTGCGCGGCGCCTACGTGCTCGAGCGCATCATGGGCACGCCGCCACCCATCCCGCCGCCGGCGGTGGAGGCGCTGCCCACCGTCAATGCGCAGAAGAAGGCCGCCACCGTGCGCGAGCTGCTCGAAATCCACCGCAAGAAGCCGCAGTGCTATTCCTGCCACGCGGCCATCGACCCCATCGGCTTCGTGCTCGAGGGCTTCGACGCCACCGGCAAGGCGCGGCGCATCGACCGCTTCGCGCGCACCGCCATCGACACCATGGGCGAGCTGCCCGACGGCACCAAGGTGCGCAATCCCGACGAGCTGCGCGCGGCGCTGCTGGCCGACCCGGTGCCCTTCGTGCAGAACGTCACCGAGCGGTTGATCATGTACTCGCTGGGCCGCGTGATCGAGGCGCATGACATGCCGTTCGTGCGCGACATCGTGCGCCGATCGGCCGTCGACAACTACAAGGTCTCGACGCTCATCACCAACATCGTGCTCAGCGACGATTTCACCAAGGCCCGCGTGCCGGAAGCAAAGGACGCTCCCGCCATCAAGCAGGCTGCTCTCATCAAGTAAGGGGACAGTCCATGTTCATCAGCAAGAAACATCTTTCCCGCCGCACCGTGCTGCGGGGTGCCGGCGCCGCGATCGCGCTGCCGCTGCTGGATGCGATGATCCCCGCCGGCACGGCGCTGGCGCAGACGGCCGCGAAACCTGCGCCGCGCATGGGCTTCATCTACTTCCCGCACGGCGCGATCATGAAGGCTTGGTCGCCGGCCGAAACCGGCACGGCGTACACGCCTTCGCCCATCCTGAAGCCGCTGGAGCCCTTTCGCTCGCACCTGACCATCGTCAGCGGCCTGCGCAACAAGGGCGGCGAGAGCTCCGACCCGCACGGCATCATGGCCGGCACCTGGCTGTCGTGCTTCGGCATCAAGGGTCGCGAAGGCGACATGGGCACCACGGCCGACCAGATCGCCGCGCGGCATTTCGCCGGCGCCACGCCGATCCCGTCGCTGGAACTCACCGGTGAAGGCGGCAACGCCACCTGCGGCCAGGGCGCCACGGGCTGCGGTTTCGGCAGCACCGTTGCCTTCCGCACGCCCTTCCAGCCGCTGCCGATGGAAGACAACCCGCGCAAGATTTTCTACCAGCTCTTCGGCCAGGGCGACACCACCAGGGAGCGCAAGGCCATTCTGGCGGAGACGGGAAGCCTGCTCGATTACGTGATGGCCGAGGGCGCCTCGCTGCAGAAGCGCATCGGCGCCGCCGACCGCGCACGCGTCAACGACTACCTGGAATCCGTGCGCGAAGTGGAGCAGCGCGTGCAGCGCCTCGCCACCAGCAAGAGCTCGCAGATGGACCTGCCCAACGCGCCGCAGGGCGTGCCCGACCAGTTCGGCGATCACCTCGACGCGCTGTTCGACCTGATCGCCCTCGCCTGGCAGGCCAACCAGACGCAGGTGGCCTCGATGATGATCGCCAAGGAGGTGTCGATGCGCACCTACCCGAACCTGTCGATCACCGAGGCCTTCCATCCGCTGTCGCACCATGCGAACGATCCCTCGAAGATCGAGCGCCTGGTCCAGATCCAGAACTACCACACGCAGGTGTTCGCCAAGTTCATCAAGAAGCTGTCGACCATGCAGGATGGCGACGGCACGATGCTCGACCACTCGATCATCCTGTACGGCAGCAACATGTCGAACAGCGACCTGCACAACAACGACCCGCTGCCCAATGCCATCCTTGGCAAGGGCTATGGCCGCATCAAGGGTGGCCAGCACCTGAAGTACCCGCAGGACACGCCGCACGCCAACCTGCTGCTCACGCTGCTCGACCGCGCCGGCGTCACGCTGCCGGCATTGGGCAACAGCACGGGCACCTTCGCGGAGGTGTGATGAACGTCGTATCGCGCAGGCACCGCAACGGCATTGTCGTTGCGGGCCTGGTGTCGCTCGCCGTCATGGCGGCCATGCCCGCCGCTGCGGCGCACGCAGCGGCAGTCGAAGGCACGAGCAGTGCCGCCGGCGCCGTGCAGAACGACGGCGCGACGCCGCTGCTGTGGGCCGTGTATCGCGGCGACGAAGCCGAAGTGGCCCGCCTGCTGAAGACGGGCGCCGACTGGCGCAAGGGCAATGCCTTCGGCGCCACGCCCTTCGGCGAAGCCGCGCGCATCGGCCATGCGCCCATCCTCGCGTTGCTGCTGAAGGCCGGCGCCGATCCGCGCGCCACCACCGGCGAAGGCCAGACGGCGCTGCACCTCGTGGCGCGCACCGGCAATGTGGATGCGGCGAAGCTGCTGGTGAAGGCCGGCGCCGACGTCAACGCGCGCGAAGGCTGGGGCGGACAGACGCCGCTGATGTGGGCCGCGTCGCAGAACCAGCCGGCGATGATCGCCTTCCTGATCTCGAAGGGCGCCGATGCCAATGCACACGCCACCGTGCGCGGCTGGCAGCGCCGCGTCACCGCCGAGGGCCGCCCCAAGGACATGAACCATGGCGGCTTCACGCCGCTGCTGTTCGCCGCGCGCGAGGGCTATGTGGAAGCGGCCCGCGCGCTGCTGAAGAACGGCGCCGATATCGACCGCCCCGATCCCGACGGCACCACGCCGCTGGTGATGGCGCTGACCAATGGCCAGTGGGACATGGCGAAGGTGCTGATCGAATCCGGTGCCAACGTCAACGACTGGGATTTCTGGGGTCAGTCGCCGCTGTACATGGCGGTGGACATGAACATCCTGCCCGCGGGCTTTCGCGTGGAGCTGCCACGCATGGATGAAGCCACCGGCCTCGACATCATCAAGCTGCTGCTGGCGAAGGGCGCAAACCCCAATGTGCAGCTCAAGCTGCGTCCCCCGTACCGCAACGCCGTGCAGGACCGCGGCGCCGATGGCGCGCTCATCGCCGGCGCCACGCCGCTGATGCGCGCTGCGGCCGGCGGTGACATCGCGGCGCTGAAGCTGCTGCTGGCCGCGGGCGCCAAGGTCGATCTGCCCAATGAAGAAGGTGCCACGCCGCTAATGGCGGCGGTGTCGGCCGCCGGCACGCGCGGCAGGAACAAGACCGAGGAGCAGGCGCTGGAAGCGGTGAAGCTGCTGCGCGCCGCGGGCGCGGATGTGAACTCGCATGATGTGCGCGGCATGACGGCCGCGCACAGCGCTGCGTTCCGCGGCTGGAAAACGGTGCTGACGGAACTGGCCGCGGAGGGCGCCAACCTCGATGCCCGCGAGTCCGACAAGCTCACGCCGCTCGATTACGCATTGGGCCGCAGCCGTGTCGGCTTCCTGCAGACCAAGCCTCCGGTGCGCACCGAGACCGCGGCGCTGCTGCGGCAACTTGGCGCCAAGGACGAAAACCCCAATCTGCCGCCGTGGCCCGGCGTCGGAACCCCTGGACTGAGAGCGATCGTACCCCGATGAGCAATTTCACCCGTCGCGGCTTCCTGCAGGTTGCCGCTGCCACTTCCGCCGGCGCCGCGCTGGCGGCCACCTCCATCGACACCGCCTTCGCGCGCGACGCCAGGGAATCACTGCAGGTGGTACCGCTCACCGGCGGTCTGTCGCTGATCACCGGCGCCGGCGGCAATGTCGTGGTCATGGGCAGCCCCGAAGGCGCGCTGCTGGTGGATGGCGGCAACGCAGCGAATTCCGCCGCACTCTTGAAGCTGGCGCTGAAGACCAGCGGCGCGAAGCAGGTGCACACGCTGTTCAACACGCACTGGCATCCGGACCAGACAGGCTCGAACGAGCGCGTGGCCAAGACCGGTGCACGCATCATCGCGCAGGAGAACACCCGGCTGTGGCTGGGCCGCAAGATCAACACCGACTGGCTCCCCCAGGGCTATGGCCCGCTGCCCAAGCCCGCGCTGCCCAACAAGAGCTTCTACACCACCGACAGCATCGACTTCGGCGGCGACAAGCTCAACTTCGGCCATCTCGGTCAGGCGCACACCGATGGTGACCTGTACGTGCACTTCACCAGGGCCAATGTGCTGGTCGCCGGTGGCGTGGTGTCGAGCGCCGGCTGGCCGCTGCTCGACTGGCAGACCGGCGGCTGGATCGGCGGCCTGGTGGCCGCCTATGACCGCCTGCTCAAAGTCGCCGACGACAAGACCGTGGTGGTGCCGGCCAATGGTGCACCCGTGGGCCGCAAGGAACTGCAGGCCTGGCGCGAGATGTATTTCCAGGTGTTCGACCGCTGCGTGAAGCAGCTCGTGAAGGGCATGGGCCCGGATGAATGCGCCGACACCCAGCCCGCGAAGGAATACGAGGCGCAGTTCGGCCCGTCACGCACCTTCGTGCTGGCTGCGTTCAAGAGCCTGTGGGGACACTACGCGCCCGATGCGTGAGCAGGACACGGCGCCCGCTCCGGCGCCGATGCTCGCGGCTAGTTGACCGCGCGCTTCTTCCGGAACGCCAGGAACAGATTCCCCGGCCGTTCGCCACCCATGATGGCGTAGCCGGAATTCACGAACACCATGCCCCTGGCCGCGACGATGGACGCGTTGTCGATGGCGCCGCCATGACCCGCGATGCCGTTCACGCCGGTGATCGGCCGCGCCACGTCGTACTGCCACAGGATGGCGCCGGTTGCGGCATCGAAGGCGCGCAGCAATCCATCGACGCTGCCCGCGAATACCGCACCATCGATCACCGTCGGCGGACTCGACAGCCCCGTGTTGGCATTGCATGTGGGCACGCGCGCCTTGCGGTCGCCGCTGCAGTCGCCCACCGACGTGAAGCTCCAGCGCACCTCGCCGGTGGTGTAGTCCACCGCATGCAGCCCTGGCGTCTGGTTCGGGTCTTCGCCCTGCGCATTGGGCATCTTGTGAATGGGCACGTACACATTGCGTGCGTCCACCGCCATGCCCCAGTGGATGCCGCCCAGCGGCGACCCCTTGCCGAACTCGCGGTTCCACAGCAGCTTGCCGGTATCCGGGTCCAGCGCCCACAACATGCCGGACTTCTGCCCCGCCAGCAGCACGTCGCTGCCATCGGCACGATGCGCGAGGATGGGCGCCGCGCCAAAGTCCACGTCGAGCAACCGACCTTCGTTCGGGCAGTTCAGCGACTTCTTCGGGCGCAGGCAGGCGGTGAGGAAGATGTCATCCGGCGTGGCCTGGAATTTCCAGCGCAGCTTGCCGGTCTTCATCTCCAGCGCCAGGATGGAATCGGTGGTGTCGGCGGCCGGCGCGGAAGTGGCCTCGCCCGTGCCGACGTAGATCAGTCCGCGCTTTTCATCCACCACGGGCGATGACCATATCGGCGCGCCCGACGGACCCCACAACATCTTGCCGTCGCCGCGATCGCGCACCGGCCTGGCATCGGGCATGGTTTCGTAGCGCCACACCATCCTGCCGCTGCGCGCATCCAGCGCGGCGAACATGCCATGCGTCTTGCAGCATTCATGCGTGTCGTCGCCGCCGAAATTGATCTCTGAAGCCGAAATCGGCATGTACACGCGATTGCCCACGATCTGCGGCGTGCCGGTGGCATTCGACAGATCCCAGCGGCCCACCGGCGTCTTCCAGATCAGCTTGCCGGTGGCGGCATCCACCAGATGCACGTTCACCGCCGCATCGGCGAAGGCAATGACCGCGCGGCCCGAAGGCAGCACGCCATAGGCCACGCCGGTGCGCAGCGGCACATTGCTGGTGTACACCCACCTGAAGCAGGGCGCGTCGCCCGAGATGTCGGTGGCGAACACGCGCGCCTCGTCCGTCACCGGCAGGAACAGCGTGTCGCCGGCGATTGCCGCCTGGGCACGCATGGTGCTGGCGCGCGGGAAAGCCAGCACCCATGCCAGTTCCAGGTCCTTCACCTCGGCCGTCGACAGTCCGGCCTGCTCGCGCGTGAGCTGACGGCGGTTGTCGCGCGTGAAGCCGAAGCCCAGCACATTCGCCGCGCCTTCGGGCGGCAGCCGCATCGCCGCCACGTCCTTGCCGCAGCGCATGGCGTCGATCCAGCGCTCGTCCACCACCTGCCGCCCGACTATGAAATCCACGAGCTGGCCGCGCTGGCGCTCGTTCAGGCCCTTGGCCTGCTCCTTCATCTTGCCGTCGGTCATGGCGAAGAAAAGATTGCCCAGCCGCATGTTCCTGAGCTGCGCGAAGGGCACGGCACGCGTGAGATCGGGTTTGTCGTGGCAGGCCGAGCAGTGTTTTTCATACAGCGCCTGGCCGGGATGAACCGCAGCACTGGCGGCAGCTTCGGCGGCCAAGGCGGCATTGCCACCGGCCAACAGCGCACACAGCAGGACGAACCCGGCGAGGTCCGCACGGATGTTTCTCATGACTCCCCCCGATTCTTCAGACGCGCGGTATTTTCACACGGCTTCGGCGACAACAGGAATGGTCCGCGCCGGAGCCAGACCCACCCCATACCAGGACCGCCTGCGGGCATTGAGCCAGGGCGCGGGCACGCGCGACCGCGATGCCACGCGGGCGATGGCGAGCTGCGACTCCTGCAGCAGGTCCAGAATCTGCATTTCGCGATCCCCGTCGTCCTCGTCCAGCACACCCACCACCGGCCGCATGCGATCGGATTCGTTGACGCGCAACACGCGCGCCGTGCTGCCATCCGACAGGTGCACGAAGGTGCCCGGCGGATACACCGTGGTGGACGAGATGAGCTGGTCGATGATCTGCGCGCCGTACACCGGCCGCAGTTCGCGGAACAGGTATGCCAGTGCCGCGGTGGGCTCCACGTCGGGCGCGCGGCACTGCACCTGGAATTCGCGCACTGCGCCCAGCAACAGCGCCAGCGGATGGATGGCATCGCCGGACAGACCCTGCGGGAAGCCGCTGCCGTCGGGCCGCTCGCGGTGCTCGTGCACGATGCGCTGCACGGTCTGCGGAAATCCGCCGCAGGATTTCAGCATCTCGGCGCTGAGGTCCGGATAGCGGCGGAACGCGCTCGATGCGCGCGCAAGACCGTCGGGCAATTCATCCATCAATGGCGGCGGCAGGCGCTGCAGCCCGCAGGCGTGGACGGCGGCCGCGGTGGCCAGCGCCATGAGCTGCTGCGGGTCGAGGCCCATTCGCCGGCCCAGCACGCCGCAAATGCCCACGGCATCGGTGGCCAGCAACGCGGCGCGCTGCAGGGCGTCGGCGGGCAGATCCATCGCCACCAGCGCCAGCGGCGACTGGCCGTTGACCAGGCTTTCGACCACGCGGCCCAGCCACAGGCCAAGCTGCTTCACGCTGCCCGGATCGCCGTCACCCAGCATGCCCAGCAGCTCCACGGCATTGCCCACGGATTCGGCATAACTCTCGCGCACGGCGTCGAGCGCGGCGCGGTGTTCCTGGATCTGGTCGAGCTGCGCGCTCTTCTCGGCCTTCAGCGTGGCCACTCGTTCGGCGATGCGCTGCTCTTCATCCGGCGGCCGCTGCGGCGAGTCGGACTGTCGGACCGGCGTGGATAGTCCGTGATCCACGAACAGCTTCGTCAGCCGCACATGCCGGATGATGGCCACTTCCTCTTCCGAGGTGATCCGGAAGATGCGCCGCACGAAGGGATGATCGAACCAGCTGTTGCTGATCTTGATGTAGTGGCCAACGCGCAGTTGATCTGCCCGGATCGAAACCCAGTTTTGTTCAGGCGCAGCCAAGCAACATCCTTGTATTTGTGGCCCGACCTGTATCGGCGGTTTCGTGCGCTGCAACAGGGGCAGACTGCGGGGGTGTGATCCAACTCACCCGCGCCCCAGAACGGCTTGAGCCCCTATACTCGCAGGCTCGATCCTGCAGGGGGGAGTCCCGACCATGAGAGCGGCGTTCAACGGCGTCCTGGCCCTTGCCGGCCTGTCTTTTTCGCTATTCGCAAATGCGGCGCAGCTCCCCGAGGACGAGCAGTTATTCCTGATCCAGTGCTCGGCCTGTCACGCCGAGAAGGCCGCTGCCGCGGGCACGCCCAATGAACGCGCCCCCACCCGCAGCCAGTTGCAGCAGTTCGCCCCCGAAGCCGTGGTCACGGCGCTCACCAGCGGCAAGATGCAGCAGCAAGGTGGCCTCCTGACCACCGAGCAGCGGGCGCTGGTGGCGCAGTACGTCACCGGCAAGCGGCTGGGCGCGCAGGCGCCCACCGGCGTGCTGGTGAACGCCTGCCGCAACCCCAAACCCATGCGCGATGCGGCTGCACTGCCAGGCTGGAACGGCTACGGCAACGGTCCCGCCGCCAACCGTTTTGCCAATGCGAAGACCGGGGGCATCACCGCCGCCGATCTGCCCCGCCTGAAGCTCAAGTGGGCCTTCGGCTACGCCAATGTCGGCGCCGCGCGCGCGCAGCCCACGGTGGCCGGTGGCCGGCTGTTCGTGGCCAGCGAGAACAGCGAAGTGCACGCGCTCGATCCGGCCACGGGCTGCACGTACTGGACCTTCAAGGCGCAGGCCGGCGTGCGCACCTCGCCCTATGTCGCGCCTTATCGCATGACCGGCGGCCGCCGCGGCCAGGCCGTGTTCTTCGGCGATGGCCGCGCCAATGTGTATGGCGTGGACGCACAGAGCGGCGCGCTGCTGTGGATGACGCACGTCGACAACCACGGCTCGGCCGCCATCACCGGCAGCCCGGTGGTGCATGACGGGCGGCTGTTCATCGGCGTGCAGGGTCTTGGCGAGGAAGGCCGGGGCAGCACGGGCGGATATCCCTGCTGCACCTTTCGCGGCAGCCTCGTCGCGCTCGACGTCTCCACCGGCAAACAGCTCTGGAAGACCTACACCATCGACGAGTCCGCGCCGCGCGGCAAGAACAAGGATGGCGTGCAGATGTATGGCCCCGCCGGCGGCAGCATCTGGTCGGCTCCCTCGGTCGATGTGAAGCGCGGCGTGGTGTATGCGGCCACCGGCAATGCCTATGCCGATCCGGCGCAGAAGATGACCAATGCCGTCATCGCCTTCGACGAAAAGACCGGCGCGGTGCGCTGGTACAAGCAGCTCACGGTGGCCGACAACTGGGCCATGGGCTGCCAGGCGCGCAATCCCGGCAATCCGGCCTGCCCCGAAGTGCTGGGGCCGGATTTCGATTTCTCGGCCACGCCCATGGTGGCGCGCCAGGGCAAGCGCGATCTGGTGGTGCTGCCACAGAAATCCGCCACCGCTTTCGCGCTCGACCCCGACCATCAGGGCGAAGTGGTTTGGATCCGCAACTTCGGCGCGGGCAGCGGCCTCGGTGGCCAGTGGGGCGGCGCCGTCGATGGCGTGAACTTCTACAGCGGCGTGAATGACTTCCTCACGCCCGCGCCGGGCGGCATGGTGGCCATCTCGCTGAGCAATGGCTCGCTGGTATGGAAGATGCCGCCGCAGCCGCTGCTCTGCGGCGAGAAGAAGCCCGGCTGCGGCCCAGGACAGGGCGCGGCCGTCACCGCCATTCCCGGCGCGGTGTTCAGTGGTGCACATGATGGCGGCCTGCGCGCCTATTCCACCGCCGATGGCCATGTTCTGTGGACCTTCGATGCCAACCGGGACTTCGACACCGTCAATGGCGTGAAAGCCAATGGCGCCAGCATGGATGGCCCCGGCGCGGTGGTGGCCGGCGGTATGCTGTTCGTGAATGCAGGCTATGGCGGCCTGGTCGGCCGTCCCGGCAACGTGCTTCTCGCCTTCGGCCTGGATTGACCGAAGGCTCCATCGTCACAAGGAGACTGCAATGTCCGTCGCGCGTATCACCGAGATCAAGTCCAGCAGCAGGAAGAGCTTCGAAGACGCCGTGGAAACCGGCGTCAGCCGCGCCAACAAGACGCTGAAGAACGTCCGTGGCGCCTGGGTGAAGGAAATGGAAGTCGAGTGCGGCAAGGGTGGCAAGATCACCGAGTACCGCGTGCTGCTGAAGGTCACCTTCATCCTCGAAGACTAAAGAGGATGAAGGTGGGCGCGGCCTGCTACTTGTCGAGCAGGCTGCGCAGCATCCAGGCCGTTTTCTCGTGCAACTGGATGCGCTGCGTCAGCAGGTCGGCGGTGGCTTCATCGCCGGCCTTTTCCACTGCAGGGAACAGGCCGCGCGCCGTGCGCGTCACGGCCTCGTGGCCCGACACGAGCTGCTTGATCATGTCCAGCGCCTTGGGCACGCCACTGGCTTCCTTGATCGACGTGAGTTTGCCGAATTCCGAATAGGACCCCGGCGCGAAATGGCCCAGCGAGCGGATGCGCTCGGCGATCAGGTCGGTCGCCGTCCACAATTCGTTGTACTGCGTCTCGAACATCAGGTGCAGCGTCTGGAACATCGGGCCGGTGACATTCCAGTGGAAGTAATGCGTCTTCAGGTACAGCGAGTAGGTGTCGGCCAGCAGGTGGCCCAGGCCCCCTGCAATTTCCGCGCGGTCCTTCTTGCCGATGCCAATGTCGATTTCGATGGCCATTGCGTTTTCCTCAGGCGGGCAGTGAATCCCAGAATTCTTCCATCTTTCGCCGCTGGGCCGCATCGGGCAGACGGCCGCGGCCGCCGGCCTGGTTGTCCTGCAGGTAGGCCAGCGTGGTGGTGCCGGGGATGGCCACGGTGATGGCGGGGTGCGAAAGGTTGTACTTCAGGAAGAACTGCGCCCACGTGGTGGCATCGAAATCCTTCGCGAACTCGGGCAGCGCCTTGCCCGCCACCTTCGGGAAGTAGCTGCGGCCGCGGCCGCCGAAGGGCGTGTTGTTGATTACCGCGATGCCCTTTTCCTGCGCCATCGGCAGCAGCGCGTCGGCGGCGCTGCGGTCGCCGATGGAATAGTCGATCTGCATGAAGTCGTACTTGTATTTGGCGAGGGCGGCCTTCATCTGCTCGTACTGCCGATCCACGGAAGTGGTGATGCCGATGTAGCGGATCTTGCCGGCCTGCTTGTACTCGAGGAAATGCGGCATCAGCTCGTCGACGCCGTAGACATTGTGGATCTGCAGCAGGTCGATCTTGGCAACGTTGAGTCGACGGAACGAACGGTCGAGCACGGCAGCGCCGCCGCTGATGTCACCGGCCAGCGGCGTCTTGGTGGCGAGGAAAAATTTGTCGCGGTTGCCCAGGTCCGCCAGCAGCTTGCCGATCACTTCCTCGGAGGTGCCATAGGCCTGCGCCGTGTCGATGACGCGGCCGCCGAGATCGGGCATGGCCTGCAGCACCTTGCGCAGTTCGGCCAGTTCCTCCGCGCTGGTAACGCCGAAGGCATTGGTGCCCACACCCACCGCAGGAATCTTTTCGCCAGTCGACGGAATGGTGCGCATCAGCACGCCCGGCTTGGCGGGCGCACTGGCTGCCGTGGCAACGGAGCTGCCCATGGTGGCGGCGACGCCCGCGGCCACACCCGCCTGCAGCAGGCGACGACGCGAGAGACTGACATCCTGGGGATATTTCATTGTTCTCACCCTGATTCACCGCGGAAGGCGGTGATGGAAAGACCATAGGCAGCGACGCGGGTTCCGTCAATTGGCCGCGGGCTGCGCCGCAGTGCGCGGCGCCGGCGGTGTTTCACCGGCGAGCCACAGCAGCCACAGCGTGCCCTGGCCGCGCATCAACCCCGCGTTGTCGGCGGCGTCCGGGCCCCAACCCCAGAACAGATCGGCGCGCGGTGCACCGCGGATGGCGCCGCCGGTGTCCTGCGCCACGACGAGCCGCTGCAGCGGCACACCGCTGACCGGATGCGTCGTCGAAAGGAACATCGGCGCGCCCAGCGGCAGCAGTGACGGATCGATGGCAATGGAACGGCCCGGCGTCAGCGGCACGCCCAGCGCACCTTTCGGGCCCACGGTGGCATCGGGCAGCGCCTCCTCGCGGAAGAACACCACGCTGGGATTCTGGTTGAACACTTCCTGCTGCCGCTCGGGATGCGCGGCCAGCCATTGACGCAGCGCCGGCGCGGTCACCTGCTACAGCGTCATCTCGCCCTTGTCCACCAGGTACCGGCCCACGGCGCGGTAGGGCCGGCCATTCACATCCGCAAAGGCCAGGCGCACGGTGCTGCCGTCCGCAAGCTGCACGCGTCCCGAGCCCTGGATCTGCAGGAAGAAGGCATCCACAGCGCTGTCGACCCACAGCAGCTCGCGACCTGCCAGCATGCGGCCATCGGCAAGCTGCGCGCGATCCGGATACGGCACCACGCGTTTGCCCTGCAGTCGGCCGCGCACGCGCGTGCCCGCAAGTTGCGGATAGGCGTCGGCCAGATCGACGGTGAGCAGATCGTCGGGCACGGCATACAGCGGCGTCTGGAATGCGCCGCCGCGCCGGCGTGCGCCTTTCAGCAGCGGTTCGTAGTAGCCGGTGATCAGCCCCTTGTCGCTGGCGATGCGATGCGCGGCATCGCCGCTGACCGACATCACGCGCCAGGGCTTGAGCTGCGATTCGAGCAGGCGCCGCTGTGCGGCAGTGTCCGTGATGGTGATGCGCAGCGCATCGGTGCAGAAGCTCTTCCATGCGACCGCCAGCCGCGCGCTGCGGCAACTGGACTGCAGCGCCGGCCAGGCATCGGCCAGCGCATCGCGTTGCCAGCCATCGATGTCGTGCCATTGCGCCGGCTCGAAGCGGGTTTCGGTGGGCAGCGAGGCCGCGGGTTTCTGCGGCGTGGTGGTGCAGCCGGTGAGCAGGGCAATGGCCGCGGCCAGTGCCAGCGCGCCGCTACCTCTCATGTGGCCCGCAAGTCCTGCAGCAGTTCGCCCGACGCGAGGATTTCCTCTTCATGGGAGGTGTCGCGGAAGGTCTCGGCAATGCCACCTGCAATCCACTGTGCCACGGCGCTCTGCTGCAACAGGAGGCTGGCATAGCGGCCAGCCCGCTCCGTGACCGGCAAGCCATAGGTCTGGATGCGCGTGGCCACCGGCGCGTAGAAGGCATCCGCCGCAGTGAACTTCGAGCCGGCGAGGAACGGGCCGCCGAACCGGTCGATGCCCTGCGCCCACAGCTCATCCAGTCGCGCCAGCTCCGCGCGCAGGCCATCCGATACCTTGTGCAGCCGGATGCGCACCCCCACGCTCATCGAACATTCGTTGCGCAGCGTGCCGAAGCCCGAATGCATCTCGGCCGCGGCAGAGCGCGCGAAGGCGCGCGCATCGGCCGGCGCGGGCCATACGCCCGGATGCCGCTCGGCCAGGAATTCGGTGATGGCCAGCGAATCCCATATGCGCAGATCGCCATACACCAGCAGCGGCACCTTGCCCGAGGGCGAGAACTTCCTGAAATCGCCCTCGCCCTTGTGCACATGCAGATGAAAGGGCCGAAGCTGTTCGGTAAAGGCGATGCCGAGCTGACGCATCAGCACCCAGGGTCGCATGGACCACGAGGAATAGTTCTTGTTGCCGATGAAGAGCTCGTACATGCGCAGTCTCCTAACCTTCGGTGGGCCGCTCGGGGCCGGGCAGCAGCTTCTGGTAGAACGCCAGGTTCAGCCAGCGGCCGAACTTGTAGCCCGCGTCTCGGATGGTACCTGCGTGGACGAAGCCTTGCGCCACGTGCAGTGCGATGCTGGCTGCGTTGTCGGCATCGATGCCGCCGATCACGGTGCGATAGCCCCGCGCGGTTGCGTGGTCCACCACGGCGGCCAGCAGCGCCCGACCCACACCGCCGCGCCGCCAGTCGCGGTGCACGTACAGCGAATGCTCCACCGTGTACTGATAGGCGGGCCAGGCCCGGAACGGGCCATAGCTGGCGAACCCCAGCAGAGTGCCCGCGCCATCCACGGCGGCCAGCACCGGGTAGCCGTCGCGGGCCTTGGCACCGAACCACTGCAGCACGGTTTCCAGCGATCGCGGATGATAGTCGTACAGCGCCGTGGTGTTGGCGATGGCGTCGTTGAAGATGTCGCGCACGGCCGCAGCGTGGGGGTCGGGCTGGCAAGTTGCGATCTGGAACTCCATGGGCGAACTATACTGGCTGTGTCGATCCCAAGCGCCTGCAGACCCCGGGGGAAACATGGCCAGCAAACGCAGCACCACCCGCAGCAAGACCACGAAGCGCCGCAGCGCGCCACGGCGCAAGCCCGTCGCGCGCAAGGCGGCAGTGCGCAAGCCTGCCGCCCGCCAGAAGCCGGCCGCTTCGGCTGGCTCCCGCCTCGCCGCCAACAAGAAGCTGGTGCTGGCCTTCTACGACCAGATCATCGGCCGCAAGGATCTCGACGGCGCGCTGAAGTACATGGGCACGACCTACAAGCAGCATGCGCCGTACGCCGCGGATGGCCACGATGGCCTGCGTGCCTGGCTGGCCGGCTTCAAGGCGGCCTTCCCGAACCACCGCTATGAAGTGAAGCGCGTGATCGCCGAAGGCGACTACGTGATGCTGCACCTGCATGGCATGAACGGCCCGAATCCCCATGGCGAATCGGTGGTCGACATCTTCCGCGTCGAGAACGGCAAGGTGGTGGAGCACTGGGACATCATCCAGCCCATCCCCGAGACCGCGGACAACGCGAACTCGATGTTCTAGGGGCGCTACGGAGTGACGATGGTGGCGTGACGCAGCGCAAGGCGCCAGTCGCCGCCCTCGCGCTTCCACACCTGCGTGATGCGCCGGCGCACCTGCTGTCCGGCCTGCGCCCCGGTGTTGGGCACCACGGTTTCAAGACCCGTGCTCACCACCACATCGCGGTACACGCGCACGGTGTCGGTCTGGTAAACAGCAGAACGATACGGCGAGGTGCCGCCGAGCAGCAGCGCCAGCAGTTCCTCCTTGCTGGCCACGACGCCCGATGGATTCACGATCTGGAAATCCGGCGCAAAGATGCGGTCGAGTGCGGCGCGATCGCGGGCGATGGCTGCCTGCGCCTGCTGCTGCTCCAGCGCACGGATGCGCTGCGTCGTTTCCTCGATGCGCGGCGAGGACGCGCAGCCGGCCAGCAGTGCCGCCAGCAGGATGATTCCAGTTCTGCGCAATGACATGCTCATGCTCCTGACTGCGTTGTGCGCACCGTCTAGGCGCGCAGCAGCTCGCCCACGTTCTCGATGATGCGATGGGGACGGCGCGAGGTGGGCTGCTTCAGCCACTGCGCCCGCGAAGCGGTTCCGGTGCACACACCGATGCCGGTGGCGCCGCCGCGCCGCGCCATGATCATCTCCACCAGCGGATCGTCGCCCACCACACCCACTTCGCTCTTCTTCACGCCGAGCTGCCGGGCAAGGTACGACAGCGCGTACTGCGACGGCTTGCCAGTGATGATGGCCGGTGCCTTCGTCATGCGTCGCAGCGCCGCAGTGATTGCATAGGAATAGCCGATGGTGCGCCCCTGCTTCGAGGCGAAGAACGGCACGTCGGAGGCCACGTACAATTTCGCACCGCCCCAGATGGCATTGCAGGCCATCTCC
>JAXMGX010000008.1:0-231283 GCA_046347045.1 Steroidobacteraceae bacterium
CCCGGCCGAAGTTGCGTGTCAGGGAGGGCGCGCGGGTCTCGGCCTGCAGCAGGCGCGCCACGCCGAAATCCAGCAGCCGCACCTCGCCCTGGTCGTTGACGAGAATGTTCGAGGGCTTGAGGTCGCGGTGGATGACATGACGCGCATGGGCGAAGCTCACCGCGTCCAGCACCTGCAGGAACACCGCGATCCGGCCCGCGGCATCGAGGCCGCGCGACTCGCACCAGGTGGTGAGCGGTTGTCCCTGCACGTATTCCATTGCGATGTAGGGCGCGCCCGATACATCGATGCCGGCATCGTAGAGTCGTGCAATGCCCGGGTATTCCAGTGCGGCCAGGATGCGGCACTCGCGCGCGAAGCGTTCGGCCATCTCCGCGGGCACGTCCTGCATGCAGGGGATCTTCAGCGCCACCTGCCGCTCGAAGGCGCCGTCGGCGCGACGCGCGAGCCAGACCTCCGCCATGCCGCCCATGCCCAGTGGGCGCAGCAGCTCATAGCTGCCCAGCCGCTCGCCTGCATGGTGCGAAGGCGTGCGCGCGCTCGCATCGTCGCAGCCGGGCAGGCAGGGCCGCCGCGCGAGCGGGCCGGAGAGCACCGTGGCCGGGTCGTCGGCCAGCAGCGCTTCGCGCAGTGTGCGCACCAGCGGCGCATCCTCGCGGGGCAGCGCGTCCAGCCATGCCCGCCGCGCCTCCACCGGCAGCGGCAGCGACTGGTCGAGCAGCTCACCCAGGCGGCTCATCTGTTGTAGCGACAATGCCATCGGTTATTCCATTGCGGCCTGCAGCATCAACCGCGCCTTCAGCCACAGGCGCTGCACGGTGCGTTCGGTGACGTCGAGCGTGGCGGCGATCTCCTGCTCGCTGTAGCCGCCGAAATAGCGCATCTGCACCACCTGCGCCAGCCGCGCATCCACCTGTTCCAGCGATTCCAGCGCCTCGTGCACGCGCAATATGTCTTCTTCTCCGGCCTGCGATTCATCGGACACCTGCTCCGACAATGTCACCGGACGCCGCCCGCCGCCGCGCTTGTCGGCGGCGCGCTTGCGCGCCGCGGTGACGATCACCGAGCGCATCACCTGCGAGGCGTAGGCGAAGAACGCGCGGCGATCCTCGGCCTGCAGGCTGCCGCTCTGCACGCAGCGCAGGTAGGACTCGTGCACCAGGCTGCGGGTGTCGAGCAGCGTGCTGCGTCCGCCCTGGCGCAGCCGCGAGCGGGCCAGCTGCTGCAGTCCGGAGTAGGCTGCGGCAAACAGCGCGTCGCGCGCGCCATCATCGCCTTCCCGCACCTTGCGCAACAACTGCGTCAGCTCCGTCACGCATCCTCCGTAGTTTGCAGCGCCGGCACATCTTAGCGCCCGAAATGTCGGGTTTCGTGGGCCGGTGGCGTCGTGATGGTTAAGAGCAGATTCAGTGCCGGAAGCGTCCCGCCACCAGTCCGTCCGTTCGAAATCGGTGTGCATGTGCGTTGATACGCCACGCGGACGCCTGGCGGGTGCAACCACCGGCAGAGCGCGTTCTTACGTGAACTGGCGAAGTACCTGCCAGGCCTCGATCTTGGCCTGAAGTCCGAGGCTGGCATGCGCCGGGCTGGTGGAGGGCAGGCGCAATCGAGGCAGCTGCTGCAACGTCATCGGCAGTGCCGGCAGCACATGGCGCAGGAACAGTGCTTCTGCGCCGCCGCCATTGAAGGCGATCTGGCGGATATGGCGATGCCCGCGCAGGAACCGGGCGAAATCGTTCGGCACCACGGAGCCTGCGACGATGTCCGCATCGAGGCTGGTGGCGCGCCGGCACTGGTCGAGCACGTCCCACAGGGCAATGCCATGGGCGCGCAGCGCGCGTGCACGCGCGGTGTAGGACAGTGTGCGCGGAATTTCCCAGACGGCTTCGACGATCGGCCAGAAGCCATTGCGCGGATGCGCGTAGTACTGCGCTGCCGCCAGCGAGGCGGCGCCCGGCATGCTGCCCAGGATCAGCAGTCGCGCGTCGCGACGCGCTATGGGAGCGAAAGCATTGAGCAGCCCCGGTCCCTGGCTCACTGCCCGGCGCGCTGCGGCTGTTGCACGTGCCGCGCGACCGTGATCATCGCGGACGGGTCTGCGTGCCTTCGCCGGCGGTGATGAACAGCACCAGCGATTCTGCATGTACATCGGCCGTGTGCCAGATGCCACGGGGATTCACTGCGAATTCGCCGGCGCGGGTCAGTCCGGTACGCACTTCGCCGGCGGCCGATTGCTGGATCAGCGTCAGGTGGCCTGACAGCAGGCAGACGATCTCGTCGCCCAGCGGATGCTGCTCCCAGCCCTGCCAGCTTTCGGTGAAGCGCAGGGTGGTGACCAGGTACTCTTGGTGGAAAGCGCCGAGCTGGCCGCCGATCAGCTTCGGCCAGAACCCCTCGGCATCGAGCGGTTCCACCGAGCCGTCGGGTCGCAGCCTGAGGAAGGTTTCCTGGAGGGAGGGCACGTCCTAGAAGGGGATGGTGGCGAGCTGCGTGCTGCGGTAGGCGTATTCCAGGAACTGTGCGGGGTCGCCGTACTGCGCCTCGAAGGCCTTCAGCGGCCGGTCTGCAACGATGTCCAGCGGGCCATAGCCCTTGTTGAAGGACACGAAGAACATCTTGAACAAATCGAAGTACATGTCCTTCTGCTTCGCGAGCTGCGCGCCGGTGAGCGTGGGACCGTTGGCCGGGATGATCACTGTGTCGGCGCGCGCCACCTCCGAGAGGATCTCGTAGGAGCGCAGGAAGCCGTGCATGAAGCCGCCGTTCTGGTAGTCGATCACCGGCCAGTGGTCGGCCGCCACCGGGCCACCAGCCACGATCACGTTGCGCCGCGGGAAGTGCACGTACAGATCGCCATTGGTGTGCGCAGCGGGCAGGTAGCGGTAGTCCACCGTCTCGCCGCCGAACTGCAACGAGCCGGTGTTGTAGGTGGTCTTCACGGGCCGCGCCTTTTCGGGCAGCGGGCCATAGCTGCCCTCGAACAGCGGCGACTGCTCCGCGCGCGTCAGCGCCAGCCGCGAGACTTCATGTGCGATCAGCGTGCCGCCGGCCTTGCCCACGGCCTCGTTCGAGCCGGTCTGCTCCGGGTGCCAGTGCGTGTTGATCAGCGTGCCGACGCGACGCGTCCTGGTGGCGGCGGCGACGGCGTCGAGCAGGGCGCCGGAATGGCGGGCCAGGCCGCCGTCGATCAGCAGCGCCCCATCAGGTGCGCCCAGCGCGACCACATTGCAGCCGGCACCGGACAGCACTGCAAGGCCTGCCACGTCCTTGACGACGATGTCGCGCGCGGTCAGACGCGGACCGCTGTCCTTGGCGGCTGCTGCAGTGGGTGTCAACGCAGCGGGCAGCGCGCCCAGCAGCGAGACAGCACCGAGGGACTGCGCGCTGCCGCGCAAGAATGTTCTGCGTGAGAGGCTCATCAGGGACCTACGGGATCAACGGGCCACACAACGGAGTCGTACACCGCCGTGGCGATGGGCGGCCCCTGCGGGGGCCAGTCAGGAGTCTTGTCGAGCTCGACCTTAGCGCCCAGCTTGCGCAACGAATCCGCCAGGGGCTTGTTGGCCGGCGTGGGCATCTGCAGGAAGGGCACGTAGCCACGACCCATTGCATAGTCGAGCGCGGTCAGGCCGTCCTCGTCCCGGGCATTGATGTCGAGCCCCAGGTCGAGCAGCGTCTGCGTGAGCTGCGCATCGCCGCCATTGCGCACCACGTAGTGCAGCGCCGAGCCGCCACGCGTGCGGGCCAGGAAATGCCGCTTGGACATCAGCGTGACATCGGCGCCGGCCTGCGCCAGAAGGTTCACCAGTTCGACGGTGGGGCTTGCGGGACGGGCAGGGCGCGCGCCACCGGCGGCAGCCGCAGCGGGCGCGCGGGCGCCCCCAGCCGCTCCACCTCCTGGCGCTCCGCCACCTGGTGCCCCGCCACCCGGCGGACCACCGAAACCGCCCCGTCCCCGGCCACCGGCGCGCGACACCGCCATGATGATGGCGCCGCGACCGTCCGCCGTGGCCAGGCGTGCATTGGCGCCATGCGCCAGCAGCAGCTTCACCAGGTCGATGTCGCCGGTGCCCACGGCCGCGAGGAAGGGCGTGAGGCCGCGATCGGCCGAGGAGCCGAAGGTGGCCCCGTAATAGAGTTGCTGATTCGGATCGGCGCCGCGATCCAGCAGCAGGTTGATCACGTCGCGGCCCGTGGCCTTGTTCGGCTTGTCGGAGTCGAGCGGGCTGCGGCTGCCGGTGCTCCCCATGTTGGCGATGGCCACATGCAGCGGCGAGCGGCCGAACCAGTCCCACTGGTTCACGTCCGCGCCGGCCTCGATGAGGCGTTTGGCGATGTCCCAGTTGCCATTGAGCATGGCGATGGACATGGGCACCACGCGCGAGGGGTCGGGCTTGTTCACGTCGACCTTGTGCTTCAACAGCACCTCGACGCACTCGCGGCAGTTCTCCTTGGCGGCGTACATCAGCGGCGTGAGGCCGCCGCGATCCATGGACTTGGCGCGGCTTTCGGAAGTGGCCACGCGCTGGTAATCGCGCACGGCGCCATTGGCGTTCACGTCCGCGCCCCTGCTGATCAGCAGTTCCATCATCTGCGGCTGGCGGCGGGCCGAGGCCCACATCAGCGGCGTCTGCTCGCCGAACTGCTCGCGGGCATCGACCTTGGCGCCCGCCTTCAGCAGCAGTTTCGCGGCCTCGACATTGGAACTGCGCGCCACCAGGTGCAGCGCGGTCTCGCCGTCGGCATTGGCGGAATTCGCATCGGCGCCGGCCTTCAGCAGCAGCTCGATCAGCCGCGTGTCGGCAATGTCGGCTGCCAGCAGCAGCGCGTTCACGCCGTAGTTGTTGGTGGTCCGGGGATCCGCTCCCAGCTTCAGCAGGCGCTGGGCCTCAGCCACGTCGCCGTTGAACACGGCCCACTGCAGTGGCGTACTGCCATCGGGGCGGCGCGGTTCATCCGCGCTGCCGGCCGATGCCAGGCTGGCCGCGCCAGACAGCACGCAGGCAACCGCCGCCGCCACGATCTTCATGTGGCCCCTGGCCCGCTTGCGCATGTGCATCAGGCCTCGGTGAAGGTGCCGGTGGCGTCGCCGAACTTCTCCACCTTCACGCCGGCGCGCTGCGCGATCGTCAGCAGCAGGTTGGCGTGCGGCGTGTCCTTCGGGGCGGCGATATGCTGGCCGCCCTTGAATCCGCCGCCCTTGCCCAGCACCAGTTCCGGCAGCTGGCTGCAGTTGTGCAGGTCGGAGTTACCGAGGTTCGAGCCGTAAAGGATGATGGAGTTGTCGAGCATGTTGCCCGCGCCTTCCTTGACGCTGGTCATGCGCTTGGCGAAGCGGGCGAAGCGCTCGATCTGGTAGGTCTGCACGCGCGCCAGTTTCTCCTGCTTGTCCGGGTCCTCGCCGTGGTGCGACAGCGGATGGAAGGCCTCGTCCACGTTCACGGTGGGGAAGGTGCGCATCGAGGCTTCCTTGATCATGCGCAGCGAGGCGACGCGCGTCTGGCCGGTCTGGAAGGCCAGCAGCATCATCTCGAACTGCACATCGACCAGCTCGGTGAAGTCATCTGGCGTGCCGCGCGGCGCGTCGGGCAGGCTGCCCAGCGAGTCGGCCTTGGCCATCAGTTTCTGCACGCGGCCCTCGACCTCGCGCACCGATTCCAGGTAGTCGTTCACCAGCGCGCGGTCGGCGGCGCCGAGCTCGCGGTTCAGGCTCTTGCTCGACTCGAGCACGTAATCGAGCAGGCTGTCGGTGGCCTTCAGGCGCGCCACGCGGTCGGCGTTCGAATCGCCCGGTCCGAACATCGAATAGAACACCTTGCGCGGGTTGCCCTCGAGCGGAAGGCTCTGGTTCGGGCCGCGGTACGAGGTGGCGCCACCGGGTTCGGCGCACAGTTCGAGCGAGGACAGCGGCGTGTCCTGACCGATCTGCTTGGCGGCCATCTGGTCGATGGAGATGCCGGCCTCGGGTCCCCAGCTGGAGCCCTGTGGGTCCTGGCAGGTCAGCCAGGTCTGTTCGGTGATGCCATGCGGCGGATTCTGGCGTTCCCCGGACTTGTTGCGCAGGCCGCTGACCACGGTGACGTAGTCGCGCACGCCCTCCATCGGCTTGAGGATGCGCGAGAACTGGAAGTCCTTGCCCTTGCCCTGCGGCACCCAGAATTTCTCGACGGCGCCATGCGGGATGTACACGAAGGCGAGGCGGGGCTTCACTGCGGCGGCGGTCTGCGCCAGCGCCGTGTGCGCCGGGATCATCGCGTCGAGCAGCGGCAGCGACACGGCCGCGCCGGCTCCCTTCAGGACCGTGCGGCGGGAAAGATGCTTCTTGGTGATGAACATGGTGTGTCTCCAGCCTTACGGTGCAGTCTGTGCAGGCGCGGCCGTGTTGGCGGCCACCTGCGCGGTCTTGATCTCGGGGCCCGGCGCCGGTGGCGCGCGGCGGCGGAAGGCATCGCTCTTCACGACGCCCAGCACGATGGACTCGAAGGAATTGTTGTTGGCCTTCGCGGCGCGGACGATGCTGCGCACGGCCGGCATGTCGCGGTAGTCGATGTGGCGGCCCACCGCGTACATCATCAGCTTCTCGGTGATGATCTGCACGAGCTGATCGCCGCGCGCGGCCAGTGCCGCATGCAGGTCGGAAGGTCCCTTCAGGTGCGTGCCATCAGGCATGGTCGCGGCCGTGTCCACGGGCTGGCGCGTCTGCGGATCCACCGCGTGGAAGGTGCCCACGGTGTCGAAGTTCTCCAGCGCGAAGCCCAGCGGATCCATGATGGCATGGCAGCTCGCGCAGGCCTTGTTGTGGCGGTGGATCTCGGTCTTCTCGCGCACGCTGGTGGGCTTGTTGCCCTTCACTGCGTCGTTGAGGTCCGGAACATTGGGCGGCGGCGTGGCGGGCGGCGTGCCCAGCAGGCGTTCCATGATCCACACGCCCCGCAGCACCGGCGCAGTGCAATTGGGGTTGGCGGTGGTCATCAGCACGGCGCCCTTGCCCAGCAGGCCAAAGCGGTTGGGGTCGGTGAGCGTGATGCGACGGAAGCCGTTGCCCTTGATGTCGGTGAGGCCGTAGACCATCGCCACCTGTTCATTGATGAACGTGTGATTGGCGGTGAGCAGGTCGACCACGCTGCGGTCCTCGCGCAGGATGCTGTCGACGAACAGCTCCAGTTCCTTCTTGAACGCGGGGCGCACGTCGTACACGCCGCTGGCATAGCTGAACAGCGCCTGCGACGGGTTGATGGTGTCCATCTTGGCGATGTTCATCCACTGGAAGGCGAAGTCGCGCGTCAGCGAGATGCCACGCGGATCGCGGATCATGCGGTGCACCTGCGCCTTCAGCACTTCGGGCTTCGACAGTTCGCCCTTCGCGGCCACGGCCAGCAGCTCGTCATCGGGCAGGCTGCTCCAGATGAAGAACGACATGCGCGAAGCCAGTTCCAGGTCGGTGAGCGCGCGCGGACCGGTGTCGGCCGTGGCCTCGGCCCGGTACAGGAACATCGGGCTGGTGAGGATGGCGGCCAGCGACTCGCGCACGCCGCCCTCGAAGCCATCGACCTTGCTGCCACGCTCGTAGAAGCGCATCAGCGGCGCGATGTCCTCATCGGTGACCGGGCGCCGGAAGGCATGCGTGGCGAGATTCGTGATGATCTTGCGCGCGCAGGTGGCTTCCTCGCTGCCGGAAGCCGGCCTGCAGATGAACACCTTCTTGCGGGCGGTCGAATCGCTCATGCCGGTGATCTTCACCGGCCCCTTGACCTGGAAGGCGTGCACGGCCTGCACGCGGTGCTGGCCCCCTTCGAGCACATTGGCCGAGCGGCGGTCGTCGCCGGCCTGGTACTGCACGGTGCGGCCGTCGTCCTCGGCATAGCTGCGGCGCAGGAAGGTGACGGCAAGCGTGTGCTGGCCCGCGGTGGCATTGAAGTGGATGTCCTTCAGCCGGCCGTTGATCTTGGCGATGGTGTCGTCCAGGTGCTGGTCGACGGATTTGTGTTCTTCCTCGCCGCCCAGCTGCGTGCGCCAGAATTCCTTGCCGTCGAGCAGTGCGATGACGGTGTTTTCGAATTCCATGTTGGGCACGGTGCGGCCCAGCACCATGTCGCCGATGGTGAGCACGTATTCGCCGTCGGCGGGGAAGTTGTGCGTGACGCTCATGCCGCCGCGGGTGCCGAAGGGCATGCCGTCCATGTACTTGCGCTGCGTGCCGGAGCCGTCATTGGGCCGCGCGGCCAGCGACAGAATCATGTTGGGCACGTAACCGTAGGTGGTTTCCAGCGGCACGGATTTCGGATCGCCCACCGCCAGCAGCGCCAATGCCCGGGCCGAGGTCACGGCCTGGTCCATGAACGTGGGCGTCATCTGCAGCGCGGGCGCGAAGGTGTCGAAGCCGTCTTCGAGCGGATCCTGCGGCAGGTAGGTGGCGCCGTCGATCTCGAGGCCCAGCAGGTCGCGGATGGCGTTGGCGTATTCGCGACGGTTCAACCGGCGCAGCGGCACGTGGCCGGTCCATGGCGTGGCCTGCGCCTTGTCGAGCGTGGTCTCGAGCCAGGAGGCCATGGCCATCGCGGACTTGCTGTCGAGCGGCTTTTCGCCCGGGGGCGGCATCAGCCCGCCCTTGAGCTTCTTGATGGTGGCTTCCCAGACCTTGCCTTCCTGGGGGATGGAATCGGCGGTCATGGTGTCGAAGGCCACGCTGCCGGCCCAGTCGTCGGTGTTGTGGCACTTGAAGCAATGCTCTTCGATGATCTTCCAGTTGGCGTGCGCATCGGTGGCCGGATTGGCGTCCGGGGCGCTGGCGCCGGCCGCCAGGACGACATTGGCTGCCAGGGCCGTGGTTCCGGCCAGGAGTGATGCTAGAAGTGCGCTGCGGTATGCCATCGGTGGGGTGCCCTCATCCCGGAATCGCCCGCTCGGGAGCAGGCTTGCCTCAAATATATTATGAGCGGATTTCAGGGCGCAGGTTCCGTTTCGGGGCGACTTAACCGTGTCTGTCCCGGGGTCGGCGGTTCGGTGGGCGAAGGGGGAATGCCCCAGATAGGGGGGCTGGACCCCCGGCGAGGCCCCGGCCCAGCGGCTACCATCCGGCGCATGCCATTCGCCTCCCATTTGCCGCCCGCGCTGGTGGCCACCGTGCTGCTGGTGCTGTCCAACGTTTTCATGACCTTCGCCTGGTACGCGCACCTGCGGAACCTGTCGGGCCGAAGCTGGATCATCGCGGCGCTGGCCTCCTGGGGCATCGCGCTGTTCGAGTACCTGCTGCAGGTGCCGGCCAACCGCATCGGCTACACCACGCTGACCCTGCCGCAGCTCAAGATCCTGCAGGAGATCGTCACGCTGGCGGTATTCGTGCCCTTCGCCGTGTTCTACATGCGCACGCCGCTGAAGCTGGACTACCTCTGGGCGGCGCTCTGCATGGTGGCCGCGGCCTGGTTCATGTTCCGCGGTGCGGTTGCAAGTTGAGGGTTGAAGCGGCAACACTGCGCGCGGCATGGAATCCACCCCCAAGGCCGTGAAGGCCCACTACACCCGCACCGCCGTTGCGCTGCACTGGCTGGTCGCGCTGCTCATCCTGGCCGCCGTGATCCTGGGCTGGACGATGACCGGCATGGACATCTCGCCGGCGCGGCTCAAGGCATTCAACTATCACAAGTGGATCGGCGTCACGATACTGGCGCTGGTGGTGCTGCGCCTCCTGTGGCGGCTCAGGCATCGCCCGCCGCCCCTGGAACCCATGCCCCGCTGGCAGCAGCTCGCCGCGCATGCTGGCCATGTCCTGCTGTACCTGCTGATGCTGGCGGTGCCGCTGGCGGGCTGGGTTTATTCCAATGCCGCGGGCTATCGCGTGGTGTATCTGGGAAAGCTGTCGCTGCCCAACCTGGTCGATCGCGACAAGGCGCTGGCCGACCAGTGGCACGAGGTGCACGAGCTGTTGGCCACGGTGCTGGTCGTGGTGGTGGCGCTGCATGTGCTGGCTGCCTTGCAGCACCACTTCATCCACAAGGACAATACGCTGCGCCGCATGCTGGGCTCCCGGCGCGAAGGAAATACCCGATGACCAAGACTCCGATCCTGCTTGCGGCCGGCCTCGCGATGGCTGGATTGACCGTGGCCGGCCTCGCCGCGGCTCCCATCGCCGCCGACTTCAACATCACCCCTGCGGGCGGCAACAAGGTGACCGCCACGTTCAAGCAGGAGGGCGTGGAAGTCGAAACGCCATTCACGAAGTACACGGGCCGCATTGCGTACGATCCGGCCAAGGTCGCCGCCTCGACGGCGCTGCTCGAGGTGGAGACCGGGAGTTTCGACTTCGGCGATCCCGGCTACAACGCCGAAGTGCGCAAGAAATCCTGGTTCGACTCGGCCACCTATCCGAAGGCGAAATTCCAGTCCACGGCCATCAAGCCCGGCGCCGCGGGCACGTTCACGGCCGCCGGCACACTGACGCTCAAGGGTCGCGTGCTGACAGTCAACGTGCCGGTGAAGGTCGCGCCGGGAGCAAAGGGCGGATTCGTGTTCGACGGCAGTTTCGCGATTTCCCGCAAGGCCTTTGGCATCGGCGACCCGGTGTGGGAAGGCACCGTCGATGACAAGGTCACCATCAAGTTTCATCTGACAGGAGCAAAACAATGATTCGCAAGGTTCTCATCGCGACCTCCCTGGTTGCCGCCGGTGCGGCGGTGGCGGAGCCCGCCACCTACAACATCGACCCGGCGCACACCTATCCCTCGTTCGAGGCCGACCACATGGGTGGCATGTCGGTGTGGCGCGGCAAGTTCAACAGCTCGGCCGGCACCATCAAGCTCGACCGCGCGGCCAAGACCGGCGAAGTGAACGTGACCGTGCAAACCGCGTCGATCAATTTCGGCCACGCCGACATGGACAAGCACGCCAGGAGCGGCGACATGTTCGACGTCGAGAAATTCCCGACGGCCACCTACAAGGGCAAGTTCTCGAAGTGGAATGGCGACGTGCCCACCGAGGTGACGGGCGAGCTGACGCTGCATGGCGTGACCAAGCCGGTGAAGCTCACCATCAACAGCTTCAAGTGCGCCCAGAATCCGATGACCAAGAAGGAAACCTGCGGCGCCGATGCCGTGGCGCAGTTGAACCGCGCCGACTTCGGCATCAACTTCGGCGCCAATTTCGGCTTCAAGATGGATGTGAAGGTGCTGATCAGCGTCGAGGCCGGCCGCGCCTGACGCTGTGGCCTACAGCCGCTGCAGCAGCGCCGGCAGGTTCTCCTCCGGCGCTTCGCAGTGGCTGCCTCTGCACAAGTAGGCCACCACGGCGCCGCGCGGCGGCTTGGTGGCCAGTGCCGCGGGCAAGCCCGCGGCATCGGCCGGCACGGCGATCACGCTGGTCCGCGGCCGCCACATTCGCTGCAGTTCCCGCCGCCAGATGTCCATCGGCCCGGCCTCGCCGCGCAGCACGATGAATTCATGCGGCTGCAGATGTTCCTCGAGCGCGGTGGCCATGTGCACCTGACCCAGAGGCGATTCGGCCAGTGACGGCCAGGCCGCGCGCAGCGTGCGTTCCGCGGCCAGGAGGTAGCGCGGCTCCGCCAGCAGCCATCCCAGTCTCTGCAGCGCGGTGGCCGCGATGGCATTGCCGGAGGGCAGGGCGTCGTCGTGGAAGCTGCGGCTGCGGTGGATCAGCGCCTCGTGGTCGTGCGCGGTGAAGAAGAAGCCGCCGTGTTCGCGGTCCTCGAAGCGATCGAGCAGCGCATCGGCAAGCTGCGTGGCGAAGGCAAGCCATGCGGCGTCGAAGCTCACCGTGCACAGCGTGAGGATGGCGTCGATCAGCAGTGCATGGTCATCCAGATAGGCGGGCAGCCGCGCGGGGCCGCTGCGCGAAGTGGCCAGCAGGCGATCGCCGCGCCAGTGGTGATCGCGCAGGAAGTCCAGTGCGCGCGCAGCCGCGGTGGCGAAGTCCGGGCGGTCCAGAGCGCGCGCGGCGTCGGCCAGTCCCTTGATGGCGAGCGCGTTCCAGCCCGTCAGGATCTTCTCGTCCCGGCCCGGCGGCACGCGCATCGCGCGCGCTGCGAGAAGCTGGCGGCGATCTTCGGCGGCCAGCGGTGTGTCGTCGACCACGCGAAGATGCCAGCGCCCCTCGAAGTTCGCGGGGGCGGTGAGCCCGAAGCGGCGTTCCACGGCGGCCGCGCGCGAATCGCCCAGCACCTGGCGCACCTGGTCCGGTGTCCACAGATAGTAAAGACCCTCGTGGCCTTCTGAATCCGCGTCCCAGGACGAGATGAATGCGCCCTCGGGCGAGGTGAAGTCGCGCAGCAGGCATTCGCCGGTCAGCGCCGCCACCTCGGCGAAGCTGGCATCGCCGGTGGCATTGGCGGCGTCGGCATAAACCGACAGCAGCGCGCCATTGTCGTAAAGCATCTTCTCGAAATGCGGAATCTCCCAGCGCTCGTCCACGCTGTAACGGCAGAAGCCGCCGCCGATCTGGTCGAAGAGCCCGCCTTCGGCCATGCGCTTGGCGGTGAGCGTGGCCATGAACAGCGCCATCAGGTCGGGCGTGGGCGATGCGGCCGTGGCGTGCCAGTGCCGCAGCAGGCGCTCGATCATGCCGGCATGGGGAAACTTGGGCGCCGGTGTGAAGCCGCCATGCTCGCGGTCGAAGCGCTGTTCGAGCTGCGCGCGCAGCAACGCCAGCGGTTGGTCTGTCAACGCACCGGCGGCGGCCCCGGCAGGGGCGTCGATGCGTTGCAGGGCATCGACCAGCGCATCGGACTGTTCACGCAGTTCCGGCTGGCGTTCACGATAGAACTGCGCCACGCGTTGCAGCAGCTCGGTGAAGCCCGGCATGCCGAAGCGCGGTGCGGGCGGGAAATAAGTGCCGCCGAAGAAGGGTCGCTGGTCGTCGTGCGTGAGGAACATCGTCAGCGGCCAGCCGCCACCACGGCGGGTCAGCAACTGGTGTGCGAGCTGGTAGATGCGGTCCACATCGGGCCGCTCCTCGCGATCCACCTTGATGTTGACGAACAGTTCGTTCATCACCGCGGCGGTGGCCTCGTCTTCGAAGGACTCATGTGCCATCACATGGCACCAGTGGCAGGCTGCGTAGCCGATCGACAGCAGGATGGGCTTGCCGGAGGCGCGGGCGGCCGCAAAGGCCTCATCGCCCCATGCATACCAGTCAACGGGATTCGCCGCGTGTTGCAGCAGGTACGGGCTGGTCTGAAGGGCGAGCCGGTTGCGGTGTGGGGACGCGTTCATCTTCAAGGGTGCGATGCCTTAGAATCGCGAGACTATGACAGATTCGAGCAGCACCATCCTGCCGCCGCTGGTGCTGAAACGCCATGAGGATGCCCGTATCCGAGCGGGACATTGCTGGGTGTTTTCCAATGAGGTGGATGCGGCGCGCACGCCGCTGACCGGCATCGCCGCGGGCGCCGCCGTGCGCGTGCTCGACAGTCGCGGGCGTTTCCTGGGCCATGCGCTGTTCAATCCGCATGCGCTGATCTGCGCGCGCGTGATGAGCCGGGCCGAGGAATCGCCCATCGGCCCGGAGCTGATCGCCGGCAGCCTGGCCGCTGCCCTGCGGCTGCGCGAGCGCTATGTGGGCGGCGCGCACTACCGGTTGGTGTACGGGGAGTCCGACAATCTGCCCGGGCTGGTGGTCGACCGCTACGGCGACGTGCTGGTGGGGCAGATCGCCACACTGGCGATGGACATGCGTCGTTCCGAAATCGAAGCCGGACTGCAGGCGCTGCTGCCGGGCACGCGGCTGGTGTGGAAGAACGACGGCAATTCGCGCGACCTGGAGAATCTGCCGCGCGGGATCGACAGCGTGCAGGGCGCGGTGCCCGATTCGCTCGAGGTGCTGGAGGCGGGGTTGCGATTCCAGGTGCCGCTGGCCGAGGGGCAGAAGACCGGCTGGTTCTACGACCAGTGGGCCAATCGCGCCGAACTTCGGAGGCTGCTGGCCTCGCCGCAACTCGCGGGCGCGCGCGTGCTGGACGTGTGCAGCTACGTCGGCGGCTGGGCGGTTTCGGCGCTGGCCGCGGGTGCCGCATCGGCGCTGTGCGTGGACTCATCGGCGACGGCGCTGGAATGGGCCCAACGCAATGCCCGCGCCAACGGACATGAGCTGGCGGTGGAACGTGGCGATGCCTTCGACGTGCTCGCCGCACTGGGCAAGGCGGGGCAGCGGTTCGACGTGCTCATCGTCGATCCGCCGGCCTTCGTGAAGCGGCGCAAGGATCTGCCGCAGGGTGCCGCGGCTTACCGCAAGCTCAACCAGCTTGCGCTGCAGCTCGCCGGCGATGAGGCGCTGCTGGTGAGCTGTTCCTGCTCGTGGCACCTGCCGGCTGAAGCCCTGCCCGAGCTGCTGCAGTCGGCCGCACAGCATGCGGGTCGCAGCCTCAGGCTGATCGCAAGCCTCGGGCAGTCCCCCGATCATCCCGTGCACCCGGCCATGCCGGAGACACGCTACCTGAAGGCCGTGTTCGGCCACGTTTCCCGATAGAATCCCGCAGATGCTGCACTACCCCAACATCAGTCCGATCGCCATTTCGCTGGGGCCCGTGCAGATCCACTGGTACGGCATCATGTACGTGGTGGCCTTCGGCGTGGCCTGGTGGCTGGCGCGGCGGCAGGCAGCGCGACCGGGCAGCACCTGGAAGGCCGAGGATGTCGATGACTTCATCTTCTGGTGCATGGTGGGCGTCATCGTCGGCGGCCGAGTCGGCTATGTGCTGATCTACGTGCTGGGCTTCCAGCCCGAACTGCTGCGCGAGGACTGGCTGTATCCGCTGAAGCTGTGGAAGGGGGGCATGTCCTTCCACGGGGGTCTTCTGGGTGTGATCGTCGCCATGGCGCTGTTCGCGCGCCGGCGTGGCCGCCACGTGCTCGACGTGTTCGATTTCGCCGCGCCGCTTCCCGGCATCGGCATTTTCGCCGTGCGCATCGGCAACTTCATCAACAGCGAGCTGTGGGGCGCACCCACCGACTGGAAATACGGCTTCCTGGTGCCCGATCCTTCCACCGGCCAGCTCATCGGCCGCCACGCGTCACAACTCTACGAGGCCTTCTTCGAGGGCCTGGTGATGTTCGCGCTGGTGTGGTGGGTGGCGCGCAAGCCCCGCCCGCGCGGCACGCTCGCCGGGTTGTTCCTGGTCTGGTACGCGCTGGTGCGCATCGGCGTGGAGTTCGTGCGCGTGCCTGACGCGCAGATCGGCTACCTGATGCAGGACTGGCTGACGATGGGGCAGGTGCTGTCCTGGCCCATGTTGCTGGCCGGCCTGTGGCTGCTGCTGCAGGGGCGCCTGCAGCGCCAGCCTTCGGGCAACTACGCGGCGCGGGCGTGAAGGCCTACCTCGAGCTGCTGCGCGCCATCCGCGAGCGTGGCACGCGCAAGGCCGACCGCACCGGCACCGGCACGCTGTCGCTGTTCGGCTGGCAGATGCGCTTCGATCTGGCCGAGGGCTTCCCGCTGGTCACCACCAAGCGCGTGCATGTTCCGTCGGTGGTGCACGAGCTGCTGTGGTTCCTGCGCGGCGAGACCAACACGCGCTACCTGCGCGAGCAGGGCGTGACCATCTGGGATGAATGGGCCGACGCGGATGGCGAGCTGGGGCCGGTGTATGGCGCGCAGTGGCGGGCCTGGGGCGCCGCCGACGGGCGCAGCATCGACCAGCTCGCGCAGGTGATCGACACGCTGAAGAAGAACCCGGATTCCCGCCGCATGGTGGTCAGTGCCTGGAATGTGGGCGAGCTCGACCGGATGGCGCTGTTGCCCTGCCATGCGCTGTTCCAGTTCTACGTGGCCGAGGGGCGGCTGTCATGCCAGCTCTACCAGCGCAGCGCCGATGTGTTCCTGGGCGTGCCTTTCAATATCGCCTCGTACGCGCTGTTGACGCACATGGTGGCGCAGCAGTGCGACCTCACGCCCGGCGATTTCATCTGGACCGGGGGCGACTGCCATCTGTACCTCAATCATCTGGCGCAGGCCGACCTGCAGCTCGCGCGCGTGCCGCTGGCGTTGCCGGCATTGCGGCTGCGGCGTCGGCCGCCCACACTTTTCGACTACCAAGCAGAGGACATCGAATTCGTGAACTACCAGCATCTCGCGCCCATCAAGGCGCCCGTGGCGGTCTGATCATGGCAGCGAAGAAGAAGGCGGGCCGCAAGGCCGCCAACAAGTGGCTCGTCGTCCGTCGTTCGAAGGTGCACGGCAATGGCTGCTTCGCGCGGCGCTTCATTCCCAAGGGCACCCGCATCATCGAGTACCTGGGCGAGCGCATGTCGCACAAGGAAGCCGACCGTCGCTACGAGAACGAGGACGCGGGCAACAACCACACCTTCCTGTTCATCGCCGACCGGCGCACCGTGATCGATGCCACCGTGGGCGGCAACGAGGCCCGCTGGATCAACCATAGCTGCGATGGCAACTGCGAATCGGAGATCGAGAAGAGCCGCGTGTTCATCGACGCCCGCCGCGACATCGAGAAGGGCGAGGAGCTGGGCTACGACTACCAGATCGGCCGCGACAAGAGCGATCCGCCCAATGTGGACGAGATCTATGCCTGTCGCTGCGGCTCGCCCAAGTGCCGCGGTTCCATGCTGTGGCCGCCCAAGCGCAGGAAGAAGGCCGCGGCGAAGAAGCGCAAGGCTGCGACGCGCCGCTCCGCGGCCAGGACCACCCGCCGCGCCGCGCCGAAGACAGCCGGCAAGTCCCGGCGCAGGACCGGCACGGCCCGCGCGCGCGCATGAGGCTTTCGGCCGTTGTCGCGGCGTCTGACAACGACGTCATCGGCCGCGACAACGCGCTGCCCTGGCACCAGCCAGCGGACCTGGCCTATTTCAAGCGCGTGACCATGGGCAAACCCATGCTCATGGGTCGCAAGACCTACGAGTCCATCGGCCGGCCGTTGCCGGGTCGGCGCAATCTGGTGCTCACCCGCGGCGGCTTCAGCGCGCCCGGCATCGAGGTTGTGGCGTCGATCGAAGAGGCGCTGGCGCGCACGGCCGGTGCGGCCGAGATGATGGTGATTGGCGGGGCGGAGGTGTTCCGCCTTGCCATGCCCTGGCTGGACCACATGCACCTGACACGCGTGCACACAGTGATCGATGGCGACGTGTTCCTGCCGCGGCTTGCGCCGGGTGACTGGCGCGAGGTGCGCCGCGAGGATCATCCGGCCGATGCTCGCAATCCGCTGGCCATGACCTTCATCGAGCTGGAACGCGTGCGGCACTGAGGCCGCGGGCGGGGTTGCGGGTGCCGCAGCAGGGCGCCGGTCAGGCCAGCTTCGGCAGCCGGGCGTCCACCAGCTGGCGGGCCAGGTCGGAGTCGGCCGCGGCACCGCGGGCCGTGAGTTCGCCGAGTATCTCCTGCTGGATGCGCGCGCGCTGCAGCACCACCGAGTAGGGGATCTGCGCGTGGAACATCACCATGGCATAGCGCGGGATGAAATGCCCCGGGAAGCGCCGCTCCAGTTCGAGTTCCAGCCGGCGGTGCTGCTGGTGCAGGGGATCGAGCACGCCGTCGCGCATCTCGACGTAGTTCTCGAGTGACATGTCGGCGATGGCATTGCCATCGGGGCGGCGCAACGCGCTCAGGCGCTCGAAGGGAGCGGGTTGCCCGTCGGCCAGCAGCGCATCCAGCGCCACACAGTCCTCGAGCGCGCAGTTCATGCCCTGGCCATGGAAGGGCACGATGGCATGCGCGGCATCGCCTATCAGCAGCAGTTTCTCGCCGTCGTTCCAGCGCGAACAGCGCACCGTGCCCAGCAGGCCCTCGCGGTGCGCCGCGAATTCCCGGTCGAAGTCGGGCATCACGGCCAGTGCATCGGGGAACTCGCGCCGGAAGAACTGGCGCGCGGCGCCGGGGGCGGCCAGCGACTCGAAGCTCACCGGCCCGCGGGACGGCATGAACAGCGTGGCCGTGAAAGTGAAATCCGCGTTGGGCAGCGCGATCAGCATGTAGCCGTGCCGCGGCCAGATATGCAGTGCCTCGCGCACGGCCAGCGCGCTGCCGCCCTCGCGCGCCGGGATGGTGAGTTCCTTGTACGTGTGGTCGAGCAGATCCTCGCGCACCTGCAATCGCCCCAGCGCTGCAAGGCCCTTGCGCAGCGGCGAGCCGGCGCCGTCGGCGCCGATCACCCGCTGGCCCTCGAGCGTGTATTCGCGCCCCGACTCCTCATCGAGCAACAGCGGCGCGCCCGAGGGCGACAGCCCCAGGCAGCGGCGGCGGAAATGCAGGTGGATGCGCGAGTCGGTGCCGGCGCGTTCCACCAGCCGGCGGGTGAGTTCGGCGCGCGAGATGGAGAAGTTGATCTCGCCGGGATTCTGGCCGTAAGGATTGAACGCCTCGCTGCCATCGGCAAGATGAAGCTGCCGTCCCGGCATCCGCACCAGGCCGGATTCCAGCTCGCGCATCACGCCGGCCTGTTCCAGCGCACGCATGCCGCGCGCGGCCAGCGCGAGGTTGATGGAGCGGCCGGCCTCGGGCGCGGTGCTGCGCGGATCGCCGCGGCGCTCGTGCAGGTGCACCTCGTGGCCGCGGCGCGCAAGCAGCAGCGCCAGCACGCAGCCGGAGGGCCCTGCGCCGACGATGTGGATCATCTGCCCTCCAGTGCGGATTCCAGCGAGCGGACGAAGCGCGCCACGTCGGCAAAGCTGTTGTAGAGCGGCGCGAAGCCCACACGCAGCACATCCGGCTCGCGCCAGTCTGCGACCACGCCCAGGCGGCCCAGCGCCTCGAAGGTGCGCCGCCCGGCGTCTCGTCCCGCGGTGAGGCGCAACGAGAGCTGGTTGCCCCGTTGCGCGTCGGCGCGCGGTGTGAGCATCTGCACGCGGCCGGCGAAGCGCGAATCCAGTTCCGCGAGCAGCAGGGCGATCATGCGTCGCGACTTCTCGCGCAGCGCCTTCATGCCGGCTGCGTCGAACATGGGCAGCGAGGCCAGCAGCGGCGCGGCGGAAAGAATGGGCGGATTGCTGATCTGCCACGCCGCCGCACCCGGCGCGGGCACGAACTCCGGACCCATCTGGAATCGCGTGGCCGGATCATGGCCCCACCAGCCGGCAAGACCCGGCAGGTCGGCGCGGCGGTGACGGTGATGAACGAACGCACCTGCGAGAGCGCCCGGCCCGGCGTTGAGGTACTTGTAGGAACACCACACGGCAAAGTCGACATCCGCATCGTGCAGTGACAGCGGCATGTTGCCGATGGCATGCGCGAGGTCGAAGCCGCACAGCGCGTTGGCTCGGTGGGCCGCTGCGGCAATGCGGGGAAGGTCGAAGGCGCGGCCGCTGCGGTACTGGACGCCCGGCCACAGCACCAGCGCGATGTCGGCGCCGCGCCGGACCAGGAGTTCCTCGAGCTGCGATTCGTCGCAGTCTTCCACGCCCGCTGGCGGGGCCAGTTCAATGAGCGCGTCCTGCACATCGAGGCCATGCCAGTGGATCTGGCTGGCCACGGCATGCCGGTCGGAGGGGAAGGCGCCGGCCTCGATGACGATGCAGCGGCGCGAACCCCGGGGACGATAGAACGAGGCCATCAGCAGGTGCAGGTTCACCGACAGCGAATTCATCGCCACCACTTCGTCTTCGTGCGCCCCGGCGAGCCTTGCCAGCGAGGGATTCAACCGTTCGGCATACCCGATCCAGTCGCGGCGCGATTCGTGATGGCCGCGCACGCCCAGGCGTGCCCAGTCGTCCAGTTCCTGCTGTACAAGCGCGGGGGCTGCCAGCGGCATGAGTCCAAGTGAATGGCCGCAGAGGTACAGCGCTGGCGTGCCATCTGCGGCCTGCGGCATGGCGAATTGAGCGCGAAATCCCGCGAGGCGGTCCTCCTGGTCGAGGCATGCGGCTGCAGTGGAAATGTCACTCATGAGGCCTCCCGGCGCCGCAGCGGAATGTGCAGCGGGCGGCTCGGCACGGCGTCCCCGGAGAATGGCGCGAGCTGCAGTTGCAGCGCGCAGGGACCGTCGGTCAGGTGCGCGGGGAATTGCGCCAGTTCGGTGATGGTGCAGCGGGGGCGCGAGGCCTGCGCGCGGTCGACGCTGTGCGCCGGCAGGCCGAAGAAGATCCGGTGCGCGGTCAGCAATCCTTCATCCTGTGCGCGGTCCACCGAGGGCAGGTCCAGCACCAGGTGTTCGACGCCACGCGCCAGCAGTTCCTGCGCGAATTGGCGCGAGAGATAGGGCGGATTGCCACCGTCGATGTTTGCGCCGGTGCGCAACAGCAGCGCCGGCGGCCGGTGTTGCGCAAAGGGCTGCCAGGCGCGCAACAGGGCAGCCCGCGTGATGAGTTCGTCACCGGGCAGTGGAAAGGGGTCGGTGTCTTCGTCGCAACCGGCTGCGACCTGCGGCGACACGGTCCAGCAGCAATGCCGGCAGCGGTGACAGCGGAACATACTGCTGCAGCGGCACCTGCTGCACGGTGAGGTGGCCGACGCCCTCGGTGTGCGTGCCATTGCAGTGGGGCACCAGCGTGATGCGGCTGCAGTTGCAGCTCGCGCCGCGCACTACCTCGCCCTCGAAGTCGCCCAGGCGCAGCGGCTGCATCTCGGCGGCCGGCGCACCGAAGTGGCGGGGATGGGGCGCCGAGAAATCCAGTTGCAGTGCCAGTGCCGTGGCCGCGGCGAAATCCAGTTCCGGCAGGCTTGCGGGCGCCAAGCCCATGTCAGCCGCGCTTGCGATTGGCCGGTACCGGCGACACGGTGCCGCAGTGCCTGCAGGTGCGGTGTTCCACGCTGTCGTAGAAGCGCTGGAACACCGGTCCGAACTGTGTCTCGATGTTCGTCAGCTCGAAGAATTCTTCATACAGCTTCTGGTGGCAGTTCTCGCAGTACCACTGCAGCCCGTCGCGCTCGCCGGCATGGCGGCGCCGTTCGATGACCAGGCCCACGGTGTCGGGGAAACGCTGCGGGGAGTGCGGCAGGCCGGCGGGCAGCAGGAACACCTCGCCCTCGCGGATGGGCATGTCGACGATGCGGCCTTCCTGCACCGTGCGCAGCAGCATGTCGCCCTGCAACTGGTAGAAGAATTCTTCGCCGGGGTCCACATGGAAATCGCTGCGGGCATTGGGCCCGCCGACAACCATGATGATGAAGTCGCCAACTGGATACAGTTGCTTGTTGCCCACTGGCGGCTTCAGCAGGTGCCGGTGTGATTCGATCCACTTTCTGAAGTCAAAGGGCTGGAGCATGGGGTGGCCTTTGGGTCATGCTGTGCACTTCGGCATTGTAGAGGCTTCCATGCATCGCAATCGCGCCATCATCCTCGTGGCTGCGGGGCTCCTGGCCTCCAGTGGCTGCGCCACCGTGAAATCCCACTGGCCCTTCGGCCGCGCAAAGGCGGCTGCGCCCGCGCCGGTGCAGGAACTGGCCGTGGAAGCTGCCGCCGGATCGTCGGTGCTGCAGTTCTGGGAGCGCAACACGCTGGTGATCGATCTCACCGCCGTGGCCGGCAGCGGAGAGTTGCGTCTGATTCGCGATCCGTCCCGCACCTGGCCGGTACGAGTAGCCATGCGCATGCTGCCCGGTCGCTTCGAAGAGCTGGAAGTGCAGGGCGCCCAGCGCGTGCTGCTGCCGGTGGCGGCGGGCAACGGGGTTGTTACTGCGGTGCTGCCGGCCGCGACCTACGACAAATCGACCATGGCCCTCAGGCTGCGCTGGGGGGCCAGGGCGGATTTCTAGGGCGGAAGATTGCGCGTGGCTGGCAGTGGCGCTCAGCGCCACTGCCACTGGAAGCCCAGCATCGCCGAACGTTCGGTGCCGCTTTCGTAGAAGCGCTGGTTGCCTTCATTGACGATCACGGAACCGATGTAGCGCTTGTCGAGCAGGTTGTCGACGCGCGCGAAGGCGCGCACCGTCGCGCGGCCGAAGGTCAGGTCGTGGCCCGCCTCGAGATTCACCAGCCCATGGCCGGGCGCCGAATCCCTGCCGGTGTCATTTGCCACGAGCGAACTGATGCCCGTGAGCTCCACTGCAGCAGACCAGCCGGCGGGCTTCCATTCCAGCCGTAGCTCGCCCTGGCGCTTTGCCACGCCGGGAATGCGTGAACCCGCTGCCACTGCGACATTGGGCACGGTGCAGCCGGCCACCACGCAGACCAGGAAGCCGGAGCGGAACTGCGCGCTGACCGCAGTGAAGCTGGCCGACAAATGCAGCGCGTGCGGCAGCGGCACGTCGGCCGAGACCTCGAAGCCCTGGCGGCGCGTGCGGTCGATGTTCTGGTAGCTGCTGCGACCGCCGGTGTTGCGGGCCACGGCCAGCTCGTTGCGCGTGGCGGCGCGGAACAGCGCAGCCTCGAGTTGTGCGCCATTGGCCGGATGCCACTTCATGCCCAGTTCGTAGTTGTCGCTGCGGGCCGGGTCGAGATTCAGTGCCAGGCCCGGCTGGCCGTTGGCGCGATAACTGATCTCGTTGAGGGTGGGCGTTTCGAAGCCCTGGCCAGCCGACACGTACAGCCGCAGCGAATCGGTGGGTCGGAACATCAGGCCCGCCACCGGCATGCTGTCGGTGTAGCGCCGGGCGCCGCTGTCATTGCCATTGCCCGTGACGATGTAACGATCGGTAGCCTCGAAGTGCACATCGCTGCGCCGTACGCCGGCCAGCACCGACCAGCGTGGCGTGAACTGCCACCAGAACTGCGCGAACTGGTCGGAGTTGCTGGCATCGTCGGTTTCATCGCGGCGCAGCGCGCCCTGCACGCCGAAGGTGCTGCCGATGAAGTTCTGGTAGCCGCGGCGAAGCTGGCGCTGCGCGTCGGCATTGATGCCGGCGGTGAATTCGAAGGCGCGACCGGCGAGGCTGCCTTCGATGGACCAGCGCACGTCGGCGCCGCGGTAGTCGGTGTCGAGGTCGACCACGCCACCGGCATGCGAGGCGGCATTCTGCGCCGCGGTGGGAATGCCCAGCACCTGGTACGCCTTGCGGTTGCCGGTGTAGCCCATCACATGCAGCGTCTGTGCCTCGCCGATGCGCTGCTGGAACACCACGCCACCCTGCAACTGTTCCACGCTCTTGCGCGTGTTGAACTGGATCGCCACGGGCACCACCTGGCGCGGATTGGCATTCCAGTCGGCGCGCGTGAGTCCCAGCGGATCCTGTGCTTCGGGAATGTCGAGATAGTTGCCCACGATGATCAACTGGCGCGTGGCGCCGATGTCGAAACCCAGCCTGGCGTTGACGGAGTCGCGTCGTGCCGCGCTGTGGTCGCGATAGCCATCGGTGTCGAAGCGCGAGGCAGAAAGGTTGTAGTCCACAGGGCCCAGTGCGCCCAGCGTCTGCGCGCCCAAGGTGCGCGAATCGAAGCTGCCGTAGGTGCCGCGCAGCCGCGAGGGGCCATCGGCCTGGCCAGCGCGGCTCCACATCTGCACTACGCCACCTGAGGAATTGCCGTACAGCGCCGAGAACGGCCCGCGCATCACCTGGATGCGGTCGGCACCCAGCGTGCCGAAGTGCGAGAGCTGACCCTGGCCATCGGGCATGGTGGCCGGTACGCCATCGGCATACAACCGGATGCCGCGCACGCCGAAGGTGGCGCGCGCGCCATAGCCGCGGATGGAAAGCTGCGTGTCCTGCGCATAGTTCTGGCGGTCGAGCGCGGTGACGCCGGGGATGCCGGCCAGCAGTTCGGTGGCGCTGGTCTGCGATCGGTTGCTGTCGGCGCCGAGTTCGATGGTGCTGACCGAGGCCGGCACATCCACATCGGCCACGGTCCGCAGGCGAGTGGCACTGACATCGATGGTTTCAAGTTCCGGCTGCGCTTCGGCAGCCTGAAGGGTGCCAGTGAGCAGCAGCGGCAGGGTGAGGGCGAGTTTCTTGCACGACATGCGGAAGATTCTAGCCCAGCCTCCCGGCAGTAATCCTCATGGCGGGCAGTTCTATTTCTTTCCTCCGGCAGGCGAAATGCTGCCGACGCCATGCAGGGTGGGGACCACACGCTGCGGATTGCCCGCGTAGGTGATGGAGCCCACGCCGTTGACTTCGGCATTGAGTGTGCCGGAGACCTGAAGATCGAGACTGCCGGCGCCGTTCACGGCCACGTCGGCGTCGGTGGCGGCAAGCCGGCTGAGATCGGCGCTGCCCGCGCCATCGATGTGCGCAGTCAACCGGCCGATGGTGCCGTTCGCCTCGATGCTGCCGGCGCCCTGCACGCTGATGTCGAGTTTCTCGCCGGTCACGTCATGCAGGTTGAAATCGCCCGCGCCGTTGATGTTCACGCCATCGAGGGTCGGGGCCTGCACCGAGATCCGGGCGGCCGGGCCGCGCTGGAACCAGCGGCGTTCGCGCACCTGCACCACCAGCACTCCGTCGCGTACTTCGGTGCCGGTGGCCTGCAGCACCTGCTCGCTGCCGGTGATGCTCAGCCCCGGGCCCTTGCCCACCTCCACGTCCATCTGCGCGGCGCCGCGCAGTTCGATGGCGTGGAAGTTGCCGATGCTGCGGCTTTCGGTGCGCGGTGGACCGCTGTCGGCCGCGCAGCCGGCCAGCAGCGCGAGCAGCGCGATCGGCGGCAGCGCGTCACGCAAGCGTGTGATAGACATTCTGTACGTCATCGTCCTGCTCCAGCTTGTCCAGCAAGGTCATGACTTCGGTGGCCTGGTCGTCCGGCAGCGTGATCGGTGTATTGCAGAGGAACTCATGCTCGGCCGACAGCGGCGTGATGCCGCGGTCTTCCAGCGCCTTCTGCACTTGGCCGAAATCGTCGAAAGCACAGCGCACCACGATCTGCGGTTCGCCCTTCTCGCCGGTGCCTTCGCCCATTTCGTCGAGGCCGTGGTCCATCAGGTAGAGCTCCAGGTCGTCCTGGTTGATGCCTTCCGGGTTCAGCCGGAAAACGCCCAGCTTGCGGAACATGAAGCTGACGCTGCCCGAGCTTGCGAGGTTGCCGTCGAACTTGGTGAAGATGCTGCGCACATTGGCCACGGTGCGCGTGGGATTGTCGGTGGCGGTTTCCACCAGCACCGCGATGCCATGTGGCGCATAGCCTTCGTAGATCACCTCGGAGTAGTTGGTGGCATCGCGGCCGGTGGCGCGCTTGATGGCGGCGTCGACCTTGTCCTTGGGCATGTTCACCGCGCGGGCATTCTGGATGACGCGGCGCAGCGCGGGATTGCTGTTGGGGTCGGAACCGCCGGACTTCACGGCGATGGTGATGTCCTTGCCGATCTTGGCGAACTGCTTCGCCATGCGATTCCAGCGCGCGAACATCGTGTGCTTGCGGACTTCAAAAATGCGACCCATGAGTGTTCCCGGATAAGTGAAAAGCTGCCGTGGGCATGCTCTGCCTTGGGCATGCGTCCGGATGCGGATTTTGCCGGATTGCTGGCATGAAAGGGGTCTTTCGGACATGATTGCCCGCCGATCCCAGGGGGCCTTCGAGCGGCTTGCCTTGGGGTCAACCCTCTAATTCAAACCAAGGTTATTGCCATGCCCCTGAGTGACATCGAGATCGCACGCCAGGCCAGGATGCAGCCCATTGAAAACGTGGCTGCGAAGATCGGGATCACCCGCGACCAGTTGCTGCAGTACGGTCCCTACAAGGCCAAGCTGTCGCTGGATGCCGTGAAGGACATCGGCAAGCGCAAGCCCGGCAAGCTCATCCTGGTCACCGCCATCAACCCGACGCCCGCGGGCGAGGGCAAGACCACGACCACCGTGGGCCTGGGCGATGGCCTGAACGCCATCGGCAAGAAGGCGGTGATCTGTCTGCGCGAACCCTCGCTGGGGCCCTGCTTCGGCATGAAGGGTGGCGCGGCCGGCGGCGGCTATGCGCAGGTGGTCCCGATGGAGGACATCAACCTGCACTTCACCGGCGACTTCCACGCCATCGCGGCGGCCAACAACCTGCTGGCGGCGATGGTCGACAACCACGTGTACTGGGGCAACGAGCTGGGCATCGACGTGCGCCGCGTCACCTGGAAGCGCGTCGTCGACATGAACGATCGCGCGCTGCGCCAGATCACCAACTCGCTGGGCGGCCCCGGCAATGGCTATCCGCGCGAAGACGGCTTCGACATCGTCGTGGCCTCCGAAGTGATGGCCATCTTCTGCCTGGCCACCGATCTGGACGACCTGACGCGCCGCCTGGGCAACATCATCGTTGCCCGCACGCGCGACAAGAAGCCCATCCGCGCCCGCGACCTGATGGCAGACGGCGCCATGGCCGTGCTGCTGCGCGATGCGCTGTCGCCGAACCTGGTGCAGACGCTGGAAGGCAATCCGGCCTTCGTGCACGGCGGTCCGTTCGCCAACATTGCGCATGGTTGCAACTCGGTGATGGCCACGCAGACCGGTCTGCGGCTGGGCGAATACACGGTGACGGAGGCCGGCTTTGGCGCCGACCTGGGCGCCGAGAAGTTCCTCGACATCAAGTGCCGCAAGGCGGGCCTTGCCCCCGATGCGGTGGTGATCGTTGCCACCGTGCGCGCGCTGAAGATGCACGGCGGCGTCGCGAAGGACCAGCTCGGCAAGGAAGACCTCGCCGCGCTGAAGAAGGGCTTCGCGAACCTCGAGCGGCATCTGCAGAACGTCGCCAAGTTCGGGCTGCCGGCGGTGGTGGCCATCAACAAGTTCATCGCCGACACCGATGCCGAGCACAACCTGATCAAGGAACTGTGCGCCGGCGTGGGTTCGAAGGCCATCCTGTGCTCGCACTGGGCCGATGGCTCGAAGGGCACCATCGAGCTCGCGCATGAAGTGGTGAAGATCGCCGAAAGCGGCAAGGCCAAGTACAAGCCGCTGTATGCCGACGAGCTGCCGCTGGTCGAGAAGGTGCGCACCATTGCCAGGGAAATCTATCGCGCCGACGACATCGCGCTCGATCCGAAGGCCAGGGAACTGTTCAAGGAGTTCCAGGATGCGGGCTTCGGCAATTATCCGGTGTGCATCGCGAAGACGCAGTACAGCTTCTCGACTGACCCGAACGCGAAGGGCGCGCCCACGGGCCATGTGCTGCCGGTGCGCGAGGTGCGCCTGTCGGCAGGTGCCGAGTTCATCGTCGTCATCTGCGGCGACATCATGACGATGCCGGGGTTGCCGAAGGTGCCGTCGGCGAATTCGATCAAGCTCAATGCACAGGGGCAGATCGAAGGCCTGTTCTAGCGCCTCGAGGCTGCAAGGCCCGGCCAATCGCGTTGGCCGGGCTTTTTTTTCCATCCGGGGATACTCACCTTCATGTCGCAACATCCTGTAGTCATCGCGGGAGGCGGCATCGGTGGCCTGACCACCGCGCTCACGCTCCACCAGATCGGCGTGCCCTGCGTGGTGCTGGAATCCGTGCGTGAGATGAAACCGCTGGGTGTGGGCATCAACCTGCAGCCCAACGCGGTGCGCGAGCTGCTCGATCTCGGCATCACCGAGGCCGAACTGGATGATGTGGGCGTGCCGGCCCGGGAGTGGGCACTGGTGGGCCTGAACGGCAATGACATCTATTCGGAGACGCGCGGTCGCCTTGCCGGCTACCACTGGGAGCAGTACGCCGTGCATCGTGGCGAGCTGCAGATGCTGCTGTATCGCAAGGTGGTGGAACGGCTGGGACAGGACGCCGTGCACATGGGCGCGCGCGTCGCCGGCTATCGGAAGCAGGCCGACGGTGGCGTGCTGGTGGACATCGCCCATGCCGATGGGTCGCGCAGCACGCAGCCCGCCTCGCTGCTGATCGGCGCCGATGGCATCCATTCCGCGGTGCGCGCGCAGATGCATCCCGCGCAGCCACCCATCCACTGGGGCGGCGCCATCATGTGGCGCGGCGTCACCTGGGCGAAGCCCATCCGCAGCGGCGCGTCGTTCGTCGGCCTGGGCACGCACCGGCACCGGATCGTGTTCTATCCCATCTCGCATCCCGATCCGAAGACGGGCCTCGCGCTGATCAACTGGATCGCCGAGGTCACCCATGACAAGGCCGACGAGAAGCAGCTCTCCGGCTGGTTCCGGCAGGTGCCCGTGGAATCCTTCCTGCAGCATTTCGCGGACTGGACCTGGGACTGGCTGGACGTGCCGGCGCTGATCCGCGCGGGTGCGGTGGCCTTCGAGAATCCGATGATCGACCGCGATCCCGTCCCCACCTGGGTCGACGGACCCGTGGCGCTGCTGGGTGATGCAGCGCACGCCATGTATCCCACCGGTTCGAATGGCGCGAGCCAGGCCATCATCGATGCGCGCGTGCTTGGTGCCTCGATGTGCGCGCACGGCGCAACGCCTGCGGCGCTGGCGGCCTACGACGCGCGCCTGTGCGGCCCGGTGTCGAAGCTCATCCTGCGCAATCGCGGTGCGGGTCCCTTCGGTCTGCTGAACCTGGTGGATGAGCGATGCGGTGGTGTGTTCGATGATGTCGACGCAGTGATTCCGCCCGCTGAACGCAATGCCTTCATGGCCGACTACAAGGCAGCGGCGGGGTTTGCGATGGAGGCACTGAACCGTGCACCGCAGACCATCGCCCCGGGCTCGAAAGCGCGGGTCTGAATCACTGCCGCATTGCCTGGATCGCACCGTCCGCCAGCAACTTCGCGAGCAGCGCGCCGGCGTCGATCTGCGGCGCCAGTGCCGCCGAGTCCGCAATGCTCTTTCCGGCGAACAGCGCGGCCGTGAAATCCGCGGCGGCCTCGTCGAGGCGCTGCAGAAGGACCTGCGACTCCGGGCGCGTGAGCAGCACGCTCTGCGGCTGCCACTCGATGCCGGACAGGTCGGGTGCTGGCGATCGATGCAGCTCCCACAGGTCGGCCACGGGCCATTCCGACCTCAGCAAACGCGCGGCCGGATGCATCTGCACGCTGGATTGCGCCAGGGCTGCGGCTCTGAAATCCTTCAGTGCCGCGAGCTTCAGGGTGTCGGCATCGGCGGCGGCCCAGCTTGCCGACCAGGCCAGCTCCAGTCGCGCGAGGTCCGGCAGCCACGGCAGTGAGGCGGCCGGCGCGAATCCGGCAATGAATGCCGGGAAGTCCTCGCCGTGGGCGAGGAGCTGCGGCGAGCGGGGCTTGTGCTGCTGCACGTGCGCCCGGGCCATGGCACGGAAGAACTCGTCGCCCACATGGGCGTGCACCAGGGCAAATCCCTCGACCAGCGAGTCGACGAGGCTCACGTGAATGTTGTTGCGGTGGATGGCGAAGCGGTCGGCGAGGCTTGCGGCGGCCGGCGCGCGGATGTCCTCCGGCGGTGCAAGGTCCGCCTTGCACAGGGCCTCGACGAAGTGTGCATAGTCAGCCGCGCGCATGCAGTGTTCCCGGCGTCATCGCATCCATGGCGGCATTGGCCATGCGGGCCTGTTGCAGCAGCACGCTCCACTCCGGCAGCCGCGCATCCCATTCGATCAGCACCGGCAGGCGGCCCGTGAGGCGCAGCGCGCAATCGAATAGCTGCCACGTGGTCTGCTGCACCGGCCCGTCATGCGTGTCGATGGCCAGTGGCACGCCATGCCGGTCGGTCGTGAGCGTGTGTCCGGCCAGGTGAACCTCCTCCACCGCATCGAGCGGCAGCGCGCGAAGATATTCCAGCGGGTCGAATCCATGGTTGATGGCGCTGACCACGATGTTGTTCACGTCCAGCAGCAGTCCGCAGCCGCAGCGACGCACGATCTCGGCGATGAACTGTGGTTCGCTGAGGGTGCTGCTGGCAAAGGTGATGCAGGTGGCGGGATTTTCGATCAGGATGCGACGGCCAAGCGCCTGCTGGGTGGCATCGACATGGTTCACCACGCGGTCCCGGGATTCGCCGGTGTAGGCCAGCGGCAGCAGGTCGTTGAGGTATTGGCCTGGCAGTCCGCTCCAGGCCAGATGTTCGGAGAAGCAGTTCGCCTCGTAGCGGTCGATCAGCGCACGACGCGCGTCCAGGTCGCCGCGTGAAGGCGGCTCCGGGCCGCCCAGCGACAGACCCACGCCATGGATCGACAGCGGATGATCGCGTCGAAGGCTTTCAAGGTAGCGGTGGGCCGGTCCGCCGGCATGCAGGTAGTTTTCAGCGTGGACTTCGAGGAATGCGGGCCGGCGCGATTCGGCCAGCGCTGCCGCGTAGTGCGCGGCCTTGAGGCCCACACCCGTCCCGGCGGGCAGGGCGGGTGTGAACGACGCCGGACGGTTGAGCATCCCGCGCCTTGCAGGACTTCAGGGCTTGGGCAGGTCGCGGTTCTGCGCCGACAGCGAGCCGCTGCGATTGCCGGGGAGCTTCAGCGTGGTGCAGGTTCCCGTGGGAACCAGCTTCCATGCATTGCCCTGGTAATCCACCTTGGAGGTGCCCGAACAGGTGGTGCCCGGCCCGGCGGCGCAGTCGTTCTTGCCCTTGAGCGCAATGCCGTAGCACTTTTCCTTCCCGGCCGGGGTGGGCATCTCGGCCGCGAAGGATGTGGCGGCGGCGGTGGTCAGCAGCCCGGCGAGGGATCCCAGCAATGCGATTCGATGGGAATGATTCATGGCCACCCCGCGTTGTCAGCCTGTGTAGTCGCGCTTGCCGATGTCGAGGCCGTTGTGGCGCAGCAGCGCATAGACCATCGAGAAATGGAAATACACGTTCGGCGTGCCGAAGCCCTGCAGGTAATCCAGTCCCTGGAAATTCATCTCGCGCTGGTTGCCGGGCGGACCCAGCTTGAGCGTGATGGCGCGGGTTTCGGAGCCGATGAACGATTCGGCCTTCAGCGACTCGAGGAAGGCGATGGTCTTCGCCACGCGCGCCTTGAGGTCGGCGAAGCTGGCTTCGTTGTCCTCGTAGCGGGGCGGCTCCAGGCCCGCCAGCCGCGCGGCCGTGCCCTTGGCCATGTCGGTGGCGATCTGCACCTGCCGCGTGAAGGTGAACATGTCGGGTGCGAGTCGCGCGAGCAGAATGGCGCTCGGCTCGATCTTGCGCTCGGTCGTCCACTTCTCGGCCTTGTCGAGCATGATGTTGAGGTTGCCGAGGATCTTCAGGTAAACGCCCACCGAGGCGTTGTGCATCGAGATGTTCATGGAACTCCGCGCTGTTGCAGGGAGTCCGGATGATACCGCACCGGCTTCAGTCCGCGCCGGGCTGCTGGCAGGCCTGGCAGGGCACCTGCACGGGCGGAGCGCCGCCGTCGTCCAGGTTCACGGCCGTCAGCGTGCCGCCCCAGACACAACCCGTATCCAGCGACAGCAGGTTGGGCTCGCGCAGCAGGCCCAGCGTCGACCAGTGGCCGAACACCACGCGCACGCCGGCGCTGGCGCGGCCCGCATGGGCGAACCAGGGCAGCCAGGGCGGTGGCGCACGCTCGGGGGATTCCTTGAGCTTCAGATTGATGGTGCCGTCGGCGCTGCAGTAGCGCAGCCGGGTGAGCACGTTGACGGTGAAACGCTGGCGGTCTTCGGCGGGAAGGTCCTCGCGCCAGCGATCGGGCTGATTGCCGTACATGCGCGCGAGGAACTCGCGGGGTTTGGCGCGCAGCGCCCGTTCGGTCTGCGCGGCCAGCGCCGCGGCCTCGGCGATGCTCCACTGTGGCACGAGGCCGGCATGCACGATCACGTCGCTGGCACCCGCATCGCGAATCAGCAGCGGCCGCGCCAGCAGCCAGTCGAGCAGGTCCTCGCGGTCGGGCGCGCGCAGCACCTCATCCAGCGTGTCGCCCCGCTTCATCGGGCGCGCGGGATCGAAGTGATGGGCAAGCAGGTGCAGATCGTGATTGCCGAGCACGGTGCGGGCGTTGTCGCCCAGGTCGCGCACCAGGCGCAGCACGCCCAGCGAATCCGGGCCGCGGTTCACCAGGTCGCCGGCGAAGATCAGTTCGTCGCGATCGGACTTGAAGCGCAGCTTGCGCAGCAGCTGCTGCAGAGGCGCAAGGCAGCCCTGGACATCACCGATGGCGTAGCGGGGCAAGGCAGCCCTAGTGCAGGATGCCCGGCATGGCGAGCCGGAAGGGGGCGATGGGCGTGTCGAACTGCGCGCCGTCATCGCCCTGCATGGAATAGCTGCCCTGCATGGAGCCCACCGGCGTCTCGAGGATGGCGCCGCTGGAGTAGCGGAAGCCCTGGCCCGGCTTCAGGTGCGGCTGTTCGCCCACCACGCCGTCGCCATGCACTTCCTGCACCTTGCCATCGGCATCGGTGATCACCCAGTGACGCCGCAGCAGCTTCGCCGCTTCATCGCCCTCGTTGCGGATGGTGATGGTGTAGGCGAACACGAACCGGCGGCCGTCTGGATCGGACTGATCCGGAAGGTAGTTGGTTTCCACGTCGACGCGAATGCGATGGTTCACGGTGCGTTGCGGCTCCCCGCAAGCCTCACCGCCAGCACGTCGCAGGGCGCGGCATGCAGCACGGTGTCTTCGGTGAGGTTGACGAGGATGGACAGGCCATGGCGCTCGTGGCTGCCGATGACGATGAGGTCGTGCTGGCCATCGCGGGCAAAGCGGGTGATCTCGGCTTTGACGTTGCCGGTGGTCACCTCGAAGCGCGAGGCGGGTGGAGACAGTTCGGCAGCCAGCGCCGCAAGGCGCTCACGGCCGCGTTCCAGCAGCTCGGCCTCGATCTGCACCGTAGGCAGCAGCGCATCGCTGAGGGGTTCGGCTGGCACGTACTCCACCACGTGCAGCAGCGTGAGCCGCGCGTCGGTGCCTGCACACAGTTCGCGGGCGCGGCGGGCCACCGCCAGGCTGTCGGGACCGAGGTCCACCACGGCGAGGATGTTCTTGTAGGTACTCATGCCACAAAGAAATCACAGCGCGTGATGCGGCGCAAGCGCCGCCAGCGCCGCGAACTGCGCCGGTGCCAATACTTCGGGTCGCGCACCCGGATCGATGCCGGTGGCCGCCCAGGCTTCGGGTGGGACGAGGCCGCGAAGGCTGTTCCGCAGGGTCTTGCGCCGCTGCGAGAACGCGGCCGCCACCACGCGGCCATAGGCTTCACCCACCGGGAACAGTGGTTGCGGCCGCACTCTGAGGCGCGCCACCGCCGACCAGACGCGCGGCGGCGGCTGGAAGGCGCCAGGCCCCACGTCGAACAGCCACTGTACCTCGAGCCGCGGCGCCAGCATCACGGTGAGTCGGCCGTAGTCGTCCGAGCCGGGCGCCGCGGCCATGCGGTCGATCACTTCCTTCTGCAGCATCACGTGCAGGTCCTGCACGTCGTCCACCGCGTCAAGCAGGTGGAACAGCAGCGGCGTGGAGATGTTGTAGGGCAGGTTGCCGACAATGCGCAGCGGACCGCCGCGCTCGCGCGCCAGCGCGGCGAAGTCGAACTTCAGCGCATCGCCGACATGCAGCATCAGTGCATCGGGCCAGCGCGTGCGAAGCTCACCGGCGAGGTCGCGGTCGATTTCCACCGCATCGATGCGGCCGGCGCGTTCGAGCAGCAGCGCCGTCAGCGCCCCCGGGCCGGGGCCGATCTCCACGATGTGTTCGCCCGGACGCGGGTCCACGGCCTGCACGATCCGCTGCAGCACGGCCGGATCGTGCAGGAAATGCTGGCCGAAGCGCTTGCGGACTGCCTTCATCGCGCCATCACCGCGCTTGCGGCGCAACCCGCGCGCCCGAAGTGGCGGTACGCGAGTGCACCAGTTGCGCGGCGAGCTGGATGGCGGCTTTCAGGCTGCCATCCTCGGCGCGGCCGGTACCGGCCAGATCGAGCGCCGTGCCGTGATCCACCGAAGTGCGGATCAACGGCAGGCCCAATGTGACATTCACCGCATTGCCGAAGCCCGCGTGCTTGAGCACCGGCAGTCCCTGGTCATGGTACATGGCCAGTACCACGTCGAACTGCGCGAGCTGCCGCGGCGTGAACAGCGTGTCGGCCGGCCACGGACCGGTGGCGCGGATACCGCGCGCCGACGCTCGCGCAATGGCGGGCGCGATGATGTCGATGTCCTCCCGTCCCAGGTGACCGCCTTCGCCGGCATGTGGATTCAGTCCCGTGACGCCGATGCGCGGCGCGGCGATGCCCCAGAAGGCCGTGAGGTCGTGATGGATGATGTCGAGGGTTTCATCCAGCAAGGCGCCCGTGATGGCGCGGCTCACCGCCGCCAGCGGCAGATGTGTCGTGGCCAGTGCCACGCGCAGCGAACCTGCGGCCAGCAGCATCACCGGCCGCTTTGCGCCGCAGTGCTGGGCGAGGTATTCGGTGTGGCCGGTGAAGGCGATGCCGGCATCGTTGATGACGCTTTTCTGCACCGGTGCGGTGACCATGGCCTGGTACTCGCCGCTGCGGCAGCCGGCGAGCGCCGCATCGAGCAGCGACAGCACCCAGCGCGCATTGCGTGCATCGAGCCGCCCCGGCACCACGGGCGCGGCCAGAGGCACGTGGCGAACTCGGAAGGCCGAGTGGGCAGGCCAGGGGACGCCCAGTTGCGCGGCGCGACCGCGCAGCAGCGATTCATCGGCCAGGCATTCGACCTGGCAGTCGATGTCCAGCGCGGTCAGGGCCGCGCCGATCATCACGCACAGGTCAGGGCCGATGCCGGCCGGTTCCCCGCAGGTCAGCGCCAGGCGCGGCCGGCTCATCGCGGGATCAGAGATCCGTGTCGACGAAGGCCTCGTCACGCAGGCGACGCAGCCACAGCTCGGTTTCCTCGTCGGCCTTGCTCTCGCGAAGCTGGCCGAAGGCGCGCTGGCGCAGCGATTCCTCGGTGGTATCGAACTGCCGGCGACCCAGCAGCTGCACGATGTGCCAGCCGAACTGCGTGTGGAAGGGTTCGGAGATCTCGTTCACCTTGAGGCTGGCGAGCGTGCTTTCGAACTCGGGCACGAAGGTGCCCGGGCCGTTCCAGCCCACGTCGCCGCCGTTGACGGCGGAGCCGGAATCCTCCGACATGCTCGAGGCGAAGGCCGCGAAGTCCTCGCCCTTCAGGATGCGCTCGCGGATGTTGGACAGCTTCTGCTTGACCGTGGCGTCGTCCTGCAGCGCGTTGGGCTTCATCAGGATGTGACGCGCGTGGGTCTGGTCCTGGATGGGGCTGCCTTCGGTGCTGCGGATGCCCACGAGTTTCACCAGATGGAAGCCGTTGGGCGTGGCCAGCGGCTTGCTGACTTCGCCGGGCTTCAGCGACACCACCACTTCGGCCAGCACCGTGGGCAACTCGGGCCCCTTGCGCCAGCCCAGCGCGCCGCCTTCGAGCGCGGTCTGGCTGTTGGAATAGGCCACGGCCAGGCGCGAGAAGTCCTCGGTCTTCGAGCGCTCGTAGATGTCCTGCGCCTTCTTGGCGATTTCATCCACCTGCGCCTGCGTCGCATCCGGCGGGATGGCCAGCAGGATGTGCGCGAGGTTGTATTCGTCCTTGGCCGAGGGCAGCTTCTTCAGGCGCTCGATGAACTGTTCGAGTTCGCGCGGCGTGACGCTGATCTTGCTGAGCACGTCACGCTGGCGAAGCATCTGCAGCGTGATCTCCTTGCGGATGTTGTCGCGGAAACCCGCGAAATCCTGTCCCTGTTGCGCCAGTGCGGCCGGCAACTGCGACAGCGCGATGCCATTGCGCTGCGCGATGTCGGACAGCGCGCTGTTCACCTGCTCGTCGCTGACCTTCAGGCCAATGCGCTCCGCGCGCTGGAACTGCACCTCCTGCACCACCAGCCGGTCGAGCACCTGCTTGCGCAGCACGTCCGCCGGCGGGAGCTGGGTCTTCTGTTCCTTCAGCCGCTCGGTGATCATGGCCGTCTGCTCGTCGAGGTCGCTCTGCGTGACCACGCCGTCGTTGACGATGGCCACCACGCGGTCGAGCAGCTTGCCCGTCTTCACGGGCTCGGCCGCCGGGGTCGCCGGCGTTGCGGGTGCCGCGGCAGGCGGGGGCGGCGCGCCGGGCGGGATGCCGGCCTTGGCGGGCGCAGGCGCATCCGCAGCGGAGGCGGCACCGGCCAGCAGCAGGGCGAGAGCAGCCAAAACGGGGCGAACCATGCAAAATCCTTGGGTGAACGGGTAGGGCGTCAACGACGACGCGAGCTCGCAGAGTATCCGCGAATGGCCTTTTCCAGGAAAGCATCCGCAGCTTGTCCGACACTGGAAAGTCCCTTGAGTTCCAGCTGCAGGTAGATGCTGCGGTCGCGATCGCCTGAACGGCGACTGACGTAATCGCGGGCCACGGCACGCAGGCGCCAGCAGCAACTGTCGTATTCGAAGCCGGCGAAGTTCTCGATGGCCTTGCTGTCGCGAAGTGAATACAGGGAGCGGCCATACAGCCGCCAATGGTCTGAAATGGGCCAGGCCGCCGAGGCATCGGCCTGGCCCAGCCGGTCGCGCTGATAGCGATAGCCAAGGTTGATCACGCTCTGCGGCGCGGGCTGGTAGCGCAGGTGCACTTCGGAGCGCCGCGCCTGCTCGGCCTGGTGGTCCCACTGGACGCCCATCGACAGGTTCCAGTTCTTGAATGCCTGCAGCTCCACCTGCGCGATCAGATCCGAAGCATTGCGGGTGGTGACGGGCTCATCGGGCAGGCGCACCTGCGGCGTGCGGAAGTAGAAGGTTTGTCCCACCGTCGTCGACAGGAATCGCGCGCCGCTCTGGCTGCTGTAGAGCTGCGTGGTGACGCCCGCCGAAATCTGGTTGGCGTCGCTGATGCGATCCAGACCCACGTAGCGGTTGCTGCGGAAGAGCTGGATGGAGTTGAGATCCGGATCGCCGGTGTCGAACAGCGGCAGGTCGTCCTGCGCCCGGTACGGCACGTACAGGTACATCAGACGCGGTTCGAGCGTGATCCGCCGCTGGCCGCGGCTGCCATTGCCACGCTCGAACTGCAGGCCGGCATCGAGGCTTGCGATGGGCAGCATGCGATCCGGGTTGGCATCCACATTCGACGCGACGCCGCGCAGCCGGTACCAGGTGCCCTCCATCGCGACGGCGGGGCGCACAAAGTAGCCGGGGCCGGTGTAGTCGAGCATCAGGCGCGGCGCGGCATCGACACGCCAGCCTTCCGGCGCCTCGCTGCGGCGAAAATCCGTGGCCTCGGTGTCGAAGCCATATACCAGCGGCAGCGCACCCGGCAGGCGCCAGTTGCCGCGCGCGTACAGCCGTGGCGCCTCGGTGTAGGGGCGGTCGTATTGCGGCAGCGCCTGGTCCAGTGTCTGGTAATTGCGCGCCAGCACACCGGCATCGAGATGATCGCCGCGATACGACAGATGCGCGCTGCGCGGCAGGAAGGCGATGCTCGAGCCATCGGCGCCCTGGTAGAAATCCTCGAAGTACTGCGCGTCACTGACGTTCTCGGCGCCCAGCGTGAGCCGCAGGCCATGGGGCAATTCGGTGAGCGTGTCGAGCTTCACGCGGCTGCGCGTGCTGTTCGCGCGACGGTCATTGGGCAGCAGGTTGCCGGTGATGGTGCCGCGCGAATTCGACGTGAGGAGGCGGTATTCGGATTCCAGGTCGATGCCGCGCCTGGTGTACCAGGTGGGCGTGATCGTCATGTCCTGGTTCGATGCGATGTTCCAGTACCAGGGCACGGAAAGCTGCGCGCCGCTGCTGGTGGTGCTGCCCAGGCTCGGGAAAAGCACGCCGGTCTTGCGCGCATTTCCCACGGGGAAGGAGATGATGGGCAGCCGCAGCAGTGGCACGCCGAGGAATTCCACGCGCGCATCGCGTGCGGTGCCCATGCTGCGCGCAGTATCGAGCGAGACGCGGTCGGCCAGGATCTGCCAGTCGGGGCTGCCGTCGGGGCAGGTGGTGTAGCTGACACCGTCGAGGCGCAACACGCCCTGCCGGTTCAACGACAGTGATTTCGCGGCGCCGCGCGCGCTGCGCTGGGGCAGTTCGAATTGTGCACCCTGGAAGTCGGCTTCGTCGCGCGTGAGCGAACCCGCATCGCCGCGCACGATGAGCTGCGGATCCTTGAATTCCACCTTGCCCGACACCGCGATGCGCTCATCGTTGCTGCTGATGTCCACCTTGTCGGCAGCCAGCGAGCGCTGGCCCTGTTTCACCTCGAGCCGACCCGACAGCTCCACGTTGCGTTCGCGATCGCCACGCAGTGCATCTGCGATGCCGGTGATCTCCAGTGGCTCGTCGGCCGAGGTGGAGGGGTCGAGGCGATTGGCGATATGCGCCGCCATGACCTCGTCGGGGCAGCGTGGCAGCACCAGCCCGGTGGCGGCTGGCTCGGCGGCGAGGGCCGACAGCACGGTGCCCATGAGCAGCGCGGCGGCAAACAGTGACGGGAGGCGGAACATGCGCATGAAGCGGCGCATTATAATGGCGTTGTCCCCCGCGCCAGGCGCATTTACACCGGTCCCGATGTCCGCCGATACCCGTTTCCAGACGCTGCACGAATGGCTCGCCCGGGACCTGGGACTTTCCGTCAGGGATCTTCGCCCGGCCTCCGCCGACGCCAGCTTTCGCCGCTATTTCAGGTTGTGGAACGCCGCGGGCGACACCTTCATCGCCATGGACGCGCCGCCGGCACACGAGGACCTCGGCCTGTACCTGCGCGTTTCGCGGCTGCTGGAAAGTTGCGCAGTGCATGTGCCGCATGTGCATGCGCAGGACCTGCCGCGCGGTTTTGCGCTGCTGGAGGACCTGGGCAGCCGGCACATGCTCACCGCGTTGAACGAGGGGGAGGACCCCGCGCGGCTGTACGCCGAGGCGCTCGACGAGCTGCTGCGCCTGCAGCTCGCAGGCGACACGGCCTCGCGGCAGCTGCCGGCCTACGACCATGCCGTGCTGATGCGCGAGATGCAGCTACTTCCCGACTGGTACTGCCGCCGGCACCTGCAGTTCGAGCCCGACGCGGCCGAGGCACGGCTGCTCGCGGATACCTTCGAATGGCTGGCGCGCGAAGCGCTGGCGCAGCCGCTGGTATTCGTGCACCGCGATTACCATTCCCGCAATCTCATGATGACTTCCGCGCGCTCGCCCGGCGTCATCGATTTCCAGGACGCGCTGCGTGGTCCGGTGGGCTACGACCTCGCGTCCATCCTCAAGGATTGCTACGTCGACTGGCCGCGCGCGCGCGTCGAAGGCTGGCTGGCGGATTTTCGCGCAAACCTGCTGGCCGGCGGCGCGCAGGGACGAAGGCTGGCCGGCGATTCCGATGCGCAGTTCCTGCGCTGGTTCGATCTGATCGGCCTGCAGCGCCACATCAAGGTACTGGGCATCTTCGCGCGCCTGAACTGGCGCGACGGCAAGCCGGGGTATCTGGCCGATCTGCCGCGCACGCTGCAGTACGTGCGCGAGGCGGCGGGGCTGTATCCGGAACTTGCGGCTTTCTCGCGCTTCGTGGAAGAGCGCCTGGTGCCGGGCCTCGCCGAGGCCAACGCGCGGGCACTGGCCGCGCCGCGCGCATGAAGGCCATGCTGCTGGCTGCCGGCCGCGGCGAACGCATGCGGCCGCTCACCGACGCCACGCCCAAGCCCTTGCTGCCCGTGGCAGGCAGGCCGCTGATCGCCTGGCACCTGTCGCGCCTTGCCGCCGGCGGCATCGGCGAAGTGGTGATCAACCTTTCATGGCTGGGCGAGCAGATTGCCGCGGCACTGGGCGATGGCGCTGCCTTCGGCCTGCGCATCCACTACAGCCGCGAGCCCTGGCCGGCGCTCGAGACCGGTGGCGGCATCCGCCAGGCGCTGCCGCTGCTCGGACCCGAGCCTTTTCTGCTCGTGAACGGCGATGTGTACACGGATGTGGATTTCAGCACGCTGCGGCTGGCGCCCGGCGATCTGGCGCAGCTCGTGCTGGTGCCCAACCCGCCGCACCATCCCAAGGGCGATTTTCTCCTCGCCGGCGGACGGATCACCGCGGAGCAGGGCGAAAAGCTGACGTATTCAGGCATTGCGCTGCTTCATCCGGCGCTGCTCGCCGCTGCCGAGCCGGGTCGCTTTCCGCTGGCGCCCTGGCTGGTGAAGGCGCGCGAGGCGGGCCGGCTGGGCGGGCAGCGCCACGATGGCCTGTGGATCGACGTGGGCACCCCCGAACGCCTGGCCGATCTCGACGCGCGTCTGCGGCGCGTGGGAGGATGAGCGCATGTCGGACCTCAAGGGCATCCGCGTCGTGACCGAGCCGCCCGCGCCCTTCGGCACCACGGCGCGCAGCGGCGAGAAATACACCACGCCGCAAGGCTTCACCGCCATCCGCGACGGGCAGAAGCCGCACGGCGCGGTCGCTGACATTCCCGCCGCGCCGCTGACCGGCAAGCCCCGCTGGCTGAAGGTGCAGCCCGGCGGCGGCGAGCGCTACGCCGAGATCCGCCGCAACGTGCATGCGCACAAGCTCGCCACCGTGTGCGAGGAAGCCAAGTGTCCGAACATCGGCGAGTGCTGGAATGCCGGCACCGCCACCATCATGCTGATGGGGGCCGTATGCACGCGCGCCTGCCGCTTCTGCTCGGTGGACACCGGCAATCCGCGCGGCTGGCTGGATGCCGACGAGCCTGCCAATGTCGCCAGGAGCGTGGCGCTGATGGGGCTGTCGTACATCGTGCTCACCAGCGTGAACCGCGACGACCTGCCCGATGGTGGCGCCGCGCATTTCGCAGCCTGCGTGCGCGCCATCCGCGCATCCAGTCCACAGACCGCCGTCGAGGCGCTGACGCCGGATTTCGCAGGCGTGCTGGCCGACGTGGAGACCGTGGTCGATTCCGGCCTGCAGGTGTTCGCGCAGAACGTGGAGACGGTGCGCCGGCTCACGCATCCGGTGCGCGATCCGCGGGCCGGCTATGAACAGTCGATCGACGTTCTGGCGCACGCGAAACGGCACAAGCCGCAGGTGCTCACCAAGACCAGCCTGTTGCTGGGCCTGGGCGAAACCGACGCGGAGATTTTCGAGACCATGGACGATCTGCGCGCCGCAGATGTCGACATCCTCACATTGGGCCAGTATCTGCGGCCCACGATGAATCATCTGCCCGTGGTGCGTTACGTGACGCCGGAGCAGTTCGCGCAGTACCGCGAGGCGGGGCTGGCGCGCGGCTTTCGCGAGTGCGTGTCCGGTCCGCTGGTGCGGTCGAGCTATCGCGCCGAGCAGGCGCTGGCGGGCAACAACGTCGGGCTGTCGACCGCGCGGTGATCATCCGCCGCCTCGGTCTCGTGGACTACCTGCCGACCTGGCAGGCCATGCAGCGCTTCACCGACGAGCGCGACGCCGGCACCGAAGACGAAATCTGGCTGTTGCAGCATCCCCCGGTGTTCACGCTGGGCATGGCGGCCGACCGCGCGCATGTGCTCGCGGCCGGCGACATCCCGCTGGTGCAGACCGATCGCGGCGGACAGGTGACCTACCACGGACCGGGGCAGCTCGTGATGTATGTGCTGTTCGATCTGAGGCGCAATGGCCTTGGGGTACGCGACCTGGTGATGCGGCTCGAGCGCGCGGTCATCGAACTGGTGGCAGCACATGGCGTGCGGGCCGAGGGGCGGCGCGATGCCCCGGGTGTGTATGTGGCGGGCAGCAAGCTCGCCAGCGTCGGCATGCGCATCCGGCGTGGCGCCAGCTACCACGGCCTGGCGCTGAACGTGGATATGGACCTTGCGCCCTTCGCCCGCATCAATCCCTGCGGCATGGCAGGCATGCAGGTGACGCAACTTCGCGAGCTGGGCGTGCCGGGCAGCGTGGACGAGGTAGGGGAGGCGCTGGCTGCCTGGCTGGCCGCGGGCCTCACAGCACCAGCATGACCCCGTCTGCGGCGCGCAGTTCCTGGTGCAGGGGCTGAAGCTGGTCCTCGGCCGTCACCCACATCAGGTAGGTGAGAGCCACGAAATTGCTGGCGGCCGAGGTGCGCTCTGTCACTTTTTCGGGGGCGAACTCGCCGAAATGGCGGCTGAAGACCGCATCCATGCGCTCCCGCAGGCCCTCGGAGGCCCGCGCCACCACTTTGATGGGATATTCGGTCGGGAAGACGATGCGTTCGGGTTCCATGCCGTCTAGAATACCGCCCCCTTCGGGACCACGCCGGAACAGGCAACTGCGGAGAGGTGGCAGAGTGGTCGAATGTACCTGACTCGAAATCAGGCGTAGGTGCAAGCCTACCGTGGGTTCGAATCCCACCCTCTCCGCCACTTTCCGTAACCACGCATGCCCCGACGCATGGACATCTGGCGATGCGGCGCGATACGCGCGCCGCTGCACTCGCTGCTCGATGGTGCACTGTCCACCTGCACCGTGCACTGGCTGCCCGAACTGGGGCCGGGTGAATTCCTGGCCGATCCCTTCGGCTGGCCGGCGCCCGAGGGCGGACTGCACGTGTTTGCCGAACGCTACGACTACCGCGATCGCCACGGCTACATCGAACGCTACACGCTGGGCGCGGATGGCCGGCTGCTGGAAGCGCGCACCGTGCTGCGCGAGCGCTGGCATCTGTCCTATCCCCAGGTGTTCGAAGGCGAGGGCGCGACCTGGATGTTGCCCGAAGCGCATCACTCCGGCGGATTGACGCTGTATCGCGGCGACCTGCAGCTCGAGTCCTGGCATGCGGCGGTGCGCATCGAACTGGATGCGGTTCCGGTGGATGCCACGCCGCTGTGGCATGAGGACCGCTGGTGGCTGTTGTACTCGCCCGCCACCAGCAGGGCCACGCGCTTCGGTCACCTGCATGCAGCCTGGGCGCGGCAGCTCGAAGGGCCCTGGCATCCGCACCCCGGCAATCCGGTGCGCATCGATCGGGCCTCTGCGCGTCCGGGCGGCACGGCGCTGAACCTGGGCAATCGCATCCTGCTGCCGGTGCAGGACTGCACGCGCACCTACGGCGGGGCAACGCGGCCACTGTGGATCACGCGACTGGATGAAACCGGATTCGCCGCCGAATGCGGCGCGCCGCTGCCATTGCCGGTCTGGGCCGGGCGCTACCGCGACGGCATGCACACACTGTCCGCCTGCGGCGACTGGACGCTGATCGACGTGAAGCGCGTGGATCGCACCGGCCGCGGCTGGTGGTACGACCTCAGGCGGCTGCTGAAGCCATCCGCCTGAACAACTCCTCGCCGGCGGCCACGAAGCGCTGCCGGGAGAATTTCTCCAGCACCTGCGCGCGGGCCGCGAGGCCCATGGCGTGCAGCGATTCCGGGTGCGAAAGCAGGTGGCGCAGCGCCCCTGCCAGCGCCACTGGATCCAGTGGCGGTACCGTAAGGCCGGTGATCCCGGGCTGGATGGTCTGCGGCAGTTCGCCCACGGCCGAGGCGAGCACGGGGAGGCCCGCGACCATGGCCTCGTGCGCGGCGATGCAGAAGCCTTCCGATCGGGAAGGCTGCAGGTACAGATGCAGTCCGGCGAGGAACTGCCGCGGCTCCGCGAACCCGGGCATCTGGATGTTGTTCACGCCAGCGGTGCGCGCTGCGGATGTGAGTTCCTCGCGCAGCGCGCCTTCGCCGGCCAGCGTCACGGTGAACGGTACGGGCGGCTGGAATCCTTCCCGCTGCAACAGGCCGAGTGCTTCGATCAGCACGGCATAGCCCTTCACCGGATGCAGTCGCCCGAGGCTGCCCAGCCGCAGGGGTTCCCCGCGCGCCCAGGGTCGTGCCACCGGTGCGTCGGGATCGGCGGCGAAAATGGGCCAGGTGATCAGGCGCGCGGCATCGACATGCAGCCGTTCGTGCGTCAGCGTGGCCACGCGGGAGGAATCGGCGATCCAGGTATTGGCACGCGACTGCAGCGCCCGCAGCAGCACGCGATTGCCGGTCTTCAGGAAGGCGGCGTGCTGCCAGCAGAACACGGGCAGGCCGCGGCGCGGCCCGAGGATCAGGCCCATCAGCGTGGCGCGGGTGAGCGAGGTCCACAGATGCGTGGCGCCCCAGGCGCGGGTCTCGCGCGCCAGCCAGCGCATCGCGCCCACATGGTTGTGCAGGCTGCCGGGATAAACCAGGGGTTCCAGGCCCGCAGCCACCATGGGCGGCAGGGCGCGGCCATCGCGGCGCGCCAGCGCGAACACGCGCACCGTCGCGCCCCGGTCGCGCAGCACGCGCGTGACGGCGGGCACGGGCGAAGCCGCGCCGCCGCCCTCGACGGAATTGATGACGTAGGCAATGCGCATCAGGCGGCCAGTCCGGCCTTCGTGCGGCCCGACAGGCCCTTGCGGTCCATGAATTCCAGCAGCGCCGCTACCGCCCGCTCGCTGGATGGGGTGTCGGTGAGGTCGAAGGAGGCCGCGCGCAGCGCCTCCTGGACAGGCAGGTACTGCGTGGCATGGGTGTCGATGGCCTGCCGCAGCGCCGGACCCAGCTTCGCCGGATCGTCGATCACCGGGCCTGCCGTCCAGTGCGCGAAGTTCGGATCGCCCTGCCAGGCGCGGCCGTGCGAATTCAGGAACAGGCAGGGGCGGGGCCGATACAGGAATTCGTACACCTGGCTGCTGACATCGCCGAGGTAGATGTCAGCGGCGGTGGTGTAGCTCATGTCGGTGGAGGCGCGGCTGCCGAGGTCAATGTGGATGTTGGGCGAGCGCAGGTAGCGGGCGTCGAGCTTGCCCGGCCGGTCGATGCGCAGCTTGTCGATGGAGATCACGAAGCGGCGCTGGAACAGCATCACATGCGGCGCGAAGATGAGCTGGTAGTCTTCGTTGTCGACGAAGTAGTCGAGCACGGCGCGCCCGTGCCGGTACCACGACGACAAATGGGGCGAAGGGTGCGGGTTGTACAGCACCACGGGCTTGCGCGCCGCATTGTGCATGAGCTGCACGGTGGGCTGGGCAATGTCGAACTTCGGGTAACCCACCACGGAAATGTCTTCGGCGGGCACGCCCGCATCGCGGATCAGCCGCTGGCGGATCTTCTCGCCCGAACACAGCACATGGTCGAAGCCGGCGCTGTGCTTGTCGAAGCCGATGGCGCGATCCCCCGCGCCGTGCCGCGTATGCACCAGCAGCGGCCGGGTGAGGCCATGCGCCCGTCGCAGGATCAGCGAGGTCTTCTCGGCTACCACCATCACATCCAGGCTGCGGAAGAAATCCAGGTTGTCCTTGTACACCAGGACTTTCGCCGCCGGTGCGATGCTGCCCAGCAGCCGGGCAATGCGCCGGGAGGAGGGCTTGAGCGCGAGGTGCACATGCTGGATGCGCGTGCCCACCAGCGGTGCACCCAGGCGCAGCACCTCGGTGGCCATCGCCTCACTGGTGGTGGCGATGATGATCTCGCCGGTGAAGTCCGGGCGGCGGGCCAGTGCCAGGGCGATTGGCAGGCTGTGCGCCACCTGGTGAAGCTGGTCGTGGTTGAACAGGAAGGCGATGCGCATACCGACTGAGACGCCTCCAGCGCTGGCGCACCGCAGCGAAGTTTCAGCAGCAGCCGGCAGTTTCCCTTGATGAGCCATTGCGTATGTTGCGCCGCTTCCGGTGTCCGGCAGGTGAAAACCGTCTTACGAATGCGAAAGCTGCCTGCGCCACCGCATGGTTCAGCAGTGGTTCAGTGAACGTGGTTGATGGTGCAAATAGGTTTGAAATTCAGGCATTTGAATCGCTTTTGACCGCTTGTCGCAGTGACGTGCGGCAAGTATCCTTGAAAAGGTGACACCCGCCATGGCCCGCGCCGCCGAAATCCCGGCCGACACAGCACCGGAACCCCGGACCGAAAGCTCCACTGCCTGGATCCGCCAGGCCAGCGATCTGGTCCCCGACCTCATGCGCCGCTCGGCGGCCATCTACTGGACAGACTTCCTGCTGAGCTGCTCCGCAGGGTGGTTCCTGGCGCTGTACTGGTTCACCGCGCCGCTGAGCCAGCCGCTGGCCTGGCTCGCGCTCCTGGGTGCGGCCATCGTGTTCTATCGTGCCGGCACCTTCATCCACGAGATCATCCACTTCCGGAATGGCGAACTCGCCTGGTTTGCCCGCGTCTGGAATGTGGGCATGGGCATCCCGCTGCTGATGCCATGGATCCTCTACCGGAACCATGTGGAGCACCACAGCGTGCGCTACTTCGGCACGCCGGAGGATGGCGAGTACCTGCCGCTGGCCTCCGCGCCGCCGGTGGAAACGGTGAAATACATCCTGCAGACACCGGTGCTGCCGGTGCTCACCGTGCTGCGCTTCGGCATCGGCGCGCCGCTGTCCTGGTTCCATCGCGGCCTGCGCGAATGGCTGCTTACCGCGGCCTCGGCCGGCGTGATCAACCCTTACTACCGCAAGCGTTTCCCCAAGGCCGATGAGCGCCACCTGCTGATCGTCGAGGTGCTTTGCTTCGCCTGGCTGGTGCTGCTCGGCGTGCTGCTGGCCAAGGGCGTGATCACCTGGACGCATGTGGCCAGAGCCTATGCACTGCTGGCCGTGGCGCTGGGGTTAAACTGGGTGCGCAACCTGGGCGCGCACAAATACGGCAACTACGGCGAACGCATGACACTGGCGGAACAGTTCGGCGACTCGATCAACATCACCGGCCAGACCTGGCTCACGATGCTGCTGTTCCCGGTGGGCCTGCGCTATCACGCGCTGCACCACCTGCTGCCCGGCCTGCCGTATCACAACATGGGCAAGGCCCACGCGCGCCTCACCGCGGGCCTGCCGGCCGACTGCCCCTACCACACCGTCAGTCAGCGCAGCTTCTTTGCGGCGGTGGCTACGCTGTGGCGTGGCGCGCGCAACACACGCAAGGACCACTCGGCCGTCGACATCTGGCGCTCCCGGATCGCCCGCACTTGAATTCACCGCAGGCGAAGGGGGGTGTCGTTGCGACGGCAGGCGCGGCTGCGACCTGCCTGTTGATCAATCCACTGAGTTGCCGCACCCGCAATGGCGCGCTGTCGCGCCGCGCCGAGATGCTGGCGCGCGCGCACGGCGTGAGGGTGGAAGTCACTGGCGATCCGGCGCGCATAGTCGCTCTGCTGGAAGAACTGCGCGCCGCCGCCACACCGCGGCTGTTCGTGCTGTCGGGCGATGGCACCATCCAGCTCATCGCGAGCTTCCTGGTCGGATTGCCGGCCGGTGACTGGAATCCCGAGCTGCTGCTGCTGGGTGGCGGTCGCGCCAATGCCGTACCGCGCGCCTTCGGCGGCACCCCGGCGCTGCGCGCATTGCGCCGTGTCCTTGAAGCACTGCGCGAGAACCGGCCGCTGCGCGTCGAGACGCAACCGCTGCTGTGCGTGCGGCAGCAGGGCCGGCCGGAGCGCTGCGGCTTCATCATGGTCGGCGCGCTGATCGACTACGGCGTGCGTTACTGCCGCGAATGGCGCGCGTCGGGCACGAGCTGGTGGCATCGCGGCATCCTCGCCGACCAGATCAGCCTGCTGCGCCTGGCGCTGCAGGTGCTGCTCGGCCGCAGTCCCGTGCCACCTTCCCCGCAGATGGTGGTGAGGATGCAGCCGGGGGGCACGATGTACGCCCCGCTGCGGGTATTCGTGGCCGGGTCGCTGCTGCATGCCGGCGGGCACTACAACCCCTATGCGGCGCGCGGTGACGGTCCCCTGAGAATTTCCGCCATTGCCGTCGAAGCGCCGCGATTCTGGCGTAACCTGCCGCGCATGCTGACCGGACGCTTCGACGAGAGCATGAACGTGGCGCAGGGCTATCTGAGTGGTCGCTGCCAAGATGCCAGCGTGGAAGGCATGGCGGGCTACTCGCTGGATGGCGAACCCTACGATGCCGACCCCGCGCTGCCGCTGCACATCGCCACGGGCCATGCGCTGCGCGTGGTGCACGCATGACCACGCCAGCGCGCACCGTGCGGCCGCCGCACCGTCGCGGTGCCTTTCGCATGCTGGGCGTGTTCTTCCGCACCTATCCGGGCCGCAGTACCGTGGCGCTGGTGTCGGTGTTCGTCGCCAGCCTGTTCGAAGGTCTCGGCATGTCGATGCTGCTGTCGATGCTGTCGCTGGCCGGCGGGTCGTCGGATGCGCCGCCGTCCAGGCCGCAGCAGCTCGCGCTCGATGTGGTCTCGCACCTGGGCATCATGCCCACGGCGCTGAACCTGTTGTTCGTCGCCATCGTGCTGATCGCGATGCGCGGCGCGATGTCGCTGTACGCCAACCGTCAGGTGGGCTACACCGTGGCGCACATCGCCACCGATCTCAGGCTCACGCTGATCCGCGCGATGATGGGTGCCCGCTGGAGCCACTACCTGCAGCAGTCGGTGGGCGGCCTGTCGAACGCCGTGGCCACCGAAGCGCAGCGCGCCTCCGAGGCCTTCCAGCTCGGCGCGGAAATGGCCGCCACGGTGCTCAGTTCCATCGTGTACCTGACGGTGGCGTTTTCGATCTCCTGGCAGGCCGGCATCGCGGCCACGTTCGCCGGTGGCGCGCTGCTGCTCACCATGCGCGCGCTGATCCGCACCTCGCGCCATGCCGGCGAGCACCAGACCGAGCTGCAGAAATCGCTGCTGACGCTGATGAGCGCGCAGTTCGCCGCGGCCAAGCCGCTGAAGGCCATGGCGCGCGAAGATCATGTGGACGCGCTGCTCACCGACCAGACGCAGCAGCTCGAGCGTGCGCTGCGCCAGCAGGTGGTGAGCAAGGAGGCGCTCACCGCGATGCAGGAGCCCATGCTCGCCATCATGGTGGGTGCGGGCTTCTATCTCGCGCTCAACATCCTGCACCTGCCGATGTCCGACACCATCGTGATGCTGTTCATGCTGGCGCGCGTCGTGTCGTACCTGTCGAAGGGGCAGAAGGCCTACCAGCAGGTGGTGATGCGCGAGAGCGCCTACTGGTCGATGGTGCATGCCATCGACGAGGCCCACCAGCAGAGCGAGCCGCAGGGCGGCGATCGCAGTGTGCAGTTCTCGCAGGCACTGCGCTTCGAAGCGGTGAGCTATGCGCACGGCCAGTCGCGCACCATCCTGCGCGGCCAGTCGCTCGATATTCCCGCGCGCGGACTGACGCTGGTCATCGGCCCGTCGGGCGCCGGCAAGACCACGCTGCTCGATCTGGTGATCGGCCTGCGCCAGCCCGACTCCGGGCGGATCGTGGTCGATGATGTGCCGCTGGCGGAGCTGAACCTGCGCGAGTGGCGACGACAGATCGGCTACGTGCCGCAGGAATCGGTGATGGTGGACGAGTCCGTGGCGCACAACCTGACGCTCGGCGAATCCCTCCCCGAAGAACAGATCCGCGCCGCACTGCGCGCTGCCAATGCGCTGCAGTTCGTCGAGGCCATGCCCGAGGGCCTGGCCACGCGCGTGGGCGAGGGCGGCTCGCGCCTGTCGGGTGGCCAGCGCCAGCGGCTGGCCATCGCCCGCGCGCTGATCCACCAGCCGCGCCTGCTGATACTCGACGAGGCCACCAGCAACCTCGACCCCGAGGCGCAGCAGGCCATCGTCGACACCGTGAGCCAGCTCAAGGACCGCATGGCCATCCTCGCGGTTGCTCATCAGGAGCGACTGGTGGCGGTGGCGGATCGCGTCTACCGCTTGGCCGATGGCGTGGTCGAATCCGTCACCGTGGCGCAGGGCCGTGTCGCAACCGCTGGCTGACGATGCCTTCACCTGGGGGCGTGCACGCCGCCGGTGGCTGTTCCTCGTCGCGCGCAGCCTGATGCGGCTGGGCGGATTCGGCGCCGCGCGGCCGCTGGGCACGGCCATGGGCGCGCTGCACTATCTGTTCGGCGCCACCGACCGCCGGCAATGCCTGAAGGATCTCGCGCCACTGATGGGGCGCCCGCCCGGCGATGCGCAGGTGGAGGCCACGCTGCGCAATGCCTATCGCGTGAACACCATTGCCGTGCTTGAGGTGCTGTCGATGGTGGACCGCAAGCTCGACGCCGGGCGTCTGGCGCGCAACTGCAGGGTCGAGGGGCTGGAGCATCTGGAAAACGCGCGCACCGGGCGCGGCGCCATCCTGCTGGCCACGCACTCGGGCAACAGCCTGCTGCTGGCCGCGCAGCTCGCCACGCAGGGACTGCCGGTGACGGTGGTGTACCGTCAGGCACGCATGATGTCGATGCAGTTCTTCGCCGAGGGGCTGCCGCGCTACGGCATCGACGGCATCCTCGCCAACGAGGGCTTCAAGGCCTATGCGCGCATGGTGGATGCACTGCGCCACAACCGCATCCTGTTCGCCATGGTGGATCAGGGCGTGAAGCAGGCCGAGACCGGCGTCGAGATGAATTTCCTCGGCAAGAGGATGCCCATGCCCGGCGGCGTGATGCAGCTCGCGCGGCAGACGCGTGCACCCATCGTGCCGGTGGTGGCGCTGGAATCCGATCCGGCCTGGCGCTTCGCCGTCCAGCCGGCGCTGCGCTTCCAGCCCGGTGGCACGCTGGAGGAAGACATGGCCGTGGTACTGGCCGATGTGGAGCGGCAGATCCTGGCGCACCCGGAACTGTGGAGCTGGCAGCAGCGGCGCTGGCGCGATTTCGAGCTGGCCGACGCATGAGGCTCGTGGCCGTGACCGGCGCCACGGGCTTCGTGGGGCGGCATCTGGTGGCGTCGCTGGCGCGCTCGGGTTTCAAGGTGCGGCTGCTTATGCGCCGCGACCCGGTGGTGCCCGAATGGCTGGGCATCGAACCGCAGATCGTCGCCGGCGACCTCAGCGATGCCGCGGCGCTCGAGGCGCTGGTCGATGGCGTCGATCAGGTGGTGCATGTCGCCGGCCTCATCAAGGCCGCGCGCCGCGAAGCCTTCTTCGATGTAAACGTCACCGGCGCCGTTGCGCTGGCGCAGGCCATGCTGCGACGGGCGCCGGCGGCGCGGCTGCTGCACGTATCGACCATCGCTGCGCGCGAGCCGCAACTCTCCGACTATGCCGCCAGCAAGCGCGGCGGCGAGGATGCCGTGCGCAGGGCGCTGGGTGCGCGCGCCACGGTGCTGCGGCCGCCGGCGGTATACGGCCCGGGTGATCCGGAATCACTGGTCTTCTTCAAACTCGCGCGCGGTGCGCGCGTGCCGCTGGCGGGTCCACCTACCGCGCGCGCGGCGCTGATCCACGTGGCTGATCTGGTGTCGCTGCTGGTGGCGATGCTCGACTCGCAGGACGGCGGCGTGTGGACCGCGGCCGATGCCCATCCCGAGGGCTACACCTGGCGCGCTGTGTTCACCGCGGCCGCGAATGCCGTGGGCAATCCGGACGCGAAACTGTTCCAGGCGCCGGCGGCGCTGCTGCGGACTGTGGCGCTTGCGGGTGATGTGGGCCGGCTGCTCGGCTCGGCGAACATGCTCAATTCACTGAAGCTGCGGGAGCTGATGCATCTGGACTGGTCGGTGCCGGCAGAGCAGTGGGCGCGACCTGCCGGCTGGTCGCCGCGGTTCGATCTGCCTGCAGGCTTCGCCGACGCTGTCGCCTGGTACCGCAGCGCCGGCTGGCTTCCCGCAGCCACTCGCTGAAACTCTTCAGCGCAGCACGCCCAGCCTGCGCAGCTTCAGATACAACCCCGGCGCGGCCAGCAGCGGGAACCGCCGTTGCCAGGGCTTCACCTCGATGCGCACGCCGCTGTGCCGCTCGATCTTCCACGCCACGTAGTCCATCGCGCCATCGAAGGTGAACGCCGCCTTGCACAGCCGCAGCAGGTTCAGCTTCTTGCCCCAGGCCTGGCGGCGGTTCCAGCGCTGCTGCATCCGGCTGCGTCGCGCAACGTCGATGACCGGCAGCAGCGTGGCGTCATTCAACACATGGAAGGCGAGGCCGGCCGACTGCCAGGCCAGTGGCAGCAGCCGCGAATAACGATCCAGGTCCGCATCGACGATGCCCTGCGACCGGTCGGCCTGCTCCACGCGGATCTCGGTGGCATAGGTGCGCGCGAACAGCGCCGACCAGTACTGCGCGGGTCGCCCCTGTCGCGGGCCCAGCGCGGCGGCCCAGCGCGATGCCGTGAGCACCGCGCTGCCGATGGCGCGTGTCGCGCGCAGACCGTCGGCGGCACTGCGCTGCCAGGGGCGGCGACAGGGCTGGCAGAAGCGCGCCCACAACGTGGTGTCGAGCGACTTGTCGGCCACGCGGGCCTCGAACTGCTGCATCGACATCACCGCGTACTTGGCCTTGAGCGCCACGCCACCGTAGTTGCCTTCCACGTACCCCACATTGGGCGGCAGCAGGCGGTTGGCCAGCGCGGCGAGGCGGCCGGGCCAGTTGGAGGGTCGGTCGAGCAGCACGTAGAAATCGAGCAGCCCATCGAGCGCGGATGTGCGCAGCGTGGAGCCGTAGTACAGCACCGCGGCGGTGCCACCACGCGCGCGGCCTGCGAGTTCCGCAGCCAGCGCGGCTACCGGTGCTGGCACGGCGGCGCCCAGCTCGGCCTCGAGCTGCGACTCCAGTGTGGTCAGTTCAGCCATGAGCGCAGGGGTCCGTGGCGTCGCGCAAGGCCGGCCTGCACCAGGCGCACCGCATGCACCACGAGGCAGATCGTCACCCACCAGGCCACGATCACGATGCCGACGTCGGGCCGGCCGAACACCGTGGCCACGGTGACGATGGCGAGGTTGGGATTGCGGCGCGCGGTAATCAGGCGCAGCAGGCTGTCGAAGCGCTGCCACACATGCATGTCCATCTTGAACCACAGGCCGAACAGGCCTTCCTCCACCCGCTGCAGCACGTAGCCCCCGATGATGACCCACAGCACCAGCGTGTGCTGCTGCAGTGGCAGGCCCACGGCCTCGAGGCCCACCATCCACGCCCACCACCAGAACGGCGGATGGATCAGATCGATGGAGTGATCGAACACATTGCCCCAGGGCGAGGACCGCAGCGTCACGCGCGCGAGCTTGCCGTCGACGGTGTCGAGGAAGGTCATGAACCAGGCGCTGGCAAGACCCCAGCCATAGTGTCCATGCCAGAAGCACCACATGGCCGCCAGCACGCACACCAGACTGAGCGAGGTGACCATGTTGGGCGAGATGCCGAGCCTGGCGCACCAGCCGGTGAACACGGCGGCGGGCCGCGGCCAGAAGTACAGCGTCACGAAATCGGTGACGCCCTTGTACGAACCCTTGAACACCCGCGCCTCGATGTCGCGCTGGCTCGCGGCGGTGAGCGGCAGCAGGAAGGGCGGCTCGCGCTTGCGCAATGCGTCGTTGTAGTTGCCGGCGAGCTGCGCCGCGTCGAGACGCGGAATGTCGGCGGGCGCCTCGCCGTGCGCCAGCAGCTCGCGCACCGCAGGCACGCGCGCCATCCCGACGCTGGCGGCAACGCACTGGCCATCGCCGCCAACCAGCACGCAGTCGGCGTCGCGACGCGCCAGGCTCTTGACCAGCACCTCGTCATACACCCAGTCGGCGCGCAGCAGCAGGCAGCGCGCGGCGCCGTCGCCCGCGGTGGCGCCGGCCCGCTGCAGCAGGCGTCGCAGCCGCTCGGCCGAGGGCAGGCTCCAGATGGTGAGGGTGGAGCTGCCGATGATCTCTCCGCCCAACGTGGCTCGAACCGGGGCGGGCGCGGCGGCTTGTGGCATGATGAACAACGAATGGATACCGATGAGGGACCCGCATTATCGGGGAACACGCTGCGCTTTGCGCACCTGTCCGACCTGCACCTTCCCCACGAACCACACCTGTCTTTGCGTGGGCATTTCTCAAAGCGACAACTGAGCGTCTGGTCGTGGCGCCGGCGTCGCGCCGTGCAGAGTCCGGTCGTGCTCGAGGCCCTGCGCGCGGATGTATCCGCGCATGCGCCCGACCGGATTCTCGTCACCGGCGACATCACCAATTTTTCGCTGCCCGCCGAGTTCGACGCCGCGGCGCGCTGGCTCGGCAGCATGCCCGCGCCGGTATGCGCGGTGCCCGGCAACCACGACATGCTGGTGCCGGTGCCGCAGGCCGAGGGGTGGGGCAAGCTCGCCGCCTGGAGCACCTCGGGCGATTGGCCCTATGTACATCGTCAGGGGCGCGTCTCGTTCATTGGCCTGAAGTCTGCGTTGCCCACCGCGCCGCTGCTGGCCGGCGGGCGCCTGGGCAGTGCGCAGTGCGCGCGCCTGGCGCGGCTGCTGTCCGATGAGCGTGCGGCCGGCCAGTTGCGTGTGTTGATGCTGCATCACCCCGTGGCCGAAGGCGCGGTGAACGCACGCAAGGCGCTGTGGGACCGGCGCGAGCTGCGCGCCGTGCTGCGCGAGCAGGGCGCCGCGCTGGTGCTCCATGGACATGCGCGCAACGCCCGGCTCGATGCGCTCGACGGGCCCGCGGGTCCCATTCCCTGCCTGTGCGTACCGTCCTCCACGGCGCTGCCCAATCCACATGACGAGGCCGCACGCTGGAACCTCGTTGAGCTGCCGCAGTCCGCGGGTGGCTGGGCGAGAGTGCGGGTGCGGCAGTGGGACACGGCCGCGGGGGGCTTCATCGACGCTGCCGGTTTCGAGCTTCGGCTGGGACCATGAAATAATGTCACCCCCAGCAGCGAACAGTCCCGTGCCCAACGCCACCGAAACCAAGTTCGGCGACCCCGAAAACCGCATCGCGCAGACCGCGCACTGGACCGTGCTGCTGCGACCGAAGCAACCCACGCTGGGTTCGCTGGTGCTGGTGTGCCGCGAACCGGTGCAGCAGTTCTCGGCGCTGAGCGCGGCGGCCTTCGCCGACCTGCAGCAGGTCATCCGCGGCGTCGAAGGCATGTTGCGGCAGGTTGTGCGCTACGAGCGCATCAACTACCTCATGCTGATGATGGTGGACCCCGATGTGCACTTCCACGTGATTCCGCGCTACGGGTCGGCGCGGCAGCATGCAGGCGTCGACTATCCCGACGCGGGTTGGCCCGGCCCGCCGCAACTGGAGCCGTCCATCACGCCTGCGCATGATGCAAAGGGTTCGCTGCTGGGGTCGCTGCGCGCGGCCTGGGGCGCGGCCAGTTCATGAGCAATCCCGCGCCCAGGGCCACGACGCTCAAGCACCGCATCCCCGACCGGCTCGACTGGTACACGCTGCGCTCGCTGGCCGGTCCGCTGCTGCTGTCGCTGATGGTGCTGTTGCTGGCACAGCTCCTCGAACGCCTGCTGCGGCTGTTCGACATGGCGGCCGCCACCGGCGCCAGCATGATGGTGGTGCTGCACATGGCGGCGACGCTGGTGCCGCATTACCTGGGCATGGCACTGCCGGCCGCGTTCTTCGCCGCCATCTTCATGTCGGTGGCGCGCACCGGCGATGACAACGAACTCGACGCCATGCTGGCCACCGGCCGTTCGATCAGTCGCATGGCGGTGCCTTACTTCCTCGTGGCGCTGCTGCTGTGCGGTTTCAACCTGTACCTGTTCGGCTTCCTGCAGCCTTTCAGCCGCTACGGCTACCACCTTGCCAGCCACAATGCGTTGAATGCCGGCTGGAACGCGCGCATGGAAGACAATCGCTTCGTCAGCGTGAAGCATGGCTTCACGCTGGGCGCCGATGATGTGGGCCCCGATGGCCGCTCGCTGGCCGGCGTGTTCGTGCAGCGGCGCGAGGGCACGCGCGAGGAGATCATCACCGCGCAGCGTGGCCGCCTGGTGCCGGCTGCCGATGGCTCGAAGCTGCTGCTGGAGTTGAACCAGGGGCTGATCGTCAGCGACAACGACGATGGCACCGTGCGCACGGTGAGCTTTGCCAACGGCCAGATCAACGAGGATTTCACCGCGGTGCCGCCGCCCTACCGCGAGCGTGGCGATTCGGTGCGTGAGCTGACACTGCCGGAGTTGTGGCAGGGCAGATTGCCGCCCGGGGGCGAGATCACCCCGCAGCAGCGCGCGGGCGAGATGCACGGCCGGCTGGCGCGCACCATCCTGCCGCTGCTGCTGCCGCTGCTGGCGCTGCCGCTGGGCATGGCCGCCAAGCGCGGCCGGCGCGCGCCCGGCACGGTGTTCGCGGCCGTGGCGCTGCTGGCGCTGAACCAGACCCTGCAGTTCGGCGAGAGCCTCGCCGAATCCGGGCGCGCCATGGCGCAGATTTCGGTGTGGCTGCCCGTGCTGCTGTTCGGCGCATTGGGGCTCTGGCTGTTCCGCAGCAGCCTGCAGTGGCCGGGCGACAACCCGGTGATGCGCGCCGTCGCGGCCATCGAGTCCGGTTTCGAGGGCGTGCAGAAGCGGCGCCGGGGCGCGAAATCGTGACGCGCGTGCTGGGGCCGTATCTTCGCAAGCGCGTGGCAGTGTCCATCATCGGGCTGCTGGCGGCGCTCACCGGACTGATGCAGCTCCTCGAGCTGCTCGATGTCACCACCGATGTGCTGAACCGCAACCTGGGCGTCACGGGCATCGTGCACTACGCGGTGCTGCGGCTGCCGGGCGAAATGGCCGTGGCGCTGCCGCTGGCGGCGCTGCTGGGCTCGATGTCGGCCTTCTATGCCATGGCGCGCAGCCGCGAAATCACCGCGCTGCGCTCGGCGGGCATCGGCCTGCGGCGCATCCTGGTGTACCTCATCCCCGTGCCCATCGTGCTGGCCGTGGTGCAGCTCGCGCTGTCGCAATACCTGGTGCCGCTGTCCGAGCAGAGCCTGAAGTCCTGGTGGGATTCCACCATTCCGCTGGAAGAACGCCCGGCGCAGCCGCGCTGGGTGCACACCAGCAATGGCGTGTTGAAGTTCGAGCGCAACAGTTCCGATGGCCGCACGCTGCTCGACGTGGGGCTGTACACGCGCGGCGCCGAGGGTCTGCTGCAGCTTCGCACCCGCGCGCGGCGGGCCGACTGGGCCGGCAACGACTGGCTGCTGCGCGGCGTGACCGAGCTTGCGATCAGTGGCACCGCGCCGCCGGTGGATCGCGAGCGCACGCGCCACTGGTCCAGCAATCTCAGGCCCGAAGACATCCTGCAGCTCGATGTGGCCGATCCGCACATGTCGGGCACCGTGCTGGCCGACGTGATCGTCGGCGAGCGTGTCAGCACCCGGCCGCGCAGCTACTACGAGGCGGTGCTGGCGCGTTCGTTCACCGCGCCGCTGGCGGCCTTCATCATGCTGCTGCTGGCGCTGCCCTCGGCCATCATGTCCGAGCGTCGCGGCGGCGGCGGGCGGCTGCTGGTGGCGCTGGCGCTGGGCCTGGGCTTCCTGCTGGTGGATGGCATCCTGGCCTCGTTCGGCACCAGCGGCCGGATCGCGCCCTGGTGGTCGGCTGCCATCGCGCCGTTGCTGTTCGCCACCATCGGCTTCTGGCAGCTCTTCTCCTGCGAGCATTCATGAGCGCCGGCCCCGGGCTCACCGCCGTGGTGCTGGCCGGCAGCCGCCGCGAGGGCGATCCGCTGGCCGCAGCCGCCGGCGTTTCGCACAAGGCGCTGATCCCGGTGGGCGAAGTGCCCATGCTGCAGCGGGTGGTGTCGACGCTGGCCGCCGTGCCGCGGATCGAACGCATCCTGGTGGTCATCGAGCGGCCCGACATCGTCGCTGCCTTGCCGACACAGCGCAAAGAGGTGCGGGCGGTGCCGGCGGCCGAAGGCCCCAGCGGCAGCGTGGCGGCCGTGCTGGCTGCCGAAGGCACACCGCTGTTCGTCACCACTGCCGACCACGCGCTGCTGCGACCGGAATGGGTGGAGGAATTCCTCGACGCCGCCACCCGCGCCGGCGACGCCGATGCGGTGCTGGGCCTGGCGCGCCGCGAATCGGTGATGGCAGCGGCGCCCGGCACGCTGCGTACCTGGCTGAAGTTCAGCGACGACGCCTATTCCGGCTGCAACCTGTTCCTGCTGCGCACACCGGCCGCCGCGGGCATCGTGCAGCTGTGGCGGCAGCTCGAGGCCGATCGCAAGCGTCCCCTGGCGCTGCTGGGTCGGCTGGGGTTCACCTATGTGCTGCGCTACCGCTTTGGCTGGCTGTCGCTGCAGTCGGCGCTGGCGCGCCTGGGCAGGCTGTGCGGCGCGCGGCTGCGGCCGGTGATCCTCACCGATGGCGAGGCAGCCATCGACGTGGACAAGCCCGCGGACCTGGCGCTGGTGCGCGAGATCATTTCGCGACGCGGGCAATCTCCTCGAGGATGAACTGCGCCGCGCGCTCCGGCGCCGCGGGCCCGGTGTCGCCCAGTGCGGCCGTCACCAGCGCGCGTTGCACGTCGATGTACTGCCGGTGCCGCGCGAAGGCGTCCCGCAGCGCGGGCAGGATCCGTGCCTTCGTGTCCACCACCTCGCCCATTCGCCACATGAGGTAGTCGGGGTTGTCCTGCCAACGCGCCGCGTGCGCATCGAGGAATACGCAGGGGCGGGGCGTGGCGGCGAACTCGTACACCTGGCTGCTGACATCGCCCAGGTAGATGTCGGCGCCCTGGGTGTAGGTCATGTCGAACGAGCGCTCCGAGCCGGGATCGAAAATGAACCGGCCAGGAACCTGCAGCGCCTGCCATGGCGCCAGCGCCGAAGGCGCAGCCCCGGCGAACAGGCGCACATGCGGCGCCACGACCAGGTTCATGTCGGAGGACCGCACCGCATCGATGACATCGCGGCCGAAACGCTGCCATGAGGACAGCCGCCGCTCGAAGTGCGGGTTGTAGAGCACCGTCGGGCGGCCATTGTCGAACAGCGGCGGCGCTGCGCCGGCCAGGCTGCGCATCGCCGAGACCTTCACGTAGCCCGACACATGGCAGCGCTGCGCCGGCACCAGACCCGCCGCCACGATCCGGTCACGGTCCTTCTCGCCCGCCACGATGAGCTGGTCGAAGCGCGCGATGCGCGGTTCGAATCCCACCGCGCGGTCCCCGGCGCCATGCGGTATGTGGATCATGGGCGGGCAGTGACCCGGCAGGCGCTTGAGCACCGTGGAAGTGCGCTCGGCGGTGATGAGTACATCGCAGCGGCGAAGCGCGCGCGCCCACCAAAAAAGGCGTGGCAGCTTCAGCGAAGTGGGGCCGGTCTCCGCCCGGCTCAGCGATTCGGCCGGCCAGGGCAGCCGCATCACCACCGGCGCCTCGGCGCGGCCCGCAAGCCGGCTCATGAGCTCGCCGGCCGCCCGGGCCAGCGCAACCGTCGCGGCAAACAGGATCACGCGCACGTCATCGCGACGGCTCAGCGCCGCGGCCACCGGCAGCACATGCAGGAGCTGATGCCGGCCCCCGATCAGGATGAAGCCGGCCGTCGGCCTGTCCGCAGGCGTCCTGTGTTTCAAGCGCCCGGAGCGGTGCGCGTGGCCCAGCTCCTGGCCAGAGAGGTGCACTGCACGTAGTCCTTCGGGAAATCCAGCTCCGCCCACTGCAGTCCCTCGATGGAGGCGCAGCGCACGTCCACGCCTTCGCCGGCCAGGCGGTTGATGGCCGAGAGGTAGAACAGGCCCACGCCTTCGCGGGTGCGCATGGTGCGCTCGAGCTCGGCGACGAACAGGGCGGCGCCGGCCTCGCTGAAGCGCAGGAAACCGATGGACTCGCCATTGACCTCTTCGCGCGGGATCTTCTTGCCGATGGCGCGCAGGCGTTCGCCCTCCGCGATCACCTTCATGTCGTCGTCGTCGTAGCTGGCCTTGCGGTCGATGGTCACGGTGATCGGCGCGGCGGGCGCATCCAGCAGCCGTCGGGCGATGGCCGGGTCGAAGAGGGTGTCGCCATTGAGGATGAGCGCGGGCCCGGCGAGCTCCGTGCGCGCCAGCCAGCAGCTGGCGAGGTTGTCGGCCACCTTGTAGAACGGGTTGAACAGGGTGCGAACGCGCATGCCCGGTGGCGTGATGCGTTCGAGGGTCGATTCCACCATGTCGCTGCGAAAACCGGTGACGACGGAGGCCTCGCGGACGCCGGCGGCCGCCAGGCCCGCAAGCTGCCACTCGAGCATGCTGCGTCCGGCAAGGTCCAGCAGGCACTTGGGCTGGTTCTCCGTCATCGGCAGCAGCCGGCTGCCCTGGCCGGCCGCGAGAATCAATGCCCTGTATGCCGTGCCCGCCACGTGTCGACCTGCTCTGATTGAAAGCCCGGCAGTGTACACATGCGACCCCGCCCGGGGTGCAGCGCGCAGCGCAGTATCAGCCACCCCGCAGGTTTCCATGTAGCGGAGGCCATCGAACCTGAACGCCCGCTGACTGTAGTTGCCTGCTGACAGCAGGTCGGGCAATCACCGTTCCGGGTGCAAAGAGAAATTGCGCTTGCCGGCCAGCCACACTAAATTTGGCGGATTAAATGCCAGGGAGCCGCAAGGGCGCCTTCGAATTGGACGGTAACTTGGGTCTGAAGAGCCTGCCGACGCCGACTGACAGCGGGATGCAACTTCGTCTCGCGGTCTTCCCGACGCTCACTGCGGCACTCGACTACGCCGCGCAGGGCCAGACCGGCTTCAACTACTACAACGGCCGCGGCGACCTTACCGCCGTCCTGCCCTACAGCGAACTGCGCGAAAAGGCCCGGGCACTGGCGCGCAAGCTGCAGGCTCTGGGTCGCGGCGCGCGCGTGGCGCTGGTGGCGCATACGCATCCGGATTTCATGGTGGTGTTCTATGCCTGCCAGTACGCGGGGCTGGTGCCCGTGCCGCTGCCGGCGGCCATCCACCTGGGTGGCCACGAGGCCTATGTGCGCCACCTGCGGCAGATGATCGCCGACTGCAAGGCGGCAGCCGCCTTCGCGCCCGATGACTTCATCTCGCTGCTGCGCGAGGCCGTCAGCGGCCTCGATGTGGCCGTCACCGGCACGCTGTCGGATTTCGACGCCATGCCCGACCGGGGCGAACTGCCCGAACCGCCGCGCGTGGATGAGCTGGCCTACCTGCAGTACACCTCGGGCAGCACGCGCTTTCCGCGTGGCACGATGATCACGCAGGCCTCGGTGATGCATAACCTCGAGGCCATCTTCAACCATGGCTTCAAGCTGACGCAGGACGACCGCTTCTTCTCCTGGCTGCCGTACTACCACGACATGGGCCTGGTAGGCATCGTGCTGGGTTGCATGGCCACGCAGCGTTCGGTGGACTTCCTCGGCTCGCGCGAGTTCGCGATGCGCCCGCGGCTGTGGCTGAAGCTGATGTCGCAGAACCGCGCGACCGTCTCGTTCAGCCCGCCCTTCGGCTACGCGCTGGCCGCGCGCCGCATCACGGCCAAGGACACCGAAGCGCTCGATCTTTCCGCCTGGCGCGTGGCCGGCGTGGGCGCAGAGATGATCCACCCCGAGTGGCTCGAAGCCTTTGCCGAGGCGCTGAAGCCCGCGGGCTTCCGCCCCAGCGCCTTCCTGCCCAGCTACGGCATGGCCGAATGCGCGCTGGCAGTCAGTTTCGCCACGGTGGGTGGCGGCGTGCAGATCGATTCGGTGGATGGCGACCTGCTGTCCGACACCGCCGAGGCGCGACCCTATGTCGAGGGTTCGCCCACGCGCCGCAAGGATTTCGTGAATTGCGGCCCGCCATTGCCGGGGTTCACCGTGGAGGTGCGCGGCGAAGACGGTCGCGTGCTACCGGATCGCCGCGTGGGTCGCATCCACCTCAACAGCCCCAGCGTCATGAACGGCTACTACAACGCGCCGGAATACACCGCCGAGGTGCTTACCGCCGACCGCTGGCTGAATACCGGCGACCTGGGCTACTACGTCAACGGCGTGCTGTTCCTCACCGGCCGCGCCAAGGACCTGCTGATCATCAATGGCCGCAACATCTGGCCGCAGGACCTGGAAAGCCTCGCGGAACAGCAGCCCGAAGTGCGCGCGCAGGATGCCTCGGCATTCTCGGTGCCGGGCGAGGACGGCACCGAAGTCGCCGTGCTCGTGGTGCAGGTGCGCGAGACCGATCCGCGCCAGCAGGCCGATCTGGCCGACCGCCTGCACGAGGCCGTGTCGCAGGAATTCGGCATCCGCTGCCTGATCGAACTGGTGCCGCCGCACACGCTGCCGCGCACCTCGTCGGGCAAGCTCTCGCGCGCCGGCACACGCAAGGATTTCCTCTCGCGCCATGACGACGAGCGCATACGCGAGGCCACCCACCAGCGCTTTCTCGTCAGCGACGGAAGCCGCGCGCCTGTCGCGGCCTGAACACCATGGTCGAATCCACGGACAAAGTAGAGCGGGTCGTTCGCGAGGCATTGAAGATCGCGTGCCCGGACATCGGCGCCGTCGAAGGCAGCACCCACCTGGCCAGCGAACTCGGGCTCGACTCCGCGCAGGTGATGGACATGATCATGGAGATCGAGGACCGCCTCGACATCTCCATTCCCGTGGCCACCATTGCCGAAGCACGCACGCTCGATGATTTGTGCAACAGCGTGCGGCGCGTTGCAGGAAAGGAATAGCAACACATGACACTGCTCGACAAGTTCGCGCCGCTGGCCGAACTGCGCGGGGCGCTGGCCGCCAGCGGCAGCGTGCCATCGGTGGCCACGCCGATGGATGCCATCCACTCCGCCACCGAAGGCGTCATCGATGGCAAGCCGGTGTTGCTTGCGGGCACCAACAATTACCTCGGCCTCACTTTCGATGCGCAGACCCGCGCCGCCGCGATCAAGGCCGTGCAGGAGCTGGGCACCGGCACCACCGGCTCGCGCATGGCCAGCGGCAACTACGCCGGGCATCGCGCGCTGGAACGCGAGTTCGCCGCTGCCTTCGGCTGGCCCGCGGCCATCGTCTTCTCCACCGGCTACCAGGCGAACCTGGGTTCCATCTCGGCGCTGGCGGGGCAGGGCGAGTTCCTGATGGTGGATGCCGACAGCCATGCCAGCATCCACGATGCCTGCCGACTCAGCCTCGCCACCACCATCCGCTTCCGCCACAACGATCCAGAAAACCTCGCGCGCCGGCTCGAGCGTCTGGGCGAGGATGCGAAACGGACGCTGGTGGTGGTCGAAAGCCTGTACAGCGTGCTCGGCGATCGCGCGCCGCTCACCGAGCTGGTGGAGGTTTCGCGCAGGTATGGCGCGATGATCATCGTCGACGAAGCCCATTCCTTTGGCATGTATGGCCCGCAGGGCGTCGGCATCTGCGCCGAGCTGGGTCTGCTCGATCGCGTGGATTTCGTGGTGGGCACCTTCTCGAAGAGCCTGGGTGGCGTGGGCGGTTTCTGCGTCAGCCGCCATCCGGAATTCGAGCTGCTGCGCCTGGGCAGTCGCCCCTACATCTTCACGGCCTCGCCGCCGCCGCCCGTCATTGCGGCCGCGCGCGCCGCGCTGGCGCGACTGCTCGCCGGCGATGACCTGCGCGCGCAGTTGTGGAAGAACATCGAACGCTTCAATTCGGCGGTGAAGCGGCTGGGTTATCGCACGGGTTCAAACGATCCCGGCCCGGTGACGGCGCTGGTGTTCAACGAACGCGCCGAGGCCATCGCGCACTGGCAGGGGCTGCTCGACGCCGGCATCTACACCAACCTGATGGTGCCGCCGGCCACGCCCGCGGGCCTGAACATCGTGCGCATCAGCCTGTCGGCCGCACACACCGATGCGCAGATCACGCGGATGATCGAGGCCTTCGAGCAGTTGCGGGCGCGCCTGCGCGCCTAGGGTGCGCCGTTGCGGCGCCGCGCAGCCTGATAGGCCTGCGAAATGGCCTCGATGAACAGGTGCGGCACATCCTCGCCGGTGGCCTGCAGCAGGTTGCTGTAGATATCCTTGTAGCGATCCCAGTTGCCGGTGCCACCGGGTCGCGCCGGCAGGTTGCCGGCTTCCATGCGGGCCGGCGACAGATGTGCCATGAACTGCGCCAGCGCGCTGCGCAGCGCCGGATCGACGGCCGTGCTGTGGTTGCCGGCATGGCTGAACTGGCCGCGCAGGCGCATCACCGCATCGAGCTTGCCCTGTTCGTGGCCGGTGAGCAGGTCGAGCAGGTATTCATCCGCGCCCTGTTCCAGCGGTGAGCGTCCCTCGGGCGCTTCCACTTCGATGCCATAGTGGTCGCAGAAAGCCGCCTGCGCGCGCAGGATTTCCTTCAGGCCTATGATGGCCTCGCGCAGCATGCGGCCGACGAGCTGCATGCTCTGCGCCTCGCTCTGCATCGTCAGCCGCGATTCGTCGATGCCCGCGCCGCGGCAAAAGGCCTGCAGCGCGTTGTGCACATCGGGCAGCACGGCATTGCGACCTTCCAGTCGCGCGCGCGCCGCGGCGCGCAGACGGGTCAGCCGCTCCTGCGCCGAGAGCTGCGGCAATGGCAGCTCGGCGCCGGCCAGCTTCGCGCCGCCCAGTTTCGCCACCGGGCCACTGATTTCCGCCGGGATCAGGGCCTCGATGTTCAGCGACGCGCCCAGGTCGTCGGATATCCCGCCCACGGCGCGCAGCGGCACCACGTTGTCCACGGAAATCTGCGCCAGCGTGCCGGTGCCCGGCGCGGGCAGAATGCTTTCGTCCGCATCGACGTTCACGCGGATGCGGTACTCGCCCATGCGCAGCGTATCGCCATTGCGCAGGGCGTACAGTCCCCGCCGGCCCTGGGGCGCGGTGGCGTCGTTGACGTATACGCCGTTGGTGCTGGAATCCTCCAGGTAAAAGGCGCCCTGGCGGAAATGGATGCGGGCATGGTGGCCCGAGAGGTAGCGGCGCGGATCGGGCAGCGCCCAGTCATTGTCCAGCGCGCGGCCGATGCTGCCGCCGGAAACCCCGAGGACGATGCTGGATTGCGCGCCCAACGCCTGCCGCTGACTGCTGATGACTTCAAGGCGCAAGGCCATGATCTGCCGAAACCTTCTGCTGACGAACCTGAACTATAATGGGCCACGACCCGGAAGGCCCGGGACGCACCCCGGGCAGCTATGGCATCAAATCACATATTCCGCATCCAGTTCGTGAACCAGGGCAAGGTTTACGAGGTCTATGCCCGCAAGGTCAGCCACGGTTCGATGCTGGGCTTCGTCGAGGTTGAAGAGCTCACCTTCGGCGAGCGCGCCGGCGTGCTGCTCGATCCCGCCGAAGAGCGGATCAAAGCCGAGTTCGACGGCGTCAAGCGCAGCTTCCTTCCGATGCATTCGGTGCTGAGGATCGACGAGGTGAGCAAGCGCGGCACCAGCAAGATCTCCCAGCTCGAAGGCAATGTGACACAGTTCCCCACACCCCTGTACACGTCGCCGCCGGGCGACGCCGGCCGAAAGTCCTGACGTGATACTGCAGTTGCCGGGCGGTCCCGCCCATTCGGATTTCCGTCTCGCCAAGCTGCTGGATGCCGTGCGCGCCGCCGTGCCGGGCGTGCGCGCCATCGCCAGCCGCTACCTGCACCTGGTCGATTGTGCCACGCCGCTGTCGGATGCCGAGCGCGAACGCCTGGTTGCGCTGCTCACCTATGGGCCGCGCTACACCGGCGGCGAGCCCACGGGGCAATGGCTGGTGGTGGCGCCGCGGCAGGGCACCACTTCGCCCTGGTCCAGCAAGGCCACCGACATCGCGCAGGTATGCGAGCTGCCGCAGGTGCGGCGCATCGAGCGCGGCGTGCGTTTCCACTTCGAGGCCGGGCCGCTGACGCAGGCGCAGCTCACGGCCGCGGGTGCAGTGCTGCACGACCGCATGACCGAGAGCGTGCTGCTCGATGAGGCAGGAATCGCCGCGCTGTTCGATCACGGCCAGCCGCAGCCGCTGCGCCGCGTTGCGCGCGACGTGCTGTCTTTGAAGGCCGCCAATGCCGAATTGGGGCTGGCGCTCAGCGGCGATGAAATCGAATACCTCACGCAAAGCTTCGGCCGGCTGGGACGCGATCCCACCGACGTGGAGCTGATGATGTTCGCGCAGGCCAACTCCGAGCACTGCCGCCACAAGATCTTCAACGCGGAATTCACCGTCGATGGCGCAGCACAGCCGCTGTCGCTGTTCGGCATGATCCGCAACACCCATGCGCGCGCGCCCGAGGGCGTGCTGTCGGCGTACAAGGACAATGCCGCCGTCATCGAAGGGCCGGTGGCGAAGCGCTATTTCCCCGACCCGGCAACCGGTGTGTACGGCTGGCATGCCGAAGCGGTGGATATCCTGATGAAGGTGGAGACGCACAACCACCCCACGGCCATATCCCCCTTTCCCGGCGCATCCACTGGTTCGGGTGGCGAGATCCGCGACGAGGGTGCTACCGGCACCGGTGCCAAGCCCAAGGCGGGGCTGGTGGGATTCTCGGTGTCGAACCTCAACATCCCGGGCTTCGTCCAGCCGTGGGAAAAGGGTGTGGGCAAGCCCGACCGCATCGCCAGCGCGCTCGACATCATGATCGAAGGCCCGCTGGGCGCCGCCTCCTTCAACAACGAATTCGGGCGGCCCTGCATCGCCGGCTACTTCCGCACCTTCGAGCAGGCGCTGCCCGGCGGGCAGCGCGCCCGCGGTTACCACAAACCCATCATGATTGCCGGCGGCCTTGGCAATGTACGCCGTCAGCATGTGCACAAGGGCGAGGTGCCGGTGGGCGCGCACCTGGTGGTGCTGGGCGGTCCGGCCATGCTCATCGGACTGGGCGGCGGTGCCGCATCCTCGGTGGGGGCGGGGCAATCTTCGGCAGATCTGGACTTCGCCTCGGTGCAACGGGGAAATCCCGAAATCCAGCGCCGCGCGCAGGAGGTCATCGATTGCTGCTGGGCGCTGGGCGACGACAATCCCGTGCACCTTATCCACGATGTGGGCGCCGGCGGCTTGTCGAATGCCATTCCCGAAGCGGTGGCGCACAGCGAGCGCGGCGCGCGCATCGAACTGCGTGCGGTGCCCAATGCCGAGCCGGGCATGTCGCCGATGGAAATCTGGTGCAACGAGGCGCAGGAGCGTTACGTGCTCGCGGTGTCGGAGCGGGGGCTGGCGCGCTTCGAGGCGATTGCGCAGCGCGAGCGTTGCCCCTATGCCGTGGTGGGGCGTCTCACCGACGACGGCATCCTGCGCGTGCACGACAGCCGGTTCGACAACTTCCCCGTCGACATGCCGATCGAGGTGCTGCTGGGCAAGGCGCCGCGCATGCATCGCGATGTGAAGCACGTGACTGCGCAACCGCCGGCGTTCGACGCCACCGGCATCGACGTGGCCGAGGCGGTGCTGCGCGTGCTCGCGCATCCGGCGGTGGCCGACAAGACCTTCCTCATCACCATCGGCGATCGCACCGTGGGGGGCCAGATCAGCCGCGACCAGATGGTTGGTCCCTGGCAGGTGCCGGTGGCCGATGTGGGCCTGACGCTCAGCGATCACCTCGGCCATGCCGGCGAAGCCATGGCCATGGGTGAACGCACGCCGCTGGCGTTGCTCGATCCGGCGGCGGCCGCACGCATGGCCGTGACCGAGGCCATCACCAACATCCTGGCCGCCGACATCGCGTCGCTGTCCGATATCCGGCTGTCGGCCAACTGGATGGCGGCCTGCGGCCAGCCCGGCGAGGACGCCGCGCTGTTCGATGCGGTGCGGGCCGTGGGCATGGAGCTGTGTCCGGCGCTGGGTATCGCTATTCCGGTGGGCAAGGATTCGCTGTCGATGCACACCGCCTGGGACGCGGGCAGGCGCGCCGTGACCGCGCCGGTGTCGCTGATTGTCTCGGCCTTTGCCCCGGTGGCGGATGTGCGCCGCGCGCAGACGCCGCAGTTGCGGCTCGACCTGGGCGGCACCCGGCTGCTGCTGGTCGATCTGGGCGGTGGGCGCAACCGGCTCGGCGCCTCGATCCTGGCGCAGGTATATGGCGGCCTGGGCACCGAGGCGCCCGACCTTGAATCGCCCGCGCTGCTGCTGCAGTTCGCCGCGGCGCTTCGCGCCGCGCGCGAGCGCAATCTGGTGCTGGCGTACCACGATGTGTCCGACGGCGGCGTGCTCACCACGCTGGTGGAAATGGCCTTTGCCGCGCGCTGCGGACTGTCGGTCGACCTGCCGGTGGGGCGTGGCGGCCTGCTCGCGCGGCTGTTCGCCGAAGAAGCCGGCGTCGTGCTGCAGGTTCGCGCCGCCGACGCAGCAGCGCTCACCGCGCTGTTCGCCGCGCAGGGATTGGGCGCACACCTGCATGACATCGGTGAGCCGATCACATCGCTGTCGCTGCAGTTCCGCTGCGGCAGCGAACGCTACGCTGCGGAGTGGTCCGTACTGCGCCGCGCCTGGAGCGAAACCTCGCACCGCATGCGACTGCTGCGCGACGATCCCGGTTGCGCGCGCGAGGAATTCACCGCGCAGCTTGATACAGCCGATCCCGGCCTCGCCGTGAAACTCGCCTTCGATCCGGCCGAGGACGTGGCCGCGCCATTCATTGCCCGCGGTGCGCGCCCGGAGGTGGCCGTGCTGCGCGAGCAGGGCGTGAACAGCCAGGTCGAAATGGCTGCCGTGCTCGACCTCGCCGGTTTCGAGTCGCATGACGTGCACATGTCCGACGTGCTGTCGGGTGCGCGTTCGCTGCGCGACTACAAGGGGCTGGTGGCCTGCGGCGGGTTCTCGTATGGCGACGTGCTGGGCGCGGGCGAGGGCTGGGCCAAGTCCATCCTTTTCCACCCGCGCACACGCGAGGAGTTCGCCACCTTCTTCGCCCGTTCCGACACCTTCACGCTGGGCGTATGCAACGGCTGCCAGATGATGGCGGCGCTCAAGTCGCTGGTGCCGGGTGCCGAGCACTGGCCGCGCTTCGTGCGCAATCGCGGCGAGCAGTTCGAGGGGCGCTTCAGCCTGGTCGAGATATTGAACTCGCCGGCCATACTGTTGTCGGATATGGCCGGTTCGGTGCTTCCGATCGCCGTCGCGCACGGTGAGGGGCGTGCCGAATTCGCGGATCCGGCCGGCGCGGACACCCTGCTGCAGGCCGGGCAGGTGGCATTTCGCTACGTGGACGGCCAGGGTCGGGCGGCGACGACGTATCCCGCCAATCCCAACGGGTCGCCGCGGGGCATTGCCGCCGTGACGAACCGCGACGGGCGCGTGCTGCTCACCATGCCGCACCCGGAGCGCTCGTTCCGCGCGGTGCAGAATTCCTGGTATCCGCCCGGCGCGGGCGAATACTCCGGATGGATGCGAATGTTCCGCAATGCGCGGCGTTGGGTGGGTTGAACAGACAACACCGGTCGAGGAAACGACATGAATAACGGGGAACAGGGCATGCGTGGTTTCAAGACGGGTTTCATGGCGCTGGCGCTGCTGGCCACGGGCCTTGCAGGCGCGGCATTGGCTGCCGGCAAAGCGGCCGGGCCTGATACCACCGGGTGGAACAAGCCGCACAAGCCTTTCCAGATCTATGGCAACACCTACTACGTGGGCACGGACCAGCTCAGTTCCATCCTCATCACTTCCGAATTCGGCCATGTGCTGATCGACGGCGGGCTGCCGGAGTCCGCGGCGCAGATCAAGGCCAACATCGAGGCGCTGGGTTTCAAGCTCACCGACGTCAAGGCCATCCTCAACACACATGTGCATCCCGATCACGCCGGCGGCATCGCTGAACTGCAGAAGGAAAGTGGCGCCGATGTGTACGCGCTGCGTCCTGCCAACGATGTGCTCACCACCGGCAAGATCACGGCCGACGATCCGCAGGCCGCGACCAAGGGCATTGCAGTTCCGAAAGTGGCGCGCGTGTGGGTGGCGCAGGATGACCAGCAGATCGGCATCGGTTCGATCCGCGTGCGCGCGATCGCGACGCCGGGCCATACGCCTGGTGGCACGAGTTGGGCCTGGGACGCCTGCGAGGGCAGCAAGTGCCTGAAGGTCGTGATGGTAGACAGCCTGAATCCCGTGTCCTCGGAAAAATACCGGTTCAGCGATCATCCTGAAGTGCTCCAGTCCTTCGAGAAGTCGTACCAGCGGCTCGAGGCTCTGCCTTGCGAGCTGGTGCTGTCGCCGCATCCCTCGCAAACGCAGGAGTTCGAGCGGCTCGACACGGGCAAGACCAACACCGATGCGGTGAAGGATGTCGAGGGCTGCAAGAAGTACGTGGCCTCTGCCCGCAAGGCGCTGGCCGAGCGGCTGCAGGCCGAGAAGCAGGGGCGCTGATCCCGGTCAACCGCGGGGGCCATGCTGCGTTGATCCCTCATCCCATGTCGGGATGAAGGAGCGCTCGTGACCGCATTCGACGGTGTCATCGCTGCCAACCGGTTCGGATTCGGCGCACGTGCGGGCGATCTTGCGCGGATCGGCGCACAGGGCAGGCAGTACCTGCTGCAGCAGTTGCAGGGTCCCGCGCCGCTGCTGACCGACGCGCTGCCGGCCTCGCATGAGTTGCTCGCGCGGGTGCTGGCCGAACGGGCCACGCTACGGCAACCCGCCGGGAACAGACGATCTGCGGCGGTGCAGCCCCCCGCCGTGCAGCCCGCGGCCGTGAAGGCGGCCAAGGCCGTGCGCGAAATCTACCTTCCGGCCTATGTGGCCGAAGTCAATGCGCGGGCCAATGCCGCCATCACCCGCTCGGCGGACTTCCTCGAGCGCCTGACGCACTTCTGGAGCAATCACTTCGCGGTGTCCGTGGACAAGGTCGCCGTGCTGGGCCTTGCCGGCGCCATGGAGCGCGAGGCCATCCGCCCGCATGTGCTGGGCAATTTCGCCGACATGCTGCTGGCCGTGGAACAGCATCCGGCCATGCTGCTGTATCTGGACAATCACATCTCGATTGGTCCGGACTCGCAGGCAGCGAGGCTGGCTGGTGCGCGCGGTCGCGACGTGGGGCTGAACGAGAACCTGGGCCGCGAGATTCTCGAACTGCACACACTGGGTGTGGAGGGTGGCTACACGCAGCAGGACGTGCAGCAGCTCGCGGCCATCATCACCGGCTGGTCGGTGGGTGGCGAGGCCGGGCGGCTGCGCGGCGGCGAGCCGGGACGCTTCTTCTTCCGCGCGGCGTTCCACCAGCCCGGCGCGCAGTCGCTGCTTGGCAGGCGCTACGCGGAGGCCGGCGTGGAGCAGGGTGTCGATGCGCTGCGCGACCTGGCGGTGCATCCGCGCACCGCGGCGCACCTGGCCGGCAAGCTGGCGCGGCACTTCGTGGCCGATGAGCCGTCGCCGGCGCTGGTGTCGAGGTTGCAGAAGGCGTGGCTGGATTCACGTGGCGATCTGCCGAGCGTCTACCGCGCGCTGATCGAATCCTCCGAGGCGTGGCAATCACCGCTCGCCAAATTCAAGACACCCACCGACTACGTGTATTCCGCGTTCCGCGCCCTGCAACTGCCCTGGGGCGATCGCAAGGCGGATATCAGGGTGTTCGAGCTGCTGGGTCAGCGCGCCTTCCAGCCCGGTTCGCCGGCAGGCTGGGCCGATCGCAGCGCCGATTGGGATGGCTCGGCCGCGCTGCTGAAGCGGCTGGAATGGGCGCAGGGACTGGGTCAGCGACTGGGCAGCACGCGCAATGCGGCGCTGATCGCCGAAAGCTCGCTGGGCGGCGCGCTGTCCGGTGCCACGCGTACCGCCATCTCGCGCGCCCAGGATGGCGCACAGGCGCTGACGTTGCTGCTGGCTGCACCGGAATTCATGAGGAGATGAGCATGGTCATCAGTCGACGTGACATCCTGCGTGCCTCGCTTGCAATGGGCATCGCCGCCAGCGGCGGACTCATGGCCTCACGGGTGTCGTTTGCGGCAACCGGCGCCGGCGAGCAGCGCTTCGTATTCGTGCTGCTGCGGGGCGCTCTCGATGGACTTGCGGCTGTGCCACCCGTCGGCGATCCGGATTACGCACGACTGCGCGGCGAACTGGCATTTGCCGGGGCTTCCCTGCCGAAGCTCGACGCCACCTTCGCGCTGCACCCCTCGCTGCAGTTCCTCGCTGAACAATGGCAGGCGAAGCAGCTCGCCGTGGTGCATGCGGTGGCCACGCCGTATCGCGAGCGATCGCACTTCGATGCGCAGGACGTGCTCGAAACCGGCTTCACGCGACCGCACGCCACGCAGTCCGGATGGTTGAACCGCGCGCTGGCCGGCCTGCCGGTGCCGGCCGCAGCGGCACGCAACAAGGGCGTGGCGCTGGGCGCGAACATTCCGCTGGTGATGCGCGGCGCCACCGAGGTGGCATCGTGGTCGCCCGGGCGGCTGCCCGACCTCGAAGGCGACACGCTGCAGCGCATTGCCGATCTCTATGCCGCCGACCCGCTGTTGTCGGTGCGTCTGGCCGATGCGCTGTCGGCCGATGCCATTGCCAATTCCTCCGCCGGCAGTGCAATGGGCGCGGCCGCGGGCGATGCCGAAATGGCGCGTGCAGCGGACGCCGCGCGGGCCGCGGGTTCGCAGGTGGAGAAAACTGCCCGCGCCACCGCCGGATTCCTCGTGCAACCCGATGGCCCGCGCGTGGCGGTGTTCGAGACGACCGGCTGGGACACACATGCCAACCAGGGTGCCGAGGCGGGTGTGCTGGCGCTGCGGCTGCGGGCGCTGGATGCGGGCCTGCGCGCGCTGCGTGAATCGCTGGGCGATGCATGGAACCGCACCGCCGTGCTGGTGGCCACCGAGTTCGGCCGCACCGTGGCCGTGAATGGCACGCGCGGCACCGATCATGGCACGGGCGCTGCCGCCTTCCTGCTGGGTGGCGCCGTGCGCGGCGGGCGCATCGTGGGAGACTGGCCGGGATTGTCCGCTGCGGCGCTGTACCAGGGGCGCGACCTCAAACCCACCACCGACATGCGTTCGGTGATGAAGACCGTGCTGCGCGATCACATGCAGGTGCCGCAGCGACTGCTGGACGATTCGGTTTTCCCCGACAGTGACGCGGCTGGTTACCTGAAAGGCCTGGTATAGCGGCGCACGGCGCAAGGCCATCGACCCGTCCGGAGCGCCTGTCAGTGCGCGCCGCCGGTGCCCACCGCGCGGAAGGGTGGGCGTGCCAGCCACACCAGCGGTATCAGGACCACGAACAGCACCGCCATGATCAGGAAGATGTCATTGGCGCCCAGTGTCTGCGCCTGCGTATTGAGCACACGGGCGGTACTGGCCAGCGCGCCATCGCCGGTGATGCCCGCCTGCGCCATCTGCGCCTGATAGTTCGCCCAGGCTACTGAATCGGGGGTGATGTGCTCGGTCAGCGTGGCGTAGTGGTGTTCCGAGCGATCGGTCCACAGGAACACGCAGACCGCGGTGGAGATGCTGCCGGCGAAGGTGCGCACGAAATTCGACAGCCCCGCTGCAGAGGCGATCTCGGCCGGCGAGATGCCGGCCATGATGATCTGGTTCAGCGGCAGGAAGAACAGCGGCAGGCCGAATCCCATGATGAAGCGCGGCAAGGCAATCTGGCCGAACGAGGCCTGCTCGGTCTGCCGCGCGAACCACAGCATCATCGCCGCCATGATGCAGAACGAAAACGTGGGCGCGGCCCTGAGGTTGATCCGATGCAGGTTCCGGCCCACGTAGGGCGCCATCACCAGCGCCACCAGCCCGATGGGGGCCATCGCGAATCCCGCCCAGGTACTGGTGTAGTTCAGCGCGGTCTGCAGCCACAGCGGGAAGATCACGTTCACGCCCATGAAGGCGAAGTAGGCGATGGCGATGCACACCGTGCCCACGCGGAAATTGCGGCGCTGGAACAGGTGCAGGTCGACGATGGGATGCTTGTCGGTGAGTTCCCAGGGGATCAGGAAGGTGATGGCCACCACGCCGATGACGGCGGCGATGATGATCTCGTTGGAGTGGAACCAGTCCTTCTCGTTGCCATTGTCGAGCATGAACTGCAGCGCGCCCACCCCGATCACCAGCAGCGCCAGTCCCACCGCATCCACCGGCACTTTCACCCGCAGCGATTCGCGGTGTCGCAGCAGCAGCCAGCTCACGCTGGCGGCCGCCAGGCCCACCGGCGCGTTGATGTAGAACAGCCACGGCCACGAGAAATTGTCGGTGATCCAGCCGCCCAGTACGGGCCCCACGATGGGCGCGACAATCACCACCATCGCCCATAGTCCCAGCGCGAGGCCGCGCAGGTGTACGGGGTAGTTGCGCAGCAGCAGTGCCTGCGCCACCGACATCATCGGTCCGGAGACCAGGCCCTGCATCAGTCGCGCGGCGATCAGCATGGGCATGCTGGTGGCAAGGCCGCAGATCATGCTGAACACGATGAACAGCAGGTTCGAAATCACGAAGGTGCGAACTTCGCCGAAGCGGCGGCCGATCCAGCCTGCCAACGGCTGCACCACCGCGGCAGCGAGCAGATAGGAGCTGATCGCCCAGGTGCCTTCCGAGGGGCTGACGCCCAGGCTGCCCGCGATCGACGGGATGGAGACATTGACGATGGTCATGTCGAGTATCTCCATGAAACTCGACACGCCGATGGCGATGGACAGGAATACCAGCGCGCTGCCACGCAGCGGCGGATATTCGCCGGGCGGCAGGGGCTTGGTGGCGGCGTCGGCCATTGCGGCTCAGCGCCCGCTGTTGGCGCGGATGATGGCGTCGGCTGCGGCCTTGGCGGCGGCCATGTCCTGTGCGTACGAGACGGTGTTCTCGTGGATGTCCGACACCGGCTCTGCCGCCAGCACTACGCCGCTGCGGTCATGCGTGTCGACGGTCGTGGTGGTCGACAGCCCGATGCGCAGCGGATGCTTCGCGAGTTCCTCCGGCTGCAGCGCGATCTTCACCGGAACGCGTTGCACCACCTTGATCCAGTTGCCCGAGGCATTCTGCGGCGGCAGCAGCGAGAACGCGGCGCCGGTACCGGCCGAAAGCCCGATGACCCTGCCGTGGAAAACCGTGGCACCGCCGTAGACGTCGGTGATGATGCGCGCGGGCTGGCCGATGCGCAGGTGGCGCAGCTGGCCCTCCTTGAAGTTGGCCTCCACCCACACGTCCTGCAGCGGGATCACCGTCATCAGCGGCTCGCCGGTGGCGATGCGCTGGCCGAGCTGCACGCTGCGCTGGGCGACGAAGCCGTCGATGGGGGAGACGATGCGCGTGCGCTGCAACGCCAGCCAGGCTTCACGGTAGCTGGCTGCGGCGGCCAGCACCGCGGGGTTTTCCACCAGCGGCACGTCGTCCACCAGCGCGCGCGCGGCACGCGCCTGCTGTTGCGCCTGCGCGAGCTGGGCCTGTGCCAGTTCCACGGCATCGCGTGCATGACGCACTTCCTCGCCGGCCACCGCCTGGTCGGCCAGCAGCGGTTCGCGTTCTGCCAGGTCCTGCTGCGCACGGCGCACGTCGAGCTGGCGCGCGGCGATGGTGGCGTCGAACTGCGAGGACTGCGCCTGCTGCGCGCGTACCTGGCGCACGGTCTGACCCAGCGCCGCAGCGGCGCGGTCGAGCGCCTGCTGCGCATCGGTGGGGTCGATCCTCAGCAGCATCTGTCCGGCTTTCACGCGCGAGGTATTGCGCACGAACACCTCGACCACCGTGCCCGAGAGCTGCGAGGAGATGCGTACCTGGTTGCCGGTGACATAGGCATCGTCGGTCTTCTCGCGCAGCGAGAAGACGAAGTATTCCAGCGCGATCCAGGTCAGGCCTGCGACCAGGAAGATGGTCATCAGGATCAGCAGTATCCGGCGACGCTTGCCGTTGCCGTTGCCGTTCTCGTTGCCGGCGACTGCCGGGGCGGGTGTGGTGGGGGTGTCGCTCACTTTGAACCGGGCTCCTGCTCTGAATAGCCGCCGCCCAGCGCCGCAATCAGCTGGATGTCGGCGGTCACGCGTTCGTACTCGATCTGCACCAGCGAATCCTGCGCGGCCAGAAGCTGCGTGCGGGCCGCGAGCTGCGGTCCGCGATGCGTCAGCCCGCCGCTGACGCGCGCGCTGGCGCTTGCCAGCAGCGCATCGGCCGCGGCGCGCGCGCGTTCGCGCAGCGCCTGCTGCGCGGCGGTGGCGGCGACGCGCTGCGCGGCACTGCCCAGTTCGCGCGCGGCCGTGACCACGGCGTCGTTGTAGGCGGCCACGGCCTCGGCCAGCGCGGCGCGGGCCGCGCCATGCCGCGCATCGCGCAGCCCGGCGTCGAACAGCGGCAGGTTCAGCGCGGCACCCAGGCGCGGCGCGGCCGATCCGGTTTCGAGCAGCTTGCCCAGGTCGATCGATGACAATCCGGCCAGCGCATGCAGCGAGATGTCGGGGTAGTAGCTGGCACGGATCACATCGGTCTCGCGCGTCGCGGCTTCGATGCGCCAGCGGCTTGCCACCACATCCGGCCGGTGCGCCAGGAGGTCGATGCCGGTACGGGCGGGCAGGCCCGCGTCGATGCGTGGCAGCGCGCGCGGCACCATCGCCGGCAACGCCGATTCATCGCTGGCCGTCAATGCCGCCAGCGCCACCACGCGCAGGCGCTGCGAGAGCTGCAGCAGCGCCAGGGCTTCTTCGGCCGCCGCCTGTTGCTGGTCGAGCTGGCGCAGCGAATCGGGAGTTTCGAGCCGCGCGCCAATGCGGCGCTCCGACAGTCTGCGCTGGTCGGCAAGCAGCGCCAGATGCTGCCGCGCCAGCTCGATGCGGGCCGCATCGGCCTGCCAGCCGAAGTACTCCTGGACCACCGAGCCTGAAATCGCCACTTCGGCCGCGCGTTGTTCCGCGGCGGCCGAGCGGGTGCGATCGAGCGCGGCATCGATGCTGGCGCGCTGCGCACCCCACCAGTCGAGCTGGTAGCGCACCGAAAGGCCCAGGTCGGATTGGTTGTACCAGTTGAAGCCCAGGAACTCGGTGGGCAGCAGGCCGTTGTCCGACAACCGCAGGCGATCGAACTGCCCGGTGAGCTGCACCTGCGCGCCCTGCGCCGCGCCGGCGATGCGCACCTGTTCGCGGGCGGCGGTGATGCGCGCGGCGGCCGCCGCGATGCGCGGCGCGCCGGCCAGGGCGCGCTCCACCAGCTGCGCCAGCACCGCGTCGTCGTACTTGCGCCACCACTGCGCATCGGGCCAGGCACCCTGCGGCAGCGGGGCGCCCTGCAGCGCCAGGGGCGCATCGCCGCGCACTGCAGGTTCGATCTTCGGTGGCACGGCGCAGGCCGCGAGCAGCAGCGCCGCGGTGGTTGCGAGCAGGGGTTTCATGCCACGCGGGCGTCGCGGCCCGCCTCGCAGCTACCCAGTGCGTCGATGCCCTGCAGCAGCCGCGTCAGGCTGGCCAGCAGGCGCTTTTTCTCCGCGGCGCTGATGCCGTGGAAGGCTTCGCTGACACGCGCGCTCATCGCCGGCAGCAGCTTGTCGAGCAGCCGCCGGCCGCTGGCACGCAGCGTGAGCTGCATGCGGCGCCGGTCTTTGGCATCGAGGCTGCGCGACACGAAGCCGCGGCGCACCAGCGTGTCGCAGATGCGCGTGAGGTTGGCCGGGCTCTGCGCCAGCGCCGCGCACAGGTCGCGCGGGCAGGCCGAGCCGCCCTGTGCGTACAGCGCGGCCAGCACTCGGTATTCGGGTTCGGCCAGGCCTTCCGGCCTGAGCACACGGTCCAGGCCCGCGTTCAGGTCGCGGCCCAGGATGACGGCCACGCGACAGATCATCAGCTCCGTGACGGGCAGTTCGGGCACGCGGCGCGCGATGCCGCGCAGGTTGGCGGCGACATGGGGCAGTTGCGATGCGGGCAAGGGAATGATCCGGATATCAGGTGGCGAATATTTTAGGCCTGAAATATTCAGTTGTGAAGTGATTTGGCCGCGCAACCCTGTAGGACGGCGCGGGATTCAGGCGGGGCGGGTGACCTGCAGCGTGCGGCGGTGGCCCAGTGCCAGGCCCAGCAGTGCGCCGGTGGCGGCGATCAGCAGCGTGGGTGTCAGCGACAGCCGCGTGGCCACCTGGCCCCACAGCATGCTGCCGAGCGCGAGGCAGCCGTACAGCGCGGTGGTATACAGCGCCATGCCGCGGGCACGTACCCAGTCGGGCACCGCAAGCTGCGCTGCCACGTTCAGCGACGACAGTCCGGCGATCCACGAGGCGCCGGCCAGCAGTGCCGTCAGCATTCCCAGCAGCGGCACATGGAACAGCGCAAAACCGGCCAGGGACGCCACCGTGCCGAGGATGCCCAGCAGCAGAACCCGGTCGAGACCATAGCGGTGGCGCAGGCGCGGCAGCAGCAACGCCCCCGCCACCGCTCCGGCACCAATGCAGCCGGTGAGCACGCCGAACAGGCTCGGTCCGCCATGAAGCTGCTGCCGCGCGATCAGCGGCAGCAGTGCCCAGTAGGCGCTGCCGAAGGAATAGAACAGCAGCGAACGCAGCAGCGTGTTCTGCAGTGCCTGATTCTGCGCCGCGTGGGCGAGACCCTCGCGCAGCGACGCCAGGAATGACTGCTGCTCCGCGCGCGGCGCGGCCGGCGTCGTCTGCCAGATCCACAGCGCGCCGATCACCGCCACGAAACTCAGCGCATTGATGAGGAACGGCCAGGCGATGCCGAAGGCCACGATGATCAAGCCACCCAGCGCCGGGCCGATGGCGCGGGAGATATTGATGCCCACGGCATGCAGCGCCACCGCGGGCTGCAGGTCCTCCCTGGGCACCAGCTTCGGGATGATGGACTGCCAGGTCGGCGACATCACCGCGGTGCACAGCCCCATGCCGAAGGTGATGGCCAGCAGCAGCCCTTCGCCGGCGGCGCCAGAGAGCACCAGCAGGCCCAGCGCCGTCGCCAGCACCAGCATGATGATCTGCACCACGATCAGCAGCCGCCGCTTGTCCATGCGGTCGGCCAGCGTGCCCGCCGGCAGTGCCAGCAGGCACACGGGCAGCGTGCTGGCCGACTGCACCAGCGCCACCATGATGGGTGTGGGGTCGAGCGTGGTCATGAACCAGCCGGCCGCCATGTCGTGCATCCAGCTACCGATGTTCGATATCAGCGACGCGCCCCACAGCAGCGTGAAGTCGCGGTGACGGAAAGGACTCCAGGCCGACGCGGACAAAGCGCTACAGCCCCTGCAGCACGAACACGCGGTAATCGCCGGCCTTGAAGCGGTGCTGCACCGCCTTCTGGTACGCAGGGCTTCGATACCAGGCCAGTGCCGCCTCGTAGCTCTCGAACTCGGCGATCACCGCGCCCTCGATGGGCGGACCCTCGAGCTGCTCGAGCTTGCCGTAGATGGCCAACGGGCGCACGGGATGGCCCTCGAGCGTGCCCGGCACCGCCGCCATGTACCGCTCGAACTCTGCCGGGTCCTTCATTCGGTCGCGCATGAAAACAATGTAGGCAGCCATGGTCCGTCCTTTGCGCCGTCAGCGCGTCAGCTTCTTGTACTTGATGCGATGCGGCTGGCTGGCGTCCTCGCCGGTGCGGCGCGCGTAGTCCGCGGCGTATTCCTGGTAGTTGCCTTCGAAGAACACGAGTTGCGAATTGCCCTCGAAGGCGAGGATGTGCGTGGCGATTCGGTCGAGGAACCAGCGGTCGTGCGAGATCACCACCGCGCAGCCGGGGTAGGCCAGCAGCGCCTCTTCCAGCGCGCGCAGCGTCTCGATGTCCAGGTCGTTGGTGGGTTCGTCGAGCAGCAGCACGTTGCCGCCGGTCTTCAGCACCTTGGCCAGGTGCACGCGGTTGCGCTCGCCGCCCGACAGCTCGCCGATGAGCTGCTGCTGCTGCGTGCCGCTGAAGTTGAACCGGCCCACGTAGCCGCGCGACGAGGTTTCGTAGTTGCCCACCTTGATCAGGTCGAGACCGCCGGAGATTTCCTGCCACACCGTCTTCTTGTCGTCCAGCGACTGGCGCGACTGGTCCACGTAGGCCAGCTTCACCGACGGGCCGGTGCGGATCTCGCCCTTGTCGGGCTTTTCCTGCCCGGTGAGCATGCGGAAGAGGGTGGTCTTGCCCGCGCCATTGGGGCCGATGATGCCGACGATGCCGCCCTTGGGCAGGCTGAACGAGAAATCGTCGATCAGCAACCGGTCGCCGAAACCCTTGGAGATGCCCTTGGCCTCGATCACCAGGTCGCCCAGACGCTCGCCGGGCGGGATGTAGATCTCGTTGGTCTCGTTGCGCTTCTGGAATTCCTGCGAGGAGAGTTCCTCGAAGCGCTGCATGCGCGCCTTGCTCTTGGCCTGGCGGGCCTTGGGGTTCTGGCGCACCCATTCCAGCTCCTTCTCGAGCATCTTCTTCAGGCCTTCCTGCTGGCGCTCTTCCTGCTTCAGGCGCGCGTCCTTCTGCTCGAGCCAGGAGGAGTAATTGCCGTGCCACGGTATGCCGTGGCCGCGGTCGAGTTCCAGGATCCACTCGGCCACGTTGTCGAGGAAGTAGCGGTCGTGCGTCACGGCCACCACGGTGCTGGGGTATTCCTCCAGATAGCGTTCGAGCCACGCAACTGATTCGGCGTCGAGATGGTTGGTCGGCTCGTCGAGCAGCAGCATGTCGGGCGCCGACAGCAGCAGGCGGCACAGCGCCACGCGGCGCTTCTCGCCGCCAGAGAGCTTGCCGATCACCGCATCCCACTCGGGCAGGCGCAGCGCGTCGGCGGCGATCTCGAGCTTGCGTTCCAGTTCCCAGCCGCCGGCGGCGTCGATCGCATCCTGCAGCTTGGCCTGTTCCTCGAGCAGCGCGTTCATTTCGTCGTCACCCATGGGTTCGGCGAACTTCTCGCTGATCTCGTTGAAGCGCGCCACCTGCCGGAAGGCTTCGCCCACGCCATCCATCACGGCCTGACGCACGGTATGAGAATCGTTCAGCTCCGGCTCCTGCGGCAGGTAGCCCACGCGGATGCCCGTCTGCGGCCGCGCCTCGCCATCGATGTTCTTGTCGATACCCGCCATGATCCTGAGCAGCGTTGACTTGCCCGAGCCGTTGAGGCCGAGCACGCCGATCTTGGCGCCGGGGAAGAACGACAGGCTGATGTCGCGCAGGATGATCCGCTTGGGCGGTACCACCTTCGAGACGCGGTTCATGGTGTAGATGTACTGGGCCATCAGGAGCACTCTGGACGGTCGGGGGAAATGGGTGGGCGATTATCCGCGAAGCGGCGGGACCCGTGATAGTCTGAAGTCCATATTGAACGCGCAACCCACAGCGCAGGATACCCGCGACCGCCGCGTGCTCGTCATTGCCGATGAGGCACTGGGCGGCTACGGATTTCCCGACGGGCATCCTTTCGGCCCCGACCGGCATGCCGCCTTCCTGCGCGAATTCCGCGCCCGCGGACTGCCCGCGCGCTGCCTGTCACGTGCTTCCAGCCTTGCCTGCGACGATGATCTCAGGCGGTTTCATTCGCCACAGCATGTCGAATTCGTGCGCGCGCAGTCGGCTCAGGGCACCGGCAGCCTCGATGGCAGCGACACGCCCGCCTACCGGGGGTGCTTCGAGGCGGCCAGCAGGGTCGTTGGCGCGGCGCTGCTCGCGGCCGAGGCATTGCTCGATGGCAGCGCCGAGCGCGCCTTCGTTCCCATCGCGGGACTGCACCACGCCAGCCGCACCGCCGCCGCGGGCTTTTGCATCTTCAACGACATCGGCGTGGTCATCGAAATGCTCCGCAGTCGCGGCATCGGTCCCATCGCCTATGTCGACATCGACGTGCACCATGGCGACGGCGTGTTCTATGCCTTCGAGTCCGACGCGGACGTGATCTTCGCGGACCTGCACGAGGACGGCACCTTCCTGTACCCGGGCACCGGCAAGGCCGAGGAGAAGGGCCGCGCGGCGGGGCAGGGGCTGAAGCTCAACATCCCGTTGCCGCCCGGAGCCGATGACATCGCCTTCGCCGCGCGCTGGCCCGAGGTCATCGCCCACGTCGAGCGCCACCGTCCGGCGTTCATCATCCTGCAATGCGGAGCCGACGGCCTGGCCGGCGATCCGCTGGCGCACCTGCAGCTTTCCGCGGCCAGTCATCGCCTCGCCGCCGGTTCGCTGGCGACACTGGCGGATCGGCTGGGCCATGGCCGGCTGCTGGCGCTGGGCGGCGGCGGCTACAACCGCGGCAATCTCGCCGCGGCCTGGAATGCCGTGGTCGAAGCCCTGCTGCAGTCGTAGCAAAACGGCGCTTTCGGGTACCCTATGCGCCCCCTTTGGGCATGAGGCTTCCTGATCCATGTATTCCGACTCGATGACCATCGACCGTTTCGATCCCGACCTGTCCGGCGCCATCGAGGGCGAGCGGCAGCGCCAGGAAGATCACATCGAGCTGATTGCATCGGAAAACTATGCCAGCCCGCGCGTGCTCGAAGCCCAGGGCTCGGTGCTCACCAACAAGTACGCCGAAGGCTATCCGGGCAAGCGCTACTACGGCGGCTGCGAATACGTCGATGTGGTGGAGCAGCTCGCCATCGACCGCGTCAAGCGCCTGTTCGGCGCCGACTATGCCAACGTGCAGCCGCATTCAGGCAGCCAGGCCAATGCCGCGGCCTGGATGGCACTGCTGAATCCGGGCGAAACCATTCTCGGCCTCAGCCTCGACCATGGTGGACACCTCACGCATGGCTCGAAGGTGAACTTCTCGGGCAAGCTCTTCCGCGCGGTGCAGTACGGCCTGCGCGCCGACGACGGCCGCATCGACTACGACCAGATGGAGCAGGTGGCGCTGGCCGAGAAGCCGAAGCTGATCATCGCCGGTTTCTCCGCGTATTCGCGGCATCTGGACTACGCACGCTTTCGCCGCATCGCCGACCAGGTGGGTGCGTACCTGGCGGTGGACATGGCGCATATCGCGGGCCTGGTGGCCGCTGGCCTGTCGCCCAATCCGCTGCCCTTCGCCGATGTGGTCACCAGTACCACGCACAAGACGCTGCGCGGCCCGCGCGGCGGCATCATCCTGGCGCGCGCCAACGACGCGATCACGAAGAAGCTCAACTCGCTGGTGTTCCCCGGCACGCAGGGCGGACCGCTGATGCATGTGATCGCGGCCAAGGCCGTGGCCTTCCAGGAAGCGCTGCAGCCGGAATTCAAGGAGTACCAGGCGCAGATTCTCGCCAATGCGCGCGCCATGGCCAGCACCTTCCAGCGCCGCGGTTTCAAGGTGGTTTCGGGCGGTACCGACAATCACCTGTTCCTGCTCGATCTCAGCGACAAGCACATGACGGGCAAGGACGCCGATGCCGCGCTGGGTCAGGCGCACATCACCGTCAACAAGAACGCGGTGCCCAACGATCCGCGGCCGCCCACCGTCACCAGCGGTGTGCGCATCGGTTCGCCGGCCTCCACCACCCGCGGCTTCAAGGAAGCCGAGATGACGCAGGTGGCCAACTGGATCGCCGACATCATCGACGCCAACGGCGCCGCCGACGTGGTGGCGAAGGTGCGCGGCGACGTGTCGGCGCTGTGCCGCAAGTTCCCGGTGTACGGCAAGTAAGGCTGGCGCGGCCAGGCAAGCGGCGTAAATGCACTGCCCCTTCTGCCGCCACGAAGAAACCAAGGTCACCGATTCGCGGCTGGCGGGCGAGGGCATGCAGATCCGCCGCCGCCGCGAATGTCTTGCCTGCGGCGAGCGCTTCACCACCTTCGAGACAGCCGAACTGGTGATGCCGCTGGTGGTGAAATCCGACAAGCGCCGTGTGCCTTTCGACGAGGCCAAGCTGCGCTCGGGAATGGAAAAGGCGCTGGAAAAGCGGCCCGTGAGCCGCGAGGCCGTCGACGATGCCATCTCCCGCATCTGCCACCGGCTGCGCAGCATGGGCGAGCGCGAAATCGAGTCGCGTGTGCTGGGCGAGCTGGTGATGGAAGAACTGCATCATCTCGATGAGGTGGCCTACGTGCGCTTTGCCTCGGTGTACCGCAGCTTCCAGGACGTGGATGCCTTTCGCCACGAGATCGAGCACATGCGCACCAAGCGGCGGCGCACGCCCAATCGCGATCAGCTCTCGCTGCTGCCCGGTGCTGCGACGGATGCTGCCAAGGACCGCAAGTCATGATGACGCCCGACGTGACCGGCGAGGCCGCCACCGCCGACGCGACCACGCCCGCATCGTTCAGTGCCGATGATGTCCGGCACATGACGCGCGCGCTGGAACTCGCGCGCCGGGGTCTCTACACCACCGATCCGAACCCGCGCGTGGGCTGTGTGCTGGTGAAGGATGGCGCCGTGGTGGGCGAGGGCTGGCACGAACGCGCCGGCGGGCCGCATGCCGAAGCTGCGGCGCTCACTGCGGCTGGCGCGACCGCAAAGGGTTCGACGGCTTACGTCACGCTCGAACCCTGCGATCACCACGGCCGCACGCCGCCCTGCAGCCTGGCGCTGATCGCCGCGGGCATCGCGCGCGTGGTGTACACCCTCGACGATCCGAATCCCGAGGTGGCGGGCCGGGGGGCGGCCCGTCTGCGGGCGCAGGGCATCCGGGTCGAATCGGGACTGATGGCCGCCGAGGCCGAGGCGCTGAATCCGGGTTACCTGAAGCGTCGCCGTACCGGGCGCCCCTTCGTGCGCGTGAAGGTGGCGGCGAGTCTCGACGGACGCACGGCGCTGGCTTCGGGCGCAAGCCGCTGGATCACCTCGAAGGTCGCGCGCCACGATGCGCAGCATTTCCGCGCGCGCAGTTCGGTGGTGCTCACGGGCATAGGCACCGTGCTCGCGGACGATCCGGCGATGAACGTGCGCATCGACGAAAGCCGCCGCCAGCCGCTGCGCGCAGTGCTCGATTCGACGCTGCGCACGCCGCCTGAAGCGCGCATCGTCAATCGGCAGGGATCCGTCCTCGTGGCGGGAACGACGGATCACGCGCAACGACGCGACGCGCTGCAACGCAAAGGCGTGGAAGTGGTGCAAGTGCCGCAGCGCGACGGCAGGCCGGAGCTTGCCGCGGTGCTCGACCTGCTGGGCCAGCGCGGCATGAACGAAGTCTGGGTGGAGGCCGGTGCCACGCTGGCCGGCGCCTTCGTGCGCGAGCGGCTATTCGACGAGCTGGTGGTGTATCTGGCGCCCACGCTGCTCGGGCCCGATGCCCGGCCGCTGCTCGAACTGCCGGCGCTGACGCAGCTCGATGCCCGCCCGCAGCTCAGGTTCACCGAATGCGTTGCGGTCGGTGATGACCTGCGCATCATCGCAGTACCGGCATAAGGATCTCCATGTTCACCGGCATCATCCAGGCAACGGGCCAGCTCACGCGGATCGAACCGCTGGGCGGCGATCTGCGGCTGACCTTCGACGTGGCGGATCTTGCCGCCCGCATCGATGCCTCGCGCCTGGCGCTGGGCGAGAGCATCGCAGTGAGCGGCGCCTGCCTCACCGTCATCGCCTTCGACGGTCGCTGCTTCTCGGCCGACGTGTCGCGCGAAACCCTGCGTCTCACCACCTTGGGCCGGATGGCCCTGGGCGCGGTGGTGAATCTGGAAGCGGCGCTGCGCGCAGGCGACCCGCTGGGTGGGCACCTGATGTCCGGGCATGTGGATGGCGTGGCGCAGGTGGTGGGGCTTGCGCCCGACGCGCGTTCGCTCCAGGTGGAGGTCGAGGTGCCGGCGGAGCTCGCCCGCTACATCGCGCCCAAGGGTTCGGTGGGCCTCGACGGCGTCAGCCTGACGGTCAACGGCGTCGAAGGCCGGCGGTTTTCGGTGAACCTGATCCCGCATACCGTGGCAGTGACTGCCTTCCAGGCCCTGGCGCAGGGCCAGTGGCTGAATCTGGAGGTGGACCAGCTCGCGCGGTATGTGGAGCGCGGGCTGCTACACTTGCGCCCATGAGCACCGGGCCCCGCCTGGTCGAGTCCGCCGCGCCGGTCTTCGACCGCATAGAAGACATCCTCGCCGATCTCGCTGCCGGCAGGATGGTGGTCATCGTCGACGACGAGGACCGCGAAAACGAGGGCGACCTGCTGATGGCCGCGCAATGCGTGCGGCCCGAAGACATCAACTTCATGGCCCGCTACGGCCGCGGCCTGATCTGCCTGACGCTGACGCGCGATCGCTGCACGCAGCTTCGCCTGCCGTTGATGGTCAGCGACACCGATCGCGAGCGCCGCACCAACTTCACCGTGTCCATCGAGGCGGCCGAGGGCATCACCACCGGCATTTCGGCCTACGACCGCGCGCACACCGTGCGCACGGCGGTGGCACCCAACGCGCGCCCCGATCACCTGCGGCAGCCGGGGCATATTTTCCCGGTGATGGCACAGCCCGGCGGCGTGCTCACCCGTGCTGGCCACACCGAGGCCGGTTGCGATCTGGCGAGGCTTGCCGGCCTCGAGCCGGCCGCCGTCATCGTCGAGATCATGAACGACGATGGCACGATGGCGCGCCGGCCGCAGCTTGAAGCGTTCGCCAAGCTGCATGGCCTCAGGATGGGCACCATTCGCGACCTGATCCGTTACCGGCTGCGAACCGAGCGCAGCGTCGAGCGCATTGCCGAGCGTCGCGTGCAGACCGAGTTCGGGGAATTCCAGCTTCACCTGTACGAGGACCATGTGCACCGCGACCTGCACATGGCGCTGACGCGCGGCAACCTGCAGGGCGCTTCACTACCCCTGGTGCGCGTACACGTCGCCGACACGCTTCGGGATCTGGTCGGAGTGCGCAGCGGCGCCCGCGCCTGGACGCTGCGCGATGCGCTGCAGCGCATCTCCGGTGAACCCGGTGGCGTGCTGGTCATCCTGCGCGAACAGGAATCGCCGCGCGCATTGGCCGATGCCGTGCAGGGGCTGGATGCGCGCGAACCGGCTACACATGACAGCCAGCAGTCGGTGCTGCGCACTTATGGCATCGGCGCGCAGATCCTGAAGGACCTGGGCGTGCGCCGCATGCGCGTGCTGTCGGCGCCCAAGCATTTCCAGGGTATCTCGGCCTTCGACCTGGAAGTGGCCGAGTACGTCGGTCAAGACACTCCTTAAGGCCATGCCGAACTACCGTGTCATCGATGGCGCCCTGCGCCTGCAGCCGCGCGAAGGTGTGGCGGGCACCGCGGCGCAGGGCCGGCGTGTCGCGCTGGTGGCCGCGCGCTTCAATGGCGACATCGTCGATTCCATGGTCGTGGGCGCGCAGGCCGCCTGGCTCCGGCAGGGCGGCGACCCGGGTGCGCTGCTGCTGGTGCGCGTGCCGGGCGCCTTCGAACTGCCGCTGGCCGCGCGCCGGCTTGCCGCCAGCGGCCGCTTCGATGCGGTGATCGCGCTGGGCTGCGTGATCCGCGGCGACACGGCGCATTTCGATTTCGTCGCCGGCGAGGCGGCGCGCGGCATCGCCGATGCCGCACGCGACACCGGCAAGCCCGTGATCTTCGGCGTGCTCACCACCGAAAACGTGGAGCAGGCCGTGGAGCGCGCCAGTCCCGCCCGCATGGACAAGGGCGGCGAGGCCATGGAGGCGGCGCTGGAGATGGCGCTGGTGCTGGCCGACATCGATTCGCCATGAAAAGGCCGTCCGCCGCGGCGCGCGCCAACTCCGCGCGCGTGCTCTCCCGCAAGCTCGCGCTGCAGTCGCTGTATGGCTGGCAGCTCACGCGCCGTCCCTGGCAGGACCTGCTGCGCGACTACGACCTGGCGGAGGAGGCGCCACGCGCCGACCGCGAGTTCTTCGAATCGCTGGTGCGCGGCGTCTGCGAACACACCGAGGCGCTGGATGCACAACTTGCGCAGTGGTGCGACCGGGCTCCCGCCGAGCTCGATCTGGTCGAGCACGCGGCGCTGCTGATCGGCCTGCACGAGCTCAACTCGCACCCGGAAGTGCCGTTCCGGGTGGTGATCAGCGAGTCAGTGAGTCTGGCCCGGCGTTTCGGCGCCACCGATGGCCACAAGTTCGTCAACGCCATTATGGACAAGGCGGCGCGCAGCCTGCGCCCGCACGAACACTAGTCGCGTTTCGTTTCCAGCCGCGGGCCACAGCCGGGGGAGGCGGGGTGATTGCAGGGACTGCAGCGAATCGCACCAGGCGGCTGGGCGTGGCCGCCAGTGTGCTGCTCGCCCATGTGCTGCTGGTGTGGCTGGCGCTGCTGGCTCGCACGGGCCGCGATGCGGAAGCGACGCTGCCGGTATTCGTGACGACGATGTTCGAACTGCCGCGCGCGCAGGGGCCTTGGCCCGCCGAGCCGCGGACGCAAGACAGGCCACGGCTGCAGGAGTTCGCACCCGCGCTGCCGGATGTACCCGTCGAACCGCCGGACATCGAAGTGCCGGAGGTCGAACCCGCGCAGACACCACTCGTCGCGGAGGTGCCTGCACCGGCGTCCGCGCCTGTTCCCGCGCAGTCGGATGCCGGCCTCGGCGCAGAGGCCGGCGATTCCAGCGGCCAATCCGGCAACGGCAACGGACTGGTGCTGCTGCAGCGTGTGCTGCCCGTCTATCCGGTGGCGGCTGCCCGTCGCGGCGAGCGTGGCATCACGCAGGTCATCCTGCATGTCACCCGGAGCGGGCGCGTGGATCAGGTGAAGGTCGAACGCAGCAGCGGTTCGTCTCTTCTGGACGCGGCGGCCCTGGAGGCCTTCCGCAAATGGCGTTTCCAGCCCCTGCCCGAGGCGTCGAAGGATGGCAGGTGGCTACGCACCACACAGCGCTTCATCCTGTACCAGTTCATGTACTCCCGGCTGGACGCCCAGGCGATGCAGTATGTATACGGCGAGAATCTCAAGCCCAAGTCGGGCACTGCGGAGGAGGAAACGCCCGGTGCCCGCGAAGCACTGCTGCGCTTCATCGCGCAGGTGCGCGATCAGACCCTCGATGTCCGGGGTGGCGCGACGGAAAAGGACCTCGCGGAGCTGCGGGCCAATCTCGGCAAATGGGGCGCCACGAAGTCCGTGGGATTCAGCGGCATGGTCGGCAGTGGTCGCTGGCTGCGTCAGGGAATCAGGCCGGACCTGGATCGCGACGGCCGTCGCGACGTGGAAGTAAGCTGGAACAGTTTCGAGGTGCGGCACGAGAATGCCACTTCCGAGTGGCTCACCGCGGTGGATCGCGAGGGGCAGATCTGGGTGGCGCGCGCCGGACAGACCTCCTGAAGGACAACGATGGGTGAATTCGAACTGATCGCGAGGTTCTTCCAGGAACCCCGGCCACCGCTGGCCACGGCGCGCGGCGATGTGCCCCTGGGCATTGGCGACGATGCGGCGCTGCTGCGCGTACCGCCGGGCCATGAGCTGGTGGCCGCGATCGATACGCTGGTCGAGGGCCGGCATTTCCCGCCGGGCACCGCGGCCGATTCCACGGGCCATCGCGCGCTGGCGGTGAATCTGTCGGACCTGGCGGCCATGGGTGCGGACCCGGCCTGGTTCCTGCTCGCACTCACGCTGCCGCGCGCGGACGAGGCATTTCTCGACGCCTTCGCCCGTGGCCTGTTCACGCTGGCCCGGGAGCATGGCGTGGCGCTGGTGGGCGGCGATACCACGGGCGGCCCACTGGCAATGTCGGTGCAGGCGCTGGGCACCGTGCCGGCCGGGCAGGCGCTGCGCCGCAGCGGCGCCGCGCCGGGCGATCTGCTGTATGTCAGCGGCACGCCCGGCGATGCGGCGGCAGGGTTGAAGCTGCTGCTGGCGGCCGCTTCGGAATCCGGCGCATCCGGCGCGCGCACCGCGCACGAGCAATATCTGCTGCGCCGGTTCCTGTTTCCGGAGCCGCGGGTCGAACTCGGCCGGTTGCTGCGCGGAATGGCCAGCGCCTGCATCGACGTGTCGGACGGCCTCGCCGCAGATGCGGGCCGGCTCGCCGCCGCCAGTGGCTGCGCTGTCCGCATCGATTGCGGGTTGCTTCCCCATTCCGCAGCAATGCTCGCCGCGTGCGGCGCGGGCGAGGCGCTGTCGCATGCGCTGCGCGGCGGCGAGGGTTACGAATTATGTTTCACCGTTCCACCGGTGCGGCGTGCCGCTTTCGAAGCGCGCATGACTAATGTCAAATGCCGCGTGACCTGCATCGGAAAGATCGAGGCTGGCAGCGGTGTCCGCATCGAGCGCGACGGCGCGCCGCTGGAAGTCGACATCCGCGGCTACGATCATTTCGCGCACGGCAGTGATCCTTAGAGGCGCATCACAGCCGCGCGCGGCAATGAAATTTAATCTGCCGGACACAGATTCCCCAGAGTGTCCATGGCCAGCAATACCGCCAAAGCGAAGCAGGATGCGCGCTCGGTTCCGGAGCGCATCGGCAAGTATGTGATCGTGCGCGAGGTCGGTCGCGGCAGCACGGGCACCGTCTACCTGTCGCACGATCCGTACTACGGTCGCGACGTGGCGATCAAGGTCTATCACGGCGAAGGCAACGACGACGCCGAGCGTGCGCGCATCGCGCGCAAGATGTTCCTCTCCGAAGCGCACATGGTGGGCATGCTGCAGCACCCGCAGTTGATGCCGATCTACGATGCCGGCGAGGAAGACGGCCACTGCTACGTGGTCACCGAATACGTGCATGGCGCGCGCACGCTGGCGGCGTTCTGCCGGCCCGACGACCTGCTGCGCGTCGATGTGATCCTCGAGATCGTCTTCAAGTGCGCCAAGGCCTTGCACTACGCGCACTCGCGCGGCGTGATCCATCGCGACATCAAGCCCTCGAACATCCTGTACACGCAGGATGGCGACGTGCGCATCATCGACTTCGGCATCGCGCTGATCGATGGCGCCGACATGTCGCGCATCGAAGGCATCGCCGGCAGTCCCAGCTACATGTCGCCCGAGCAGGTGCAGAGCCGCGAGCTGACCAACCGCTCCGACCTGTATTCGCTGGGCGCGGTGATGTACGAGCTGCTGACCGGCTCGCGCCCGTTCCGCGCCGGCAACCTTGCCAAGCTGATGCACCAGATCGTGTACGCCACGCCGCCGCCGGTGCACACGCTGCGGCGCGAGGTCACCGAAGACCTCGAGGACGTGGTGGCCACGGCGCTGCACAAGGAACCGGAGAAGCGGTTCCGCAGCGGCCTGGAATTCGCTGCCGCACTGACGCGCGTGCATCAGAAGCTGCGCGCCAAGGCCGGCCCGATCGAGCAGTCCGAGCAACTGGCCTTGCTGCGCCGCCTGCGCTTCTTCCACGATTTCTCCCAGGCGGAGATCGGCGAAGTGCTGAAGGCCAGCGCCTGGCAGGACTACGGCCCCAACGAGGAGATCATCCGCGAGGGCGACATGGACGATCGCTTCTACGTTGTGGTGGCCGGCGACTGCAATGTGCTGCGCCATGGCCGCACCGTGGGCCACCTCGGCACCGGCGACTGCTTCGGCGAGGCGAGCTACGTGCCCGGCGCGCGGCGTTCGGCCTCGGTGCGCACTGGCGGCAGCGTCACGCTGCTGAAGGTGGGGGCCACGTTGCTGGAGCAGTCCTCGGCGGCCTGCCAGTTACGCTTCAACCGGATGTTCCTGCGCTCGCTGATCGAGCGCCTGCAGAAGAACGAGCAGGCGGCCGCAGGCGTCTGAGCTAGGCGGCGCTGGCGGCGGGCGCGCGCAGCGCGCTGAAGCGCCGTTCCAGCAACGCGAATCCGCCGAACAGCACTGCGGTGTACAGCGCATCGCCCACCAGCGCATTGCGGAAGAAGGGGATGCCGGCGATGTAACTGGCCGCAAGGCCCGCCGCCGTCTTGGGGTACCAGGGCTGGAAGGCCCATTCCCCGAAATTGGTGACGAAGAAGAACAGCACCGAGGCCGACAGCGCCACCGTGCCCACCTTCAGCACACTGCGTGAACCCCTGAGAAGCATGCCCATGCCGACGATGGCGAGGAAGCTGGCGTACTGCACCCACATGTGGCCCTGGATGGCGCGGAAGTCCCACTGCCAGTAGATGCCCAGTGCGATGTCGCTGACGAGCAGTGCCAGCAGCGGCACGCCGACAGCCAGCCGGCGATCGGCGAAATGCGCGCCGCCGAACAGCGCCAGTGCGGTGAGGGCCGTGACATTCGGAGGATGCGGCAGCAGCCGCGTGGCCGCGGCGGCCAGCACTATGAATATCAGGGTCCCGAGTCGCGGGTTGAGCATCAACGGTCTCCAGGAAAGCGCACCGGCAGTTTAGCAACCAGCGGCCCGCGACGGTACGTCAAACCGGGGTACGGCTACACTGCCGGCCGATGGAGGGCAGCAGATGACCAAGTGGCTGGTGGAGATTGCCGGATGGCTGGCCGCGGGGCTCATCCTGTCGGCCTACGCCTTGCTGTCCACCGGCAGGCTGCGCGCGGGGTCGCGCTGGTACCAGGGCCTCAACCTGGCGGGTGCCGCGGGTTTCGTGATCAACAGCGGCTGGAACGGCGCCATTCCCTCGGCGGCGCTGAACGTGGTGTGGATGGGGTTGGCCTGCTACGCGCTGTGGCGGCCGCCGCGCTAGGGCCGCAGCGCGGCATGGATCGCCGCGTCAGCCGCGCGCCGCCACCGGCGCCGCGGGCTGCAGCCCGAGCCACCACTGGCTGATGCGCCGCCGGATGCTCGCGGCGTCCAGGCTCGCCATGGCGAGGCATTCCTCGCGCGTGCCATGCTCGATGAAGGCGTCCGGGATGCCGATGTGCAGCAGCGGCACCTGGATGCCGGCTTCCTGCAGCAGCTCCGCCACGGCCGAACCCGCGCCGCCGGCGACCACGTTTTCCTCCAGCGTGACCAGCGCACGCGACGCGGCGGCCGCGCGCAGCACGGCATCGCGGTCCAGCGGCTTCACGAAACGCATGTCGAGCACGGTGGCGTCGTGCTCCTCGGCGGCGGCCAGCGCCGCCGGCAGCAGCGGGCCGAAGTTCAGCAACGTGAGGCCGGCGCGGCCCTCGCGCCGTGGATTCGCGCGTCCCACTGGCAGGGCCTGCATCTCGCGCTGCTGCGCGACGCCGGGTCCGGCGCCGCGCGGATAACGCACCGCCGAGGGGTGCCCCAGCGTGGTGGCGGTGTAGAGAAGCTGGCGACACTCGTTTTCATCCGAGGGCGTCATCACCACCATGTTGGGGATGCAGCGCAGGAAGCTGATGTCGAAGCTGCCCTGGTGCGTGGCGCCATCACTGCCGACGAGGCCAGCGCGGTCCAGCGCGAACACGATGGGCAGATCCTGCAGCGCCACGTCGTGGATGAGTTGGTCGTAGCCGCGCTGCAGGAAAGTGGAGTAGATGGCCACCACGGGTTTCATGCCTTCGCAGGCAAGGCCGGCGGCAAAGGTCACCGCATGCTGCTCGGCGATGGCCACGTCGAAGTAGCGCTCCGGGAAGCGCCGCGAGAACTCGACCATGCCGGAGCCTTCGCGCATGGCCGGCGTAATGCCGACGATGCGTGGATCGCGCTCGGCCATGTCGCACAGCCAGTCGCCGAACACCTTGGAGTAGGTGGGACCCGAAGCCTTTTCCTTGTAGATGACACCCGTGGCCGGATCGAAAGGCCCCGGACCATGCCAGGTGATGGGATCGGCCTCGGCCGGCGCGTAGCCCTTGCCCTTGCGTGTGACCACGTGCAGGAACTGCGGGCCCTTGAGATCACGGATGTTGGTGAGCACGCCCACCAGCGCCCGGATGTCGTGACCGTCGATGGGGCCGATGTAGTTGAAGCCCATCTCCTCGAACATGGTGCCGGGCAGCACCATGCCCTTCATGTGTTCCTCGGAGCGGCGTGCCCATTCACGCATCACCGGCATCTGGCTCAGCACCTTCTTGCCGCCCTTGCGAAGCTGTGCGTAGAACTTGCCGCCCAGCACGCGCGCGAAGTAGCGCGACAGCGCGCCCACTCCCTCGGAGATGGACATCTCGTTGTCGTTCAGCACCACCAGCAGGTCGGCAGGCAGCGTGCCGGCATGGTTCAGCGCCTCGAAGGCCATGCCGCCGCTCATCGCGCCGTCGCCGATCACGGCCACCGCGCGGCGCTTTTCGCCCAGTCTTTCGGCGGCGATGGCCATGCCCAGCGCCGCACTGATCGAGGTGCTGGAATGACCCGTGCCGAAGGTGTCGTAGGGACTTTCGGCGCGCGAGGGGAAGGGCGCCAGTCCGCCGCGCTGCTTGATGTTGGCAAGCTGGTCGCGACGCCCGGTGAGCACTTTGTGGGGGTAGGCCTGGTGGCCCACGTCCCAGACGATGCGGTCTTGCGGCGTATTGAACACATGATGCAGCGCGACGGTCAGTTCGACGGTGCCAAGGCCGGCGGCGAAGTGGCCGCCGCGCGTGGCGACCGTGCGGACCAGGAACTCGCGCAGTTCATCGGCGACTTGCCCGAGTTGCTCGATGCTCAGGCCGCGCAGGTCTGCCGGCGACTCGATGCCGGGGAGCAGCGCGGGAGAAGCAGTAGACATGCCCCCGGAGTCTACACCCCTGGTCAGGGCCTCAGTGGCTGCGGTTGACGACATAGTCGGCGAGTTGCGCGAGCGGGGCGGCGCCGGGTCCCAGTCCTGCCAGCGAGCCGATGGCGCGGTCGCAATACAGGCGCGCCAGGCGCTGGGATTCAGCCAGTCCGAGGATGGAGGGGTAGGTGGGTTTGCCGCGCGCAGCGTCCGCTCCGGCGATCTTGCCCAGCGTGGCCGTTTCACCCAGCACATCCAGTACATCGTCCTGGATCTGGAACGCCAGCCCCAGGTCTGCGCCGTAGCGGGACAGCGCCTCGTAGCGCGGGCCGTCGGTGATGCCGGCGCCGATGGCGCCCAGCAGCACGCTGGCGCGGATCAGTGCGCCGGTCTTGCGCCGATGCATGTCCTCGAGCGCGCGCGGCTCCAGCGGCTTGCCGACGGCGGCAAGGTCGATGGCCTGGCCGCCGGCCATGCCATCGGTGCCGATGGCGCGCGACAGCACCTGGATCTGCTGCAGTCGTGCCGCAGCCGGCAACAGGCTTGCGTCATTCCCGGCCAGCACTTCGAAGGCCAGCGCCTGCAGCGCATCGCCCACCAGCACGGCGGTGCCTTCATCGAAGGCCTTGTGGCAGGTGGGGCGGCCGCGGCGCAGGTCGTCGTCGTCCATGGCGGGCAGGTCGTCATGCACCAGGCTGTATACATGCAGCATTTCCACGGCCGCGGCCGCATCGTCGAGCAGGTCGGCCGGTGCGCTCAGCGCCGTGCCGGTGCAATACACCAGAATGGGCCGCAGGCGCTTGCCGCCACCCAGCGCGCTGTAGCGCATGCCCTCGTGCAGCCGCGCGGTGGCGGCATCTCGATCGGCCAGTCGCGCTGCCAGCTGCGTTTCGAAGCGGCTGCGCCAGTCAGCGAGCAGTCCGGCCAGCGGTGAAGCTTCACTCATCGTCGGGTTCGAGTGCGTCGAAGGGCACAGGCTGCGCCTGCCCACCCTGCTGCAACAGCACCGAAACCTTCTGCTGTGCCTCGGACAACGCGCCATGGCAGGCACGGGTGAGCGCTACGCCCTGCTCGAACAGCGCCAGCGATTCGGCCAGCGGCAGGTCGCCACGCTCCAGGCGCGCAACGAGCGTTTCAAGTTCCTGCAGCGATTTCTCGAAGTCCGGTGCTGCCGCCGCGTCGCCGCGATTCGTGCGCGTCATGGGATGTCTTGTGAATTGACGGGTCTGGAGGCGAAGTCTAGAGTTCCGCGACTTCTCCGCGCAACGATCTGGAATGTCCGCCTCCTATAGTGCTTCTGACATCGAAGTCCTTTCGGGACTCGAGCCGGTGCGGCGCCGCCCCGGCATGTACACCGACACCACGCGGCCCAACCACCTTGCCCACGAGGTCATCGACAACAGCGTCGATGAGGCGCTGGCCGGTCACTGCGACCTGATCGAAGTCAAGGCCTTCAAGGACGGCTCGCTCGAGGTCACCGACAACGGCCGCGGCATGCCGGTGGACATCCATCCGAAGGAAAAGCTGCCGGGAGTCGAGCTGATCCTCACGCGACTGCATGCCGGCGGCAAGTTCAACGACAGCAACTACAGCTTCTCCGGCGGCCTGCACGGCGTGGGCGTGTCGGTGGTCAACGCGTTGTCCAGGGACCTGCTTTGCACCGTGCGCCGCGGGGGCAAGGAATACACCATCAGCTTCAAGAGCGGCCAGCTGGCCCAGAAGCTGAAGGAAACCGGCACCGTCGGGCAGAAGAACACCGGCACCACCGTGCGCTTCTGGCCCGAATCGAAGTTCTTCGATTCCGACCGTTTCGCGGTGGCCGAGTTGCGGCACACGCTGAAGGCCAAGGCGGTGCTGTGCCCCGGTCTGCGCGTGCGCTTCGAGAACGAGGCCACCGGCGAGAAGGACGAATGGTTCTACACCGGGCACCTGGGTGAATACCTCACCGAGCAGGTGGGCAAGACCGAGTGCCTGCCCAAGGAGCCCATCACCGCCAAGCACGGCTCCGAGAAGGATGCCGTGGAGTGGGCGGTGATCTGGGCGCCGAACCTGCCGGCCTTCATCGCCGAAAGCTACGTGAATCTCATTCCCACCAGCGGCGGCGGCACGCATGTGAACGGCCTCAGGTCGGGCCTCAGCGCGGCGGTGCGCGAATTCGCCGAATTCAGGAACCTGCTGCCGCGAGGCGTGAAGCTGTCGCCCGAAGACGTGTGGCATGGCATCTCCTTCGTGCTGTCCATCCGCATGAAGGACCCGCAGTTCGCCGGCCAGACCAAGGAGCGGCTGGCCTCGCGCGAGGCGGCGGCCATGGTCGAGGCCTATGCCCGCGACAGCACCGCGCTGTGGCTGAACCAGCATCCGGACGCGGGCGAGCGCATCGCGCAGTACGCCATCGAGAACGCCCAGGAGCGCATCAAGGCGGCGCAGAAGGTCACGCGCAAGCGCGCGGTGGCCGGGCCCGCGCTGCCGGGCAAGCTGGCGGATTGCAGTTCGCAGGATCCGGCACGCTCGGAGCTGTTCCTGGTCGAGGGCGACTCGGCCGGCGGCTCCGCCCGGCAGGCACGCGACCGGCACACCCAGGCGGTGATGCCGCTGCGGGGCAAAATCCTCAACACCTGGGAACTGGAGCACGGCCAAGTGGCCTCGTCCGAAGAGGTACACAACATCAGCATCGCCATCGGGGTGGATCCCGGGTCGGGCAAGCTCGATGACCTGCGCTACCACAAGATCTGCATCCTCGCCGATGCCGACTCCGACGGGCAGCACATCGCAACGCTGCTGTGCGCGCTGTTCCTGCGGCATTTCCGGCCGCTGGTGATGGGCGGCCACGTGTACGTGGCCATGCCGCCGCTGTACCGCATCGATGCCGGCAAGCAGGTGGGCTATGCGCTCGACGACGCCGAGCGCGATGCCTTCATTGCAAAGCTGGCTTCCGAGAAGAACCGCGCCAAGCCCGTGGTCACCCGCTTCAAGGGACTGGGCGAGATGTCGCCGCTGCAGTTGCGCGAGACCACCATGGACCCGGCCACGCGGCGCCTGGTGCAGTTGACGGTGAATGCCTCGGACGATGCGGACCAGATCATGGACATGCTGCTGGCCAAGAAGCGCGCGGGCGACCGTCGCGACTGGCTGGAGCAGAAGGGCAACTTGGCTGACGTAGTCGGATGAAAGACCAGGAACTGAATTTCGAAGGCGTGGAGCAGCAGCCGCTGCGCACCTTCACCGAGAAGGCCTACCTCGACTACTCGATGTACGTCATCCTCGACCGCGCGCTGCCAGTGCTGGGCGACGGCCTCAAGCCCGTGCAGCGGCGCATCATCTACGCGATGAGCGAGCTGAGCCTTTCAGCCGCGAACAAGCACAAGAAGTCCGCGCGCACCGTGGGCGACGTGATCGGCAAGTACCATCCGCATGGCGACTCGGCCTGCTACGAGGCCATGGTGCACATGGCGCAGCCCTTCACCTACCGCTACCCCATCGTGGACGGGCAGGGCAACTGGGGCTCCACCGACGATCCCAAGTCCTTCGCGGCCATGCGCTACACCGAATCGCGCCTGACGCGCTATGCCGAGGTGCTGCTCGAGGAGATCGACGCCGGCACCGTGGACTTCGGCCCGAACTACGATGGCACCAGCCAGGAGCCGCTGATCCTGCCGGCGCGGCTGCCCAACCTGCTGCTGAACGGCGCCTCGGGTATTGCCGTGGGCATGGCCACCGACGTGCCGCCGCACAACCTGCGCGAAGTGGCCAGCGCCTGCATCCACCTGCTGGAAGAACCCGACGCGACCACCGCGGCGCTGATGAAGCATGTGAAGGGCCCGGACCTGCCCACCGGCGCCGAGATCGTGTCGCCGCGGGCGGAATTGCGTGCCTTCTACGATACCGGGACCGGCAGTTATCGTGCCCGGGCGACCTGGGAGATCGATGAGGACACCGGCAACGTGGTCATCACCACGCTGCCGCACCAGGTGTCGGGCAGCAAGCTGCAGGAGCAGATCGCGCAGCAGATCCGCGACAAGAAGCTGCCGATGGTGGACGACATCCGCGACGAGTCGGACCACGAGAACCCGGTGCGCATCGTGATCGTGCCGCGCTCGAACCGCGTGGACCTGCCGCAGCTGATGGCGCATCTGTTCGCCACCACGGATCTGGAGCGCAGCTACCGCGTCAACCTGAACGTCATCGACCTGGATGGCCGGCCGAAGGTGATGGGGCTGAAGGCGTTGCTCACGCGCTGGCTGGAATTCCGCATCGGCACGGTGAAACGGCGCATCGCGCACCGGCTCGAGAAGGTGGCGCGCCGGCTGCATCTGCTGGATGGCCTGCTCATCGTCTACCTGAACCTCGACGAGGTGATCCGCATCATCCGCCGCGAGGACGAACCCAAGCCGAAGCTGATCGCGCGCTTCAAGTTGAGCGACGATCAGGCCGAGATGATCCTCGAGACCAAGCTGCGCCATCTGGCGAAGCTCGAGGAAATGAAGATCCGCGAGGAGCAGGCGGAACTGGCCGAGGAGCGCGATCGCCTGGACGCGCTGCTGAAGAGCGAAAAGAAGCTGCGCAATCTGGTGCGCGACGAGATCGAGGCCGATGCGGCCGAATACGGCGATGCGCGCCGCTCGAAGATCGTCGAGCGCGAGGCGGCGCAGGCCATCGAGGAAACCGATCTGATCGCCAACGAGCCGGTGACGGTGGTGCTCTCCACAGGCGGATTCGTGCGCGCGGCCAAGGGCCACGAGATCGATCCGCGCACGCTTTCCTACAAGACCGGCGATGGCTTCCTGGCCGCGGCGCGCGGCCGCAGCGTGCAGCAGGCGGTGTTCCTCGACAGCACCGGGCGGTCCTACAGCCTGCCGGCGCATTCGCTGCCTTCGGCGCGCGGGCAGGGTGAGCCGCTGTCGGGCAAGCTCGATCCGCCGGATGGCGCGAAGTTCGCGGGCGTGGCCATCGGCGAGCCGCAGGACAGGTGGCTCCTGGCCTCCGACGCCGGCTTCGGCTTCATCGCGAAGCTCGAGGACCTCTACGCGCGCGTGCGCGCCGGCAAGGCCGTGCTGAACCTCACCGAAGGCGCGAAGGTGCTGTGCCCCGTACCGGTTGCAACCTCCGAAGGCAGCGCCGCATACATCGCCGCGGTGTTCGGCGAGGGTCGGCTGCTGCTGTTCCCGGCCGCCGAGCTGCCCGAGATGGCGCGTGGCAAGGGCAATCGCATCTTCGGCACCCCCACCGGCAAGGGTGCCGAGCCCGAGACCCTGGTGGCGGTGGCCACGCTCTACGAGGGGCAGAAGCTCATCGTGTGGTGCGGCGAGCGCAGCATGACGCTCACCTGGAAGGAGCTGCAGGACTACCGTGGCGAGCGCGCGCAGCGTGGCGCGGTGCTGTCGCGCAACTACCGCAAGGTGGACCGGCTGGAAGTGCCCGCGACCTGAGGGTCGCCGACGTTCACTGGCGCAGGGTCGAGGGCGTCTGATTGCCCCGCAGCACCGGCACGGTCTGCGTTTCGCTGGTGCTGATGGTCACTTCCTCTGGCGCCTGGATCAGGAAGCCCTGCAGATGCTGCACGCCGAGCTGCCACAGCACCGCCATGGTGTTGGCGTCCTCGACGCGCTCGGCGATGGTCTCGATCTCGCGGCCGCGGGCGGCATCGATGAGGCTGCCCACCTTCGACTGCAGCAGTTCGTCGCCGGTAAGACCCTGCATCAGCGAGCCGTCGATCTTCACGAAGTCCAGCGGCAGCGTGTCGAGCAGCGACAGCGGGTCGATGCCGATGCCGAAATGCTCCAGCGCGAACCGCAGTCCCAGGTCCTTGAAGGCGCGCGCCTGGGCGCGGGTCTCGGTTGGATGCCGCGCGGCGACCTCCTCGGTGACTTCGATGCACAGGCGCCTGGGTTCAAGCCCCAGTGTCCCAAGCTGCACGCGCAGCCAGGGCACCAGCGAAGCATCGAGCACGCTGGCGCGCGAAATGCGCACGAACAGGCAGCCAGGCTTGGTGCGCGCGGCGAATTTCGCGGCGGCCATGATCACCCAGCGGTCGATCAGCGACACCAGGTCGTTGCGTTCGGCGGCGGGCATGAATTCCGAGGGCAGCACTTCCTTGCCCGAGCGGTCGAGCATGCGCACCAGCATGTCGAACATGGCGCCGCCGCCGCCGGCAAGGCTTGCCACGGGCTGCTGCACCAGGCGGAAGCGGTTGTCGGCCAGCGCCGCCTTCAGGTGCTTTACCCAGACCGCGTCGTAGGCCTGCACGCGCGCATCGGCATCGGTGCGCGCGATCGAGCACAGCTGGTCGCCGCCGCGGCCGCGGCCGCGACGCACGGCATCCAGTGCCTCGCTGATGGTGGCTTCGAGCTTGCCTTCGGCCGAGGGCACCACTGCAAGGCCCATGCAGGCGGTGATCTTCAGCGGCCGCTCGCCGATGTTCATCTCGTGGCGGCGGATCTTGTCGAGCAGCCGCTCGGCCCACAGTTCGGCGTCGCGGGCGTTGCCGCGTTCGATCAATGCCATCAGGCTCGCGCCACCGAAATGACCCAGCAGGTCCGCCGGCGCGAGCTGGGCCCGCACCAGCGCCGACAACCCCGCCAGCACGTCCTCGCTGCGGAAGACGCCCACTTCGCTTTCCACGCGCGCGAAATGGTCGGGGCGGATGTACACCAGGAAGCGGCTGCCGGCCTGGATGGGCTGCGCCAGGCGCTTCTGCATGGCCTCGAGCAGCGGCACGCGATAGGGCAGGCCCGAACGCGGATTGCGCTTCACCGCATCGGCGAGATCGGTGGCCATGTCCTCGGCCTTGCGCTGCTGCGAGGGCACCATCAGGCGCACGCTGGGATCGCCATCGTGCTGGCCCTGGGTCAGCACCAGTTCCAGTTCGAGCGAGCTGCCATCGGCCGTCAGCAGCCGCGTGTGCAGCGACCGGTCGCTCCACCGGCCCTGCAGGCAGGCCACCAGTGCGCCTTTCAGCGCCACATGCGTGCCGTCCTCGAAGAAATCCATCACCGGCTGACCGACCACGGTCTGCGCGTCGGGCGCGCCGATCAGATCGAGCCACGACTGGTTGGCGTCGACCAGGATGCCCTCCTGCACCTGGGCGATCGCATCGTTCGAGCGGGTCATCACCGTTTCAAGCTGCGAGCGGTATTCCTGCGCCGAGTGCAGCGTGTCGCGCAGCGCGCGTTCGATCCGGTAGGCCTTCAGTTCGCGCGCGATCACGGCATGCGCGCGCGGCAGATTTTCGAGGGTGACGGTGTCGCGCGCACCGCGCGCCATGTCGGCGGCGATCTGCGGCTCGGAAATGGCGCCGCGGATCACCAGCAGGGGGATCTCCTGCGCGCGCGCATCGCGTACCTGGGCCACGCGCGACAGATCCGCATCATCCGCCGCCACGCACAGCAGCATCTCGGGGTTGATCTGTTCCAGCGCGTCGGGCAGGTCGGCCACCGCGGGAATCCACGTGCAGTGGGCCGCCACGCCCTGCCGGCGCAGCAGACTGTTGAGCGTTTCAACAGGTTCGCGCGCGCTGCTGACGATGATGAGCGGAACGGGATTGGTGTCGGACACTGCAGCCTCCGGGAGCGCCCGTGAATACTAGCCAGTCGCGGCGGCCGGGTTATGTGAGCTCAAACACAATCGGATCTGAAGTTTCCGGCGCCGCGGCCGTTAACGAAGTGGGGTCTTCCCGCTGGCGCCCGGAATTTCCCGCACCAACCGCGGCACCAGGTAGCCGGGCAGGATGCCGGCGAGCGTCGCATGGATGTCCCTTGCGCCCGCGTCGTCCACGGCATGGTGCGCCGCACCCGCCACCGCGTCCAGTTGATGCAGGTAGTAGGGCAGCACGCCGGCCTCGAACAGCCGTTGCGAAAGCAAGGCCAGCACCGTGGCGTCGTCGTTGATGCCGGCCAGCAGCACCGATTGATTGAGAAGCGCCGTGCAGGCCGAAGTCAGGCGCCGCATCGCGGCAACGGTGTCGGCGTCGAATTCCGCCGGATGATTGGCATGCACCACGATGGCCAGCCGCGCGCGCAGCGGCTGCAGTGCCGCCAGCAGGCCCGCATCCACGCGCGCCGGCAGCACCACCGGCGTGCGCGTATGGATGCGCACGCGGCGCACATGGGGGATGGCCTCGATCTGCCGCAGCAATTGCGCCAGCCGGGCATTGCCCAGTGACAACGGGTCGCCGCCGCTCAGGATCAGCTCTTCGATGGACGCATCGGCTGCCACATGCGTGAGCGCAGCGGACCAGCGCTGCAGGGACTCGGCATCGTGGTCGGCGCCATAGTCGTAGTGCCGGCGAAAGCAGTAACGGCAGTGCACGGCGCAGGCGCCGGTGGTGACCAGCAGCGCGCGCCCCTGGTACTTGTGCAGCAGTCCGGGCACCGCGCGGGCGGCGCCTTCCTCGAGCGGGTCGGCGACGAAGCCCGCCACCGGCAGGGTCTCGGCGCCCACGGGCAGCACCTGTCGCAACAGGGGGTCATGGGGGTCGCCCCGGCGCATGCGGGCCACATAGGACAGCGGCACGCGCAGCGCAAAGCCGGCCGCGGCGGCCCGCAGGCTGTCGGCGGTCTCCCCGGGGGCGATCTGTGCCGGGGTGAGGCCGAGCAGGGTCAGCAGTTCCACCGGATCGCGCACCGCACGGGCCAGCTCCTGCTGCCAGGCGGGCGTTTTCAGGTCGGAAAGGGCCGCCGTGTGGCGGGTATTAGGTTCAGCCGCTATCATTCGCCGCCCCGTAAAGCATGCGGGCGCATTTAATCAGAGAGCGCAATGGGCAGCTACACCACGAACGAATTCAAGTCCGGCCTGAAGATCCTGCTGGACAACGACCCGTACACCATCGTCGAGAACGAGATGGTGAAGCCCGGCAAGGGTCAGGCCTTCAACCGCGTGAAGGTGCGCAATCTCAAGACCGGCCGCACGGTGGAGCGCACGTTCAAGTCGGGCGACAGCGTCGAGTCCGCCGACGTGGTCGACACCGACATGCAGTATCTGTACGCCGATGGCGACTTCTGGCACTTCATGGTGCCCGACAATTTCGAGCAGTATACCGCGGGTGCCGCCGCCGTGGGCGACAACGCCAAGTGGCTGAAGGACGGCATCACCTGCATCGTCACGCTGTGGAACGGTGTGCCGCTGGTGGTCACGCCGCCGGCGCACATCGACCTGAAGGTGGTGGAAACCGATCCGGGCGTGCGTGGCGACACCGCCACCGGCGGCCAGAAGCCGGCCAAGCTCGAGACCGGGGCCGTGGTGCGCGTGCCGCTGTTCATCAACGAAGGCGAAGTGCTGAAGATCGACACGCGCACGGGCGAATACATCTCGCGCGCCAAGTAACCGCTGCAGGGTTCCGGTCAGGCGCGTTCCCACGCGAAAGCCAGCACGTCGTCGATGCGTGTGGCGCCAGCGGCCAGCATCGCCACCCGGTCGAATCCCAGCGCGACTCCCGCACAGCGGGGCAGGCCATGCGCCAGTGCGGCCAGCAGCTTTTCATCCGGTTCGATGTCAGGCAGGCCGCGTTGGCGACGCTGACGGCGGTCGGCATCGAAGCGCCGGGCCTGCTCCGTCACATCCGCGAGTTCCACGTAGCCATTGGCCAGCTCCACGCCGCCCGCGTACAGCTCGAAGCGCAGCGCGGTGCGCGGATCATCTGCATCGAGCTGTGCCAGCGCGGCCTGCGAGGCGGGATAGTGATGCAGCAGCGTCAGCGCGGCGCGGCCCAGGCGGGGCCCGATCTGCGTGGCGACCAGGAAATCGAGCAGATCATCGCGGGTGAGGGAAGGCGCCTCCGCGCCGGCCAGTCCGCGCTGCGCGCACAGATGCCGCAGCTCGGGTTCCGCCGCAGCCAGAGGATCGATGTCCAGTTCGCGCGCAAAGGCCTGCTGGTAGCTCAGGCGTTCCACCGGCGCCTGCGCAGCGGGCCATTGCGGGCCGAGCAGCGTCGCTGCCAGCAGGGCCGTCTCCTCCATGATCTGCGGCAGCGACATGTCCCTGCGGTACCACTCCACCAGCGTGAATTCGGGGTTGTGCAGCGGGCTGCGCTCTTCGGCGCGGAATACCTTCGACACCTGGTAGATGTCGCCCGAGCCTGCAGCCAGCAGGCGCTTCATCGCGTATTCGGGCGAGGTGTGCAGGTAGCGGGGGGAGGGGCCGGTCAGTGCCAGCGATGCGATCTGCACATCCGTGACACCGCGCGCCACCGCCAGCGGCGTTTCGACTTCGAGCACGTCGCGCTCGCGGAAGAATTCACGCGTGCGCGCCAGCAGGCGGGCGCGCAGCCGCAATGCATCGAGGCTCGCGCTGGGTTGCCAGGCACCGGTCAAGCAGAGCCCGGGAGCAGGGTGCCGATCCGTTCGCCCAGGCGCAGTACGGCGCCGCTGGCAAGTTGAGCATCCAGCGCTACGCGGTCGCGCGCGAACAGCAGGATCACCGTCGAACCCATGTTGAAGCGGCCGATCTCGGCGCCGCGGGCCCTGAACCGTTCGCCGGCTGGCGGCAGCGGCAGCGCGCAGCCGCGCCGCGGCCGGCGCGGCGTCACATCGCCATGCCACACCGTGGCCATGCTGCCCACGTTCAGCGCGCCGACGAAGATCACCGCGAAAGGGCCCACCGGCCCTTCGAACAGCAGCACCAGTCGCTCGTTGCGCGCGAACAGGTTGTGCACGCCGGCAGCGGCCGCGGCGTTCACGCTGAACAGCCTGCCGGGCACGTACCAGATCGCGCGCAGCGTGCCATCGGATGGCATGTGGATGCGATGGTAGTTGTAGGGGGCGAGGTAGATCGTGGCAAAGGAACCTTGGTGGAACTGCGGCGCCCAGGTGGGCGCCGCACCGGCCAGCAGCGCTTCGAGGGTGTAGTGACGTCCCTTGGCCTGCAGCAGCGCGCCATCGTTGATGGGGCCAAGCTGGCTGACGGTGCCGTCCACCGGACTGACCAGGGTGCCGGCATCGCCGGCCAGCGGTCGCGCATCCGGGCGCAGTGCGCGGGTGAAGAAAGCGTTGAAGTCCGCATAGGCCAGGGGATCCGGCTCGATGGCATCGGACATGTCGGGATTGAAGCCGCGCACGAACAGGCGCGTCACCAGGTTCTTCACCGGGCGGAACTTCACGCGCGTCAGGTGCAGCACGCAGCGCGAGATCAGGTGATGGGGCAGCAGGTGCTGCAGCAGTACGCCGACGGAGGCCATCAATCACACCCCCGCGGGCATCAGCGCGATGAGGTCGTCGCGCAGCGCCGGAAACGACAGCGGCGGCGTGAACACCGCCGCGAACCGGCCCTGCGCATCGACGAAGAACAGCGCGGCGGAATGATCCACCGCGTAGTCGCCGCCGGCGAGCTGTTGCACCGAGCGCGCGGCCCCCAGACTGTGCAGCAGCGGTTCGAGCTGCGCATCCTCGCCGCGCAGTCCGGTGAGCGTGGGGCCGAAGGCCTGCACGTAGCTGGCGAGCGTGGCCGTATCGTCGCGATGCGGGTCGACGGTGACGAACAGCAGCCGCAGATTCGACAGCCGTGGTTCGCGCGCCAGCTGCGCCATCAGTGCCAGTGTGGTGGGGCACACGTCGGGGCAGTGCGTGAATCCGAAGAACACCAGGCTGGGCTTGCCCTTGAGCTGGGCGCTGCCGAAGTTCGCGCCGTGGTGGTCCTGCAGCGAGAATTCGGCCACGGGGCGCGGCGCGGGCAGGCGGGTGCCGGCAATGAGCGCCGGCGAGTCATCCTGCAGCCGGCGTGCGACCATGTAGCCTGCCGCCGCGGCGGCCAGGATCATCAAACCCAGGTAGAGATAAGAGCGACTGCGCTTCATGCGAGAAGTATCCCATACCCTGCGGGCGAGGCAGCCGCTGCCGCCGCGCGCCAAGGCATTGCAGCAGGCGCAGCGGCGTCTGCAGCGCGCGCGTCTCTACTACGGGCACGGCACGAGCGAGGCGCGCGATGACGCCGCCGCATTGCTGGCCCATGCGCTGAGGCTGCGCCGGCCGCTGGCAGCTCGCGATCTTGCAGGCGCCTGGAGTGCGGCCGCGGCCGCGCGTTTCGAAGCGCTGTTGCAGCGGCGCATCGGCGAGCGCATTCCCGCCGTCTATCTCACGCGTCGTTGCTGGTATGCCGGCATTCCGCTGTACGTGGACGAGCGCGTGCTGATCCCACGGTCGGCCATCGCTGAACTCGTCGAGAACCGGTTTGCGCCCTGGGTCGACCCGGAGGCGGTGCGGCACATTGCTGACCTGGGCACGGGTTCGGGCTGCATTGCGCTGGCCTGTGCGCTGGCGTTCCCCCGTGCGCGGGTGGATGCAGTGGATATCGACTCCGGCGCGCTGGCCGTGACCCGCATCAATCGCCAGGCGCTGGGCCTGACGCGGCGGGTGCGGGTGGTGAAATCGGACTTTTTCCGGGGTCTGGCGGGGCGTCGCTACGATATTATTGTCAGCAATCCGCCCTATGTGGGCACCGCCGAGTATGCGGGGCTGCCGCCGGAGTATGCGCACGAGCCGGAAGCGGCACTGCGTTCGGGGCCGGATGGCATGCAGGCCGTGCGGGTGCTGTTGAAGAACGCGCGGCGCCACCTGACGCCGCGGGGAGTGCTGGTTGTCGAGGTGGGCAATACCGAAACGACCGTGCAGCGGGAATTCCCGCGGCTGCCCTTCCTGTGGCTGTCGTTCGAGCGCGGCGGTGGCGGGATCTTCCTGCTCACGGCGGAGCAGTTGCGGGCGGCGGATTTGGGCAAGAGGTCACGGGGCTAGTGAGCGGCAACAGTTTCGGCAGGTCCTTCGTGGTGAGCACCTTTGGCGAGAGCCACGGGCCTGCGCTCGGCTGCGTGGTCGATGGCTGTCCGCCCGGCCTGCCGCTCACCGAGGCCGATCTGCAGGCTGATGTCGATCGGCGCCGCACCGGCACCTCGCAGTTCGTCAGCCAACGCAAGGAGGTCGATGCGGTGCGCATCCTCTCCGGCGTGTTCGAGGGCGTCACCACCGGCACGCCCATCGGGCTGCTGATCGAAAACACCGATGCACGTTCGCGCGACTACGACAAGATCAAGGACCGCTTCCGGCCCGGCCACGCCGACTACACCTACCAGCAGAAATACGGGCTGCGCGACTATCGCGGCGGCGGCCGGTCCTCTGCCCGCGAAACGGTGATGCGGGTGGCCGCCGGCGCCATCGCGCGCAAGTACCTGGCCACGCGCCTCAACGTCGCCATCAGTGGCTATGTCAGCCAGGTGGGCGAGCTCATCCTCGAGCCGCGCGATCCGGAAGAGGCCTATCGCAATCCTTTCTTCTGCCCCGATGCCTCGCGCCTGAAGGAGCTCGAGGACTACATCTGGAAGCTGCGCAGCGACGGTGATTCCGTGGGCGCCAAGGTCACGGTGGTGGCCAAGGGCGTGCCGGTGGGCCTGGGCGAACCGGTGTTCGATCGCCTGGATGCGGATATCGCGCACGCAATGATGAGCATCAATGCCGTGAAAGCCGTCGAGATCGGTGACGGCGTGGCGGTCGTGGCGCAGCGGGGCAGTGTGCATCGCGACGAGCTGACGCCTGGCGGATTCGCCTCGAACCACGCAGGCGGCATCCTGGGCGGCATTTCCACCGGCCAGGACGTGCGAGTGCACGTGGCCTTCAAGCCCACCTCCAGCATCCAGGTGCCCGGCCGCACCATCGACGTGGCCGGCAATCCGGTCGACGTCATCACCACCGGGCGTCACGACCCCTGCGTGGGACTGCGCGCCACGCCCATCGCCGAGGCGATGCTGGCACTGGCGCTGATGGATCATTACCTGCGCCATCGGGCGCAGAACGCCGATGTGAGAACATCGACACCCGTCATCTGAACGCGCCGGAAAAGGCGCCAATCACTAGAGGAAGGCAATGAGCAAGGGTTGGAGAGTTGCGGTACTCGGGGCCACTGGCCTCGTGGGCGACACCATGATCAGCGTGCTGGAAGAGCGCGATTTCCCGGTCAGCGAGCTGTATCCGCTGGCCAGCAATCGCTCGCTGGGCAAGACGGTGAAGCTCAAGGGCAAATCCTACCCCGTGCTCGACGTGGAGACCTTCGACTTCTCGAAGGCCGACATCGGCCTGTTCTCGGCTGGCGCCGAAGTGTCGGCGAAGTACGCGCCGATTGCCGGAGCCGCGGGTTGCGTCGTCATCGACAACACCTCGCAGTTCCGCTACCAGGACGACATTCCGCTGGTGGTGCCCGAGGTCAATCCGAAGGACATCGCGCAGTTCAGGAACCACGGCATCATTGCCAACCCCAACTGCTCCACCATCCAGATGCTGGTGGCGCTGAAGCCGCTGCACGATGCCGCCGGCATCACCCGCATCAACGTGGCCACCTACCAGTCGGTATCCGGCGCGGGCAAGGAAGCTGTGGACGAACTGGCGCAGCAGACGGGCGAGCTGCTGAACGGCCGGCCGGTCACAGCCAAGGTCATCGCCAAGCAGATCGCCTTCAACTGCGTGCCGCAGATCGACAAGTTCCAGGACAACGGCTACACCAAGGAAGAGATGAAGATGTTCTGGGAAACCCAGAAGATCATGGGCGACAAGTCCATCCAGGTGAATGCCACGGCCGTGCGCGTGCCGGTGTTCTTCGGCCACTCCGAGGTGGTGAACATCGAGACCCGCAAGAAGCTTTCGGCTGCCGAGGCCCGCAGGATTCTCGAAAAGGCGCCGGGCGTCACAGTTATGGACGAGAGGGTACCCGGGGGGTACCCCACGGCAGCCACCGAGGCAGCGAACCACGACACGGTTTATGTCGGACGGATACGTGAAGATATCTCTCACGAACGCGGCCTAAACCTATGGGTGGTGTCGGATAACGTCCGCAAGGGCGCCGCTACCAACAGCGTTCAGATCGCGGAAATTTTGGTTCGCGAGTATTTGTAGGTTAAGTTATATTGCCGAAGGTAGCTGCTAGGCGAGAATTCGAATCCAAACGCATGTTTTATCAAGGGATTCGAAACTTTGCGCCTCGTCTCTCGGGGAGTCCTGATGAGTGTAGGGAATCAAGAGTTTGCACCTCGTCTCTCGGGGGGGGCCTGATGCGCCTTAAGGTCTTAGGCACGGCAGCCTCGCTGCTGGCGACGGTTCCTGGCGTTTCACTGGCACTGGGGTTGGGCGACATCCAGCTCAAGTCCACGCTGAACGCACCGCTCAACGCTGAGATAGAGCTGATAGCCACTCCCGAGGAGCTGGCGAGCCTGCGCACGCAGATTGCCTCGCGCGACTCCTTCAGCCGTTACGGCCTCGACTATCCGGCCTTTCTTTCGGGCATCACGGTCAAGCCCGTGCGCCTGGCCGATGGCCGCACCGTGGTGCAGCTCACCTCGACGCAGCCCATGACCGAACCGTTTGCCACGCTGCTGGTGGAAGCCACCTGGGCACGCGGCCGCAACCTGCGTGAATACACCGTGCTGTTCGACCCGCCGGTGTTCGCGCCGCAGAACACGCCCGCGGCTCCGGTGGCGGCAGCCACCACCGGTGGCGGCGATCGCAGTGGAACCATCGCGCGGCCGGCGGCCGCGCCCGCTGCCGCAGCGCCTGCGCCTGCTCCTGCACCGGCTTCCGTGGCAGCGCCGACCGGCGCCCCGGCGACCTACAACGTCCGTGGCGGAGATTCGCTGTCGGCCATCGCCCAGCGCCAGTACGGCGCCGGTCAGGTTGACCGCGGCATGATCGCGATCTATCGCGCCAATCCCGAAGCCTTCGAAGGCAACATCAACAGGCTGCGCGCCGGCAGCGTGCTGCGTATGCCCGATCAGTCCGCCGTCTCGGCTGTCGAGTCCGGCGCTGCGGCCAGCGAAGTGCGTCGCCAGGCCGCGGCTTGGACCGGTGGCGCCCGGAGTGGCAGCTCCGCCGAGGCCCGCCTGCGGCTGGTCCCGCCCGGCAGTACAGGGGCCGGTGGCAATGGTGCCGATACGCAGGCCCTGCGCGACCGTGTGACCCAGCTCGAATCCGAACTGGCCGAATCCCGTCGCCTGCTCGAACTGCGCAACGCCGAACTCGCGCGGCTGCAGTCCAGCGTTCGTCCGGGGCAGGCGGCGCCTGCGCCGGTCACCCCACCCGCTCCCGCGACTGAAGAACCCGCGGCGGCGCAAACGCCCGCCGAGCCGGCGCCTCGGGCTGCCGAGCCTGCCGCCACAGAGCCCGCGGCGACCCAGCCCAAGCCGACCCCTCCGGCGCCCAAGCCGGTGGTCAAGCCTGCTGCACAGCCCGGGCCCGCAGCACCCTCGCTGCTCGATCGGCTGAAGGACTTCTGGTTCATCCCCGTGGGCCTGCTGGCACTGCTGGCTGGTGGTGCTGCGCTCATGGCACGCCGTCGCCGCGAAGCCAGCGCGGATTCGCTGGCACCTTTCGCCGTCGGCGCCGGCACGCAGGCGCGCGACAGCAGCTCCGACACTTTCCCGCTGCGCAAGGCCGTGCTCGAGCGCGACGATCCGAGCATCGTCGTCGAGGAGTCCGGCACGCACGAGCGGCCGGTGTTCCCGAAGAAGGACACGCGCACCGTCGACCTGGACGAGGGCACGGCCAGCATGATCGCGCCGGCGCTCGATGCCACCGCGGCGCTGGAGCAGGGCGATCCGCTGGCCGAGGCGGATTTCCACATGGCCTATGGTCTGTACGACCAGGCGGCCGATCTGGTGAAGCTCGCCATCCAGCGCGAACCGGCGCGCCGCGACCTGAAGCTGAAGCTGCTGGAAGTCTTCTTCGTCTGGGGCAACAAGGACCAGTTCCTGCAGACCGCCCGCGACCTTGCCGACACCCGCGACCAGTCCCAGCCTGGCGAGTGGGAGAAGGTCGTCATCATGGGCAAGCAGCTCGCGCCCGAGGACGCACTGTTCAACCAGTCGTTCAGCGGCGTGGGCCCTGCGGTGGACCTGAACCTGGAAGGCGGCCAGAACCTGATCGACTTCGACCTGCATGGCGAGCCGGCCGTATCGCTGACCGGCGATGGCGGTGTCGACATGGACCTGGGTTCGACGCTGCCGGGCAACAAGATCGCGCCCAACCTCGACGCCGGTCTCGACTTCCTGCTCGACGATCCGTCGCGCGGCGATGACCTCGCGCGCACCGCCACCACGCGCCAGATGGTGCAGCCGGGCTTCGATGGCGATGTCGGCACGCAGAAGATGCCGCTCGAGCCCACGGTGGAACAGCCGGCGCTCGAATCCCAGGCCACGCTCCACGGCAAGCTGGAAGCCCATGCGAATTTCGCCGGCACCGACCAGACCGCGGAGCTCGCGCTCGATGATCTGGGCCTCGACCTGGGCAACCTCGATTCCACCAACGACACCATGCTCGATGACTCGCGCCTGACGCAGGCCCTGTCGAGCCCGGACGCACCCACGCTGGTGGCCGGACTGGACGAGACCTCGCGCCGCATCATCGGCGACAGCGATGCCAACCAGCCCACGGAGCTGTTGCCGCTGGGTGACTTCAACATCGAAGGCGACAGCGGCGAGACCTCGCGCGTCGCGGCGCTGGATTTCGAGCTGGATGCCGATGCCGAAACCGGCAAGCGCGCCGCCATGTCCGAAACCGACTTCAACCTCGACCTGGACGTGGGCAGCGCCGAGCAGCTCGCGGACGGCGAGTACCAGCGCACGCAGCGCATCGAGCCCGCGCAGGTGGCGGGCGGCGATGCCACCGAGGAACTCGAGCCGGTGACCATGAGCGAAGTGGGCACCAAGCTGGATCTGGCCCGCGCCTACATGGACATGGGCGATCCGGATGGCGCACGCAGCATCCTCACCGAAGTGTTGCAGGAAGGCTCCAACAGCCAGAAGCAGGAAGCCCAGCGCCTCATCGACTCCATTCCGGGCTGACCGCAGGCGGCAATCCCTCGATGACGCGCTTCGCCGTCGGACTGGAATACGACGGCAGTGGATTCTCCGGCTGGCAGCAGCAGGAGCATGCCCCCAGTGTGCAGCGCGAGGTCACCGCGGCGCTGAGCCGCGTGCTGGACCACCCCGTCGAGATCACGGCAGCCGGCCGCACCGATGCCGGCGTGCATGCGCGCGGGCAGGTGGCGCACTTCGATACTCCCGCGCAGCGCAGTGAGCGCGCGCTGGTGCTGGGCGCGAACACGCTGATGGGCGCCGGCGTTGCGCTGCGCTGGGCCCGCGCGGTGGCCGATCATTTTCATGCGCGCTACTCGGCCACGGCGCGCACCTACCGCTACTGCATTCTCAATCGCTCGGCCCGCAGCGCGCTGACGGCGGGCCGCGTGGCCTTCGTGCACAGGCCGCTGGATGCAGCGCTGATGCAGGCGGCCGCGCAGCATCTGGTGGGTACCCACGATTTCAGCGCGCTGCGCGCGGCCGAGTGCCAGGCGAAATCGCCGGTGCGCGACCTGTCGCAGCTGCGCGTGCAGCGGATCGGCGATTTCGTGTTGCTGGAAGTCACCGCCAACGCCTTCCTGCATCACATGGTGCGCAACATCGCAGGCCTGCTGCTGCATATCGGGCAGGGCGAAGCGGATCCAGGCTATGCCGCCGAGGTGTTGGCTGGCCGCGACCGCCGTCGGGCTCCCGCCACGGCGCCGGCCGCCGGCCTGTACCTGTGGCGTGCCCATTACCCGGCAGTGTTCGGCCTGCCGGACGATTCCGATATCATGCGCTGCCTGTCGGGATGTCCGGCGGACCTGATGGATACTTGGGGCGCACAATAATGTCCTGGTTTGAAAAGATCGTTCCCTCGCGCATAAAAACCGAAAAGCGCGTGCGCTCGGTACCCGAGGGCTTGTGGATCAAGTGCCCCGCCTGCGACGCGGTGCTGTACCGCGCCGAACTCGAACGCAACCTGCAGGTGTGCCCCAAGTGCAGTCACCACATGCGCATGCATGCCCGCGCGCGGCTCGATCGCTTTCTGGATCCGGGCTCCATGGAGGAGATCGGCGCCAATGTGCTGCCCGAGGACCCGCTGCGCTTCAAGGACAGCAAGCGCTACAAGGACCGCCTGGCGGCGGCCCAGAAATCCACGGGCGAGAAGGACGCGCTGATCGCCATGGCCGGCCGGCTGCACGGCGAGAAGGTCGTCGCCTGCGCCTTCGAGTTCGGCTTCCTCGGCGGTTCGATGGGCTCGGTGGTGGGTGAGCGCTTTCACCGCGCCGTGCTGAGCTGCCTCGCCGACAAGGCGCCACTGGTGTGCTTCTCGGCCACCGGCGGCGCGCGCATGCAGGAGGCGCTGCTGTCGCTGATGCAGATGGCCAAGACCAGTTCCGCGCTGGCCAGGCTTGCGGCCGCCGGACTGCCCTATGTTTCGGTGCTCACCGATCCCACCACCGGTGGCGTGTCGGCCAGCCTTGCCATGCTGGGTGACATCAACATCGGCGAGCCGCGCGCGCTGATCGGCTTCGCGGGTCCGCGCGTGATCGCGCAGACCGTGCGCGAGACTTTGCCCGAGGGTTTCCAGCGCAGCGAGTTCCTGCTGGAGAAGGGCGCCATCGACCTCATCATGGATCGGCGCGACCAGCGCGATCACATCGCGCGACTGCTGCGCCAGTTGATGAAGCAGCCGGCGCTCGATCTGACCGCCGCGCCGGCCTGACGGGTTTCGCTGGTGAACACGCGCCGCAGCCTCGACGACTGGCTGCGCCTGCAGGAAACCGTGCACGGCCAGGGCATCGACCTGGGCCTGACGCGCGTCCGCAGCGTGGCGGAGCGTCTGCGACTGCTGCCTTACCCCCTGCGAACGCTGATCGTGGCGGGCACCAATGGCAAGGGGTCCACCGTGGCCTGTCTGGCGGCGCTGCTGCGGGCGCATGGGCACAGGGCCGGTGCATTCTCCTCGCCACATCTGCTGCGTTATCACGAGCGCATCCGGCTGGATGGCGCCGATGCCACCGACGGGCAACTCATCGCCGCCTTCGAGGCCATCGAGGCTGCGCGCGGCGACACCACGCTGACCTTCTTCGAGTACAACGCGCTGGCCGCGATGTGGATATTCCGCGAGCGGCGCATGCAATTCGCCGTGCTCGAGGTAGGCCTCGGCGGCAGACTGGATGCCGTGAACATCGTGGATGCCGAAGCCGCGATCGTCTGCTCCATCGGTCTGGATCATGCGGACTGGCTGGGCACCGATGTCGAGCAGATCGGGCGCGAGAAGACAGGCGTGTTCCGCGCTGGAGGCCTGGCCGTGATCGCCGATCCGCAGATGACGCCCAGCGTCGCCGCAGAGGCCGCGCGCATCGGTGCTCGCGCGCTGCGCGCCGGCACCGATTACACCTGGCGCGTGGACGAGCCGGGTGGGCGATGGAGCTTCGACGGCGCGCAGCGCTTCGACGGCCTGGCGCGGCCAGGGCTCGCCGGATCGCGGCAATACGCCAATGCGGCCGCGGCTCTCGCCGCGCTGTCGGGCATGGGCATTGCGCTGAATGCAGATGCCATCGACCACGCACTGGCGTCGCTGTCGCTGCCAGGGCGGTTCCAGGTGGTGCCCGGTCCGGTGGAGTGGATTCTCGACGTGGCGCACAACGAACCCGCCGCGCAGGTGCTGGCAGAGAACCTGCGCCAGCGTCGCTGCGAAGGGCGCACGTTGCTCGTCACCGGCATCCTCGGTGACAAGGACATCGCCGCCATCGCACCGGTGCTCGCGGGCGTGGCGGATTGCGTCTTCCTGTGCGGCATCGCCGCGCCGCGGGGACTCACCGCCGCGCAACTGGCTGCGCGCGCGCCGCAGTTCGCCACCGCAACCCAGTGCGAGGACATCGCTGCCGGCATGCAGGCCGCCGCCGCGCAGTCCCGGGCCGGCGATCGCATCGTCGTCTGCGGATCTTTCCTCGCCGTGGCACCGGCGCTGGAGCGGCTCGGCCTATACTGACGCCGTGGAAAGTCCCCTCAAGGAGCGCCTGACCGGCGCGCTGATCGTCGTCGCGGTGCTCGTCATCGTGGTACCCGAGATGCTCTCGGGTCCGGAGAAGTCATCCTCGGCCTCGAAGCAAGGTGCCGGTGCCGGACCGCCGGTGCGCACTTACAGCTTGGAGCTCGGCTCGAATGCCGCTCCACGTTCCGAAAACCAGTCGGCGCTGACGCCGCAGAGCAGCGAACCGGCAGCGGCGCCGCCCGCGCCCGTGTCTTCGCCTGCGCCTGCCGCAGCACCGCCGGGCGAGACCGCGTCGCCGCCTGCATCGTCTCCGGCGGCCGCATCTGTTGCCGAGCCCGTACCGGCACCCAAGCCCGCTCCTGCGCCGCCCGTCGCGGCCGGCAAGCCTGCGGCAGATGTCAAACCCGCGGCGCCGGCGCCCGCCGCAGCATCCGAACCTGCCGCCAGCGCCAAGGGGCAGTGGTGGACGCAGCTTGGCAGCTTTTCCTCGCGCGACAATGCCGAGCGCCTGGCGCGTGATCTGCGCGGCAAGGGCTATTCAGTCAACGTGGCGCGACTGAAGGTGGGCAACAAGGAACTGTATCGCGTCCGCTCCGGCCCGGTGGCGAACCGCGAGGCGGCCGTGGCGCTGCAGTCCCGCCTTGCGGCCGCAGGTCACAAGTCGTCGCTGGTACCGCCTTAAGCCTTGTCTGCAAGTGTAGAATGGCGGTTTGCCACAGGCTTCGCCGGTACGTACTGATCCGCCATGGTCGCCATCGACTACATCATCGTCGCGATAGTGCTTGTTTCCGCCATCACCGGCCTCATACAGGGATTCCTGCGCGAGGTATGCGCACTGGTCACCTGGGTGCTGGCTGTGTGGCTGGCCTGGAAGTTCGGTCCGCTGCTGGGGCCGCACCTGGGTGGAGCGCTGCGCGAGGCGCCATATGGACTGTGGGCCGGTCGCGGCATCGTTTTCATCGCCGTACTGGTGGTGGGCGGCATCATCGGAGCGCTGATCAACCACTATGTCCGTTTGTCGATCTTCAGCGGCCTGGACCGCCTGCTGGGTTTCGTCCTGGGGCTGGTGCGCGGCGCGGTGGTGGTCGGCGTTGCCGTCGTGCTGGCGCAGCAGGTGAAGCTCGATGGCGAGGTCTGGTGGCGCAAGTCGCGCCTGCTGCCGCATATGCAGCCGGTGGCGAACCTGTTGCGGTCGCTGGCCGGCGAGCATCTGCCGCCGCGTCCGGTTTCGCAGGATTGAGCAGCACGGCCTTCAGGAGTCCACATGTGCGGAATCGTCGGCATTGTCGCCAGAAGCCCGGTCAACCAGCAGCTCTATGACGCGCTGACCGTGCTGCAGCACCGCGGCCAGGATGCCGCGGGCATCATGACGGCCGACGGCGGCGAACTGTTCGCTTCGAAGGGCAGTGGCCTGGTGCGCGATGTGTTCAGCCAGCGCGACATGGATTCACTGCGCGGCAACGTGGGCATAGGGCATGTGCGCTACCCCACCGCGGGCGGCAACAGCGCCTCGGAAGTGCAGCCGTTCTACGTCAATGCACCCTATGGCATCTGCCTGGGTCACAACGGCAACCTCACCAACGCCGCCGAGCTGTCCGCCGTGCTGATCCGCGAAGACCGCCGGCACCTGAATACCCGTTCTGATTCCGAAGTGCTGCTGAATGTGTTCGCGTCGGAGTTGCAGCGCATCGGCACGCTGCGCGTCACGCCGGCCGACATCTTTGCGGCCACCAATGCCGTGTACCGGCGTTGCCGCGGCGCCTATGCGGTGGTGGCGATGATCATCGGCCACGGCGTGCTGGGCTTCCGTGATCCGCATGGCATCCGCCCGCTGGTGCTCGGTCAGCGCCGCAGTGCTCGCGGCATGGAATACATGCTGGCCTCCGAGAGCGTGGCGCTGACCATGCTGTCCTTCGAGGTGGTGCGCGACATCGCCCCGGGCGAGGCCGTGTTCATCGATGAACTGGGCCGGCTGCACACCAGCCAGTGCGTGCCCGCTGCGCGGCATACGCCGTGCATCTTCGAATACGTGTATTTCGCGCGCCCTGATTCCATCATCGACAACATCTCGGTGTACCGCGCGCGCATGCGCATGGGCGAGCGCCTGGCCGAAAAGCTCAAGCGCGAGCGTCCCGATCACGACATCGACGTGGTCATCCCCATTCCCGATACCAGCCGCACCTGCGCGCTGCAGTTGGCGCAGAAGCTGCGCATCAAGTACCGCGAAGGGTTCAACAAGAACCGCTACATCGGCCGCACCTTCATCATGCCGGGCCAGGAGCAGCGCCTGAAGTCCGTGCGCCGCAAGCTGTCGGCCATCGACCTGGAATTCCGTGGCAAGAACGTGCTGCTGGTCGATGACTCCATCGTGCGCGGCACCACCTCGGCGCAGATCATCGAGCTGGCCCGCGAGGCCGGTGCGCGCAAGGTCTATTTCGCCTCGGCCGCGCCGCCGGTGCGATACCCCTATGTGTACGGCATCGACATGCCGGCCGCCTCCGAACTGGTGGCCGCCGGCCGCGACGTGGAAGAAGTGGCGCGTCAGATCGGCGCCGATTGGCTGCTGTACCAGGACCTCGACGATCTGGTGGCCGCCTGCCGGCACGACAATGCCGCCATCACCGAATTCGACACCTCCTGCTTCTCCGGCCAGTACGTTACCGGCGATGTCACGCCGGAATACCTGCAGCGCCTGGAGCAGGAGCGCTCCGATGGCGCCAAGGCCGGCCGGCGCGACAGTCCGCTCAAAGCCGTGAACTGATTCAATCCGGTCCCCGCGCGCATGCGACTGCTGCTGATCGTCCAGGATGCGCGCCTTCGTTCGCTGATCCGACATCACGTCACCTGCGAATGGCCCAATGCGGACCTGGTGATGCGTTCGACGCGCGCGCCGGGGCTGCTGCCGCAGGAATTCCTGGCCCAGGGTTACGATGCCGTGCTGATCGACCAGGACTGGCTGGGCGGGGAGGGCCTGGCGTGGCTGAAGGACCTGGGTTCGCGTCGCGGCTTCGCGCCCATCCTGTTCCTGGCGCAGCAGGTCGACGGCGCTGCTGCGCGTGAGGCGCGCATCTTCGGCGCCTTCGGCGTGCTCGGCAAGCAGCGCCTCGTGCACGAAACCCTGATCGCGGTGCTGGCCGAGGCGGCACGCGTGCATCGCCGCGCCCAGGCTGACTGGCGCGTCTCGCCCGAGGCCGAGGCCTCGCGCCGCTTCGGCTCGGTGCGCATCCCCGGCTACCGCTGCGTGCGCCGGCTGGCCGGCGGCTCGGTGTCACAGCTGTTTCTGGCCGAAAGCGAGAAGGCCGGCTCGCTGATCGTGATCAAGGTCACCCCCTCGGTCCGCGACGACTCCGGCGTGGACCAGTCATTCGAGCGCTTCCTGCAGGAATACGAGATCGCGCACCGGCTGCATCATTCCAGCATCGTGCGTTGCCACGAGTTGGGCGTGGCCGATGACCATGCCTATCTGGCCATGGAGTATTTCCCCGAAGGCGATCTGCGGCGCCGGCTGCGCAGCGGCATTTCGCCGGCGGACGCGCTGGACATCGCCGCGCAGATCGCAGGTGCCCTGGCTGCGCTGCACGAGGCCGGTGCGCTGCATCGCGACCTGAAGCCCGGCAATGTGCTGATGCGCAGCAGCCAGCGCATCGTGCTGTCGGATTTCGGTCTGGCCAAGCATGCGGCGCTCGACATGGAGATCACCGATCCGGGCATCATCTTCGGTACGCCGCATTACATGAGCCCGGAGCAGGGCCATGGCGAACCGGTGGACGAACGCAGCGACCTGTACAGCCTGGGCATCATCCTGTTCGAGATGCTGTCGGGCGAGAAGCCGTTCACCGACAGCAACCCGATGGCCATCATCTACAAGCACCGGCACCAGCCGGTGCCGCGGCTGGCCGCGGAATTGTCGCAATGGCAGCCGCTGGTGGACGGACTGCTGGCCAAGCAGCCGGCGCAGCGCTTCGCCTCGGCGCGCCTCGTCGAGGCCGCGCTTGGCGAGGCGGCACAGCAGGCGCGCGCGGCGGCAGCGTGAGCGCACCAGACAGCTTGTTCTCGTTGCTGCGGGCGCCTACGCCGCAGGCCTGGGCGCAGCATGCTGCGCGCCACTGGCAGATGCTCCTCGTCGATCATGCCAACTGCGAGAAGAAGGCGGCATCCACCGCGCTGTCGCTGATGTTCGCCTATCCCGAGGATACGGCGCTGTGCCAGGCGCTGGCGCGACTGGCGCGCGAAGAGCTGCGGCATTTCGAGCAGGTGCAGCAGGTGATGGCGCGGCTGGACGTGCGCGTGCGCCGGCTGTCGCCGGGCCGCTATGCCGGCGGGCTGCGCGCGGCACTGTCCACCAGCGACCCGCACCGCAAGCTCGATCTGCTGCTGTGTGGCGCGCTGATCGAGGCGCGGTCCTGCGAACGCTTCGAGGTGCTGGTGCCTCTGCTTGCGCCGCCGCTGTCGCAGTTCTACGCCGATCTTGCGCGTTCGGAGAAGCGGCATGCAGGCATGTACCTGGAGTTCGCGCGGGCCACCCAGCGACAGGCGAATCTGCCTGCGGAGCATCTGGAAGCGCGCCTTGCCGAGCTGGCAGCGGTGGAGGCGCAGCTCATCCTCGCGGCCGACGGTGAATTCCGGTTCCACTCGGGCGTGCCCGAAGAGGTGGCAGTGGCGTGAGGCAGTGGGGCAGTGTGCTCTGCAGTCTGCTGCTCGTCGCCTGCGGCGGGCGGGCGCCGTCCTCGCTGTCCGATGCGGCCATCGATGCGCGCATCGCATCCGGTCACCTGCATCGGCATCTGTCGCAGTCGCCGCGCACGCTCGATCCGGCGCTGAATGAGGACGTCGCCGGCTATTCCATCGAAGATGACCTGTTCGAAGGGCTGGTGCGGCTGGATGGTGCCGGCGCCGTCGTTCCGGGTGTCGCCTCGAGCTGGACCACGTCTGCCGACGGACGCGTGCTGCTGTTCAACCTGCGACGCGAGGCCCGCTGGTCGAACGGCGATGCCGTGCGGGCGGGCGACTTCGTGTATGCCTGGCGCCGCATGCTGGATCCGGCCACAGGCTCGGTGAACCGGGCGCAGTTCGCGCCGGTGGCCAATGCCGACGCGATCCAGGCCGGCCGCATGCCGCTGTCGGAGCTGGGCGTGCGCGCCATCGATGCGCACACGCTCGAGGTGCGACTGGCTGCGCCTGCGCCGTATTTCATGTACCTGCTGACGATGTGCTGGTTCATGCCGCTGCACGCGCCCACGCTGGAGAAGTATGGCGCAACCTGGACCGAGCCCGGACACCTGGTGGGCAATGGCGCCTTCGTGTTGCGGTCGCGCACGGCCTCGGGTCCCATCACGCTGGCACGCAATCCGCTGTACTGGGATGCCGCCGCGGTGCGGCTGGCGGCCGTCACCTACCATCCCGTCACCGATACCGCCGCGGCCACGGCGCGCTTCCTTGCGGGGGACCTCGACATCACCGACCGGTTCCAGCTCGAGGATCTGCCATGGCTGCGACGTGATCTGGGCGGGCAGGTGCGCCTGGAGCCGTATCTGGCCACGTTCATGATGGCGATGAACGTGACGCTGCCGCCCTATGATGACCTGCGTGTGCGGCAGGCGCTGGTGATGTCGCTGGACCGGGAGCTGCTCACCGGCACGCTGCTGAAGGGCGTGTACAGTCCGGCGCGGGGTATCGTGCCGCCGTTGCCGGGATATGAGGCCGTGCTGCCCGAGTGGGCCGGGTTGTCCACCGAGGCGCGGCATGCCAAGGCGCGCGCGCTGTACGCCGCGGCCGGTTATTCGGCGGCGCGGCCGCTCGAGGTCGAGCTGTGGTATCCCATCTCCGATGCCGATACGCGCAAGGTGATGGAGGGTGTGGCCGCGATGTGGCGCGCCACGCTGGGCGCGCGGGTCAGCATCCTGTCGGAGGAATGGCGCGCGTACCAGGTGAACCGCAGGCAGCACCGGCGCGGCCTGTTTTACTACTCCCGTACCGGCGACTTCCCCGATCCGGTCACCTTCCTGGCGCTGGCGCAGACCGCCGGCGAGCAGAACGAGATGCTGTATGCCAGCCGCGCCTACGATGCGGCAGTGGACGAAGGGCGTCGCGCGGTGGCGGCGGCGGATCGGCAGCGCGCCTATCACCGGGCCGAGCAGATACTCAATGACGATGCCGTCGTGATACCGATCTACTACTACCGCAGCAAGCATTTGGTCAGAAGCCATGTGCAGGGCTGGCAGGGCAGTGCCATGGACCGACATGCCTCGCGCGAGCTGTGGCTGGCGCGGACGCCGGGGCGCTGATGGGGCGCTATGCGCTGTCGCGGCTGGGAGCGGCGGTGCCCACGCTGCTGGCCATCGTCACGCTGGCCTTCATGCTGCTGCGCCTGGCGCCGGGCGGCCCTTTCGATTCGGAACGCAATGTTCAGCCCGAAGTGCGCGCGGCGCTGGAGCGTCAGTATCACCTCGATGAGTCGATGCCCGCGCAGTACGTTCGCTATCTGGGCCAGCTCGCGCGCGGCGACCTGGGGCCCTCCTACTACTATCGCGATCGGCGCGTGAGCGAGCTCATCGCCGAGGCGCTGCCGGTTGATCTTGCCATCGGCGGCCTGGCGCTGCTGCTGGCCTGTCTGATCGGCATTCCACTTGGCGCCCTGGCCGCATGGCGCGGCGGGCTGCTCGACCGCGTGGCGGGATTGATCTCGCTGGTGGGCATCTCGATGCCCGTGTACGTGGTTGCGCCGCTCATCATTCTCTGTTTCGCGGTGACGCTGCAGTGGCTGCCCGCGGGCGGCTGGGGCGGGGGCGACCCGCGCTACCTGGTGCTGCCGGTGGTGTCGATGGCCTTGCCCTACATCGCCTATGTCACGCGCATCACGCGCGCGGGCTTTCTCGATGTGCTGCAGCAGCCCTTCATCCGCGCCGCGCAGGCGCGGGGACTGTCATCGCGGGCCATCCTGTTCCGGCATGCGGCGCGGCCGGCGCTGGTGCCGCTGGTGGCCTTCCTTGGGCCCGCGGTGGTGGGTGCCATCACCGGCTCCATCGTCATCGAGAGCACCTTCGGGCTCGATGGCATCGGGCAGTTCTTCGTGCGCGGCGCCTTCAATCGGGATTACTCGCTGGTGATGGGCGTCACCGTGCTCTACGGCGCGCTGATCGTGCTGGCCAATCTCCTGGTCGACCTGCTGCAGGCGCTGCTCGATCCGCGCGTGAGGCTGCGATGAGGCGACCACTGCCGCGATTCAGCCTCGCGCTGTTGGGCCTGATGGTGGCCGCTGCGGTGCTCGTACCCTGGCTGTCGCCGCATGACTACTTCACGCCTGACTGGCGCAGCACCGAACTGCCGCCGTCCTGGCGCAATGGCCACCTGCTCGGCACCGATGAGCTGGGACGCGACCTCTTGGTGCGGTTGATGTGGAGCTGCCGCATCTCGCTGCTGGTGGCGGCGGTGGCCAGCGCCATCAGTCTCGGCATCGGCCTGGCCTGGGGCATCACCGCGGGCTATGTGGGCGGGCGCGTGGATTCCTTGCTGATGCGCATCGTGGATGTGCTGTATTCGGTGCCGTTCACGCCCTTCGTGATCGTGCTGACGGTGCTCTTCGGGCGCAACCTGGTGCTGCTGTTCGTGGCCATCGGCGCCGTGTCGTGGCTGGACATCGCGCGCGTGACGCGCGCGCAGACGCTGGGGTTGAAGGAGCGCGAGTTCATCGTCGCCGCCGAGGTGGCCGGCCTGTCGCGGCCCGCCATCATGTGGCGGCACATCGTGCCCAACCTGCTGCATGTCACGCTGGTGTGCCTGACGCTGACCATTCCGGCCGTGATCACCACCGAGGCCTTCCTGAGCTACCTTGGGCTGGGGGCGCAGTCGCCGCTGACGTCGCTGGGCGTGATGCTGGCCGACGGCGCCGCGCAGATGCGATCGCGCCCGCTGCTGCTGGTCATGCCCGGGGTGGTGCTGATCGCGCTGGTGTATTGCTGCAACCGGCTGGGCGATGCGTTGCGGGATCGTCATGGCCTGTGAACCCCTGCTGCGCCTTGCCGGCTATTCGTTGCATCGCGCCGATGGCGGTCCGGTGCTGCATGAGGTGAGTCTCGAACTGGATCGTGGCGAAATCCTTGGCATCGTGGGTGAGTCTGGGTCGGGAAAGTCACAGCTGTTGTTGAGCTTGCTGGGTCTTGCCATGCGCGGCAGCCGCGCCAGCGGCAGCGCGCGATTCGAGGACGTGGAGCTGGCCGGCGCGCCCGGTCACCGGCTGCAGGCGTTGCGGGGCCGCCGGATCGGCATGCTGTTCCAGGATCCGCTGCTGTCGTGGAATCCCTGCCTGACGCTGGGTGCGCAACTCGTCGAAACCGCACGGCTGCACCTGGGTCTGGATGCCGGCGCGGCACGTCAACATGTGATCGAGGCGCTGGCCGAGGCGGAACTTGCGCAGCCCGAACTGCTGCTGAAGCGTTATCCCCATGAGGTCTCCGGCGGCATGCGCCAGCGCGCCTTGCTGGCCCTGTCCGTGCTGCCCGGCCCCGCGCTGCTCCTGGCCGATGAGCCGACCACGGCGCTGGATCCCACCACGCAGCGCCGGGTGTTGCAGAGACTGACTGCGCTGCGCGCGCGCGGCATGTCGATACTGCTGGTGACGCATGACCTGGGCGTGGTGGCGCAGGTGGCAGATCGCGTGCTGGTGCTGCAACAGGGCAGCGTGGTGGAGCAGGGCGAGACGCGATCGCTGCTGCGCGCGCCCCGCAGTGCCTACGCGCGCACGCTGCTCGATGCCGCGCGGCAGATGGAGGGGCTGCCATGCCTGCCATGATGCCGCGGCCGCCGCTGCTCGAAACGCGCGCGCTGCGCGTGCGGGCGCCGCGGCGCGGATGGCGCACGGCGCCGGTGGAGCTGCTGCGCGGAGTCGACCTGTGCGTTGCGCCGGCTGGTGCGCTGGCCGTCGTGGGTGAAAGCGGCGCCGGCAAGTCCACGCTGGTTCGCGCGCTGCTGCGTCTGGCGCGACCCTCGGCGGGGCAGGTGCTCATCGATGGGCAGGACCTGGCCATCCTTTCCCCGCAGGAACTGCGCGCGCAGCGGCGCCGCATCCAGGTGGTGTTTCAGGATCCGCTGGCCTCGTTGAATCCGGCACTGGATGTGCTGACGCTGGTGGCCGACCCGCTGCGTCCGCACCTCAACTCGCCGATTACCGCGGCGATGCGCGAGCAGGTGGCCATGCAGCTTGCGGCGGTGGGGCTGGACAGCAATTACCTGTCGCGCCGCGCCAGCGAGCTGTCGGGCGGGCAGGCGCAGCGCGTGGCCATCGCGCGGGCGCTGATCGCCTCGCCCGACATGCTGGTCTGCGACGAGCCCGTGTCGGCGCTGGACCTGGCGTTGCGCGCGCAGGTGCTGCAACTGCTGATGGAGCTGCGCCGTGCGCGGCCGCTGGCGTTGTTGCTGGTCACGCATGACCTGCACGCTGCGAGGCTGCTGTGCGAGCGGATGCTGGTGCTGCGCCAGGGTCTGGTGGTGGAGCAGGGGCCTGCCGCGGAGCTGTTCGCGCGCCCGACGGCCGACTACACGCGTTCGCTGCTGGATGCCATGCTCAGCGTGGACCCCGCACGCGCGGGCAGCGGCAGCACGTGATGGCATCCGTCGCGATCGAGCGCCAGGTAGCTGCCGGCGTCGTACCAGTCGCCCAGCACGATGCGCGTGCGCTCGCGGCCGTCCACCTGCAGTGAATGCACGGCCGGCCGGTGCGTGTGGCCGTGGATCAGAAGGTCCACCTGGCCCAGCCTGAACAGGGCGGCCACGGCCTGGGTATTCACGTCCATGATGTGCTCGCGCGCATTCCGGGTGTAGGCGCGACTGCTGGCGCGCGCCTGCACGGCCAGCCGGCGGCGCACCGTCAGCGGCAATGCCAGGTAGTCGCGCTGCACGCCGGGTTCGCGCACGAACTCGCGGAACTGCTGGTAGCGCGCGTCGTCGGTGCACAGCAGGTCGCCATGCGATACCAGAAACCGGCGGCCGCCGGCATCGATGCGGACCGGATCGGGCAGCAGGCGGCAGCCGCTGCGCCGCTCGAAGCCCGACCCCAGCAGGAAGTCGCGGTTGCCCCGCATGACATGGCAGGGCACCTGCCGGGTGTATTCACGCAGCGCTGCACAGACGCGGCTGCGGGCGGCCTCGTCGTCATCGTCACCCACCCAGGTCTCGAACAGGTCGCCGAGGATGTACAGCGCTCCGGCATCGCGGGCCGGGCCTTGCAGGAAGTCGATGAACTGCGTCACCGCTGCCGCGGAATGTTCGTCCAGGTGCAGGTCGGACACGAACAGGATGCGGTCGGCGGACATCGAGTGAATATAGCGTAAAATTCCGCGGATGCTTCATCTCCACAATTCCCTCAGCGGCAGGCTCGAGCCGTTCACCAGCATCGATCCCGGCCGCGTGCGCATGTATGTCTGCGGCATCACCGTCTACGATTTCTGCCATATCGGCCACATGCGGATGATGGTGGCCTTCGACGTGGTGCAGCGTTACCTGCGTTACAGCGGCTATGACGTCGACTACGTGCGCAACATCACCGACATCGACGACAAGATCATCCGCCGTGCCGCCGAGAACGGCGAATCGATCGAGGCACTCACCGGCCGGTTCATCCGCGCCATGGACGAGGATGCGGCGACGCTGGGCGTGGCCAGGCCGGATCACGAGCCGCGTGCCACGCAGCACCTGCCGCAGATCATCGCCCTCATCGAAAGACTGATCGCGCGCGGCCATGCCTATGCCGCGCCCAATGGCGATGTGATGTATGCCGTGGCGAGTTTCGCGGGCTACGGCCGGCTGTCGGGCAAGAAGCTCGAGGATCTGCGCGCCGGCGCACGCGTGGAGGTGGACGAGTCGAAGCGCGATCCGCTCGATTTCGTGCTGTGGAAGCACAGCAAGCCCGGCGAGCCCGCCTGGCCGTCGCCCTGGGGCGAGGGCCGCCCGGGCTGGCACATCGAATGCTCCGCGATGTCGATGGCGCTGCTGGGCGAGCATTTCGACATCCATGGGGGCGGCATGGACCTGAAATTCCCGCACCACGAGAACGAGATCGCGCAGAGCTGCGGCGCCACGGGCGAGCGCTTCGCCAACTACTGGCTGCACAACGGCTTCGTGAATGTGGACAGCGAGAAGATGTCGAAGTCGCTGGGCAATTTCTTCACGCTGCGCGATGTGCTGCCGCACCTGCGGCACCCCGAGGTGCTGCGCTATTTCCTGGTGGCCAGTCACTACCGCGGGCCGATCAACTACACGCTTGAAAACCTGCAGCAGGCCGACGCCACGCTGGGCGGGCTGTACACCGCGCTGCGCGGCGCGCCCCTCGGCGCGCTGCCGGCCGATGCCGATGACTGGCGCGCGCAGTTCCGCGCGGCCATGGACGATGACTTCAACACCCCGAAGGCGCTGGCGGTGCTGCAGGCCCTGACCCGTGAGCTCAACGAGGCCAAGTCGCAGGGCGAAACCTGTCTTGCGCGCGTGGGCGAGCTGGCGGCGCTGTTCCGCGAGCTGTCGGCAGTGCTGGGCGTGTGCCAGCTCGATGCCGAGCAGTGGTTCCGGCTGCCCGCGCCACGCCGCGATGCCGTGGACACCGAGGCCACGGCCTGGGGCGATGCGGCCATCGAGGTGGCCATTGCCGCACGGCTTGCGGCACGCAAGGCGCGGGATTTCAAGGAAGCCGATAGGGTGCGCGACGAGCTGGCAAAGGCCGGCGTCATCCTCGAGGACAGGCCGGACGGCACCACGCTCTGGCGACGCAAGTAGGCGTCCGGCGCCACATCCGCCGGCACCTCTTGCGTTGCCGACTGGTGTACCGGGTCGGGGGACTCAGCGCGGTGGCGGCGTCAGCGGCTGATCGACATGGCGCGCGTCGTTGGCGAGGATGCCCTCGCGGAACTGATACGCCTCGAGCGTGTTCTGGATCAGCATGGCGATGGTCATCGGGCCCACGCCGCCGGGCACCGGGGTGATCCACGAGGCGCGCTCGGCAGCCGCCGCGAATTCCACATCGCCCACCACCTTGCCCGAGGGCAGGCGATTGATGCCCACGTCGAGCACCACGGCGCCGGGCTTGATCCATTCGCCCTTCACGAATTCGGGTTTGCCGATGCCGGCGACGATGAGATCGGCCCGGCGCACATGGCCCGCGAGGTCCCTGGTCTGGCTGTGGCAGATGGTGACGGTGGCACCGCGCATCAGCAGCTCCAGCGCGGCGGGCCGGCCGACGATGTTCGACTGGCCCAGCACGACCGCGTCCATGCCCCTGGGGTCGATGCCGGCGTGGTCCAGCATCTTCATGCAGCCATAAGGCGTGCAGGGTCGCAGGCGCGGCGTGCGCTGTGCCAGCAGGCCCAGGTTCTCGGGGCTGAAGCCATCCACATCCTTCTCCACGGCGATGGTGTCGATGACGGCCTTGCTGTCGATGTGCTTCGGCACGGGGAGCTGCACGAGGATGCCGTCGATGGCCGGATCGGCATTGAGCTTTCTCACCACGTCGATGACCTGCTGCTGCGTGGTGGTGTCGGGCATCACGATGACAGGGGAGTGCATGCCGGCGGCTTCGCAGGCCAGATGCTTGTTGCGCACGTAGATCTGGGAAGCTGGATCCTGCCCGACGATGACCACCGCGAGCCCCGGCGCACGCTTGCCCGCCGCCTTGAGCGCCGCCACCTGCCTGCCCACGTTGTCGCGCACCGACTGCGCAATCGCCTTGCCGTCCAGCAAACGAGCCGCCATTCCCATCACTCCCTTGGTCAAAACGCGCGGTAGGGTATCATCGCGGCGTCGGGGCGTGGCGCAGTCTGGTAGCGCATCTGGTTTGGGACCAGAGGGTCGGAGGTTCGAATCCTCTCGCCCCGACCACCTTTATACGAAGCGCTGTGCTCAATTCCAGCGCCAACTTTCAATACCTTCAGGCGGAGTTCCCCAAGGCCCGGCGCGGGCGTACCACCACATCACCCAGTGCGTTACCCCAACGCCCCTGGTGTTCCACCGCCCTTGAGTTCGAACGCCTGCCCCCGTCAGCAACGCGCCGGGCAATAGATCGAATGCAGCGTTTCCACCACGCGCTGCGCCGGCTTCGACGCCATCCCGTAATAGATGCTCTGCGCCTCGCGCCGCGTCTTCACCAGTCCTTCATCCCGCAGGACGGCCAGGTGCTGAGACAGTGCCGACTGGCTGATCGGCAATGACTCGTTCAGTTCGCCGACTGTTTTCTCCCCCTCGAACAACATGCACAGCAGCATCAGCCGGTTTTCATTGGAAAGTGCCCGCAACAGCTTCGCCGCCTGAGTGGCGTTGTCGCGCAGTTCGCTGAAATCTCGTGCTGGCGCCGCACGGCGCGGGGTGGGCTTGCGGGGGGAGGTGAGGCGGTTCATGGGGAGAGTATACCCCAAAATATTAGTTGACTCTAATATTAGAGAATACTAATATGAATCCATCACGAGAGGGCCGGTCACATGGCAAGAATCACGGTAATCGGGGCAGGGCTGGCGGGCATGAGTGCGGCCTACGAGTTGCGGCAGCAGCTCGGGGCCGGGCATCCGGTCACGCTCATAGGGCAGGGGCCGAACTTCAGCTTCACGCCGTCCAATCCGTGGATCGCCGTGGGCTGGCGCAGGCCCGAGCAAACCACCATCGGCGCGGCCGAACATCTCGAGCGCCGCGGCATCACCTTCCATGAGCAGCCCGTCATCCGCATCGACGTCGACGGCAACCGCGTGGAACTGGCGGATGGCAGTGTGATTGAGCACGACTACCTGCTGATCTGCACCGGGCCGAAGCTGGACTTCGCGGCGATTCCCGGCCTCGGGCCCGAAACGGGCTTCACGCAGTCCGTCTGCACGTCGCCACATGCCGATCATGCCTGGCAGGCATACCAGCACTTCACCGCCGAGCCCGGCCCGGTGGTGGTCGGCGCCGTGCAGGGGGCGAGCTGCTTCGGGCCGGCCTATGAATTCGCCTTCATCCTCGATGCCGACCTGCGCAAGCGGAAGATTCGCGACAAGGTGCCCATGACCTACATCACCAGCGAGCCCTATGTGGGGCACATGGGGCTGGGTGGCGTGGGCGATTCGAAGAGCCTGATGGAGTCCGAACTGCGCCAGCGCCACATCCAGTGGATAACCAATGCCAGGGTGGTGGAGGTGCGCCCGGATGCCATCGTCGTCGAAGAGCATGACGATGCCGGCAAGCCCAAGGGCAGGCGCGAAGTGCCCGCGAAGTTCTCGATGCTGCTGCCCGCCTTCGCGGGTGTGGATGCGGTGGCGGCGGTGCCGGGGCTGTGCAACCCGCGCGGCTTCGTCATCGTCGACAAGCACCAGCGCAGCCCGAAGTACCGCAACATCTTCTCCGCCGGCGTGTGCGTCGCCATCGCACCCAACGAGCCGACGCCCGTGCCGACGGGCGTGCCGAAGACCGGCTTCATGATCGAGTCCATGGTTACCACCATCGTGCGCAACCTGAAGGCGGAACTCGAGGGCAAGCCCGCGGATTACGAAGGCACCTGGAACGCCGTGTGTCTGGCCGACATGGGCGACACGGGTACGGCCTTTGTCGCGCTGCCGCAGATTCCGCCTCGCAACGTGACCTGGGCGAAGAAGGGCAAGTGGGTGCACCTGGCCAAGGTGGCCTTCGAGAAGTACTTCCTGCACAAGATGCGCACCGGTGTATCCGAGCCCATCTACGAGAAATACATCCTGAGCGCGCTCGGCATCGAGCGCCTGAAGGAAAACCGTCCCGAATGAAGGAGTCCGCCATGAATCTCGACAAGGCTGTGCTGGTCTTCGCAGGCGTGATGGTGCTCACCAGCGTTGCGCTGGCCCACTATGTTTCGCCCTGGTGGTTGCTGCTCACGGTGTTTGCCGGGCTGACCATGCTGCAGGCCGGCTTCACCGGGTTCTGCCCGGCGGCGATGGTGTTCAAGGCGCTCGGCATCAAGGGCGGCTCAGCATTCAAGTGAAAGTCATGCGCTGCATCGCTGCCATACGTCCCCTACCGGCCATGCGTTCCGCTGCAGCACTGCTTGCGGCTTCGCTGCTCGGACTGCTCGCGGCCTGCGGTGGCAATCCACCCGCAGTTCCGCAGCCGGCCACGCCGGAGCTTGCGACCATCAGCGTGGCCACGGGCGCCGAAGCCGGTGGCGTTGCCTGGGATGGCGTGGTGCAGGCAGTGGAACAGGCCGTGATCTCTGCACAGACCGGTGGTCGCATCACCGCGCTGAATGCCGACGTGGACCAGCACGTGGCTGCGGGAGCCGTGCTGCTGCGGATCACCAGCGAGGAACAGTCCGCCGCGGTGCAGATGGCGCGAGCCCAGGTGAAAGCTGCAGAGGCGCAGCAGGCGGATGCGAAGAACCGCTTCGAACGCGCCAGCGAACTCATTGGCCGCCAACTCATTTCACGCGACGATTTCGATCGCGTGAAGGCGGCGAACGATGCGGCAGCCGCGGCCGTCGATGCTGCACGCGCTCTGCAGGCACAGGCCGGGCAGCAGCTCGCCTATACCACGGTGCGCGCGCCCTATGCCGCCACGATTGCAGCACGCAGCGTGGAGCTGGGCGAGGCCGTTGCGCCAGGCCGGCCGCTGTTCACGCTGTATTCGCCCGGTGCACTGCGGGTCGAAGTGCAGGTGCCGCAGTCCGATGCGCAAGCCATCCGCGCGAAGCCCGCTGCCACGGTCACGCTGGCTGACGGCCGCGAGGTGCAGGCCGCCAGGGTCATCGTCTTTCCCAGTGCCGATCCCCAGGCACACAGCAATGCCGTGCGCGTGATGCTGCCGCAGTCGCCGCAAGCCATGCCCGCGCAAGTCAGGCCGGGGCAAACCGCCAAGGTGCGTTTCGCCGCGGCGGCAGGTCCCGCCGGCATCTGGCTGCCGATGAGCGTCGTGGTGACTCGCGGCGAACTGTCGGGTGCCTATGTGGTGGGGACCGACAGCGTGGTGCTGCGCCAGCTTCGCCTCGGTTCCCGGCAGGGTGAGCGCATCGAAGTGCTGTCGGGCCTTGCCGCCGGCGAGCGGGTGGCCACCGATCCGGTTGCCGCGCTGGCCTGGCTGCGCGCGCACCGTGATGGCAAGAGGTGAACGTACGCCATGACTCAGGGCGTCGCTGACAACACGCTGGGCATCTCGGGCCGTCTGGCCCGGCGCTTCGTCGCCAACCCGATGACGCCGCTGCTGGCCCTGGTGGGCCTGCTGCTGGGTGTCGTGGCGGTGATGATCACCCCGCGCGAGGAAGAACCCCAGATCGACGTCACGATGGCCAATGTCATCGTGCCATTTCAGGGTGCCTCGTCGCACGATGTGGAACAACAGGTTGCCTCGCCGCTGGAGCAGCGGTTGTCCGAGATCGAAGGCGTGAAGCATGTGTACTCGGTGTCGCGTCCGGGCGCCGCCGTGCTCACCGTGGAATTCGAAGTGGGCGTGCCGCGCCAGGCGGCCCTGGTGCGCCTCTACAACCAGGTCTGGAGCAACATGGATCTGCTGCGCCCGGGCTCGGGCGTAGGCCAGCCGCTGGTCAAGCCCAAGGGCATCGACGATGTGCCCGTCATGGCGGTGACACTGTGGACGGATGATGCCAGTCGCGGCCCTGCCGATCTGGCGCAGGTGGCGCGCAGTCTCGAAGCCGAATTGAAGCGAGTGCCCGGCACGCGTGATGTGTATTCCATCGGCGCGCCCGAGCGCCGCGTGGTGGTCATGCTCGATCCATCGCGACTGGCCATCTATGGCCTGACCGTCGCCGACCTTGCCGGCGCGCTGCAGGCCGCGAATGTGGTGCAGCAGGCCGGTGAGCGCGTGGGGCCGCAGGGCGCGACGCCGGTGACTGCGGGTACCTTCCTGGCCGACGCATCCGACGTCGCAAACCTGGTCATCGGAGTCAGTGCCGGGCGACCGCTGCTGCTTTCCGATGTGGCGCGCATCACCGATGGCGCGGATCTGCCGCAGTCCTATGTGTGGTATGGCACGCCGGCAGGCAAGGGCGGCCCCGCCGCGGGCACTGCGCCGGCGGTGACGCTGGCCATCGCCAAGAAGCCTGGCAGCAATGCGGCCGACATCACGCAGGGCATCGCCAAGCGCCTGGTCGAATTGCGCGGCGAACTGATCCCTGACGGCGTGCATGCCGAAGTCACGCGCGACTACGGCCGGACGGCCACCGACAAGGCCCAGAAGCTGATCCAGAAGCTGATCTTCGCCACGGCTTCGGTGGTGCTGCTGGTGCTGTTCACCCTGGGCTGGCGCGAGGCGATTGTCGTTGGCGTGGCCGTGGTGCTCACGCTGGCGCTGACCTTGTTCGCTTCGCGCGCCATGGGCTTCACGCTCAACCGCGTGTCGCTGTTCGCGCTGATCTTCTCCATCGGCATCCTGGTCGACGATGCCATCGTGGTCGTCGAGAACATCCATCGCCACATGCAGCGCGGCGGCAGGACGCTGCTGCAGGCGATTCCGTCGGCGGTGGATGAGGTGGGCGGCCCCACCATCCTCGCCACCTTCACGGTCATCGCGGCGCTGTTGCCCATGGCCTTTGTCACGGGCCTGATGGGTCCGTACATGCGGCCCATCCCCATCAACGCCTCGGCGGGCATGCTGCTGTCGCTGGCGGTGGCGCTGATCGTCACGCCCTGGCTGGCGGTGCGGCTGCTGTCGCGCCACGTGCATGTCGCGCACGTGGATGCCGGGCAAGGGGCCGGCGGCAACGGTGCGGCGGAACATGGGGCCTCCGCGTCGATGCTCCATCGGCTCTTCGAACGCGTCATGAGCCCATTCCTGCGCGGCGACGGTGCATCGAAGCGCCGGCGCCTGCTGTTCGCCGCCATGCTGCTGCTGGTGGTGCTGTCGGCGGGCCTGGCGGTGCTGCGCATCGTGGTCCTGAAGATGCTGCCCTTCGACAACAAGTCCGAGATCCAGGTGGTGGTGGACCTGCCCGAGGGCAGTACGCTGCAGCAGACCAACGCCCTGTTGATGGACGTGGCGCAGCAGGTGGCGCGGGTGCCGGAGGTCACCGATTTCCAGGGCTACGCCGGCACGTCGGCGCCCGTGAACTTCAATGGCCTGGTGCGCCAGTACTACCTGCGCGCCGGCAGCAATGTGGGCGACCTGCAGATCAACCTGGTCGACAAGCACCACCGCAAGCGCCAGAGCCACGACATCGCCCGCGACCTGCGGCCGACGCTCGCCGGCATCGCCCAGCGTCATGGCGCCAGCCTGAAAGTGGTCGAAGTGCCGCCGGGACCGCCGGTGTTGTCGCCGCTGGTGGCCGAGATCTACGGGCCGGACTATGCGCGCGCTAGAAAGCTGGGCCTCGCGCTGCAGGATGTGTTCAGGTCCGCCGAGGGCATCGTCGACACCGATACCTCGGTGGAAGGCGACGCCCCCCGCGAGGTGCTGGTCGTGGATCGCGTCCGCGCAGCGCGGCTGGGCGTGGCACAGGCCGACATTGCCGCCGCCATTGCGACGGCCGTCGGCGGCAACGATGCCACCCTGATCCAGGATGGCCGCTCCCGCTTTCCCCATGTGGTGCGGTTGCGACTGACCGCGGCCGATCAGGCCAGTCTCTCCGGCGTGCTCGCGCTGCGGGTGCGCAGCGCGGCGGGCAAGCTGGTGCCGCTGTCGGAGCTGGTGCGCGTCGAGCGCGCCGTCTGGGATGGTGCGATCCTGCACAAGGACCTGCTGCCCGTGGTCTATGTCACCGGCGACGAGGGAGGCCGCTTCGACAGCCCGCTGTATGGCATGTTCAGCATCGTCTCGCGGCTGCGTGGTGAAGCCGTCGCGGGCACGCGCCTGCAGCAGAGCTTCATCAGCCAGCCGGCCGACACCGCCGCTTTTGCCGTGAAGTGGGATGGTGAGTGGCAGATCACCTACGAGACTTTCCGCGATATGGGCATTGCCTATGCGGCGGGCATCCTGCTGATCTACTTCCTGGTCGTTGCGCAGTTCAGGAGTTACCTGGTGCCGCTGATCATCATGGCGCCCATACCGCTCACCGTCATCGGCGTGATGCCTGGCCATGCACTGCTGGGCGCGCAGTTCACGGCCACCTCGATGATCGGCATGATCGCGCTGGCCGGCATCATTGTGCGCAACTCCATCCTGCTGGTCGATTTCATCAACCAGGCGCGCGCTGAGGGCGCCGAACTTGCCACTGCAGTGATCGACGCCTGCGCGGTGCGTGCCAAGCCCATCGTGCTGACGGCCGTGGCGGCGATGATCGGTGGCCTGTTCATTCTCGATGACCCCATCTTCAACGGGCTGGCCGTGTCGCTGATCTTCGGCATCCTCGTCAGCACCGTGCTGACGCTGGTGGTCATTCCGCTGCTGTACTATTCATACCTGCGGCGACTGCCACTGCGGCAGGCGCAGGGCAATGAATAGGGTAGCTGGGGGCCCTTCGGCTGCATGGTCGGGGTGGTGCCTGCCATACCGGGATACACCGCATATGTCTACCGGGTGTTCCGGGGCAAGTCCGGCCCCCCTGGACTGCGGTTGAATGTGGCGCTGGCGCGAGGCCGCTTCCATTCGTATACTCCCGGCCCCCGCGTGGGACGGGCCGCAAGGCTTTGGATCACAAAGGGGACGATCGGCCCGAGCCTGGCCATCAGTCGAACCTGCTATGCAATGGGCGCCCGTAGCTCAGTTGGATAGAGCACCGGCCTTCTAAGCCGGGGGTCGCAGGTTCGACTCCTGCCGGGCGCGCCAGCCGGTTGTGTGTTCGACGGTGGACGTAGCTCAGCTGGTAGAGTCCCGGATTGTGATTCCGGCTGTCGCGGGTTCGAGTCCCGTCGTCCACCCCAACCCTTTTCAAAGGGCCGTTAGCTCAGTTGGTAGAGCAGTTGACTCTTAATCAATTGGTCGTAGGTTCGAATCCTACACGGCCCACCATTTCCCGCTTTGGGGGCGAAAGTGGCGAAACTGGTAGACGCGCAGGTCTTAGAAGCCTGTGGGGCAACCCGTGAGAGTTCGAGTCTCTCCTTTCGCACCAGCCAACAACCAACACACCCGCATTTGAGGACCGGACGATGCAGTTCACCGTGACCACCACCGCAGGACTCGAGCGTCGCATCGAGGTGCAGATCCCGAGCACCCGCGTGGCGGGCGAGGTCGATCGCCGCCTGCGCGACCTGACGAAGACGGCCAGCGTGCGCGGCTTCCGCAAGGGCAAGGTGCCGCTGGCGGTCATCAAGCAGCAGTTCGGCGGCCAGGTGCATGGCGATGCCGTGTCCGACCTCATCCGCCAGGGCTACAGCGATGCGGTGAACAAGGAAAACCTGCGCCCGGCCAGCAATCCGCGCATCGAGCCCATCCAGATGGAACCGGGCAACGACCTGAAGTTCGCGGCCGTCATCGAGGTGATGCCCGAGGTCTCGGTGAAGCCGGTGGAGTCGTTGCAGATCGAGCGGCCCACCGCCGAGGTCACCGAGGCCGATGTCGACACCATGCTCGAGAGCATGCGCAAGCAGCGCGTGGGCTATGAAGCCGTCGACCGCCCGGCGCAGAAGGGCGATCGCGTGGTGGTGGATTTCGCCGGCCGCGTCGACGGCGTGGCCTTCGACGGCGGCACCGGCACCGACATGGCAGTGGTGATCGGATCCGGCCGCGCCATCGCTGATTTCGAGAATGCCCTCATCGGCATGAGCAAGGGCGAGAAGAAGACGGCTCCGGTGAAGTTCCCCGAGAACTACGGCGCGAAGGAACTGGCTGGCAAGAATGCCGAATTCGACCTCACCGCCAAGTCGGTGGAGGGTGAAGTGCTGCCGGTGGTGGACGATGCCTTCGCCCAGGCATTCGGCATCGCCGAGGGCGGTGTTGCCGCGCTGCGCACCGAAGTGCGCAAGAGCATGGAGCGCGAAGCCGCGCAGGCCATCCGCAACAAGCTGCGCACCCAGGTGTTCGAGGCGCTGCAGCGCGACAACCAGATCGACCTGCCGAATTCGCTGGTCGACGAGCAGATCCAGCAGCTGCAGATCGACCTGCTGCAGCGCATGGGTCGCGAGGACCTGAGCCAGATGCCGCCGCGCGATCCCTTCGTGGAGCCCGCCCGCCGGCGCGTGGCGCTGGGCCTTCTGATCGGCGAGATCGCCCGTCGCGAGAAGCTGCAGCCCGACCGCGAGAAGGTGTTCGCCCGACTGGAAGAGGTGGCCGCCGCCTATCCGAACCCGGATGAGGTCAAGCGCGCCTACCTGCAGAACCAGGACGCCATGCGCCAGATCGAAACGGCCGTCATCGAAGACCTGGCCGTGGACTGGGTGCTGGGCAAGGCCGCTGTGACGGATCGCCCAACCAGCTTCACCGACCTGACCGGCTTCGGCCGCCAGGCGTAGAATGCCGGCATGAACGAGCGCGCCTTGAACCTGGTACCCATGGTGGTGGAGCAGACGTCGCGGGGCGAACGCGCCTACGACATCTACTCGCGCCTTCTCAAAGACCGAGTCATCTTCTGCGTGGGTCCCGTCGAGGACTACATGGCCAATGTCATCGTGGCGCAGATGCTGTTCCTCGAGTCGGAGAACCCCGACAAGGACATCGCGCTGTACATCAACTCGCCGGGCGGCCACGTCACGGCGGGCCTGGCCATCTACGACACCATGCAGTTCATCAAGCCCGAAGTGTCGACCATCTGCATCGGGCAGGCGGCCAGCATGGGCGCCGTGCTGCTGGCTGGCGGCGCCAAGGGCAAGCGCTTCGCGCTGCCGGATTCGCGCATCATGATCCACCAGCCGCTGGGCGGCATGCAGGGCCAGGCCTCCGACATGGAGATCCACGCCCGCGAGATCCTCTACACCCGCGACCGTCTCAACGGCATCCTGGCCAAGCACACCGGCCAGCCCGTCGAGAAGATCAAGCACGACACCGACCGCGACAATTTCATGCGCGCGGAAGATGCGGCCAGCTATGGTCTGATCGACCGGGTGCTGTCGGCCCGCCAGCAGATCGACGCCGTCACCGCGAAGTAGGTCACACCGCGGCCCCCGCAAGGGGCTGTGGCGGTGCTTTTCCCCGATGTTTCAATGTCTTGACTGTGCCCCGGTTCTTTGCCGGGGCATGGGCGTCGTGCTATATAGTTCGTAACCGGAATACCCTTTTCCGGATGAGGTTCAAGCCGGATGAGTGAAGACACCCGCGGGCGAGGCGAAGACGGCAAGCTGCTCTACTGCTCCTTCTGCGGCAAGAGCCAGCACGAAGTGCGCAAGCTCATTGCCGGCCCCTCCGTGTTCGTCTGCGACGAGTGCGTGGAGCTGTGCAACGACATCATCCGGGAAGAACTCGAGGACAAGGCCGACCGGGCCCGCGAGAAGCTGCCCAAGCCCTCCGAAATCAAGACCGTGCTCGATGAATACGTCATCGGGCAGGAGCGCGCCAAGAAGACGCTGGCCGTGGCGGTGTACAACCACTACAAGCGCCTGCAGACCCGCGGCTCCACCCCCGGCATCAAGTCCAAGGACGATGTCGAGATCGCCAAGAGCAATATCCTGCTGATCGGCCCCACGGGCAGTGGCAAGACGCTGCTGGCCGAGACGCTGGCGCGGCTGCTGAATGTCCCCTTCACCATCGCCGATGCCACCACGCTCACCGAAGCGGGCTACGTCGGCGAAGACGTCGAGAACATCATCCAGAAGCTGCTGCAGAAGTGCGACTACGACGTCGAGAAGGCGCAGACCGGCATCGTCTACATCGACGAGATCGACAAGATCTCGCGCAAGTCCGACAACCCCTCGATCACCCGCGACGTGTCGGGCGAGGGCGTGCAGCAGGCGCTGCTGAAGCTCATCGAGGGCACCATGGCCTCGGTGCCGCCGCAGGGCGGCCGCAAGCATCCGCAACAGGAATTCCTGCAGGTCGACACCTCCAACATCCTGTTCATCGTCGGCGGTGCCTTCGCCGGCCTCGACAAGGTCATCCTGAACCGCACGCAGAAGGGCGGCATCGGCTTCACCTCCGAGGTGCGCAGCGTCAACAACCGTCCGCACGGCACCGACCTGTTCCACGACGTGGAGCCGGAGGACCTGGTGAAGTACGGCCTCATCCCCGAGTTCGTCGGCCGCCTGCCGGTGGTCGCCACGCTGGAAGAGCTGGATGAAAAGGCGCTGATCTCCATCCTGAAGGATCCGAAGAACGCGCTGACCAAGCAGTACCGGCGGCTGTTCGAGATGGATGGCTCCGAGCTCGAATTCCGCGAAGACGGCCTGTCGGCCATCGCGCGCAAGGCCATGGAGCGCAAGACCGGCGCGCGCGGCCTGCGCACCATCCTCGAGAACATCCTGCTCGACACCATGTACCAGCTGCCCTCGCTGAAGAACGTCAGCAAGGTGGTGGTGGACGAGAGCGTGGTGCAGGGGCATTCCCCGCCCTACGTGGTCTACAAGACCGAAGATCCGCATGCCGCTCCGGTGGATGAGCCACGGCGCGCCTCCGGGATCAGCCGCTGACGGGAACCATCTGCTGGCACCTGGCGGCCGGTCCGCGCGAGCGGCCGCTGCGGTGCGGATCGCTGTGCGTTTTCCCGCTCGATGTGCCCGCGGCCGAAGTGGCCCGCCTGCATGCGCTGTTGTCCGGCGAGGAGCAGGCACGGGCGGCGCGGTTCCTGGCGCCGGCGCATCGCGCCCGCTTTGCGGTGGCGCATGGGCGATTGCGGGAGATGCTGGCCGCCGAACTCGATCTGGCGCCAGGATCGCTGCAGTTCGGCAAGGCAGAGCATGGCAAGCCCTTCCTGATGGGCCCGCCTGGCGAGCGTCTGCAGTTCAATCTCTCCCATTCGGGCGACCTGGGGCTTGTTGGCTGGACGACCGGGCGGAGGCTGGGCGTGGACATCGAGGTATGGCGACCGCTGGCCGACGAGGCCGGATTGGTCAGGCGCTACTTCTCGCGCGCGGAGAACGCCGCCTACGAGGCGCTGTCCCCCTCGGATCGGCGGCAGGGCTTCTTCGAGTGCTGGACGCGCAAGGAAGCCTATATCAAGGCCGTGGGGCGGGGACTGGGACTGCCGCTGGACAGCTTCGATGTGTCATTCGGGCCCGGCGTGGTGCCCGCACTGCTGCGGCCTTCGGGCGAAGTGCCCGATGGGCAGAGCTGGTCGCTGGCGGCGCCGGAATTGCCCGCGGGCCGCTCAGCGGCTGTCATTCTGGAAGGCGATGCCTGTCACGTCCTCGAGCCACGCTGAGTCGCCCGAGCCTGGGCCTGTGAGTAGGCTCACCTTCCGGCCGTCCCTGACCCCCATAGAATAACGTTAAATGCGGATACGCCTCTTCGGACATTACATGCACCTGCCGGTGGTGACGCTGGCCATCGCGGAGTTCACGGCCTTCGTGCTGGCGGTGTATGCCGCCGTGGTGCTGCGCCTGGGTACGGATCATTCCAGCATCGTTGCGGAAAATGGTGCCGTGTGGCCGCGCGCCCTGGTGTTCGGCAGCAGCATGACGGTGTGTTTCCTGGCATTGGGGCTGTACACCACGCGGCAGCGTGCCGGCGCGGTGGGCTTGGGGCTGCGGATGATCATCGCCTCGATGGTTGCCACAGCCGCGCTGGCGACGCTGTTCTATGCGGCGCCGCACATGAAGCTGGGCCGCGGGGTGCTGCTGGCGGCATTGGCCATTTCACTGCTGGCCGCGGTGGCGGCCCGCATCATCGCCTCGCGGGTCGGGGCGCTGGAGGGCATCAAGCGTCGCGTGCTGGTCTACGGCAGCAGCGTGCAGCTCGCCACGTTCAACCGCATGCGCCGCCGCAGCGATCGCGCGGGCTACCACCTGGTGGGCATGGTGCTGCATCCGGGCGACGCGGACGAACCCATCGATCAGCTCAACGACCGGGTGTACCAGGCGCCCAATGGCCTGCGTGCGCTGTGCCTGGAACTCGGCATCGACGAACTGGTGGTCGCGCTGCAGGACCGCCGGCAGGCGCTGCCCGTGAAGGAGTTGCTGCATTGCCGGCTTGCCGGCGTCAGCGTGGTGGAATTCATCACCTTCATGGAGCGCGAGACCGGCCGCATCCAGCTCGATCTGCTGAATCCCAGCTGGATCATCTTCGGCCAGGGCTTCAGGCGCGACGGCGTGCGGCTGTTCACCGCGCGCGCGCTGGATTTCGTGGCCAGCGGCGTGCTGCTGGTGATCGCCTCGCCGATCATGCTGCTGGCGATGCTGGCGATCTGGCTGGACGACGGCCGCAAAGGCGGCGGCGTGTTCTATCGCCAGGCGCGGGTGGGCTACGAAGGCAAGATATTCCACCTCACCAAGTTCCGCAGCATGCGCGTGAACGCCGAGGCGGCGGGCGCGCAGTGGGCGCAGAAGAACGATCCGCGCGTGACCCGCGTCGGCGGCTTCATGCGCAAGACGCGCATCGACGAATTGCCGCAGCTCCTCAACGTGCTGAAGGGCCACATGGGCTTCGTGGGCCCGCGCCCGGAGCGCCCCGAGTTCGTCGTGGAACTGGAATCGAAGATCCCGTTCTACGCCTATCGCCACAGCGTGAAGCCGGGGATCACCGGCTGGGCGCAGTTGTGCTACCCCTATGGCTCCTCGGTCGAGGATGCGGCGCAAAAACTGCAGTACGACCTGTACTACGTCAAGAACCACAATCTGTTGTTCGACATCACCATCCTGTTGCAGACGGTGGAAGTGGTGCTGATGGGCAAGGGTGCCCGATAGGGGACTTGTCTTACACGCGGTTGCGGGGGGATTGAATCGGGTCCCGGCTGGCCCCACATCCAGCTAGACTTGTCTTGCTTGACGCAAGGCCCTGACCCGGAGAGCCCGTGACCGAATCCACCGTTCCCGCCGCCGCAACCACCATTCCCGTCATGCCGCTGCGTGACGTGGTGCTGTACCCGCACATGGTCAGCCCGCTGTTCGTGGGCCGTGAGAAATCCATCCATGCGCTGGATGCGGCGATGAAGGCCGAGCCGCGGCGCATCCTGGTCGTGGCGCAGAAGCAGCCCGACATCGACGACCCCAAGCCGGAAGACATCTACCGGGTCGGCACCGTGGCCACCATCCTGCAGCTCGTGAAGCTGCCCGACGGCACCGTGAAGGTGCTGGTCGAGGGCGTGGAGCGCGCGCAGGTCGAAGAGCTCACGGGCAGCGATTACTACTCCGCGCGTATCAGCCCGCAGAGCGACATCGAGCAGTACGACGAGCGCGAGATGGACGTGCTGACCCGCAGCGTCATTTCGCAGTTCGAACAGTACGTCAAGCTCAACAAGAAGGTGCCGCCCGAGATGCTCACGGCGCTGGCCGGCATCGAGCAGCCGGGCCGCCTGGCCGACGCCGTCGCGGCGCAGATGACGCTGAAGCTTTCCGAGAAGCAGCAGGTGCTCGAGATCCTCGACGTGCGCAAGCGCCTCGAGCACATCCTGGTCGCCATCGAGGGCGAGATGGACGTGCTGCAGATCGAGAAGCGCATCCGCGGCCGCGTCAAGGCGCAGATGGAAAAGTCGCAGCGCGAGTACTACCTGAATGAGCAGATGAAGGCCATCCAGAAGGAACTCGGCGAGATGGAGGACGGTGGCAACGAGATCACCGACCTCGAGCAGAAGATCGCCAAGGCCGGCATGCCCAAGGAGGCGCGCGACAAGGCCACGGCCGAGCTCAACAAGCTGAAGATGATGTCGCCGATGTCGGCCGAGGCCACCGTCGTGCGCAACTACATCGACTGGCTGGTGAAGGTGCCCTGGAAGAAGCGCACGCGCGTCTCGAAGGACATCAACAACGCGCAGAAGGTGCTCGACCAGGACCACTACGGCCTGGAAAAGGTGAAGGAACGCATCGTCGAGTACCTGGCCGTGCTGCAGCGCGTGGACAAGATCAAGGGCCCCATCCTCTGTCTCGTCGGCCCCCCGGGCGTGGGCAAGACCTCGCTGGGCCAGTCGATCGCGCGCGCCACCAACCGCAAGTTTGTGCGCATGTCGCTGGGCGGCGTGCGCGATGAAGCCGAGATCCGCGGCCACCGCCGCACCTACATCGGCTCCATGCCCGGCAAGGTCGTGCAGAACATGGCCAAGTCCGGCGTGCACAACCCGCTGTTCCTGCTCGACGAGATCGACAAGATGGCCATGGATTTCCGTGGCGATCCCTCCTCGGCGCTGCTCGAGGTGCTGGATCCGGAGCAGAACTCGGCCTTCAACGACCACTACCTCGAGGTCGACTTCGACCTGTCGGAGGTCATGTTCATCTGCACCGCGAACAGCATGAACATCCCGGCGCCGCTGCTCGACCGCATGGAAGTCATCCGTCTGCCCGGCTACACCGAAGACGAGAAGCTGAACATCGCCAAGCGCTACCTGGTGCCCAAGCAGACCAAGGCCAACGGCCTGAAGGAAGGCGAGCTGAAGGTGAATGACGAGGCGCTGCTCGACATCGTCCGCCACTACACGCGCGAGGCCGGCGTGCGCAATCTCGAGCGCGAGGTGGCCAAGATCGCCCGCAAGGCGGTCAAGGGCCTGCTCACCGACAAGAAGAAGGGCGCCACGGTTTCGGTCACCTCGAAGAACCTCGACAAGTTCCTGGGCGTGCGCCGTTTCCGCTACGACGAGGCCGGCGAACTGGACCGCGTGGGTCAGGTCACGGGCCTGGCCTGGACGGAGGTGGGCGGCGAACTGCTTTCGATCGAGGTGGCCGTGCTGCCCGGCAAGGGCCGGCCGCTGTCCACCGGCAAGCTGGGCGAGGTGATGAAGGAGTCCATCCAGGCCGCCATGACGGTGGTGCGCAGCCGCAGCGACATGCTGGGGCTCGACAAGGATTTCTACTCCAACATGGACTTCCACGTGCACCTGCCCGAGGGCGCGCAGCCCAAGGATGGGCCGTCGGCGGGTATCGGCATCTGCACGGCCATGGTGTCGGCGCTGACGAAGATCCCCGTGAAATCCACCGTGGCCATGACCGGCGAGATCACGCTGCGCGGCGAAGTGCTGCCCATCGGCGGCCTGAAGGAAAAACTGCTGGCTGCCCACCGGGGCGGCATCAAGCAGGTTCTGATTCCTGTCGACAACGAGAAAGACCTGGTGGAGATCCCCGAGAACATCAAGGGCAAGCTCGAGATCAAGACCGTGCGCTGGATCGACGAAGTGCTGCAGTACGCGCTGGTGCGGCAGCCGTCGCCGGTGGTGGGAAACGCCTCCCGGCAGCCCAAGGCCGGGGCCGGCGAGAAGCGGATTCGCCGCGGCCGCCGCGCCGGCAAGGTGGTCCAGGCCCATTAGGGCTCGGGAGCGCCCGCCGGTGAACTGGGTGGTATTTCCTGCTGCATCGGAGCGCGAGTTCATCTAGACTACGCGCCCTCGCCAGGGGGCCCCAAACTGACCCCTGGCGATCCGGACAAGGTGCTGCAAAGCCTGGGTGCTTAGCTCAGCTGGTAGAGCGTCGCCCTTACAAGGCGAATGTCGGGGGTTCGATCCCCTCAGCACCCACCATCCGGAAGGCAGCCCAACCTTGGGCAACAGTGGAGCGGTAGTTCAGCTGGTTAGAATACCGGCCTGTCACGCCGGGGGTCGCGGGTTCGAGTCCCGTCCGCTCCGCCATCTTTGGCAAGACCAGAATGCTTGATCTTCCGCCAACTTAGGCGGCCCCATTGCCGGGGTATCTCTTCCCGTTCAGGTTCTAGTGGCAATCTGGTGGCAAATCCGGGGGATTGCAGGGGCCTGTCGGGGGCAGCAACGCTCACGGTACATGCGCGCTCGGGAGAGCGCTCCATGGCCCGCCGGATCGCCTCCACGTCGGTCTCCGTCGCGCCCTCGGTCCAGGCCGCGTAGGTCGTCAGCATTGTGTGCGGACTGTGGCCGTCCTCCTTGGCCACCAGCAACACGTTGTGGCCGACCATCAGGCGCCAGCTCACGAACGAGTGGCGGGCGTTGTAGGGCTCCCGGTAGGCGATGCGGGTCTTTTCCAGCACGTAACGCCAGCGGTCGTAGGGGTACGAGAGGTTCAGGACCGGGGCGCCGTCCCCGGTGCAAAACAGGTAGTCGTGGGCGAGCTTGCCGGCGCGCGCCAGTTGTTCGCGCAGGGCCAGTTGGCGCTGGAGCACTTCGAATGCCCGGCCGCAAAGGCGGATTTGACGGTCTTCCCGGGTCTTGGTCCGGTTCTTCTCCCGGCCGCGGACCAGTGCTTTGGTGATGCGGATCGTGCCTTTGGCCAGGTCGCAGTCGCTGGTTCTGAGCGCCATTTGCTCGGACTGCCGCAGGCCGGTGAAGAACCGGAACTCCTCGAAATTGCCGTGAGCCTCACCAAACTCGGCGTGCGATTCGGCAATGATCCGCTCGGCTTCCTCGATGGTGAACGGTTCGATCGGCAGGCGGTCCTTCCGGGCGATCCGCAGAGTCTTCAGGCCCGTCGCCGGATTGTGTTTCTCGGGGTGGTCCTTGTAGCCGAAGTCGAATGCGCAGCGGACGGCGCTGACCACGTTGTTGTAGGTCTTCTTGTTGCGGGTGTGGGCGGCCACGATGCCGGAAAGACGCGAATAGCGTACGTCCTCGAAAGTCTCATGGCCGATCTGTGGTCGCCAGACAGAATCCAGCAGCCGTCGGTAGCTCTGGCAGGTGGAGAAGGCCATGTCGTGCATGGCCATGCGCATCTCGCAGTGGGCAAGATAGGCGTCGAAGATCTGGCCGCAGGTTGGGAGCGCGGCCGTGGCGGTCCGTGCCTCGGCAAGATTGTCCCGCAGGCGGTAGTCGGGGAACTCCTCGACGAACGAAAAGGTCCCCGCCTCGATCCTCAGCTTGATGGCTTCGAGCTGGACTCGTGCTCGGCGGAGGTTGGCTGCGGTCGGCGCGCGCCGGATGGTCGGGCGATAGCGTTTGCCCTGGTACTTGAAGGTGAATTCGATGCGGTCCCTGCCTTTCGCCTGGACGCCGCCGGATTCAGACTTTCTACCCATCGGTGGTAACCCTCCACATCGATCATGACGCGCCCGTCCGGCGCGTGGACATACTCGCTTCTTTCCCGCCAAACGCCGCTCTCAATCTTGCGCTCCATGGCTTTCACCGTATAGCCAGTCATTGCGGCTGCCACGGGTAGCAGGACGTAGCGGGGTGATGCGACGGATGGCGTGGTCACCGCGAAGGGGACTCCAGGGGGCTCGGTTGAGGAGTCTGTGGCCGGCGCCGCGGGTGCGGGGAATGGAAGGGACGCGGTGCGCTGGTCGCGGAGCCGGCCCGTGCGGCGCCGTGGACGTGTCAGGGTGCTGGCCATCGTTGCATCTGAAGCGTGAAGTCAGTGTCCCGGCGCCAGAGGTTGAATACTCGTAGTCACTAACAGAACAAGTATCAGAAGGCGTCGAGCCATGCAAGCATCGAGGCATTTGTCACAGTTTCGGCCCAATATGCGTGGCGCATTTGCACTACCCATGGCATAGCCTTGAGCGTCCCCGCCCTCTGCAGGGACAGCAGCCATGTCCGTCGCCGCCCGAGCGCGGCGACCGCGCGCGCCGCCGTTCATCGATCCACCGGGTTACGCACGCCACCGCCCGGAAGCGACGCTTCTGTACCAGCTCGTCGAGCAGCACTATCCAGCTTTCCGGGATCCGCGGGCGGAAGCCGGCCGTCCGCTGCCAGCCTACGTGCAGGAGGAGTTCGACGCCTACCTGAAGTGCGGGAGGCTTGAAGCGGGCTTCCTGCGCGTGCGCTGCGAGCACTGCCACGCCGAGAAGCTGGTGGCCTTCAGCTGCAAGAAGCGCGGGTTCTGCCCTTCGTGCGGTGCGCGGCGCATGGCCGAGACGGCTGCGCTGCTGGCTGACGAGGTGCTGCCCGAACGCCCTTGCGGCAATGGGTATTGTCGCTGCCGCACGCGCTGCGGTTCCTGCTCGCCACCGATCCGGAGGCGCTCACCCTCGTGCTGGGCGTGGTGTATCGCACGATCTCGCGCCACCTGCTCCACAAAAGCTGGCCTCGCGCGCAGCCGTGGCGCCACCGGCGCGGTGACGCTGGTGCAGCGCTTCGGTTCGGCGCTGAACCTGAACGTGCACTTCCACATGCTGTTTCTGGATGGCGTGTATGTGGCCGATGGTGCACGGCCAGCCGGTATTCCGTCATGTCGCAGGACCGGGCCGAACGAGCGCAGGCGCGTCGTCGAGCAGATCGCCTCCCGCATCGGCCGTGTGCTGGAGCGGCGGACTGGTCGAACGCGACATGGAGAACGCCTGGCTCAGCGGGGATGGCGAAGGTGGCCCGCTGGATGATCTGCTGGGCTCTTCGATCACCTACCGGATTGCCGTTGGCCCGAGGGCCGGGCAGAAGCTGTTCACGCTGCAGACGGTGCCACCCCGGCTGCATGGCCTTGAAGGCGATCCGAACGGGGGCGGCCTGCGCCGGTGGGTTCTCGCTGCATGCCGGCATCGACATTGCGCCCCACCAGCGGCCGAAGCTCGAACGATTGTGCCGCTACGTGAGCCGCCCGCCGGTGGCCACCGAACGCATGGCAATGACTTCATCGGGCCATGTGCGCTATGCCCTCAAGAGCCCATGCCGGGACGGCACCACGCACATCGTGATCGAACCGCTGGATTTCATGGCAAGGCTGGCGGCGCTGGTGCCGCCGCCGAGAATGCACCTGACCCGGTACCACGGCGTGTTCGCCCCGCACAGCAAGCTGCGCGCGGCGGTGACACCGGCGCATCGGGGAACGGGCGCGCCAACGCAGCCTGCCACGGGAGGCGAATCGGGCATGCCGCCAACACCGCGCCACGTGGCCATGAACTGGGCACGGCGGCTCAAGCGGGTCTTTGGCATCCAGATCGAGGGCTGCGCCCGCTGCGGCGGCAGGCTCAAGATCATCGCCAGCATCGTGGAGCCGCAGAGTCATTGCCAAGATCCTGTCGCACCTGGAGAAGACCGCTCAGGAGCACTACCGGCCGAGTTGCCGCTCGGTGCGCGGGCGCCGCCGGGGCAGGTGAGCCTGCTGGAAAGCCGAAGCTGAGGGGCGTTTGCACTCGACCGGGCACCGGGCGGGTCGGCCCTGGGCTGCGCCGCGTTCGGGGTAAGAGGGCAGAGCGCGCAGATTTGCGGATGGGCAAAACGGACAGGGCAGGAGATTCAGGGGCAGGAAAGCCGTCCGGCCGGGCTGTCTGGCTGTGCAGAGTTTCCGGGTGACGGCCGTGGCCAGTGGCTGAGGCTCACATAAGATCGACTATGCGAACTCGGCCCAAGCACGCACCGAGCAGGCAAGGGCGTTTGAATTTCCTATCCGCCGGGATCCATCCGCGGGTCGTTGAAGTCCGGGCTCATCATCTTCTTCATCGCGGCATCGTGAGTGGCCTTGTCGGGCCACTCGATCCAGCTGAACACGATGCTCTCGTCCGCGGTCGCCTGCACCGCACGACGGAAGTCCGTGACCTTGCCGTCCTTCACGTCGTCTTCCCAGGCTTCGACGATGCGCGTCGCACCGAGATCCTTGAAGACCGCGTCGCCCATGCGCGCGTGCTCGATGAACTTCTGCTTGTTCGCCTTCGGTACCGCGATGACGAAGCCGTCGATGTAGGACATGTCGTGCCTCCGGGCTGAACGTCGGTGCGCACGACGGTGACGCGCGCCCCTCCGGGCGTCAAGTCACGGGCGCCTGCAGACCGGTGTCGCGGCAATTCGTGGCGCACGGATCGTCCCGCATCTGCGCGGCTTCGTCCCGCGGCGCTGGCGCGCGCGATCGGCCGAGCGTGCAATGCCGCAAGGAGGAACGGCCGTCATGTCCGCGATCCGTACCGTCAGCATCGTCACTCGTCTGATCGCGAGCGCTGCACTCGCGGTCGCCGCACATTCGACCGAAGCGGCTACCGCGCCGTCGGCGTGCACCGGCGAGGTCTACCGCGCGTTCGACTTCTGGCTGGGCGAATGGCGGGTCACCGCCGGCGGTGCGCTCGCCGGCCACAACCGCATCGAGAGCATCCTCGGAGGCTGCGCCCTGCTGGAGACGTGGCGAGGTGCGAAAGGCGGGCAGGGTCGCAGCATCAATGCCTACGATGCGGGCCGCGGCGTCTGGCATCAGACCTGGGTCGACGGACACGGCGAGGTGCTGATCCTCGAGGGTGGCTGGCACGACGGTGCGATGCGCCTCGAGGGCGTGCAGCGCACCACGTCGGGTACGAGCCATCGCGCGCGGATCACGTGGACGCCGAATGACGACCACAGCGTGAGACAGCTGTGGGAGACGTCCGCGGACGACGGACGGACGTGGCGTGTCGAGTTCGACGGTCGCTACGAGCGTGCGCAATGAACCGGCCGCGTGCGGCGCACCGCGACCGGTGCCGCGCGCTCGGCTACGGCCGGCTCATTTCGCCGCGGCCTGCACCGAGATCGTATTCGCCGGCGAGTCCCGCCGCGCGCGCAGCGTTCCGTCCGCGGTAGTGAGCACGAGCCGCATCCGAACCCGGGCAGCTGCGGCCGGCTTCGAGATGCGCCCGACCGCACCGGCCGCGCGCGCCACTTCGAGATCCAGCGCATAGTCGCCCGATGCGAGCGGTTCGACGACGTCGATGCTGCCGTCGTCGCGGGGGCGCGTGGTCAGCGGCGGCGGCGCAATCGTGCGCCCGGTCGCCGCGTACGCCGCCGCCGCCGCGCCGCTGCCGCCGCCGGCGAGCGCGGATACGGACGAGACTGCCGCGGACACGATCGCGCCGCCCGGCAACGCGCCGCCGACCAGCGCCGCGCCGCCCGTGCCCTTGCGCAGCGCCAGGCCCTGCGCGGGGTCGAGCCCGTTGATCGCCAGCGACTGCAGGTCCACGAGGTAACCGCTGCCGTCGGGCAACGCGACCGCGCAGGCCGCGGTGCCGCATTCCACGAACAGACTCGCGCCGCTCGCGACGGCGCTGCCGGCCGCGTGCATGCCGGACTGCACCTTCTCACCGAACGTCGCGCCCTGCGTCTGCTTCGCGACGGTGACGTTCATCGAGATGCGGTTCGGCATGCCGCCGTTGATGCCGTTGATCGTGCCCGCGAAGGCGGTGGCGAACATCGTCAGCGCCAGCGCGGGTAGCAGGATCTGAAGTCGTCGGGCCATCGCACACCTCCGGGGTGATGCATCGCGGAACGGGGCCGCGACCGATCTTAGGACATCGAGGGAATCGGCGGCAGCATGGCGTGCGCTGCAGCGCGGACGAGCGGCGCGTCAGCCGCGCGAAGTCGCGTGCTTCGAGGCCGCCGCGCGCGGCCAGCGTGCGCAGGCTCGGCGATGCGCGATCGAGGCAGTCGTACACGCGGGCGCAATGCAAGACGCCTCTGCAGGTTCGCGGAAGACCGGCGGGCATGCGAATCGGGGCTTGTGTCAGGTCATTCACTGACGTGGAGCCGCGGCCGAGTTGGCGATCGAGCCGTGGCTGCGGCTGACGGCTGTGATCTCATTGGGTGGCACGACCGACGGTCGACTGCGGTGGGCGTCGATGTTGCGGTCGCACTGCGCGTGCTCGATCGCCTCGGGCTACGGCGCGCCCCATCCAATGGAGCCCATCGCCACATCCGTTCGAACGACCAGCCCGCGCCGCGCTCCCCACCGCCGTGCCGCCTCTGCGAGCGTCGCATCACCGGAATTCAACAGCATCTCCGCGACCGGCCGCGTTCCCTGCCGGTCGAGCCGCGAGATCAACGCGGGTTCGAGCTCGGTGCGTCCAAGCCCGACCACCATCAGGATTGCGGCCTGCAGGGCGCGCGCATCGCCCGTCTCGATGTCCGCACGCACGACGGCAGGCATGGCCGCGTCGGCCTTCAGCGCGGCGCGGTCGTGTCTGGCGAACAGCAGGTGCACGCGTTCCGCGTCGGTCCGTGGCTTCCACTGCAATCGCGCGAGCGCGTCCGCACACGCCGCGCCGCTCCTCCAGTCCGCCAACCCGCCGACCAGCGCATCGATCGCCTGCGGGCCGCCCGTGCGGCCGAGCGCAAAGGCCGCGCCCTCGCGTAGCGGCGCATGCCAGTCTTCGAGAAACAGGCCGAGCGACGGCACGAGTCGCGGGTCTGCCGCTTCCGCCGCCAGGCCCTGCAGGCGGTGACCTTCGTCGATGAGTGCGCCGACAACGTCGGAATACGCGTGGTCGCGCCGCTCGCGGTTGTCCTTGATGCGCGCGGCGATCTCGGCGACGAGCGTGTCCTGCCCGCGGCGGTCGCCATGCCGCACCAGCGCAGTGGCGGCGGCCAGGCGCACCTCGGGCGCCGTGTCCTGCAGCCGCGGCAGCAGCCACGTCGCGAGCGGCACGCCCTTGAACCGACCGAGCGCGTCGGCGGCCTCGGCGCGCACCGACGGCGCAGCATCCGCGAGCAGCGGGGCCGCGTCCGCGGGCGCCGCGAACAGCGCGTTCGTGCTCAGGAAACGAACGGTGTGCGCACGCACGGCGGGGTCGGCGTTCGTCAGTGCGCCGCGCGCGGGGCCGAGGACATCGCGTCCGAAGAGCTGCAGACCGGTCTGGACGCTCTCGTTCATGTCGTGCGGCAGTGCGACGAACAGCGCAGGAATCGCGCGCGGGTCGCGGAGGGAACCGAGGGCACTGCCGGTCGGCGATGTGCGCCGTCTCGCCAGTTCCGCGATCAGTGAGTCGGTGGCGCGCGGATCGGCGATGTCGCCGAGCGCGATGATGGCGTAGCTCGCACACTCGTCGCGATCGAACTCCGCGGTGCTGCGGGTCGCGCCGAACACGTAGGTCGCGTTCTTCTGTTCGGCACGGACGGCGTCGACGATGCCGATCAGCGCAGGGACCGCGCGCGGATCGCGGCTGTTGCTGAACGTCTGCGCCAGCGCGGCGCAGGCGCCCGGCGACTTCAACGACAGTCGCTCGAGAATCGCCGGCGTCGCCGCCGTCCGGAACGGTGCGAGGCTGCCGGCGAGTTCCGCACGCCGTTGCCGATCGTTCGTCGTAGCGATCTCGTCTAGCGTCGCGTGGATGCGCGCGAGCGTCGGAGCGTCTGCGTTGAGGATCGGCGGCGGTGGGGGACGCGGACGGCGCGCCGGCGCCGTGGGCGAGGGTGCGGCGGTACTCGACGTGGAAGGCGCGCGCGAACCACCGTCGCAGCCCGCGAGCAGCAGGCCCGATGCTGCAATGAACAACGCGACGAGCCGTCGGCTCATTGCCCGACGATAGCGCGGACCGTGCGCCGGCGATACGAACGTGCCCCGCGGCCTGAAGCTCCGTGAGGTCGACGGCGATTCCGCCCGGCGGTACGGTACGCACTCGATCGATCGATGCGCCGAGTTCGGCTGCACCCCGAATGTCCAGGCGGCCCCGGAGGCTGCCGGCAGCCACCCTCACCAAGGGGGCGCGTAGCGGGTCCGCGTCGCAACGGGTTTGCAATGCCTGCCTTTACTGAAACAGGATCGCTGATGGAAATCACGACGGCGGCGTCCGCCGATGTCGAAGTCGCCGTGCATTGCCTGGCGACCGCTTTTGCGCGCGACCCCATCACCGGCTATCTGCTGGGGACGGATGCCGGCTACGACCAGCGCGTTGCGCGGTTCTTCTCGCTGTTGCTGCGAGCACGGATCGCCCTGGGCATGCCGGCGTTCGTGGCGCGCGGTCCCGGCGGCATCGTCGGAGCCGCGATGGGCTATTCCACGGCACCTCCGTCATGGCCTGCGCCCCTTGCCGAGGAATGGGCGCGGTTCGAGCGCTCGATTCCCGGGGTGGTGGATCGAATGGCGATCTACGACGGCGTCGCTGCACGTTTCAAGCCCGAGGGCCCGCATTACTACCTCGGCGTCATCGGCACCGACCCCGCCGTGCATGGCCGCGGCATCGGCGCGCAGTTGCTGAAGTCGTTCTGTGCGGCGTCCTACCGCGACCCCGCTAACAGAACAAGTATCAGAAGGCGTCGAGCCATGCAAGCATCGAGGCATTTGTCACAGTTTCGGCCCAATATGCGTGGCGCATTTGCACTACCCATGGCATAGCCTTGAGCGTCCCCGCCCTCTGCAGGGACAGCAGCCATGTCCGTCGCCGCCCGAGCGCGGCGACCGCGCGCGCCGCCGTTCATCGATCCACCGGGTTACGCACGCCACCGCCCGGAAGCGACGCTTCTGTACCAGCTCGTCGAGCAGCACTATCCAGCTTTCCGGGATCCGCGGGCGGAAGCCGGCCGTCCGCTGCCAGCCTACGTGCAGGAGGAGTTCGACGCCTACCTGAAGTGCGGGAGGCTTGAAGCGGGCTTCCTGCGCGTGCGCTGCGAGCACTGCCACGCCGAGAAGCTGGTGGCCTTCAGCTGCAAGAAGCGCGGGTTCTGCCCTTCGTGCGGTGCGCGGCGCATGGCCGAGACGGCTGCGCTGCTGGCTGACGAGGTGCTGCCCGAACGCCCTTTGCGGCAATGGGTATTGTCGCTGCCGCACGCGCTGCGGTTCCTGCTCGCCACCGATCCGGAGGCGCTCACCCTGGTGCTGGGCGTGGTGTATCGCACGATCTCGCGCCACCTGCTCCACAAAGCTGGCCTCGCGCGCAGCCGTGGCGCCACCGGCGCGGTGACGCTGGTGCAGCGCTTCGGTTCGGCGCTGAACCTGAACGTGCACTTCCACATGCTGTTTCTGGATGGCGTGTATGTGGCCGATGGTGCCGGCCAGCCGGTATTCCGTCATGTCGCAGGACCGGGCCAGAACGAGCTGCAGGCGCTCGTCGAGCAGATCGCCTCCCGCATCGGCCGTGTGCTGGAGCGGCGGGGACTGGTCGAACGCGACATGGAGAACGCCTGGCTCAGCGGGGATGGCGAAGGTGGCCCGCTGGATGATCTGCTGGGCTCTTCGATCACCTACCGGATTGCCGTTGGCCCGAGGGCCGGGCAGAAGCTGTTCACGCTGCAGACGGTGCCACCCCGGCTGCATGGCCTTGAAGGCGATCCGAACGGGGCGGCCCGCGCCGGTGGGTTCTCGCTGCATGCCGGCATCGACATTGCGCCCCACCAGCGGCCGAAGCTCGAACGATTGTGCCGCTACGTGAGCCGCCCGCCGGTGGCCACCGAACGCATGGCAATGACTTCATCGGGCCATGTGCGCTATGCCCTCAAGAGCCCATACCGGGACGGCACCACGCACATCGTGATCGAACCGCTGGATTTCATGGCAAGGCTGGCGGCGCTGGTGCCGCCGCCGAGAATGCACCTGACCCGGTACCACGGCGTGTTCGCCCCGCACAGCAAGCTGCGCGCGGCGGTGACACCGGCGCATCGGGGAACGGGCGCGCCAACGCAGCCTGCCACGGGAGGCGAATCGGGCATGCCGCCAACACCGCGCCACGTGGCCATGAACTGGGCACGGCGGCTCAAGCGGGTCTTTGGCATCCAGATCGAGGGCTGCGCCCGCTGCGGCGGCAGGCTCAAGATCATCGCCAGCATCGTGGAGCCGCAGGTCATTGCCAAGATCCTGTCGCACCTGGAGAAGACCGCTCAGGAGCACTACCAGGCCGAGTTGCCGCTCGGTGCGCGGGCGCCGCCGGGGCAGGTGAGCCTGCTGGAAAGCCGAAGCTGAGGGGCGTTTGCACTGACCGGGCACCGGGCGGGGTCGGCCCCGGGCTGCGCCGCGTTCGGGTAGAGGGCAGAGCGCGCAGATTTGCGGATGGGCAAACGGACAGGGCAGGAGATTCAGGGGCAGGAAAGCCGTCCGGCCGGGCTGTCTGGCTGTGCAGAGTTTCCGGGTGACGGCCGTGGCCAGTGGCTGAGGCTCACATAAGATCGACTATGCGAACTCGGCCCAAGCACGCACCGAGCAGGCAAGGGCGTTTGAATTTCCTATCCGCCGTACGCTTCGCAGAATCGCTCGCCATTTTCCAGACTAGGCAAATTTTTGGCAGCCAGCGCGCCGGTCTTGGCGGGAGCCGCGCCAAGTATGCGGCAGATACCAAGGAACAAAGCCGCTTGGGAGCGTCGGCGCCGAGAGGCAAAGAACGCCTCGAATGAACTTGGCGAGGGACCGCGGAGGCGTTCGTCGGCATTGAACATCCAGCGCCGGCGCAGTGTCGCCAACTGATCAGGAGTAAGTCCTGTCCAGTGACAGGTGGTTTGGGTGCGCGCTCCATGCGCGAGGAACCGGAAGCCCAATTGAATACGCCGGAATTGGCGTCCGATCTGGTTGTCGGTGGCGTTCATTTCCATATGACTCCAGTGTGCGGCGAAGCCTGTAGCGTTCTTGGGGGGAGTATTGGGGAAAAATTCCCGGATACCTGCTAGAGAAAGCGTCTCCCCGGCCAATCAGAATTCCCTGCTTTCGCATGGCGCCGGGGATGATGAATGTTGGAGGTTGAGGGACCGAGGTCGGCAGCCCAAGAGGCACCATCGCAGCCGCGCTGGGCAGGTGCACGGAACTTGGTGCCGGTGCAGAAGTTCAATGAGCACTGCATCGAGTTGTTGAGCCAAGTGGCCGGGCGGGACGATGTGCATTCGCCTGCCATAAGGCAGAACGTCGCCTTATGGTTGGCAATGGATACTTCAGCAGTCCGGCGCATATCGAGAACGCCGTTCGTGTTGCTGGACATCCGATTCCAGGACAACGTGTGGTGGAGCGAAGTGGCCCACAGCCAGGGCAGGGAGCCGGGCCCGTCGGTTGCGAGCGGCCGATTGCCTTCGGATCTGTCCGGAGATCTCATGTACGAAACCCTGATGTTCTGTTGGCAAATGGTCGGCGCCAATCGGACTGTGGCTCAGACTTCGTTTGGGATGTCACCGTCCGTTGTTGATCTGATTTCAGAGCTGACGCCGCAGGATGTGCGCGGCATTGCCGGGCGGCAGTCGTCGGCGGTGCAGATTCGGTGGGACACAAATATCCGCTTTTGGCAGGAGTTGCTTCAAGCTGCGTTGTCTGCGGATGACGCGCGCCTTGCTGCACTTCAACTGCACGCCAAGCTCCTACTGGTGGGCGGGCTAGTACACGCGTTAGATTGAAAGTCATACAGGCAGGCACCCAAGCTGCTATCGTCGCTTCCATCAACGCGCAATCAGTGCAACCGTCGACCGGTGGCTGTATGGCGGCCCACCTCTGCGGATTCCGGATGTCAAGGTTCATGCAACTCCATCGCTTCGCGGTCTAGCGTGTACGTGGCTGATTCCTTCGACGATTTCTTCCTTTTCCGCGCCTCATCTTTGTCGAGGCAACAGCAAGCGCTCGGCGGCTTCGATGCCGGAAGCCCACGCGCCGTGCAGCGTGCCGTAGAAATTGACTGAGCAGGCCTCGCCAGCGAATTGCAGTTGGGGCGACACCGGCGTGGCGAGGTCTTCTCGGCTATGGGCGAAACCTGGTCTCGCCACCGAATAGGACCCGAGCGAGTACAGGTCGCCTCCCCATGCTGTGCTGAGAGAGGCTCCCAGCTCTCGCATCATGTCGCTGCCGAACAGCCGTACTAGTTCTTCGCGTGCGAACTGTACCAGCGCGCCGCGCCGCTCCAATTCTTGGGCGAGTGACCCGCCGAAGTACGCCATCAGCAGGGGTTGGTCGGCGACGTTTACCATCCAGTGGCAGGTGCGCGAGGTCGAGGCTGTGCCAAGGAATTGGCGCGAACGGTCATCGGGGAATAGGCCGCGCTCGATGCGGAAGTACACTTTGTTGGCGACGCCGAGCGGCAGGTTGGCAAAGGCCTCCTCGTAGCGTGGTGGTAGCAACGGATGGAAGTTGATCGCACCACGAGCCAGTACCGAGGTTGGGACAGTGACGATTACGCTATTGGCCTCGATGCGGCCAGCGCTGGAATCGACGCGGACGACGTTGCCGGACCAGTCAATGGCTGTGACCATAGTGCCGAGTTGCACTGGCAGCGCGTGCGCAGCCGCAGCGACTACCGCTCCTAGTCCTTCGCGCACTGCCCAGTCGTGGCGGGATTCGGCGGAGCGGGTCAGATCCAGCGTGGAGACCTGTTGGGTCTCTGCGCCTACCGCCCAGTTCATTACTGCATCGAACCGCGGTCGGAAGTCATCCTCTGGCAATACGTCAGAGAGGGGCACGTCTTGGCCGGCCTCCGCTGCGGCTTCGACAGCTTGCCGGTAGCGGTCATAGCCAGCGATAACCGCGTCATGCTCGGGTTCGCTCGGTGCGCGCGCGCCTATGTGGGCGCCCGGACCCCAGCCCGGGTCACGACGCAGAATGTGGAAACCCAGTGTTTCAGCCAATCCCGTCCAAGCATTGGCCTCGGCAAAATGCAACCAGGCGGCTCCTAAGTCAGCCGGTACGCCCAGCGACTGATCCACCACTGCGCGACCCCCAACGCGCTGTCGCGCTTCTAGCAGCAAGATGCGCCGGCCAGCACCGACGAGCCGTCTTGCCGCGGCGATGCCTGCTGCGCCAGCGCCAATGATCACCGTATCGAATCGAGCCATGGATTCACTATTGTAGCATAGACTTGATATTAACGGACAATATTGTCCGATTATGAGAACTTCCAGTGGCGTCGATTACTATTGGACGAGCACAGATATGCTGCGAGGGTTTGTACTGAACAAAGCGCGATGGGGATTGATGTGGCGATGCAACTGGATTCACTGAAGCGCTGGTCGGTCATCGTTGCCGATACCGGCGACCTGGACGCCATCGAACGCTTCCTGCCGCAGGACGCCACGACCAATCCCAGCCTCATCCTGGCTGCGGCGCGCAACCCGAAATACCGCCCGCTGGTCGACGCGGCGCTGGCCACGGTGGCGGACATCCGCGACCAGGAAGTGCGCGCGGAGCGGCTGGTGGAGGAACTGTTCGTCGCCATCGGCCGGCGCATCCTGGAGCTGGTGCCGGGGCGCGTTTCCACGGAGGTCGATGCGCGGCTGTCCTTCGATGTCGAGGCCACCGAACGCAAGGCGCGGCGCTTCATCGAGCTCTACGAGCGCGCCGGCATTGCGCGCGAGCGGGTGCTGGTGAAAGTGGCGGCCACCTGGGAGGGCATCGCCGCCGCGGCGCGGCTGGAGCGCGAGGGCATCCACTGCAACCTGACGCTGCTGTTCAGCTTCGCCCAGGCCGTGGCCTGCGCGGATGCGGGGGTGACCCTGATCTCGCCGTTCGTCGGCCGCATCTACGACTGGTATCGCGCGCAGCGTGGCGGCGCGGACATTCCTCCGGCGGAGGATCCCGGCGTGGCTTCGGTGACCCGCATCTACCAGTACTACAAGAAGTTCGGCTACCCGACGCAGGTGATGGGCGCGAGCTTCCGCCGCAGCGCGCAGATACTCGACCTGGCTGGCTGCGACCTGCTGACCATCAGCCCCGAACTGCTAGGCGAGTTGCGGGCGACTGAGGGAGAAGTGCCGCAGCGCCTGTCGGTTGCGGCGGCGCAGGCAATGGACCTGCAGCGGCTGGCGCTGGACGAGGCGCGCTTCCGCTGGCTGCACAATGAGGACGCGATGGCCACGGAGAAGCTGGCCGATGGCATCCGCCGTTTCGATGCCGACGGGCGCAAACTCGTGGAGTTTGCATTTGGGCTTTCTGGCTGCTGAGTGCCGACTTGGCTCTACAGTGCTACGGCGATGCCAAGTCGTAGTTGCGAGCGCAGTTTGCGATTGTAGTCGAGCAGGCTCTCGCCGTAGCCGCTGAAGTACTGCAGCAGTACCCAACCAGAAAGGTTGCTTCCGCCGGAGCGGGACAGCGGATATGACAGATTCAACTCGACGCTGCCGAAATGGTCTGTGCCTTGGCGCAGTGTAGCCCAGAAGTTCCAGCTACTCTTGCTCCCATATCCCAAGGCGAGATCGACATAGCCGCGGTGGCGGTAGATATCGTGCTGTTCTGTGCTGACGTAAGTGGAGATCAGTGGTGCGACGAAAAATCGCTTGCCGAGTGGATCACCAACCATCAGCGTCGGCCTCGCGTAGATCATATTCAGGCTACGTGAATCCTCGCCGCTCTTGCCGTTTGACTCGTGCCCGAAGCCGGTCTCGATACCAAAATGCCACAATCCGTCTCGGCTGCCCCCAAGGTTGTAGTCCGCGTAGAACAGGCGTGGGCGATAGCTGGAGTCGCGGAATGGAGCAGAAGTCTCGTGCAGGTCCCACAGGGAAGTCTGCGAGTAGCCGAGGTACAAATTGTCCAGTACCGGAATCCGGCGCACCAGCGAACTGTGGCTGTCGAACAACTGGAAGCGGAAGCTTATCTGGAATTTCGCATTTAGACCCCCATCACCTCCGGCAATAAAATACACAGGCTCGTATACGGATACCGCTAGCGGTGGTGGTTCGGCGGTTGGCGAATCCAGAACCTGCAGTAGCAGGGGCCGAGCCGGCAGATTTGAGGGAGTCAGCACAATGCTGCCGAAGAAACTACTGGGTAGCGGGCCAATGTAGTCGCGGCTGAGGAACTCTCCGGGAACTAGTGTGAGTTTCTCGATTCCTCCGTCTCCGCTGGTGCGGGTCAGCGTCATCTGGCGGATCTTTGCGCCTATCGCGACTTCTGCTTGTAATTCTTTCGGCAATTCGGTCGTCTGAGGTGTCGGCCCGGAATTTGTCACGGTAACGCGGATAGTGAGCGGTGCATGTGGCCGCAGATCTGTCGTCGGAGAGGACAGCAGGATGTCGGCGCGCGAGGTGCCCGACAGGGCCAGTACCATTACCATGAGGGTTGGGGTGATGTACGGGTGTCGGGTTCTCATGTGCTGAGTAGGGCAGCGGCATGCCGCGCGGCAATCCACTCCTCGTTGGTTGGTTCCACAGCTACGGTCACCCGACTATTGGGCGTGGAAATTATCGGCTGACTCGCAATATTCGCCGGCTCGTCGAGTCGCACACCCAGCCACGCGAGTTCGGCGCATATCCGGCGGCGGATCTCGGTGTTGTGCTCGCCGATACCGGCAGTGAAGACTAAGAGATCCACCCCGCCCAGCACGGCCACCAATGCGCCGATCTCGCGCAGCAGGCGCCGGACATACAGCTTCAATGCGGCCCGCACGCGCTCACCGACCTCGTCGTCCCGATGCTCGTGTTGCAGTAGCACGCGTGGGTCGGCAGAGATGCCCGAGATTCCGAGCAGTCCGGATTCGTGGTACAGCGCATGACTAACTCGCTCTAGGCTCCACTTCTCGACCTCCATCAGGTAGATCACGGCGCCTGGATCGAGCGTTCCGCAGCGAGTTCCCATCATCAATCCGTCGAGAGCAGAGAATCCCATCGTAGTGCCGACGCTACGTAGGTCCCGAATTGCACACAGACTGGCGCCGTTCCCCAAGTGGGCAGCGATGACACGGCTCCAAGCAAGGGAGCCGTGTCTTTCTGGCAATACACTGGCGAGATACTCGTAGGAAAGTCCGTGGAAGCCATAGCGACGCACTCCGCGCTGCCAGGCAACCCAAGGCAGCGGTAGCATCTGTTCCTCTGGTGGCAAGTCCTGGTGGAAGCCTGTATCAAAGCAGGCGATCTGCGGAAGATCCGAGAGGTCCAAGAGTATCTCGATGGCCTCCAGCGCAAAGGGTTGGTGAAGTGGTGCGAGCGGTATCAAACCACGCAAGTCCCTAAGCACCACAGCATCTATACGCACGGGTGCCGAGTACCGACCTCCTCCATGAACTACACGGTGCGCTACAGCTCGTAAGCGCCTTCCCGCCAGTTGCATGCTGACGCGTTCGCGGATTCGTTCAAGTGCTGAGTGGTAGGGTTGGGTTCCGCCGGCCGGGAGCAGAACGGCGGCGTGGCTGTCTTCCTCGAGAACCTGTGCAGCGCTCATGATTTCCCGGATCTGCCCTTTCCACGCTGGCGCTCGCGAAACGTGTAGCTTGGCGGTTTCGAACAACGCGAATTTGATGCTAGATGATCCGCAATTGAGAACTAGGATCAGGTCGTCCGGCGCGGTGTTGCTTTCAGTATTCATGAGGAAGGGTGGTTGCGCTCTCAGTAGATATCTCAATTGGCTATCGGATTCACCCAATGTCATTCATTGTAAACGGACGTTAATGTCCATATAATAGCAAAAGATTAGGGCGGATGATTTGGACTACCAACAATGTCCGACTGTTGTGAGCGGGAATGAACGGACGAAGTATCTCCGCTGCTGCGTTGATGATTCTGCTGTTGATGGCGTGCACGCCAACGCGCTACCCAACGCCCGCGTCGCCCGTGGCTGACGTCTATCCCGATGGAGATTCTGGACTGGGCGCCATTGACGGGCGGGTGCCGGAGGGATGGCGTCAGTATTTCCGCGATAAATCCTTGCTGGCGGTCATCGAACTCGCCCTCGATAACAATCGCGACTTGCGGGCAGCGGCGCTGCATGTCGAGGAGGCGCGCGCGACCTACCGCATCCAGCGTGCCGATCAGGTGCCGTCGCTGGGCGGCGTCGCGGCAATGGATCGTTCTCGCGTGCCGAGAGATTTGAGCATGACCGGAGCACCGCTGCTGGCGAGCCAGTACCAAGTTGGCTTGGCGCTTTCCAGCTGGGAACTCGATCTCTGGGGGCGTATCCGCAATCTCAAGCAAGCGGCGCTGCAGCGCTTCCTCGCTACCGAGTCTGCCCGACGCGCTGCCACGGTGAGCTTGGTGGCTCAGATCGCGAACTCCTACCTTGGTCTGCGCGAACTCGACGAGAGAATCGCGCTGGCACAGGACACCATTCGAAGCCGCGCCGAGTCGAGCAGGATATTCCGGCTGCGTTTCGAGCAAGGTTCTATTTCCCGCCTGGATCTGGCGCAGGTGGAGGCACTGCTGGATCAGGCCCGCGCTCTTGGCGCGGAGCTGGAATTGGCGCGCGCGACACAAGCTCACCTGCTCACATCGCTGGTCGGGGCGCCGGTGGCCTCGGCCTCGGCACGCGGGAGCCTCGATGAGCAAGTAGTTGCTGCCGACTTGGCGCCGGGTCTGCCTTCTGGATTGCTGCTACGACGTCCGGATGTGGTCGCAGCTGAGCATCGCTTGCAGGCCGCTCACGCCGATGTGGGCGCGGCTCGGGCCGCATTCCTGCCGAACGTAGTGCTGACCGCCAGCGCTGGCACGGCCAGCGCCGAGTTAGACGGATTGTTTCAAGCGGGTAGCCGCGTATGGACTTTCTCACCCAGCTTGACGTTGCCGATCTTTGCCGGCGGACGGTTGCGCGCCAGTCTTGAGCTGTCCGAAGTGCGGCGCGACCTTGCAGTCGCCGACTACGAGAAAACCGTGCAGCAGGCATTTCGTGAAGTGGCCGATGCGCTGGCTGCTCGGCGGTGGCTTGCTGAGCAGTTGCGCTATTACGACAGCCTGCGGGCGTCGCAGGCCGAGAGGGCTCGCTTGGCACAACTGCGCTATGACAATGGCGCTGCCACATATCTGGAAGTGTTGGATGCCCAGCGCGAGCTGCTTACCGTCGAGCAACAGTTGGTTAGCCTGAGGCGCTCTGTGTTGAGCAGCCGAATCGATCTGTATGCCGCGCTCGGTGGTGGTCTCGAATGAACATGAGGAGCCAATGATGGATTGGAAGGTTCCACAACTCCGGACCATGGCGCTCGTGGTGACGGTCGTGTTGGTGGCGGTCTTGATTGTCATGGGTTGGATGCGTCTGAGTCCGTCTGATCCAGGGGACGGCTTCGTCAGCGGCAACGGTCGTATCGAGGCGACTGAGATCGACGTCGCCACCAAGCTGCCGGGTCGCGTCGAAGCCGTCCTGGTGCGCGAGGGGGATTTCGTTTCCGCCGGCCAACCGCTTGCCAAGATGCAGATCGAAGTTCTGCAGGCACAGCGTGATGAGGCCGAGGCTGGCCGCCAGCAGGCAGAGCATGGCGTCACCGCTGCGGAGGCCCAGGTGGCGCTGCGGCTGAGTGACGTTGCTGCCGGGGAGGCGCTGATCGCGCAGCGGGAAGCGGAACTAGATGCCGCACAGCGTCGTCTGACCCGTTCGGAGACACTCTCGCGTGAGGGTGCTTCATCGGTCCAGGAACTGGATGACGACAGAGCTCGGATGCGTGGCGCGGCTGCGGCGTTAGCCGCGACCCGTGCGCAGGCGGCCTCTTCGCGGGCCGCGGTCGAGGCGGCGCGTGCGCAATTGGTCGGCGCACGTTCGACGGTATCTGCGGCTGCCGCTACAGTAGCGCGAGTGGAGGCGGACCTGCGCGACAGTGAACTGCGTGCGCCGCGCGACGCGCGAGTGCAGTTGCGGGTCGCCCAGCCTGGGGAGGTGCTAGCTGCTGGCGGTCGAGTGCTGAATCTCATCGACCTGTCCGATGTCTACATGACCTTCTTCTTGCCGGAGGCGATTGCCGGTCGCGTCGCGCTGGGCAGCGAGGCGCGCGTCGTGCTCGATGCTGCGCCGCAGTTCGTGATTCCGGCGACGATATCGTTCGTGGCCAGCAGTGCGCAGTTCACGCCCAAGACGGTGGAGACGGCCAGCGAGCGCCAAAAGCTAATGTTCCGTGTCCGGGCACAGATTCCACCTGAACTGCTGCGCCAGCACCTTGAGCAGGTCAAGACAGGTCTGCCTGGTGTCGTATGGCTAAGAATCGATCCGAAGGCGCAATGGCCGGATTCGCTGGCCGTGAATGTTGATACAGCGGGATAACACGGTGGACGCCGGCGCCATCCCGCCTGTGTGTCGCGTGCGCGGCCTGGCGTTGCGCTACGGCAAGGTCCAGGCGCTGGCCGGCATCGACCTGGACCTGCCCGCCGGGTGCATGGTGGGCCTGCTGGGGCCGGATGGCGTGGGCAAGTCGAGCCTGCTGTCGTTGCTGGCCGGTGCGCGCGCCGTGCCGCAGGGTGAAGTCGAGGTGCTGGGCGGTGACATGCGGCGCAAGCGCCACCGCGATGCCGTCTGTCCGCGCATCGCCTACATGCCGCAGGGCCTGGGCAGGAACCTCTACCCGACGCTGTCGGTCGAGGAGAACCTGCAGTTCTTCGCGCGCCTGTTCGGCCACGATGCCGGCGAACGCCGCCGGCGCATCGACGAACTGACGGCCAGCACCGGCCTGCAACCGTTCCTGTCGCGGCCGGCCGGCAAGCTCTCCGGCGGCATGAAGCAGAAGCTCGGCCTGTGCTGCGCGCTGGTCCACGACCCGGACCTGCTGATCCTCGACGAGCCGACCACCGGCGTCGATCCGCTGGCGCGCGCGCAGTTCTGGGATCTGATCGCGCGCATCCGCCGGCAGCGGCCAAGGATGAGTGTGCTGGTGGCCACCGCCTACATGGACGAGGCGCAGCGTTTCGACTGGCTGGTGGCCATGGACGATGGCCGGGTGCTGGATACCGGCACGCCGGCTGAATTGCTGGCGCGTACCGGCGCCGCTTCGCTGGAGGAGGCCTTCATCCACCTGCTGCCGGAGGCCAAGCGCCGCGGCCATGAGCCGGTGCACATCCCGCCGCTGCAGGCCGACGCGGACGACATCGCGATCGAGGCGCGCGGCCTGACCATGCGCTTCGGTGATTTCGTCGCCGTCGACAACGTCAGCTTCCGCATCCGCCGCGGCGAGATATTCGGCTTTCTCGGCTCCAACGGCTGCGGCAAGACCACCACGATGAAGATGCTGACCGGCCTGCTGCCGGCCAGCGAGGGCGGCGCGTGGCTGTTCGGGCGCGAGGTCGATCCGCACGACATCAACACGCGCCGGCGCGTGGGTTACATGTCGCAGGCGTTCTCGCTGTATGCGGAGCTGAGCGTGCGCCAGAACCTGGTGCTGCACGCGCAGCTGTTCGGCGTGCCCGCGGAGCAGATCCCCACGCGGGTAGGGGAGATGGTCGGCCGCTTTGGCCTGCAGCCGGTGCTGGATACATTGCCCGAAGCACTGCCGCTCGGCATGCGCCAGCGGCTGTCGCTCGCGGTGGCGATGGTCCACAAGCCGGAATTGCTGATCCTCGACGAGCCCACCTCCGGCGTCGATCCGGTGGCGCGCGACGCGTTCTGGCGGCTGCTGATCGGGTTGTCGCGCGATGACCGGGTGACGATCTTCATCTCCACCCATTTCATGAACGAGGCCGAACGCTGCGATCGCATGTCGATGATGCATGCGGGCAAGGTGCTGGACAGCGACGCACCGGCAGCGCTGGTGCGCAAGCGCGGCGCGCGGACGCTGGAGGAGGCGTTCATCGGCTACCTGGTGGAGGCCGAGGAGAGCGCCGCCGCGGAAAAGCCCGTGGAGCCGGTCGCCGCAGGCCCCGCGCCGCATCCGGCGCCGGCTCCCGCTCTGGCGCGCTTCAGTCTGCGGCGCATGCTGAGCTATACGTTGCGCGAATCGCTGGAGCTGCAGCGCGATCCGGTGCGTGCCACGCTGGCGCTGGGCGGTTCGCTGATCCTGATGTTCGTGATGGGATTCGGCATCACCATGGATGTGGAGAATCTGCGCTATGCGGTGCTGGACCGTGACCAGACCACGTTGAGCCAGGGCTATGCTCTGAGCCTCGCGGGATCGCGCTACTTCATCGAGCGCCCGCCCATCATCGACTACGATGACTTGGACCGGCGCATGCGCAGCGGCGAGCTGTCGCTGGCGGTGGAGATCCCGCCCGGGTTCGGGCGCGACGTTCTGCGCGGTGCGAACGTGCAGGTCGGTGCGTGGCTGGACGGCGCGATGCCGATGCGCGCTGAGACCATTCAGGGCTATGTTCAGGGCATTCACCAGCATTGGCTGCTGGAGCAGCTGCGCGAGCGCACTGGCACCGACGTGGCGGCCGACGCCGTCATGCAGACCCGCTTCCGCTACAACCCGGATGTGCGCAGTCTGCCGGCGATGGTGCCGGCGGTGATCCCGTTGCTGCTGCTGATGTTGCCGGCCATGCTGACCGCGCTGGCGGTGGTGCGGGAGAAGGAGACCGGCTCGATCGTCAACCTCTACGTCACGCCCGTCACTCGCATGGAGTTCCTGTTCGGCAAGCAGCTGCCGTACGTGGGGCTGGCGCTGCTCAATTTCCTGCTGATGGTGCTGCTGGCCGTGACCGTGTTCGGTGTGCCCATCACCGGCAGCTTCCCGGTGCTGGTGATGGCGGCAGCCATCTACAGCGTTGCGGCTACCGGATTCGGCCTGCTCGCTTCCGCCGTCACGCGCAGTCAGATCGCCGCGTTGTTCCTCACGATGATCGGTACGCTGATCCCGGCAACACAGTTCGCCGGGCTGACCGATCCGGTGTCGTCGCTGGAAGGCGCGGGGCGATGGATCGGCGAGGGCTACCCGGCCACCCACATGATCACCATCAGCCGCGGGGTGTTCAGCAAGGCGTTGCACCTCGGCGACCTGACCGGCGCGCTGTGGCCAATGCTGCTGTCGGTGCCCGTGATTCTCGGCGTGGCGGTGTTGCTGCTGCGCAAGCAGGAGCGTTGAAAATGCGCGGCGCCTGGCTTGCCAATGTCTACCGCCTCGGCGTCAAGGAGCTATGGAGCCTGTGGCGCGATCCGATGATGCTGGTGCTGATTGTGTACGTATTCACCGCAGCGGTGTATACCGCCGCCACGGCCATGCCGGAGACGCTGCACAACGCGGCCATCGCTATCGTTGACGAGGACGGCTCGCCGCTGTCCCAGCGCATCGCCTCAGCCTTCTATCCGCCGCAGTTCATCGCGCCAGCGATGATCGCCAACACGCAGGTGGACCCGGGCCTCGACGCCGGGCGCTACACCTTCGCACTGGTGATTCCGCCGGGGTTCCAGCGCGATGTGCTGGCCGGGCGGGCGCCGGAGATGCAGCTCAACGTCGACGCGACCCGCATGAGCCAGGCCTTCACCGGCAGCGGCTACGTGCAGCAGATCGTGATGGGTGAGGTCAGCGAGTTCTTGCGCCGCTATCGCGGCGCCGACGCGCTGCCGGTGGAGCTGGCGCTGCGCGCGCGCTTCAACCCGGCGCTGGAGAAATCCTGGTTCGGGGCGCTGACGCAGATCATCAACCACATCACCATGCTCTCCATCGTGCTGACCGGCGCGGCGCTGATCCGCGAGCGCGAGCACGGCACCATCGAGCACCTGCTGGTGATGCCCGTCAGGCCGGTACAGATCATGGTCGCCAAGGTCTGGTCGATGGCCCTGGTGGTGCTGGTGGCCGCATTCCTGTCGCTGAACCTGGTCGTGCGCGGCCTGCTGGGGGTGCCGGTGGGCGGGTCTCTGCCGTTGTTCTTCACCGGGGCAGCGCTGTGCCTGTTCGCGACCACGTCGATGGGCATCTTCATCGCCACGATCGCCCGCAACATGCCGCAGTTCGGCATGCTGATCGTGCTGATCCTGCTGCCGCTGCAGATGCTCTCCGGCGGCATGACGCCACGGGAAAGCATGCCGGCGCTGGTACAGGACATCATGCTGGCCGCGCCGACCACCCACTTCGTCGAACTGGGGCAGGCGGTGCTGTTTCGCGGCGCGGGCCTGGATGTGGTGTGGAGGCAGCTGCTGGCGCTGCTTGTCATCGGCGTCGTACTGTTCCTGCTGTCGCTGCGGAGGTTCCGCAGTTCCATCAGCCGGATGGCATGACGCCGGCGTGGTCATCGAAGAGAGGCTGCGATCCATGGAATCCGACGCCAACGTGTTGTCCCCCGGGGAGCTGTCGAAGATCGACGCCTGGTGGCGTGCCGCGAATTACCTTTCGGTGGGACAGATCTACCTGCTCGACAACCCGCTGTTGCGGGAGCCGCTGCGCAAGGAGCACGTCAAGCCGCGCTTGGTCGGCCACTGGGGCACGACGCCGGGCCTCAATTTCATCTACGCGCACCTGAACCGCGTGATCCGCGAGCGCGGGCTGGACATGATCTACGTGATCGGCCCCGGCCACGGCGGCCCGGCGATCGTCGCCAACAGCTGGCTGGAAGGCACCTACAGCGAGTTCTACCCGGAAGTCCCGCCCGACGAGCGGGGCATGAAGCGGCTGTTCAAGCAGTTCTCGTTTCCAGGCGGAATCCCGAGCCATGTCGCGCCGGAGATCCCCGGTTCCATCCACGAGGGTGGCGAGCTGGGCTATGCACTGAGCCACGCCTACGGCGCCGCCTTCGACAACCCCGGCCTGGTGGTTGCCGCCGTGGTCGGCGATGGCGAGGCCGAGACAGGGCCGCTGGCAACGAGCTGGCATTCCAACAAGTTCCTGAACCCGGTTACGGACGGCGCGGTGCTGCCGATCCTGCACCTGAACGGCTACAAGATCGCGAACCCCACGGTACTGGCGCGCATCGCGCCGGAGGAGCTGGACCAGCTGCTGCGCGGCTACGGGTATGCGCCGCTGTACGTGGAGGGCAGTTCGCCGCTGCCCATGCACCAGCGCATGGCGGCCGTGCTGGAGCAGGCTCTTGACGGCATCCACCGCATCCAGCGCGCGGCGCGCGAGCAGGGGCAACAGGGGCGGCCGCTGTGGCCGATGATCGTGCTGCGCTCGCCCAAGGGCTGGACCTGCCCGAAGGAGATCGACGGGCGACCCGCGGAAGGTTCCTGGCGTGCGCACCAGGTGCCCATGGGGGAGATGCACGAGAAGCCGGAACACATCGCGATCCTGGAGCAATGGCTGCGCAGCTACCGCCCCGAGGAGCTGTTCGATGGCGAAGGGCGGTTGCGGGCGGAACTCGCCGCGCTGGCGCCGCCGCGCGAGCGGCGCATGGGCATGAGTCCGCATGCCAACGGTGGCCTGTTGCTGCGCGACCTGCAGCTGCCGGATTTCCGCGCCCATGCCGTTGCCGTCACCGCACCGGGCGCCGTGGACGTGGAGGCGACACGCGTCATGGGGCGCTTCCTGCGCGACGCGATGCAGCTGAACCTGCAGGCGCGCAATTTCCGCCTGTTCAGCCCGGACGAGAATAACTCCAACCGCTGGCAGGACGTGCTGGACGTCACCAACCGGGCGTGGATGGCCGAACGGATCGCCGGGGACGACCATCTCGCTGCCGACGGCCGGGTGATGGAAATGCTCAGCGAACACCAGTGCCAGGGCTGGCTGGAAGGCTACCTGCTGACCGGCCGGCACGGGTTCTTCTCGTGCTACGAGGCCTTCATCCACATCGTCGATTCGATGTTCAACCAGCATGCCAAGTGGCTGAAGGTGAGCCGCGAGATTCCCTGGCGCCGGCCCATCGCGTCGTTGAATTACCTGCTGTCCTCGCATGTATGGCGGCAGGATCACAACGGCTTCTCGCACCAGGATCCGGGCTTCATCGACCACGTGGTGAACAAGAAGGCCTCGATCGTGCGCGTCTACCTGCCGCCCGACGCCAACTGCCTGCTGTCGGTCACCGACCACTGCCTGCGCAGCCGCGACTACGTCAATGTCGTGGTCGCCGGCAAGCAGCCGGCGCCGGTGTGGCTTGGCATGGAAGAGGCGATCCGGCATTGCAGCGCCGGCATCGGCATCTGGGAGTGGGCCAGCAACGATCGCGGGGCGGAACCTGATGTGGTGATGGCCTGCTGCGGCGACGTGCCGACGCTCGAAACGCTGGCGGCCGTCGACTTGCTGCGCAAACACCTGCCGGAACTCAAGGTGCGCGTGGTCAACGTCGTCAACCTGATGAAGCTGCAGTCCCCGCAGGATCACCCGCACGGGCTCGACGACCAGGAGTTCGACGACCTGTTCACGCGCGACAAGCCCGTGATTTTCGCCTTCCACGGCTATCCGTGGCTGATCCATCGCCTGACCTACCGGCGCAGCAACCACGCCAACCTGCACGTGCACGGCTACAAGGAGGAAGGCACTACCACCACGCCTTTCGACATGTGCGTGCTGAACGGCCTGGACCGTTTCCACCTGATATTGAACGTCATTGAGCGGTTGCCGCAGCTGGGGTCGCGTGCCGCCTACGCCAGACAGACGATCCGCGACGCGCTGCTTGAACACCGGCGCTACATCGATGAGAACGGCGAGGATCTGCCGGCCGTGCTGGGCTGGCGGTGGGGTGGAGGTGGCGGTGGCGGTGCGCAGCACAGTACCACTGGGGGTGACAATGTCTAAGCTGCTGCGGTCGATACTTCGTTGCTGCGGCGAGAGACAGGCGTGACTCGCGGCCGCTTGCCTCAACACTTGCGGCAGCGCTACCAGTGCGGCGCTCTGCGCATCTCCGGCGACCGCAATGCGTTATTTGAGCGGCACTTGCGCTTTGACCGGATCGCGCCGGCGGATCGTGCCTCGATGCGCGACAGCTACGAAGCGCTCGCGCGCGCATTGAGAGATGTGCTGTCGCAGCGCTGGCTGAGGACGGAACGTGACTACGGGCGGAACAAGGCTAGGCGTGTGTATTTCCTGTCGATGGAGTACCTCCCGGGCCGCTCGTTAGTTAACAACTACACCAACTTGCAGCTGGAGTCGCAGGTCTATGAGCTGGCGCAGCACCACGGTATCGACCTCGCCGAACTTATGGAGCAGGAGCCGGACGCTGGCCTTGGCAATGGTGGCCTCGGTCGGCTAGCAGCCTGCTTCCTGGATTCCATGGCGACTCTCGGCATTCCGGCAATGGGTTACGGCTTGCGCTACGAGTACGGCATCTTCCGGCAGGAACTGCATGGTGGCTGGCAGCGGGAACAGCCGGACCATTGGCTGGCGCGGCCGGACCCGTGGGAGATCGCGCGGCCCGACGAGGCTGTGGAGGTGACGCTCGGCTGTGGCTTCGAACGACGCGATGGCATGCTGTGGCCGAGCGGCGACCGGCCACTGAAGCTAGTCGGCATTCCCCACGACCGTCCGGTAGTGGGCTACGGCGGAAAAACGATAAACACACTGCGACTATGGGCAGCCGGCGCGACGGATTTCTTCGATCTCGCCCAGTTCAACAGCGGTGATTTCGTAGGTGCCCTCACAGAGACGCTGATAGCAGAGACTCTGACGCGCGTACTCTACCCGGACGACAGCACTATGCGTGGTCGAGCATTGCGATTCGTGCAACAGTATTTTCTCGTCGCGTGCTCGCTCGCTGACATTCTGCGTCGGCTAAAGGCCGAGGGGGACGATTGGACACAGATTGCTGACCGCGCAGCAATACAATTGAATGATACTCATCCGACGCTTGCCATCCCGGAGCTGATGCGGTTGCTGGTGGATGAGGTGCGGGTGGATTGGGATGACGCATGGCGCATTGTGCAGAAGACCTTCGCTTACACCAACCACACCTTATTGCCGGAGGCATTGGAGAAGTGGCCAGTGCGGATCTTTGAGCTGCTATTGCCGCGACAGCTGCAGATCATCTACGAGATCAACCGGCGCTTCTTGGATCAAGTGAGAGCGGAATTTCCAGCTGATGAGGCGCGCGTCGCGCGCGTCAGCTTGATCGAGGAATCGCCGGAACGTCGCGTGCGTATGGCGAATCTCGCCATTGTTGGTAGCCATAGCGTCAATGGTGTGTCGGCGCTGCATACTGAACTGCTGAAGCGGCGCGTGGTGGCGGACTTCGCGGCCATGTATCCCGAGCGCTTTCAGAGCAAGACAAACGGAGTCACGCAGCGGCGTTTCCTGCTGCAGGCAAACCCAGCGTTAGCTGGAGCGATTACCAAAGTTATTGGTAGTACGTGGATTACCGATCTATCTCAGCTAGCTCAGTTAGCACCGTTAGCTGGGGATGCGCAGTTCCAAGCCTCCGTACGTGCCGCAAAATCGGAGGCCAAGGGGAGATTCTGTGATTGGCTCGGAAGTCAGGGCGCGACACTGGTTGACCCGCACTCGATCTTCGATACTCATATCAAGCGTATCCATGAATACAAGCGGCAGTTGCTGAATGTTCTGCATATCATAGGATTGTACGAGCGCTTGCGACGCGACCCAAGTTTGGAGATCACGCCTCGCACGTTCTTCTTTGCTGGAAAAGCAGCGCCTGCCTACCGCTTTGCTAAGCTTGTCATAAAGCTAATAAGCAACGTCGCGGATGTGATCGATGAGGATCCGGTCGTGTCACGGCGGCTGCGTGTGATCTTCATAACAGACTATCGTGTCTCTGTGGCTGAGCGACTGATTCCGGCCAGCGATGTTTCTGAGCAGCTATCTACGGCGGGTTATGAAGCTAGTGGAACCAGCAACATGAAGTTCATGATGAATGGCGCGCTAACCGTCGGTACCCGGGATGGTGCGACCGTCGAGATGGCCACGGCAGCCGGCGAGGAGAATCTCTTCCTGTTTGGCCTCGACGCGAAGCAGGTGGAGGACGGCGCCGGCTGGTATAACCCGTGGTGGCACTATGAGAATGAGCCACAGACGCGTGCGGTGCTCGATCTCATCTCAAGTGATCACTTTAGTCGTCACGAGCGGGGCATCTTTGCGCCCATTGTGGATGCTCTGTTGCGCCAAGGCGATCACTATCGCCATCTGGCGGATCTAGATAGCTACTGCGAAATTCAGCGACGTGTCGCCGCTATCTACGGGGATCCGGCAGATTGGACTAGCAAGGTGATTCTCAATATTGCGGCATCGGGGTACTTCTCGAGCGATCGAGCAATTAGCGAGTACTCGAGAGATATTTGGCGGGTGACGCCGGTCGGGGCGGAGAGCTAGCTAGTCGGTGCTCAGATCACGTACCAGCATCACGGGAACCGGCGCCGTGCGGGCAACCTGCTCGGCGTCGCTACCCATCAGCATGCGGTTGACGCCGCGGCGACCATGTGTGCCCAAGACGATCAGATCAGCACCGCAAACCTTCGCCTGATCGACGATATGTTGGGACGTCCGGTTGCCACTGTCCTCGATCAGTAGCGTGTTGATCGCAACGCCGCTTCCAACCTGCAAGCTGGCCTTGCGTAGCAGCTTCTCGCCATCCTGGATGAGCTTAGGTAGCACATCTCTTTGGAAGATTTCGGGCCGCTCAAACCCGCTTCCTAGCGTTTCCACTACATGCAGGACATTCAATCGCGCGCCGGAAAGGCGCGCGAGACTTGCGGCGTGCTGTAGAGCTCGATCAGATGTGCTGCTGCCATCTACGGCGACCAATATCTGCGTGTACATGATTTCAGTATATCGCGAGTGAACGAGATCAACACATCAGGCCCCGCTTGAGTAGCTTCATCGCACGTCTTGCCAGTCGCTGTCGCTCCCGAACAGATCGACCACCCAACTCGCTAGTAAGCATCCTTACCGCAAGCACGATATCTGCAGGTTTCAGGTCCGCGCGGCACTGGCCGGCTTCGATGCAGATTTCTAGCGGACGGCGATATATTTGGACGTGGCGCTTATAGAATTTTACTACAGCGGGATCATTGCGATCTAAGCTACGCCAATAGGCCACTAGGGCTGCTGAGGAGACGATGATCGCATTGACGGCATAGTCGAATGCCATCCACAATGCATCGGGCCGATCCGCTAGCTTCGCTACGTAACTTTCGTACGAGCGCAGTTCTTCATCCAGCAACGCGTACATCAGCGCTTTTCTGTCCGCGAAGTTGCGGTACAGTGTTGCGCGTCCGACATTTGCGCGAAGTATAACCAACTCCAGCGGAGCGAAAACGCCATGCTCAGCGAATACGGACTTGGCGGCAATCAGCAGTTGCTGCCGATGTAACACGGCGTCCGCTCGGGCACTTTTCCTTACTGATTTTCTATTGTGTCGTTCTGGCATGGGTGGTCAGGAGTCACCGAAAGCTCAGTTGTGCCATCTGCCACGTCAAAGCGATGAGCATCTAGCTGCAGCCGTCGTTCTTGGGGCTTAATTGGCAAAACAGGTTAATTATAGCCGGTGCTTGTCACGAGCGCTCCGTGTCGCGCCTTCGAAGAGCTGGCCGAGGGAATTCTTGGGAAGGGCTTTTCTTGTCTCACCTGGCGCGGCATGGCCAAAACCAGAGTGAATCCGCAAAGTGCATTCCGCGCCATCCGAGTCACATCTGCCCGACAACGCTAGTTGACTCCGGCATACGGAGGTTTCTTGCGGTTGGTGGTGGGTTTCGGCCGCTTTTCCCTCGATAGTCAGCATTATATTTCTCATCGCGCAAGGGTGTGATCCACGCAGGTCCTACGGAAAGGGGAACCGGCAATGGATGAAACACACTTCCGCCATGCGCTGAACCGGACATGGGCGCTCGCAATTGGCTTTGGGCTGCCGGCCATCACCTTGGCTCAGGCTTCGCCATTCGAGACCGGCGCTACCTCAACCGTGAACTTCGTTCTGACCATTGCAACACCAATCGCGGTGTTGCTGGTGATTGCGTTGGGCATTGCGGCGGCGGTCGGCAAGATCTCCTGGGGTTGGGTAATCGGTGCGTTGGTTGGCATCGCGGCGATCTTCGGCTCGCAGCAGATCGTGACCTGGATACGCGGCTTGTTCGGCGTCTAGGGGCGGTCCATGGAGGCACGTAATTCCGGCGTGGTCGCCGATCCGCTGTTCGTGGGTGCGACGCGCCCGCCAATGCGGATGGGCGTGACTTACGGGGCCATGTTGCTCAACGTGGCGGTTGCCATGGAGTTGTTCCTGCTGACGCGGAACCTCCTGGTTCTGCTGCTGGTGGTTCCGCTGCATGGTGTGTGCGTGCTGCTGTGCGCGCGGGACCCGCGCTACTTCAACCTGCTGATGATGGCATTGAAGACCCGGTTCCTCGGGTATTTGTGCAGCGCCCGGTTCTGGAAGGGGTCGAGCTACAGCCCGCTGGTTCTGGACCTGCCATCGTCGTCGGGCAGGCGGCGACATCGGGCTTGGGTGCAGCTGCCATGAAGCGCTCCAGCGCCCTGCGACGCGAACAGCCGGCTTCGACGCGGCTACCATATCGTGCCCAGATCACGCCGCACATCTTGCGCACTGAGGCAGGTGACTATGTGCAGTGCCTAAAGCTGGGTGGCGCCAGCTTCGAGAGCGCAGACGATGCGGTGCTGAACAACTGGCATGAGCGCCTGAATGTACTGTGGCGGAACATTGCCAGCTCCAACACGGCGTTGTGGGCGCACGTGGTGCGCCGGCGTGTTACGCCGGAATCCTCGCCTGCTGGGAATGAAGGATTCGCGGAGCATCTGGCGAGCAAGTACCAAGGGCTGCTAGGCCGTGAAGTCCTGATGGGTAGCGAGCTGTACCTGTCAGTAGTCTACCGGCCGGTCGCTGGCGCGGCACCGGGCCTGCTGTCGCGGCTGGTGGCCCGTGGTCAGGCGAGCGCACAGGCCGCGGAATTGGCTGATGCCGTCGACGCCAGCGAGAAGCTGGTCCAGACCCTCGTATCTTCCCTCGATCGGTACGAGCCGGAGCGGCTGGCCACCTACGAGTTCGGCGGCCGGCACTACTCGCGGGTTCTGGAGTTGATGGGGTTGCTGGTGAACGGAGCCTGGGCGCGGGTGCCGCTGCCCCGGGCACCGTTGCAGGAGGTACTGGCGACCACGCGTACGGTGTTCGGCACCGAAACCATCGAGTACCGGCTACCGACCGGAAACCGGTACGGGGCCGTACTTGGCATCAAGGAATACTCCACACCGTCGACCGTGGGGATGCTGAATGCGCTGTTGTCGGCGCCATTCGAGTTCGTGCTCACGCAGTCGTTCGCCTTCTTGTCGAAGGTGACTGGGCAGGGGCTGCTGCAGCGGCAGTACAACCAGCTGTCCAATGCCGGCGACTTCGCCGTGAGTCAGGCCGAGGAACTGAAGGAGGCACTGGACGCACTGACCGCCAATGAGTTCGTGATGGGGGATCATCATTTTTCATTGCAGGTGCTGACGGCAGTGCGCCCGCTGGGCACCGACGTGGAGCGGGCGGCGGCCTTGCGGCAACTCAACGATGATCTGGCTCTGGCCCGGGCGCTGCTGGCGGATACTGGCATGACCACGGCGCGCGAGGATCTGGCGCTGGAAGCGGCTTTCTGGGCACAGCTGCCGGGCTGTTTCGCGTTGCGGCCACGCAAGGCGCCGATCACATCGCGCAACTTCTGCGCTACGGTTCCGTTCCACAACTTCCCGGCGGGACGGGCGCAGGGCAATCATTGGGGTGAGGCGCTGGCGCTGCTCGTGACCAGTGCCCGCTCGCCGTACTACTTCTCGCTGCACGCCAGCGATCCGCGCGATCCGGACGGTGGCAGTCGCAAAGACACGGGACACACGTTCATCTGCGGGCCGACCGGCAGCGGTAAGTCGGTATTCATCGGGTTTCTGGTGTGCATGCTGCGGCGGATCGGGGCGACGCAGGTGCTGTTCGACAAGGATCGCGGCCTCGAAATCTTGACCCGCGCGCTGGGTGGCACCTATTTGCCTCTGAAGAACGGCGCGCCGACTGGATTCAATCCGCTGCAGTTGCCGCCAATGCCGGATCATGTCGAGTTCCTGAAGGGCTGGCTCAGGGTGCTGGCGCGGGGCACGCGACCGCTGACGGTTCGCGAAGAAGCGGACCTCGATCAGGCGCTGCTGTCGACGCTGGCACTGGATCGGTCGGCCAGGCGACTTTCGCGGCTGATCGAGTTCACCGATGCGACGCGGGCGGAGGGGATCCACGCCAGGCTGTCGCGCTGGTGCGAGAGTGCGCGCGGTGACTACGCCTGGGTATTCGACAATCCGGAAGACTCGTTTATCGGGCAGTTGTCCAGCGCGACGCTGCTTGGGATTGATGTCACGGACTTCCTCGATCATGCGCTCGCCCGGCCACCGGTGACGCTGTACCTGTTCCATGTGATCCGGCAGCTGCTCGATGGGCGTCGGTTCGTGTGCTGGATGGATGAGTTCTGGCGGCTGTTGGCGGACCAAGCGTTCGAGGGTTTTGCGAAGGACGGGCCGAAGACGTGGCGCAAGCTGAACGGCGTGATGGCGCTGGCCACGCAGAGCGCGAGCGATGTGCTCGACAGCCCCATCAGCCGGACCATCATCGAGCAGACGCCAACCAAGATTCTCTTTCCCAACCCCGATGCCAGTGAGGCGGAGTACGTCGAAGGGTTCGGACTGTCGGAGCGGGAGTTCCGGCTTATCAAGGAACAGCTGGAGCCTGGTTCGCGGCAGTTCCTCATCAAACAGGGCCACTACTCGGTAGTCGCTCGGCTGGACCTCAAGGGGTTCGATGCCGAGCTGAAGGTGATCTCCGGTCGTGCCGAATCCCTCGGCGCCATGCGCGAGGCGATCACGCGGTACGGACCTGATCCAGCGGCCTGGCTGCCCTTGTTCATGGGCAGGGGAAACGTCGATGTCTCCGCGACTGGGAGCGGTCGCAATACAACCTGAGCGGAGGTTGGCATGGCACGGTTACCTCGATACGTCCTTTTTGCAGTGCTGTCATTGACGTTCGGGTCTGCGGCCCAGGCGCAGTGGGCGGTGGTCGATGTACGGGCCATCGCGCAGATGACGCAGCAACTGTCGGTGCTGCGCCAGCAGTTGCAGACTGTACAGAACCAGCTTACCCAAGCGCAGCGGGAATACCAGTCGATCACAGGGAGTCGCGGCATGGATCAGTTGCTGCGCGGGACGGTGCGCAACTACCTGCCAGAGGACTGGCGGGCTCTGCAGGATGCGCTCGACGGGCTCTCTGGCAGCTATGGCGCACTGGCTAGCCAGCTGCAGTCCGTACTGCAGGGCAATGCGGTGCTAAGCGAGGATCAGGTCGGTCGCTTGTCGGTGGCCGAGCGCGAGCAGTTGCAGGCGAGGCGGCGCACCGCGGCGCTGTTGCAGGTGACGAGCCGGGAGGCGCTGGAGGCGAGCAGCGAGCGGTTCGTAGCCTTGCAGCAGTTGATTGACGCCATCCCGACGGCTACGGACCAGAAGGCGGTGCTCGACCTGCAGGCGCGGATCTCGGCCGAGCAGGCCATGCTGCAGAACGAACAGACCAAGCTGATGCTGCTGTACCACGCCACCGAGGCTGAGGAGTTGGCGCGACGGCAGCGCTCTTCGGAACTGGCGATCCAGAATCGCGGTTCACTCCGGTCGATCGGTGCGGTCGGTCTGGTGCCGTAGGCGGATGGCCGGGCTGCGTTGTGTTCGGCTGTGGCGACTGGCGGCGATTCTGGTCGTCGCCGGCTGCGCACCAGCACCGCCGGCGGCCCGGCACACGGTCGAGGAGTATCGGGCTGATGCCGCTCTGCGTTCTTCCGCCCTGGATACCTGTGCCAACGATCCGGGCACGTTGCGTGGACACCCGGACTGCCTGAATGCCCAGCGGGCCGCGGCGATGGAAGAGCGAGGCCGCCTGCGCTCCTCCGGGCCGATTGGCCTGGAGCCTTCCCGCCCCGAGTCATCCAAGGAGTAGGTCATGGGGTTCTTCGAGGAATTCAACCTGTGGTTGAGCGCAACGCTGCAGACGTTCATCTCTAGCAACACGGCGCTGATCGCCAACATCCTGGAGCCTGCCGTCGTGGCGCTGGGCGTGTTGTACGTGATCCTGTGGGGTTACCTGCAGCTTGCCGGCAAGGTCGAGGAGCCGTTCCTGGAGGGGGTAAAGCGGCTGCTGACACTTGCGTTCATCCTCGGGATCTCGCTGCAGGGCTGGCTGTACAACGAGGTGATCGTGGACACGATGTTCCGGGCGCCGATACAGCTGGCGTCCGGAATCATCGGTGCGGCCGGTACGCCCGAGGCCGTGTCAGGCGATACGGTGGACATCATCGATGAAATCCTCTTTGACGGCGATGACGCCGCCTCGCTGCTGCTGACCAAGGGCGAAGTATTCGGCGAGAACATCGTGTACTACTTCGCCGCGTTCGCGGTGTACCTCGCCGTGGGGATCACGGCGATCTACACCATGTTCCTGTTGGCGCTATCCAAGATCGCGCTGTCGGTGCTCATTGCGATGGGGCCGATCTTCCTCGCCATGCTGTTCTTCGAGAGTACCAAGCGGTTCTTCGAGGCCTGGATGGCGCAACTGTCCAACTATGCGTTCCTGACGGTGCTCGCCGTGTTGGTGGCCTCCCTGATGCTGCAGATCATATCGACTGCGGCCGAGGCGGCAGTGGCGGCCGGTGACGGCATCGAGATCGCCCACGCGCTGAAGGTGTGCATCGCTTCGGCGCTGACATTTCTGATCATGATGCAGGTGCCGGCCATGGCACAGGGACTGGCCAGTGGCGTGGCGTTGTCGAGCTTTGGAGCGATCTCGAACACGCTGCGTGCCGGGATGGGCATGGCCCGGGGGAGCGGGCGGCGCTTGAAGGACTTCTCGCGTGGCGCCTTCGTCGACAAGGACACCAGTCGCTGGGACAGCCTGTCGCGCAAGGTGGGGCAGCGGCTGATCGGCGCGCGCATGCCACGCGAGCTGCGCCCGCGACAGGGCACGTTGTCCGTAGTGAGGCGCACATGAACCGAGTAGGCAGGATGCTGGCCTTGGGTGTGGGGCTGCTGGCGGGATGGCTGGTGGCAGGTTGCAGCCACCAGCCGCCCAAGGTCGAGTGCGATCGCAAGCTGGTGCCGATCAATGCGCTGGCGCGCGCGTCGAGCCCAGCGCCGGCGGTGCCTGTGGTGCCACCTGAGGAGGGGACGCCATGAGCAAGGATGCGATGCTGGAGGGCTACTTCCGGGAGGCGACCGCCTGGGATGCGGACCGGGTGGCGATGCAGGCGCGCAGCGCGCGGCTCGCCTGGATCATTGCGATCAGTGCCTGCGTGCTGACGGTGGTGGCGATCCTGGCGCTGATGCTGCTGATGCCGCTGAAGCGAGTGGAGCCGTTCGTGATCCGAGTGGACAACAGCACCGGCATCGTCGATGTGGTGCCCGTGTTTGCCGGCCAGGCTGAGTTTCCTGAGGCGGTGACCCGGTATTTTCTGACGCATTACGTGACCACCTGCGAGCGGTTCAACTTCGCCACGGCTGCGGATGGGCAAACGGACAGGGCAGGAGATTCAGGGGCAGGAAAGCCGTCCGGCCGGGCTGTCTGGCTGTGCAGAGTTTCCGGGTGACGGCCGTGGCCAGTGGCTGAGGCTCACATAAGATCGACTATGCGAACTCGGCCCAAGCACGCACCGAGCAGGCAAGGGCGTTTGAATTTCCTATCCGCAGGTGCTCGATGGGGATGGCGTGAAGGGATTCACAACGCCCCTGGCCACGCTGCATCGGTTCCAGGGCTGGGCCGACAAGTTCCTCGCCACGCCCGTCAACGGCATCGAGGACCTCTATCTGAATGCCGGCTACGCGAGCAAGGGCGTCGGCCCGCTCGAGACACTGGGCGTGACGGCGAGCTGGCATGAATTCGAGTCGCAGCGATTGTCCATCGACTACGGCAGCGAGCTGGACCTGCAGCTGCAGGGCAAGTTCCGCCGGCTCACCGGAACGCTGAAGTATGCGCACTACGATGCCCACGCCACGACGCCCGCGGCCGTGCGGGACACCGACAAGCTCTGGGTCCAGCTCGAGTTCGTCTGGTAGGCATGGACTGCAGTACTGCCGCGTATGCCAGACAGCACACTTCGAGTTCTCATCGTGGACCAGAACCTGCTCCGTGCAGCCATCCTGGAGGATGGGCTGCGCGAGGCGGGTTACCGGGATCTCGTCGTCGTCCGCGACATGCAGAACCTGCTGCGGCGAATCGTCGATGAGGAGCCCGACGTGATCCTGATCGACCTGGAGAACCCGAACCGCGACGTCCTGGAGCAGATGTTCCAGGTATCGCGCGTGGTGAGGAAGCCCGTCGCGATGTTCGTGGACAAGTCAGACCGCGGCTCGATCGAGGCGGCCATCGATGCCGGCGTCGGTGCGTATGTGGTCGATGGACTGCGCAAGGAGCGCGTGCAGGCCATCGTCGAGACGACGATCAGCCGGTTCAAGGCCTTCGACAAGCTGCGCACCGAGCTGCAGGAGACACGACAGCAGCTGGCCGACCGCAAGGTCGTGGATCGCGCCAAGGGCATCATCATGAGGCAGCGCAGCGTGAGCGAGGAAGAGGCCTACGAACTGCTGCGCAGGACGGCGATGGATGCCAACCTGCGCATCGCGCAGGTGGCGCAGAGCGTCATCACGGCCGCGGAGCTGCTGAAATGAACGCCGCCAGCCGCACCGAACTCACGGTCGGGTTCATGCCGCTGCTGGACTGCGCGCTGCTCGTCGTGGCGCACGAAGCCGGACTGGCCCGCCAGCAGGGATTGTCGCTGCGACTGGTTCGCGAGACCTCCTGGGCCAATATCCGCGATCGGCTGGCAGTGGGGCACTTCGATGCCGCCCACATGCTGGGCCCCATGGTCATCGCGCAGAACCTGGGCATTGGCCTGCTCGACACACCGCTCGTGGCACCGGTGGCGCTGGGTACCGGAGGCAACGCCATCACCGTGTCCCGTCCGCTCTGGAGTGCGATGCGCGCTGCCGGCGCAGCGATCGGTGCCGAGCCGGCGCAGCAGGCGCGGGCCTTGTCCGACGTCGTCGCCCGCCGTCGCGCCGCCGGGCAACCGGTGCTGACCCTGGCAATGGTCTACCCGTTCTCCTGTCACAACTACCAGCTGCGCGACTGGCTGGGGCGGGTGGCGTCGACCCGGACCGTGACGTGCGCCTGGTCGTGCTGCCACCCCTGCTCGTGGATGCGTTGCGCAGCGGCCGTGGATGGATTCTGCGTGGGCGAACCGTGGAACAGCCTCGCGGTGGAAGCCGGGATCGGCGTGATGCCGGTGGTGTGCAGCGACCTGTGGCCCCGGCAACCGGAGAAGGTGCTGGGCCTGCGTGCGCAACTCGCCGAGGAGAACGCCGAAGCCGTCGGAGCGCTGGTGCGATCCATCCACGCGGCGTCGCTGTGGGCCTCCGATCCGGCCAATCACGCGGACCTGGCCAGCCTGCTCAGCCAACCCCGCTATGTCGGCGCACCGGCCCGCCTGCTGCACTCGGCGCTGGCAGGCGATCTGCGGGTCGATGCGCAGGAGCCGCCGATCCGGCGCCCCGAGTTCGCATCCTTCGGGCCCGACGACATCAACCCCAGGGAAAGCCACGCCGAGATGCTGATCACCCACATGCAGCGCTGCGGCCAGTTGCCAGCAGGCCGCGCCGCGGCGGACGGGTTTCATTCGGGATATCGCGCCGATCTGTTCCAGGGCGCCCTGGCATCCATCGCGGGGAGGTCGAAGTGATTCCACGCAGGAAATTGTTGGTGATCGGCAATGGCATGGTCGGTCAACGACTGCTCGAGAAGCTGTCCGCATTGCCGCGCAATCATGACGTCACCGTCCTATGCGAAGAGCCGCGGCCCGCCTACGACCGTGTGGGCCTGACCAGCTTCTTCTCGGGCCGCAGTGCGGCGGACCTGTCGCTGGTGGAAGAGGACTTCTTCGAGCGCAGCGGGATCGTGCTTCACCTTTCCGAGCGGGCGGAAGCCATCGATCGCGAGACCCGCCGCGTGAGAACCAGCGCGGGCCGGGTGCTGGAGTACGACAGCCTGGTCCTGGCCACAGGTTCTTATCCCTTCGTTCCGCCGATCCCCGGGCGGGAGCGGAGCAACTGCTTCGTCTATCGGACTATCGAGGACCTCATCGCCATCCAGGAGGCCGGGCGCCAGGCGCGCGTGGGCGCCGTGATCGGCGGTGGACTGCTCGGTCTCGAGGCCGCCAAGGCGCTGGCGGACCTGGGCCTGGAGACCCATGTCGTGGAATTCGCGCCGCGGCTCATGGCCGTGCAGGTCGATGACGGCGGCGGCCGCGTGCTGCGGCGGCATATCGAGGGATTGGGCGTGCGCGTCCATTGCGGCAAGTCCACCACATCCATCGAAGCGGGCGCCGAGCACCACAACGTGCTGCACTTCGCCGACGGCGAGAAGCTGGAAGCCGACATCGTGGTGTTCTCGGCCGGCATCAGGCCGCAAGATGCCCTGGCGCGCAGTGCCGGGCTTGACGTGGGGCCGCGCGGCGGGATCGTCATTGACGACTCATGCCGCACCAGCGACCCCTGCATCTACGCCATCGGCGAGTGCGCCGCATGGCAGGGCAAGCTCTACGGCCTCGTCGCACCCGGCTACCAGATGGCTGATGTCGTTGCCGATGTGCTGGCAGGCACCGGCGAGCGCAGGTTCGCCGGTGCCGACATGAGCACCAAGCTGAAGCTGATGGGCGTGGATGTGGCGTCGCTGGGGGATGCACACGCCGCGACGCCCGATGCCCAGTGCTGCACGCTGGTAGATGAGCGCGCCGGCATCTACAAGAAGCTCGTGCTCAGCCAGGATGGGTCGCGCCTGCTCGGTGGCATCCTCGTGGGAGATGCCGCGGACTACGGCAACTGGCTGCAGCTGATGCTCAACGCAATGCCGCTGCCGTCGCGGCCGGAAGCGCTGCTGGTGCCTGCCGCCGAGGGCGGCGAGGCAGGCGGGCCCGGCGTGGCGGCTTTGCCGGCAAGCGCCCAGATCTGCTCGTGCAACAACGTCAGCAAGGGTGACCTCTGCGCCGCGGTCGAGGCCGGCGTCGTGACGCTGGGCGGCATGAAGAAGGCCACGAAAGCCGCCAGTTCCTGCGGCGGCTGCGCGCAGCTGGTGCAGCAGGTCATCAAGGCGGAGTTGCAGCGCCGCGGCGTGGCCGTCAACAACCATCTGTGCGAACACTTCCCCTATTCGCGCCAGGAGCTGTTCCACCTGGTGAAGGTGGGCCAGATCCGCGAGTTCGGTGAGCTGATCGCGCGGCACGGCAAGGGCCTGGGCTGCGATGTCTGCAAGCCCACCGTGGCATCCATCCTCGCATCGCAGTGGAACGAGTTCGTGCTCAAGCCGGGCAAGGCCGTGCTGCAGGACACGAACGACCGCTTCCTGGCAAACCTGCAGAAGGATGGCACGTATTCGGTGGTGCCGCGGGTGCCGGGTGGGGAGATCACGCCCGACAGGCTGCTGGTCATCGCGCAGGTGGCCAAGAAATACGACCTCTACACCAAGATCACCGGCGGCCAGCGCATCGACCTGTTCGGCGCGCAGCTGAACCAGCTGCCGGAGATCTGGCGCGAGCTGATCGCCGCCGGCTTCGAATCCGGGCACGCCTACGGGAAATCGCTGCGCACGGTGAAGTCCTGCGTGGGTTCCACGTGGTGCCGCTATGGCGTGCAGGACAGCGTGGGCTTCGCGATCGAACTGGAGAACCGCTACAAGGGACTGAGGTCGCCGCACAAGATCAAGTTCGCCGTGTCGGGTTGCACGCGCGAATGCGCCGAGGCGCAGAGCAAGGACGTGGGCGTGATCGCCACGGAGAAGGGCTGGAACCTCTATGTCTGCGGCAATGGCGGCATGAAGCCGCGCCATGCCGACCTGTTGGCCAGCGACCTGGACAGCGCCACGCTGATCCGGTACGTCGACCGGTTCCTCATGTTCTACGTGCGCACTGCCGATCGGCTGCAGCGCACGGCGGGCTGGCTCGAGAACCTGGAAGGTGGCCTGGACTACCTGCGCGCGGTCGTGTGCGACGACCGGCTCGGCATCGCCGCCGAGCTCGAGGCCGCCATGCAGAACGTGATCGGCACCTATGAGTGCGAGTGGAAGAAGGCCGTGGAAGACCCCGCCACGCTTCGCCGGTTCCGGCACTTCGTCAACAGCGACGCACTCGACCCAAACGTCGTGGTGGTCAAGGAGCGGGGGCAGCGCAGGCCGGCCACCGCGCAGGAGAAGGCCTTGCAGTCGGAGGCGGCGGGCGCGTGAACGCAGGCAAGCGGCATTTCGTCTGTGATCTGGAGGACATCTTCGACGGGGGAGGCGTCTGCGCCCTGGTGGACGGCGGGCAGGTGGCGCTGCTGCGAGTGGGCGATGAGGTCTTCGCCCTCGAGAACAGGGATCCCTTCAGCGGTGCTGGCGTCATCTCCCGCGGCCTGACCGGCGACCTGCAGGGGCAGCTGGTCGTGGCGTCCCCGGTCTACAAGCAGCACTTCAACCTGCGCACCGGCCGTTGCATCGAGGATGATTCGGTCGTGCTGAGGACGTGGCCGTGCGGCGTGCTGGACGGACGCGTCTGGGTGGAATTCACGCGGCAGGTCGAGCCGGCCCACAGGGGCCGCCGCAGGCTGGTGGTGGTGGGCAATGGCATGGCGGCCATGCGCGCCATCGAGGAGTTGCTGCGACTGGCCCCCGATGCCTACGACATCACCGTATTCGGCGCCGAACCGCGTGGCAACTACAACCGCGTGCTGTTGTCGCCGCTCCTTGCCGGCGAGACCGATCGGGATCAGATCATGATCCATCCGCTGGAGTGGTATCGCGAAAGGGCCATCGCGCTGCATGCCGGGGATCCGGTCGTGTCCATCGATCGACGCCAGAAGCGCGTGATCTCCGCAGCCGGCGTCGTCTCCGGTTATGACCGGCTGCTGCTGGCCACCGGCTCGGACCCGGTGAGACTGAAGGTGAAGGGGCACGATCTCGACGGCGTGTTCAACTTCCGCAGCCTCGACGATGTCGAAGGCATGTTGCGCCAGGTCGGCGAGGTGAGGGATGCCGTGGTGATCGGCGGGGGGCTGCTGGGACTGGAGGCAGCCAATGGCCTTGCCCGGCGGGGCCTGACGGTCACCGTGGTCCACATTCGCGGGCGGGTGATGGACCGTCAGCTCGATGATGAAGCAGCCGCCTTCCTGCGTCGTTCCATGGAGGCGCGCGGCATCCGCTTCCGCCTGTCCGCGAGGACCGAGGCATTCGAAGGTGACTCGCGCGTGAGGCGCGTGCGCCTGGAGGACGGCGGCACGATCGAGGCCGGCATGGTCGTGGTGGCCACGGGCATCACGCCCCGCATCGCACTGGCTCGCGACTGCGGGCTGGCCTGTGATCGCGGCATCCTCGTGGACGATACGCTGCAGACCTTCGATCCGGCGATCTATGCGGTGGGCGAGTGCGTACAGCATCGCGGCACGACCTACGGACTGGTCGCGCCGCTGTGGGAGCAGGCGCGAGTCTGCGCGGCGCATCTCGCCGAGCTGGGGGGCACGCGGTACCGCGGCTCGCCGCCTTCCTCACAGCTCAAGGTCAGCGGCATCGAGGTGTTCTCCGCCGGAGATCCATCCCATGCCGTGAATGCCGAGTGCATCCGCTATGCGGACCCCGCGGCAGGCATCTACAAGCGACTCTGGGTCCGCGACAACCGCCTGCAGGCCGCGGTGCTCTACGGCGACACCCGTCATGCGACCCAGGTACGCGGAACTGATCGCGCAGCAGCGGGACATCTCCGCCTGCCGCGAGCAGCTCCTGTGGGGGCGGGAAGCCGCACCGGGCAGCGTCGCGTGAGCGAATTCGTCCGGACCACTTGTCCGTATTGCGGCGTAGGTTGCGGCGTGCTCGCCAGCCGCTCGACCGGCGGCACCGTCGAGGTCCGCGGCGATCCTGAACACCCTGCCAATCGAGGGCGCCTGTGCTCCAAGGGCACTGCCCGGCGTCGACGCTGGGTCCGGAGGGACGGCTGCTGCATCCGGAGGTGGACGGTCTCGCCGTGGATTGGGACGCCGCGGTGGGTGCCGTGGCGTCGCGCTCCGGGCCTGCCTTGAACAGCATGGACCGGACTCCGTGGCACTGTACGTTTCCGGCCAGCTGCTCACGGAAGACTATTACGTCGCAAACAAGCTGGTGAAGGGTTACATCGGCACGGCCCAGATCGACACGAATTCACGCCTGTGCATGTCTTCGGCCGTGTCGGGCCATGTCCGGGCCTTCGGCGAAGACGTCGTGCCGGTCGACTATGGCGACGTGGAGGCCTGCGACCTGCTCGTGCTCGTGGGGTCGAACCTGGCGTGGTGCCATCCCGTGCTGATGCAGAGGATCCAGTCGATCCGCGAACGGCGGCAGCTGCGGGTCGTGGCCATCGACCCGCGCAGGACGCAGACGGCGCAGATGGCCGACCTGCACTTGCCCGTGCGCAGCGGCACCGACGTGATGCTCTTCAATGGCCTGCTGGCGTGGCTCGACTCGCAGGGGCACACCGACGCCGCCTACGTGGCAGCGCACACTACCGGCGCCGACGATGCCCTGCGGTCGGCACGCGCGGCCAGCACCGACGTGCTGGCCACCGCGCAGGCATGCGGCCTGGATCCAGCGCTGCTGCAGCGGTTCTTCGACTGGTTCGGGGCTACCGGGCGCGTGGTGACCCTGTTCTCGCAGGGGGTGAACCAGTCTTCCGCCGGCGTCGACAAGGTCAACAGCATCATCAACTGCCATCTGCTGACCGGACGCATCGGTCGCGCCGGCATGGGACCCTTCTCGATCACCGGCCAGCCCAACGCCATGGGCGGGCGCGAAGTGGGAGGACTGTCGACGCAGCTGGCCGCGCACCTGAACCTGGAGGACGACGCCCACCGCTCGGCCGTACAGGACTTCTGGCGATCGCCGCGCATGGCCGGCAAGCCGGGCCCGAAGGCCGTGGAGCTGTTCGACGCGATCGGTGAGGGACGCATCAAGGCCGTGTGGATCATTGCCACGAATCCGGTGGTCAGCCTTCCCGATGCAGATCGGGTGAAACGCGCGCTGTCGCGCTGCCCGCTGGTGATCGTGTCCGACTGCGTCGACCGCAACGACACCCTGGCGCTTGCGCACATCAAGCTTCCCGCGACGGGATGGGCCGAAAAGGATGGCACCGTCACGAACTCGGACCGGCACATCTCGCGCCAGCGCGCCTTCCAGGTCGCGCCCGGAGAGGCCCGGCCTGACTGGTGGATCATCAGCGCCGTGGCGCGCCGCATGGGATTCGACGGCTTCGGCTACGAAAGTGCGGCGCAGATATTCGACGAGCACGCGCGGCTCAGCGAGGTGTCGGTGCGATTCGGCCGGCGTTTCGACCTGAGGGGCCTCTCCGGATTGTCGCCGCAGGAATACGACCGGATGGAACCACGGCAGTGGCCCTTGCCTGGCGCCGGCGAAGTGTCCGCGATGCGGCCTTTCGCCGATGGCCGGTTTCCGACCGGCGACGGGCGCGCGCGTCTCGTGGCGACCCCCGCGCGGCTGCCAAGGCACTCGCCGACGGCCGAGTTTCCCCTGGTCCTGAATACCGGCCGCGTGCGGGACCAATGGCACACGATGACGCGTACCAGTCGCGCCCCACAGCTCAATGCCCATGAACCGGAGCCCTTCGTCGATGCGCACGTGCTCGACATGCAGGCTGCGGGGATCCGCGAGGGCGAAGTCGCCCGAGTGGTCACGCGCTGGGGAAGTGCGCTGGGACGTGTGCGGGCCAGCGGCGAAGTGCCCCAGGGCATGATCTTCATGCCGATACACTGGAGCGAGCAGTTCGCACACCTGTCGCGCGTGGGGGCGGCCGTCAATCCGGTGGTCGACCCTTCTTCCGGGGAGCCGGAGTTCAAGCACACGCCTTCACGCCTGGAACGCGTCGACACGCAATGGCGCGGCTTCCTGCTCTCCCGTGCTGCCGTGCCGCCTCCGGATGCGACATGGTGGGCGACCTCCGCGCAGGATTCCGTCAGCCGGCTCGAGTTCGAAGGCCAGGGAAATGATCCACCCGGCGCGCGTTGGCTGCGTTCCGCGCTGCCCGGCGCGGAGTGCGCCGAATGGATCGAATACGGCGATGCGGGAACCGGCTGCTGGCGCGCGGCGCTGGTTTCCGACGGCGTGCTGGTCGCCTGCATGATGGTCACCCGCACCGGAGTCCTGCCGTCGCGTGGCTGGGTGTCGTCGCTGTTTGCGAAACCCGTGCTGGAGCCCGCGGATCGCGGTTCGTTGCTGCGCGGCGCGCGGCAGGACGTCAGGGATCCAGGACCCACCGTCTGCGCCTGCTTCCAGGTGGGAGCCAACAGCATCCGCAGTGCCGTGCAATCGGGCTGCGCTTCGCTGGAAGCGATCGGGGCGCAGCTGCGGGCGGGGACCAACTGCGGATCCTGCCGACCGGAGATCCAGCGACTGCTGGCGGTCGCTCCGCAGTGAGTTCGTCGCACAGGCCCGAATCCGGTCAGGCCCGCCAGACCGGAGGGTGCTGCTAGCGCCAGGCCGACGCGGCCTTCAGGAACGCGAAGGTTTCCGCCGAAGCCTGGTTGCCCGCTGCGCCCACCGGCACATGGCTCAGCTTCACGATCACCGTGCGGGTGTCGGGGTCCACGAAGACGAACTGGCCTTCGCCACCCAGCATGGTGAAGGCGCGCGTTCCGTCCAGCGTCCACCACAGGTAGGCGTAGCCGGTAGCGTCCTCGACGCTGGCGTGGCCGGGCCCGGGCCGCGTGGATTCGTCCACCCAGCCTGCGGGCACCAGCTGCCGGCCATTGGCGCGGCCGCGGTCGAGCATCATCTGGCCGACGCGCGCGTAGTCGCGCAGGGTGGCGTTGAACCCGCCCGCGGTGAATTCACGGCCCACATCCGGCGGACCATCCAGCACGTAGAACGCGTCGGACTCCATGCCCGCTGGCTTCCACACCTTCTCGCTGAGGTACTGGCTCAGTGGCACGCCGGTGGCGCGCGAGACGATCTCGCCGACCATGGCGGCTTCGATGCTGTTGTAGTTGAACGCCACGCCGGGCGGGCCCGCGCGGTCCCTGATGCCGAGGGCTGCCGTGACGTAGCGCTGCCGGCCTTCCACGAAGGCGGCGACATGTGCGTCGCGGCCCGGCCCCGGAGCGAAGAAGTTGTCGTCCCAGCGGGCTCCCGTCCGCATCGACAGCAGGTGCTTGAGCGACAGGCCATCGTAGGCCGTGCCGCGCAGTTCCGGCATGTACTTCAGCACCGGGTCGTCGACGGAGCCGATCCTGCCCTCGGCGATCGCCACGCCCGTCAGGATGGAATTGAAGCTCTTGGCCATCGAGTAGGACATGAACCGGGTGCGCTCGTTCGTGCGGTTCAGGTACTGCTCATGCACGATCCTTCCGTCTTTCAGGATCAGCAGCGCGTCGGTGAAGGTGCGCTCGGCGAATTCAGTGGCCGCATGCCGCGCGCCATCGACCTGGTACTGGAAATCGAGGGAGCGCAGCGCGACCGGCAGCTTCCGCGGCTGCCTTCCCGCCGCGACGGTGCGCGTGTCGAACATCAGTTCGATGCTGCGGTTCGCGAGGGTGCTGATCGGGGGGTCGAACATGTGCAGCCTGTATTCCCGCACGGCGGGGGATACCTCCGCGGCAATGCAGGTAACGGTCATCGACGTCGCCAGGACCAGCGCGCAGAGGCGCTTCAACGAGACTGGATGCTCCATGACTCCCCTCGGTTCGCGGGCTGTTCTGATCACGTCCGCAGGGCTACTCTCTGCTGCGCGAACCGGATTGTCCATCGCCGGAGGCCTTCTTCCATGAAACCCGCTCTTCCGTTCATCCTGTCCGTCCCGGTCCTGTTCGCGGGGCCAATCCTGGCCCAGCAGCAACTCGCCGCGCCGCTGGGTCTGCGGCCACAGGACACCCCGAGCTACATCGCATCGGCCAGCGCCTCGCAGCGCGCCGTGGCGCTGTGCAGCGGGCTGTGGTCGGGTGGACAGTCCCGCCAGATGATCGAGAAGCGCATCCTGCCGCCCTCCGGCGGACTCCGGACGGAAATCGACGACAACCGCCGCATCGTCCAGGTGGCGTACTCGGCCACCATGCCGCCGCGCATCGTGGTGTGGCGCAACGTGCTGGGCTGCGTGCAGTTGCCCGCGGGTGCCACGCTCGAGGACGCAAAGCACCTGCCCCAGGTGCCGGATTCGCTGCGCCCGCCGAACCTGGATGACCAGCCCTGGCCCACGGGCGATCTCAATGCCACCACCGAACTGCCTGCGACCGAAAAGGCGGCGCTGGACCGCCTGGTGGAAGCCGCCTTCGATGGCAAGACGTATGGCGGCATCACCTGGGGCGTGATCGTCGTGAAGGACGGCAGGATCGTCGCGGAGCGCTACGACCCGGACTTCGGCATCCACGTCGGCCACCAGACGCATTCGGCGGCCAAGAGCTTCGCCTCCAGCCTGGTGGGCATCGCCACGCAGAAGTACCGGCTCGATATCCGCCGCCCCGGCGCGCTGCGCGAGTGGCGCAAGGCGGGGGATCCGCGCGGCCGGATCACGGTCGAGCACCTGCTGCACATGTCGAGCGGGCTGTATGGCGAGGGCGGCGGCAGCCCGCAATCGGACATCTACTTCCAGGGCAACACCGTGGAGGCCCGCGCGGCCACCAATCACCTCGACAGCCCGCCGGGCACGCGCTTCCTCTACAACCCGCCCGACACGATGCTGATGATGCGGGCGGTGCGGCAGGCGGTGGGGGACGACCGCAAGTACCTGGCGTATCCGTTCCAGGCGCTGTTCTGGAAGATAGGCATGACGCGGACGGTTACCTCCAGCGACTGGAACGGGGACTTCCTCATGTCCGGCCAGACCTACAGCACCGCGCGCGACTTCGCGCGCTTCGGACTGCTGTACCTGGCCGACGGGAAGTGGAATGGCGAACGCATCCTGCCCGAGGGCTGGACGAAGTACGTGTCGACGCCCGGACCCGTGCAGCCCGCCGGCGACGGCCCGCGCTACGGCGCGCAGTTCTGGCTGTACGGCGGGCAGGCGGGGCTGCCGGCCGACGCGTACAGCCCGAACGGAGGCCAGGGCCAGTACGCCATGATCATTCCTTCCCGGAACGTAGTGGTGGTCCGGCGGGGCATCGACGAGGCTTCGGGATTCCAGATCGCGAAGTTCGCGGCGGATGTGCTCGGGGCGCTGGCCCCGGCTCGCTGACCCATGTCGTCGACTTCGGCAACGCTGCTCATCCAGCACCGGGTCCGTCCTGGCCAGCTCGCCCGCTACGAGGCCTGGCTGCGCCATATCGTCACGCGCGCGTCGGCGCATCCGGGGCACCAGGGCGTGCATGTCCTGCGGCCGCCGGAAGGCGGCAACGAGTACTCGATCGTCATCCGCTACCAGTCCGCGGCCCACGCGAGCCGCTGGCTGGAATCGGCGGAACGCAGGCAGCTGCTCGAGGAAATCGAGGACGCGCTGGAACTCGGGGATCGCGTCGAGATCCGGCCGGGCATCGAGTTCTGGTTCACGCCGCCGCCCTCGGTGCCCGCGAGTCGAGTCGCGCCGCGCTGGAAGCAGTGGCTGGTGACGACGTCGGTTATCTGGCCCCTCACGATGATCGTGCCGCTGTTGCTTGGCCCGCTGTTCGACAGCGTGCCCTTCCTCGGGCAGTGGATACTGGAGCCTTGGACCTGTACCGGGGGAACGACACGATGATTTCGATGAACTGGCACCGCCTCGCGCGGCCGGCGGTCCTGGTGGCCAGTGTGCTGGCGCTGGCGGGATGCGGCAGCCCTGGCGCCGATACGCAGGCCCAGCTCGCCACCCTGCAGTCGCAGGTGTCACAGCTGCAGAAGCAGGCCCAGGCAGCCAGCGACTACGTCGACATCGCCAACCTGCAGGCCATCTACGGCTACTACGTCGACAAGTCCCGCTGGGATGACGCGGCTGCGCTGTTCGCGCCCGATGCCACGCTCGAGATCGCCGGTCGCGGCCTCTTCAAGGGACAGCAGCGCATCAGCGAATACCTGCACCAGCTCGGCGACATGGCCTACGGGCGCCTGTACAACCACATGCAGCTCCAGCCGGTCATCCACGTGGCGGAGGATGGCAAGACGGCCAAGGCGCGCTGGCGGTCCTTCATGCAGGTGGGGAAGCTGAACCAGGAAGCACGCTGGGGCGAGGCCACCTACGAGAACGAGTACGTGAAGATCGACGGCGCGTGGCGCATCAGCAAGCTGCACTCGTTCATCACCTTCTACGTGGACTTCGACAAGGGCTGGAACAAGGGCGCGGTGCCGCTGCCGAAGCACCTGGACAAGCTCGAGCCGGATGGAGACGCCACGGTGAAGTACGGGGCGTTCCCCGATGTGTTCCTGCCGCCGTACCACTACCCGAACCCGGTCACGAAGAAGTAGGCCCGTGGAGCGGGGCATGCGATGGGATGACCTGATCACCGAAGGCGAGGCGCACCAGATCCGCGCATGGCTGGTGTCGATTGCCCGGGAGGGCTACGCCGCCAAGCGGAAGTGACTCAGGGATTTCGCGCGCCCGCCACCCCGCGCAGGGATTTCACGAAGCCCAGCAGGCCCAGCGCGCTGGCGAATGCCACCAGCAGCCCGCTGGCGGTCAGCAGCAGCTTGTAGCCCAGGTTGTCGAAGCGCGCGGTGTGCAATGGATAGGCCGCGTTGAACGCGCGCTCGTGGAAGGGCAGTGATTGGTTGTCGATGCGCACGTCCATGTAGCCCTCGCGCGCCTCGATGTAGACCTTGTTCAGTCCCTGCGGGCTAAGTTCCCCCGCCTGCTGCAGGCCGATGATGCGATTGTCGGAAGCCTGGTTGGCGAACTGGGCGGAACGGATCGCCGCGCCGGGGAAGGCCTTCGCGGCGCGCTGCAGCGCGGGCAGCCAGTCGCCGGTGCCGGGCCCCGAAATGGTGTCGAGCTGCTCGCCGAAGGACTCGCCGTAATTGTCGGGACGCAGCGGTTCCAGCAGCAGGCGCTGGGCCTGCTCGGGGAACGCCAGGATCACCCCGGTGACGAGGCTGAGCAGCAGCGGCAGCGCAATGACGATGCCGACGTTGCGATGGGCGCCGCGCAGGTGCCGCAGGGCCGCGCCCTTGGGCCACAGGCCCGCCCGGAATCCCCGCCGCAGGGGCCAGAACGTGGCGGCGCCGGCCACCAGCAGCACGATCATCGCCAGCGCCGAGTAGCCCACGATCGCAAGGCCGAGGTCTTCCAGCAGCAGCCGGTGGTGCAGGTCGTAGAGCAGCTCTTCCCACCGTCCGTTGCCTTGCCACTCGGCGACGACCTTGCCGTGGACATCCACGTAGGCGTATCGGGAATCCGCCAGCGTGACGCGCCCCAGCGGGAAAGCCGCGGTCGGATAATCGATCTGCCGCAGGTCGTCCGCGCCGAATTTCGTCTCGACCGCGGAGGTGATGGCGGCCAGCGATTCCACGGTGGGCTGGTACTGCACGCGTGCTTCCGGGATGGCCAGCCGCACGTAATCGAGTCGCCATACCAGCAATGCACCGGTGAAGGCGACCAGCATCATCAGCAGCGCCAGGGTGGCGCCGCCCCAGGCATGCACGGTCCTCAGCAGTTTCATCGGTGCAGGCTGTCCTGCGGGGACATCCCGCGGTACCGCCTATCGTACCGCCGGCTCCGCAAGCAGCGGCATGTAGTAGGGCACGGTGAGGAACCCGGCCTCGATCTGCCGGATCTTGCCTTGCGGGGTGATCTTGAACAGCTCGAACATGTAGTAGCTGTGGGGCGACAGGTAGCGCGAGGTCTCCACGCTGCCGTTCGTCAGCTTGAAGGTCTGCAGGCGACCCGAGTGATCCATCATCGCGCGGGCCAGCACCAGGCCGCGCTCCTCGTCCACCAGGTCGTAATGGCGGTCGCGAAGCCGGTCGTCGTACCGGAAGTAGCCCAGGCGGAACTGCTCGGCGCAGCCCATCGCCAGCGAAGGGCTGGTCTGTTTCATCTCCGGGTTGTTCGTGGTCTGCACGCCGTTCTCGATGCGGTTGCACAGGTCGTCGAACTGCGTGAACAGCGTGCCGTCGTTCAGTTGCAGGGTGTCGAAATAGCCATCCGCGATCGAGATCAGCCGGGCGCGGGGCAGGCGGTCCTGCACCGGGATCACCTCGTCGAACACGGGCTTCTTCTCGAATTTCGGATCGGCCATCATCCGCGGCTCGGTGAACTTGCGGCGCACCAGCACCTCGGCCCGGTGGATGGCGCCATCGCGCACCACCAGCCGCACCACCAGCGGTGAAATGGCGCCCCGCTCGTTGACCGCGCCGAACAGCGCCACCTGCCCGTTGGACGGATCCGCCAGGCGAAGGTCGTACGACTCGAGCCGGGTGAGCGTGCCCCAAAGGCCTTCGCCCAGCGGCATCGCGACGTTGTTCTCGCTGTACAGCGCGTCCTTCGACCAGGTGGTGCGCCAGGGATCCCGCTGGCGCAGTGCCTCCAGGAAGCCATCCAGCGACCGGTACAGGCAGGCCCGGTCGCAGCTGCGGTCCAGCGGCACCGAGGAAGGCGCCGCGGGGCGGTCGGCCCCGTGGGCCATCGAACCGAGGAGAAGGAGGAAGGACGCGACCAGTGGCTTCTTCATGCGGGTTCTCCTGCTCCTCGATGGCTGCTTCAGAACGACTTCTTCACCGACACCGACCACTCGCGCGGCATCGCCGGGTTCGCCGACGTGGTGCCCGAGTTGTTGTTCGGGCCGATGCCCGTGTAGTACAGCTTGTCGGTGACGTTGGTGACCGCGAAGGCCACCTGCCAGTCATCCTGCGCCGACTGCCACGTGAGCCGCGCGTTCAGCACGTCGTACGACGGCAGCACCGCCAGCACGTTGTTGTTGATCGCGCTGGTCTGCTGCTTCGCCACGTAGTTCCAGTCCAGGCGCGGCACGAGCGAACCGGCCGATCCCATGTGGATCGTGTACTGGCCGCCGAGGCTGAACTGCTTGTCCGGCGCGTAGGCCAGGTCCATGCCGTAGCGCAGGCCGGCACCCAGGCCGCCCGAGGGCGCCGTGCAGGTGGTCGGCGTCAGCGCGGGCGAGCAGCCGGAGAGCTTGTCGTACTTGAAGTCCAGCAGGCTGGCCGAGGCGTCGAGCTGCAGTCCATCCACGGGCTCGAAGGCGATTTCCGTCTCCAGGCCCTTGAGCGTGGCGTCGCCCGAGTTGATGAAGAACTGGCAGGTGAGGTCGCCGGGCGCCATGAAGCAGCTGGTGTTCGGGGCCGCCGCCACGCGCGAGAACACGCTGGCGATGAAGTCCGAGTACTTGTTCACGAACACCGAGGTGTTGATGCGCAGCTTGCGGTCCAGGAACGTGCTCTTGGCGCCGATCTCGTAGGCCGTGAGGTTCTCGGGCCCGAACGGATACGCCTGCGCCGGCGTGTAGGGGCGCGGGTTCACGCCGCCACCCTTGAAGCCGGTGGCGATGCTGCCGTAGGTCATGAAGTCCGGCGTCCACTGGTACTGCAGCACGGCGCGCCAGTCGGTGTTGTTGCCGCTGTACTTGCCCTCGGCGCCATTCAGGCCGCAGAACGCCGTGTGCACGATGCCGTAGTTCACGCCATTGACGGTGCAGGGGAAATACGGCGGGTTGACCGTGCCCGGTCCGGGCGCGCTGCCGGGGATGCCCGGTCGTCCGCCGCGGAAGAAGCGGAAGGTCTTCTTCTCGTCGGAGTAGCGGATGCCGGCGTTGGCCTCGAGCTTGTCGGTGATGCGCCACGAGAGGTTGGCGAAGCCGGCCCAGTTGCTGGCCGGGATCTCGTCGTACTCCGTGAACACCAGCAGGCCCTGGTTGATGATGCCCGCGTAGGTGCCGGAGCGGTCGATGTAGTAGCCGCCCACGACCAGGTCGACCTTGCCATCGGCGAGGCTGGCGGCCAGGCGCGCTTCCTGGCTGAACTGCCAGTTGGTGGCCTTGTAGGTGATCAGCGCGTTGCTCAGCGGCGTGGCATCGAAGTCCTGCACCCAGTTCGCGGTGTAATTGCGATAGCCCGAGATTGCGGTCAGCTTGAGCGTGTCCGAGATCTTGTACTCGATGTTGGCCGAGGCGCCCCAGCCGTTCACCTGGCTGACGGGCTGCGCGCAGTACGCGGCGCCGTTGTCGGCGGGCTTCGCGTCGCAGTAGGTGGAGTAGTTCACGTACGGGCTCTTGGTGAACGTGTCGCCGGCGCCGGTCCACGGGGAATAGGGCAGGAACGGCGAGGTGCCGGTGGTGGCATTCCAGAGGTTCAGGCCGTTGGTCGCCGCCGTGGAATACATCGGGTAGCTGCGGCTCAGGTTCAGGCCCGTGGTGCCCGGCGTGTAGCCGGTCGCGTTCGCCGTGCCGACGAACACCAGCGTCTGCGCCGCGGCCTCGGAGTTGTCGCGCGTGACGTCCGCATTGACGTTGATCTCGAGGTCATCGCTGGCCAGCCAGCGCAGCGCGCCGCGCGCCGCGACATACGACTTGCCGCCTTCGGTGCCCAGCTTGCAGTCGCGGCCATCGCTCTGCGAGGGGATGCTGAAGGTGGCGGTGAGGCTGGGGTGCGTGCACGCGAAGTCATAGCGGGTGACGTAGCCGTCCTGCTTGCGCGCCACGCCCGACACGCGGCCGAAGAGCGTGCCCGGCACCAGCGTGAAATTGCCCGCGGCGCGGATATCGGTGCGGTCCAGGCTGCCCAGCGTCGCTTCGACGTAACCGCCGCCGTTCTCGTCGGGCTTCTTCGTGTAGAGCTTGATGGCGCCGCCGATGGAATTCATGCCGGCCAGCGTGCCCTGCGGACCACGCAGCACTTCCACGCGCTCCAGGTCGAGCAGGTCGAGCACCGATCCGGTGAGCGTGGAGAAGTACACGTCGTCGACGTAGAGGCCGACGCCCGGTTCGAACGCGAGGCTGAAATCCGCCTGGCCGATGCCGCGGATGTGCGCCTGCAGCGACGGCCCCTGCGGGTTGGATTCGCGCAGGTTGACGCTGGGTGCCTTGTTGGCGATCTGCAGGATGTTCGTCTGGCCGCGCTGTTCGAGCTGCTCGGCCGACACCGCGGTGATCGCGATGGGCGTGGACTGCACGTTCTGCTCGCGGAACTGTGCCGTGACGACGACTTCCTGGATTTCATCCGACGGCGCGCTGCTGGCCTGCGCGGCGGTGGCGCCGGTGCTCCACACCGCGGGAGCGAGCGCCGCGGCGGCCATCACCAGGGAAGACACGTCGCGCAGTGTTCGCTGCCTGAGGATCGTCCGGCAGGCTTCGGCAATTCGCTGATTCAAGTTGCACCCGTTAGAGTTGGATTGTTCTTGGGGCCGGAGATGCTAGCCCACTTGCATCACAGGGTCATCAATCGGTTGCATGCGCCGGAAACAATGAAGATCGTCCGGTACTTTTTCAGCGTACTAATTGTGTGAATACCAGGTCGATGCGTCGTTCTCATATTTTCTTGTTGCTGACACTGGCATTCGTCGCCGTGGCTTCCGTCGTGGGACAGAAATACTTCCGCTCCCGCTCGCTTCCCCCTGCGGAGTTCGCGGGCACCGAGGTGTGTGGAAGCTGCCATCAGCAGGAGTACGAGCGCTGGAGCGCCAGCCACCACCGCCACGCGATGGAGGCGGCAAGCCCCGGCACCGTGCGCGGCGACTTCCGTGACGCGCAGTTCCGCTACGGCAAGGTGGTGTCGCGGTTCTTCACCCGCGACGATGGCTTCTACGTGACGACCGACAACTCCCGCGGGGAGCCGGAGACATTCCGCATCGCCTACACGTTCGGATACTTCCCGTTGCAGCAGTATCTCGTGCAGTTCCCCGATGGCCGCATGCAGGCGCTGTCGATCGCATGGGACGCCCGGCCGGCGCAGGAGGGCGGCCAGAAGTGGTTCCACCTCTATCCCGGTGCCGCGGTTTCCCATGATGACGCGCTGCATTGGACGGGGGCCTTCCAGAACTGGAATTCGCGCTGCGCATCCTGCCATTCCACGGGTCTTGTCAAAGGTTATGACCGGGCGAGCAACCGTTACCAGACGCAGTGGCGGGAAGTGAATGTGGGTTGCGAAGCCTGCCATGGGATGGGGTCGCGTCATGTCGCCTGGGCGAAGGGAGACCGGAAAGGGTCCGGCAACGGACTGCTGACGAACCTCAGGCGAACCTGGGCGCCGGAAAACGGCGTACGGCCAATTCCCACGGTGGCGGAGACGCTGAACGGGCAGCTGCTCGCCTGCGCCGGCTGCCACTCGCGTCGCACGGAGTTGGCGTCTGGGCGGCCGGGATCCGATTTCCTCCAGGACTTCGCGCTCAGCCCCGTGCAGGAGGGCCTGTATTTCGCGGATGGGCAGATCCAGGACGAGGTCTACGAGATCGGATCGTTCCTGCAGAGCCGCATGCATCAGAACCACGTGTCATGCAGCAACTGCCACGACGCGCATTCAGGCAAGCCGCTGCTGCAGGGAAACGCATTGTGCCTGCAGTGCCACGAACGCCGGACATTCGAGACGCGGGATCACGCGTTGCACGACCCATCGACACCCGGCGGGCAATGCGTCAACTGCCACATGCCGCAGCGCACCTACATGGGCGTTCACGTCAGGCATGATCATTCACTGCGGATTCCCGACCCGGTGGGCTCTCGCACTGCCGGCGCGCCCGACGCATGCCTGGCCTGCCATCGGGGAAAGGACTCGGCCTGGGTGGCGCAGCACATCCCCGGGCAAGCATCCGCAACGGGCGCGCGATATCCCCATGCACCCTTGCTGGCAGCAGCGCGCGGCGGCGACGCATCCATTGCGCCGCAGTTGCTCGACTTCGCACGGGACGGAACCCGCCCTGTCATGCTGCGCGCCGCAGCCTTGATGGAAAGCGCGCGGTTCCCTTCCCCGGCCCAGGTCGCGGTGGCGGACGAAGCCTTGCGTTCGCCGGATGCCCTGGTCCGTGCCGGCGCAGTGATGGCCACCGCCAACTACGAGACGCGCGAGCGAGTCGCTCGACTGGCGCCCGTCCTGCGCGATCCGGTCAGGTCCGTGCGCATCGCGGCGGCCCGCCAGCTGGTGGACGTCGAGATCGCCGCGCTGGGCGCGGAACAGGCGAAGGACATCGCGCGACTGATGGCGGAGTATCGTTCGAGCCTCGAACAGAATGCCGATCTTCCGGAAGGGGCCACGGAGCTGGCGCTGTTCGAGGCGTCGCAGGGCCGGTTCGATGCCGCGGATTCGGCGCTGGCACAGGCCTTGAAGCTGTCGCCCCGCTACCTGCCGGCGCTCATGAACAGGGCCGACCTCTACCGGGCGCAAGGTCGCGACGACCTGGCCGAGCCGCTGCTGCGTGATGCGCTGTCGGCCTACCCGGAGTCCGCCGACCCGCTCCATGCCCTTGGCCTGCTGTACGTGCGCACCGGCCGCGCGCGCGACTCGGTGGCGCTGTTCCGCAGGGCAGCGCGGCTGGCGCCGCAGGACCCTGCTTACCGCCTGGTCTACGCGCTATCGCTCATCGAGACGGGCAGTCGCGCCGCGGGAATCGCCGAACTGGAGTCGGCCAGCCGGCAATTTCCCGGCGATGCGGCGATCCGCGCGGCACTGGACTCTCAGCGCGAGCGGCGCTGACGCGTCGCGGATTTCGTTGCCAGTCGCGCGCGGACCAGGGGCCGCGCCCGCTTCAGGCACTTGCGCAGGTAGTCGAGCGGGATCTGCGCGTCGCCGTCCACGGGCCCTTTGCGCGTGACCAGGAAACGGTAGCCGGGTTCGAAATCGATGGGAACGCGAGCCAGTCGCTTCGCGGCCACATGGGCCGCCACCTGTTCATCGAAGAGCATGGCAAGCCCGATCCCCGCCAGCGCCAGCTCCAGTGTGACGTTCGCGAATTCCGAGCGCGCCACGACGTTCCGGGCCGTGATGCCCGCGACCGCCAGCCGCGCGCGCAGGTTGCGGTCGTAGTGCGAGCCGCTCGGCAGGCCGATCATCGGCGCATCGCTGATGCGCTGCGCGTCGGTGCCCGTCCGTGCGAGCAGGTCCGGTGTGCCATAGAGCGAGTTCGTCACCCGGCGGAGCACCTCCACTTCCAGCCCCTTCTCGCGCGGCCGGACGCGGCCCGTGTAGAAAACGGCGTCCACCTTCCCGCCCCGCAGCAGGCTGAGCATCTCGTCGCTCGACGTGGCGACCTTCACTTCCAGCGTGGGCACGTCGCCCTGCGCGTAGTAGCCCGGGAGGCAGGCCCTGATCCACTGGTCCACCAGGTAGTGCCCGGCCGCGATGCGCAGCACGCGTTCCTTCCTGCCCGGGCCCCTGCGGCCCGCGGGCGGGCCCGCCCCGACTTCCTCCGCTTCGCGCAGCAGGGTCCGGGCCCGGGCCAGCATCTCGCGCCCTGCCGATGACAGCTTCGCCGCCGAACCCCGGCCGCGCTCGAACAGCCGCTGCCCGGTCACCCGTTCCAGCGCATCGATGTGGTTGCTGACCGACGGCTGGGAGATCTGCAGCCGGTCGGCCGTGACGCGGAAATTCTGGTCCGAGGCCGCCTCGACGAATACCTGCAGCTGGCGCAGTGTGAAGCCCATGAGAATATAGCCTCCAACCTATCAAATATATAGCCTGCCGCGCCGTTGCTTGCAACGGGCATCGGGATCACCCTTGGGGCTCAACGCGGGAGGGGGACGATGCAGGTCAATTCGCCGGGCAGATGGAGGCATCTGTTGCTTGCCGCGCTGGGCTTCGGCCTGTGTGCGGCGGCTGCTCCCCAGGGTACCGGCGGTGTTGCCGCCGCCCCGGCTGAATCCTGGCGGCACTACCCCGCCCGTCCCCAGGCGCCGAAGGGCGCGCCCAACGTGCTCCTCGTGCTCACCGACGACGTCGGCTATTCCGCCTCGAGCACCTTCGGCGGTGCCGTGCCCACGCCCACGCTCGATGGGCTGGCCCGCACCGGGCTTCGCTACACGCGCTTCCACAACGCGGCCATGTGCTCGCCCACCCGCGCGGCATTGCTGACCGGACGCAACCACCACGCCGTCGGCTTCGGCGCCATCAGCGACGTGGCGGTGGACCAGGAAGGCTACACGTCGGTGATGCCGCGCAGCGCCGCGACCATCGCGCGCGTGCTGCGCGACAACGGATACGACACCGCGTTCTTCGGGAAGAACCACAACACGCCCGACTGGGAGACGGGGCCGCTGGGGCCGTTCGACCGCTGGCCGAACGCCTTCGGTTTCGATCACTTCTACGGCTTCAACGGCGCCGCCACCGACCAGTTCTTCCCGGAGCTGATCGAGAACACCACCACGCTGCGCCGCAACCCGAAGGACCGCGACTACACCCTGGATCGCGACCTGTCCGACCACATGCTGCAGTGGCTGCAGACCCAGCACACGCTGCAGCCCGGCAAGCCCTTCTTCCTGTATCTCGCGCCGGCCGCCATGCACGGCCCGCAACAGGTCCCGCTGGAATGGGTCGCGAAGTTCCGCGGCAAGTTCGATGCCGGCTGGGACGTGATGCGCGAGGAAATCCTCGCGCGCCAGAAGCGGCTGGGGATCGTGCCGCCGGAGGCGTCGCTGGCGCCGCGACCCGAGGGGATCGTGGCCTGGAACTCGTTGCCGGCCGAGAAGAAGAAAGTCTATGCCAGACTGATGGAAGTCGCCGCCGCGCAACTGGCGTTCTCCGATTACCAGGTGGGCCGCGTGATGGACCACTTGCGCAAGACAGGGCAGATGGACAACACGCTGGTGATGTTCATCCAGGGCGACAACGGTGCGGCCATGCACTCGCTGGGTGGATCGAAGAACGTCTACTCGGCCTTCGCGGAGGTCACCGGCAGCGACGCGGAGCTGGTTGCGGCCATCGACAAGCTGGGCGGACCGGAGACGGCTTCGCTGTATCCCGCCGGATGGGCCTACGCCACGGACACGCCGTTCCCCTGGGGCAAGACCTTCGCGTCGCACCTGGGCGGCATCCGCAACGGCATGGTGGTGTCCTGGCCGCGTCGCATCAAGGACCAGGGTGGCATTCGCTCGCAGTTCGGGCACGTGGTCGACATCGCGCCGACGCTGTACGAGGCCATCGGCATCCAGGCGCCGGCCGAAGTGGACGGCGTCGCGCAGCAACCCATCGACGGCATCTCGCTCGTGTACTCGTTCGATGACGCGCGCGCTCCCGAACGACATCGCGAGCAGTACTTCGAAATGCTCGGCAACCGGAGCTACTACAAGGACGGCTGGATCGCCTCGACCACGCCCGCCGCGCCACCCTGGCAGTTCAGCAATGCGGATCCGAACAAGCTCCAGTGGGAGTTGTACGACCTCAATGCGGACTATTCCCAGACGAAGAACCTGGCGGCGAGCAATCCCGGGAAACTCGAGGAGCTCAAGGCGGCGTTCGGCATCGCGGCGGAGAAATACCATGTGTTCCCGCTGGTCACCGACTACCTGAAGCGAATGGATCCGCGTCGCCGACCCGCGGCCATGCCCGTCGGCGCTGCCACGACCTATCACCCGGGTTCCGGGCGATATCCCGTCGCCACGTGGCCCGCCATTTCGCGCACCTGGCGCGCCGAAGCAAACGTCACCGCCATCTCTTCCCGGGACAGCGGCCCGATCTTCAGCTTCGGATCCCGCTTCGCCGGATATGCGCTGTCACTGGAACGTGGCGTGCCCGTCTTCGTGTTCAACCCGACGGGTCGCGTGGAGGAGCGGCGCGAACTTCGCGCCCCGGCGGGCATCGCGCCTGGCGCGCGGGCGATTGCCGTGGCCTTCAGCCCGGAGGGTGAGAAGACGAAGCTCACATTGTCCGTGGATGGCAGGACCGTCGCCACGGCATCGCTCGATCGCATGGACCGCCTGGTCGCCGGGCAGGGACAGGTTGGCAGCGCGCGGCTGGACGATGCGACGGGCCCGCTGAACTGCGAATGCACCGTGCGGGATGTCGTTTTCTCGGGGCAGTAGGGGCCGGTTGTCCATGAGGAGGGTCTTCCTGCTGCTGGCCGTGGTCCTGGCGCTGTCGTCGCTGCCCGGACCGGCGGTTCGCGCGGCCGGCGCCACCGACACGGCTCACTGCGACCGCGCCTGCCTGTACGGCTTCGTCGATCGATACCTCGACGCGCTGGCGCAACGCGATGCCCGGCGACTGCCCTGGAGCCGCGGTGCCCGGTACTCGGAAAACAACGTGCTGCTCGCCATCGGCGACGGGATGTGGGGTACCACGACGGCGCTGGGCGACTACAAGCTGCGCTTCGCGGATGTGAAGACCGGCCAGGTTGGATTCTTCGGCGTCGTGCACGAATCGGAGAACCGTTCCGCCTTCGCCCTGCGCCTGAAGATCCATCGTCGACAGATCACCGAGGCCGAAGCCGTGGTGGTCAGGCTCGCGGACCTGGGCTCCCTCGACGGGGGCCCCAATCCATTCTTCAATGCGCGTTTCGAGGACAAGCCGATCCTGCTGTCGGACCTGAAGCCGTCGGAGCGCCGGCCGCGGGACGAACTGGTGGCCGTGGCCAATGGCTACTTCGAGACGCTGCAGAAGAACGACGGCCGCCTCTTCACCCGCTTTCATCCCGACTGCAACCGCGTCGAGAACGGCGTGTTGTCCACGAACAGCCCCACCAACGATCGCGGCGCCTTCTCCTCGCTGGGCTGCGAGGCGCAGTTCCGGCTCGGCATGTACCGTTTCGATGATCGCCTGCGCGACCGGCGCTATCCCCTCGTCGACGAGGAGCGCGGCATCGTGTTGTCCGCGGGATTCATCGACCATACCGGGACGCTGGCCTCGTTCCCGATGACCGACGGCCGCATCCGCCAGTCGCCGCTGCGCCGGCCGCATTCCTTCTACCTGCTCGAGCTGTTCAAGATCGTCGATGGCCAGATACGGCAGGTCGAATCCGCCTTCGTCACCGTGCCTTATGGAATGGTCTCCGCCTGGCCGGTGCCCCGGACCCGCATACCCCTGATCCGAAACCCATGAGACTCGTGCGGTTCGCCGTGTGCGTGTTTTCACTGTGCGTTGCCGGTGTCGCGGCGGCTGCAGCCCCCGGTGCGCCGGCGCCCGCCGCGCAACCACAGTGGAAGCATTTTCCTTCCCGGCCCGCGGCGCCGCCCCGTGCGCCGAACGTGCTGCTGATCATGACGGACGACGTGGGCTATGGCGCGAGCTCTACTTTCGGCGGGCCGATCCCGACTCCCACGTTCGAAGCCCTCGCGAAGCGCGGCCTCCGGTACACACAGTTCCACACCGCCGCGATGTGTTCACCGACCCGCGCGGCGCTGCTCACCGGGCGCAACCACCACAGCGTGGGCTTCGGCGTGATTGCCGAAGTGTCGACCGACGCCCCGGGCTACGACGCGTACATCCCCCGCAACAGCGCGGTGGTCGCGCGCGTGCTCAAGGACCACGGGTACGACACGGCCTGGTTCGGCAAGAACCACAACACGCCACCCTGGCAGGCGACCGTGGCCGGACCGTTCGACCAGTGGCCGAACGGCATGGGCTTCGACTATTTCTACGGCTTCAACGTGGCGATGACCAACCAGTTCGCGCCGCAGCTCACCGAGAACCGAACCGCCGTCGAACCACCGCGGGATCCGGGCTACATCCTGGACAAGGACCTGGCCGACCATGCCATCGCGTGGCTGCGCAACCAGCGCAACCTGGGGCCGGACCATCCATTCTTCCTGTATTACGCGCCCGGCAGCTCGCATGCCCCGCACCACGCGCCCCGCGCCGCGATCGACCGCTTCCGCGGCCAGTTCACGCAGGGTTGGGACCAGCAGCGCGAGGCAACCTTCGCGCGGCAGAAGATGCTGGGCGTCATTCCGTCGAGCGCGGAATTGACGCCGCGTCCGGCACAGATCCCTGCATGGACATCCCTGACCTCGGACCAGAAGCGCGTGGCCACGGGACTCATGCAGGTGTATGCGGCGACGCTGTCCTATGCCGACGAGCAGATCGGTCGCGTGATCGAGGAGCTGCGGGCGTCGGGCCAGCTCGACAACACGCTGGTCATCTACATCCAGGGCGACAACGGCGCCTCCGCGGAGGACCTGCACGGCACGACGGACGACCTGGCCGCGCTGGGTGGCATCGAAGGCGACTACGGCCACATGCTTTCACGGCTGGACGATCTCGGTGGTCCGAAGACCTACGAGAACTATCCCGTGGGCTGGGCGTGGAGCATGAATACGCCGTTCCAGTGGGCCAAGCAGGTGGCGTCGCACCTGGGTGGCACGCGCAACGGGATGGTGGTGTCCTGGCCCGGTCATATCGATCTGCCGGGCGGTACCCGCGACCAGTTCCATCATGTCACCGACATCGTTCCCACCATCCTGGAGGCCGCCGGCATCAAGGCGCCTGCGGTCGTCGATGGCGTGAAGCAGGCGCCGCTGGCGGGTGTCAGTCTTCTCTATACGCTGCAGCAGCCGGGGGCGCCCTCGCGCCACCGCCAGCAGTACTTCGAACTGATGGGCAACCGGGCCTACTACGACAATGGCTGGATGGCCTCGACCACGCCGGCCCGGATGCCCTGGAGCCACACGCCGGGCGGCGAAGATGCCAGCACCTGGAAATGGGAGCTGTACGACCTGTCCACGGATTACTCGCAGGCCCATGACCTGGCGGCACGAATGCCCGCCAAGCTGGCGGAGCTGCGCGCCAGGTTCATGGAAGCCGCGCGCCGCTACAACGTCCTGCCCATCGATTCGAATTTCCTCGGCCGCGTCGACAGTACCCTGCGCCCCAGCGCAACGCGGGGACGCACCGAGTTCTCTTTCTATCCTTCGCGGGACCGGTATCCGGCGGCCGCCATCCCGGACCTCGGGCGGCGCTGGCGGATCGAGGCGGACGTGGTCACGGCGTCGGGCGCGAGCGGCATGGTGGTCGTGCGCGGCGACTGGTTCGCAGGCTGGGGTCTCCAGTTGAACGAGGGGCGGCCCCTGTTCACTTACCGCGCAAGTGACCAGCCCCGGCACGTGGCGCGAGTCGTGGCGCCTGCCGCGTTGCCGCCGGGCGCGCATCGCATCACCGTGGACGTGTCGCTTGTGGATGCGGGGCCCACAACGCAACTGGTCCTCAGCGTGGACGGCCGCGAGCAGGCGCGGGCCATCGCCGAACGCAGTGGCTTCTTCACTGGCGATCTCTTCGTAGGGCGCGCGGGCTACGTGCCACTGGTCGACGGCGACGCGTTGCCCCTCACTTTCGGTGGCGACGTGGAGAAAGTGGTCCTCAAGCCGCTCCGCCAGTAATCTGGTGCAGTAATAGAGGAGCAGGTCCGGACCATGAGGCACCCGATGATTGGCATCCCTGCCTTCTGCGCAGCGTTCTGCCTGCTGGCAATGGCGGCGTGCGGGCCTGGCCCCGATGTACCCCCGAAGGCCGTGGATGCGGGGGCAGTGGACCTGCCGCGACTGGTGGCAGACGGCGACGAGGGCCAATGGCTCGCGAACGGCCGCGACATCGGCAAGACCTTCTACTCACCGCTGAAGGACATCGACCGCGGCAATGTCTCCCGGCTCGGCTTTGCCTGGGAGTTCCAGACCGGCACCGCGCGCGGCATGGAATCCACGCCGCTGGTGGTGGACGGCGTGATGTACGTGTCGGGCGTGGCGGGTCGCGTGTACGCACTCGACCCCGCCACGGGCAAGGCCCGCTGGCGCTTCGAGCCGGCGATCGACCTGAAGTATTCGCGCAGTGCCTGCTGCGACATCGTCAATCGCGGCCTTGCCGTCTGGAAGGGCCGCGTCTACGTGGCCACGGTCGATGGCATCCTGTATTCGCTCGACGCGGGTGACGGCCATGTGCTGTGGAAGACCGATACGGTGACGGATCGCACCCGGGCCTATTCGGTCACCGGTGCGCCGCAGGTCGCAGGAAGCGTGGTGGTGATCGGCAATGGCGGCGCGGAATACGACTCGCGCGGCTATGTGAGCGCCTACGACCTCGATACCGGCGCGCTGGCCTGGCGGTTCTTCACCGTCCCCGGTGATCCCTCGAAGCCGCAGGAAAGTCCGGCGCTCGAGAGGGCCGTGAAGACCTGGAACGGTGGCAACTGGTGGGAGCGTGGCGCCGGTGGCAACGTGTGGGATGCCATCACCTACGATCCGGAGACGAACCTCGTCTACTTCGGCACGGCCAATGGTGCACCCACCAGCCTGTCGAAGCGCAGCCCCGGCGGCGGCGACAACCTGTACGTGGCCTCCCTCATCGCCGTGCACGCCGCCACCGGCGAGTACGCCTGGCACTACCAGCAGACCCCAGGGGAACGCTGGGACTACGATGCGACACCGCACATCGTGCTCGCGACGATTGCCGTCAACGGGCAGCCGCGCAAGGTGCTGCTGCAGGCTTCGAAGAACGGGTTCTTCTATATATTGGATCGCCGCACGGGCGAGCTGCTCAAGGCCGATCCCTTTGTCGCCACCACGTGGGCCAAGTCGATCGACTTGAAGTCCGGCCGACCGGTGGAGGAGAAGGCCGCCGACTACCAGCAGTCACCGCGGCTGATCTTTCCCTCCACGATCGGCGCGCACAATTTCAATCCGATGTCGCTGAGTGCGCGCACCGGGCTCGTCTACATCCCCACCGTGCATGCCGGCATGGTGCTGGCCGAGAGCCCTCCGCTGGGGCCGCGCCTGCCGGGGCGGTTCGAAACCGGACTGCAGATGGCGCTGTCCGCCCAGCTCGCTGCGCCGCAGACACTGCAGCCCTCGATGCGTGCAGCGGCGGAGCCTGCCGCGCTGAAGGGCCAGCCGGACATCTCCATGTATGCGTCGCTGAAGGCCTGGGACCCGGTGGCGGGAAAGGTCGTGTGGGAAGCGCGCGGGGTATCCTTCGGTGACCACGGCGGAGTGCTTTCCACCGGCGGTGGCCTGGTCATCCAGGGTGGACTCGACGGAAAGCTCCGTGTCTTCGACGACCAGAGCGGCGCCTTGCTGAAGCAGGTCGACGTCGGGACGGCGATGATCGCGGCGCCCATGACGTATCGCGTGGGTGGCGTACAGTACGTCGCCATCACCGCAGGTTCCGGGGGCGGCGCCTGGTACACCTGAGTCGCGACAACGTGGCCTACACGCGGGGCAATGCCAATCGCGTGCTGGCCTTCCGGCTCGACGGCGGCCCCGTGCCGATCCCGCCGGAGCTGCCGCCTGTCGCGCCCATCCCGCCGCCGCCCGCGATGATCGGCACCCCGGCCGAAATCCAGGCCGGTGCCGCGCTGTTCGCCGCCAACTGCAGCCACTGCCATGCCAATGCGCCACGCGCGCCGGTGCCGGACCTGCGCCGGTCGGCCCTGCTCGGCGACGAAGCGGCGTTCCAGTCCGTGGTGCGCGGCGGCGCCCTGCAGGAAAGGGGAATGCCGCGCTGGGACGACCTGCTCTCCGAAGGCGATGTCCACCTTGTCAGGGCGTGGCTGGTTTCCATCGCGCGTCAGGGGTATGACGCGGAACGTCGCGACAGGCCTTGATCGCCGCGAACGTCGTCACTCCGGACGCGTCATCCTGAACAGGCTCTGCGGAGTGATCCGCGCATAGGCGTCCTTTTCGCCGGTGCTGGCGAATCCGGTGATCGGCGGCGTGTAGGCCAAGGCGTTGAAGAAGCTGTACGGGGCGAGGTTGGGCCCACCCGCGGCGGGCTCGTAGTAGTGAAAACCGGTTTCCATCCGACTTACCCTAGGGCGGAAGCGGGATGAATTCTGCGTTGTCGAGGTCCGGCAGTTTCATCCGCCCGGCCGACCAGTCGGCGCGGGCCTGCGCGATGCGTTCCTTCGAAGAAGAAACGAAATTCCAGTCGATGTAGCGCGGGCCAACGGGCTCGCCCCCCAGGGCCATGACCACCGAATCGCTGACCGCGGCGATGGTGGCGGCATTGCCCGGCGCAAGCACGGCCATGGTGCCCACCGCAACGGACGCGCCGTCGATCTGCACGTCGCCGGCCACCACGTACACCGCGCGCTCGGGATATTCCGCCGGCAGCGAGGCTTTGGCGCCCGGCGCGAGTCGCCAGTGTGCGTAGAACTGAGGTGAGTCCACCGCCACGGGGGATGCCACGCCTCCCAGTCGTCCCGCGATCAGCGTTCCCGCCAGGCCTGCTTCGTCGAACCTTGGCAGGGCCTCGCCGGGGTAATGCCAGAAGCCGGGCGCGATCTCCTCGCGTTCGGTGGGCAGCGCCACCCAGGCCTGGATGCCGTCCAGTCGCCCGCCGCGCAGGCGAAGCTGCTCGAAGCGCTCTGAATGCGTGATGCCGCGCCCGGCGGTCATCCAGTTGACTTCGCCCGCATCGATCGCCTGCTCCGACCCCAGGCTGTCGCGATGCGTGATCTGCCCTTCGAAGAGGTAGGTGATCGTGGACAAGCCGATGTGCGGGTGGGGGCGCACGTCGGCTTCGCGCGGCAGGCCCGGCGGCAGGTCCTTGGGGCCGAAACGGTCGAAGAAGACATAGGGCCCCACCATCTGCCGCGAACCGAAGGGCAGCACGCGCCCCACTTCGAAACTGCCAAGGTCGCGTTTGCGCTGCGGTATGAGGAGTTCGATCATGGCGGGGTTCCTGCAGCCCAGGCTGGACCATTGACGGCGCAAACAGCGCCCCTGCGGACCAGTCTAGCCTGCAAATGCGGGTTTCTCTGAATTGCCGCTGTGACCGGTTGCCGGGACGATTCCGCCGCGGGCATCGAAGCTGGCGCAATGACTGGCAGCTACCACCCCTGGATCGTCGTGCTTTCCATCGTCGTGGCGATAGCCGCGTCGCACGCCGCATTGAGCCTGGCGCAGCGGATAGGTCGCGCGGGCAAGGGCAACGCCACATTCTGGCTGGCCGGTGGCGCCATCTCGATGGGCATGGGGATCTGGTCCATGCATTTCATCGGCATGATGGCCTTCACGCTGCCGATTCCCCTCGCGTACGACGTGACGACGACCGCGCTGTCGTTCTTCATCGCGGTCATCGCGTCGGGCTATGCGCTGTCGGTGGCGCACCAGCCGCGGATCTCCCGGGGGCGCCTGGTCGAGAGCGCCGCGGTGCTGGGTCTCGGCATCACGTCCATGCACTACGTGGGCATGTATGCCATCACGGTGCATCCGGGGCTCACCTACCACCCCGGCATCTTCGCCGGATCCGTGGCCATTGCCATGGTCGCCTCCTATGCGTCGCTGCTGCTCTTCTTCCACCTGCGGACGCTCAGCGGAGCATCGCGCCACCTGATGCGGATGCTGGCCGCCGTGATCATGGGGTTCGCCATCGCGGGCATGCACTACACCGGCATGGCGGCGACGGGATTCGCGGCCACCGCGTGGTGCAGCGGTGGCATCCGGTTCGAGCAGGAGTGGCTGGCGGTGCTGATCGCCGTGATCGCGCTGGGCCTGCTGGGCATCACCGCGCTGCTGCTGCTCGTCGACACGCACCTGGCCGCGCGGGCCCGCCGCCATTCCGAAGAGCTCGAGGTGGTGAACCGGCGGCTCCAGCATGCCGCCACGCATGATCCGCTGACCGGGTTGCCGAACCGGTCGCTGCTGTGCGACCGGCTCGAGCAGGCGATCCGGGCCTGCCGGCGCGGGCAGGGCAGCTTCGCCGTGGCCGTGTTCGACCTGGACCGGTTCAAGGCGATCAATGACTCGCTCGGTCACGCCGCGGGAGACGAACTGCTGAAGCAGGTCGCCGCGCGCGTCACGGCGGCATTGCGCGCCACCGACACCGTTTCCCGCATGGGAGGCGATGAGTTCGTGGCGATACTCGATGGAGTCGGATCGCGCGCGGAGGCCGCGGAGGCGCTCGGCAAGGCACAGGCCGCGATCGGCGAGAGCCTGCGCCTGGGCGGCGTCGATGTCGTGGTGGGCAGCAGCGTCGGCGTGGCGTTCTTCCCCCGGGATGCCCGCGATCCCGCCACGCTGCTCAGGCTGGCCGACGTGGCGATGTACCACGCCAAGCGGGCCGGGAGGGGCGAGCTGCAATTCTTCGCGCAGGGCATGGACGTGCGCGACATGGACAGGCTCGAGCTGGAGAACGACCTGCGCCGCGCCATCCGCGGCGCCGGCCTGCAGGTGCACTACCAGCCGCAACTCGATGTGACCAGCAGCCGGATCCGGGGCGCCGAGGCACTGGTACGCTGGCACCATCCCGTGCGCGGCGAGGTGCCACCCTCGATCTTCATCCCCATCGCATTTCATGGCAAGGCTGGCGGCGCTGGTGCCGCCGCCGAGAATGCACCTGACCCGGTACCACGGCGTGTTCGCCCCGCACAGCAAGCTGCGCGCGGCGGTGACACCGGCGCATCGGGGAACGGGCGCGCCAACGCAGCCTGCCACGGGAGGCGAATCGGGCATGCCGCCAACACCGCGCCACGTGGCCATGAACTGGGCACGGCGGCTCAAGCGGGTCTTTGGCATCCAGATCGAGGGCTGCGCCCGCTGCGGCGGCAGGCTCAAGATCATCGCCAGCATCGAGGAGCCGCAGGTCATTGCCAAGATCCTGTCGCACCTGGAGAAGACCGCTCAGGAGCACTACCAGGCCGAGTTGCCGCTCGGTGCGCGGGCGCCGCCGGGGCAGGTGAGCCTGCTGGAAAGCCGAAGCTGAGGGGCGTTTGCACTGACCGGGCACCGGGCGGGGTCGGCCCCGGGCTGCGCCGCGTTCGGGTAGAGGGCAGAGCGCGCAGATTTGCGGATGGGCAAACGGACAGGGCAGGAGATTCAGGGGCAGGAAAGCCGTCCGGCCGGGCTGTCTGGCTGTGCAGAGTTTCCGGGTGACGGCCGTGGCCGGTGGCTGAGGCTCACATAAGATCGACTATGCGAACTCGGCCCAAGCACGCACCGAGCAGGCAAGGGCGTTTGAATTTCCTATCCGCACCGAGCACCTGCCACCCGATGCCCAGGCGTTCTTCCAGCGCGATCACGCCTGGTGCCGCGCGCAGGCCGAGCGCATCGGCCGTGCCTGCGTGGCGCTGATCGATACGCTCCTGGCCGACCGCGTCCTCGAACGCTTGCGGGCCGCCCAGGGCGTCATCGGCCTCGCGAACCGGTTCGATCCGGCACTGGTGGAGGCTGCCTGTCAGCGCGCGCTGGATCACGCCTCCCCGCACTATCGCACCGTCAAGACGCTGCTGACCTGCAAGCCGCAGCTGCTGCAGGCCGCGCCCATCGACTACCGCACCGAACCGTATCTGAGCCGCGCGCGCTTCGCGCGCCCGGCCCGCAACCTGTTCACCACCCACACCGAAGGAGATCCCGCATGAGCAACCCCATCCCCGAACTCGCCCCGCACCTGAAGCAACTGCGACTGTCGGGCATCATGGATTCCCTGGAGGCGCGCAACCGCCAGGCCCTGGACGGCAAGCTTGCCTACACCGAGTTCCTCTCCCTGCTGATCGAGGATGAGGTCGCGCGGCGCGAGCAGAAGAAGTTCCAGATGCGCCTCAGGCGCGCCACATTCCGCACCACCAAGACGATCGAGCAGTTCGATTTCGAGCGACTGCCAAAGCTCAACCGCGCGCTCGTGCACGAGCTGGCCACCGGGCGATACCTCACCGAGCGCGCCCCGGTGCTCATCGTCGGACCCTGCGGCACCGGCAAGAGTCATCTGGCTCAGGCCCTCGGCCACTGCGCCATTCGCCAGGGCATCGATGTACTGTTCAGCACCTGCGCCCAGCTCACCGCCAGCCTCAACGCCGCGCGCGCCACCGGCGCCTACGAGCGCAAGCTCACCGCGCTCTCGCGCGTGTCGCTGCTGATCATCGATGACTTCGGCTTGAAGCCCCTGCGACCACCAGCTGATGAAGACCTGCATGACCTGATCGCCGAGCGCTACGAGCAGGCCGCCACACTCGTCACCAGCAACCTTGATTTCGCCGAGTGGGACCAGGCGTTCCCCGCCAACCGTCTGCTCGCCTCGGCAACCCTCGACCGGCTGCGACACAACGCCTATTGCCTGGTCCTGGATGGCGAGTCGTTCCGGGCGCCGAAGCTTGCGCCCAACACCAAGTCCAAAGTTGCCATCCCCGCCAAACACGGGCAGGCTTGATCACACACAGGGATGCCCGTGTTCCAGCTGGCTCCTATGTGCCGAAAATGCCCGGCTCCTTTATGCCGGAAAATGACAGCCCAGAACGAGCGCTGGATCGCGCTCTGCGATTTCCGGTGCGCCGCCGGTGACTTAGCGAGTGAGCGCCGCCCGGCGCGTCAGCGTGTACTGGCTCGACTGCGACAGCGGGGACTTCACCGATACCGTGCGCTGCGTGGCATGCAGCAGCCACTCTCGTAGCTCAGCCAGGATCGGCGCCGAGCGGGCTTCGCACTGCTGACGCCGAACACACCGCGCCTGTTCTCGGATGTCCCGCCCGATGGCATACAGCAACTCGATTCGGCGGATGGCCTCGGATGCCCTCTCGGACCAATCCGTTATATATACGTCGTAGTACTTGCGCAATGACGCCTCTCTGTAGAAGTAAGCCTAAATCTGTCATGGGGCGTGCTTGCAAATCTCATTGGATGCGGAGCGTATGTACAGCTCTAGTGTCTGCATCGACATTTTGGCGCGGAGTTCATTGACGGTTGATGGATTTTCAATTTCTCGAGGAACAAAGGTTCCGTTGCTATCGCAAGTACCTTGGGTCCCGTAGCGCTGAGGTCTGTGGAGGCGGTCATACAGAAATGCAAACTGGGCCGGTGGAATCTGATTGTTCGCTGCCATGGACTCCAAACGTTTCAGTATGGAGCGCTGAAACTTCTTGTCGGAGCCGGCATGCTGCACCAAAAGAAATGCAGCTTGCGCGCCATCCACGCCCACCATGTCCTGCGTCGGCCAGCCATGTCTCTTTATTATTTGCCGGAGTTCTATGAGATTGGCTTCGTCGACGTTTGCTAGTAGCTGGCTATCTAGATCAGCGCCTGCCTTTCGATACATTTGGTCCTTCTGTAACATCTCGAGAAGTCTGAGACGCAGCTCAGGGTGAGTAACTTCGGCGCAAATGCAGCAGAGTGGTTGAGCCAAGAGAATGCATGCAAGCAGTGGTGCGAAGTGCCCTTTCATGTAACCTCCCAAACGAATTGTCCTAACTCCTATCTTGAAAAGCTCAGTAGTAAAAAGTGCAGCGGTAATTGGGAAGTCCCGGAGGCCGGGCCTCCGAGGTCACTGCCCCCGTGGGGATCAATCTAAGGAGCATGGTACTCTGCGAGGTAGTGTGTTCCAACGCAGCATGGACGTAAACTCGGGCATGGTAATGTTGCCCCCGAATTTCGGACAGTTTGGGTTGGAGATATACGGCCTTGTTCCGGACCATGCCTTCATCGCGGTCTTCACGCGTAAGGCGTCGAAGAACACAATGGCGTAGGACGGCTCGAGTGGCCGAGCCTGCCAGGCAGCGGTCTCCGTCGATCACCGGGCGGTCACGGCCGAGACCGCTTGCGACTTAGGCCTGGATATGCCGAGTTCATCTCATGCCGTGGGCGTAGAGCGCATTGGTCTTGTCGTCGAAACCGGGAAAGCGTCACTCAGCGCCTGCTGCTTCATGCCGCTGTTCCTCCGATACGGCATTCTCCAGTATCGGTGGCGGATAAATCAGATCAGAGCTTCATCAATTGACATGAACTCCGTCGCACCGCCGAAAGCACGCCGCCGACGCCTGACTGTCGAAGTGACCGCCCCATCCACAACCCCACGTTTCACAGTGACGGAGTCATCTGGATAACGCGGGACGCGGATCGTAATGTTTCAGTCCTATGCGCGACTATCACTCTCGTAATCTTAAGTGCCCGAATGTGATCATTGATAATTCTCTCATTCTCAGCGTCAAGATGGCTTGTAGCTTCGTCCATAAACAAGATCATCGGTCTGCGATAGAGAGCCCTAGCGATATACAGCCTCTGAAGCTGTCCTCCACTCAATCCGCTCCCCAAGTCACCGAGGAGCGTGTCGTATCCCATCGGCATTCGGGATATTTCCGAATGGACTGCCGCTGCCCGCGCGCATTCAACCACAAATTCCATATCGACATCTGCGGCGAAACATGCAATGTTCTCAGCAACAGTGCCGCTTAAGAAGTGGTCGTCCTGGAGAATGCCGGCGATTCGCGAACGGTAGTTCCCCATCTTTTGAATTGGGCGATTGTCAATTTGGATTTCCCCGGATGTAGGCTCCAGAATACCCATCAGACACTTCAATAGCGTCGTCTTACCGCATCCGCTTGGCCCGGTGATCGCTACCGTTTCGCCTGCGCCAATTGTGAAACTCACGTTCTTGAATGCAAATGCATCTGTTGCGCTATATCTGTATGCAAGTCCTTCTACTGAAATTGCGCCCTTCGGGATTTGATCACCATTATCCCCGCTATTGCTTGCTGCCTTAGTATCGTCATCAGCTCCCGACAAGACGTCAGGCCGCTGCTCCTGGCGGCTAAATACGATGTCTGACAGCCTTTCCAGATGCATCGATGCGGTTCGGTACTCAAACCACCGAAAGATTAGACCCTTTGTGGATTCCAAAAAACGTGACTTGTATGCGATGAACGCAAAGAGCATACCGACGGTCATTTGTCCTTCGATGACGATCCGAGAACCGACATAGACTATAAGAATGTTCTCTATTCCAAATACCAGCAAGTCGACAGTCTCGAATGCAGCCTGCCATGCTCCCGCGGTGATTGAGCAGTTGATGCTGTTCGCCAACAATCTCTGCCATTGCAGCTGCCGGTCTGTTTCCCTCTGAAAAAGTTTAATAGTCTGGATCGCCCTGACTGACTCCATGAAATGCGTGTCTTGCCGAGCCTTTGCGATGAGACCTTCCACATTAGCGGCAAGATAGCCACGAAACGCCTATGCGAACTCGGCCCAAGCACGCACCGAGCAGGCAAGGGCGTTTGAATTTCCTATCCGCCGTTTGAATTTCCTATCCGCTCGCCGTCTTGCAAAGAAGTTGCCTGACGGATTCTCTCGTACCAAAGCTGATTCCCCGCTTCGCGGGTCCCAGTGTTCTTCTCACACCTGATGCACAGGTGCGCTTGGAACCAATTCTTGGCAACTGATTGAACTGAATTGGAATTTCTGTGCTGAGTCGGAATTGCAGGCGACTCGGATGCGAGTCTTGAGCGCTGGAGGCCATTCTGTTCAAAGGCTTGCAGAATCCTCTTCTGAATATTGAAACCTTCATTGAATACACGTATACAAGTACGGGATAGGTTCGTCAGGGAGTCCCGTGGTCGATCATCTGGTGCGCTTTCAGGTGCGTCTGGACCCGCGCGAAGGCGAGCGGGTGAAGAGCTGGGCATACGCGCAGGGAAAGTCCCTGAGCGCCGCGCTTGCGCATCTGGTGGGGCGCGGACTGGACTTCGAGTCAGGCCATTCGCCGGCCTATTTGGCGCGGGTGATCAACTCCCAGGGCGAGATGATGGATCACCTCGACGCCCGCCTCGGCGGTCTGGAATGGAACGAGGCCGAACGCTTCCAGCTGGTGCTCGGGCACATGCGGTTGCATCAGGAACTCAGTACGGAGATGGTGCATCTGATGCGCGAGTTGTACCTGTGCATGCACGAGAACCACCATCTGCGGAAGGTCATGGAAAGGGTGCGCGCGGAGATCGAGGAGGACGCCAAGGTGTACAAGTCCAGCACCGATTCGGCGGGCGCATCGCAGCGCAGTGAGGACGACGAGGCGGTCGAGTACTGATGGCCAAGGCACGCAAGGGCAGGATGAAAGGCACTACCGCCGAGGCCGGTGCATGGCCCAGGATGCAGCGCAATACTCGCGCCACGCTGGCGCGTGTGGGGGCGGGCCGGGTGATCAGCAATCACCGTCCGACGGAGGATGCCCAGCGCAAGATGGAGTTGCTGATGGCGACCGTCCGGGTGCTGCAGTTCGATGCCAGTGCGAAGCTGCCGGAGGGCGTGCCGGATACCTACGAGAAGCTCTACGACCGTGCCGTTGGCCAGTTCCTGGAACTCCATGACGCCGAACCAAAGTTTCGGCTGCCGGCCGTGACGGGCTCGACGGCCAAGCGCCGCAGCGTCTGGATCAGGGGCGACTACATGATCCGCATTGAAGCGATTGCGGCGGCCTATCCATGCCCTGTCAGTCGCTTGATCGACGCGGCCATCGATACCTACGTGGACAATTACACGCGCGGAATTCATCCGAAATTGGTCGCTACGCTGACCGGCACGTCGCGGAAGATCCTGGAGGCCAGCGAGGCGACGGGCGAGGTGCTGCGGGAGCGGGAGCGCAAGGCCCGCAAGTTGATGCGGACGGGGAAGGCTTGAGGGGAAGGCAGGCCCCCGGACGGGCAGGGGGAGCGTGTGCGCCGGTCCACGTCCCGGTTGCCGGACTCTGGCACAATTGTCCCGCGAAGCCGTCCGCATACGCCCTGTCATGGAGCATTGATCATGCCAGCTGTATTCAAGCAAGAAGCCCACAAGCTCGTCGAAGAGATGCCTGAATCGGCAACCTGGGATGACCTCATCTATCGCGCGGTGGTGCGAAAGGAAATCGAGGCTGGCCTTGCCGACAGCAAGGCGAATCGCGTAACGCCGGTGGATGACGTGCTTCGCGAGTTCGGCCTGGCTTCGTGAAGGTAGTCTGGACTGATCGCGCCAAGGCCCGGCTTCGCAGTATCCGTGACTATATCGCCCGGGATTCCCCGAGGGTTGCGGATGACGTGGCGCGCAGGTTGCTTGAGCGTTCGCGTCAACTTGAAGTGCTGGCCAGGTCGGGGCGCCAGGTGCCGGAATACCAGCGCGACGATGTTCGCGAACTGCTCGAAAGGCCCTATCGCATCATCTACGTGATTCTTGCCGAGCGCATCGACGTGATCTCGGTGATGCACTACCGCCAGCTGCTGCCTGACGATCTGCAGGATCTAGGCGACGAATCCAGTTAGGCGTCGCCCCCTCAAGTCCCCGACTTCTCGCCAGTGGCAAATTTGGTGGCAAATCCGGGGATTCGAGGGGTGCAGAGGGGATTCGGGCTCAAGGCAAATCAGTACCTTACTGATTCTTCAACAGCCTCCTGCGGATTCGAGTCCCGTCCGCTCCGCCAGTCTTCTTGCCCGGTCACACGGGATTTCATTCAGTACTCACGTACTCGCGGAACTGCAGCGTGTCGTCGCCGCGTGCGCTCCGCAATCCGAAAATGGTTCGTATTGCGTCTTACTTGGTTCGTTATACGTCGTATATCGAACGGATGCCAATTCACGCGGGCAATCCGCTGATGCGTACTTTCGATCCGCGGCGTATCGTATGCAGCCACCAGGCGGCAATCGATGCCCCTGGTGCAAGAGCTTCAAGCAGTTCAGATAAGGGGGAGTTCAATGAAGCCCGTATTGGCAATCGGAATCCTTGCGTCTGCAGCAGGCGTGGGCCTGGCAACCCGCGCCCAGGCACAGGCGTCGACGCAAGAGGAAGCCAGGGACACGCTCGAGGAAGTCGTCGTCACTTCCACGCGCCAGACATCCACGGTCAACAAGGTGGCGATGGCCGTGACCGCAGTCACCCAGGAAGCCATCGACAACCAGGGCATCAAGAGTGTTGCCGAGCTGGCCCGCACCGTGCCGGGCATGACCTTCAGCCGCTCCGGCGGCGAGAGCAACCCGAACATCACCATCCGCGGCATCGGCGGCAATGGCGCGACCGTGGGCTCGGCGACCACCGGCGTCTACCTCGATGATTCGCCGCTGCAGCGGCGCAACGTCAACGGCCTGATCACCGGCAATGGCTCGCCGTTCCCGCAGCTCTTCGACCTGGAGCGCGTCGAGGTGCTGCGCGGCCCGCAGGGCACGCTCTATGGCGGTTCCTCCCAGGGTGGCACCATGCGCTTCATCACGCCGACGCCGAGCCTCACCAGCCGCTCGGGCCAGGCGAGCGTCGAATTCAACATGATCGACGGCGGCGGCGGCGGGCGCGAGCTGGCCGGCGCCTTCGGCCTGCCGCTCATCCAGGACCGGCTGGGTGTGCGCCTCAGCGCCATCACCCGCAAGACCGGCGGCTGGATGGATGCCTACTCCAAGTACGACGGCCACAAGTTCGCCAGCAACTACGACTGGACCGAGGCGAACTCGTTCCGGGCGACGGCGAAGCTGCAGATCAATGACAAGTGGTCGGCCACGCCGGCCTACTACTACGGCTACGAGCATGCCAACGATTCGAATCCGGCCAGCGAGCGCACGGCTTCGCAGGCCATCAACTTCACCGGCGGCCTGATCCGCAACGGCGGCACCACCGGCTTCTTCGGCACCGACGCGCAACTGGCGGCGGCCATCACCGCCGGCCAGGTTCCCGCGGGCACCCGGCGGCTCGGCGCGGCGCCGAGCGTGGGCGGCGTGACCATGGCTGCGGGCCTGTATCCCTCCTGCACGCTGAACCAGACGGCGGCGCAGTCGGCCTGCGTCACCTCGGGCGGCGTCGTGTTCGCCTTCCCCGACACCACGATGCCGGCATTCACGCAGAACGCGCAGCCCTGGTATGGCGACCTGAAGTTCGACTCGGCCAACGGGCGCTACTACACGACCAGCAATGTGCAGTACGTGAATTCGCCGCGCACCACGCGGCTGAACCTGCCATCGCTGACCTTCGACTTCGATGGCGAGCGCATCGCGGTCAAGGCGGTGTCCAGCTACACCAACGATCGCACCGACGGCATGCGCTTCGCCGGCGGCGGCGCCTCGGGGCGCGTGATGCCCCGGCGCCTGCTGGGTACGCAGCCCTGCCAGTATCCCTACAACGCCACTTCCACCACCGCGACCACCTGCTACCTGAATGCGGACTACTTCCCCGGCATGCCGGACAGTTATTCCTACTACTTCTACTTCAACGATCGCCACGCCTTCACGCAGGAGCTGCGCTTCTCCTCGCAGCCGGGCGATTCGCGGCTGTCGTGGATCGGCGGCCTGTACTTCAACGACTCGAAGATCCACATGCATGGCGCCGAGCATTCCAACGAAGACCAGATGTCGCTGCGCTTCCGCGGCATGCCCGAGGCGTGGATCGTCGGCAACCAGCCCCTGCCGGCCGACCTTGGCATGACCGGCAACTTCTACCAGACCGGCCTGGTGCGCATGCCCAATGGCAACTACGCCGCCGCCAACATGGCCAACATCTCCGATCGCGAGATCCGCCTGCGCGAGAAGGAAATGGCGGCGTTCGGCGAGGTGACCTTCGCCTTCACCGACGAGCTGAAGCTCACGGCCGGTGTGCGCCTCACCGACTACAAGCAGATCTTCGACCAGAAGTATGGTGGCGCGGTCGCCGGCATTCCGCTGGCGGGCACCAGCGATGCCAACCCGGCGGGTTTCGTGCCGGCGACGGACGCGGGCCTGGCCGCCAATTCGGCGAGCGCGACCAGCACGGCGTTCACGCCCATCACCAATCCGTTCGACCTGCGGGCGATGGCCACCAACGTGGCCGGCTGTCCGTCGGCCAAGGACTGCCCGTACCAGTACACGCACCTGGAGGCGCACGAGAAGCCGGTCAGCCCGAAGGTGGGCCTGTCGTGGCAGTTCACGCCCAACAACCTGGCCTACGCCACGTACTCGCAGGGTTTCCGCGCGGGCGGCGTGAACCCGGCGGTGCCGCCGGGCACCTGCGCGCAGGACCTGGCTGACCTGGGCCTGACGGGCATCGGCGTGCCGAAGACCTTCAAGGGCGACACGGTGTCCAGCTACGAGGTGGGCCTCAAGACCCGCCTGGGCGGCCGCGTGCAGGTCAACACCAGCGCCTTCTACATCGACTGGAAGGACATGCAGTTCAACATGGGGCTGCGCTGCGGCTTCGCCTTCGTCAACAACGCGGGCCATGCGGTGTCGCAGGGCGTGGACGTGCAGGCCGATGCCCGCCTCGGGCCCTTCCTGCTCAACGGCGCGTTCGGCTACAACAAGGCCGAGTTCGCCGATGACGTGAGGAATCCCTCGTCGGGCGCACTGCTGCAGCGGAAGGGCGATAACGTCGGCGTGCCGGAACTCACGCTGTCGGCGGGGGTGCAGTACGGCTTCACCGTCTTCGGCGACCGCAGCAGCTTCATCCGCATCGACTACCAGTACACGGGCAAGTACGACCGCAACCCGGGCGTGGGCGTCAGCACCTACGACCCGATCACGCACCGCGGCGGTGCGGTGCGCTCGATGACCGCCCGCGCGGGCGTGAAGCTGGCGCCCGACGTGGACCTGCAGGTGTTCGCGCAGAACCTGACCAATTCCCGGGATCTCACCAGCCTGGGGCACGGCCAGGATTCGCTCAACACCACCGAAACCCACCTGCGGCCGCGGATGGTCGGCGCGGTGCTCAAGTACCGCTTCTGAAGCCGATCTCGTGTCGGTCTGCGCAGCTGGGCCGGGAGTCCGGACGGACTCCGGGCCCGCATCCGGACGGAGTCGCTGCGCCATCCTTGATTCGCATTCCGCAAGTGTTTTGAACTTTGTCCGGTGTCGCCTGCCAACAGGAAAGCAGACCTCAACTGACACGGAGAAGGACCAAATGCTCAAGCGAATCATTCCCGCCGCCGCGCTTTCACTCATCGCTGTCACGGCGTCAGTGCCGATGCAGGCGGCTGATGCGCCGGCAGCCAAGTCGGCACCGGCGGTGGGCGGGCAGAAGGCCCAGGAAGAGCGCAACAAGCAGATCGCGATCGCGTTCTACAACGCCGCGCTCAACGAGAAGAACTGGGAGAAGACCAAGAGCTTCATCGGCAATCGCTACGTGCAGCACAACCTGGCCGCCATCGACGGCCCCGAGGGCCTGCACCAGCACATCGAATTCCTGAAGAAGGACTTCCCCAAGAACCACGGCGAGATCAAGCACGCGCTGGCCGATGGCGACCTGGTGGCGCTGCACATCCACAACCAGCGCAGCCCCGAGCTGCGGGGCAACGCCGTGGTGGACATCTTCCGGATCGAGAACGGCAAGGTGGTGGAGCACTGGGACGTGGTGCAGGCCATTCCCGAGCCCGAGAAGGCCAAGAACTCCAACACGATGTTCTAGAAGGCCGCTTATCGAGCAAGGAAACGAAAAGGCCGGCAAGCAGCCGGCCTTTTCCATTTCACCCGGGCAGGTCGTTGCCGCCGGAACTTGCTGGTCTACTGCGCGTAATTCTCGGCGATCGACGGATCGCAGTCGTACGCCGTCACGTGGTCGCCATCCACCTTGCGCCAGGCGATGTAGCGCACGCCGCGGTTGTCGAGCACGTCGGGATCTTCGAACTCCTGCGTCGCGATCAGCCGCTTGCCGCCATCGGCCAGCCGGAAGCGCTCGATCACCTTGATGTTGTCGGAGTGTTCCAGGCCATTGTTGGTGATGGTGGCCGACTTCAGGTGCGTGGTCACCACCACCAGCTGATCGCCTTCCCAGTGGGCGATGGAGTTGCCCGTCTTGGAGTGCGGACCATCCGGTGGCAGCGCGAAGCGCTTGTTGAAGAAGAACGTGCGCGCCAGGTCGAAGTATTCCAGCCGCATGACGATGATGTCCTTGCCCTGCATGATCTCGATGGGGAAGGGCCCCTGCAGTGCATAGACGATCGAGGGAATCTTGCAGGAGTTGGCCACCGTCATCTCCTGCTTGGGCTCCCATTTCTTCGCCGCCGCGAGCGCGGCCGGCTTCAGCTTCAGCCCGCCGAATTCCATGATGCCGAACTCCGCCGCGCCGGTGTCGGTCAGCACGACGGTGTTGGGCGCAACATGCGGCGAGAGTTCCGGATCGGACTTGGGCTGGTTCCTGTCCAGCATCCAGAAGCCGGAGAAGTCGGGCGGTTCCGCCGCCGCGGCCACCAGCGGCAGGGCGGCCAGCAGGGCCAGCAGTCGGCGCATCACTGCTTCAGCTCGCTGCTGAGGTCACTGGCCTTGCCGATGGGCTTGCCATCCGGGCCCCTGAGCTCGCGGATGCGCACATAGGGCGCGCCGTCGCGGGCCGGCCAGCCATCGATGGTGACCGTGTCGCCGACCTTGATGCTGTCGCGGGTCCAGCCGCGGCGCGTCATCATCGAGGGCGAGTTTGTTTCGCCTTTCCAGATGGACTTGGAGCCGTCGGCGTTCGTCACTTCGATGGCGATGATGCCGTGGGGATTGGCGAAGTGGAACTGCGTGACCTTGCCATGCACGCTCACGGATTTCTCGTGATCGAAGAAGGCGGCAAAGGAGTGATGGGCGCTGGCTGCCATCGCCACCAGGGCGAGTGCGGCGCCGACGACGCTTCGGTATTTCATGATCGCAATCCTCACGTGAATCGATTATCCGGCTGCTGTTTCGACAGCAGTCCGCAGGGCTAGTTTCGCTCGCCTTGAGGGTCTTGTCGCCGGGCACGGTTGCCGACGCGAATGCTTATCATCCAGAATCAGCAACTTACTGAATCCTAAACAGCTTCCCGTACAATCGCGGTCCTTTTCCGCCCCTTCAATTCCATCCAAGAAACCATGCTGCAGAATCTCGGTGACAAGCTCAAAGGCATGTCCGGCTCGAGCGGGAAATCCCGCTGGGTTGGCTACCTCATCCTCGGCGCGCTGATCGTGGTGTTCGCCATGTGGGGGCCCTATGCCGTCGTGGACCTGTCCATGGGACAGGGCGATTACGCGGCAAAGGTGGGCGGGGAGAAGATCTCCGCGGCCGAGATCAACGAGCGCTGGCAGCAGCGCCTGCCGCAGTTGCTGCAGGCGTCGGGCGGGCAGCTCAGCGAAGAGCGGCGCGTGCAGGCGCAGAACGAACTGCTCGACGGCGCGGTGACTGCGCTTGCGGCCACGCAGCATGCGCGCAAGCTGGGCCTGCGCGTCAGCGATGCCGAGGTGGAGCAGGCGTTCCGCGAAACCCCCGCCTTCCAGATCGATGGCAAGTTCAACGCCAACGCGGCGCGCGGCATGCTGGCCCAGGCGGGTTTGTCGGTGCAGGCCTATGAGGCGGACCTGCGCAACAGCCTGCTGACCGAGCAGCTGCAGCGCGCCATTGCCGGCACCGATTTCCTCACCCCGGCGGAAAGCAAGCGCCTGCTGGCGCTGCTCGACGAGGAACGCGAAGTGCGCTTCGCGTTGCTGCAGCCCGATGCCTTCGCCGGCAATGCGCCAGTGGATGCCGCGGCCATCGAGGCCTACTACAAGGCGCACGAGAAGGACTTCGCCGTGCCCGAGTCCGTGAAGCTCGACTACGCCGAGCTGTCGCTCCCAGCGGTTGCGGCCGGGATCACCGTGAGCGATGCACAGCTCCGGGAACGCTACGAGAAAGACAAGGATCGCTACGTGCAGGATGAAACCCGCCACGCGCGGCACATCCTGATTCCGGTGGACGGTACGACCAACGATGCCAAGGCCGCGGCGCAGGCAAAGGAGATCTACGAGCGGCTGAAGGGTGGCGCCGACTTCGCTGCGCTGGCCAAACAGTTCTCGAAGGACACGGTCTCCGCCGAACAGGGCGGTGACCTGGGCTGGGCCGGCCGCGATGTGTACGTCAAGGAATTCGCCGACAAGCTGTTCTCCATGAAGGAAGGCGAGTTGAGCGAGCCGGTGAAAACCCAGTTCGGTTATCACATCATCAAGCTCGAGGGCATCCGCGCCGGCGCGACCCGCAGCTTCGACGAGGTGCGCGCGGAACTGGCCGATGCGCTGCGCACGGAGCTGGCGGGCAAGGAGTTCTCCATCCGCGAGGACCAGTTGCAGGAGAAGCTGGAGCAGGGCGGCGCGAAATTGGATCAGCTCGTGATGGAGTTCGGCATGACGCGCGGCACGGTGGAGCATTTCGAGCGCGGCGCCGGTGGCCTGCCGCTGGGCTCCGATGCCGAACTCAATCGCCTGGTGTTCAGCGATGCCGCGCTGAACCAGCGCCGCGTCGGCGGTCCGGTGCAGCTCGGTGAGGATCGCATCACCATCTTCCAGGTGGTGGCGCATTCTCCGGCCAGTACCAAGCCACTGGCCGAGGCGAAGGACGCCATCGTCGCGGCCATCCGGCGCGAGCGCGGCACTGCCGCCGCGCAGGCCGCCGCCGATGCCGCGGTCGCCAGACTCAAGGCCGGCGCCAAGTTCGACTCCGTGCTGACCGACCTCAAGGTGAAGGCCGACCCGGCACGTTTCGTGGCCCGCTCGGCGCCCGATGTGCCCGTGCAGATTCGCGATGCCGCCTTTGCCGGCATACGCCCCACCGCCGACAAGCCGCGTGTGGAGGCCGTGAAGATGGACGGCGGCGCCGTGGCGGTGCTGCAGGTAACCGGCTCGCGCGTGCAGGCCTTGTCCGACAACCCGCAGCTGCAGCAGCTGCGGGCGCAGCGTGAACTGCAGCGCTACAGCGTGCGCGACCTGGATGCCTACATCGGCGACATCGTCGCGGCGACCAAGGTCCGCAAGAATCCGCAGGCCTTTCAGCAGTAGCCGCCGCCCATGAGCGCCGCGCTGGGCAAGCCGATCAAGCTGGGATGGATCCTGGCCGCGATGGCTCTCGGCGTGGTGCTGGGGTTGCTGGTGGGCGACGACGGCAGGCTCATGGGCCTGCCGCTGGTGGGTCTGGGCGGCTTCCTGGGCAGCGCCTTCCTCAACCTGCTGAAGATGCTGGTGGTGCCGCTGGTGGTCTCGTCGATCATCTCGGGCATCGCGGCCATGGGCAACACGCGCGATCTGGGGCGCATGGGCGTGCTGTCGCTGGTGTTCTATCTGGTCACCACGCTGATCGCCGTGGTGATCGCGCTGGCGGTTTCCAATGTGTTGACGCCCGGCATCGTCGACGGCGAGCCGGCGCGCCAGGCGCTCGCGCTGCACGTCGATGCCGCGACGGTCAACGCCAGCGTGCAGACCCAGGCCGGTCGCAGTCTCGGCGACATCCTGCTGGGCATGATCCCCGTGAACATCGTCGAGGCCGCTGCCGACGGCAAGCTCGTGGGCCTGCTGCTGTTCAGCGTGCTGTTCGGCGCGTTCATCACGCAGCTCGAGGCGCCGCTGCGCGAGACCATCACCCGATTCTGGGAGGGCACCTTCGGCGTGATGATGCGCATGACCGGCTTCATCATGAGGCTGGCGCCGCTGGGTGTGCTGGGGCTCACGCTCAAGGTCACCGCCGAGGCGGGCCTCGATGCCGCGCGGCCCCTCCTGATGTTCGGGCTGTGCGTGGTGATAAGTCTCGGCCTGTATGCCTTCGGCGCGCTGCCGCTGCTGGTGGGGCTCCTGGGTCGCGTGAATCCCTGGCGCCTTTATCCGGCGATGGCGCCGGCGCTGCTCACGGCCTTTTCGTCCGCCTCGTCGTCCGCCACGCTGCCCATCACGCTCGACTGCCTGCAGCGCCGCGCGGGTGTGTCACCGCGCATTGCCGGCTTCGTGCTGCCGCTGGGCACCTCGATCAACCATGCGGGCAGCGCGCTGTACGAATGCGCGGCGGCGCTGTTCATCGCGCAGGCCTATGGGCTGCACCTGTCCATCGTCACGCAGACCACCGTGGTGCTGCTGGCGCTGGTTACCTCGATGGGCATCGCGGGCATCCCCGCGGCCTCGCTGGTGGGCATTACCGTCATCCTGACCGCGGTGGGCCTGCCGGCCGAAGCCGTGGGTGTGCTGCTGGTCCTCGACCGGCTGCTCGACATGGCGCGCACCGCCGTCAACGTGCTCGCCGATTCGGTGTGCACGGTGATCGTGGCGCGGCTGTCCGGGGATGCAGGAGCCCTGCGCGCGCCGCCAGGCGGGACGCTCACCTGACGATCAGGCTGGCGTGCCGTCGCCGGGGAAGCTCATCCCCACCGTCGAGAATCCGCCGTCCACATAGAGGATCTCGCCGGTAACGCCGCTGGCCATGTCCGAGCACAGGAAGGCCGCGGCCTTGCCCACGTCCTCCGTGGTCACGTTCCGGCGCAGCGGCGCCTGCTGCGCCACGTGCCCCAGCATCTTGCGTAAGCCGGGAATGCCTGCGGCGGCGAGGGTCTTTATCGGACCTGCCGAGATGCCATTGACGCGGATCTTCTTGCCACCGAGGTCTGCCGCCAGGAAGCGCACATTGGCCTCGAGGCTGGCCTTGGCGAGGCCCATCACGTTGTACGAGGGCACCGAACGCACGGCGCCCAGATAGGAGAGGGTGAGCACGGCGCCGTCGCGGCCCGCCATCAGCGGCTCCGCCGCCTTGGTGAGCGCCGTCAGGCTGTAGCTCGACACGTCATGTGCCACCCGGAAATTCTCGCGCGTGGTGGCGTGCACGAAATCGCCATCCAGCGCATCGGCCGGCGCGTAAGCCACCGCATGCACCAGAATGTCGAAGCTGCCCCAGACGCGCTTCAGTTCCGCGAATACCGTATCGATCTGCGCATCGACGGTGACATCCAGCGGCAGCACGATCTTCGAGCCCACCGATTCCGCCAGCGGCGTCACGCGATCCTTCAGGCGCTCCATGCCATAGGTGAAGGCCAGCTCCGCGCCCTGCGCGTGCATGGCCTGGGCGATGCCCCAGGCGATGGAACGGTCCGTCGCGACGCCGACGATCAGCGCGCGCTTGCCAGCCAGAATGCCCATGTGAGCCCTTGAGTGATGAAACGGCCTGCGGATTCTAGCGCGAGTCGCTCAGGACCGGCGCCGCACGTAGACCACCAGCTTCTGCCCGGCGCGGATGGCGTTGCCATTGAGGTTGTTCCACTCGCGCAGCGAACCCACCGGCACCTTCAGCGTGCGGGCGATGTCGAACAGCGTGTCGCCACGCCGTACCACGTAGGTCACCCGCCGGCTGTTGCCCGTGCCCGCCGCGCCCTCGGTGCCGGCGGCATCCTGCGAATGCAGCACCAGGCGCTGCCCGGCGCGCAGCGTGTCGTTGGGCGCGATGCGGTTGAGGCTGGCCAGCGTCACCACGTCCATGTTGTGTCGCTGCGCGATCGACCAGAGCGAATCGCCCCGGCGCACCACATGCACGGCGCGTACGGTCTGCGTGCGGCGGCCGCGGTTGTCGACGCGCGCGGCAGCCTGCAGCACCTGTGGCGGCAGCGCAGCCACGGCCGAGGGTACGCGCAGTTCGACGCCCTCGGCCACGGTGTTGGCCGGTGCGGGGAAGTCATTCAATTCGCGCAGATGCTGAGCGGTGGTGCCGAAGCGCTGCGCAATGCCGGTGATGGTATCGCCGGCGCGCGCCGTGTAACGCTCCACGCGCATGCGCTGATCGGGAGTTAGCTGCAGCAGACTCTCGCGGAAGGCCTCGGCCGATTCCACGGGCACCAGCAGAACATGGGGACCCGTGGGATCGGTGGCCCAGCGGTGGTAGGCCGGATTCAGGTCGTACATCTCGGCGGTGGTCACGCCCGCCAGTTCAGCCGCCACCTCGATGCTGATCTGGCCGCCGGTCTCCACCTTCACGAAATAGGGGAGGTCCGGCATGCCCTCGATCGACAGCCCGTACTTCTCCGGATCGGCCACGATGTCGCGCATCGCCAGCAGGCGCGGCACATAGGCACGCGTTTCGGCCGGCAGCTTCAGGTTCCAGAAGTCGGTTTTCCGCTTCGCAAGCTGGTTGCGGCGGATGGCGCGCGCGACATTGCCCTCGCCGCAGTTGTAGGCGGCGATGGCATTCAGCCAGTCGCCATCGAACATGTCGTGCAGGTAGGTGAGGTAGTCGAGCGCGGCCTGCGTGGCCGCCACCACGTCGCGGCGGCCGTCATACCACCAGTCCTGTTTCAGGCCAAAGCGACCGCCGGTGGAGGCGATGAACTGCCACAGGCCATCGGCCCGGGCGCGCGAGTAGGCGTAGGGCTGGAAGGCGCTCTCGATGATGGGCAGCAGCGCCAGTTCCAGCGGCAGGCCGCGCTGCTCCACCTCGCCCACGATGTAGTGCAGGTAGGGTGCGGCGCGCGTGAACACCCGCTCCACGTATTCCGGATTGGCGGCGAAGAAGGCCGCCTCGCGGTCGATGCGGGCATTGCGCACCTCGCCCAGCGCCAGGCCCGCCCGGACCCGTTCGAGCAGGTCGCCGGGGGGCACCATGGGCTCAGGGGTGGGCAGGTCGGCAGGGGCGACGATGGCGGCCAGTTCGGCCTCTGCTTCGGGCGAGGGCGCGCGGCCGGAAGGCCTGACCCCCACCGGCACCGGCGAGGGGATGCTGGGATTGGCCGGGGACTGGGCCGCGACCGGACTGGCACCACGGGTGGGGGCCTGAGGCAGGCTCGAACACCCCGCCAGCAGCGCCAGAAGCGCCGCCGGAAGCACCGCCGTCTTGTCCCCCATTCGGAACCGCCAAACCCGGATCACGTCGTTGCACCCCCGCGGAGGAATGTCAGATGCAATGGCCTGGCCACGGTCAAGTCGTGGCACGGCACCCGATAACAGCCTATGATTTTTCCGGCCGGTATTTAACCGGCGATGTCACAGAATTGCCAAGGTTTTTTTCATATTCCATGGGCGCCTGCAGACCCTCTGAATGGGTGTCATCCTCGCTGGGTCGCCAGCTCGTCACCGCCGAGGCGACGCTGCTGCGCAGCCTGTTGGACGAGATTTTCGGCCTGGAGTTGCTGCAGCTCGGCAATTGGGGTGGCTCGCGGGAGCTGCTCGCCGCCAGCCGCACCCGGCGCCAGACCGTGATCGCGGAGCAGCCGGGCGGCGCCGTCGACCTGATGGCGCGCCTCGACGCCTTGCCGGTGCAGACCGCCTGCATCGACGCCGTGCTGCTGCCGCACACGCTGGAATTCGAGGTCGACCCCCAGGCCGTGGTCCGCGAGGCCGATCGCGTGCTCACCGGCGAGGGTCAGATCATCATCCTGGGCTTCCGGCCTGCGAGCCTGTGGGGGCTGCGGGCCGCTGCCGCCCGTGAAGGCTTTCCGCCCGGTCTGCAGCGCCTCCTGGGCGCGCGCCGCGTCTGCGACTGGCTGCGCCTGCTGGGCTACGAGATCGTGCTGGAGCGCACCTACCTGTACTGCCGGCCCTGGGCCGAAGACAACCCCGGCGCGCGCCGCATCCTGCGCCGCGGGCTGATGAATCCGCTGCCGGCCGGCGCCTGGATGATCCGCGCCCGCAAGCATGTGTACCGCATGACCCCGCTGCGGCATCGCTTCTTCCGCGAACGGCGGCGCGTAGTGGGAGCGCTGCCCGAGCCCACCGCGCGCAACAGCCAATGAGTGCCGGCGGTGCGGGCGCAAAGCCCGTGGAGATCTACACGGACGGAGCCTGTCGCGGCAATCCGGGCCCCGGAGGCTGGGGAGCGCTGCTGATTGCGGGCGATGCGCGGCGCGAGCTGTCGGGCTACGAGGCACAGACCACCAACAACCGCATGGAGCTGATGGCGGCGATCGAGGCGTTGCGCGCGCTGAAGCGGCCCGTCGATGTCATCCTCTACACCGATTCGAAGTACGTGTGCACCGGCATCGAAGAATGGCTGCCCAACTGGAAGCGCCGCGACTGGCGCACGGCCGACAGGAAGCCGGTGAAGAACGTCGATCTGTGGCAGGCGCTGGATGAAGCCCGCGCGCCGCACCGGATCAAGTGGCAATGGGTGCGCGGCCACGACGGCAACGCAGGCAACGAGCATGTGGATGCGCTGGCCAATGCGGCGATAGACGCGATGCTTGCGGTACCATCCACGCGATGAGACAAGTCGTCCTGGATACCGAGACCACCGGTCTTGAGCCGCATCTCGGTCACCGCATCATCGAGATCGGCTGCGTTGAAGTGGTGAACCGCCGCGCCACCGGCCGGCATTTCCACGAATACCTGAACCCCGAGCGCGAGATCGACGCCGGCGCCGCCGCCGTGCACGGCATGACGCTCGAGAAACTGGCCGGCAAGCCGAAGTTCGCCGAGGTGGCCGCCAGACTCATCGAATTCATCGATGGCGCGGAGCTGGTCATCCACAACGCGCCCTTCGATCTTGCGTTCCTCGATGCCGAGATGAACCTCTGGGCCAGGCTCACCGGCGCCGACCCCATCCGCGTGCGCAGCCGCTGCGGCGTGCTCGATACCCTGGCGCTGGCGCGCGAAATGCACCCCGGCCAGCGCAACGGCCTCGACGCGCTGTGCAAGCGCTACTCCATCGACAACTCGCACCGGCAGCTGCACGGCGCGCTGCTCGACGCCCGCATCCTCGCCGATGTGTACCTGGCGATGACCGGTGGCCAGAGCGCGCTGGCGCTCGACGAGGCGGTGAGGGCGGCCACGCCCGCGAAGTCCGTGACCGTCGTCGGAATTCCGGCCATGTCCGCGCCGCTGCGTGTGATCGAGGCCACGGCCGCGGAACGGCAGGCCCACGACGAGATGATGAAAGTGATAAGCAAGGCCAGCGGTGGCAAGGCCTTGTGGCAATAATGCCGGTAATTACGTAAGAGGATCGGGAATGTTCAATCTGCGCAAGACCCGCATCGGCGTGGTCGGCCTGGGATACGTTGGCCTGCCGCTGGCCGTGGAGTTCGGCCGCAAGTACAAGACCACCGGCTTCGACCTCAAGGTTCCCCGCATCAAGGAGCTGGCCGCCGGCAAGGACAGCACGCTCGAGGTGGATCGCAAGGAGCTCAAGAGCGCCACGCACCTCACCTACACGGCCGACGTGAAGGACCTCAGGCGCTGCAACGTGTTCATCGTCACGGTTCCCACGCCCATCGACGACTACAAGCGCCCGGACCTTACCCCGCTCGAGAAGGCCAGCGCCTCGCTGGGTACCGTGCTCAAGAAGGGCGACATCGTCATCTACGAATCGACGGTGTATCCCGGCTGCACCGAGGAAATCTGCATCCCCATCCTCGAGAAGGTGTCGGGCCTCAAGTTCAACAAGGATTTCTTCGCCGGCTACAGCCCCGAGCGCATCAACCCGGGCGACAAGCAGCACCGCCTGCCCAGCATCAAGAAGGTGACCTCGGGCTCCACGCCCGAAGTGGCCGACTTCGTCGACGAGCTGTACCGAAGCATCATCACGGCCGGCACCCACAAGGCATCGAGCCTCAAGGTGGCCGAGGCCGCCAAGGTGATCGAGAACACCCAGCGCGACGTGAACATCGCGCTGATCAACGAGCTGGCGCTGATCTTCAACCGCCTGGGCATCGACACCGAGGAAGTGCTGCTGGCCGCCGGCACCAAGTGGAACTTCCTGCCATTCCGCCCGGGCCTGGTGGGCGGCCACTGCATCGGCGTGGACCCGTACTACCTCACCCACAAGGCGCAGGAGATCGGCTACAACCCCGAGATGATCCTGGCCGGCCGCCGCCTCAACGACAACATGTCGCTGTACGTGGCGGGCGAGGTGGTCAAACTCATGACCAGCAAGCGCATCCACGTGAAGGGCGCGCGCATCCTGGTGCTGGGGCTAACGTTCAAGGAAAACTGCCCCGACCTGCGCAATTCGAAGGTCATCGACATCATCCGCGAGCTGCAGGGCTACGGCGCCAAGGTGGACGTTTACGACCCCTGGATCGACGTGAAGGAGGCCAAGCACGAATACGGCGTGGCGCCGATCCGCAAGCTGGGCCGCACGAAATACGATGGCGCGGTGATGGCCGTGGCGCACAACCAGTTCAAGGACATGGGCGTGCGAGGCGTGCGCAAGCTGCTGAAGCCCAAGAGCGTCATCTACGACATCAAGCATGTGTTCAAGCGCGGCCAAGCCGACGGCCGGCTGTAAGGACCCAGCAGCGTGAAAGTTCTGGTTACCGGCGCAGCGGGTTTCATCGGGTCCACTGTTTCCCGCAGGCTGCTGGATCGCGGCGATGAGGTGGTCGGCCTCGACAACCTCAATGCCTACTACGACCCGAAGCTGAAGGAGGCGCGCCTGGCGCGCCTTACGCCGCGCAACGGCTTCAGCTTCGCAAAGCTCGATCTGGCCGATGCCGCGGGCATGGCTGCACTGTTCAAGCGCGAGAAGTTCGAAAGGGTGGTGCACCTGGCCGCCCAGGCCGGCGTGCGCTATTCGCTGGAGAACCCGCAGGCCTACGTGGACAGCAATGTGACCGGCACGCTGAACGTGCTGGAAGGCTGCCGCCACAACGGCGTACAGCACCTGGTCTACGCCTCCACCAGCTCGGTGTACGGCTCCACTACCAGCATGCCGTTCTCGGTGCACCAAGCCGCAACGCACCCCTTGAGCTTCTACGCCGCCACCAAGCGCGCCAACGAACTCATGGCCCACACGTATGCGGCGCTGTTCAAGCTGCCGGTCACCGGTCTTCGGTTCTTCACGGTGTATGGTCCCTGGGGCCGGCCCGACATGGCGCTGTTCCTGTTCACCAAGAACATCATCGCGGGCAAGCCCATCGACGTGTTCAACCACGGGCACCACAAGCGTGATTTCACCTTCGTGGAGGACATCGCCGAAGGTGTGGTGCGCGCGTTGGATCGCATCGCCACGCCCGACCCGAACTGGGACAGCAACAATCCCGACCCGGCAACCAGCAGCGCCCCGTATCGCGTATACAACATCGGCAACAACCAGCCGGTGGACCTCTCGCACTACATCGAGACGCTGGAGAAGTGCCTGGGGAAGAAGGCCGAGAAGAACATGCTGCCGCTGCAGCTCGGCGATGTGCCGGATACCTATGCTGACGTGGAGGACCTCGTCAGGGACGTCGGGTACAAGCCCGCCACCACG
>JAXMGX010000009.1:0-225000 GCA_046347045.1 Steroidobacteraceae bacterium
GCCAGTTCGCCGGCGATCAGCCGTGCGCGCAGCTCCGGATTGACCGGCACGCGGCGGATGTTGGTGCCATCCTGGAAATTGTAGAAGTCGTCGGTTTCCACCCGCGGCACATGGTGCTGCTCCACGAGCTGGCGGATTTCCGCGAAGCGGGCGCGGCGCTCGGCCTTTTCCTGCTTCTTGCGGTTCAGCTCCGCGTCCCTGGCGGCCTTTTCCGCCGCCGCCTTCTGCGCCGCAACCTGTTGTGGCGTGGGCCCCGGATTGCGGCGCTTGTCCTTGGGCACGTTCTGCGTGCCGCGATGCTGCTGCTGGCGCTGTTCGCGCTCGGCCTTCTGCACCTGCTGTTCGGACACCAGCCCGGCTTTCAATAATTGTTCGCGCAGCGACAGACTCATGAGGCACATTTTACGGGTATTCTTCGGTGGTTCCACCTTGAGAGCGAATGATGAAACAACGCTTTTTCTGGATTGCAGCCATGCTCGCGGCGGTGGCGCTGCCCTGTGCCGCCGTGCCCGATGCCAATGGCGTGATCACGTCCACCCCGGCGCCCGATCTGTCGGCCGACAGCGCCATGAAGGCGCGGCTGAACTACAACGTGGGCTACGAGTTCTATGAAAAGGCGATGGCGCGGGAGACCTCTGCCGCGAACCTGAAGGGGGCCGCCGCGCGCGAAGCTGCGGAAGCCGTGAAGGAAGGCTTCTCGCAGGCACGTGAACGGTTCCGCACCGTGGTGGCGGCCGACCCGAACATGAAGGAGGCCTGGAATTTGCTGGGCTACACCAGCCGTCGGCTGGGGGATTTCGAAGATTCACTGACGGCCTACGACGCGGCGCTGAAGCTGGAGCCGGATTATCCCGAGGCGATCGAATACCGCGCCGAGCTGTACCTGCTCACCGGCCGGCTCACGCAGGCGCGCGAGGCCTACGCCACGCTGCAGAAGTCCAACCCCTCGTATGCGGGCGTGCTGCTGCAGTCGATGAAATCCTGGGTGGCGTCACCGCCGTCGTCGGCGGTGGTCGAGCCCGCCGACAAGGAAGCCTTCGCCCGCTGGGTGGCCGCCCAGAAATCCTGAAGCGGCTACACCACTTCTTTCTTCAGCCGGCGGATGGCCATCACGACCTCATTCGAGGCGCGCGCATAGGGGGACTCGGCGCCGAGCATGGCGTCGGCATCGGTGTAGCGGCCGGCGTTGATGGCCGTGGCCACGCGGCCCGCCTGCACATGGAACGTCGCGTGGCTGGTCACGCAATTCCTGTAGCTTTCCAGCGCCGCGAGCTTGTGCCGGGCCGGGCCGTGCAGCCACACGCCCAGATCGCAGCAATTGTCGCGAGCGATATCCGCGGCATTCAGGTTCTGCTTCTGGCTCATGGCCGAGCGCAGTTTGACTTTCCATTCCGCGTGTTTCGCGATCGCCTTGTCCAGATCCATGATCTGCCGTCCCGGAATTGATTGAGAGGAACAGCAGCTGTATCGGCCGCGGGCGGCGATTCTTGAGGCTCAGTTTTCCCTGCACAGCCCCTCGGCCGCCGCCGTGCCCGACAGCCACGCGCCATGCAATGTGCCGTAATACTCCGTGGAGCAGGCCTCGCCCGCAATCCAAAGGTTGGGTGCCACGGGCTGTGCCAGCACGTTTCGGGCAGCGGCATGCCCCGGGCGGGCCGCGGAATAGGATCCCAGCGAGCAGGGATCACTGCCCCAGGCCGTGCAGCGCGCCGCGCCCAGCAACGAGTCGATCTTCGCGCCGAATATGCTGCGCAGTTCGTCGCGCGCAAACTGCTCCAGCAGTCCCTTCGCCTCGAGTTCCTTCGACAGGTTGCCGCCGAAAAACGCCCCCAGCAAGGGCTGCTTCGCCGGGAACAGCGAGTAGCTGCAGGTGCGCGAGGTGTTGGCGCTGCCGATGAACTGTCGCGCGTCGCCGGGATCGAAACTGCCCGGCGCCAGCGCGAAGAACACCTTGTTCACCACGCCCAGCGGCAGGTTCTCCGCCGCGTCGCGCCATGCGGCGGGCAGGGTGGGTGCAAAGCGAATGGCGCCGTGAGCCAGCACGCTGGTGGGCACCGTAACGATGACCGCGCGCGCCGTCAGCGAGCCGGCGGTCGACTCGACGCGCACCGTACCGCCCGACCAGTCGACGACCGTGACCGCGGCTTGCAGCCGCACATCGAGGCCGTCGGCGGCATGCGCCACCACGGTGCCGAGGCCCTCGCGCACGGCCCAGTTCTGCCGGGATTCGGCATAGCGCGCCAGGTCGAGCGTGGATACCTCGGCGCTTTCCACGCCCACGGCCCAGGTCATCACCGCATCGAAGCGGGCGCGGTAGCCGTCCTGCGGCAGTATCTCGGTGAGCGGCACATCGCGTCCCGCCGCTGCGGCCGCATCGATCAGCGCGTAGTAGCGCTCGTAGCCCTGAGCGGCGAGCCTGCGCGCCTCCGCGTCAGGCGGCGTATTGCCTACCCAGGCTGCCGGTCCCCAGCCGGGGTCGGTGCGGATGACCTCGCAACCGGCCTTCACGGCGATGTCGGTCCAGGCATTGGTATCGGCGAAGTGCAGCCAGGCAGCTCCCAGGTCCGCCGGCGCGTCGAGACTGTGATCGGTGACGGCGCGTCCGCCGGGCCTGGCCCGAGACTCGAGCAGCACGCAGCGCTTGCCTGCGGCAACCAGCCGTCGCGCCGCCGCGATACCGGCCGCGCCGGCGCCGACGATGATGACGTCGATGTCGCTCATCTCGCCGATGCTACCATCGCGGTCATGAAGCGACTCGAACAGCTGTTGAACAACAATCGCCGCTGGGCCGAAGAGACCACGCGCCGCGATCCCCAGTTCTTCGGTCGGCTGGTGGCGCAGCAGTCGCCGCGCTACCTGTGGATCGGGTGCGCCGACAGCCGCGTGCCCGCCAACGAGATCGTCGACCTGGCGCCGGGCGAACTGTTCGTGCATCGCAATGTGGCCAACCTCGTGGTGCACACCGACCTCAACTGTCTGTCGGTGATCCAGTACGCGGTGGATGTGCTGAAGGTGGAGGACATCATCGTCACCGGCCACTACGGCTGCGGTGGCATCGCCGCGGCGCTGACCTCGCAGTCCTTCGGGCTCATCGACAACTGGCTGCGCCATGTGCAGGACATACGCGACCGGCATCCCGCACTGCTGGCCGGCGGCGGACAGCGGGCCCTGGACCGCCTGTGCGAGCTAAACGTGCTGGAGCAGGCGCATAACGTCTGCCGCACCACCATCGTCCAGGATGCATGGGCGCGCGGCCAGAACGTGGCCGTGCACGCGATGATCTATGCGGTGGCCGACGGCTTGCTGCGCGACCTCGACTACTGCGCCACCAGCAATACCGACAACAGCGCGCTGTTCGAGCGCGCCGTCGAGGGACTGGCGGCGCCACGCTGAGCGCCGCGCCTGCGCGCGAGTCGCGCAGGCCGCGGCTCGACCGTCACGGCGCCGCGGTCTCCGCCGCTGCCGCGCGCTTGGGCTTCACCCGGCTGAACAGCCGCTTCACGCGGTGCTCGAAGTCATCCATCAGCGTGTAGATCACCGGCACCACGAACAGCGACAGCGCCGTGGAGGCGACCAGGCCGCCGATGACCGCGGCGCCCATCGGCGCGCGGAACGCGGCGTCGCCCGACAGGCCGAGCGTGATGGGCAGCATGCCGGCGGCCATCGCGATGGTGGTCATCACGATGGGACGCGCGCGCTTGGAGCAGGCGTCGATCAGCGCGTCGGCACGCGGGAGTCCCCGTTCGCGCCGCGCCATCACCGCGTACTCCACCAGCAGGATGGAGTTCTTGGTGACGATGCCCATCAGCATCAGGAGGCCGATCAGCGACGGTAGCGAGAGGTCCATCTTCAGCAGCCACAGCAGCAGGAACGCGCCGCCCGCGGACGGCGGCAGCGCCGAGAGGATGGTGACCGGCTGGATCACGTCGTGGAACAGCAGCACCAGCAGCGCGTAGATGCAGAAGATGCCGGTGATCATCGCGAGGATGAAGCTGCCGAAGATGCGACCCTGGAACTCGGCCTCACCAGTCTCCAGCGGGCGGACGCCGGCGGGCAGGTTCTTCATCGCCGGCAGGTTGCGTGCGATCTGCGTCGCCTGGCCCAGGGGGATCACGCCGCGGTCCGCCGAAATGGTGATGTTGCGGCTGCGGTTGTAGCGCGTGATCTGCGCCGGGCCCGCGCCGAAGTACACATCGGCCACGTTCACCAGCGGCACCGGCCCGAAGCGCGAGGGCACGTTGAGCAGGCGGATCTGGTCGAGGTTCGAGCGCGCCTTGTCGTTCAGGCGCACCAGGATGGGGATCTGCCGGTCCGGCAGGTTCATCTTGGCCAGGTTGTTGGAGACGTCGCCGCTGGTGGCGATGCGCGTGGCCTGGCTGATCGCGGCGGTGGTCACGCCAAGTTCCGCGGCACGCTCCGGCCGCGGCCGCACCACGATCTCCGGCTGCACCAGGCTCGCGCTGGTGCTCACGTTCGAGAAGCCCGGCACGGCGCGCAGCTCGCGCTCGATCTGCGCGGCGGCGGCCGCGAGCACGTTGGAGTCGTCGCCGGTGATTTCCAGCTGCAGTCCGCCGCCGCCGAAATTGCCGCCCCCCGCCGAGAACCTGGCGCCGGGGATGTCGCGGACCCTGGCGAGGAACTCGCGCTGCAACTGTTGCTGCTGCTTCTCGCGGTGCTTCTTGTCCACGAGCACGATGCCGATGTTGGCACTGCGGGTGTTGACGATGGCCCAGATGCGCGTGACGTTCTTGTCGTCCTTCAGTCGCTCTCGGACTGCGTCCACCACGGCGCGGGTGTCCTGCAGCCGCGATCCGGGAGGCAGGCTGGCGTTGATGTTGAAGAAGCCGTTGTCCGGCGGCGGGCGCAGGCCGGTGGGCAGCGTCGAGGCGATGAAGAACGTGCCGATCATCAGCAGCGTCACCGCGGCCATGGTGGTCTTGCGATGCGACAGCGCCCACCGCACCTTGCCCAGGTACCACAGCATGAAGCGGCCAGGCGCTTCCTCCTCGTGATAGGGCTTCATGTACTTCGAGGCCATCATCGGCGTGAGCATTCGCGCCACCAGCAGCGAGAACAGCACGGCGATCGTCGCGGTGAAGGCAAAGGGCTTGAAGAACTGGCCCGGCACGCCATCCATGAACGCCACCGGCACGAACACCGCGCACAGCGTGAAGGTGGTGGCCACCACCGCCAGGCCGATCTCGATGGCCGCGTCGGTGGCCGCCTGCAGCGGCGGCTTGCCCATGCGCAGGTGGCGCACGATGTTCTCGACCTCGACGATGGCGTCGTCGACCAGCATGCCCACCACCAGCGACAGCGCCAGCATGGTCATGGTGCTCATCGAGAAGCCGAACATCTTCAGCGCCCAGAACGTGGGGATGATGGCCAGCGGCAGCGCCACGGCCGAGATCAGCGTGGCGCGGACATCGCGCAGGAAGAACCAGACGACGAGGATGGCCAGCAGCGCACCTTCCGCCAGCATTTCCATCGAGCTGTGGAAGCTGTCGCGGATGTACTCGGCCTGCGTGTACAGCTCGGTGATCTTGATGTTGGGGTACTTCTTCTGCAGCTGCTGCACCGCTTCGCGCGTGCGGTCCGCCACCTGCAGGGCGCCTTCACCCCAGGCGCGCTGCACTTCGAAGCCGATCACCGGCTTGCCGTCGAGCAGCGCCACCTGCTTGACCTCGGCGGCCTGGTCGCGCACATCGGCGATGGAATCGAGGCGGACGCTGCGGCCATCCTGCAGCGGGATGCGCAGGGCCGCCAGGTCCTGCACGTTGGAGATGGTGCCCAGCGTGCGCACGCTCTGTTCCTGCGAGCCGATGCGCGTCTCGCCGCCGGGCAGCTCCACCTGCGTGCGCAGGAGCTGGCTCGACACCTCGCCGGCGGTCACGCCCAGCGAGGCCATGCGGTCGGGGTCGAGGTCCACGCGCACCTCGCGCGTGGCGCCGCCGATGCGGTTCACCTGGCCGACGCCGGGCACCGAGCTGATCTCGCGCATCACGTTCAGGTCGACGAACCACGACAGCTCGGTGTCGCTCATGTTCTCGGCGCTGACGCCGAAGGCGATGATGGCGGCGCCGGCCGTGGTGGCGCGGCCGATGTAAGGCTCGGTGGCGTCGATGGGCAGATCGGGGCGGATGCGCGACACCGCGTCGCGCACGTCGTCCATGGCCTGCTGCAGGTCGGTGCCGAACTGGAACTGGATGACGGTCTGCGAGCTGCCGGTGGTGATCGTGGAGTTGATGTCCTCGATGCCGACGATGTTCGAGACCGCGTCCTCGACCTTGCGCGTGATCTCGGTTTCCATCTGCGAGGGCGGCACACCGGCATAGCCCACGCGCACGAACACGTTCGGGAAACTGATGTCGGGCTGGTCCTGCACCTGCAGCTTCGGGAAGGCCCACAAGCCGCCGAATACCAGCGCGAGAAACATCATCACCACCGGAACAGGGTTCCGGATCGACCACGTCACGAAGTTCACGGCATGCAACCCCGCATGACGCCTGCCATGCAAATGACGAAATTCACCGGCGGCTCCGGACTATGCCGCAGGCGCGGCGTTGTTGACGGTGACCGTGTCGCCGTCCTTGAGGAAGCCGGCGCCCTTCACCGCGATCACTTCCCCGGCGGTGACGCCATCGGCGATCTCCATGTCATCGCCATGCACGCCCACCTGCTGCACGCGACGGCGCTCCACCATGGCCTTGCCCTTCAGCACGAACACATAGCTGTAGCCGTCCTGCATCACCACGCTCGACACCGGCAGCAGCAGTGCCGGGCCCTTGCCCACGTCGATCTGGCCGCGCGCGAACATGCCCGGGCGCGCGCCTTCGCCGATGATGTCCACGTACACCAGGCCGGTGCGGTTGGTGGTCTGCACCGTCGGCGCCACCGCGCGCACGCGCCCCTTCAGCACGGAGCCATCCACCGCGGTGATGGTGGCGGCCTGGCCCACCTTGATGCGCGAAAGCTGGGCCTCGGGTACCTCGGCGCGCCATTCCACGCGGTTCTGGCGCAGCATGCGCAGCATCTCGGTGCCCGCCTGCGCGATCTGCCCCACGCTGACGGTGCGCGAGGTGATCACGCCGCTGTCGGGAGCGGTGACCGTGCCATAGCGCGCACGCAGTTCGGAGGTGGTGAGGTCGGCGCGCGCCGTTTCCACGCGCGCCTGGGCGGCGATGTGGTCGGCCTTGAGCTTGTCGAGGTCGGCTGCCGACAGCGCGCCGGAGGTCTGCACCTGCTCGCCACGGCGCAGCGCGGCCGCGGCGTTCACTTCGGAAGCCTGCGCGCTGCGCAGCGCCGCGCGCTTGGAATCGAGGTCAGCCTGCAGCATGTCGCCGGCCAGGCGCACCAGTGGCTGGCCTTTCGCGACGCGGGTGCCCACGTCCACCAGCACTTCAGCCACGCGGTAGCCGCCGACCTCGGCGCCAATGATCACTTCCTGCCAGGGATAGATGGAGCCGGTGGCCGGCACAGTGCGGACGATGTCCTCGCTCTTCACCTGGGTGGTGGTGATGGTCATCGAGGCCGTGCTGGGGCGGCCGCCATTGGCGCCGGCCGCGCCTGCGGGCTTGTTGCCCGCGTTCACGCCCTGGCTGGCCGTCGGGCCGCCCTGGGCCGCGCCTTCGGCCACCTTGTTCCGGTTGCAGCCGCTTGCCGCGAGCGCCGCGCCAGTGATGGCGATGATGAGAACTTTCTGCAGACGACGGGGTCGCAGATAGGGCGTCGGGTCCTTGCGCATCGGTAAGCTCGGCTTGTCTGATATCAGGTGACTGATATATTATCAGGCACCTTAGCTTTGGCAAGTTTCCCGATACATCCAAACGTGACCTCGCAACGCTCCTGCCAGCGCACCCCCGAAGAGCAGATCACCTTCCTGCTCAAGCGGCTGATGCACCAGTTCCGGCATCAGGTCGACGAGCGGCTTCGCCGCAGCAGCGACCTGTCATTTGCACATCTGGTCACCCTCGATCAGCTGCAGCAGGAGCCGGGCGTCGCGGGCGCAAGGCTGGCGCGCAGTCTGCTGGTCACCGCGCAGACCATGACCGGCCTGCTGCGCAGGCTGGAACGCGAGGGTTCGGTGGAGCGCCGGCCCGATCCGCACAACCGCCGCGCCGACCGCTGGTTCCTGCTGCCCGCCGGCCTCGAGCGGCTGAACGCCGCGCGCGGTGCCGGTGCGCCGGTGATGACGCAGATGCTGTCGCGGCTGTCCCCGCATGAGGTGATGGAACTGCGCGGCTATCTCGAGCGCTGCGTGGGCGGGCTTGAGATCGATGCGCGCCGCGAGGCCCCGGAGCAGCCGTCGCGCGGCAATCCGGCGCGTTCGGCGTGAGCTGCCTCTCGCGCCTCTTCATCTACCCCGTCAAGTCGGCCGCCGGCATCGAATGCGGGCAAGTGGAGCTCACGCCGCAGGGTTTCCGGCACGACCGCGAATGGATGATCGTGGATCCGGCCGGCCGGTTCCTCACGCAGCGCGAGGAAAGCCGGCTTGCGCTGCTGTCCACCACCATCGGGGATGGCCGGCTGCGCATATCGGTCGCCTCGGGCGAAGGCATCGACGTTGCGCTCGATCATGGCGGCGAGAACGTCGCCGTGCAGGTGTGGAGCGCGCACTGCAGGGCTTTCGACGCCGGCCGCGAGGCCGCGCAGTTCCTGTCGGATTTTCTCGGGCGCCCGCTGCGACTGGTGCGCTTCGATCCCGCGCAGCAGCGGCTTTCCGACCCGCGCTGGACCAGCGGTCGCGAAGTGGCCACGCGCTTCACCGATGGCTATCCGCTGCTGGTGCTGTCGCAGGCTTCCGTCGATGAGGTTTCGGCCCGCGTGGGCCAGGCGCTCGACGTACGGCGCTTTCGCCCCAACATACTGCTCGATGGCGTGGGCGCCTATGCGGAGGACGCGGCGGAGCAGCTCGAATCGGGCCCGGTGCGCTTGCAGCTCACCAAGGCCTGCACACGCTGCGCCATCACCACCATCAATCCCGATACCGGTGTGCGCGCCAGTGAAGAGCCGCTGGCCACGCTCAAGTCCTATCGCTTCGACCGGCAGCTGCATGGCGTGGTCTTCGGCCGCAATGCCTATGCGCTGGCTGGTGCCGGCAGCACGCTTACGCGCGGAGCGCCGGTCTCTATAATCGGCGCATGATCGAACGCACCATCGAAAGACTGTTCTTCGCCAGCCGCTGGCTGATCGCGCCCGTCTACCTCGGCCTGTCGCTCGCGCTGGTCGTGCTCGGCATCAAGTTCTTCGAAGAGCTGTTCCATGCGCTGATGCATGTGAACGCGCTGTCGGAGGCCGATGTGGTGCTGTCGCTGCTGGCGCTGGTGGACCTTGCGCTGGTTGCCGGCCTCATCGTCATGGTGATGTTCTCGGGCTACGAGAACTTCGTGTCGAAGATCGACCTCCAGAGCGGCTCCGACACGCTCGGCTGGCTGGGCAAGCTCGACGCCGGCTCGCTGAAGCTGAAGGTGGCCGCCTCGATCGTGGCCATTTCCTCGATCCATCTGCTGCGCAAGTTCATGGAAGCCGACAAGGTCGAGAACGAATCACTGATGTGGTACGTGATCATCCACCTGACCTTCGTGGTCTCCGCGGTGATGATGGGCGTGCTCGACCGGTTGACGGCGGCTTCGCACCGCCATGCGAAAGAGTGACCGCCGGCACTTCCACACATGTGAATTTGGGCAATTCCACCCAAAATGGATTGCCGGCGCCCGGCGTCGCTGTGGCAGAATCTTCCCGTATCGAAGCCACGGGACTCACGGATGTACTGCCCACGGTGCGGAGCGGAAAACGCGGATAACCGGACGATGTGCGTCCGTTGCCGCAAACCCCTGGCTATCACCCGGTTGAGCGTGCACACCGCCTGGCAGGCGGCGTGCAGACACCGCCGGCACTGACCCGGCCGACCGGATTACTTCGCGGCGGAATCGCCGCCCGAAAGCCAGCTTCCCCTGGCAAGGCTCACTTGGTAGCTGAGTTGCCGCCGGACAACCAACTGCCCCTGGCAACGAGCCACAGCAGCAACGTCAGCCCGAGGAAGGGCACCAGCGTCAGCAGGTCCGCGAACGGTCCCTCGTAGAAGGGGTTGTGGCCCGTGGCCCAGCGCTGCAGCGCCGCGTCGAAGTCACCCATCACGCCGGCGAGGAAGGCGATCAAGATTCCGGCGATGGCGCCCCCGGCGATGTAGCCCGAAGCGAACAGCACACCCGGCCCGCGGTCGGCCACGGCATTGAACTCGTGTTCATCGAGCTTGGCGAAGTCGGGATTGCGGCGCATGCGCCGGTCCATCAGCCAGCGGATCAGGCCGCCGACGAACATGGGTGCGGTGGTGGAGATGGGCAGGTACACGCCCACCGCAATCACCAGCGAGGGCATGCCGCAGAACTCCATCGCCAGCGCGATCATCGCGCCGAACACGATCAGTTCCCAGGGCAGCTGGCGATCGAGGATGCCCTTGATGATGTAGGAGACCAGCGTGGCCTTGGGGGCGTCGAACTTGCGCACGTCGGTGCCATCGGGGCGCTTGGTGTGCACGCCGTTGATGCCGGGGTCGACCAGCCACACGGCCTTGCCCGAATCATCGACCAGATACTTGCCGGCGGGGCCGCCGTTCAGATCGGTCTTGTGCCAGACGTGGTAGCTCGCGGAATCCTCCCTGGCCTGCGCGCCGACCAGTGATTCGCGCTTTTCGCCCAGCGCGGCCACAGTGGTCGAAAGGCCCTGCGGCGCCACCTCGGCCACGGGCACGTAGACGGTGGCGTTCTCGTTGAGCTTCAGCAGGATCGGGCCCATCAGCAGCGCCGAAGCAAAGGCGCCGATCAGGATCGAATACTGCTGCAGCTTCGGCGTGCCGCCGATCAGGAAGCCGGTCTTGAGGTCCTGCGAGGTGGTGCCGCCGTTGGAGCAGGCGATGCAGACGATGCCGCCCACCGACAGTGCGGTGACATACCACTCGCCGCCGGTCCAGCCGACGATGAGGAACACCAGACAGGTGAGCATCAGCGTGGCGATGGTCATGCCGGAGATGGGGTTGGATGTGGAGCCCACTTCGCCGGTGAGGCGTGAGGACACCGTCACGAACAGCGCGCCCAGCAGCACGATGAGGATGGCGCCCAGGATGTTCATGTGCAGCGACGGCGAAGCCATGATCACCGCCAGCAGCACCAGGATGCCGATGCCCACGAATTTCAGCGGGATGTCCTGCTGGCGCCGGTCGGTGTGGCCGGCGCCGCCGCGCGCGGCGCGCACATCGGACAGACCCGAGCGGATGCCGCTCCAGATCAGCGGCAGCGAGCGCAGCAGCATGATGATGCCGGAAGTGGCCACGGCGCCCGCGCCGATGTACAGCACGTAGGCGTTGCGGATGTCGCTGCCGTTCATCTGGCTGATGGGCTTGGTGCCCGGCGGCAGCGCATCGGGGACATGCGCGCCGAAGAACATGATCATCGGGATGAGCAGCATGTAGGTGATGAAGCCACCGGCGAACATCCAGCTCGAGATGCGCATGCCGATGATGTAGCCCACGCCCAGCAGTTCCGGCGATACCTCGGCGGCGATGGAGCCGCCCTTCAGCGGCGCACCGAAAGTGGTGCCGGCGATGTCCTTCCAGCCCTTGAAGGCCACGTTGATGGCCTTGTACGCAAGGCCGATGCCGAAGCCCGTGAAGATGGTGCGCGCGCTGATGCCGCCCACGGTGGTGCCTGCCGCCAGCGGGTCGGCGGCGGCCACCGATTCCGCGGAGGCGCCGGCTTTCAGCACCTCGGCGCAGGCCGTGCCTTCCGGGTACTTGAGCACGCCGTGCTGCTTGTCGATCAGCGCGCGCCGCAGCGGGATCATCATCAAGATGCCGAGCAGGCCGCCGAGCACGGCCACCAGCAGCACACGGGTGAGTTCCAGGTCGAAGCCCAGGATGAGGATGGCGGGCATGGTGACGCCGACGCCGAAGGCGATGGACTCGCCCGCGCTGCCGGCCGTCTGCGAGATGTTGTGCTCGAGAATGCTGGCGTCGCGGATGCGGAACTTCGACAGCATGCGCCACAGCGTGATCGAAATGACCGCCACCGGGATGGAGGCGCTGACGGTGAGCCCGACCTTCAGCACCAGGTACAACGAGGATGCACCGAAGATGATGCCGAGCAGAGTGCCGGTGATGACGGCGCGCAGCGTGAATTCAGGCAGGCGCGTCTGCGCGGGGATATAGGCCCGGTGGGCCGGCGTTTCGGTGCTCATGCGCAGCGAGCCTAGCTCACTTTCTGCTGCAGCAATACCCTGAGGGCCGCCAGCAGCGCAATGGGCTGGCTTACCGGCAGGTGATGATGACTGCAGGGGATGCCGGTCACCGAGCGCACGTCCGGCAGGCAGTTCGCCAGCAGTGCTGCCCGGGCAGGCGTCACCACGCGGCTCATTTCCCCGTAGATGAAGTCCACTGGCGTGCGCATCCCGCGCAGGGCGACTGTGTCGTCCACGCCGGGGGCGTCCTTCGGCACCTGGTACAGGCGCGTGACGATTTCGTCGAACTTCCACACCCAGCTGTCGCCCTCCTGCCGGATCGAGGCGCGGGCCATGTGCCGCAGCGCCGCCGCGGGTGCGGGCTCGATGGGCCGCAGCGTGAAGCGCGAGAGGATGGTTTCCTCGCTGGAGTAGCGCTTCTTCGGCCGCCATTCCTCGTCGAAACCGCGCACCGGGTCATCCTTCGAACCCAGGCGCGAGTCGACCACGATGGCGCGGCGGAACTGTTCGGGACGCTGCGCGCAGGCATACAGCAGCGCGCGGCCGCCGAAGCTGTGGCCGGCGACGGTGCAGCCACCGATGCCGAGCGCATCCACCAGGGCGTTGATCTCTGCGTGGAAGTCGCCATGCCGGTACTGGGGGCGGTGGCCGCTGTCGCCCATGCCGCCGAAATCCGGCGCGATGACGCGGTGGCTGTCGGCCAGCCAGGGCGCGACGAAATCCCACCAGTGCGCATGCGCGAGGTAACCATGGAGCAGCAGCAGCACCGGCGCGCCAGGCGGACCCGCCCATTCCAGGTAGTGCATGCGGATGCCGGCCGCCTCGATGAAGCGGGAGCTGCCCGGCCGGGCGGCGGAGCGCGAGATGAAGTCATCGAAACTTGCGAGCAGTTGATCGGCCATCAGTTCTTCCGTTTGACAGTACGCACCGGGCTGGGCTGTCATGCAGCCCATGCTGCGCCGAAGTTTGCCATTGCTGCTGGTCCTGGTGCTGGGAAGCGCCACGCTGACCAGTGCCCCCGTTTGCGCCGCCGAGCCGCGGCTGGTTCCAACGCCCCGCGCGACACTGCTGCCCACCAGTCCCACCAACCGGCCCTTTCTCGGCGCCGATCATGCGCTGGCGCCGGTGAACCTCGCTGCGCGCGGCTACCTGGAATCGGAGTGGTTGGTCAGCGGCTACGCCGCCGTGTATGACTGGTCGGCGGCGGGAGCGCCCGAGGCAGTCAAGGCCCGCCAGGCGGCTGTGCCCTATGCCACGCGCATCCTCGTGCGCCGCCCGAAGGACGCCGCGAAATTCAGCGGTCGCGTGATCGTCGAGTTGCTGGATCCCTCGGAGCAGTACGACAGCGCGCCGCTGTGGGGACTGTCCTGGGAGCAGTTCACGCGCTCGGGCGATGCCTGGGTGGGCGTGACGGTGAAGCCCGTGGCGGCGGCCGCGCTGCGGCGGTTCGATCCGGTGCGTTACGCGGGCGTTTCCTTCGCCCTGCAGCACAGCGGCGACTGCGCGACTTCGGCCGATGCCGAAGATGGTCTGGCGTGGGACCTCATCGCGCAGGTCGGTGCGCTGCTGAGGAGCTCCAGCAAGGAAAATCCGCTGCTGCAGCTCAATCCGCAGCGCCTGATTGCCGCGGGCTACGCGGATGCCGGCGGCTACATCATCACCTATGTGAATGCGCTGCACGCTCTACTTCGCCTGGGCGATGGCGCGCCGGTGTTCGATGGCTATCTGGATGCCGCGGGGGCGCAGCCCGCACCCATCAACCAGTGTGCGGCGCCGCTGACTGCCGACGATGCGCGCCGTCACTCGCCGCCCATGGGTGCACCCTTCGTCACCGTGATGACCGAGTCGGATGTGCTGCGCGATGCGCGGCCCCCGCGCGACGATGCGGACGAGCCCGGCGTGCTGCGACTGTACGAGCTGGCCGGCGCGGCGCATTCGGGACCGTTCGCCGCCGGGCAACCCGCCACCGCCGATCTCACCATCGCCGGGCGCACCGCACCGGCCGACGACCTGTGCCGCGAGCCGCGCGGCGATTTCCCTCAGGCGTACGCCTTCAACGCCATCTGGCAGCAGTACGACGATCTGCTGGTGCGGCAGATACCGATGACGCGCGAGCCGCGCATCGCGCGCGACGCGGGCGCCGTGTTGCGCGATGCGGCGGGCAATGCGCGCGGCGGCTTCCGGCTGCCGCAGATTGATGTGCCACTGGCCGCTTACGCGGGCGCCAGCACCGCGCGCAGCGCCGATGCGCGCGCGCAGGGCCTGTGCGCGCTCGCGGGAGCGCAGCGCAAGTTCGATGCGGCGACGCTGAAATCCACCTACAGAACCCGCGCTGAATTCCTGCGCCGGTTCAATGCGGCGGTGGATGCCGCGGTGATCGCCAGGCGCGTGGTGGCGCAGGATGCTGCCGCGATCAAGGCCGCGGCGGCGCGCGCCGCGCCGGCATTCTGATGCGCATCGCGCTCGAGCGACCGGACACGCCGGCGATTGTCGCGCTGATCGACGCGCTCGACGCCTACCAGAAGCCGCTGTATCCGGCAGAGAGCCATCACGGCATCGACATGCATGCGCTGACGGCGCCGGGCGTGTTGTTCGCAGTGGCGCGCGATGGGTCGGGCGAGCCCTGCGGCTGCGGGGCGGTGGTGCTGATGCCTGACTACGGCGAGCTCAAGCGCATGTATGTACCGCCAGCGGCGCGTGGCAGGGGCATCGGCAGTTCACTGCTGGAGTACCTCGAGAGGCAGGCGCTGCTGCACCACTGCACGCTGATGCGGCTGGAGACCGGCATCCGCCAGCCCGAGGCGCTGGGTCTCTACATGCGTGCCGGCTATGTGAAGCGCGGCCCCTTCGGCGATTACCGTCCAGACCCCAACTCCGTCTTCATGGAGAAGCCGCTGTGCGCCGCCAGCAGCGCGGCGTAGAGGATGCCGGATTCGCGCGCGGGCACAGCGTGGCGCGGCTGCTGGCCGTCGCCGTACCGCTGTGCATGTTCCTGGTGTGGTGGGGCATCCGGGGACACCATGCCGACGTCAGGTCGATATCCGAAACCACCGCCACCGTCCTCAGTTGCGAGGGGCGCACCTGTCTCGTGCGGGTGGCCAGTGGCGAGCAGGTGCGCATACTCAAGGCGCGCAACCTCGAGCCTGCGATGCAGGTGCGGATGACGCGCACCGAATACGAGGACGGCGAACTGCGCTTCGAACTGATCACCGCCCGCCCATCAAGTTCCCCCTGATAGCGTCGACCCTGGCAGACCGATGGGGCAGAATGACCCGCAAACGAACATATAAGGGAGGGGTTATGAACTACCGGACACTGCTGTGGGCGGCTGCCATCGCCTGCACGGGCATCGCCCATGCCGCGGCGCCTGCCACCTGCGACCGTGCCTGTCTCGAGGGCATGGTCGAGCGGTATCTCGATGCCGTGGTGGTGAACGACCCGAAGGCCGTGCCGCTGTCGCCCAATGTGCGTTTCACCGAGGACGGCCAGCGCCTGCTGATCGGCGATGGGCTGTGGAACACGATGAAGGCCAAGGGCAAGTACCGGCTGTTCGTCACCGACGTGCCGGCGCAGTCGGTGGCCGTGCTCGCCACCATCCAGGAAGATCACCGCGACGCCGACAAGTTCAACGGCTCGCTGCTGGCGCTGCGGCTGCGCGTGCACGACCGGCAGATCACCGAGATCGAGCAGATCCTGGTGCGCAACGACAATCTGCGCGCCTACGAGAACGTGGAGAAGCTGGGCACGAATCCGCTGTATCTGCAGGCCGTGCCGGCCAGCGAGCGCATGTCGCGCGAGGCGCTCATCCAGCAGGGCAACAAGTACTTCACGGGCATGCAGCGCAACGACGGCAAGGGCGACTATCCCTTCACCGACGACTGCCTGCGGCACGAGAACGGCGGCCAGTCCACCAATGCGCCCACACCGGCCGGCCAGACGCGGCCCGATCCGAAGACCTCGCTGGTGTATTCCGGTCAGTGGAGCTGCCTGGAGCAGTTCCAGTCCGGCCTCATCCACTTCGTGAACCGCATCCGTGACCGCCGCTTCGTGGCGGTTGATCAGGAGCGCGGCATCGTGTTCGCCTTCGCCTTCTTCGATCACCCGGGTGGCGAGACGCGCCGCTTCAAGGCGCCGGATGGACGCGAAGTGGTGTCGGGCCCCGTGCAGCCCTGGACCTGGCAGATCGCCGAGGTGTTCAAGCTCGAGAAGGGCAAGATCCGCAAGATCGACGCCTTCCTGCAGCGCTCGCCCTATGGCATGAATTCCGGCTGGAGCACCTGGGAGCAGGGCATGTCGGATCAGGTGCGCGATGTCACCTTCGAGGCGCCCACCTGGATTTTCTGAGGGAGTAGACTGCCCGCACAACAACCAAACGCCGGGGGGCGACGTGGCGCAACAAGAAAAGGGCTGGGACACCAGCTACGAGTGGAAGATCATCCTGCTGCTCAGCATCACCTTCGGACTGGTGGGGCTCGACAGGTTCATCCTTCCCGTCATCCTGCAGTCGCCCAACTCGACGATGGGCAAGGATCTCGGCCTCACGCCGGCGGATGGCGGGGCCATGGCCGGATACCTCGGCATGGCCTGGGGCGTGTCGGCCTTCGTGATGGGATACCTCGCAGACAAGGTCGGCCGCCGCGCCGTGCTCGCGCCGGCCATCCTGGTGTTCTCGCTGATGTCGGCCTTCAGCGGCATGGTGGGGTCGGTGATGGCGCTGGTGTTCGTGCGCGTCATCATGGGCGTTGCCGAAGGGCCGGTGGCCTCCACCGGCGTTGCGGTGGCCGTCGAGGCATCCAAGCCCGAGCGGCGCGGCATGAACAACGGCATCTTCCAGTGCATGATCTCGCTGTTCGGTCTGGCGCTGGGCCCGGTGATCGCGACGCGGCTGCTCGACAGTCATAGCTGGCACACGGTGTTCATGCTCGTGGGCGCGCCCGGCGTGATCATGGCCGTCCTGATGTGGATCGTGGTGCGCGAGCCGGCGAAGCGTGCCGACACCGGCCACGGCACGGGCGGAGCCCCTTTCCTCAGCATGTTCGCGCATCGCAATGCAAAGGTCGCGCCGCTCACGCTGATCTGCGCGATGGGTGGCATCTTCGTCATCGCCGCCATGCTCACGGCCTACCTCACCGCACCGAAGGGCGCGGGCCTCGGGCTCGATCCCATCACTGCCGGCAATGTGTTCTCGGCGGTGGGTGTGGGCGGCGCCATCGGTCAGTTCGCGATGCCGGCCATTTCCGATTTCATCGGCCGCAAGCTCTCCACGCTGGCTTCGTACATTCTGGCAGCCATCTCGCTGTACTTCTTCACGCAGGCCGGGCCCGACAACACCACGGTGCTGTGGGTGCTGCTGTTCTTCGCCTCGCTGTTCAATTTCGCGGCGCTGGCAATCCTCGCTGGTCCGGTCGCGGCAGAGGCCGCACCGCCGGGCATGCTGGCCTCGATGGCGGGCTTCGTGATCTTCGCGGGCGAGTTCGTCGGCGGCGGCATCAGTCCGATCATCGCGGGCCGGATCGCCGGCGGCGAATATGGGCTGAAGGGCGCGCTGTACTTCGCGGCCTGTGGCCTCGTGATCGGCTTCATCGTGGCGCTGTTCCTGAAGGAAACCGCACCGCGCAAGGGCGGCGTCTGAGGATTGCATGAGTGCACTGCCTGCCACGCGCGATGATCGCGTCATCTGGGACAACTGGCTGTCGATGTACCGGTTTCCCATCGTCACGGTGGCCGATGCCATCGGGCTGTTCGCGGCCATTGCGCCGCAGGCGCTGACCACCGGCGAAATCGCCGCGAAGCTCGATGTGGATGCGCGCGCGCTGGGTATCCACCTGGGGCTGCTGGCCGCGTTGGGATTCGTCGAGCGTCGCGATGGCCGCTGGCGCGCCACGGCCGCCACACGCACCTGGCTGCTGCCGGAAGCCGAAGGCTACTACGGTCCGCTGATTCACAACCTTCGCGACTCGCAGCCTTTGCACGCACAGCTGCTGGCCACACTCAAGACCGGCGACAAGGCTGCGGGCCATGGTTCGGCCGCAGAGGAATGGGAGCGCGGCGAGATGCCGGCCGAAATGGCACAGTGGCTCACCGCATACATGAACGCGCACAGCCGTGCCGGGGCGAAGGCCGTGGGGCGGCAGCCGCTGCTGGCCAATGTAAAGAGCGTGCTCGACGTGGGCGGTGGCTCGGGCATCTACAGCATCGAGATGGCGCGGGCCTGGCCGGGTCTGTCGGCCACGGTGATGGAGATTCCGCAGGTGTGCGCGGCGGCCGAGCCCTACATCGCCGCCTCCGGCATGGGCAGTCGCGTGCAAACGCAGGCCGTGAACATGTTCACGCAGGAGTGGCCGCGCAACTTCGACGCGCATTTCTTCTCGAACGTGTTCCACGACTGGTCGGATGCCACCAACCGGCTGCTGGCGAAGAAGTCCTTCGCGGCACTGCCCAGGGGCGGACGCATTCTCTTGCACGAGATGCTGATGGACGACGACGGTTGCGGCCCGCTGCCGGCGGCCGCGTTCTCGGTGCTGATGTTGCTGGCCACGCGCGGCAAGCAGTACAGCCTGCCTGAACTGCGAAGTATTCTCGAAGACGCCGGCTTCACGCAGGTCGAGGCCATGCAGACCGGCGGCGGGTACTATTCACTGGTCACGGCACGCAAGCCTTAAGCCACGCTTCCCCAACCATGAAAATCAGCAGACTCGAAGTGCCCCAGTGTTCAGTGGGCGAGGGGCCCCTGTGGGATGTGCCCACGCAGCAGTACTTCTGGATCGACATCCTCGAGAAATGCGTCTACCGGCTGGATCCCGCTACCGGCCGCACGCAGCGCTGGCCGGTGCCCAACATCATTGGCTCGATGGCCATTGCGCAGGATGGCAATGCCATTGTTGCGCTGGCCAACGGCGTGCACCGGCTCGACTTCGCCAGCGGCGAATGCCGCATGCTGGCCACCAGCCCCGACCTGAACGAACAGGTGCAACTGGCCGATGGCAAAGTGGATCGCCGCGGCCGGTTCATCGTGGGTTCCAGCGATCGCGGCATGAAGGAGGCGCGCGGCAAGCTGTACGCGCTCGATCCCGGCGCCACTGCGCTGCGCGTGATCGACACCGACATCTTCCTGGCCAATGGCCCGTGCTGGTCGCCGGATGACCGCACCTTCTACCACGCCGACAGCATCCGCAAGCTGATCTACGCCTACGACTACGACATTGCGCGCGGTACCGTGAGCAACCGCCGGCCGTTCGCCAGCACTGCCGAGCTGGGCGGCATTCCCGATGGCGCCACGGTCGACGCCGAGGGTCATGTGTGGAGCGCCATCTGCGAGGGTGGCAAGCTGGTGCGCTTCCGCCCCGATGGCAGCATCGAGCGCATCGTGACGATGCCGCTGAAGCTGCCCGGCAGCGTGATGTTCGGCGGCGCGAACCTCGATCGCCTGTATGTGCCCACCCTGAGCCCGGCATTTCTGGGCCGTCCGGCCGATCCGCTCGATGGATCGACGTTCGTCATCGAGGAGCTGGGCATCCGCGGACTGCCGGAGCCGAGGTTCGGCGCTTGAGCGCACTGCCGCTGCTGCTGGTCACGGTATTCCTCAACATCGCCGGCTTCAGCCTGGTGCTGCCGTTGCTGCCGTTCTACGGCACGCTGTACGGCGCTTCACCCTTCATGGTGGCCAGCCTGTTCGCGGCCTATTCGCTGGGCAGCGTGTTCGGCGAGATCTACTGGGGCCGCCGCTCCGATCTCATCGGGCGACGCCCGGTGTTGATCATGACCACGGCGGGGGCAGCGCTGAGCTACGTGGCGTTTGCCTTCGCGCCCACGTATGCCATCGCCATCGGCCTGCGCGTGGTCAGCGGCTTCTTCAGCGGCACGTTCGGCGTGGTGGCCAGCACCATCGCCGACATCACGCCGCCGCAGACGCGGGCCAAGCACATGGGTTACTTCGGCGCCTCGTTCAACCTGGGATTCGCGACGGGGCCGGCCATCGGCGGATTGCTTGCGCATCCGGAGGCGGGATTGGCCGGTTTTCGCGCGCCCATCCTGGCCGCCGCGGGACTGGCCGCGGCGGCATCGATCTGGGCCGCGATGGCCTTGCCGGAAACTCGCCCCACCGGCGCGAACGTGCGGCCGCCGCCCAGCTACTCCGAAGCGCTGAAGTACGTGGGCAGCCAGGGTCTGCTGCTGCGGCTGTTCCTCATCGCCTTCTGCGGCATCGCCGCCTTCGCCTCGATGGAGGCAGTGTTCGGCCTGTGGACCAAGCTGAATTTCGGCTGGGGCACGCGCGAGGTGGGGCTCACCTTCGTGGCGGTGGGTGGCGCGGGCCTGCTGGTGCAGACGCTGGCCATCGGTCCGCTGGTGGCGCGCTTCGGCGAGGCACGCGTCATCGTCGGCGGACTGCTGCTGCTGGTCGTGGCCATCGTGCTGCCGCCGGTGATCCGCATGCCGGCGGCCTCGGTGGTGCTGATGTCGCTGCTGATGGCGGGGCACAGCCTGGCCTTCCCCAATGCGGGCGCGCTGGTGTCGCGCACCACGCCGCCGGACCGGCAGGGCAGCGTCATGGGCCTGAACATGGCCTCGAACGCGTTTTCACGCATCGTGGCGCCGCCATTCTTCGGCTGGGTGTTCGCGCAGCAGGCCGATGCACCGTACTACCTGTGTGCGCTGTTGATGTTGGCGATGGTGCCGGTGGCGCTGCAGGTCGTGAAGCTGCGCAGCCAGGCCTGAGCCGCGCGCCTGCGGGTCGTCAGGGGGCGGTTATCGCCGCGGCGGCCGCGGGAACGCTGGCTGCCGACGCCGAACCGGCGCATGTGCTGAGGTCGAGCAACCGCGCCAACGCGAGGCAGGCATTGATCGATGCGGCGCGGTCTGCGGTCCCTTCGCTCCGTGCCAGCAGCTCGAAGACCCTGTTGCGGTCCAGCCGTCTGTCGCGCGCCAGCAGCAGCGCCACGGCGCCGCTCACATGCGCGGTGGCCAGCGACGATCCGGTGACGAAGTCGTAGCGGCCGCCCGGCATCAGCGTGACCACCTCGCGACCCGGCGCGCGCAGCACGCCACTGCGCGCGGCGGCCGATTCGGCCATGTCCACCGGTATCACTCCCGGTGTGCCGCCGGGGAAGCCATCGGCGGAGGCATCGGCAGGCGAGGCACCCACATACAGCATGCCGCGCGCGATGCCGGCCGCGACCAGCGCATTGAGCAGCGGATCGCGCGGGCCGGCGAGACTGAGATTCACCACCTGCGTGTTCTCGCTGATGGCGGCGGCCAGCGCCTGCGCGAGAGTAAGTGAATTGCAGTGCGCAGCATCGTTCTGCTCGTCGAGCTGCCAGCAGGCCTTCAGCGCGACGATCTCGACGCCCGGCGCCACGCCGACGATGCCGAGGCTGTTGTTGGCCGAGGCGGAGATGACTCCGGCCACCGCCGTGCCGTGGCGGTCGAGTCCGAAGCGGCGCGCGTCGCGGTCGACGAAATTGCGCCGCACGACCACGCGGCCACCGAAGTCCGGATGTGCCGAGTCGATGCCGGTGTCGATGACGGCCACGCGAATCTTCTCGCCGCGCGACCATTGCTGTGCGCCGGCGGCATCGATGCTCTGGAAGCCGCGCTGCACCGACAGGTAGGGGTCGTTGTAAGGTGGCGTGCGATCGCCCTGGGGCTGCGTGCGCGAGGCAAAGCCGTTCATCGCCTGCGCCAGCTTCACGCGTGGATCGCCAGACAGGCGCTGCAGCAGCGCATCGCGCTGCGCGCCGTCGGGAATGCGCAGCACCGCGCAGTGCAGCGTCAGCACCTGTATCGGCCAGGCGGCGACCTCGGTGAGTCCGTACTCCCGCGCCACGTCGCGCATCATGGCGCGCGCGCGGTCGCTGGCCCGGTACACCGTACCGCCGTAGCCGGGGCGCGTGCTGGCGGGTCGCGGGGGCCCGGGCGAGGCAGTGTTCTCCACGGCGACGATGAGCAGGTGATCCTCGTCGGCCGCGTTGCCGGCTGCGGACGTGAGCGCATCGCGCGGCGCGGTAGCGGCGCATCCATGGAGCCCCAGCGCCGCGAGTGCCATCAGCAGGGCCAGGCAACTGCGCACCGGCATGTCCTCAGCGGCCGATGGGCTCGGCAAACCGCGCGGCCGGATGGGCACGCAGCGTGAGCAGGGCCTGCTTTGGATCGTCTGCGCTGCTGGAGGTGGCCAGCGTGTACACGCCCTCTGGCGTCGGGCCGTTGACGATGCGCAGGTGCGCACGCTCGAGCAGCGCCTGCAGCTCGCCCAGTGTCATCGTGGGCGAGAACACGGCGCGCACGCTGGCGCCGCCACCGGCCGGCGCGGGGGAACTGACCGTCTGGTAGGGCGCGGCCAGCTCGGCGCGTGGCCCGCGCAGCAGCAGTGTGGCCAGCGCGCCCAGCATCACCGCCTGCAGCACCACAGCCGCAGTCAACCAGCGCAGCGCACGCGGCGGTCGCGCCGGCGCGGGCTGCGGCGGCGCGGGTTCGGCATCGATGCGCGTCATCAGCTTCTGCAGCGAGGCATGCGGCATGCTCTGCACCGACTGCGGCGTCTTCATCGCCTGCAGCAGCGCGCGTTGTGCCTGCACCTCGTCGCGGCACAGTGCGCACTGTTCCAGGTGCAGCAGCAATTCGTCGCGCTTCGAATCCGCGACAGTGCCGTTGACGTACCAGGGGATCAGGTCCCAGGCATGCTTGTGGTTCATCTAGGAACTCCGTGGCGGCAGGCCACCGAGCGAGGGAAGGCGAATGCGCAGCTTCTCGCGGGCATGGAACATGCGCGCCTTGACGGTGCCCACCGGCGCGCCGGTGATGGCCGCGATCTCCTCGCAGGAGTGACCGAGGAAATAGGCCATTTCCAGCGTCAGCCGCTGCTCCTCGGGCAACTCGGCCAGGCCGCGCGAGATCCAGTCCTGCATGTCGGCGGCGCCCGCGGAGTCGTCGCTGTCGGGCACTGCGGTCTCGGAAAGGCGGCGATCGGTGGTGGCGATCTGGCGTTCGTCGCGCAACGCGCGCAGTGCCCGCCGGTAGGCGATGCCCATGATCCAGGTGGACACCCGCGAGGCGCCGCGGAATTCGCCGGCCTTGCGCCACACCACCCAGAAGGTGTCGTTGATGATCTCCTCGGCGAAGTCATAGCGCGGCGCCAGCCGCATCAGGAAGCGCGACAGGCGGCGGTGATACAGCGTGTACAGCTCCTCGAAGGCCGGACGCTCGCGGTCGGCCACGCGTCGCAGCAACTGCGATTCATGCGCTTCGGCGGACTGCGGCGAGGGTCGTGGCATGCCTGTTTGTACCACCGCCGGGCCGGCGGGTTGCATCAGCGCCCGGAAAAAGCGTACGCCACCGAGAACAGGCCCCGTTTCCCCCCATCGCCCACGTAAGAAAGGGCGGTGGCTCCGTGACCGGCGATGACATAAGAGGCATCGATCTGCCAGCCGCTCCGGGACCAGCCCAGTCCCGCGCTGCCGTACCAGTAACCGTCGCCGAACAGGTCGGATAGATCGTAGTAGCCGATGCCGGCATGGCCGCCCAGGTTGCCGGCCAGTCGCTGCTGCCAGCTTGCTTCATAGGCCAGTGCCTTGCGCTTCCACACCGGCCCGTAGGCCGAGGCGAAGCGCGACGTGTCGGGAGAGAAGCTGACGCTGAACAGCAGCGCTTCGCGGAACCGCAGGTCCACCGCAAGTTCGTTGTAGCGATAGAAGCTGGAGCGGTGTTGCCAGGGGCTTTCGTAGTGCGTGAGTGCGGCGCGCAGCGACCAGTCATCGCCCAGTGGCGCGCCGTAGCCCAGCGTTGCGCCGAAGTCGACCACGGTGGGGTCGGTGGGGCGCACGTGGCTGGTGGATGCCCACAGCGCGCCCAGCCAGCCGCTGCCGTGTTGCGCATGCAGTTCCGCCGACAGCGCCGGATCGCTGCTGCTGCGCGAGGTGCCGCGCATCAGGTTGTCGCTGGCGAGCGTGAGGCTGCCGCCCCATTCGGGCGATGCCGCGCGCGCCTGCGGCCACAGCAGGCATGGACACAGGATCAGGCAGCACAACCGGCGCATGTGTCGATTGTAGGCCGGTTGCCTCGCGCCGCGTCGACGCTACAGGAACCCGTGCAATTGCAGGAAGGCGATGCGCTGGTTCAGGAAGGGCACTTCGTTCACGTCGTCGTAGTTGCGGATGCCGGTGCGCACCTGCAGGAAGGGCGCCGGCGTGTACTCCCAGACCAGGCTCAGTCGCGTCTGCTGGTCTCTCGCGGCAGCGCGGTTGGGGTCGAAGCGCTCGGCGGTGAATTTCAGGTTGTGACCCTTGCGCAGCAGCCAGTTGGCCTCGGCCAGCGCCGCCAGCTGCCTGCGCTTCACCTGCGAAGTGCTGTCGACGATGTAGTCCACCTCGCCCAGCCAGGCGATGTGACCGGTGCGCAGGCCGCCGAACACGTTCTGCATGCGGCGCGAGCCCACGTCGAAGTCATTGAGGTTGAAGCTGGCGCCGGCACGCCAGCCCGCACCCACATACTCGGTGCGCAGACTCCATTGCTTGCCATTGTCGACTTCGGGTGCACCGGCGGTGCCATTGGTCACCGCAAGCTGCGCCGTCCACCGCGATCCCTCGAAACCCAGCTCGACGCCGCGGTCCGGCGTGTTGAAATTGATGCTGGTGGGTTCGCGCGTGAAGGCGCTGTCGTCCTGCAGACGGATGCCGAAGGGCAGATACATCTGACCCGCTTTCACATAGAAGCGGTGGTCCGCGCTCCACAGGCGCAGATAGGCTTCGGCATTGTTGGCGTTGCCCGGCGCAAGGCGCTCGTCGATGTACAGCGACAGCCGCTCGGGAATCACGCGCAGGTCCACATAGGCGCGCAGACTGGTGAGATCGAACGAGGAGATCGACTTCGTGCCAGGGAAGTCGATCCACGTGGCGCCGCCGCGCAGATTGGCGCCGATGCCGATGTAGCGGCCCAGGTCGCCGGTCCACGGTGTGGTCGACATGTCGAGCGCACGCGCCGGTAGCTGCGTCTGGCCGTAGACCGTGCCGACGGTGTTGCGCATGCCGCCGCCGGTGGGGTTCACGTGACAGCCGCTGCACTTCAGGCCCGTGGTCACGGCGAGGTAGGGCTCGGCGGTTGCGGTGCCCGCGCCCAGCATCAATGCCAGCAGCGCAGCCAGCCCGATGGTTCTCTTCATTGCAATCTCCCCCGGTCGCCTTGTGACGCCCGCTCTGAGCGGTAGGTAGCGCGTCGCTGCAAAACGGTTGCATCGAAGGATGTTGGTCAGCGGCAGGCAACCGGAACCGTGAGGCGCGGCACTCATTGGCATGCACATCACCGCATCACCCGGGGGGAAGGTCATGAGGGACGCATTCAGAAGCGCGATGGGATCGGCCACGAGGTTCATGGTGGCCGCCGTCGCCCTGGTGATCACGGCATGCGGCGGTGGCGATGGAGGCGGCAATACCTACACGCCGCCACCGGTGCCGGCACCCAGCGGTCTTGCTTACACCTCGCCGGTGACCACCAACGTGGGCACGGCGATGGCCGTTCTCAATCCCACCGTGACCGGCACCGTCACGTCATACACGGCCTCGCCGGCACTGCCCGCCGGCCTGTCCATCAACGCCACATCCGGCGCGATCAGTGGCACGCCGACTGCTATTACCGCGCAGGCCACCTACACCATCACCGCCACCAATGCTTCGGGCAGTGCCACGTTCCCGCTGGTGCTGAAGGTGGACGGCAGCGCGTTCACGATGAGCGCGCTGGTGTCCGATGGCGCCGTGACGGCGGTGAGTACCGATGCGCACCTGAAGAACCCCTGGGGCCTCGCGGCATTGCCGGGCGGCCCGGTGTGGGTGAGCAACAACGTGGATCACACGTCCACGCTGTATGACGGCACGGGTCTGGTGCAGACGCTGGTGGTGTCGATTCCGGCTGGCGCCAATGGCGTCGGCGATGTCACCGGCATCGTGGCCAGCAGCTCGACCACGGATTTCCAGGTGACCAACGGCACGGTCACCGCGTCCGCGCGCTTCCTGTTCGTCAGCGAGAGTGGCTCGCTGTATGGGTGGTCACCGACAGTGAATGCGAACACCGCCATCGTGGCCTACAACGATGCCGGCGGCGCGGACTACAAGGGCATGGCCATTGCAGCCAACGGCGGCGCGAATTTCCTGTACGCCGCGGACTTCCGCAACCGCAAGATCGATGTGTTCGATCGCGCCTTCACCAAGGTGACGGCGAGCGGCGGCTTCACCGATCCCACGCTGCCGGCGGGATTCGCGCCCTACAACATCCAGGCGCTGAACATCGGCGGCAGCACGCAGCTCGTCGTGACCTATGCAAAGCAGGATGGCACGGGACACATCGAGCAACCCGGCGCCGGCGAGGGTCTGGTCAACACCTTCGACCTCAACGGCAATCTGCTCAAGCACCTCATTCCGCGCGGCGGGCAGTTGAATGCACCCTGGGGTGTGGCCGTCGCGCCGGCGAGTTGGGGCTCGCTGAGCAATGCGCTGCTGGTGGGCAATTTCGGCGACGGGCGCATCAACGGCTTCGATGCCGGCACAGGTGCCTTCCTGCATGCCATCAGCAATGCCAGCGGCGCGCCGATCGCCAATTCGGGCCTGTGGGGCATGTGGTTCGGCAACGGCGGTCGCAATCAGCCCACAAACGTGCTGTACATCGCGGCGGGCATCAACGGCCAGGTGAACGGCCTGTACGCGCGCATCGATCTCGGCGCCACCGCGCCAGATATCTCGGCGCCGACCGGCGTCAGCATCACGGCGCCCGCGGCCGCGAGCACGGTCAGTGGCACAGTCGATGTCACGGCCAATGCCAGCGACAATGCAGGCGTGGCGCGCGTGGTGTTCTCGGTGCGCGTGGGCACGACGACCACCGAAATCGCCACCGACACCTCGGCGCCTTTCAGCGCCAGCTGGAATACCGGCGCCGTGGCCAACGGCCCGGCCACGCTGACGGCCACGGCCTTCGATGCCTATGGCAACTCGACCACCTCGGCGAATGTCGCGGTGACCGTGAGCAATGTGCCCGACACGACACCGCCGACGGCGAGCATCACCTCGCCGGCGGCCGGCAATGTATCCGGCACCGTGACGGTGGTGGCCACGGCCGCGGACAACGTGGGCGTGTCGCAGGTGCAGTTCCTGGCCGGCACCACGGTCATCGGCACGGCGACCAGCGCACCTTATTCGGTGCAGTGGAACACCACCGGTCTCAGCGGCGCGCAGCAGCTCACCGCCGTGGCGCGAGATGGCGCCGGCAACAGCACCACCAGTGCGGCAGTGACGGTAACCGTGGTGAGCGCCGCACCCACGCTGGCCGCGTTGCAGTCCTCGTTCTTCGGACCGCGATGCTCCATTTGCCACACGGGTGGTGGCGCGACGCTGCCGGCCAGCATGAACCTGAGTTCCGCCAGCGCCACGGCGGCCGCGCTGATCGGCGTGACCAGCCAGGAGGTGCCGGCTCTGAAGCGCGTGGCGCCAGGCGATCCGAACAACAGCTATGTGATCCAGAAGATCGAGGGCACGGCGGCCGTGGGCTCGAGAATGCCGCTGGGCGGACCTTTCCTGAGCCAGGCCGAGTCGGACCAGATCCGCGCCTGGATCCAGGCGGGGGCCGCGCCCTAGGTCGTCAAGTCTCGCTGGCGGGGTCGAGCCCGACGATGGCCTCGACCTCGATCTGCATCTGCGGCAGCGCCAGGCAGGGCACGGGGATGAGCGTCGCAGCCGGATGATGCGAGCCGAACAACACGCGCTGTGCATCCTGCATGATGCGCAGCTTCTGCAGGTCGTGGTCGACGATGAGCACGGTGATCTTCGCGACATGCGCGGGTGTGGCGCCGAAGGCGTCGAGGGCGATGCCCAGGTTGCGGAAGGCCAGCGCCGCCTGTGTGGCGAAGTCGGGAGAGAACGAGCCATCGGGGTTGTCACCGCCCTGACCGGAGACGAAGGCAAGGCGTGAACCGGCGGGCACGATCGCCACCTGCGAATAGGCGTTGGGCGAAGAGTCGTAGAGTCCAGCCGGATTCAGCACACGCAACGTCACTTCAGCTCCTGGATCAGCATGCCATCCCGTCCGACGATGATGCTGCCGGTGAATTCCCGGGCCGCTTCGCGGCGGTAGAAATCATCGTCGAGTTCCGGGTTCCAGCCGCCCGGAATGATGTGGTTGAGCACCAGCATCTTCACGCCGGCCTCGCGCGCCATGCGCCCCGCCACGTCGAGTGGCGTGTGCGTGTCGACGATGTGCTGCCAGATGCCTTCCGGATTGTCGGCATAGGCGCCGGCCGCCACCCGTTCGTCGAAGCTGCGGCGCGTGGCGGCCACGTGCATGGCCTCGCACACCAGCACGTCGGCGCCGCGCGCCAGCGCCACGAGGTTGGACGAGTAGGCCGTGTCGCCGGAGAAGACGATGCTTCGTCCCCGCGCGTCGAATCTGAGCGCGATGGACCGGTGCGGTATCCGTTTCAGCGTGGCGGCGGGGTAGTGCGTGTTCTGCACGGCCTGCACGGTCATGTCGCCGTCGCGCAGCACGAGGGTGGGTGCGCTGGTGGCGGGAATCTCGCTGGCGCGGAACAGTTGCGCCCCGCGCAGGCTGCGCGCCTCGTCCACCAGGCGGATTTCTTCGTTGACCTCGTTGTAGCGGATGGCGGCGTTGACCAGGCGGCGCGTGCCGGCCGGGCCATGCACCAGCGTGGGCTTCACCCGTCCGCCCGTCCACTGATGACCCAGCAATGCCACGAGGTCGGCGGCATGGTCGTCGTGCAGGTGGGTGAGGAACACGTGATCGACGGCGCGGTAGTTGAGGTTGGCGCGCACCAGTGCAGCCATTGCACCATAACCACAGTCGACCATGTATATGTGGTCGTCGAGCAGCACGGCGCTGGCGGTTTCGCCACGCTGCAGGTTGAAGTTGGGGCCACCCTGCGTTCCCAGCAGCAGCAGGCGTGGGCCATTCGATGATTGGGCGGCAGCCTGCCGGGCAGTCAGCAGGGTCATCACTGCTGCCATACCTTTCAATACCTGTCTGCGCTTGAACTGATGCATGGGTGACTTTGGTAGTACGATTGGAGCCGATTCTACTCCCTGCCATCCACGGCAACAGCTATGCACTTCACCCATACTTCACGTTCCCGGGCCTCGGTGTCCGGGCTGCTCCTCCTTTGCCTGCTCGCTCTGGGCGCCTGCCAGAAGAAGCCGGCGCTCGATGCGCGCTCTGCCGATGCATGGGCCAGCGTCATTGCGGGCCATACCAGCGGCATCGTCTCGCGTCGCACCGAGATCCGCGTGCTGTTCGCCAGCGACGTTGGCAGCGACGCTGCGCTGCGTGCCACGCCGCTGGTGTTGTCGCCCGCGGTGGCGGGCAAGCTGGAGTTCCGCGGTCCGCGTGAACTGGTGCTGGTGCCGACCGGCACATTGCCGCCCGGCCAGGAATATCAGGCCACGCTGAGCGCCAGGGGGCTGGCCGGCGTGCCGCAGAATCTGGCGCCCTACACGTTCTCGTTCCGCGTACAGACACCGCAGTACGACGTGACGCTGGGCGAGTTCGAGACCGACGAGTCCGGTCCGGACCTGATGAACCTGCACGGCCGCATCGTCACCGCCGACGCGGAGGAGGGGGCCAGCGTCGAGCGCATGCTGAAGGCCGACTACCGCGGCAGCCAGCCCATGTCGGTGTGGTCGCATGCCAGCGACGGGCGGGTGCACCAGTTCTCTTTGACCGGCCTCGCCCGCCAGCAGGAAGCCACGGTGGTGAAGCTGGCCTTCCAGGGCCAACCCATCGGCAGCGATCGCAATGACTCGCTCGAGGCGCGTGTGCCTGCGGCCTCGGAGTTCACCGTGGTGTCGGCCGCGGCGCAGGAGACCGACGGCCGGCGCGAGATCCGTGTGGTGTTCTCCGACCTGCTCGATGAACAGCAGGACCTCAAGGGCCTGGTGCGGATTTCCCAGGGCGACTTCACCACACGCATCGATGGCAACGCGATCACGCTGTATCCGGCCGCGCAGCTGCAGGGCGATGTCACGGTGACGCTGGAGCCGGGCATCCGCAACACGCGCGGCAAGCGCCTCGCGGCGCAGTCGGTGCAGGCATTGAGGCTCGAGAGCGAGAAGCCGCAGGTGCGCTTCGTGGGCACTGGCGTGATCCTGCCCGATGGCAAGACGCTGACCGTGCCCTTCGAAGCGGTGAGCGCGCGCTCGGTGCGCGTGGTCGCCACGCGCATCTTCCCCGAAAACGTCGCGCAGTTCCTGCAGGTGAACGCGCTCGATGGTCAGGAGGAGATCGGCCGCGTCGGACGCTATCTGTGGCGCAAGACGCTGGCCCTCACGGGCCCGATGACGGGCCGATGGCAGCGCTACGACATCGACGTGTCGGAGCTGATGCGCAAGTATCCGGGCTCGATGTTCCGCCTGTCGCTGCAGCTCACGCCGGCGGATTCGGCCTATGCCTGCGCCGCGGCGGCAGATGGCGAGACGCGCGCCGTGCCCGCGGCCGACAAGCCGCTGCAGGACCAGGAAGACGGCGACACCGCCATGCCCTCGAGCTGGGATTTCGCCGAGGACTACTTCGGCGTCGAGACCGACGAGGATGGTCAGGTCGACTACGAATCGCGCTTCAGGGATCGCAACAATCCCTGCAAGCCCGCGTACTTCACCTACAACGAGGGCACGCGCGCCCAGCGCAATCTCTTGGCCTCGAACCTGGGCCTGCTGGCCAAGGCCGACCAGCGCGGCAAGCTGCTGGTGAGCGTCACGGATCTGCGCACGGCGCAGGTGCTGTCGAACGTGGCGCTGACGCTGCGCAATTTCCAGGGGCAGACGGTGGGCCAGGGCAGCACCGACAGCAATGGCCTTGCGACGCTGACGCCGAACTCGACGCCCTTCCTGCTGGTGGCCGAGGCGCGCGGCCAGAAAGGCTATCTGAAGCTTGCCAGCGGCGCGGCGCTGCCCGTGAGCCACTTCGACGTGGGTGGCGAGGCCATCACCAGGGGCCTGAAGGGCAGCATCTATGGCGAGCGCGGCGTATGGCGGCCCGGCGATCCCATGCTGCTCACCTTCGTGCTGCGTGACCGGGAGAAGAGCCTGCCCGCGAACCATCCGGCCACGCTCGACCTGATCGACCCTCGCGGTCGCACGGTGCAGACCGTGGTCAACACCACCCCGGTGGATGCCTTCTATCGCTACGACGTGCGCACGGCCGAGGATGCACCCACCGGCGAATGGACGGCGCGCGTCACGCTGGGTGGCGTCAGCTTCCGTAAGGCGCTCAAGGTCGAGACGGTGATGCCCAACCGGTTGAAGGTGGCGCTCGATGTGGGCGACGCCGTGCTGGGTGGCGGCAAGCCGGTGCGCGGCACCGTGCAGTCGCAGTGGCTGTCGGGCGCATCCGCCGCGGGTCTGAAGACCGATGTGAAGCTGCGCCTGGTGCCCACGCGCACGAAGTTCGAGCGCTTCACCGACTATGTGTTCGACGATCCGGCGCGCGATTTCCGCAGCGAACCGCAGGACCTGTTCGAAGGCGAGATCAACGCGCAGGGTGAGGCGCGCTTCGAGAAGGAGCTGGAACTGGCGGCCGAACCACCCGGCATGCTCAATGCGTTGTTCGCCACGCGCGTGTTCGAGCGTGGCGGCGCCTTCAGCATCAACAATGAATCGAAGACCTTCGCGCCGTACTCGCGCTTCGTCGGGCTGAAACTGCCCAAGGGCGACGTGGCGCGCGGCATGCTGCGCACCGACGAGGACAACATCGTCGAGATCGGCACGCTGACGGCCCAGGGCGCGCCCGTGGCCGTGAAGAAGGTGCGCGTCACGCTCTACAAGGTGGAATGGCGCTGGTGGTGGGACCGCGCCGAGGAATCCATGGCGCAGTACGTGGCTCGCGAGCAGAACACGCGGGTTTCGGAAGCCACCGTGGCCACCAATGCCGAAGGCCGCGCGCAGTGGACATTGCGCATCAATTATCCGCAATGGGGCCGCTACCTGGTGCGCGCCTGCGACGAAGAGGGCGGGCACTGCACGGGCAGCGTGTTCTATATCGACTGGCCGGCCTGGGCCGGCAAGCAGCGCGAGCAGTCGGGCCCCGCGGCCAGCATGCTCACGCTGACGGCCGACAAGGCCAGCTACCAGGTGGGCGAGACCGCTGTGGTGCAGTTGCCCGAGGCCTCACAGGGCCGCGCGCTGCTCACGGTGGAAAACGGCAGCGGCATCCTCGATGCGCGCTGGCTGCAGCCCACGCCGCAGAACACGCGCATCAGCGTGCCGATTACCGCGGCGATGACGCCGAATGCCTACGTGGCCGTCACCCTTGTTCAGCCGCACGAGGGCAAGACCAACGACCGGCCGATACGGCTGTACGGCGTGATTCCGCTCGAGGTCACCGACCCTGGCACGCACATCAAGCCGGTGATCGAGGCTGCCGATGAGTGGCGCCCCGAATCGAAGGTGTCGGTGAAGGTGCGTGAAGCCGCAGGCAAGCCGATGACCTACACGCTGGCCGTGGTGGATGAAGGCCTGCTGTCGCTCACCGGCTTCAAGACGCCCGATCTGCACAAGGAGTTCTTCAAGCGCGAAGCGCTGGGCGTGCGCACCTGGGACCTGTACGACCAGGTGATCGGCGCCTATGGTGCCGACCTCGAGCGCCTGCTGGCGCTGGGCGGTTCCGATGAAGCCGGCGCCGGCAACGAGCAGAAGCCGCAGTCGCGCTTCCCGCCGGTGGCGCAGGTGCTCGGGCCCTTCCAGCTCAAGGCCGGCGAGACGCAGACACAGGCCATCACGCTGCCGCGTTACATCGGCGCGGTACGCGTGATGGTGGTGGCGGGCAACAACGCCGCCACGCCGGCCGCGTTCGGCTCGACGGAGAAGTCCGTGTTCGTGCGCCAGCCGCTGATGATCCTGCCCACCATGCCGCGCGTGGTCGGTCCCAACGAGGAAATCACCGTACCGGTCAGCGTGTTCGCCATGAATGTGTCGGTGAAGGACGTGACGCTGACGGTCACGCCGGACCGCATGTTCCAGGTCGTGGGCGACGCCGCCACGCATGTGACCTTCACGCGCATCGACGAGAAGCTGGGTCTGTTGAAACTGAAGGCCGGCAGCCGGCTGGGCGCCAGCCGCGTGAAGTTCACGGCCGTCAGCGGCAGCCATCGCGCCGATGCCCAGATCGACATCGAAGTGCGCAGTGCCAATCCGCCGAGCACGCGGCTGCAGACCCACCTTGTCGCCAACGGCGAGAGCTGGACCGCACAGGTGGTGCCGCATGGCTTGCCGGGCACGAACCGCGTCTCGCTGGAAGTTTCGGCCATGCCGCCCTTGAACCTCGAGAACCGGTTGCGCTATCTCATCCAGTATCCGCACGGCTGCCTGGAGCAGACGACCTCGGCGGTGTTTCCGCAGTTGTTTCTCTCGTCGCTGGTGAAGCTCGAGGACTCCCGCACGAAGGAGATCGAGGACAACATCCGCGGCGGCATCGAGCGGATGCGCTTCTTCCAGCTTGCCAATGGCGGCTTCAGCTACTGGCCGGGCGGCAGTGGCGGCTTCGCCACCGGCTCGCTGGAAGGCTATGCGGTGTATGCCACCACCTATGCCAGCCACTTCCTGGTCGAGGCCGAAAAGAAGGGCTACACCATACCGGCGTCGATGCGCGCGGGCATGATGCGCAACCTGCGCGCCACCGCGCAGGAATGGACGGTGAACAAGGGCAGTGCGCTGGACCAGGCGTACAGGCTGTATGTGCTCGCGCGTGCGGGTCAGCCGGAACTCGGCGCGATGAACCGCCTGCGCGAAATGCGTGAACTCGATGCCGTGGCGCGCTGGGTGCTGGCCGCCGGCTACCAGCTTGCGGGCATGGCCGACGCGGCCAGGCAGCTTGCCACCGGCGATCCGCTGGCCGTGCGCGACTACAAACGCACGGACTACACATTCGGCTCGGGGCTGCGCGATCACGCGCTGGTGCTGCAGTCACTGGTGCAGCTCGGGCAGCTCGACAAGGCCGAGCCGCTGATCCGCGCCATCTCCGACGAACTCGCCACCGAGAACTGGTATTCGACGCAGTCGGTGGCGTACTCGCTGATGGCGATGTCGCAGCTTGCAGGCGCGCGCGCCGCCGGATCGTTCAGCTTCGTGCAGGTGGTGGGCGGAAAGGAAACCGCCGTCACCGCGAGTTCGGCGGTGTACCAGACGACGCTGGCCGGCTTTCCGGATGCCGGTGCGCCGGTGGTGGTGCGCAACACCTCGGGCGGTCCGCTGTTCGCCACGCTGTCGGTGCGCGGCACGCCGCCGCCGCAGGCCGAGCAGGCCAGCGCCAGCGGGTTGTCGCTGCAGGTGGGCTATGTGGATGCCGATGGCAATGCCGTCGACGTGTCGAAGCTCAAGCAGGGCACGGATGTGATGGTGGACCTCGCTGTGCGCAACGGCACCAGCGTGGCCATCGACAACATCGCGTTGACGCAGATCGTGCCCTCGGGCTGGGAGATCCACAACGAACGCCTGGCCGGCGAGGGCGACGCCACCGGCGAGCGCGAGGCCCAGCCCCGCAACCGCTTCGACGGCTCGCTGGCGCGCACCGCGCCACGCGCCGATCATGTGGATATCCGCGATGATCGCGTGCTGCAATATTTCAGCCTGCGGCCAGGGGAGACCATCCGCTTCCAGACGCGCGTGAACGCGGCGTACCTGGGGCGCTACTACTTGCCCGGTGTGCTGGTCGAGGCGATGTACGATGCGTCGAAACAGGCCCATACCGCCGGCCAGTGGACCGAGGTGGTGGCGAAGTAAGTGGCCCTGGCTAGCGCTCGCCGCGCTGACTGCGGCGGGCGTGGGCTTCTGGTCGCTGGCGCCGCGCCCGCTTTTCAAGTCACCGCTGTCGGCGGTGATCGAGGCCCGTGATGGCGAGCTCCTCAGCGCGCGCATCGCGGCCGATGGTCAGTGGCGCTTTCCCGAAATGCAGCAGGTGCCGGCGCGTTTTGCGCAGGCGCTGATGCTGTACGAAGACCGGCGCTTCGAATCGCATCCGGGCGTGGATGTGTTCGCGCTGGGTCGCGCACTGCGCGACAACTGGCGCGCGCGTCGCGTCGTCAGTGGCGCGAGCACCCTCACCATGCAGCTTGCGCGGCTGGTGCGCAGCCAGGGTGGCGACGTGCCCGGCCGCACCCTGTGGAGCAAGGGCGTGGAGGCGCTGCTGGCGCTGCGCCTGGAGGCCGGGTATTCAAAGCAGCAGCTCTTGGCGCTGTATGCCGGACATGCACCCTTTGGCGGCAACGTGGTGGGGCTGGAGGCCGCGGCCTGGCGGTATTTCGGCCGCGCTCCCGACCAGCTTTCCTGGGCCGAGGCGGCGACACTGGCCGTGCTGCCGAATTCCCCGGCGCTGGTGAACCCAGGGCGCAATCGGGATGCATTGCGCCAGAAGCGTGACCGTCTGCTGCGCATGCTGGCACAGCAGCAGCGCCTGGGGGACGTGGACCTGCAGCTCGCGCTGGCCGAGCCGCTGGTCGAGGCGCCGCTGCCGCTGCCCGATGACGCACCGCATCTGCTCGACACGCTGCGCGCGCGGTATCCCGCGCAGTTCCGCTTCCGCTCCACGCTCGACGCCACGCTGCAGCGGCAGGCCACGCAGATCGCGCGGGAGCGCGGCGACGAACTGAACCGCAGCGGCATCGGCAATGTGGCGGCGCTGGTGGTCGACAACCGCAGCTTCGAAGTGCTGGCCTACGTGGGCAATGCAGGCTGGCAGGCTGCCGGTGGCCGCTCGCTCGCGGTGGATATCGTGCAGCGGCCGCGCAGCACGGGCAGCATCCTCAAGCCCTTCCTGTATGCCGCGATGCTCGACAGCGGACAACTGCTGCCGCGCATGCTGGTGCCTGATGTTCCCACGCAGTTCAAGGGCTTTGCGCCCGAGAACTTCGACAAGCAGTTCCGCGGCGCCGTGCCCGCCGACGAGGCGCTGGCGCAATCGCTGAACGTGCCGGCGGTGCGCCTGCTGCGCGACTATGGCTACGCGCGCTTCTACGACCTGCTGCACACGCTGCAGTTCACGACACTCACGCAGCCGCCGGACCACTATGGCCTCGCGCTGATCCTGGGCGGCGCCGAGGCCACGCTGTGGGATGTGACCCAGGCCTACGCCAACCTCGCGGATCGCGCGCGCACGCGGCGTGAGGCGGGGGAATCGCAGCATTCACTGCGCTGGCTGCAGCAGACGCCCGCGTCGGTGGCCGTGCCCACGGCAGCGGGCGTGCGCGCGGCAGTGGCGCCGATGCCGCTGTCGGTGGGTGCCGCCTGGCTCACGCAGACGGCACTGCTCGAGGTGAAGCGGCCCGACGAGGAAGCCAACTGGAAGCAGTTCGCCAGCAGCCGCAGCATCGCATGGAAGACCGGCACGAGCTGGGGATTGCGCGATGGCTGGGCCGTGGGCAGCAGCACGCGCTACACCGTGGGCGTATGGGCCGGCAATGCCAGCGGCGAAGGCGTGGCGGGACTCACCGGCAGCGTGGCCGCGGCGCCGCTGCTGTTCGCGCTCCACAATCGCCTGCCCGTGGCGGACTGGTACGTGGAGCCCGCGCCGGCACTGCGGCGTGTGAGTGCATGCGTGGATGATGGCTTCCTGGCCTCCGACCTGTGTGCACCCACCGATGTACTGGTGCCGGCGCAGAGCCATTTCGACCGGCAGACCCCGTACCATCGCGCGGTGCATCTGGATGCCACGGGCCGGATGCGCGTGGATTCAAGCTGCGAACGCGTCAGCGCCATGCGGCATTCGGCGTGGTTCGTGCTGCCGCCGGCGATGGAGTATTTCTACCGGGCACGCCGCAGCGATTACCGGGCGCTGCCGCCGCTGCGCCCCGGTTGCCGTGGCGAGGATGCATCCGAAGGCCGCGGCACCATGGAGTTCATCTACCCGGGCCCCGCCGGCAAGATGTACGTGCCGGTGGACCTGGATGGCCGCAAGGGACATGCCGTGTTCGAAGTCGTGCACCGTGATCCCGCGGCCACGCTGTTCTGGCACCTGGATGACCAGTTCGCGGGCAAAACCCGTCACGCGCACCAGCTCGCGGTGGACCTGGCGCCGGGCATGCACACCGTCACCGTGGTGGATGGCGCCGGACGGCGCCTCACCCGCGGCTTCGAGGTGCTGGCCCGTGGCGGCGGCTATACTGCGCCGAAACAACAGGGGGAATGACATGCATCGACGTGCGTTGCTGCAATGGCTGGCCGCAAGCCCCGTGCTGACGCTGCCCGGGGCGCTGCGCGCCGCGATGGACCCGGGGCTGGGCAAGCCCTCCGATGCGCTCGATGTGTTCGATTTCGAGCGCGCCGCATCGCAGATCGTGCCGCCCGCGCATTGGGGCTATCTGCAGAGCGGTGTGGATGGCGATGTCACGCGCGATGCCAACCACACCGCCTACTCGAAGTGGAAGCTGGTGCCGCGGCGCTTCGTGGACGTGTCGAAGATCGACATGGCCACCACCGTGCTGGGCACGGCGATGGCCTCGCCCATCATGACCAGCCCGATCGGAGGCCTGCGCGCGCTGCATGTCGAGGCGGACATCGGCGTGGCGCGTGCCACCAAGGCTAAGCAGCAGAATCAGATCGTCTCCACGCAGATGTCGGACGTGCTGGAGGACATCATCGCCGCGCGCGGCGCACCGGTGTGGTTCCAGCTCTACACCACCAACAAGCTCGAGGCCACGCGCGCCATGGTGCAGCGTGCGCAGCGCGCGGGCTGCCCGGTGGTGTGCGTCACCGTCGACCTGCCGGCGGGGCGCAACACGGTTACGGCCAACCGTCTGCGCCGCAATGACACCCGTGTCTGCGGCAACTGCCATCAGACCGATGCCAACGGCAATCCGCGCCAGGGCCTGTCCACCAAGCCCATGTTCACCGGCCTCGACACCAACGGCCTGGGGCTCACATCGCCATCGCTGAACTGGGACTTCATCAAGCGCCTGAAGGACATGACCAGCATGAAGGTGGTGATCAAGGGCATCGAGGCCGAAGAGGATGCGCAACTCGCCGTCGAGAATGGCGCCGATGGCATCCTGGTTTCCAATCACGGCGGACGCGCACTCGAAAGCGGCCGCGGCACCATCGAGTCGCTGCCCGGGGTGGTGAAGGGCGCAGCGGGGCGCATTCCGGTGATGGTGGATGGCGGCATCCGCCGCGGCACCGACGCGTTCAAGGCGCTGGCGCTGGGCGCCAGCGCAGTGGGCATCGGCAGGCCCTATGCCTGGGGGCTGTCGTGCTTCGGCGCCGCGGGAGTGGAACGCGTGCTCGACATCCTGAACATGGAACTGCGGCTCGCCATGGTGGGCTGCGGCGCGCGCAACGTGCGCGAGATCAAGGCGAGTTCGCTGGTCGCCGCCTAAGGCGCGGGAGCGCGGGCGGTTCGCATCTCAACGACATCGAATTCAGTACCAGGCGAACCCTTGAACACGGCTTCACACCTCTCCAGTCCAGGCGGGATCAGGATCTCCTCGCCGGCAGAGTACGGCAAGGTTCGCGAATAGCCGGGGCAGTTCAGCGCGACTTCTTCGATCCTGCCGCTACGGATGTTTGTCAGCCTCAACTGGTTCCTGAGCAGCGAGTGCCGCCAGGACGAGCGGTCATCCAGGCGAATGTGCGCAGTCAGTTCCGGCAGTTCATCTACCCGCCTCAGCAATTCGCCAAACCGGGGCATGAGGGGGTCGTCGCCCTTGATGAATCCCAGCGCCTGCAGGTCCGCATGTGCGCGAAGCGCATCGAGATAAAGGCCCTGGGATTCCGCCAGTATGAAGCGAAGCTTGAGCATGTGCTCCAGTTCGAATGGTGTGCGCCACAGTGCGAAGTCCTTCACCGTGACCTGCGGTATGGGCCCGCCGGGAGTGTATTCCTGCACCTTGAACGAGGACCGTCGCGTGACGTCCTGAATGACGACCAGTGCCCGGTGCAGGTTGTTGTTGCGGGCGAAACTGTCCGCCAGTGTTGTCTGCAGGATGGCGTATTCGTAGTCGTTGCGCACCTTTTCGGAAAGCATCCACTCCGCGTGGAACTGGGCGCCTTTGAAGTCCTTCTTTTCCAGGAACTGCTGTACCTTGTCCGCTTCGGCGCGGAATTCAGTCGATACCACCTTGCGGGACTCGTATGCATTCGCGCCGAGGAATCTGAACGGCATGACACCGTTGGATTCAACGGGTTTGCCGTTGACCGTTGCCGGCCGCAGCCGCACCTTCCGCGCTATCTGCAGGGCAGAACGCTCAGTTTCCCTGTCGTGATAGCCGCCTTCGGACAGCGTGGCTTCCAGCACTTCACCCTTGTCGCTGATCCGCAACTGGACAAACACCAATCCGTACCGAAGCGGAGTAGGCCAGTACTTGGAGAAGTCCGGCTGGCTTTCCATGAGGGTGGCGTTATGAGTGCCTTCCGTGTTCTTGCCATCCGGTGAGGCAGCGGAATACGCCACCGCTGCCACGCCCATCAGTGCAGCGGTGGACAGGGCTCGCAAAGAAAGTGTCGTGAACCAGTTCACTTGTAGGTCCTCAGGTTCTCGTACGCGGCCTGGATGTTCCACTCGCGCAGTTGTTCGTAGTGCCGCCAGCCCTTGTAGGGTTCCAGCATCAGCGTCTTCTTCATCTGCTCCAGGCTCAAGCCGTGGCTCATGGCGGCTTCCACTTCGCGCTTCAGATATTCCATGAACTGCCTGCCTTCGGTGATGTCCTGCTTCGTGAACGGCACCGTGCCGTGGCCACCCACCGAGATATCGAAATCCAGCGCCTCGAGGGTGCGGTAGGACTTGATCCATTCATCCATCGGATGCCCGTCGAAGGGACCGCAGGCACTGGGCAGCGAACGCATGGAATCCTGCACCAGCGCATCGGCGGGGAAGTCCACCGTGAACAGCACGCGCTCGTCGCGGAACAGCACGGCGGTGCCGTCGTTCGCGTGGTTCTTGCCGGGGAACACCAGGTCGATGGTCTTGCCGCCGAAGCGCAGCGTCATGCGGTCGGAATACACGATGTCGGGGCGCGGTGTGTCCGCAAAGAACTCGGCAGGCGAGGCGCGGCCATCGCCGTCCTTGTCCTTCGAGGTGACGGAATTGCCGCCGGCGCCGCAGTACCAGGGGCGAAGCATCGAAGGCTGCTCGAACTCGGACACGTCGAGATAGCCATCGTCGTTGCGATCGACGATGTCGCCGGGCAGCGCGGGATAGCGTCCGTCCATGTTGCGCAGGAAGCCTTCCTGCGCAATGAACTTCGCGGTGTCGGCGAACACCTTGCCGCCCTCGGTGTGGTCCCAGTGGCTGTGACTGAGCACCACGTACTTCACGGGCTTGCCGGGAAATTTCTTCGCAAGCTCTTCCTTCAGCCAGTTGGCGAAAGGCACGCTCAGTGTATCGACCAGCAGCAGGCCCTCGGGTGTGTCGAGGATGGCCACGTACCAGCCGCCATTGTTGGCGCGGTACACGTCGCCCTTCACATGCGTGATGGCGCGGCCCGGCGGCGCGAACATGCCGGGCGGTGGGGGTGGCAGGCGCGCAGCGGCGCCATTGCTGCCTGCCGCGCGCGGTGCATCGGCCGCCGCGCACAGTGTCCAGGACAATGCCAGCAACAAGCCGGGTGCAAACCGCGAGCGGACTCCCCCTGTCATCGGCCTTCCTTTATTTCTTGCCGAACAGTCTTCCCAGCAGGCCCGGCTTCGACGCAGGTTTCACGGGTTGCGTGGCGCGCGGTGGAGCGGGCTTCTTCGCCGCCGGCGCGCCGCGCGCGGACCTGGACTTGTCATAGGGATCGAAGCTGCGGCGCGAGTTGGCCAGAGGGTCTTTCTCGGCCGGCCCGCCGAAGGTGGGAATGGGTCGCTGCGGTGCGCCGCTCCTCGCCGGAGCGGAGCCGGGTCGCGCCTCGCTCTCGCCGTAGGGATTGAAGCCGGCATCGCGCTCGGCGCGCTGGGCCTCTTCTTCGGCTTCCTTCTTTTTCTTCTCGTCGTCGACTATCGAAAGACCGGGCAATTCCAGGCGTTTGAGCAGCCGCGAGGTGGAATCGAGCGCGTTGCGGCCCGTCTCCGCAGCCCATTCCCAGATGGCGCGACCGCTGGCATCGTGCTTCACACGGCCTGCAGGGGACTGCTTGTCTTTCGGATCCTCGGGCGCAGACAAGGCCTATCGCTCCTTAGCGCGTGACGCCGCTGCACGCGGCGGTGCTCCAGCCTATATTAGCCAAACTACAGAAGATCGTTGGGGGCTCGGCGGGTGGACAAGTCGACAGTATTCGCGGTGGCTGGCCTGCTGCCGGTCCTGCTGGTGGGGTGTTCCCGGCCGCAGGCTCCGCCTCAGGCGCTGCCCGCCGTGGTGGTGGCCCAGCCGCTGAAGCAGTCCGTCATCGATTGGGATGACTACGCCGGGCGATTCGAGGCGGTCGATACGGTGGAGGTGCGGCCGCGGGTGGCGGGCGCCATCCAGTCGGTGCATTTCCAGGACGGCCAGCGTGTGCAGAAGGGGCAGCTGCTGTTCGTCATCGATCCGCGGCCTTTCGAGGCGCAGATGGCCAAGGCGCGCGCAGACCTTGCGGGCGCGAAGGCGGTGCTGGCCAATGCCGATGCCGAACTGAAGCGTTCCGAGGCCTTGATCAAGGACAAACTGGTGAGCCAGGCGCAGGCCGACCTGCGCGCGGCCGCGCAACTGCAGGCTGCGGCCAGCCTTGCGGCTGCGGAAGCGGCAGTGACCACGGCGCAACTCAATCTTTCGTACACGCGCATCGAGGCGCCCATTGGCGGGCGTGTGTCGTGGCGGCGGCTGGCGCCTGGCAACCTCGTGGTGGCCGACAACACCGTGCTCACCACCATCGTCAGCGAGAACCCCATTCGCTTCCTGTTCGATGCGCCGGAGGCCGCGCTGTTGAAATACCGCAGGGCGGGCAGGGAACAGGCCGCCGAAGTGGACATCCGGTTGCAGGATGAAACCGACTACCGCTGGAAGGGACGTGTGGACTTCCTCGACAACGCGCTGGATCGCAGCTCGGGCACCATCCGCGCGCGGGCAACAGTGGCCAATCCCGAGGGCTTCCTGTCGCCCGGCATGTTCGGGCACCTGCGACTGTATGCGGCGAAGCCCTTCGAGGCGCTGATGGTGCCGGATGAAGCTGTCGTTACCGACCAGACGCGGCAGGTGGTGTACGTCATCGGGCCTGGTGACGAGATACAGCAGAAGGTGGTGCAGCCGGGTCGGTTGCTGGCCGGCCTGCGCGTGATCCGCAGCGGAATTTCCGCGGAGGACCGCGTGGTGATCAGCGGCGTGCAGCGCGCGCGTCCCGGGCGGAAAGTCGCGGTGACGAATGGCATGGTCACGGCGTTTCCTTCGGGAGTATCGCTGGGCGAGACGGGCACGTTGAAGGTGCCGAAGGGAGGCCCTGTCACCACAGGCGCGCCGGCCGCCGCGGCGCCCGCAGCGACCGTGCCCGGTGCGGCCTCCGCCGCGAAGCCTGCGGCCAGCAAGTAGCACGCCATGCGGCTGTCGCATTTCTTCATCGAGCGGCCCATCTTCGCGGCCGCCGTGTCGGTGGTGATCACGCTCGTCGGCCTGATCTCCTACTTCACGTTGCCGGTGGACCAGTATCCGAACATCGCGCCGCCCACGGTGTCGGTGAATGCCGTGTACCCCGGCGCCACCTCCGAAGAGATCGCCGAGACCGTGGCTGCACCGCTGGAACAGCAGATCAACGGCATCAGCGGCATGCTGTACATGTCTTCTTCGTCCACCGGCGAAGGGCGCATGACGATCACGGTCACGTTCAAGACCGGCGTGAACGTGGACATTGCCCAGGTGGAAGTGCAGAACCGCATCCAGTCGGTGCTGCCGCAGTTGCCGCAGGAAGTGCGCGACCTGGGGCTGACGGTGCGCAAGGGCTCCACCGAAACCCTGCTGATCGTGCACATGTTCGCCACCGGTCCGGAAGTCGACCGCAAGTACATCGCCAACTACGCGAGCCTGCAGGTGCGCGAGCGCCTGCTGCGCACGCCGGGCGTGGGCGACGTGACCACCAACGCGGCGCGGGACTACGCCATGCGCGTGTGGATCGACCCGGAGCGCGCGGCGGCGCGCGACCTCACCGTGCAGGAGATCGTCGCGGCGCTGCGCAACAACAACCTGCAGGTGGCCGGCGGCGCCATCGGCGCGCCGCCGTTCAACAACGAGCCGGCGGCCTACCAGCTGAACGTGCGCGCGCAGGGGCGGCTGGAATCGCCCGAGGAATTCGCCGACGCCATCATCAAGCGCGACGCGCAGGGCCGCGTGACGCGCGTGTCCGACGTGGCGCGAGTCGAGCTGGGGGCGCAGAACTATGCGCTGAATGCCTACAAGAGCCGCGAACCGGCCGTGTCGCTGTCGGTGATGCAGGCGCCGAATTCCAACGCGCTGGAGACCGAGGACAACATCCGCAGCACCATGGAGGAACTGAAGCGCGAGTTCCCACCGGGCGTGGCCTACGAGATCATCTTCAACCCCGTGTCCTTCACGCGCCTGGCGGTGGAGGAGGTACGTCGCACGCTGCTCGAGGCCATGCTGCTGGGCGCGGTGGTGGTGCTGCTGTTCCTGCAACGCTGGCGCACGGCGCTGATCCCGCTCGTGGCCATCCCGGTGTCGCTGGTCGGGTCGCTGGCCGTGATGTCGGCCTTCGGCTTCTCGCTGAACAACCTTTCGATGTTCGCGCTGGTGCTGTCGATCGGCATCGTGGTGGACGATGCCATCGTGGTGGTGGAAAACGTGGAGCGGCACCTGCGCGCCGGCATGGCGCCGCGCGCGGCCGCGCGCCTCACCATGGACGAGGTGGGTGGCGCGCTGATCGGCATTGCGCTGGTGCTGGTGGCGGTGTTCGTGCCCACGGCCTTCATGGGTGGCATCACCGGCCAGTTCTACAAGCAGTTCGCGCTGACCATCGCCGCGGCCACGGTGATCTCGCTGATCGTTTCGCTGACACTGTCGCCGGCGATGGCGGCGGCGCTGCTGAAGCCGCACGACGCCGCCGATGCGCATACGCGCGTTGGCAAGCGCCTGTTCGCCTGGGGCGAAGCCATGAATCGCTGGATGGAGCGCATGGCGCATGGGTACAGCCGGCTCACCGCCGTGGTGCTGCGCCGTGGCGCGCTGATGCTGGTGCTGTACGGCGGTCTGGTGGCGCTCACGGCCTGGCGCGTGATGGATACGCCGCGCGGGTTCATCCCCGTGCAGGACCAGTCGACGGTCACCATCTCGGTGACCATGCCGCCGGGCAGCAGCCTGGCGCGCACCGATGCCATCGTGCAGCGCGTGGTGCCCATCGTGCTCGACACGCCGGGCGTGTGGGCCGCGTCGGTGTATGCCGGCATGGATGGCGTGTCGTTCAGTCCTTCCACCAGCGCGGGCCAGATGTGGGCCATCCTCGATCCATTCGAGTCGCGCACGCCAAAGGGACAGACGGCGCAGGTGGTGGCCGCCGAGATCAAGAAGCGCCTGGCGCCGATCTCCGCGGCGGAGATCCGCATCGGACAGCCTGCACCGGTGCGCGGCCTCGGCAATTCAGGTGGGTTCCGCCTGATGGTGGAAGATCGCGCGGGCCTGGGCTATCGCGCGCTGGAAGCCGCGGTGCAGGAACTTTCCGAGGCGGCATCGAAGGATCCCGCCATCGGCAACGCCTTCAGCAACTTCAACACGCGCAACCCCACGCTGGATGCCGTGGTGGACCGCGACAAGGCCGAGATGCTGGGCGTGCCGGTGCGCAATGTGTTTGCCACGCTGCAGACGTACCTGGCTGGCACTTACGTCAACAACATCACGCTCCTGGGCCATACCTTCCAGGTGATCGCGCAGGGCGACACCAGCTACCGGCAGGATCAGGCCTGGCTGGGCAACCTCAAGACGCGCTCTGCTTCGGGCGCCATGGTGCCCATCAGCGCCGTGGCGGAATTCAAGCCGGCCACCGCGCCGTATCGCGTGATGCGCTACAACCTGTATCCCGCGGCCGATATCCAGGGCGAGGCGGCGCCGGGCTATTCCTCCGGTCAGGCGCTGGCCGCGATGGAGCGCCTGGCGCGCGAGCACCTGCCTGCCGGCATGCACTTCGAATGGACCGACATGGCCTACCAGCAGCAGATTTCCGGCGGCGCCGGGGATTTCGCCTTCGTGCTGGGCGTGCTGTTCGTGTTCATCTTCCTGGCGGCGCTGTACGAGAGCATCACGCTGCCGCTGGCGGTGATCCTCATCGTGCCCATGTGCCTCCTGGCCGCCATCCTCGGCGTGAACGCATTGCACATGGACAACAACATCCTGACGCAGATCGGCATGGTGGTGCTGATCGGCCTCGCCGCGAAGAACGCCATTCTCATCGTCGAGTTCGCGCGCCAGGGCGAGGCCGAGCGCGGGCTGGACCCGGTGACTGCGGCGGTGGAAGCGGCGCGCACGCGCCTGCGGCCCATCCTCATGACCTCGGTGGCGTTCATCTGCGGCGTGGCGCCACTGGCCTTCGCGCGCGGCGCGGGCGCGGAACTTCGGCAGGCGCTGGGGGTGGCGGTGTTCTACGGCATGATCGGCGTGACGCTGTTCGGTCTGGTGTTCACGCCGGTGTTCTACGTGCTGTGCCGGCGCATCGCGGGGCGGTTCGCCAAGGTGCCCAAGATCCGCTTGCTGCAGGAGGCTTCGCAGGGGAGCGATTCCGGTGCACGGGCGCAGTGATGCCGGGAGTGATTCCGCTCGCCGGGCGGCGCGGAGCGCAGTGATTTCGTGGATGTTGATGGCGTTGCCGGTTGGCGTGGCCGCGGCGGCACCGGTCCCTGGTCCGGCACAGTCCATGTCATTGCCGCAGGGTAGCGGACCGGTGACGGTGACCGTCAGCCGCGATGGGGACGTGTGGTTCACGGCGGGGCAGGGCAACTACATCGGACGCATCCATTCCGATGGCACGGGGCTCAGGCAGTATCAACTACCCAATGCCAACAGCGCGCCGCGCATCATCGCCATGGGTGGCGATGGCAATGTGTGGTTCTCGGAGCACAGTGGCAACCGCATCGGCCGGCTGACGCCGCAGGGCGTGCTCACCGAATTCCCGATTCCCACGCCCGGCAGTCAGCCGCGGGCCATTGCACTGGGCGCCGATGGCAACATCTGGTTCGGCGAGTTCGCGGCCGGCAAGATCGGGCGCATCACGCCCGCGGGCGTCATCACTGAATTCACCATTCCGACGCCGGACAGCGGTCCACGCGCGCTGGCGGCCGGGCCCGACGGCAACATCTGGTTCTCCGAGTTCCGCGCCGGGAAAATCGGCCGCATCACGCCGCAGGGCGTGATCACGGAGTTTGCGTTGCCGCGCGCCAATTCGGGCCCAGGTGACATCACGGCCGGCGCCGATGGCGCGATGTGGTTCCTGGAGCTGTCGGGAACGATGGACGGCATGCAGCCGGATGGTGGGCGACTGGGTCGCATCACGCTCAAGGGGCGCATCCGCGAATTCCCGCTGCCCACGCAAACGCCTTCGCCCATCAACATCGCCGTGGGACCCGACCGCAATATCTGGTTCACGCAGGGCAACAAGCTGGTGCGCGCCACGAAGCGCGGCAAGTTCACCGAGGTCGACCTGGGTGCAGCGTCGCGGGGTTCGGGACTTTCGGCCGGGGCCGATCGGCAGCCGCCGAAGTGGCTGGCGGATCGCCTCTATGTGGCCGATGGTGGTGCGAACCGGATTGTCTGGCTGGAGTTCAATTCCCGCTAGGATGGCGCCGCTTCACTTCGGCCACGGACGCGGCGATCAGCTTCTTCAGCACGGCGGTGTCCACATCGGACAGGTGCTTCAGGTACAGGCAGGCCGTGCTGCCCTTGAACTTGCCCAGTTTCGCCAGCAGCTCGTCCTGTCCGTCGGTGTACGCGTAGATCGTCAGCGCCGCGGAACGTGACGAGAATCCCGCGAGGCACATGTCACCTTCGCGGCCGCTGTCGTATTTGTAGTGGTACTGGCCGAAGCCGACGATGGAGGACCCCCACATCTTCGGCGGCTGGCGCGTGACGGCACTCATCAGCTTCGCCAGCGCCTCGCAGTCGGCGCGGCGCGTGACGTCGGGGATGTTGGCGATGTATTCCTCGACGCTGGCCTCGGTCTGCGTGGTCTTGTTGGGTTTGCCGCGCGCGGGCTTCTTCGCCGCTTTCTTCTTCGCCATGGCGTGTCCCTCAGTGTGAATTGGCGCTTGCCTCGACGACCGTCACCGGGATCTTGAGCTTCTGCAGTTGCGGCAGCACGCGCTGCTTGTCGCCCACCACCACCCAGGTGAAACCATTGGGGTCGATGGCCGTGCGCACCGCGCCATCGAGCGCGGCGGCGTCCATGGCGCGGTAGCGGTCGGCCAGCGTCTCGGCGTAGTTCGACGGTCGCTTGTATAGCACGTCCTCGGCCATCTGGCCCAGCACGGCATCGGAGGTCTCATAGCTGCCGGCAAGCTCGCGGATGCCGCCATTGACGGTGCGCGCGAGTTCCGCCGCCGTTACGCCCTTGCCGCCCACGAAGTCCCTCACATGCTGCTTCAGCGCCGCAATGGACTCGCCGGTCCGGTCGGTCTGCACCGGCGCGCGAAGCTGGTACAGCACCCTGTTTTCGGGGCGGATGACGCTGCCACGCACGCCATAGGACCAGCCGCGGGTCTCGCGCAGGTCCATGTTGATGCGCGACAGGAAATTGCCGCCCAGCACGTCGTTGCCGGCCAGCAGCGTCTCGAGCGGATCGGACCCCATCCGTTCGAGCACCTGTCCGGCCAGGATCAGCGACTGCGGCGACTGCGGCCGGTCCACCAGCACGATGCGCTCCGTGCGCGCCGGGATGGCTGCGGTGAAGTCCTTGCTGCCGCGTGGCACGGCTGCGGGCTGCCAATCGCCAAAGCGCGATTCCAGTTCCCGCAGCAGTTCAGGCAGCGTGGTGCGACCCACGGCCAGGATCTCGACATTGTCGGGGCGTATCCAGCGCTGGTGAAAGCCGGTGAGATCCTCGCGCGTCAGTTTCTGCACCACGGCCGGATCGCCGCTGCCACTGGACGGTATGCCATAGGGATAGGCGCCAAACACCAGCGGCGGCAGCGTGCGGCGCGCGATGCCCTGCGGATCAGCGTTCTCCTGCGCGATGGCGGCGAGCTGCGTGGCGCGCAGGCGCTCCAGTTCCGCCGGTGCGAAAGCCGGGTTCTTCACGATGTCGGCCAGCAGGTCGAGCGACAGCCCGAGATTCGGTGTGAGGCTGCTGAGCGATACCGTGGTGCGGTCGAGGCTGGCGCGCGCGCTGACATTGGCCCCCAGCCGCTCCTGCTCCTCGGCAATCTGCACGCTGCTGCGGCTGGTGGTGCCTTCGGTGAGCAGCGCCAGCATCAGCGCCTGAGTGCCCAACCTGTCGCGGGGGTCGGCGGCATAGCCGGCGTTGAACACCATCGACAGGTGCAGCGTGGGCAGTGTTTCGCGGCGCGCAAGGCGCACGGTGATGCCGTTCGACAGCTTGCCGGTTTCAACATCGGGGAAGTCCACATTGGCGATGGTGCCAACGTCGGGCAGCTTGCTGCGGTCGACGCCGGTCGCGCGGCCGGCGGATGCAGGCGTTGCTGCGATGGCGGTCGCGTTCGCCGCGGCGGATCCCCTGGCCGCTGCGGCGCCCTTGCGGGGTTTCACGCTCGCAGCCTCCTGATAGGCCGCGCGATCGCCGGGCTCCACGCGCAGCGCGTACACGGGGCGCTTCAGCCACTTCTGCATCGCCGCGCGCACTTCGGCGGGCGTCGAGGCGGCAAGGCGCTTCTTGTAGAACCCGGGATCGCCAGCGTAGAGGAGGCCTTCGGCCAGCGTGGGCGCCTTGCCATCATGCCCGCCCACGGCCTCGAGACCGTGCATGGCATCGGCGATGCGGCGGATGGTGACGCGCTGCACTTCGTCCTCGGTGGGGCCTTCATCGATGAACTTGCCGATGATCTCGTCCAGGCGCGCCGACACCTTGTCGGCATCCACGCCCGGCTTCACGTCGGCGATCACTTCAATGAATCCGAGTTGCGCGAAATCCTGGTAGTTCGCGGAGACGCGCACCGCGGTCTGCTCCTGGCGCACCAGCGTGTTGTCGAGCCGCGAGCTGGCGAGTCCGCCCAGCACCCAGGCGCCGATGGTCAGCGGGCCGGCGTCCGGATCGGTGAGACCGGGCACCGTCCAGTAGCGATACAGTCGCGTGGTGGCGACGTGATCCTTCATGGTCTCGGACTTGGCTGCCGGCAGCGTGGGCACCGGCACATTGACCTTGGCCACAAGTTTGCCCGCAGGAATGTCGCCGAAGTACTTCTCCACCAGCGGCTTCGCCGTTGCCGCGTCGATGTCGCCCGCCAGCACCAAAATGGCGTTGTTCGGACCGTAATGGTCGATGAACCACTGGCGCACATCGGCCAGGCTGGCATTGTCGAGATCGGCCATCGAACCGATGGTGTCGTGGCCGTAGGGGTGGTCGCTGGGCAGCAGCGCCGCGAGCTGCGCATAGCTGACGAGGCCGAAGGGCTGGTTGTCACCCTGGCGCTTTTCGTTCTGCACCACGCCGCGCTGGTTGTCGAGCACCTTCTGGCTCACCGCGCCCAGCAAGTGGCCCATGCGATCGCTCTCGAGGAACAGCGCCACGTCCAGCGCCGGCGTGGGCACGGTCTCGAAATAGTTGGTACGGTCGAACCAGGTGGTGCCGTTCACGTCGGTGGCGCCCACCTGCTGCAGCGGCTCGAAGAAATCGCCGGGCACATTCTCCGTGCCATTGAACATCAGGTGCTCGAACAGGTGCGCGAAGCCTGTCTTGCCGGCGGGCTCGTGCTTCGTGCCCACGTCGTACCACACCGACACACCGACCACCGGCGCCTTGCGATCGGTGTGCACCAGCACGGTGAGGCCGTTGTCGAGCTTGAACTGCTCGTAGGGAATGTCCACGGAGGCCAGCAGCTCCGACGCCGGCGCCGGGACGGGCACCTTCGACTTCGTGCCGCAGCCGGCAAGCGGAATCAACGCAGCCGTCATCGACAGCAGCAGGGGTTTGAGCATGGCGGGTCTCCGGGGTGCATTCCTTTGCTTCGATCAGATGCCGGGGATGTTGCGCTTGCGCGTGGCGCGGCGATGCGCCGCTTCCTGCGCATACATCGGCGTGAACAGGTAGCGGTTCGCGTCGATGCCGGCCTGGATGTTGGCCGGGTACGGTGAGAACGGCACCATCGATTCGATGTAGGCCGCGGCACGCGCTTCCATGCCCTGGCGGTATTCCGGCGCAGGAAAGATGAACAGGTCGTTGTTGAGGATGGCATTGACCACCAGGCGGCCGACGGTGAGCGGATCCTGCGGGCGTGCCCAGAACGGACCGGAGTCATTGGTTGCGGCCGGGCGCTGCGGCGGACGAGCCGCGCCGCCAGGCACCAGCGGGCGCTGGGGCGCATTGGCCTGCGCGTTCTTCAGGTTTTCGGGGCGATGCGATTCGCTCTGGCCGATGTTGGTCTGCGTCATGCCCGGGATCAGCGTCGAGGTGCCGATGTTGGTGTTGCGCAGGTCATCGCGAAGCTGCTCCATCAGGCCCTGCGCGGCGATCTTCGACACGGCGTAGATTCCCACGGGCAGGCCGACGAGGATGGCGCTGGTGGAAGTGGTGGTGACGATGTGGCAGCCCTCATTGGCACGGGCCCTCATCCGCGGAACGAAAGTCTTCACGCCGTAGACGGGTCCCCAGAAGTTCACGCCCATGCCCCAGTCCCAGTCGTTGTACGTGCCGCTGACCAGGCCCGCCTGCAGGCCCACGCCGGCATTGTTCACCAGGATGCTCACGGGGCCGAATTTCCTTTCGATCTCGTCGGCCTTGGCTTCCCAGCCATCGCGCTCCATGACGTTGTGCACGACGGTGGCCACGCGCGGATCATTCGCGGGGAACATCTTCAGCGCATCGGGGAATTGCTTTTCGTCGATGTTGCCGATGACCACCTTCGCGCCCTGTTCGTGCAACGCGCGTGCGATGCCAAGGCCAATGCCGCTGGAGCCGCCGGTGATGTAGGCCACCTTGTCCTTCACATCGGTGATGGTGGGCTTCTGTGATTCACCCACGTTGGGGGTGGGGATGTAGGCCATGCCGGTGACCACGGCGGCTTCCGCTGCCGCTGCGTCGCCGACCTTCAGCTGACCCAACAGGCCCGCGGCGCTGGCGGCCGCGGCCACGCCGCCCAGCATCACGCCGCCGACCATCTCCCTGCGGTTCAGGTTCTTCTCGTCCATGGTCTTTTCCCCCGTGAAAAGACCCGATCATAGTGGAGCCGTCAGCGAAGTGGGACGCGGCCCCGGACCGCGTTGGCGGTCGAACGGTAGGTGATCTGGCCCCGCGAATCCGCCGGAAAGCGCTGCTGCAGCCGCTGCCGCAGCGCCGCGCTTTCGCTAGCCGGAAGATCGCGGAGGATGGTGCCCACGGAGGGGAAGGCGAGCTGGATGTTCCAGTATTCGTCGAAACTGGCGTAGGTGCGCTCCACGGAGATGGCCCGGGTGTCGACGTCGATGAGGCCGGCGGATTCCCACAACCCGCGCGACACATCCTGGCGCGAGGCGTCCTCGCTGGGCGCACTGGGCGGGCGGGCGCCCATCTGTTCCAGCTCTGCCCGCATCACCGCATAGGGGAAGCCGCCGCCGTCCATGTCCCAGGAGTAGGCCGCGACCGTGCCGCCGGGCTTTACTACGCGCGCCATTTCGGCCACGCCCCGGGCCGGCTCAGGCACGAAGAACAGCACCAGTGGCATCACGGCGAGGTCGAAACTGTTGTCGCCGAAGGGCAGCGCCATGGCATCGCCGGAGCGCAGGTCTGCGCCGCGCAGCGCCGGACGCGTGCGCGCGAATTCGAGCATGGGCGAAGGATCGATGCCGCTGACCGACAGCGGTGCGCAGCGTGTGGCGAACATCTCGGTGAAGGCGCCATTGCCGCAGCCCACGTCGAGGAAGCGCAGGCCATTGGGCGGGTTCAGCCAGTCGAGGAACACCGCGCCCACGAGCTGGCTCCACTTGCCCATGTAGCGCTCATAGGCTTCGCCATTGTCGAAGCGGACGGATTGCTGAGTCATGCCGGCAGTTTGCAGCCCACGGCGCGCCCGTTCAATATGAGCGCACAACAACGGGCCACAGGCGGGGGAACATTGCAGGAGCATCCACTACTGTCGGGGCGCTATCGCGCGCGCTTCATCGGCATCCTGTTCCTGGTGTGCTTCCTGAACCTCGCCGACCGCACGGTGTTCTCCGTCGTGGCGCCGATGATGCGCGTGGAGCTGAAACTCAGCGACACGCAGATCGGCATGCTGCAGGGGCTGGCCTTCGCGCTGCTGTATGGCGGGCTGGGCATTCCGGTGGGGTGGCTGGCCGAGCGCTGCAGTCGCGTGCGCATCATCGCCATTGCGACGGCGTTCTGGTCCGCGGCCACGGCGCTGTCGGGCATGGCCACGAGTTTCGGCACCATGCTGCTCACGCGCGTGGGCGTGGGCACGGGCGAGGCGGGGTTCACCGCACCCACCAGTTCGCTGGTGGCCGACCACTTTCCGCGCGAGCGGCGCGCCAGCGCGATGTCGCTGATCATGCTGGGGCTGCCCATCGGCGCGATGGTGGGGGCGCTGCTCGCGGGCATCATTGCGCAGCATTGGGGATGGCGCGCGGTGTTCTTCTGTTTCGGTGTGCCGGGGTTGATGGTGGCGTGTGCCACCTGGTTTGGGTTGACGGAGCCGCCGCGGGGACTTGTCGATGGCGCTGGTGCCGCGCGCAGCGAACCGCCGCCCCTGTCGGTGGTGCTCTCGCATGTCTGGAATACGGCCAGCCTGCGATGGATCATCATCGGCGGCTCGATCTGCTCCATCGGCATACAGGGCGTGGCGCAGTTCATGGTGCTGTACTTCGTGCGCAGCTTCGACATGCCGATCCGCTCGGCGGCGGCGCTGTTCGGCATCCTGTCGGGGCTGTCGCTGGCGGTAGGACTGGTGCTCGGCGCGTTTGGCACCGACAAGGCGTCGTCGCGCGATCCGAGGTGGTGGGTGCTGGCACCGGCGGTGGCGCTGGTGCTGACCACCGCAGCGTTCGTGGTGGGATTCCGCAGCGGCACGATCAACATGGCCGTGGTGCTGATCGGGCTGGGCTGCCTGGGCGCGATGATCCACTACGGGCCGACGGTCGGGCTGATCCAGAACCTGACGCCGGTGAACATGCGGTCATCCGCGTCAGCGGTGTTCGCGATGCTGTACGCGCTGGCGGGCACGGGGATCGGGCCGACGTTCGTGGGATTCTTCAGTGACCGCATTGCGGCGTCGGCGTTTGCGCAGCAGGGGTATGGTGCATTGTGCCGACCCGGCGCAGTGGCGCCCGGCATGGCGGATGCCTGCGCGGCTGCATCGCGCAGCGGGCTCGTCGGTGCGTTGTCGCTGTGCGTGCTGGCGTATGCGGTGGCGGCGGTGTTCTATGTGCTGGCCAGCCGCACGCTGCGCGAGGATCTCAAGGCAGGTTGAACGAGCGGTGTCCTCGATGATCGAGGTCGCTCACTGCTTCGTCACTCGGCGCCACCGCCAACGCCACCCTTGGCCGTCTTGCGACCGTTGCGCATCAGCGTGAGCTTGCCCATGGATCGCGAGAAGCTCTGACCCGAGCCGGCCTTCGCGGCTTTGGCTGCCTCCAGCAGGCGCTGGGCCTGTGATTTGGAGACATCGTTCACTGCCGTCTTCTTTGCCTTGGTCATGATGTAACCTCGATGAATTTTGCGATGCGCGGACCAAGATCATCCTCGCTCGAGCCGATGCACTGCGCTGGGGACAGATGGTTGTGTCCTGCCATGTATTCCATGGGCGGATACGTTCCCTTGGCGGCATGCCAGAGCGCCGCGATCTGCGCGGCCTGGTCCTGGAAGTCCTTCGGATCCATTTCGCTGACTGTGAACATCAGCGGAACCTTGGTTGACAGCAGACCCTGAGTGCAACGCGCCTCGACCAGCGTGGCGGGTGAATCGCCGTAGTAGGCGAGACTGAACTGGTTCGGCGTCTGCGTGGTGGGGTCGTAGATGCCCGAGGTCATCAACGCGCCGGCGATGCCGGGGCCGTCGGTGCCATGGAAGCGGGAATGCGCCGTGTAGGCTGCCACGTGCGTGGCGCCGGCGCTTTGTCCCAGCAGGAATATCTTCCGCGGATCGCCACCGTGCTGCGCGATGTTGGCGCGCAACCAGCTCACGGCCAGCGCCATGTCCTCCGGGCCGCAAGGCCAGCGGTTCGCGGGCGCGAGGCGATAGGTGAGCGTGACGCCCACGTACCCACGCTGCGCAGCCCATTGACCGATGTTGTCGAAGAAGGGTGAGCCGGGGGAGGTCTTGTCTCCCATGACGAAGCCGCCACCGTGCACATAGACCAGCACCGGCGCCGCGTCGGGATTCCCCTTGCGGTGGATGTCGAGGCGGTTGCGCGCGTCCGGGCCGTATTGGTGGTCGCGCGTGATGGTCACGTCTGGATCGCGGGGCGCGGACAGCGACGCAATGAGCTTCGTGGTGGTCTGCAGCAGCGTGGGAGTGAGCTCGGTGCCCAGTGCCAGCAGCTTGGCGCGTGTTTCCGGCGTCATTTCGCGCCCTCCATCAGCAGCACGGGCTTGATGACGCGGCCATGGTGCACGTCGTCGAAGGCCCGCGCGATCTCGTCGAAGCGGTAGAAGGTGAGCAGGCGGTCGAAGGGGAATCGTCCCTGCCGCCAGTAGTCGATGAGCCTGGGCAGGAACAACCCCGGATGTGCATCGCCGCCGAGGATGCCGCGCATCTGCCGGCCGCCGGCCAGCATGGGGAACATGGCGGGCGCCCACTGGCCGCGCGGCGCGGCCACGAAGCCGGCGGTGCCGTTCATGGCCAGCACTTCCAGTGCCATGGTGTGCACGGCGGGTACGGTGGTGGTGTTCAGCGAACAGCGGATGCCGCGGCCGGTGACGGCACGGATCTGCTTCACGGCGTCGTCGTCCGAATTGAAGACATGCGTGGCGCCGAGTTCGCGCGCCAGCGCCAGGCGTTCGGTATTCACATCCACGGCGACAATGTGGCGTGCGCCCACCAGGCGCGCGGCCATCACGGCGGAGAGTCCGACGCCGCCCGTGCCGAAGATGGCGATGGAATCGCCGAAGCCCACCCGCAGCGCCTCGATGACGGCGCCGGCGCCGGTGATGACGCCGCAGCCCAGCGGGCCCAGCTTCTCGAGCGGCAGATCGCGATCCACCTTCACTGCGGTGCGTTCTGGCACGACGGTGTGGGTGGAAAAACTCGACTGGCCGAAGAAATGCGAATGCACGGTGTCGTCGCCGCACTTGAGCGCGGTGGACCCGTCCAGCCGCTTGCCGCCGAAGCAGAGCGGCATGGCGAGGTCGCAGTACGTGGGGCGGTTCGCCAGGCAGCTCGGGCAGCGGCCACAGGAGCTGCCGCTGAGGATCACATGATCGCCCACCTCGAAGCCGCGCACGCCGGCGCCCAGCGCCTCGACCACGCCCGCGCCTTCATGGCCCAGCACGATGGGCTGCGGGGCATGGCGGCCCGGATGCTCGTGCAGGTCGGTGTGGCAGATGCCCGTGGCCACCAGGCGCACCTGCATTTCTCCTGCGCGCGGCGCCTCGAGCTCCAGCGATTCCAGCGCGGGCGCCTCGCCCTGACCGCGGCTGACGGCGGCCGTGACCTTCACGGCTTGCCCTTCAGGTTGGGATTGGTGATGGGCGCCTGCGGCGGCCGCTTGATGGTGATCTCGCCCTGCCAGGGAATGTCGGCGAGCTGCGTCCAGCCGTTCACCGACAGGCTCTGGAAGCGCCAGACGCCTTCCTTCTTCGTGACGTGGTCGATGCGCGTGCCGATGCCGAACACGAAGTTGTTCTTGTATTCCACGTTGTGCTGGATGATCTGGAAGAAGCAGCGCACGTCGGCTTCGCCTTCCTGCTCGCGCGGCTCCATGATGAAGTGGTTCATCAGGTGCTGGCGGCCGATCCACCAGTGCTGGCGGTCGTACCACAGCGACTTCAGGTTCTCGGCGATGGCCGCATGGCCCTGCACCTTGCCCTGCCACATGTGGTCGAACCAGGCGTCCTGCGTGAACGTGGACATCGCCATGGGCAGATCGGCGAGGTCGATGCCCCAGGCGTAGCGGGCGTACAGCTCCTGGATCTCCAGGCGGTCGAGCGCACTCAGTTGCCAGCTCATGTCTTATGCCTTCGGCGGCGGGCCGCCATGCAGGTGGTGGTCGTTCTGGATGTCGGCGGGGGCGCCATGCTGCGTCATCAGCGCCTTGCGGCGCACGAAGCGCAGGATGGCCTCGGGGCCGGTGCGCGAACCGCCGCCCACGCCCGAGAAGCCGAAGCTGTTGGTGCCGATGGTGCGGTTCTTCGCGAAGGTGAGGAAGGTGTCCTGCACGAACACCGAGCCTGCGTTCAGGCGCTCGGCGATGGGCAGGGCTTCTGACTCCGAGCCTGCGATCACCGAAGCTGTGAGGCCGAAGGTGGTGTCGTTCGCGAGGCGCACCGCTTCATCGATGGTGCGGAACTTCATCACCGGCAGGCAGGGCCCGAAGGTTTCGTCCTGCATGATCAGCATGTCGTGGTTCACGTTGGTGAGCACGGTGGGGCGCATGTAGAGGCCGCCAGCATGCGTTTCCACTTCGCCGCCGGTGTGCACCACGGCGCCTTTGGCCCGCGCGTCGGCCAGGTGGCGCATGACGATGTCGGCCTGCGGCGCGAAGGTGAAGGGATGCAGATGCCCGGCGCGCGGGTTGTCGGTGTTGAGGCGCACGGACCTGGCTTTCTCGATCAGCTTCGCCACGAAGGCATCGTGGATGCCTTCATCCACATAGATGCGTTCCACCGAGAAACACACCATGCCATTGGCATGCGCGGCGCCGCGCAGCACGGCGGTCGTGGCGCGTTCCAGGTCGGCGTTGGCGGTGACGATGACCGGGTCCTTGCCGCCGAGCTCGAGGTACGCGGGGATGAGCCGCTGTGCACAGTGCACGGCGATCTTGCGGCCCGTGGGCACGCTGCCGGTGAAGCAGAGCACGTCGGCGTTGTCGATCACGGCCTTGCCGGTTTCGGCATCGCCGGTGACGAAGTCGAATACCGCAGCGAGTTCGGGCACGGCACGCACGCTTTCGAACAACGGACCAGTGAAACGCGGCGTGATTTCGCTGGGCTTCAGCAGCACCGCGCAGCCGGCGAAGAGGGCGGGCACGGCGTCGAGCAGCGCCAGCATCATGGGTGCATTCCACGGCGAGATGACGCCGCACAGTGCGTAGGGCACGAACTGCGTGCGCACCTCGACGCTGGGTACGGCCTTCGAAGGGCCTGCGTAGCTGGCCTTCTGCAGCGCGCCGGCGGCGTCCTCCAGCCAGCCACCGATATTGCCCATGGTGATGAAGCCCTGTAGGTACGAGGTGTGGCAGCCCCCTGTGTCCTCGGCATCGGCCTCGGCAATCGCGGTGGCGCGCTTCTTCACCTCGCCCAGCCAGCGCGCCATCACGCCACTGCGGCCGGCAAGGCCCATCGCGGCCCATGCCTTCTGGTTCTCGCGCAGCCGCGCGGCCTTCGCGGTCACCTCGGCGGGGCCTGCAACCTGCAAATCGAAATCAGTACGACCCGTGCGCGGGTTGCGGACCGGAATGCTCCGCGGGCCGGCGTCGGCCATGGTGCCCCCTCGTATTGTCTTCACTGCTGCGGCCGGCCATTATGCCTTACGAAAAAATCTGGGGGCCATATGCCGGAACCGTTCATCCAGGCGCTGAGTTTCTACGGAACGCAGAAGCCGTATCGATTCGAGGCCGACGTGTACGACTGCGAGGTGCTGGGCGATCTGCCCGCCGCACTCAATGGGTCGTACTACCGCTGCGGTGCCGATGACGCCTATCCCACGCTGCCCGGCGACATCATCCTGAACGGCGATGGCATGGCCTCGGTGTTCCATCTCGCCAATGGCAAGGTGGACTTCCGCTGCCGTTATGTGAAGACCGAGCGGTACCTGGCCGAGCGCAAGGCGCGGCGGCGCCTGGCGGGCAAGTACCGCAATGGCTACACCGATGCGCCGGAACTTGCAGGCCTCGATCGCGACAACACCGGCAACACCAGCGCCTTCTGGCATCACGGGCGGCTGTATGCGCTGCGCGAGGATTCCGTTCCGATGGAACTCGATCCTGCCACGCTGGAGACGCGCGGCTACGCCGAGTTCAAGCCGCGGCTGCAGACGCAGTCCATGACTGCGCACCCGAAGATCGATCCGGTCACCGGCGAGTGGTGGAGCTACGGGCAGTACTGCCGCAAGGAATACCGCAACGAGATGGCGCTGACGGTGTTCGACCGGCAGGGCAACCTGGTGCGGCAGGAAGAGCTGCGGATGCCGTACAACGGCGTGTGCCATGACTTCGCGATGACGCGCGAGCATGCCATCTTCACCGTGATGCCGCTGACCGTGGATGTGGCGCGCATGAAGGCCGGCGGGGATTTCTACGCCTGGGATCCCTCCGTGCAGCCCATGTATGGCGTGATGCCGCGCAGCGGCACGACGAAAGACATCCGCTGGTTCGAAGTGCCGGGCGCGATGATCGCGCACTTCATGAACGCCTGGAGCGAGGGCGACAAGGTGTTCGTCGATGGTTTTGCCGCGCCGGGCAACAGCTTCGCGTTCTTCAACGACGTGAACGGCAACCCCACGCCCAATGCCGTGGCCGACAGCAAGCTCACGCGGCTGCATTTCGACCTGTCGCGCAAGGACGGGAAGGTTGAGCTGCAGGGCTTCGACAAGGCGATCGGCGAAATGCCGAAGATGGATGAACGGCGCGGCCTGCAAACCTATCGTTACGGCTGGCACAAGACCTTCGACGGCATCGCCATGGTCGACTGGCAGACCGGCGAGCACAAGGTGCACCAGCTGCTGAAGACGGAGAATCCGGGGATGTCGCAGGAAGCGGTGTTCGTGCCGCGCTCGGCGGATTCAGCCGAGGGCGATGGCTACCTGGTCTCGGTGGTCAACCGCGTGAAGGAAAACCTGGCCGAGCTGTACGTGCTCGACACGAAGGATTTCCTGGGCGCGCCGGTGGCCCGCGTGAAGCTGCCGTTCAACCTGCCGATGAGCTTCCATGGCTGCTTCGTGTCGCGCCCCGGCGCGCAGCTGCCGCGCTAGGAAGCTTCGCGGGCCGGCGTTCCCGCCGCGGTGGCTTCGCGCCGCAGCGGGAAGATCCGCCAGTAGGTGAGGCAGCGCCACACCCATTCCAGCGGCCCGAACCGGAAGCGCGCCAGCCACGGCAGCGACCAGGCCAGCATCAGCACGCAGCCCAGCACCAGGAATCCCCACTGCTGGAACCGGTCGAAGCGGTCGAAGAGCCCGAGTCCCCAGCCCTGGAAGATCACCGCCATCACGAACGACATGCCCAGGTAGTTGGTGAGCGCCATCTGCCCGGCCGCCTCGAAGCGGCGACCGATGCGCGTGGGAACCAGCCGCGGCGCCAGCGCCACCATCACTGCGAGGTAGCCCAGCACCATCGGCAGGCGCAGGATGTGCACGGGGCCATAGAAGACGAAATAGTTGAGGCTGAAGAGCCAGCCGGACTGCTTCAGCCACAATCCCATGGCCAGCGAGATGAGACCGGAGAAGGCGATGCCGGCCACACCCCAGCGCAGCATGCGGCGCCGGTTCCACAGCCCGCTGAAGAATCCCATGCGGTACAGCGCCGCGCCGATCAGCATCATCGGCAGGTACTGCACGACCGCATAGCTCAGGCCCAGCACCGGATCGAGTATGGCGTCGAAATCCAGCCGGCCGTCGCGCATGAACCGGTGGGAGAGGATGTCGCGCATGCCGCCATGCGCCATCCACTGCGATTCCTCGGTGACCGCCTCGCGCTGCCCCCGCCAGTACTCGTCGTACTCCGCCCGCTCCTTCGAGGTTGCCGGCGAGGCCAGCGCCACCTGCTCCTCGCGCGCCTGTTCCCACAGGCCGATGCCGGAGGTGACTGATGCCGCCGTGAGCAGCAGCACGCCCAGCGCCAGCAGCAGGCGCGGATTCCACGACACCATCCAGAGGGCGAGGACGCCCAGCAACGCGTACTGCAGCAGGATGTCGCCCTCGAAGAGGAACACGAAATGCAGCGCACCGAAGGCCATCAGCCACAGCAGCCGCCGGAACTGCAGCCAGCGCGCCGGTGCGCCGCGCGCCCGCGCGCGCTCCATGAACACCACCAGGCCCACACCGAACAGCGCCGCGAACATCCCGCGGAACTTGCCGTCGATGAAGATGTAGTTGACCAGCCAGGGGAACCACTCGGTCCAGCCCACCTCGTGCACCAGCGCCACGACCCGGCGGGCCTCGTTGGGCCTTGCGTAGGTGACGATGTTCGATGCCAGGATGCCCAGCACCGCGATGCCGCGGATGAAGTCGAGGCTGGCGATGCGGTCCATTGCGCCGATGGGCGTGGACTTCTTGTTGTTCTGGTCCATGGCGGTCGAGACTAGTCCTGCTGGCGCCTGCCTGGCAAACCTGGAGTAGGCTTGGCCCATGATCCGCATCCCGCGCCCGCGTTGGCTCCTGGCCCTGCTGCTGGGCGTTGCCACCGTGGTGCTGGCCGAGCGGGAATTCCGCGTGTATGCCAGCCTCGAGCCGCAGGCCGATGTCGATCTGCCGGAGGGCTGGGACAAGCCCGCGGGGTTCGTGGTCGCCCGGATGATGTATCCCGGAAACTTCGGTTTCCGCCGGCGCGGATTCGGCGACTGGCGCGAGGGCGGCACGGCCTGGGCCGTGGACTATCCGCGCGGCGACCGCTACTACGCGAAGATCCTGCGGCGACTCACCACCATCGACGTGCGCGCGGTGGAGCAGCCGGTGAACCTGGACGATGGCGATGATGTCTTCGACTGGCCCTACATGATCGTGGGCCTGCCGGGCTACTGGGACCTCACCGACGAGCAGGTGGCGAAGCTTCGCGACTACCTGCTGCGCGGCGGCTTCCTGATCGCCGACAGCTTTTTCGGCACCGGCGAATGGGAAGGTTTCATCGACGGCATGCGGCGGGTGTTCGCGGACCGCGAGATCATCGACCTGCCCGACGGGCACCCGCTGCTGCACACGGTGTACGACCTCGACACGCATGGCCAGGTGCCCAACTGGAATTCGCTGCGCTTCGGCGGTGGATATCGCAACGACGGCGCCGTTCCGCACTGGCGCGCCATCCTCGATGACGAAGGCCGGGTGATGGTGATGATCGCCTTCAACAATGACCTGGGCGATTCATACCAGTGGGCCGATGATCCGGAGTATCCGGCCAAGGGCGCTTCGCTGGGGCTGCGCATGGGCGTGAACATGGCGGTGTACGCGCTGTCGCACTAGTTCTTCGCGCGCTGTCGGCGCGCCTCGCCCTCGAGCAGCAGCGCCAGGTCGTGCTCCATGCGCCTGCGGAAGTCGAGCCTGCCCGACAGCGCGGGCGAGAAGCGCGAGTGGGCGAACAGGAACCAGCCTGTCACCAGCACCTGCACACTGCTTTGCAGGCGCATCGCCTCCGCAGGCTTGATGTCGAGGCCGGCCAGCCGCATCGCGAGGCGGCCTTCGATGCGGGCGATCTGTGTCTCGTCCATGGGCGCCGTCAGCAGCAGCCGGCCGAAATCCCGCACGCCTTCCTGCGCCTGCCACAGCGCCGCGGCGAAGGCCTGCATCCAGGCCTGCCAGCGGCGGCGCTTCGGCAGGGCCTCCACGGCATCGAGGAAGATGCGCTCCATCATCGCGCCGAGCAGCGTGGCCTTGTCGGGGAAATGCCAGTACAGCGACGGCGCGCTGATGCCCAGCCTTGCGGCCAGGCTGCGCAGGCTGACGCCGTCGAGCCCCTGGTCGCGCAGCAGCAGCAGGGCTTCGGCCAGTACCCTGTCGCGGGTCAGGCGCGGCCGCTCGCGCGCCGCGGCGGACGCGCGGGCCGGGGCGCGGGTTCTGCCGCGGGTCGGGGAGTGTTTCGGGGAGGGCTTCGGGCGGGGCACGGGCACACCGGGCAAGGTTGCGGGCGGAAACTAACGCTGTTAGGTTGTACCACAGTACGCACCGCGGAGGGGTCATGTATCCGTTCAAGCCTGGCAGCTATGCGCCGCGCAATGGCTGGTACGTGGCGGCTTTCCGCGAGGAAATCGGCGAGAAGCTGCTGAGCCGCTGGATCCTGAACCAGCCCGTCGTGCTGTACCGCAAGGCCGACGGCACGGCCGTCGCCGTGGAAGGCCGCTGCCCGCACCGGCACTTCCCGCTGGGCGAGAGCAGGCGCGTGGGCGATGCCATCCAGTGCGGCTACCACGGCATCACCTTCGGCGCGGATGGCAAATGCACCTTCATCCCCAGCCAGAAGGTGGTTCCCGGGGTGTATTCCATCCGCGCCTATCCGCTGGTGGAGCGCGGCCTGTGGGCCTTCATCTGGCCCGGCGATCCGGACAAGGCCGATGAATCGCTGCTGCCCACGGAGGAAGAGATCGGCTTCTCGACCGCGCCGGATTTCCACGCCAGGCCGTTCTACTACCACCACGTGAACGGCCGCTACCAGTTGCTCAATGACAACCTGCTCGACCTGACGCACCTGGGCTACCTGCACAGCGGCAGCATCGGCACCGCCGACGATGCCGCCACGCCCGAAGTGCGCGACCAGAATGCGCGCCGCCTCAGCAGCCGCCGCATCATGAAGAACACGCCCGCGCCGCCGGTGACGCGCGAGCGCTTCGGCTACGACGGGCCGGTGGATCGCGTGTCGGGCATGGATTTCTACTATCCCGGCTTTCACGCCGGCATCGGCGAGAGCTGCGTGGCCGAGGGCCAGCCGCAGGCGGGCCGCAGGCTGAACAGCAGCCGCGTATGGCATGCGGTGACGCCGGCCACGCGCACCAGCACCAACTACTTCTTCGCCATGGGCTCGCCCGATCGCGAGGGCGTGGAGTTCATGGTGGACTACCTCAAGCCCGTGGTGGCCGAGGACGTGTTCGCCACCGAGCAGATCGAGAAGATCATCGGTACGCTGGACCAGGTGCCGCCGGAGCTCATGCTTCGAAGCGACACCACGGCGGTGATGGGCCGGCGCATGCTGCAGTCGATGATGGATGCGGAAGCGGCGGTGGAGGCGTCATGACGGGCGAAACCCCCTACCTGCGCAACGCCTGGTACATGGCCGGGTGGAACACGGATTTTCCCGCCGGCAAAATCACGGCCGCGCTGATCCTCGACCAGCCGCTGGTGTTCTACCGCCAGCGCGACGGCCGGCTCGTGGCGCTGGAAGACCGCTGCCCGCACCGGCTGGCGCCGCTGTCGATGGGGCAGATCGAAGGCGATGATCTGCGCTGCCTTTACCATGGTGTGAAGTTCAACGGTGCCGGCGAGTGCCTGGAGGTTCCAGGCAGCAGCGCGAAGCCCAAGGCGCTGTGCGCGCGGGCCTGGCCGGTGGTGGAGCGCCAGAGCGCCGTGTTCGTGTGGATGGGCGATGCGGCGAAGGCGGATGAAGCGCAGCTGCCACCCTTCATCGGCTACGAGGATCCCGACTGGCAGATGCTGCCCGGCCACATGGACTACGACGTGTGGTACGAGCTCATCCAGGACAACCTGCTCGATCTCTCGCACATCGCCTGGGTGCACCGGAACAGCTTCGGCGGCGGCAACGAGGAAACCAACCGCGCCTGGGCCAATGCCGAGCTCAGGATATCGAGCCTGCCGAACGGCGTGCGCGTGGACCGCTGGATGCCGAATGCCCGCACGCGGCCCGTGCAGGAAGCGGTGCTCGGCCCCTACAACGACGCGCTGACCACCTTCGACTACCTGCTGCCGGGGTACTTCCTGCTCACGTCCTACAACTTCCGGCTCGGCGCCATGGCGCGTGCGGGAGGCGAGCGGCCCACTGAAGAGCCGCTGTTCCGCACCTGGACCTCGCAGGCCGTGACGCCGCGTTCGCGCCGCAAGACCACCTATTATTTCTGCTTTGGCCCCTGGTCGAAGCAGCCCGGCGCCGCGCAGATGAAGGAGACCTACCGCGACCTGGCGGTGCTGGCCTTCAACGAGGACCGCGACATCCTGACAGCGCAGCAGCGCATCATCGATGCCGACCCCTCGCGCAGGATGGCGCTGTTCGACGTGGACCGCGCGCCGGTGATGTACCGGCGGCTGGTGGAGAAGCGGCTGGCGGCCGAAACGCCGCCCTGAGCCTCTAGTCCTCGACGAGGAAGCTGCGCAGCTGCTCGGAACGCGAGGGGTGGCGCAGCTTGCGCAGCGCCTTGGCCTCGATCTGGCGGATGCGCTCGCGCGTGACATCGAACTGTTTGCCCACCTCTTCGAGAGTGTGGTCGGTGTTCATGTCGATGCCGAAGCGCATGCGCAGCACCTTGGCCTCGCGCGGCGTGAGCTGCGAGAGCACCGAGTGCGTGGTTTCCTTCAGCGATTCCATCGTCGCCTGGTCGATGGGCGAGGTCACCGAAGTGTCTTCGATGAAATCGCCAAGGTGCGAATCCTCGTCATCGCCGATGGGGGTTTCCATCGAGATGGGCTCCTTGGCGATCTTCAGCACCTTGCGCACCTTGTCTTCCGGCATTTCCATGCGCACGGCGAGCTCTTCCGGAGTCGGCTCGCGACCCATCTCCTGCAGCATCTGCCGCGAGATGCGGTTCAGCTTGTTGATGGTCTCGATCATGTGCACCGGGATGCGGATGGTGCGCGCCTGGTCGGCGATCGAGCGCGTGATGGCCTGGCGGATCCACCACGTGGCGTAGGTCGAGAACTTGTAGCCGCGGCGGTATTCGAACTTGTCCACCGCCTTCATCAGGCCGATGTTGCCTTCCTGGATCAGGTCGAGGAACTGCAGGCCGCGGTTGGTGTACTTCTTCGCGATCGAGATCACCAGGCGCAGGTTGGCCTCGACCATCTCCTTCTTCGCGCGGCGGGCCTTGGCCTCGCCGATGGAGACGTCGCGGTTGATCTCCTTGATCTCGTTGATGGTGAGGCGGTGCGCCACCTCGAGTTCGGCCAGTTTCTTCTGGCGGCGTTCGATTTCATCGGTGAAGCGCGCCAGCGCCTGCGAATACTTCTTGCCGCCCTTGACGTGCTTGCCCAGCCACTTGAGGTTGGTTTCGTTGCGCGGGAAGGTGGTGACGAATTCCTTGCGCGGCATGCCGGCGTCGCGCACGCAGATCACCATGATCTCTTTCTCGAGCTGGCGCACTTCGCCGATGTGCGAGCGCAGCTGCAGGATCAGCGCCTCGAACATGCGCGGCGAGAGCTTCAGCTCCATGAATTCGGCGGCGGCCCTGGCGCGCGCCTTCGCCGTCTTGGGATCGGCGGTGCCCAGCTTCTGCATGCTGGCGAGCGCGCTGTGGTGCAACTTGGCGAGCTGCGCGAAGCGGCGCGCGGCCTCTTCGGGATCGGGACCGGTATCGACGGCTTCTTCGCTGTCGGCGTCGTCGCCGTCTTCCTCGTCGTCCTTCTCGCCTTCGGCGGCTTCGACCACTTCCATCTTGGTCGGATTCTGCGGCTGCGCGATCACATCGGGCGCGTTGGGGTCGATGAAGCCGACGATGATGTCGACCAGCCGGCCCTGGCCGCCCTTCAGCGTTTCGTAGGCGCCGAGGATGTGCTCGATGGTGGCGGGGTAGGTGGCCAGCGCGCCGCGCACGGCGTCGAGGCCTTCCTCGATGCGCTTGGCGATGCTGATTTCGCCTTCGCGCGTGAGCAGTTCCACCGTGCCCATCTCGCGCATGTACATGCGCACGGGGTCGGTGGTGCGGCCGAGTTCTGCATCGAGCGCGGCCAGCGCGGCGGCGGCCTCTTCGATGGCCTCGTCATCGGCGGGCTGGGAATTCTCGGTGGCGAGCAACGGCTCGGAGTCCGGTGCCTTTTCGTACACCGGAATGCCCATGTCGTTGATCATGTTGACGATGTCTTCGATCTGCTCGGGATCGACGATCTCGCTGGGCAGGTGATCGTTCACCTGTGAATAGGTGAGGAAACTCTGCTCCTTGCCGAGCGCGATCAGCAGCTTCAACTGCGACTGGCGTTCCTCGGGCATCACCGGCGCCCGGCGCTCGATGCCGCTCAACGCCTCGGTGTCGGACGCGCCTTCGCCCTTGCGCTTGCGGCCGGGCTTGCCGGGGGTGGCGGGCGCGGCAATGACAGCGACCGGCGCGGCCTTCGCCGCGGGAGCGGCTTCAGCCGCCTTGCCCTTCACCGGCTTCACCGGCGCAGCCGCGGGCGCGGCGGCCTTGGCGGGTTTCGCCGCCGGTTTGGCGACGTGCTTGGGCGCCGGCGCGGGCGCGGCGTGTTTCGCCGGCGCCGGCTTTGCCGATGCCTTCGCGGGCTTGGCCGGTTTGGCAGCCTTGGGGGCTGCGGTCTTGACGGGGGCCGTCTTGGCCGGCGCCAGCTTTGCAGCTGATTTCGCGGCGGGCTTGCGGACGGCGGGCTTCTGCGGCTTGCGGTTCGGCGCCATGAGGTCTCCAGAGCGAACCCGCAATTCTAGTGCGGGGAGGGCAGTCTGTGAACTGAAGTTCTGACTATCTCGGGGCGAGGCCCGTTCCCTGCAAGTCCCTGGCCAACTGCGGGAATTGCAGCAAGAAAGCCCGCCCGGAAGCCCCGCGGGCCTCAGCGTCCCCGCCGCAGCAGCTCCCGCAGGCGCTCGCGTTCTTCGGACGTGAGGCCGGCCCCCTGTTCTTTCGCAATCAGGGCGTCGAGCTCGGCGGCGGCCGCGCCCTGGGCCAGTTTCTGCAGGGCGTTTCTCAGCTCGACCAGTGCGGGGCCCTCCTCGGTCACGATGGAGGGCTCGGCCGCCAGGCGACCCAGCCGCTCAGCCGCCGGGTGATCGCGCCAGCGTTCCAGCAGCTGCGCGGTGCTCGCCGCGGGCTGCTGCCGCAGGCCTTCCAGGAGCTGCACCAGGATGTCGACACCAGGCTCATCCAGCTCGGCCAGGCCCTGCACCTCGGCTGCCGGGACCTTCGCGGCCGCCGCGGGAAAATGCAGCAGCGTCTGCACGGCCTGCCGCACCAGCGAGCCGCGGCCGGTGCTGCGCGCCGTGCGCGGCGGCCGCTGCGCGGCCGGGGCGGGGCTGGGTGCGGTGGATTCCGGCGTGGGCATCGGGCCGACGATCTTCAGGAAGCGCTCGGTCGAGACGCCGATGGCATCGGCCAGGCGGTCCAGCAGCAGCTCGCGATAAGGGCCCTCCGGCATGCGTTCGAGCAGCGGCCGCGCCTCGGCCACGAAACGCGCCTTGCCGTCGGCATGGGAAATATCGATGACGCCGGCCAGATGCATCACCAGGTATTCGGAAAAGGGCAGCGCGCTCGCAAGCCGCGCCTCGAAGGCCTGCTTGCCCTCCTTGCCCACCAGCGAATCCGGATCCTCGCCATCGGGCAGGAACAGGAATTTCATCTCGCGGCCGGCCGTGGCCTCGGGCAGCGCATTGTTCAGCGCGCGCCACGCGGCCGCGCGGCCAGCCTTGTCGCCATCGAAGCAGAACACGATCTCGCGCACCAGGCGGAAGGCGCGCTTGAGATGTTCGGGCGTGGTGGCCGTGCCCAGCGTGGCCACCGCGTAGGTGACGCCGCTTTGATGCAGCCGCACCACGTCCATGTAGCCCTCGACGATCATCAGCCGCATCAGCGGCGCGCGGTTCTGCCGCACTTCGTACAGGCCGTAGAGTTCGCGGCCCTTGTGGAACAGCGCGGTTTCCGGCGAATTGAGGTACTTGGGCTCGCCCGCATCGAGCACGCGGCCACCGAAGGCGATCACGCGGCCGCGCGCATCGCGGATCGGGAACATCAGCCGGTCGCGGAAACGGTCGTAGTGCCCCTCACCGCTGTCGCGCGCGATGATCAGGCCGGTCTCCAGCAGCTTCTGCCGCGATTCGTCGCTGGCGCCGAAGCGCTTCAGTACCTCGCTCCAGGCATCGGGCGCATAGCCGATGCCGAACTGCGCCGCGATCTCGCGCGTGAGGCCGCGCTTCTTCGCATAGTCGCGCGCGCGATCGGTGGCCATGAGCTGTTCCTGGTAGAACGTGGCCACCTTGCCCATCAGCGTGTACAGGTCGTCGCTCACCGCGGCGGGCGCGGCCGTGCTCGACTGTTCGCGCGGCACTTCCACGCCCAGCCGCTGCGCCAGTTCCTCCACGGCCTCCACGAACGGCAGCCGGTCGTAGTTCATCAGGAAGCCCAGCACCGTGCCGTGCGCGCTGCAGCCGAAGCAGTGGTAGAACTGCTTGGTGGGACTCACCCAGAACGAGGGCGTCTTCTCCTGGTGGAAGGGGCAGCAGGCGCGGTATTCCCGGCCCGCGCGCTTCAGCGGCACACGGGCGTTGATGATCTCGACGATGTCGGCGCGGGCGACGAGGTCATCGATGAAGGGTTGGGGGATGAGGCCGGCCATGGGAGCGCAAAGCCTAACCCGCCCGCGAGCCGGGCGGCTAACATGCCGCGGTGATCGACGAACCCGCACTGTATTCGCGTCTGCGCTGGCGCCTGGTTCCCTACCTGCTGCTGCTCTACGTGGTGGCCTGGTTCGACCGCGTGAACATCGGTTTCGCGGCGCTGCAGATGAACGCCGACCTGGGTTTCAGCGACGCGGTCTACGGGATGGGCGCCGGCATCTTCTTCGCCGGTTACGCCCTGTTCGAAGTGCCCAGCAATCTCATCCTCGCCCGCGTGGGCGCGCGACGCTGGATCGCGCGGATCATGGTGACCTGGGGCCTCTTGTCGGTGGCGATGATGTTCGTCGAGGGCAAGTGGAGCTTCTACACCCTTCGCTTCGCGCTCGGCGTGGCCGAGGCGGGCTTCCTGCCCGGCATCCTTTACTACCTCTCGCACTGGTTTCCCCGGGCCGAGCGGGCGCGGGCCGTGTCCTGGTTCATGCTGGGCATTCCGCTGTCCACGGTATTCGGCGGACCACTGGCCGGCGTGCTGCTGGGGTTGGATGGCTGGCATGGCCTGCAGGGCTGGCAGTGGCTGTTCGTGCTGGAAGGACTGCCTGCCGTCGTTCTCGGCGTGGTCACCTGGTTGTGGCTGCCGGATTCGCCACGCCAGGTGCGCTGGCTCAGCGCCGAAGAGCAGGCGCATGTTTTCCTGCGTGTGGAGCAGGAGGCGCAGGCCACGCGCGCGCGGCATGCCGGCAGCGGCAGTCTGCGCACGGCGCTGCTGCATCCGACGGTGTGGCTGCTGGCATTGGTGCTGTTCGCCTGCCAGTGCGGCAGCTATGGCCTGACGCTGTGGATGCCGCAGATCGTCAAGGGCATCTCCGGCCAGGGCAACCTCACCGTGGGTTTCATCTCGGCGATTCCCTACATCGGCGCCGCCCTCGCCATGCTGTACGTGGGCGCCAGTTCAGATCGCAGCGGCGAGCGCTTCTGGCATGTGGCGCTGCCCAGCTTCATCGGCGCGGCGGGGTTCGCGGCCAGCGCGTTGCATCTGTCGCCGGTGCCCGCGATGGTGGCCCTGACCATCGCGGCGATGGGTGACCTGTCCACCCGCGGCCCGTTCTGGGCGCTTCCGCCGCGCTTCCTGCATGGCGGCGCGCTGGCAGCCGGCATCGGGTTGATCAACACCATGGGATCGCTGGGCGGATTCGTCGGACCGAATATGGTGGCCTGGATCAAGCAGTGGCGCGGCGGATTCACCGGCGGGATGCTGTTCCTGGCTGCGCTGCTGGTGCTGGCGGGCGTCGGAACGCTGGTGCTGCGACGCGCGGCGTTGCTGCGCGCGGACTAGCGGTCGCCGCCGCCCTTGCGCCGCATGAAGCTCAGCACCAGGCCGACGACGACGGCGAACACGATGACCATGAACAGTCCGCGGGCCATGTCTTCTCCTATGAAGCGAGCTTCGCCTTCACGCGCGCGCTGACTGTGGCCATGTCGGCGCGGCCCGCGGCGGCGGTCTTCACATGGGCAACCACCTTGCCCATGTCCTTGATGGACGCGGCGCCGGTGGCGGCAATGGCCGCGGCGATGAGTCCATCGACTTCGGATTCGGAAAGCTGCGTGGGCTGGTAGGCCGTGAGCACGTCGAGCTCGGCCTTTTCCTTCGCGACGAGATCGGCGCGGCCGCCGGCCTCGAACTGCACGATGGATTCCTTGCGCTGCTTGACCATCTTTTCGATGACCGACAGCACTTGCACGTCGTCGAGCGTGATGCGCTCGTCGACCTCACGCTGCTTGATGGCAGCGGTGATCAGGCGGATGGTTGCGAGGCGCTCTTTTTCGCCGGAGCGCATCGCGGACTTCATGTCCTCGGTGATGCGCTCTTTGAGGGACATGGTCAGAACGCGCGGGCCGGACGGGCTTCGCCACCGCGCGTGTTGCGCTTGGCGTGCCGCTTCACGGCGGCGGCCTTCTTGCGCTTACGCTCCTGCGTGGGCTTTTCGTAGAATTCGCGACGGCGCAGTTCTGCGAGAACGCCCGCCTTTTCACAGGCGCGCTTGAAGCGGCGCAGGGCCACATCGAAATACTCATTCTCACGAACACGCACGCTCGGCATCGTCGAAGCCTTTACAGAAGGTTGTGGGCGGTAAAAATCGGGTGCGGGATTCTAAGGGCTGGCAGGTAGGGTGTCCATTGCGGATTCTGGGGATCGAATCATCCTGTGACGAAAGCGCCGTGGCGGTGCTGGACGACCGCCTCGGGCTCTTGTCGCACGAGCTGTTCAGCCAGGTGGACCTGCACCGGCTGTATGGCGGGGTGGTGCCCGAGCTGGCCTCCCGCGACCACGTCCAGCGGCTGCTTCCCCTTGTGCGTCAGGCGCTTGCGCGCGCCAACACCACACCTGCCGAGCTGGATGGCGTGGCCTATACGGCCGGTCCCGGCCTGGTCGGCGCATTGCTGACGGGGGCAGCCCTCGGGCGCAGCATGGCCTTCGCCCTGGGCGTGCCGGCGGTACCCGTCCACCACCTGGAGGGCCATCTGCTGGCCCCCCTGCTGGAGGAGCAGGTGCCGCCATTCCCCCACCTGGCGCTGCTGGTGTCGGGCGGCCACACCATGCTCATCGAGGTGCGGGGGCTGGGCGACTACCACCTGCTGGGCGAAACCCGCGACGACGCAGCCGGCGAGGCCTTCGACAAGTCGGCCAAGCTTCTGGGCCTGCCTTACCCCGGCGGGCCGGAACTGGCGCGGCTTGCGGAGCAGGGACGCCGGGGGCGGTTCGACTTTCCGCGTCCCATGCTCGACCGGCCGGGTTACGAGTTCAGCTTCTCGGGCCTGAAGACGGCGGTGATGCTGGCGGTGCGCGAGGGCGAGGCCGCGGGCATCGGCGCCGATGCGCAGCGCCGCGCCGACATCGCGCGCGGCGTGCAGGAGGCCATCGTCGAGACGCTGGTGCGCAAGACGGCGCGCGCCCTGGACGACACGGGCCTGCAGCACCTGGTGGTGGCTGGTGGAGTCAGCGCCAACCGCGCGCTGCGCGATGCACTGCAGGGGGCAGCCACTGCCCGCGGCGTGGCGATCTACTTCCCGCGCTTCGAGTTCTGCACGGATAATGCCGCGATGATCGCGGTGGCTGGGCTCGCGCGCCTGAAGGCGGGCGGGGCGGCGAAGCACCTGGCCATCGAGGCGCGCGCGCAGTGGCCACTGATGTCGCTGCACGCGCCCGGCGTGAACTGAAAAATTTCCACCCAGAAGAGCAATGATGCAGCAATCGGATATCGTCTTCCTGCGCGGCCTCGCCATCGAGACCACCATTGGTTTCTTCGAGTGGGAACGGCATGTAAAGCAGACCGTGGTCATCGACATGGAATTCCCGGTCGACTGCGCGCGCGCGGCCAGCAGCGACACCGTGCAGGACACCGTCGACTACAAGAGCATCGCCAAGCGCACCATCCAGTTCGTGGGCGAGGCGCAGTACCACCTGGTCGAAACACTGGCGCACAAGCTGGCCATGACGCTGATCGATGAGTTCGGCATCGCATGGATCCGCATGTCGCTGAACAAGCCCGGCGCCATCCGCGGCTCGCGCGATGTGGGCGTGACCATCGAGCGCCGCAAGGCCTGATGCGGCGGCGCGGGCCCTTGCGATGACGATGGCCTACGTCTCCGGCGGCAGCAACCTCGACGCGGAGGCGAACCTCCGGATCGCGGCGCGCGCGCTCACCGGGCGCCATCCGGGCACGCGCTATTCGCGCTGCTATCGCAACCGGGCCATCGGTTTCGACGGGCCGGACTTCATCAACTTCGTGGCCGAGGTGCCGGTGCGCGGCGATCCGCGGCTGCTCAAGGGCGAGCTGGAGTGCATCGAAACGCAGTGCGGTCGCACACGCGACGCGCCGAAGTGGGCACCGCGCGCCATGGACCTCGACATCCTGCTGTTCGGTGACGTGGTGCAGGATGTGCCGGGCCTGGTGCTGCCGCGTCCGGATCTGCTGCGCTGGGCTTTCATGCTCGGGCCGCTGGCGGAACTGGCGCCGGACCTGCAGCATCCGGTGCTGAAGCGGCGCTTCGGTGAGCTGTGGCGTGAATTCGACCAGGGCGCGCATCCACTGATGGTGGAAGCGCTCGATCTCAACAAGGAATGAAGCATGTACGTGGTAACGGGAGTGGGCGGCTACGTGGGCGCGCAGACGGCGCGGCGGCTGATGGAGCGCGTGCCGGTGAGCCAGATCACCGTGACCAGCCGCAACGATGCCGTGCTGGCCGAATGGCGCGCGAAGGGCGCGCGGGCCTGCAAGGCCGACTACAACGACAAGGCCTCGATGATCGAGGCCTTCCGCGGCGCTGAATGCGTGTTTCTCGTCTCGGCGATGGAAGTGGGCGAGAAGCGCCAGGCGCAGCACCGCAACGCCGTCGAGGCGGCGAAGGCGGCCGGCGTGAAGCGCGTGGTCTACACCTCGTTCCTGGGCGCGGGTGATCCGAACATCAATTCATTCGAGATCGCCGACCACAAGTTCACCGAGAAGCTCATCCTCGACAGCGGGCTCTCCTGGAACTTCATGCGCAACAGCCAGTACGGCGATGCCATGGCCGAGAACCAGGCCGCCATCGCCATCACCACCGGCAAGAGCATCGGCAATGCCGGCGATGGCCGCGTGGCCTTCATCGCGCGTGACGACGTGGCTGCGGTTGCCGCGGCGCTGATCGCGGGCAAGGGCGAACGCAACCGCGCCTACGACGTGACCGGCCCCGCATCGGTATCGTGGAACGACGTGGCCGCGCTGGTCTCGGAGCTTTCCGGCGCAAAGATCGACGTGGTCGACCTCACCGACGAGCAGATGTATGCCATGTGGGATTCGCTGGGCGTGCCGCGCGAGGCCACCGGTGATTTCTCGCGTTCGCCGGTGCCCTGGTGCAGCGACGGCATGGTGTCGCTGGGCCGCGAGATCCGCCTCGGCCACCTGTCGACGGTGACGAACGTGGTCGAGGAGCTCACCGGCCGCAAGCCGAAGAGCCTGCGCGAACTGATGAAGGAGAAGGCGCCGACGTGGCCGAAGGCACCGGCGGCCTGATCAGGAGATCGGCACGTCCACCGAGGCGTGCGTGCCTTCCCAGCACTTCACGCGGTCGTCCGTGGTGATGCCGCAGCTTCGATCGCCGGCCGACGAAACCTGCATGAAGGTGACACCGGCGAGGCCCGGTACATCCGCCGCAGTGACCAGAGCCATGCTGGAGTCCCCGGACGGCAGCAGCGCCGCGCGGGCATCGCCCGACGCGAGGTTCATCAGCGCCGGCGTGGGCGAGTAGCCCTCGCCCGATCCCCAGCACAGCACGGCCCCATCGCGGCGCGCCACGCAGGCATGGTCCTCGCTCACCGCGATCTGGACCAGCATCGGAGTCGGATTCGCGGCGGCGACAACCGGTGTGGCGCCTTCGCCGGTATTGCTCGAGGCGGCATGCACGCCGCCCATGTCGACGAACTGCGCGGTCACGCGTGCCGTGCCACCGGTGGGCGAGTGGCAGGCATTGCACGAACCATTGCTGATCACGCCGAGCATGGCGGCCGAGGTGCCGCCGGTGGGCTGGATCACCGCGCGCACGCCCTGCACCAGTGTCTGTCCCGCGGCGGGCGTGAGCGCGGCCACGGTCTGCGTGGTCCAGAAATTGCCCAGGCCATCCACAGTCATCGTGGCCTGCGCCGTGTTCGAGCCCTGCGGAAAGATGGTGACGGTGGCGGCGGTCTGCGCGCCGCCGCCACTCTTGTAGACGGTGCCTGCGACCGTGAACACGCCCTTGCCGGTGCCGCCGGCCTTGTGGCAGCCCATGCAGTCCTGTCCCGCGTTGTGGCTGAGGATGGCCACACCACCCACCGAGCCACCACCGGCAGTGCCGCCCGTGCTGCCACCGCTGCCGCCCGAGCCCGAGATGGGAACGGCTGCCGGCGGATCGCCGGGACCGCAGGCCGTCAGCAGCAGGCACGCGACAAGTGCACCAATGAAGTGGGAACGCATGTGAGACCGATTCCTGATCGAGGCCGTTGGCCGAAGCGTCGGCTGTTCGAGCTTCAGTATCTGTGCCCTGCGACACAGTCTGCGTTGTCGCCTTCCCCCGACGTCAGCGGGTCACGACATCAGGCGTTGGCGCTGCGTCCGCCGTCCACGGCCAGGATCTGCCCGGTGACATAAGGCGCCTCGGAGGCGAAGAACAGCGCGGCGCGCGCGATGTCTTCCGGCGAACCCCGGCGCTTGAGCAGTGTCTTCTCGATGATGGCCTGCTTCATTTCCTCGGTCAGGCCCTTGTCCGGGAATTCAACGGGCCCCGGCGCCACGGCATTCACCCGCACATGCGGCGCGAGTTCGCGCGCCAGTGACTGCGTCAGCATGATGAGGCCGGCCTTCGCCGGGCTGTAGACCGTGTGATGGCGCAGCGGCCGCATGCCGTGGATGTCGGCGATGTTGAGGATCAGCCCCTCGCGAGCGGCCAGGTGTGGCGCCGCCGCCTGTGAGAGAAACAGCGGCGCCTTGAGGTTGGTGCCCATCAGGTCGTCCCAGTGCGCCTCGGTGATCTCGCCCACGCGGGTGGGATAGAAGGTGGAGGCGTTGTTGACGAGGATGTCGAGGTGCCCATGCCGCGCGATGGTGGCATCCACCAGCGCGCGCAGCACGGGGACGTTGAGCAGGTTGGCGCCCAGCGGCGTGACCGAGCCGGGCCGCAGCGCATTGAGCTCGAAGGCCAGGTTCTGCGCCTCCTGCGCCGAGCGATGGTAGTGGATCACCACCTGCGCGCCGGCCGCGTGGAGCTTGCGCGTGATGGCCGCGCCCACGCGGCGCGCGCCGCCGGTGATCAGGACGACTTTGTCATGCAGCGTCTGCTCCATAATGGAAGCTTATGACGGTGGCTGATGATCTGCACGAAAGTGTCCATGCGCGGCGGGTGATGGAGCGCCTGCAGGCGACCATCCGCGCGGCCGGTGGCTGGCTGCCCTTCGACGAGTACATGGCGCTGGCGCTGTATGCGCCGGGCCTGGGCTACTACAGCGCGGGCGCGCACAAGCTGGGCGCGGGCGGCGACTTCACCACCGCACCCGAAATCTCCCCGCTGTTCGGCCGCTGCCTGGCGCGGCACTGCGCGCAGGTGCTCGGCGAACTGGGCGGCGGCGATGTGCTGGAGGTCGGCGCCGGCAGCGGACGGCTGGCCTTCGACATCCTGCTGGCGCTGGATGAATCGGGCGCGCTGCCGGCCCGCTATCGCATCCTCGAGATCAGCGCCGATCTTCGCGAGCGGCAGCGCCATCTGCTGTCCACGCTGCCCGCCCGCGTCGCCGCGCGCGTGGAGTGGCTGGACGCGCCGCCTGCCGAACCCTGGCAGGGCGCGCTGCTGGCCAATGAAGTGCTCGATGCGCTGCCAGTGGAATCCTTCGCGTGGCAGGCCGGTGTGCCGCTGGAGCGGGGCGTGGCGCTCGACGAAGCTGGCGCGCTGCGGTGGCAGTCGCGCGAGGCGCGCCCCGCGCTGCGTTCGGAAATCACCAGGCTGCAGGAGGAACTTTCCGCCGATGCCACATCCGCCGCGCCCTGGCGCGAGGGCTACGTGTCGGAGCTGTGCACGCGCGCCGGGCCGTGGATCGCCGAAATGACGCGCGCGATGTCGGCCGGCGTGGCACTGTTCATCGATTACGGCCTGCCGCGCCGCGAGTACGACCACGCCGATCGCAGCGCCGGCACGCTGCGCTGTCATTACCGCCAGCGCGCGCACGATGATCCCTTCGCGCACCCGGGCATGGAAGACATCACCGCCTGGGTGGATTTCACGCGCGTTGCCGAAGCCGCGGATGCCGCGGGCCTCTCGGTGCTGGGCTTCGCCACGCAGATGGCGATGCTGCTGGGCCTGGGTATCGAGGGCGAGATCATCGCCGCGCCCGACCAGGCCACGCAGATCCGTCGCGCCAGCGAGGCGCGCCAACTGCTGATGCCGAATGAAATGGGCGAGCGCTTCAAGGCCATCGCGCTGGGCCGCGAATTCGACGCGCCGCTGGCGGCGTTCGCCCACCAGGACCTGAGGCGCACTCTGTGAAGCTTTCCATCCTCGACCTTGCGCATGTGCCTGTGGGCAGCGACGTGGCGCAGGCGCTGCGCAACACCCTGGATCTGGCGCGCCATGTGGATGGACTGGGCTACCAGCGCTACTGGCTGGCCGAGCATCACAACATGCCGGGTATCGCCAGCGCCGCCACGTCGGTGGTGATTGGCCAGGTGGCCGCGGTCACGCAGCGCATCCGCGTGGGCGCCGGCGGCATCATGCTGCCCAATCACTCGCCGCTGGTGATCGCCGAGCAGTTCGGCACGCTCGAGGCGCTGTTTCCCGGCCGCATCGACCTGGGCCTGGGCCGCGCGCCCGGCACCGATGGACTCACCTGGCGCGCGCTGCGACGTGATCCGCGCGCAGCCGAGCATTTTCCGGATGATGTGCAGGAGCTGCAGGCGCTGGTCGGGCCGGCGCAGCCAGGGCAGCGCGTGCGCGCCGTGCCCGGCGCGGGTTCGAACGTGCCGCTGTGGATACTGGGTTCGAGCCTGTTCGGCGCGCAGCTCGCCGCGCAGCTTGGGCTGCCTTATGCCTTCGCCTCGCATTTCGCGCCGGCTGCGCTGCATTCCGCGCTGCGCGTGTATCGCGAGCGCTTCCAGCCTTCGGCACAGTCGCCACGTCCATACGCCATGGCCGGCGTGAACGTGGTGTGCGCGCCCACCGATGAAGAGGCGCAGCAACTGTTCACGTCACTGCAGCGCGTGGTGATCGGCCTCGTCACCGGCAGCCCCGGGCGACTCGCGCCGCCGGCGCCCATCGATCCGCTGCCGCCCCATGTGCAGCAGGCAGTGGATGCATTTCTCGGATGCTCATTCGTCGGGTCGCCCGCGACGGTCCGCGCAGGACTCGAGGCATTCACCGGCGAAACCGGCGCCGACGAACTCATCGTCGCCAGCGCCATCTTCGACCATGAGGCGCGCAAGCGTTCGTACGAACTGCTCGCGGCCGCTGTCGATCAGCGATAGCTCGAAGAGTTCCGGCCGCGCGGATGCTGTCCCGTGAACAGGGGACAGCGCATTTCCGGACCGCCCGTCGGCGCGTCACCGGTCTAACATGTGTCCATGCATGTTTGAATCCGTGCGGAGAAGAAGATGAAGAAACTCGCATTGTTCCTGTTGTTCATGGCCCCTCTCGGCGCGCAGGCGCAACTGCTGGTGCAGAAGGGCGCGCGCGTCCGGCTCGACGTGGAATACACCTTTGCATCTGCTGGCCGCTACGAATCATCGAGCAAGGACCAGACCCGGGTCTGGGATTCACGCAAGACGGTGACGATGAGCGCGATCTACTCGGCGGATGCGCCGCAGGCCTTCGGGGCGCTGCACGCCGACGATCCCGAACAGAAGAAGAGCGTCGCCGACCTGCAGTCGGCCACCGCCAAGGCGGCCACGAAGATGGCCCCCACCATGAACGACATGATGAAGCTCATGGATGAATGCGGTGGGGCGGATACTCCGCAGCAGCAGGCCTGCATCGAGAAGAAGGTCGCGGAATACGCCAACACGAACCGCGATTCGCTCAACGCCACGCGCAAGTCGGTGCAGGGCGATGCGGCTGCCCTCAGCAAGGCCGCGACCGACAAGCGCTTCCAGCTCTGGAATCTCGTGTCGCAGTCGGGGCAGTACCAGTTCAGCGAGCAGGTCACCTCGCAGGTCTTCGAGATGACCTGCACGAAGACGAAGAAGTGCGAGCGGATCGTGGTGAGGAAGGGCGGCGGGGCGATCCCGCCACCGCCGGGCGGCAAATCCCCGGCGGGTTCATCGATGTTCGAGGTGGATTCCACCGCGAAGAACGCCGTGATCCGGCTGCCGATGCCGCTGGCGCCGCTGCAGGTGGAGCAGACCGTCACCACGACGATACCGGATGAAACCGGCGGGAAGTCGACTGTCCCGGTGCCACCCTGGATGGCCAAGGCGGTCACGCCCATCACCGTTCCGGTTCCCACCGATCTCGCCAGTGCGTCCGGCACGAAGACGCTCAACGTGGCGGGCTCCTACGAAGAAGGCGGGAAGCTGACGATCACCTGGAAGTTCACCGCGCTGTGATGCGGATGAGCTGCGTGTCGCTGTGATGCGGATGGGCCGCGTGGTCCTGGTTGTGGCGCTGGCTGCCGCATCGCTGGCTGCGTGCAAGCCACGGCCGCCGGCGCCGGCAGCCACGGCCGCATCGGCAGCGGCCGCGCCGGTGTCGTTCATCCCGTCCGCGCAGACTCGCCAGCAATTCCTGGCGGAGGGTCCCGAGCCCACGCTGCGCAGGCTCTCGCAGGTGGACTATGTGCTGCATTACCAACTGATGCAGGCCACTGGGATCGAGAAGTCACTGGGTGGTGAAGCGAAGGCGATTGCCGCGCTGCAGGCGCTGGGCAATGCCTACGAGAAGTCGGTCCGCGCGGCGGGGGATCGTGTCCCCAGGATGATGCCGGCGGCCTTCACCGGCGAGGGGATGGCCAGCGGCTTCATGGGCATGGGAGTCGGCAGCTTCACGGGGCTGGTCACCGGGGGAATGATGGCCGCCGGCGTGAGCAGCATGTCAGCGAAGGAACTCGCGGATCTAGCCAAGGCCGGCCCGCTGAAGAACCAGGGTACGGGCGGCGAGATGGAACTGCAGATCGGCAAGGACGGCGCCGTGTCCCAGGCGCTGGACATGGAGGTCAACGAGGGTGGACTCAACGGCAGGGTGAAGGTCCGCACGCACATGGATGGCTGTCCGGATCCTTCCGGCCGCATCACCGTGAACATCGATGTGGATTCGCAGATGAGCATCCAGGGAAAGCCCGGCAGCGGCGGATACTTGAAGTCCGAATTCCGGTACGAGCGCTACATCGATGACGATGCGCACCTCATCGATACCGCCGACGGTGGCGCGTCGGACATGCACCTGCGCATGGGAGGATTCGAGAATTTCAGCAGCCAGACGGCCGAGGTATCGCTGGGTCACCAGCGGGGTGGCGAGCAGTATTTCCGGCAGCAGGCGGCCGATGGATTCAGCATCTTTCGCACGGAGGAAATCGCCAATACCCAGAAGCTGATCCAGTCCGCGGAACTGCTGCAGACCCTGATGGCCGAGATGCTGCTGCGGGGCATGAACAAGGCGCCGCCCTGGGAAGGCGGGCACTGCGTGGATCTGCAGGTGAGCAGCACGCCGGCAAAACGCACCGCGGTTGCTCCGGGAACATCCTTCGAGTTGGAGGCGAAACCCCGCGTGAAGTCCGACGGCACCTCACCCGGTGGCAGCGTGACCGCGACGCTCAGCGGCGGATCAGCTCTCGATCCCGGCGCCGGCAAGATCAAGCCCGATGCGAAATACCGCTACGTTGCCCCCGACGCGAAGGGCGAGTCCGCCAGCATTGCCCTGGAAGCACGCAGCAAGCGCGGCGTGGGCCGGGCAACCCTGGCCTTCGACACGAAGGCGGCGACGGCGTACCACATGAAGGGCGGCGCCGCGGGCATCGAATTCAGCGGACAGGTGTGCAGCATCGAGAGCACGTTCTTCTTGACTTCCAGCGGCGTGACGCTGCGATTCGAGCCCGAATCCGCGCAGGGTGGGCGCTACAGCTATTCCGGATCGATGAGCGGGTTCCGCGTGCACGGTACGGGGACGTACGTGGTCGGATACTCGGGGGACACCGCGGTGAGCATCACGGCCCATGGTCCTGGCACGGTCGAAACTTCCATCGGTCCGCAGACCGCGGAAGGCACCGAGAACTACACGCTGGAGCCCATTTCCAACTGCGATGAAGCCCTGCCCTGAGCGTGGGGGACACTTGGTGCACGCAGGTACCGTATCCTTCCGCAAGTGAACGTCGCTGCCGAAGCTCCCGACGCGGAGGCCCAGTTTCTTCTTCAGTCGCGCGCGCGCATCGACCATGAACTGTCCATGGCCCGGTTCGCCAACTGGCGCATGTCGGTGCTGGCCGCACTGGTGGTTGGTGGCGGCCTGGGCGGTCTCTATTACTTCCTGACGCTGAGCCCTGGCCCGCTGCGCTGGGCCGGAATCTATTGCGCCGCCTTCATCGCAATCGGCATCTCCTGCTGGATGTACGAGCGGCGGCCTGCCGCCGCAGGTTCGGTGCTGCAGCATCGCTGGGTCATGGCCTGGGTGGTGCTCAGCGGCCTGTGTGGCGCGGCCAGCGGTGCGCTGCCCTGGTTTCTGCCCACCGACCGCGGCGTGCAGCTCTCGGCCTGCGCCATCCAGTCGATGGTGATGCTGGCCTATGTCGTCACACGTGCGCACCGCTGGATCATCTACGCCATCGTCACTGGCCAGACGCTGGTGCTCTCGGCCGCGCTGCTGCTGCATGCCCACCTGCCGCTGGCCGTGCCGGTTGCCCTGGTGTTCGCCGTGCTGGTGCTGGTGTTCGGTCTCAGGCTCAACGATTCCATGCGCGCTGCCATCGGCCAGCGACTGTATGCACTGCATCTGTCCGAACGACTGGCGCAGGCCCATCGCCAGCAGTTGCGCGTGCAGCAGCTCGAATCCGTGCTCAACGAGCGCCGCCGGATGATGGGCGAGATGCACGATGGTTTCGGCTCCACGCTGCTGTCCTCGCTGATGTCACTGGAGCGCGGCAGCATGAGCCTGCCCGAGGCCGCCGCCGTGCTGCGCGAATGCGTGGATGACCTCAGGCTGATGGTGGATGCGCAGGAGCCGGCGGCGCGCGATCTTTCCACGCTGCTGGGGATGCTGCGCTACCGGCTGCAGCGGCGCATCCAGGCCGCCGGCGTACAGCTGCACTGGAACATGGGTGACCTGATGCAGCGCAAGGCGCTGGAGCCCACGCAATCGCTGGAACTGCTGCGCATCCTGCAGGAGGCCATCACCAATGCGCTGCGGCATTCCGGCGCCGGCAACATCGAGATCGCCGTGCGCCAGGTGCGCGCGCAGATCGAGGTGCGCGTGCAGGATGACGGCCAGGGGTTCAACGCCAGCGCCGTGGCCGGCGGCCGCGGCATCGGCAGCATGCATGCCAGAGCAGGGCGCCTCGGCGCCACCCTCACGCTGGAAAGCGAGCAGGGCGCGGGCACCGTGGTCACGGTGGTGCTGCCGCCACCACGAATGGGGAGCTGAAACCATGGCCAACAAAGTCGTGTCGGTGCTGCTGGTGGAAGACGACCCCTCGTTCCGCGAGGGGTTTTCGCGGGCCATTGGCGCCGCGCCCGACATGATCCTTGCCGGCTGCGTGGCCGATTTCGCCAGCGGGCTGGCGCAGTTGGCACAGCGACCCGATGTGCTGCTGGTGGACCTGCAACTGCCCGATGGCAATGGCATCGATCTGATCCGCGCCGCCTCCGAGCGCCTGCCACAGTGCGAGATCATGGTGGTCAGCGTGTTCGGCGACGAGCGGCATGTGCTCGACTCCATCGCCGCGGGCGCCACGGGCTATCTGTTGAAGGACACTTCCGCCGGGGAGATCGTCGAGCAGATACGCGTGCTGCGCGCCGGCGGCAGTCCGGTGAGCCCCGTCATTGCGCGGCAGCTGCTGAACCGGCTCTCCGGCGGTGAAGACGGTCGCGGCGCGCCCGAGTCGCCGCAGTCCGCATCGTCGTCGGAGCAGATTCTCTCCGAACAGGAAGTCCGCGTGCTCACGTATGCGGCCAAGGGCTACAGCTACGACGAGATCGCCTCGCTGATGTCCGTGTCGCGGCACACCGTGCAGACCTACGTGAAACGCAGCTACCGCAAGCTGCACGTGCACGGCAAGGTGGAGGCGCTGCCCGAAGCGCGGCGGCTGAAACTGATCGAGGGCTGAAGCGGCAAGCGCGTCAGCCGCCTGCATTCGCAGGCGGCCGAGACCTGCCGCCAGTTCAGCGCCGTGTCTGCGCGAACCATGCCCGCGGCGCTGTCGTATGCCTGCTACAGCTCAAACCGGTCGAGGTCCATCACCTTCGCCCACGCCGCCACGAAGTCGCCCACGAACTTCTTCTTCGCATCCGCGCCGGCATACACCTCGGCCAGCGCGCGAAGCTGCGAGTTCGAGCCGAACACCAGGTCCACCCGCGTGGCCGTCCACTTCGCGGCGCCGTCCTTGCGGCTGGTCCCGTCGAAGAGCTCGCCATTGGCTTTCCACTCGGTGCCCATGTCGAGCAGGTTCACGAAGAAGTCGTTGGTGAGCGTGCCCACCTTCTTCGTCAGCACCCCATGCTTCGAGCCGCCCGTGTTCGCGCCCAGCACGCGCAGGCCGCCCACCAGCACTGTCATCTCCGGCGCGGTCAGCGTCAGTTGCTGCGCGCGGTCGATCAGCAGATGCTCCGCGCCGATGGAGAAGCGCTGCTTCTGGTAGTTGCGGAAGCCATCGGCCAGCGGCTCCAGCGCGCGGAAGGATTCCACGTCGGTCTGTTCCTGCGAGGCGTCCATGCGGCCGGGCGAAAACGGCACCTTCACCTTCACGCCGGCCTTCAGCGCTGCACGCTCCACCGCCGCCACACCGCCCAGCACGATCAGGTCGGCCAGCGAGACGCGCACGCCTCCCTTGGCTTTGGCATTGAAGTCCGCCTGCACGCGCTCGAGCTTCTTCAGCACCTTGGCGAGCAGGGCAGGCTGGTTCACCTCCCAGTCCTTCTGCGGCGCCAGGCGGATGCGCGCGCCATTGGCGCCGCCGCGCTTGTCGCCGCCGCGGAAGGTCGAAGCCGAGGCCCAGGCCACGCCAACCAGTTCGGGAATGGAAAGTCCGGTCGCGAGGATGGCCAGCTTTAGCTTCGCGATGTCCTTCTCGCCCACCCGCTTGTGATTCACCTGCGGAATGGGGTCCTGCCAGATCAGCTCTTCCTTCGGCACCTCGGGCCCGAGGTAACGCGCGCGCGGGCCCATGTCGCGATGCGTGAGCTTGAACCAGGCCCGCGCGAACGCAGCGGCGAATGCCTGCTTGTCCTTCAGGAAGCGGCGCGAGATCTTCTCGTATGCCGGATCGAACCGCAGCGAGAGGTCCGTGGTCAGCATGCGCGGCGCGCGTTTCTTCGAGGCATCGAAGGCGTCGGGAATGATCTGGGGCGCGCCCTTGGCCTGCCACTGGTGCGCGCCGGCGGGGCTCTTCACCAGTTCCCATTCGAAGCCGAACAGCAGCTCGAAGAAGTCATTGCTGAACCTGGTGGGCGTCTTCGTCCACGTGACCTCCAGTCCGCTGGTGATGCAGTCGGCGCCCTTGCCGGTGCCGAAGGAGCTCTTCCAGCCGAAGCCTTGTTCGGTGATGTCCGCGCCTTCCGGGGCCGCGCCCACATGCGTGGCCGGGCCCGCGCCATGCGCCTTGCCGAAGCTGTGACCGCCGGCGATCAAGGCGACCGTCTCTTCATCATCCATCGCCATGCGCGCGAAGGTCTCGCGGATGTCCTTCGCCGCGGCCAGCGGATCAGGATTCGCATTCGGGCCTTCGGGATTCACGTAGATCAGGCCCATCTGCACCGCGGCCAGCGGATTCTCCAGGTCGCGCTCACCGCTGTAGCGCTGTTCGCCGGAGAGCCAGGTCTTCTCGGCGCCCCAGTACACGTCCTGGTCCGGCTCCCACACATCCTCGCGGCCGCCGGCGAAGCCGAAGGTCTTGAGGCCCATGGTCTCCAGCGCCACGTTGCCGGTGAGGATCATGAGGTCCGCCCACGAGATGGCCTGGCCGTACTTCTGCTTGATGGGCCACAGCAGCCGGCGCGCCTTGTCGAGGCTGGCGTTGTCGGGCCAGCTATTGAGAGGCGCGAAGCGCTGCTGCCCGCGGCCCGCGCCGCCGCGGCCATCGCCCGTGCGATACGTGCCCGCGCTGTGCCAGGCCATGCGCACGAACAACGGCCCGTAGTGGCCGAAATCCGCCGGCCACCACTCCTTCGAATCCGTCATCAGCCGCGCCAGGTCCTTCTTCAGGGCCTTGTAGTCGAGGCCCTTGAATGCCTTCGCGTAGTCGAAGTCATCGCCCAGCGGATTGGACTTCTCCGAGTGCTGTGCCAGCAGGTCGAGCCGAAGCTGGTTGGGCCACCAGTCGCGATTGGTGGTGCCGGCGCCGCCATGGCCAAAGGGACACTTGCTCTGCGTTGTCATCGTTCTTCTCCATGCAATCAGGGGACGCGGTCAGGTGACATGGAAAATAGGCCCTCGGCCATCATTCATGAAGTCGATTATTTATATCATCGAGATAGATGATCTCTATCGCCTGAGCAGAGCCAGCGCGGCCTGCCGCCGCCGCTGCAGCTCGCGGGCAATGGCCTGGCCTTCGAGCCCGGCGCGCTGCTGTTCGTCCAGCACGACAGCCGCCGCGGTGGCGCGGGCCCGTTCCAGGTAATCGCGCTGCGGATAGGATTTTTCTTCCAGCCCCGTGCGCCCCTGCGCATCGCACTGGCAGGCCAGCAGCATTTCGCTGAATCGCTCCGGCCGGCGAAAGGCATCGCACTCGCCCAGCAGTTTCAGCACGGTTTCCGGCCGCAACTCCAGCGCGCGATGCACGTTGGTGTGCTGCGCGCACACCATGCGCGCCAGCTCGCGGTACGCGGCGGGCACTTTCAGGCGCGCGCACAGCGCATCCACCAGGGGCAGCCCGCGCGACTCGTGCATGATGTGCTTCGGCCACTGCTCGCGCGGCGTCGCGCCCTTGCCCAGGTCGTGCGCCAGCACCGCGAAGCGCACCGTCACGGGCGCTTCGAGCTGCACCGCCCGCTGCAGGCAGAGCATCACGTGTACGCCGGTGTCGATCTCCGGATGCCATTGCGGCGGCTGCGGCACGCCGAACAGCCGATCCACCTCCGGGAAGATCACCTGCAGCGCGCCGCAGGCGCGCAGCACCTCGAAGAACACCTCCGGGCGTGATTCACCCAGCGCGCGCTCGGTTTCCTGCCAGACGCGTTCGGGCACCAGTGCGGCGACTTCGCCGGCCTCGACCATCTGCCGCATCAGCGCCAGCGTCGATTCGTGCACGGTGAAGCCCAGCGGCGCGAAGCGCGCGGCGAAGCGCGCCACGCGCAGGATGCGCACCGGATCCTCGCTGAAGGCCGGCGATACATGCCGCAGCAGGCGCGCTGCCAGGTCCTTCTGCCCGCCATAAGGGTCGATCAGCGTGCCATCGCCCGACTGCGCGATGGCATTGATGGTCAGGTCCCGGCGCTGCAGGTCTTCGCCCAGCGTGATGTCGGGCGAAAAATCCGTGACGAAGCCATGGTAGCCCGGGCCGGTCTTGCGCTCGCGTCGCGCCAGCGCGTACTCGGCCTTGGTCTCGGGATGCAGGAACACGGGAAAATCCCGACCCACGGGCGTGTAGCCGGCGTCGAGCAGCGCATCGGCCGTGCCGCCCACCACCACGTAATCGCGCTCGCCCACAGGCCGCCCCAGCAGGGCATCCCGGACCGCGCCGCCCACCAGATAGACTTGCATGCCCTGCATGGTACTCATGAACGATGGCAAGCAGAAACGCACTCCACCTGCTCGCGCCTGATCGCGCTGCAGTCCGTGCCCGCGCGTCGCGCATCCCGCGCATCGCGGTGGTGATCCTGCTCGCGCTGGCCACCAGCGGCTGCTACTACCTGCAGGCCGCGCGCGGCCAGCTTCGCGTCATGAGTGCCCGCCAACCCATCGACAAGGTCATCGCGAGGCTTGCAACCTCCGACACGCTCAAGTCGCAGCTCACGCGCGCGCGCCGCATCCGCGATTTCGCCTCGCGCGAGCTGGGTCTGCCCGACAACGCCTCCTACAAGAGCTATGCCGACATCGGCCGCCGCTACGTGGTGTGGAATGTGGTGGCCACGCCGGAGTTCTCCGTCGAGCCGCGCACCTGGTGCTTTCCCATCGCCGGCTGCGTGAGCTATCGCGGCTACTTCAGCGAGAAGGCCGCCAACGCCTTTGCCGAGCAGCGGCGCAAGGCGGGCGACGATGTGGTCGTCGGCGGCGTGCCCGCGTATTCCACGCTGGGCCGGATTGCCGACCCGTTGCTGAACACCGTCACCGGCTACGCCGAACTGGATCTGGCCGCGCTCATCTTCCACGAGCTGGCGCACCAGGTGGCCTATCGCGCCGATGACTCCTCCTGGAACGAGGCCTTCGCCACCGCGGTGGAAGAGGCCGGCGTGGCGCGCTACGCCGCCACCTTCGCCGATCCGGCCCTGCTCGGCCGCTGGCAGCAGCGTCGCCGCCTGCGCGTGGCGCTGTCCGCCACCATCACCCGGGCCCGCGAGGATCTCGCGCGCCTCTATCGCCGCCGCCTTGCGCCCGAGGCCCTGCGCCAGGCCAAGCAGCAGCGCCTGGCTGAACTTGCCGCCGCCATCCGGGTCATGGAAAAGGAGCAGGGGATGAGTTCGGGCTTCGGCGCCTGGATCGATGCCGGCCTGAACAACGCCCACCTGGCGTCGGTGGCCACGTACTACGAGCGCGTGCCACACTTCGAAGAGTTGCTGAAAAACCGCTGCGGGGACTACCTTCCCTGCCTGTACGTGCTGGCCAAAATGGAGCAAGTTCGATGACCAAGGTTTCCCGCCGAAAGATCCTCGCCATGACCGCCGGCGTCGCGGTGGGCAGCGCCCTGGCAGCGCACGCCGGCGCCGCCGAGGCCTGGACAGAGGGCAAGCACTACTTCCGCATCCCGCGGCCGGTGCCGCCGCGCCCGGGCGCGATCACCGTCACCGAGGTGTTCTCGTACGGCTGTCCGGCCTGCAATGCGTTCTACCCCTACATGGAAAGCCTCGAGAAGAAGCTGCCCGCCGGCGTCACGGCCGAATACGTGCCCGCCTCGTGGAGCGCCGCCGAAAACTGGCCCGTGTTCCAGCGCGCCTATCTCACGGCCAAGGCGCTGGGGGTGGCGAAGAAGGCGCACACCGCCATGTTCCAGGCCATCTGGGGGCCCAACGGCGAGCTGGCCATCGTGGATTCTCGCACCGGCCGCATCCGCTCGCCGCTGCCCAGCATCGCCGACATTGCCCGCTTCTACGAGCGCGTTACCGCCGTACCCGCGGCCAAGTTCATCGACACCTCCAAGTCCTTCTCGGTGGAAACCGACATCAAGCGGTCCGAATCCCTCATCCGTTCGTACATGGCCGACAGCACGCCGACGCTCGTGGTCAACGGCAAGTACCGTTTCGAGCCGCGCTCGGCCGGCGGTTCCGAGCAGACCGTGGCGCTGGCCCTGTGGCTGGTGCAGCAGGAACTGCGCAAGTAAAAAAATGGCCCCGCGGAGCGGGGCCAATGGGGGGAGGGTTACAACACAGCCCAGGGGGAGAGTCCCGGGCTGTCAAAGGCCCTTACGCGACTTCGACGGTCACCCGCTTCGCGGCCACCACGGGCTGCTTCGGAATGCCCACTTCCAGCACGCCGTGCGCGAACTTCGCCTTGATGGCGTCGGCCTGCACGTTCTCCGGCAGTGCGAAGCGGCGGGTGAAGCTGCCGCTGACGCGCTCGATGCGCTCGTAGCCTTCGGCGTTCTCGCGTTTCTCGGCCTTGCGCTCGCCGCGCAGCATCAAAATGCCTTTTTCCGCGGTCACTTCGATGTCTTCGGGCTTCACGCCCGGCAGATCGGCGCGGACCACGAAACGATCCTTCTCTTCATGCACGTCCACCGGCGGAATGAAGGCCACTTCGGTCGATGGTGCGCCGCCCCAGATGCCGTCCAGGTCGCGGTTGAGGCGGTTCAGCAGACCCCAGGGTTCACGGATTGCGATGCTCATGTCGGTTTTACCTCCAACACAAAAAAGCTTGCGATGAACCAGATGTGTGGCTGTCCAGGGCGCTTTCAAGGGAGCCGGAAATACGAACAACCTGTGCAAAAGCTGTTTGTCGGCTGTTCACCGACAACACAATAGGTTGATTTGGCCCACCCCCTCCCGCAGTTTTGGAAAGAAACCCTTGCAAAAGTTTTTTCAACGAGCGAATTTCATAACTCATTGACGCTGCTTGTATTTTCGGTGCGTAACTGACGTCGGCAGCCAGCTTGACGCTGTCTATTGTCTTATCTAGTCTCCCTTTCCCGGGCACAACATCTTGTGCCAGGGGGACTAACCAACAAGACTCGGCCTGTAACGAGGGCTTAATTCGTTCATGAACACTGCCGTGAAGATCGCGCCTAAATCCGTCGACAGCATTCCCTACCAGGAAGCCTCGCTCGACATCTGGGACAAAAAGTACCGCCTGGCGTCCAAGGAAGGCACGCCGCTCGACGCCACCATGGACGACACCTATAAACGTGTTGCCCGCTGCCTGGCCGATGTCGAGCGCCCGGCCGTGCGCGAGCAGTGGTACGAGAAATTCCTGTGGGCGCTGCGCAAGGGCGCCATTCCCGCCGGCCGCATCACCAGCAATGCCGGCGCCTGGGAACACAAGCCCGCCACCTCCACCATCAACTGCACCGTGTCGGGCCTCATCCGCGATTCCATGGATGACATCCTCGCCAAGGTGCACGAGGCGGGCCTGACGCTGAAGGCCGGTTGCGGCATCGGCTACGAATTCTCCACGCTGCGTCCCCGCGGTGCGTACGTCAGCGGCGCCGGTGCGTACACCTCCGGCCCGCTGTCGTTCATGGATATCTACGACAAGATGTGCTTCACCGTGTCGTCGGCCGGCGGCCGCCGCGGCGCGCAGATGGGCACCTTCGATGTCGGCCACCCCGATGTCATGGAATACATCCGCGTGAAGCGCGAGAACGGCCGCCTGCGGCAGTTCAATCTCTCGCTGCTCATCACCGACGAATTCATGCACGCCGTGCGCGAGAACCTCGACTGGAAGCTGGCCTTCCCCGTGCGCGAAAAGGAATTCGAGGGCGATCGCAAGCAGCTTCAGGATCCGGCCAAGTTCATCTGGCGCGAATGGCCCACGCACGAAGGCTACATCGTCAACGACGAGGGCCTGGTGGCCTGCAAGATCTACAAGACCGTGCCCGCGCGCCGCATGTGGGATGTCATCATGACTTCCACCTACGATTTCGCCGAGCCGGGTTTCATCCTCATCGACCGTGTCAATGAGATGAACAACAACTGGTTCTGCGAGAACATCCGCGCCACCAATCCCTGCGGCGAACAGCCGCTGCCGCCCTATGGCTCGTGCCTGCTGGGTTCGGTGAACCTCACGCGCTTCGTCATCGATCCCTTCACCAAGGACGCGCGTTTCGACTGGGATGAATACAAAGAGGTGGTGCGCGTGTTCACGCGCATGCTCGACAACGTGGTGGAAGTGAACGGCCTGCCGCTGCAGGGCCAGCGCGACGAGATCATGCGCAAGCGCCGCCACGGCATGGGCTTCCTGGGCCTGGGTTCCACCTTTGCGCTGCTGGGCATGAAGTACGGCAGCCCCGAGTCGGTGAAGCTCACCGAGGACGTGGCCCGTGAAATGGCCGTGGCCGGCTGGGAAGCGGGCCTCGACCTGGCCCGCGAAAAGGGCCCCGCGCCCATCATGAACGAAGAATTCGAAGTCACTGCCGAGATGCTGCGCAAGCGGCCGGAGATGAAAAAAGATGGCTGGAAAGTCGGTGCGCACATTCCGGGCCGGTTACTGCACGCCCGCTACAGCCGCTACATGCAGCGCATCGCTGCCGTGGCGCCACAACTGGTTGACGATCTTGCGCAGATTGGGTCGCGCTTCACGCACCACTCATCGATCGCCCCTACCGGCACCATCTCGCTGTCGCTCGCGAATAACGCGTCCAATGGCATAGAGCCCAGCTTCGCGCATCACTACTTCAGGAACGTGATCCGCGAAGGGCGCAAGACGAAAGAGAAGGTGGATGTCTTCAGCTTCGAGCTGCTGGCCTATCGCGAGCTGGTGAACCACGACGCCATGCCCAACGCCACCGAGGCGAACAGGAAGCTGCCGGACTACTTCACCACCGCGGACGACGTCACCCCGTCGCAGCACGTGGACATCCAGGCCGCCGCGCAGATCTGGGTCGACAGCTCCATCTCGAAGACGGCGAACGTGCCCACCGACTACAAGTACGACGACTTCAAGCACATCTACCTGTATGCCCACGAAAAGGGCCTGAAGGGCTGTACCACCTTCCGGTTCAACCCCGAAGCCTTCCAGGGCGTGCTGGTGAAGGAAGAAGACCTCAAGAACACCAAGTACGTGTTCACGCTGGATGACGGCAGCGAGGTGGAGGTGGCCGGCGACGAAGAGATCGAATACGACGGCGAGAAGCACTCGGCCGCCAATCTCTACGACGCATTGAAAGAAGGCTACTACGGCAAGTACCAGACCACCTCGTCAGAGACGCATTGAGATGAGCTCCATGAAGATCGAAAAGAAGATCGTCAAGTACCGCGTACGCAAGCCCGAGGAAAAGGCCGCGGCCGAGGTTTCCAAGCTGGCCGTGAAGGAGAGCGCCAAGGTCATCCGCATGACCGAGGAGTTGCAGCGGCCCGAGATGCTCATCGGCTCCACGTACAAGATCAAGACGCCGGTGTCGGATCACGCCATGTACGTCACGATCAACGACATCGTGCTGAACGAAGGCACCGAGCACGAGCAGCGCCGGCCCTTCGAGATCTTCATCAACTCCAAGAACCTCGACCACTACCAGTGGATCGTGGCGCTGACGCGCATCATCTCGGCCGTGTTCCGCAAGGGCGGCGACGTCACCTTCCTGGTCGAAGAGCTGAAGGCCGTGTTCGATCCGCGCGGCGGCTACTGGCAGCCCGGCGGAAGGTTCATGCCGTCGATCATCGCCGAGCTGGGCCACGTCATCGAGAAGCACCTCACCCTGATCGGCCTGCTGCGCCCCGCAGGACTGGACGAGCACCAGAAGAAGCTGGTGGCCGAAAAGCGCGCCGAGTTCGAAGCCAAGCAGAAACAGACCGATGCGTTCAGCAAGAGCCACTTCCCCGAAGGCGCGCAGCTGTGCAGCAAGTGCAGCACGGCCGCCGTGGTGATGATGGATGGCTGCATGACCTGCCTGAACTGCGGCGACAGCAAGTGCGGATGAGTTTGAGCTGACAGGCAGGATGCGACGGACTGGCAGGAATGCCGGGAAGGCCCGCTTCGAAAGAGGCGGGCCTTCGTCGTTCAGGGGCGGCGAGGCTTGCTCCGCATGGCATGCAGGTCGATGATCCCGACGTGGTCGCCATGCTCGCTTCACAGGCGGTGTGCCGCCGCATGGGAGAAATGCTGGAGGGCCTGTGCCAGTATGTTTCCGCACAGAACAACAACAGGAGCAAGACATGAGACCAACCCGCCTGGGCATTGCGACCCTGATGGCGTTGCCGCTGCTGCTGGCCGCCTGCGCCAAGGCTCCCGAAAACCCGCCAGCGCCGCTGCAGAACTACGTGGATCGCCAGGCCATCGAGACCACGCTAATCCGCTATTCCACCGGCCTCGATACCTTCGATGCCGAGATGTACGCCTCGGCCTTCACCGAAGACGCCGAGTTCACCATGGGCAACAAGGTGTACAAGGGTCGCGCCGAGATCGGCAAGATCATCACCGACATGAAGGCCGACCGCGCCAAGCGCGCGGCAGATGCCGACAAGACGAACGACCCGCCGCCGAGCATGCACCACGTGCTCACCAATGCCGTCATCGACATCGTAAGCCCGGACAAGGCGACGCACCGCGCCTACTGGATGACCGTGAATGGCGGACCCGCCATGTACAGTTTCCGCGTGGCGGCGCAGGGGCGATATGAAGACGAGCTGGTGAAGCGCAACGGCCAGTGGTTGATCCACCGTCGCAAGATCCTGGATTAGGGGACGATCCCCACGAGGAGACGGCACATGCTGCGCAAAGCCTTCGTCGCCCTGCTGGCTTCAGGAACCCCGTTCATGTCGGGAGCGGCGGCGGAGCAGAAAGCTGCCCCGGTGCTGCCACCCGATGTGAACGCCGTTTCCCTTTCCCGGCTTCCCCCGCTCGCACGCGCCGACCTGGATGCAGAGGGCAGGGCCACCTACGACCGCATCGTGGGCAACGGGGCAGCACCCACCACGGGTCCCGTTCCACTATCGCTGTACAGCCCGAAGATCGCGCAGGCCTTCAACGACCTGAACGGCTACCTGCGCTACAACGGCGTGCTGAGCCCGAGGCACACCGAGGTGGCCATCCTGGTGGCGAGCCGCGAGTTCGAGCAGCAATACGAGTACTCCTCGCACGAACCCGCGGCGCTGCAGTACGGCGCGCCGCAGGCCGTGATCGACTGCATCAAGTACAACCGAGAGCCCGTCGGCCTGAGCCCGGAAGAGACGCTGATCATCCGCATCGGTCGCGCCATCCTGCGGGACCACAAGGTGGATTCCGCGCTGTACGCCCAGGTTGAAAAGACATTCGGGCGCCGCGGGCTCGTGGAACTCGTGACCGTGATGGGCGATTACGTGATGGTCGGCATGGTGCTGACGGCAATCGACCAGCATCTGCCGACGGATCGACCCGCCGCGCTGCCGGTCAAATAGTGAGGTCCCCGAGTCCCATGTCCACCACGCTGCCCATCACTCTGTTCCATTGCCCCCAGACACGCTCCTCCGGTGCGCTCGCGCTGCTCGAGGAGCTGCATGCGCCGTACACCCTGCACGTCATGAACATGAAGGCAGGCGAGCATCGGCAGCCCGCGTACCTGGCGGTCAATCCAATGGGCAAGGTGCCTGCCATCCTGCACGGCGACACACTGGTCACGGAACAGGTGGCGATCGGCATCTACCTGGCGGATCTGTTTCCCGAGGCCGGTTGCACCCCTGCACTTGCGGACCCCCTTCGCGGTGCGTACCTGCGCTGGTACGTGTTCTACGCCGCCGCGTTCGAGCCAGCGATGGTTGACAAGGCGCTGAAGCGCGAAGGCGGCTCTGTGGCCATGCTGCCCTATGGCGACGTGGAAACCACCATCCGCACCGTGACGGACCAGTTGAGCAAGGGACCGTGGATGCTGGGTGAGCGGTTCACGGCAGTGGATGTGCTGTGGGGCACGGCGCTTACCTGGATGACGGGGTTCGGGCTGGTCGAAGCCACGCCACCCGTCAAAGCGTATGTTGAGCGCTGGAATTCGCGACCGTCCGTCGCCAAGGTCGCGGAGATCGACGCCAGGCTGCTGAAGGAGCAGGGCGCCTAGGCTGCGCCGTATCCGCGCGCCATCGCGACCGCCAGGAAAATCATGATGAGCGCGAGCGTGGCCTGGACATGACCCACCACGGCGATGCGGCGGGCAGCGGGTGCGATGACACTGGCGGGGTCCATGCCCCGGCGCATGGCGAGGCGCGTGCGCATCAGCGTGACCATGGGTGAGATCTCGAGCGCGAAGATCAGCGCGAAGCACGCCATTTTCGCCAGGAAGAGGTGGTTGGAGAGGTAGTAGGCCGTTGGTTTCTCGGTGCCACCGAAGAATCGCCAAAGACCGGTGATGATCCACAGCGCGGCAGCGATGCCCCAGATGTTGTCCATCAGAAGGGCGCGCTTGAGGCTCGTCGGAGAATAGGGATCCTTGAGGGCACTGCCGCGCATGACGACCGCCATCAGGCCCAGGGAAAGAGCGACGAGGTGCAGGCCTGCGAGGGAGAGTCTTAGCATTGGGTGATGGTAGCGGGGGCGTTGATGACGGAAAACGCCAACCGAATTGCTCCATCGGTTATACCTGTGCATATGCACAGTTGGCCGATGTAAGGCTGTGATTCCGGAGGGAGCTTTCCCCTGGCATTGCCCAGGTTATTCACCAGAGTGCTAAGTTATTCATCATGAAACGCACTTCTAAAACAAGTTATATCCCCGAGTCCGTCAGAACCAAGAACATGCCTGGTGCTTAAGCACCCGTTGCTCACGCGGCGCTTCCAGGGCAGCGAAGCCTCATGGAACACCGTGACTTCGTTCCGATTTGTCATCCTCTGCTGAACGCTCCCGTCAGCCCGTTTCCGGAAGCGGTCGAGTGGTTGCGCCGCTAGCGCTGCGGTCGCATGATCGGGCAATGCTCGTTGCACCGCATCTCGTTGATCCGGCGACTTGTGCTTCGTTGCCGACGACCGCGCAGTCAGAGCTGGCTTGCGTTGCTGCGTCACGCAGCGGGGCATATAACCCGTCGTTGGAGCGGCCGTGATCGATAAAGTGCTCGTCACGTGGCCTCAGCACACGGCCGCTCAACTAGGTCTCTAAGGACTTCCCCGCGAGTGCAAGATCTCTTCCGGCTCTGCTCGTACTCGATAAGTTCTCCTGGTCAGTGCGCTGCGGTCGAGTTGTTCGCAAGAAGGTCTGACTGCAAGTCTCTAATCGGCCTGTGGTGAGCAAGACGAAGCCTGCTCCGGCCCGGTTGTAAGCCGCGCGTGCGTGCCTCGATCGTTAGTCGGCCTGTTACGGCCCATCAGTTCACCAGGCTCTACGCACGCCGGTCCGACCTGTTGCATCAACCCATCCGCAGTCCTTGAAGTTCCGCTCGCCTCCTAAGCAAGCTGCAGTGCCTGCCGTTTGGTCAGCAGCGCCCAGATGATCCGCGCATGCTTGGCTGCGATAGCGACGCAGGCTCGGTGGTAACCACGCCGATCCCGAACGGCCAATGCCCACTTCGCCAGGTGATCCGCTCTTCGACTGGCAGTCTGCAGCACGGACCGTGCTCCCATCACCAGCAGCATCCTCAGGTACGGATCGCCCTTGCAGGTGATCCGCCCCAACCGCGTCTTGCCGCCCGTGGAGTACTGCCGCGGCACCAGGCCCAGCCACGCCGCGAACTGCCGCCCGTTGTCGAACTCATGCGCCTCGGCAACGCTGGCCACGATGGCCGAAGCACTCAAAGGACCAACGCCACTCAGGCTGCCGATGCGCTTGGCACGCTCGTCGGTCCGTGCATGCTGCTCGAGCTGATGCTCGTAACCCTTGATCCTTTCGTCCAGGACACGCACATGATCCAGCAGGTCCCGAAGCGCTCCGGCGGCCAGCACCGGTAGCGCGTCGATCTTCTGTGCCGCCGCGCGCCGTACCTGGATCGCCGCCTGCGGCAGCACCACCCCAAACTCGCTCAGCAGACCCCGGATGCGGTTGAGCGTCGCCGTGCGCTCCTCGATGAACCCCTGGCGCACACGATGCAGTGTCAGCCACGACTGCTGGTTCAGATCCTTCACCGGCACAAAGCGCATGTTAGGACGCGAGACCGCCTCGCAGATCGCCTCGGCATCATTGCCATCGTTCTTGCCACCGCGCCTGTAGGGGGCAACGAACTTCGGAGCCATCAGCTTTACGGTATGACCGAACACCGCAAACCGCCGTGCCCACTCATGGGCCCCCGAGCACGCCTCCAGCCCGATCAGGCACGGCGGCAGCTGCGCCACCAGTTCCATAAGCTTCGACCGACCGACGGTCCTGCGCACACGCACAGTCCCCGAAGCATCCACGCCGTGCACGGAGAACACGTTCTTTGCCAGATCGATCCCGACGGTAGTAACGTTGTCCATGACTTCCCCTTCTCGATTGCGATTGAACATGCACACACACTTCAATCCTGGCACTCCGATGCCCGCTCGGATCGGGGAAGTCCCTTACATTCGTTAGGTTGCTTAATGAGCGTTGTGCAAGATTTGATGAATGCTGCTGCCGCTGACACGGACGTGCTCCGCTCGCTGGACAGGAGCGGGGACCGCTTCTCAGCGTTCCGAGACGTCGACTTCCTGCTACGCGCGCCTGACGCGGCAAAAGCAGATCTGGTGGCTAGCTTCGTAAATGACCACAGCTACGGAGTCGCGACAGTCGATGGTACAGACGTGCACGTTGTTGTCCACATGCCGGTGGAGCAGTCAATTGCCCTGTGCATCTCTGGTTTCTACACCTGCGTCGCTCACCTCTTCCGGGTTGAGTACGACGGATGGGGGTGTGTCGCGCAGTCGCAACCTAACCCGTCGTTGGAGCGGCCGTGAACGATAAAGTGCCCTGTCATGTGCGCCGGCGCGCAGCCGCTCAACTAGGTCGTTAGCATTCACTGGATAGGCCGGCGTTGCGTACCGCTTTCCCGGCTGCTACGGTATTCCTATGGCCCGCCCCGTAGCCGTGATTCAGCAGGAAATTCGCTCCCTCTCTGACGCAGAGAAGGAAGAGATCCTTGCGACCTTGCTAGAGGAGCTTGACGGCCCTCCCGATCCAGGTGTTGAGGCTGCGTGGCTGGAGGAGGCTCAGCGCCGCTCCCAGGAGATCGACAGCGGCGCCGTCAAGTGCATCCCTGCCGAGGAAGTCTTCGCCAAGATTGACCGCATTCTCGGCAAGTGATTTCTCAGTTCCATCCAGCCGCGGACGCCGAGTTCGAGGCCGCGATTCTGGATGGAGTCAAATACGGAAGAGCCTTGGCGCTGCGGCTTCGCATAGAAACTGCTCGAGTTGTCGAACTTCTCTGCGATACGCCAAATATCGGCCAGTCAGTGTCGCCGATCCACAGGCGCTTTCCTCTCACGGGCTTTCCCTTTGCGATTGTGTATTTTGTTGAGGGCGACGTGCTTTCCATTGTCGCTTTCGCACACAAGCGCCGAAGACCTGGCTATTGTCGTCAACGCAAGTGAATGCTAACCCGTCGTTGGAACGGCCGTGATCCATAAACTGCTCGTAAAGTGGCCTCAGCGCGCGGCCGCTCTACTAAGTCGTTAGATGGCATGAAACCAACTGCGCATGGCCTCTTGCGTAGCGCGTCCTGGCTACTCGTGGTCGCCGCCGGATGGTTCCTTCTCCGCGATCTTATTGCTCCTGACGCCTGCTTGGATCGTGGTGGCAGCTTCGACTACGATTCTTGGGAATGCAGCGCTACGGAGACTTTTCCATATCGATCGGTGTCAAGGCTGTTTCTACCAAGCGTTTGGGTTTTCGCAGTAACCGTCAGTACCGTGATATGGGTGCACGTTCGCAATCGTCGCGCAGGACGAGGTAGCACATAGTACTTCCGTATACGCCATGAATTGCGTGCAAGGTGCCGGCTGACCGAATGTCAGACTTCTGCCAATGACACTTAGCGACTCGTTGGAGCGGCAGTGATCGGCAAACTGCGCGGCCGCCAAATAGATCGATCGCTATACGGCGCCCAAGAGGTCGTCTTTGACGTCAAGGCCTCATAGCGCCATATTCGGCTCATGAGCACACGCAAGCGCGCCACCGTCTACTTCGACCCAGACGTCCACAAGGCCCTGCGACTGCGTGCCGTGGCGAATGATCAGTCCATCTCGCTTCGTGCAGGGCATGAAGCGTCGTGGCCTTCTATAAGCTCTCGATCAAGCCTCTCTGCGGGCAAAGAGCTGGAAGCTATTGGTTCCAAAGCCGACTGCGCACGCATCGCCGCCAAGAGTGCTGCGCGGGCAACCAATCCCCGCCCCAAGGCTAAGAGAATCTCGCCGGCTACGATGCCAGTGAAGTCACGATCCATAAGATCGAGCACCGGCGCGACGTTCAAAGTGGAGCGGGCGCGACCCGGGAGCGGGTTGAGTGGCGCGCCTTCCGGAACGTTCTTAGAACCTGTAGCGCAGCGCCACGATGTATGAGTTGGCGGCATCCTCGCGCGAAACCTGTCCGCCAATGTCCAGGCCGCCGGTCAACTTCAGGGCGGCGCCTGCTATATAGACCCAACGACTGTCTTCGCTGCTCCCAAACGACTGCAGTCTCTGCAGGCTTGCGGACAGTTCAATTCGGTCCCTGGGGGACCAACGCAGGGTGCTGACGGCGTCACCTGCGAGAGCAGACTGTTTTGCATGCCTGTCCCCCGAGCGCAACGTCTGCGACTCCAGGTCAACCCCGAGATCCATCGTGACGTGCAGGTGCGGCGTTAGCCCAAACCATCTGCCTGCCGTCGCCACGAAGGATTGCCCGTGGATCTGCACGGTCTCTGCGAGTCCGATGGTATGTGCGCGGACATCCTCGTGACCCAGCGAGATGAACCAGTTCCTGGCAGGAGACCAACTGCCATCCACCGCAAAGCCGGAAAGACTGCTGACATGCTCGATGGGCCGTTTGGACCAGAAGTATCCGATGGCGATGTCATCGTAGGTCAGCATGGAGCTGTCGGCGGCGCTCCCCTGAATGCTCCACGCCGCCACGACACCCGCGATGATCCTGCAAGTCGACTTGTTCATGGGCCTGACTCCAGATGAGACACGGAGTCCTGCTCCGCGACACTCATCCTCGTCAGACTCGCTTCAGGTGGCCTCTGCAGGGGCTTTAGATTGCCTCAAGGTGTGGGGCTGCCGGACCCCAGCAAGAGGGTGACGGCAAGGCCTTTGCCCTCGCGGCCCGCATCGAGGGTCACAACGATGCCGTTGAGCTCCGCGGCCCGCTGCACGATTGGAAGGCCAAGGCCCGTGCCGGGTACGTCGGTGCCCGGAATGCGGTAGAAGCGCTCAAAGACTCGCGCCCTGAGTTCGAGCGGGATCCCCGGTCCCTGATCCGTGATCGATATCCGCAGGCCCTCGGGCGTCCTGCCCATATCGATGTCCACCAGGCCGCCGCGCGGAGAATACTTGATGGCGTTGTCCACCAGATTGTCGAAAAGCGCAGCGAAGCTCTCGCGGTCGACGGTCGCGGCCCCGTCTGCCGCTTCGAGGGAGATCTCAATGCCCCGGGAGTGGGCGATGACGCCAAATGCAGCCAGCCGTTCCCGGATCAACCCGGCGATGTCCATGGGAGTCGGAGTTCGGAAGTCGCCCGAGCTGCGGGTTAGCGAGATCAGTTGATGGATTGCGTGGCTTGCGCGGGCGACGCCTTGTCTGATGCCGGTCAGGGAGTCGGCGCGTGCCGCCTCGTCTACTGCGGAGCTGAGTCGGTCTGCGTGGACCTGCACGATGGCCAACGGTGTCTTCAGCTCATGAGCGGCGTCCACCCGAAAGGATTGTTCGCGACTGTGATGGTCCCGGACCCGGCCGAGCAATGCGTTCACCGACTGTACGATCGGCTTCAGCTCCAGGTAAGGTGCATCGGGAACGTCCTGCAGATTCTGTGCGCTGCGCGCACCGATGACAGCACTGAGATGGTTGATGGGCAGCACTGCCCGGCGCAGCACCCACCACGCCGGCAGCACGAGCAATGGCAGGCACAGCAGCAATGGCAGCACGAACCATCCCACATCGCCGGCGTGCAGGGAGAAGTTCCCCGCTGGCCTGAGTTCCACCAGCAGCACCAACCCCGTCGCCGCATCGCTTACGCTCCAGCCAATGGAGTTCAGTGCTGGTGTATCCCGTTCTCCAGGGAGTGGGGGAGATGCCGGCGCTCCTGGGTGGGCCGCCCGCACGGGTCGCCCCTGCTGCCACAGGCTGATGTACATCCTGCTCTTGCTGCCATTCTGCGCGGCATCCTCGTTGTTCAGGCGCTCCAGCTCTTCGAGAAGGCCGATCATCGACGCTTGCGAGTGGCTGATGGGTTTCAGGCCCGCCAGCATCTGGGTCGCGGTGGTACGCAGATCATGCCGGATGGCCGCGCCGCCGTTGCTCCAGGCGGACCACAGCACGAGCGCGAGAAGGAGCAGCCATGAAAGGGCGAGCGTCAGTCCGAAAGACCACAGCAGGCGACGCAGCAGACTCTTCTGAGTGCTCACGCAATGACCGCGTAGCCAACACCGCGCACGGTGCGGATATAGTCCTGACCGAGTTTGCGTCGAAGATTGGACATATGGACGTCGAGGGTGTGGCCTTCGTTGTCGCCCAAGGCCCGGCGTTCCAGCTCCTGGCGAGTCAGCACTCGATGCGAGTTGCGAACCAGCATCAACAGCAACGCATACTCAGAAGGCGACAGCGACAGCTCGTGAGGGCCACGCATTACCGTGTGGCGGAGCTCGTCGATCGTCACATCGCGCAGGCGCCAAAGGTGTTCAGCTCCATCGGTGCCAGATGGCGAACTGCGACGCGTTACGGCGCGCAGCCGCGCCAGCAACTCTGGTACGTCAAACGGCTTGGTCAGGTAGTCGTCCGCCCCGGCGTCAAGGCCTTCCACGCGATCCGCAAGGGCGTCGCGAGAGGTCACGATAAGTACGGGCAGGTCGGATCGTGCAGTGCGCAGGCGACGAAGCAGGTCGATGCCATCGCCATCCGGCAGCCCCAGGTCCAGCACGACAATGTCCGTCGAGGAATCAGGAATCAGGCGCCATGCGTCGGCGACGCGGCGTACCCAGGCTACCTCATAGCCCGCGTCCCGCAGGGCGGCCGCAAGGCCCTTGCCCAGGTCCAGATCGTCCTCTACCAAGCAAAGTTTCACGGCGGGACTGTACCGCGCCAACCTTCAGATTGCCTGTTGGTAGATACCACTCGCGTACACTTCACCCCATGTGGAAAATCATCCGCATCACCATCCTCCTGCTGGTGCTGCTCATCGTTGCAGGCCAGGCGCTGCTCGACCGTCTGGCGACGACTCAGTGGACGCGTACCGTCTACGCCGGCGCCTTCCCGGTCAATGCCGACGGCAGTCCGATCACGGCGCGCTACCTGTCGCAGCTTGATCTGAAAAAGATCGATGAGGTAGGCGAGTTCCTCAATGGCGAAGCCCACCGCTACGGAGTCGCGATCCAGGAACCCATTCGGATCGAACTGTATCCGGCACTCGACAAGGCGCCACCGGTGCTGGATGGAAATGCCGGTGTCCTCTCGCGCATCATCTGGAGCCTGCGGCTGCGCTACTACCGGCACAGCGTGATGTCAGGCCTGTCCCCAAAACCGAAAATCGCCTTGTTCCTGCTCTACCACGATCCGGCGCTGACCCAATCGCTCCCTCACTCTGTGGGGCTGCAGCGGGGGCTGAGCGCCGTGGTGCATGTATTCGCAAGTCCGGCGCAGGAAGGCCAGAACAGGATCGTGATCGCACATGAGTTGCTGCACACATTCGGCGCCAGCGACGCCTACGACCTGAGCACGGGGCAGCCGCAGGTCCCGCGTGGATTGGCAGATCCGCAGCAGGTACCGTTGTACCCGCAGCAACAGGCGGAGATCATGGCGGGAAGATTGGCGCTGAGTGCTTCGGAATCCCGCCTGCCGGATGGACTGGATGAGGAGCGCGTCGGCTCCGTGACCGCCCGTGAAATCGGCTGGATCGATCGCTGACATGTCGTCACTGGTTCTGCTCATGGCCCTGGTGTGCCTGGCCCCCGTCCTCGCCTCGCTGGCCTTCACCCTGCTGGCGCCCGTTGCCCGGACCCACCGCGGGGTCGTCGGCGTGCTCGGTGCACTGTTCGGCTTCCTTCTCGGATTGGTCGCAGTCTTCTGTGGCGTGATGATTCCCCTGTCCGCGCAGGGCCTCTCCGGACAGCCCGGCAGGGGCGCGGACTCTCCATTTGAATCACTGGGACTTGCAGCGGGTATCGCCGCACTCGTGGCAACGCTGTTGTCATGCATCCTGACCCGCACGATGGCCAGGGCCATCGCGAAGAAGGAGGGTGGCGCCTGACCACGTTCGCAGGGAAGCCAAAGCGGCATGCCCGCATGGGAATATACTGTCCACGGACCATGCACCAGCGCATCGCCGAGGGAGCATCCTCATGAGCAATACCGAACGCACCCTGAACGACCTCAACAAGCTGATCGGCGATCTGGAATCGCTGCTGAAGGGCGCCGCCGGCGCCGCGGCGGAACACGCCGGCGAAGCGCGCGAGAAGCTCTCCGCAGGGCTCGCCGACGCACGCGAGCGTCTTGAAGCCGTCGAAGACAAGGTGCGCGTCGGCGTGAAGCGCACCGCCCGCGATGCCGACCGTTACGTGCGCGACAACCCCTGGCCGGCCATCGGCGTCGCCGCGGCGGTGGCCTTCGTGCTGGGCGTGCTGGTCTCGCGCAGGAACTGATCCCATGGAACCCGACACCGAGTCCAGCGGCGGGATTGCCGGCGCCGCCATGCGCCTGATCGCCACATTGATGCGGATCACCGGCTCGATGAGCCAGTTTGTCGACAACCGCGCGGCCGCGATGCGCGCCACCTGGAAGCACGAGCTGCGGCGCACGGCCTCGGCGCTGATCTACTCGCTGGTGGCGGCGTTCTTCATCTGCTCGGCCGCGGCCTGGGGTGCGGTGGCGCTGATGATGGCGTTCTGGGAAACGCACCGCGTGCTCGTGGCGTCGCTGCTGGCCGCCGCCTTCCTGCTGCTGGCAGGAGGTGTGCTGTGGCTGCTGCACCGGGATACGCGCTAGCGTGCTTTCACGCCCGCCGTGGCCGGCATGACGACTCCGGTTTCCAGTTACCGCGATGACCTCGCGTACATCCACGATGCCGGCTTTGGCGATTTCGCGGCCAGCGCCGGTGTCATGGTCATTGCGCAATTGCGCCAGGCCGGCATCCGCAACGGCCTCGTAGTCGATCTGGGCTGCGGCAGCGGCACCATGGCGCGCCAGCTTCGCGATGCGGGCTACGATGTCATCGGCGTCGACCTCTCCGAACCGCTGCTTGAGATCGCGCGCCGCCGGGTGCCGGGCGGCACCTTCCGCGTCGGCTCCTTCGCCACCGCCGATATCCCGCCCTGCGTTGCCGTCACCGCCATCGGCGAGGTGTTCAACTACACCTTCGATGCGGAGAACTGCGCGGCGGTGCGGGCGAGGGCGTGGCAGCGCATCGCCTCCGCGTTGTGCCCCGGCGGCCTGCTGGTTTTCGACGCGGCCTCGCCCGCGCGCGTGCCCGCCAATGGTCCGCAACGCAACTACTTCGAAGGCACCGATTGGGCCATCCTGGTGGAATCCGAAGGCAATGCCGAGCGCACGCTGCTCACGCGTCGCATGACCACCTTCCGCAAGGTATGGGACCTGTACCGCCGCGACTTCGAGGTGCACCAGTTGCAGTTGGTGGAGCAGGGCGATGTGCTGGACGCATTGCGAGGACTGTGTCTGGCCGCGGAAACATTTGGCAGTTATGGTTCGCGGGTGCTGCCCGAAGGGCTGATCGGCTACCTGGCGCGCAAACCCGAGGATTGATTCCACCGATGAAAGGCGAGTTCACCATCTGGCACAACCCCGCCTGCGGCACGTCGCGCAATGTGCTGGGGTTCATCCGCGAGGCGGGCATCGAACCCACCATCGTCGAATACCTGAAGACACCGCCGGACCGGGCCACGATCAGGAAGCTGCTCGACGAGATGGGCATCACCGCGCGGCAATTGCTGCGCGAAAAGGAAAAGCTCTGCCATGAGTTGGGCCTGAACGAAGATCGCTTCACCGACGAGCAGCTCATCGACCAGATGCTGGCGCATCCCATCCTGATCAACCGGCCCATCGTGCGCTCGCCCAACGGCACGCGCCTGTGCCGGCCATCCGAAACCGTAAAGGAACTGCTGGGCGGCTGAACGATGACCGGACGATTCTCCGTCGCGATCGCAGCCCTGCTGCTGTGCTCGTCCTGCGGCTCCCCCTCGCCACCCCCGTCGGCACCAGCGCAGTCGCAGCCGCTGGACATCCCGGCGCCCACACCCGCCCAGGGTCCGCCCGCCGACTCCGCCGCCGCGCTGAAACAACTGGTCGACTCCAACGCGGAACTCAAGCGCCTGCTCACTCACGCCATTGAGGAAGGCCGCCGCATCAACCCCGATCCACAAACCAACCCCGCGCAGACATTGGAGCAGTTCTACGACTTCATCGCCTTCGCCGGGAAGGCGACACCCGCCAGCCTCGTCAAGTCCGCGCCCAATGCCTCGCTGTACACGCGCATCGACCAGAGCCTGGGCTATCTGTACTTCATCTCCGACATCCCGCTGGATGAACTGAAGGGCCGCGGCTACTTCAACAACTCCCTGCAGTACGTCGATGCCTACGCCAACTGGTTCAAGGGCTTCGTGCAGAACTGGGGCAAGTGGCTCGACACGCCCGAGTCCTGGAACGCGGACATGTTGCGCCTGGCGCAGGCCGACAGCGCCTTCGGCCTGAAGCAGGGCTGGTACGAATCTCCCGACAACTGGAAGAGCTTCAACCAGTTCTTCTCGCGGCAACTCGCCTCACCCGCCAAGCGGCCGATTGCCAAGCCGAAGGACGACAGCGTGTTCGTCTCGCCGGTGGATGCGGTGCCCATGGGCACCTGGGCGGTGGACAACGACCTGAAGCTGGAAAGTCCCGCCGGCGTTGCGATCAAGACCGCGACAGTCGAATCCGTGGAAGCGCTGCTCGACGGCAGTCCGTACGCCAAGTCCTTCGCCGGTGGCACGTTCACGCACCTGTTCCTCGACGTGCACGACTATCACCACTTCCACTTCCCGATGAGCGGCACCATCTGGGAGATCCGCGTGATCCCCGGCAAGGAGGTTGCCGGTGGAATCGTCACCTGGGACGCTGCCAACAAGCGTTACAGGTTCGATCCCTCATCCGTGGGTTGGCAGTCGCTGGAAACGCGCGGCCTCATCGTGCTGCAGACCGACAAGTACGGGCTCGTGGCGCTCATGCCCATCGGCATGTCGCCGGTCAGTTCCGTGAATTTCGAGATGCCGCTGAAGGAGGGCAGCAAGGTGCAGAAGGGTGACCCGATGGGTCACTTCCTCTTCGGCGGTTCGGATTTCGTGGTGGTGTTTGGGCCCGGCGTGAAATTCGCGCTGGAAACACCGAAGGATTCAACCGGTAGCGGCTACCGGCACGTGCTGATGGGTGAGCGCGTGGGGCGCCTCGGCGGCGCCCCACGCTAGCGAAGTCTCAGGTGCCGGGCTTCTGCGCCCACACCTTGCACCAGCCATTGCCCAGCACATCCTTGCCGGGGAACAGGTTGCAGGCGCCCTGCTTGTCGGCGGGCTTGCCCTGGAACTGGACGCAGTTCGCGCACTTCTGCGTGACCTTGTGCGTGGGATTCGCCTTGGCATCCACCTTCGTGGTGTCGGGCTCATAGCCCAGCGTCTTGCCCACCGGATCGTTCGCAGCCACCAGCGGCTGCGCAGCGGCCTCGGCATCGGTGAGTTTGGCCACCAGCGGCAGCGCGGCGCTGCCCATCAGGGCGGCCTTGAGTACGGTGCGGCGGGGCAGGGACTTGGACATGCGTGATCTCCTCGGTCGGGTTTGCTCTATTGGACTACAAACCGGGGGCAGGTGGGAGTAGGACAATCCCTTGACTTCTGCTCCAGGGGCTGGTTGTCGAGGTTCACTTGCATTACGAATGCTTCAGACAACCCTCGAGGGCGCATATGAACCCCGCCGCTGTAGCCAGCGAATTTTCGCATTTCGCCAGGTCGCTCGACCATCCCCTGTATATCGTCACCGCCTGCGCCGGGCTCGAACGCAGCGGCTGCGTCATGGGATTCGCTTGAAGGAATGTTAGGGTGCGGCCGATGCCGTACCTGCCGCCCGCACTCACCGACCTGACCGCGCTGGGTCTGATCGCGCTGAGCTTTCTCACTTCGCTGATCACCGCCACGTTCTCGCTCGGCGGCGGTTCGCTGATGATCATCGCGATGACGCTGGTGATGCCGCCGGTGGTGGTGGTGCCCATTCACGGCTGCGTGCAGCTCGGCAGCAACACGGGGCGTGCATTCGCGTTGCGCGAGCACATCCAGTGGAACTTCATCCTGTGGGTGACACTGGGGCGGTGATCGGCTCGGTGGCGGGCGGCCGGTTCGCCTACCTGATCCCCGAGAACTGGTTCTCTGCCGCCATCGGCATCTTCGTGCTGGTCACCACCTGGCTGCCGCCACCGCGGCTATTCACGCACAGCCGCATCGCGCAGTTCATCGGCGGCGCGGCCGTGTCGGCGCTGGGCATGGTCGTGGGCGCGGCGGGGCCGCTGGTGGCCTCGTTCGTGCGGGGCATCCCCGACCGGCAGCAGCTCGTGGCCACACACGCCATGCTCAACGCCTTCCAGCATGTGTTCAAGGTGATCGTGTTCGTGGCGATGGGCTTCGCATTCCGGCAGTACCTGCCGCTGATTGCGGCCATGGTGATCGCCGGATTCGCTGGCACGGCAGTGGGCAGCCGGTTGCTGACGCGCGTGCCGGAACATGTCTTCCGGCTGGCATTCCGCATTCTGTTGAGTCTGGCGGCGGTCAGCCTCATCCGCCGCGCGCTGGCGTAGTATGCGGTCCATGCCGCATGTCGCGGCGGGGAGGCCGCATGACACGGCGCAAGCATTCCACGTTCTGCACCCTGCTGACGCTGCTGCTGATGGCGGCCGCCGCACTGCCTGCGGTCGCGGCCAGTGACGCGGACGTCGTCGAAGAGGTCATCGTCAACGGCACGCGCCTCGATGTGCTGCGCAAGGAAATGATCAAGGCCGAAGACCAGTTCTTCGACCGCTACAACAAGATCGTGGGCAGGAAGGAATACGAAGTACACTGCACCGTGGAGCAACCGATCGGATCGCGCGTTCCCAGAAGGTACTGCCGCACGGGGTACGAGCAGGATGCATTGTCACAGGCCGGTCGTGAGGCGGGCATCATGATGCAGGGATTTCTGGATGAACTGCGCAGGCAGGCGTCCCCCACGCAAGTGATGACCACCACTTCGGTGTCGCCGTCGGTCCTCAATGGCCGTCACGAGGAATTCAAGAAAGTCATGCTCGAGAAAGTGACCCATGACGAGGCGTTGCTGAAGGCGCTGGTGAATCACGCACGGCTGATGAACCGCTACAACACCGTCTACCAGCAGCGTTTCGGGTCGAAGGAAGAGAAGTAGCGGAGTAGCGACCGCAGGCCGGGGCTCATTCGCCCCAGTTCTTCTTCAGCGCCGCGTTGTACTTCTCGATGAGCCTGCCACGCTCTTCGAGCAGGCGCGCCAGTTCCGGATGGCGGCGCGTCATCTCTTCCAGGTTCTTCTTGTACTCCGGCAGCCGCTGCAACACGACCTGCGTCGCAGGCACCGGCGGACCGCTGTCGGCGATCTTCGGGCCGTTTTCGCGGAACCGCTGCAGGATCTTGAAGGCCGCTTGACCCTCCTCGGCGAAGGCCCGTTCCTGGTACACCGCGCGGCAGGTGCGCTTGATCATCCGCGTGCCGGTTCTTGCCTCTTCGATGCAATGGATGTCGAAATCATCCACCGTGTTCAGCTCGTTGTAGCGGTCATAGAACCGGTCTTCGAGCTGCACGATCTGCTTGCGCAGCGCATCGATCTTCACGCGGTCGCCGTTGACGGTGACCTCGTCCAGCTCCTGCGTACCCGTGGCCGGGGCCGCCGCCTGACAGACGTTGATTGCGGCCAGTGCCAGGAGCAGGAGCAGCGGGCGGGAGGCTGAAGTCATGCGGGGCGGGGCAGGGTGCACGGCATCCATCATCGCCGAAGTCGGTCAGAAAATCCGCTGCCGACCGAAGACATGCAGCCCGCGCGCCGATTCTGTACCGTTACGATCCGCAATCCGCTTGGCGATCCCACGAATCGAGGAAACGATGGAATACCGCCCGCTGGGCCGCACCGGCATCAAGGTGAGCGCAATCGGCCTTGGCACCATGACCTTCGGCGAACAGAACACCGAGGCGCAGGGCCACGAGCAGATCGACATTGCGCTGGATGCCGGCGTGAACCTCATCGACACAGCCGAGATGTATTCCGTGCCGCCGCGGGCTGAAACCTACGGGTCAACCGAGCGCATCATCGGCACCTGGCTGAAGAAGAGCGGCAGACGCAGCCAGGTGATCCTGGCCACCAAGGTGGCCGGGCCCGGTGCGGTGCTGGGCGTGGGCCATGTGCGGGGCGGCGACAACCGCCTCGATCGCGCCAACATCATCGCGGCGGCCGATGCCAGTCTCGCCCGGCTGCAGACGGACTACATCGACCTCTACCAGCTTCACTGGCCCAGCCGCCCCGCCAATTTCTTCGGCCGCCTGGGTTACGAACACCAGGGAACGCTCACGCCCGCACAGGCCGTCCCCATCGAAGAAACGCTGGATGCACTGGGCGAGCTGGTGCGCGCCGGCAAGGTACGCCACATCGGCCTGTCGAATGAAACCTCCTGGGGCCTGCACCGTTACCTGCAGTTGGCGGAGTCCAGCGGACGGCAGCGCGTGGTGTCCATCCAGAATCCCTACAACCTGCTCAGCCGCACCTTCGACATCGGCCTTGCCGAGATGTCGATTCGCGAAGGGGTAAGCCTGCTGGCGTATTCGCCGCTGGCCTTTGGCGTCCTGAGCGGCAAGTTCCTGAATGGCGCGCGTCCGCCCGAGGCACGCATGGTGCGTTGGTCGCGCTACTCGCGCTACAGCAACGACCAGGCCGCACGCGCCACGGAGGCGTATGCCGCCATCGCCGCGAAGCACGGCCTGAACTTCGCGCAGATGTCGCTGGCTTTCTGCCGGCAGCGGCAGTTCATGACCAGCGTGCTCATCGGCGCCACCACGCTGCAGCAGCTGCGCACCAACCTGGGCAGCGCCACGCTGACGCTGTCGCCCGAGGTGATGAAGGAAATCGAGGGGGTGCACCGCGCGCAACCCAACCCCTGTCCCTAGCAGGACAGCACCTACCGCAGGCTCCGTCGGTGTCGTACGGGGTCTGTTGGCTGTCGCTCCTAAGGTTGTACGCGCGAACGAAAGGTTCGCGTTCAATGTTGGAGAGCGTCATGGATCAGCAGCAACAGAAGCAGCCCGGCCAGAAGCCCGATCCCGATCAGCAGCACAAGCGCGTGCTCGAGAACAACAAGCCTGATGTCGGCCATGATCCGGCCACGCAGGCGCAGCGGGGCAATCGACAGGGCGGCCAGCAGGCCACGCAGCAGGGGACCAAAGACCGCTAGCCGCAGAGGGCGCCACGCCGGGTCCACGGCGTGGCGCCAGGCGGCCCGGCTTGCAATTGCCGCGTCAGGCGGCCATACCTGGCATCATCCCCGATCCGGGGAGAAGAAATATCAACGCGCCGTGCGCGTGCGCAGCAGGGGGAAACGAACATGCGTCATGCGGTGATTGTCGGCGGACTGTTGCTGCTCGCGGCCTGCGCGAAGACCCCGTCGGACGCCGACTCAAGGCTCGACGCGAAAGCGCCTGAGTTGGCGGCCACCCTGGACAACACCTTGCTGTCCAATGAACAGGACGGCGCCAACTGGGCCGCCTTCGGTCGCACCTTCAGCGAAGGACATTACAGCCCGCTGGCCGAGATCAATGCGCAGACGGTGGGCCGGCTGGGCCTCGCGTGGACGCTGGACCTGGACGTGAACAACTCCATCACGGCTCCGCTGGCGGTGGATGGCGTGATCTACCTGGGCGCGGGACATGGCGTCATCCACGCGGTCGATGCGAAGACCGGCAAGCTGCTGTGGCGGCACGATGCCATGGCCATGCAGACGAATCCCGAAAAGCTGCGCACCGCCTGGGGCATTCGCGGCATCGCATTCTGGAAGGGGCGTGTGTACGCCGGCACCAGTGACGGCCGCCTCATTGCGCTGAACGCGAAGGACGGCACCGAAGCCTGGAGCGCGCAGACGGTTGATCCGAAGAACGGCGCGACGATCACCGGCGCGCCGCGCGTGTTCAATGGCAAGGTGGTCATTGGCTTCTCCGGCGGCGATTTCAGCGCGCTGCGAGGCTATGTCACCGCCTATGACGCCGGGAACGGCAAGCAGCTCTGGCGCTTCTACGTGGTGCCGCCCAAACCGGGCGAGAAGGATGGCGAGGTGTCCGACGAGGCGCTGGCCATGGCCGCGAAGACCTGGGCCGGCGAATGGTGGAAATACGGCGGCGGCGGCGCGGTGTGGAACTCCATCACCTACGATCCGGATTTCAACCGCCTGTACATCGGCACCGGCAATGGCACGCCGATGAACTGGAAGATCAGAAGCCCGCAAGGTGGCGACAACCTCTTCATCGCCTCGGTGGTTGCGCTCGATGCGGACACCGGCAAGTACGTCTGGCACTACCAGACCGCACCTGGCGATTCCTGGGATTACGATTCCTCCACCGACATGACGCTGACGCAGCTGTCCATCGATGGCGCACCGCGCAAGGTCATGCTGCATGCTGCCAAGAACGGCTTCATCTACGTGATCGATCGCGCCAGCGGCAAGCTGCTGTCGGCCGAGAAGCTGGGCACCGTCACCTGGGCCGAGCGCGTGGACCTCACCACCGGCAAGCCGGTGCTGGCGTCCGGTGCAAGGTACGAGAAGAAGAACATCCTGCTGTGGCCCAGCTTCCAGGCCGTGCATCACTGGACGCCGCAGGCTTTCAGTCCGCGCACCGGCTACCTGTATGTGCCCACGCTCGAGATGCCCGCGGAATTCGGTGATGGTGGCGCCAGCCACAAGGACTACGCGCCGCGCATGCGCACCACGGACTACACGGGCTTCCCCGCCGCGGGCACGCCGGGTGTGCCAAGGGATGCGGGCCGCAGCCTGCTCAAGGCCTGGGATCCCATCGCGAAGCGCACCGTGTGGAGCGTGGAGACCCCGGGGATCTCCAATGGTGGCGCCATGGCCACCGCGGGCGATCTGGTGTTCGAAGGTCTTGCCGATGGCTACTTCCATGCCTACGACGCGAAGGATGGCAAGGACCTGTGGTCCTTCTTCGCCGGCGTTGCCGCCACCGGCGTGCCCATCACCTTCAGCGTCGAAGGCAAACAGTACGTGGCGGTGACGGCCGGTCCGCTGGGCGGCTCGACGGCTGCCTTCGGGCCCATCTCGGGCCGCTGGGGCTGGGATGCGCGCGTGCATCCGCGTCGCCTGCTGGTGTTCACGCTCGATGGCGCAGCGAAGCTGCCGCCCACGCCGCCGGCGCAGCCCGCGGTTCCGCTGGAGGGAGAGGGGTTCAAGGTGGAGGCGCGCAAGGTGAAGCAGGGCCAGTTCGAATACGAGCACTGCACGCTGTGTCACGGCATGGGCATCGTGGCGGGCGGCATTGCGCCGGACCTGCGCGCCTCGCCGGTGATGCTGTCGGCCGAATCGCTGGCGCACGTGGTGCGCGAAGGATCGCTGGCGCAGCGCGGCATGCCGGCCTTCCCCGAGATGAGCGATGCGCAGCTCGAGGCCATTGCGCACTACGTGCGCCAGAAGGCGCGCCAGGACCTGGCCGCCAGGTAGCTGCGACCGGCCCCGCTGCACGGCCTCGCGGGGCACCTGAATCGCACCTGAACCGCGCTGTTCCGCGGCGGTTCAGGTGCATTCCAGCAATCTCCTTTCCAACGCCCGGCACGACCGGTCGGATCGAACCGAAAGGAGAGAAGCCATGAAGAAACTCATTGCCGCACTTGCGCTTACTGCCGCCGCCGCTGCGGCGCCGGCCTTCGCCGGCAATGTCGGAATTTCCATCAGCGTTGGCGAGCCGGGCTTCTACGGGCAGCTCGACATCGGCGGCTACGGCCGGCCCACGCTGATCTACAGCGAACCGGTGGTGCTGTCGCCACGCTACCGCTCGTATGCGCCGGTTTACATCCGCGCGCCGCGCGATCACTACCGCAACTGGGGCCGCTACTGCGGTCGCTACGACGCCTGCTCGCGTCCGGTGTACTTCGTGCGTGACGAGTGGTACAGCAATGTGTACGCGCCGCGCTATCGCCAGAACTACTACGCCCGCAACTATCGCCATGACCACCACTGGGACAACCGCAATGACCGTCGCGACTGGCGCGATGACCGGCGTGACGATCGCAGGGACTGGCGCGATGACCGGCGTGACAATCGCAAGGACTGGCATGATGACCGCCGTGACGACCACCGTGGCCGCGGCGACGACCGGCGGGACGACCGCAACCACTGGCGTGATCGCCATTGATGCGGTGACTGGCGGCACCGCCGCGTGACCGGCAACGGGCTGTCATTCGACAGCCCGTTTGCTTTTGTGGGCTCGAGTGCTATTTCACCGGCTGGAACAGCTTCAGGTCGATGGATTCGCCCACGGCCTTCAGTCCCGCATCGCTGCCGTGCAGGTGGTCTCCCATGTGGTAACCCTCGCGCATCTGCCGCGTGTCCGCCGGGTCGGCGAAGGCGAGGTCGAGTCGCACGATTCCGTCGAAGGCGCCGCCCTTCAGAATCCAGTCGTTGATCTTCTGCCGCGCGGCTTCGCCTTCCTCGCTCCAGTACGAGGCGCCCTTGTAAGGCCCGATGGGCGAACCGATGACCTTGATGCCCTTCTCGTGAGCGCGCGCGATGAGTTGCCTGTAGCCGGCGATCATCTGGTCGACCGTGATCTCGGGCTGGTCGAGGCCCGGCAGGTTGGGCTGGTTGGGGCCCCGGCGGCCGAAGCGGTTGCCGATGTCGTTCACGCCTTCGAACACGATGATGTACTTCACATTGGGCAGGCTGAGCACGTCTTCATCGAAGCGCGCCAGCGCCGCCTCGCCCATGCCGGGGCTCAGGATGCGGTTGCCGCTGATGGCGGAGTTCGCCACCGCCCAGTGCTTGCCCGCCGCCTGCAGGCGGTTGGCGAGGATGTCGGGCCAGCGGCGGTTGGCGCCGGCAGTGGCGCCCACGCCATCGGTGATGGAATCGCCGAAGGCGACGATGGTGCCCAATGCCTTGGGCGAATCCACCTCCACCGCCGAGAGGAAGGCGCGGAATTGCGCCTTCGACACCGGCGTGAAGGGTTTGCCCACGAAATTGCCCGGCGGCGACACGGCCAGTTCATCCACGCCAGTGAGGTGGCAGGTGCAGGGACCCGTGGCCTTCGGCAAGTAGAACTCCACCTTCAGCCGCGACAGGCTGGGCACGGCAAGCTGCACCACATCGGTGACGAAAGGCGCGCCCCGCGGAATCACCGCTTCGCCGGCTCCGCCGAACGTGAGCATGCGCGAACTGCCGTCGATTTCCTTGCCTGCATCGTCGATGCGCACCACGCGCGCCGCGCCGATGGTCAGCGGCCCGGGGCCATAGCGGTTCGAGAACCGGATGCGCAGCTTCTCGCCGCCTTCGCTGACGCGCAGTATCTGGCTGAGCGTCACGTTGTCATAGGCGGCGGCGGCGAACGGGCCTTCGGTGCCCAGGGGTGCGTGCGGCGGGGCGACCCAGCTCGCCACCCAGGTGGCGCTTGCGGGCAGCGAGAGCATCAGGCCGATTGCTCCCGCAATTGAAACTGCAAACTGGCGGATTCGCATTGCTTTCCCCTTGTGAGTTGTTCTGCGCGCGCTGCCGCAATCCTACGGCATTGCGGAACCATCCTACAGCCGACTCGTCAATGGCCGGATGCAGCCGGCGGCTGCAGCCGCGTAGCCTGATTTCCTCGATGCTTGGAGGAGAAGCGATGAACAAACCACTTGCTGCACTGGCACTGATCGCCGCGGGCAGCACCTTGCCTGCGATGGCCGACGTGGGTGTGTCCATTTCTCTGGGCGAGCCGGGATTCTACGGTCGCATCGACGTGGACGGCGGCTACTACCGGCCGCGCCTGGTCTACGACCGACCCATCGTGATCGACCGCCGTTACCGCAACATGGCGCCCATCTACGTGCGCGCGCCACGCGAGCAATACCGCGACTGGCGACGCTACTGCGCCCGTTACGATGCCTGCGGCCGCCCGGTCTACTTCGTGCGCGACGACTGGTATACCGACGTGTACGCGCCGCGGTATCGCCAGCTCCATGCGCGCAATTTCGAGGGTCGACGCTATTCGGACGATCGCGACTGACGTCGGACGTCAAACACGGAACCCCCGATACGGCCTGCTGCCTTGCCTGACCTTCGGTCAGGCGGGGCGGTGGGTCGTATTGCCGTTTCGAGCGTACTTGCCCTAGGCTCGAAGCGAAGCGAATGACGCAATGCGTCCGGGGGCAAACATGACAGTCTCGGCTCTTCATGGCCGCGTCCGGCGACTCGGGTTCGCATTGCTGGCGATGAGCTGGCCGCTGCTGTCGTTCCCGCATCACTCGATCAGTGTCATCGACATCTCGCAGCCTGTATGGGTGAAGGGCAGCGTGGTGCGCTATCGCGCCGGCAATCCGCATGCGCTGCTCGAGCTCGATGTGCCGGGCGCGGACGGCAAGTCGCAGCGATGGATCATGGAAGGTCCGTTCCCGGGCCGCATGGCCCGCATCATCGACCTGTATGGCGGCAACGCCGAGGCCTACCTGAAACCCGGCGACAAGGTGGCGCTGTGTGGTTTCCCGCCGAAGGCCGCCTATGGTCTGGAGCGCAGCTATGGCGATCCGAACATGGATCGCATGCATTTCCTCCATGCGCAGGTGATTATCATGCCCGACGGGCAGATGCGTTCATGGGGGCCCTACGGCAAGCTGGACAACTGCGTGCGAGCCGCCGACAAGGTCGAAGCCTGGCTCGAATTCCTCGATCGCGACACACTGGCCCACGACCTGTGGTGCCAGGGTCTGCGTTACACGAAGGTGCCAACGGTTGCGCCCAGGGACTTCGTGGAAGATGTAAACAGAGGGTTGAAGCAGCGCTGCCAGTAGGCAGCACGAAGCCGTATACAATTGCGGCACATGCATGACCTGTCTTCCGAGCTGAGCTCACTGGCCATCGACGGCCCAGCGGCCGAAGCCCGTGACGCCGCGGTGCGGCTGGAGCGCCGCGAAATCTTCTCCATCCATCGCGAACTGGTGGTGATGCTCTATGCGGGCGTTGCCACTGTCGTGGCCGGCGTGGGCTTCCTCGTGAAGGCCAACCTCGATCGCATCGGTCCGCTGGCATTGCTGTCGGGTCTGCTGCTGGCCTCGCTGCTGTGCTACGCGGTGGCGCTGCGCGCGCGTGCCAAAGGGCGCGATCGCCGGCTGGGCGAAGACTATGTGCTGCTGCTTGGCGCGCTGATCTTCAGCGCCGCCCTGGGTTATGCCGAAGTGCAGTTCCATCTGCTGGGAAAAACGTGGTCGCGGCATCTATTGCTGCTGGCGGCATGGCACCTGGGCACCGCGTATTTCTTCCGCTCGCGCCTGGTGCTGTCGGTGGCGCTGACCGCATTTGCCACCTGGATGGGCACTGAGCTGCAGTTCGGGCGGCTGTTCGAATACGGCAACCGCTGGTGGGGCGCGGGCCCGCGCGCACTGGTCTGCGCCGTGGTCTTCTATGCGGGCAGTCGGCTGCACCTGATGGAACCGGCCAAGGGCGGCGCAGGCTTTCGTGATGTCTACCGCCAGTTCGCGGTGAACTTCGGCTTCTGGGGCGCCCTGTCGCTGGGCGCGGATGGCAGCACGCGCTGGATCGGTGCGCTGACTCTGCTGGGTCTGGCCTTCCTGTCCGGCCGTGTGGGTCTGGCGGAAAAGCGGGAGAGCTACCTGGTCTATGCGGTGGGCTACAGCACCATCGGCCTGATCTGGCTCGAAGCGCTGCTGTTCGGTGACTTCGGCATGACCTCCACCTTCGGCCTGATGACGGTGATCGGCGCGGTGGTGCTGCTGTTCAGCCTGAGGACGCGCCTGAAGGAATCCACGTCATGATCGCGCGTCCCACGGTGGGCGAGGAGCGCTGGCTGGTACTGGCGCTGCGCTATCCGGCGCTGCGCTCGATCATCGAGTCCACCGGCAGGCAGGGCCCGTGGAAGACCACCACCTGGCTCGCCCGCTGCCTGGGCGTGGTGCTCGGCCTGGTCGGCACGGCCATGTTCGCGGGCGTGCTCGCCCCCTTCCACGACCTTTCACCGTGGATGCTGGGCGGCATCGTGATGGTGGTGGTGGCCGAGTGGCTGGTGGCACAGCGTCGCATCATCCACTCCGGCGTCGAGGAGATCGTGTACCTCTGCGGCGCCGTGGCCATCGTGGTGCAGATCCTGCTATGGAACCGTTCCGGTGGCCACGAGGAAGTGGGCGTCGCGATGATCGCCGCGGCCATGGTGCCGGTGGGCTGGCGGCTGCTGAATCCCTACATCACGACGCTCGCGGCAATGACCTTCTCGCTGGCCGTGGCGATGAGCCGCGGCACGCTGTTCGGCGGCAACTGGCGTGAGCATGAGGCCGGTCTGTTCTGCGCCGCGCTGGCGCTGATCGCGCTGGTTGCGAGCCAGTGGAAATGGCAGCGGCCGTCCACCGACCGCATGCTCAATGGCCTGGTGGTGGTGATGCCCTGGCTGGCCTACGCGTGGCTTGCAGCCTGGTCGGGCAGCTCTTACTCGCAGCGCTCGGCCGAGGCGCTGGCTTTCGCGCTGGGCTTCTTCGTGCTGTATGTCGTCGTGGGCCTGTGGCGCCGTTCGCATGTGCCGCTGATCGGCGCACTGGGTCTTCTGGTCTGCACCGCCTGGGCGTTGCGGCATTTCGTGCTGTGGGCGCTGCACTGGCAGCTCATCGTCGCCGGCCTTGCGTTGCTGATCGTCGCCATCCTGGCCGATCGCCTGCTGCGCGTGCGACTCGACGGCATCACCTCCCGCCCCCTGGAAGAAGCCAGCGGCCTCGACCTGCTGCAGGTGGCGGCAGCCGCGCATCTGGCGCCGCGTCCCGGCGATGCGCCACCCGCGGCCGTGGAAGGACAGGGCGGTGGCTTCGGTGGCGGCGGCGCCAGTGGACGCTTCTGAATGCCGGCCGATATCGTCCATCACGAGAACGACGGTGGCGGCGAGTTCGTGCTGGAGCGCGACGGCCGGCGCATCGCCGAGATGACCTATCGCCGGCTGGGTCCGTCGCGCATCCTTGTGGATCACACCTTCGTCGACACCGAACTGCGCGGTCAGGGCGTAGCGCGGCAGCTGCTCGATGCCGCGGTGGCCTGGGCGCGCGCCAGCCACACGAAGATCGGCGCCACCTGCAGCTATGTCGTGGTGCAGCTGGCGCGCGATGCCTCGCTGCGTGATGTGAAGGACGAAACCTAGCGGACGCGGATGTCGACTTTGCCGCTGTTGCGCGCGCTCCATCCCTGGCTCAGTGCCACGCTGCCCAGGATCAGCGCGCAGGCAATGGCCATGGTGGCCGTCACCGGTTCATCCAGGAACAGCCAACCCCAGGCCACGCCGAAGGGCGGGATCAGATAAGTGACGATGGAAGTGCGGTTTGCGCCGATGCGACCGATGAGCCGGTAGAAGATGGCAAACGCGATGCCGGTGCACAGCATGCCCAGCGCGGCGGCGCTCAGCCACGATTTCAGCGGAACGGGATGATCCGGCCAGGTGGCGACGGCGAAGGGTGCCGCCAGCAGCGCCGCGCTGCCCAGCGTGGCGGCCGCCAGTGCCGCCGAGGGCAGTCCCTGCAGATGTCTTCGCGCCATGTGGATGCCGAGGCCATACATCAGCGAGGCTGCGCCGCCGGCGATGCTGGCCCAGCCCACGCTCATGCCGGCCATCTTGCCGCTGGCCAGCACGATGATGCCGGTGAAGCCGGTGACCAGTGCGATGCTCTGTCGTGCAGTGAGCTTCTCGTGGAAGAACAGGAAACCCATCAGCGCCGCGCACAGCGCCGTCATGCCATTGGCGATGGCGCCCACGCCTGCCGGCGCGCGCTCCGCCGCCCAGGCGAACAGCAGGAAGGGCAGGGCGGAGTTGATGGCGGCGATCAGCGCCATCATCGGCCAGCGCTGCAGCGTGAATTTCGCGCGCTCGCGCCACAGGAAGGGCAGCAGCAGCAGCGAGCCCAGCGCCAGGCGCATGAACACCAGCGGCACGGGACCGAAATCGTTCACCGCGATGCGCATGAACAGGAACGAGCCGCCCCAGATCGCCCCTAGCAGCACCAGTTGCAGGGCATTGCTCATCGCTTGCCGCCGGCGGGCGGCGTGCGCGTGGGAATGGCGGCGTTGCACAGATCGACGTGCCCTGCCGGTCGCTTGTAGAAACCATCGACGCGATTGCGACGGGCTTCGGTGACATCGCGGAAGCTTCGCGTATTCGTGCGCATCACCTGCAATGGCGTGCGCTGCGCGGCGGGGATTTCGCTGGCCAGACGAATGGAGCGGATGGACGTGCGCTCGCGCGGCTCTTCGTAGAACCCCAAGGGCGGCGGCCCGCGCCTGATGGTGCTCAGCAGCTCCATGCCGGACAGCACGCGACCCACGACGGTGATGTTGTCATCGAGTTGCCGTGGCGACTGCCCGATGGTCACGTACAGTTCGGTGCCGATGCTGCTGTCATCGGCATCGCTGCGGCCGGCGCCCACGGTGCCGTAGCAATGCGCCAGCCATGCAATGCCCTTGGCCGGGTCGCGCCCGACCGGAAAGCCTTCGACGAACCCCACTTCCTTCGCCCAGCCGTCGACATCGGGCAGCTTGTCGAAGGCCAGGCCCTGCAGCGGACGATGGAACTCCGCCGGCAGATGCTTCTTTGCCTGCCCCAGCGGCCGCGCGTGCTGCGGATCATCGGCATCGATGTCACCGAACTGCACCACGAAGTTGTCCTGCGCGCGGTAGATGCTGGTGCCATCCCAGAAATGCGCCTTGGCCAGCGTGCGGATGTTGTCCACATGCTCCGGCGCGAACTGCGGCGCCAGCTCGATGATCACGCGGCCGGTGGGGAGCTCGAGGTAGAGCAGATTGGCCGGATCGGGTGTGCGCCAGTCGCTGTCGGGCGCGGCGGCGGTGATGTCGCCGACGCTGCGGTATTTGGGCTTGGTTGCATCGGCGGCGTGCAGCGCTCCCGCCTGCAGCGCCAGCGCGACAACAGTCACGATAAGTGTTCTCGAGGGGTATGATATCATTGATAGCATCCAGCGCGGGAGGGCAATCTCATGGCCCAACTCATAGTACGCAATCTGCCTGATGATCTGGTCGCCGCCTTGAAGCGACGCGCTGCGCGGCATCAGCGCAGTGCGGAAGAGGAGCACCGCGAAATTCTGCGCGCCGTGCTGGCAGGCACGCGGCGACGTTCGCTGGCCCAGGTGCTGGCCGACATGCCAAATGTTGGCGAAGACGCCGATTTCCTGCGCGACCAGGATGATTCGCGACACGCAGACTTCGACTGACATGTACTTGATCGACACCGACGTCATCAGCGAGTCGCGCAAGGGTGCCGCTGCCAACCCCGGCGTGGCGCAGTTCCTCGGTAGCGCCCATGCCGAACGCACGCCGCTGTTCTTGTCCGTGATCACGGTGGGCGAGATACGACACGGCGTCGAGCGCATCCGTCATCGGGGCGACGCCGTGCAGGCGCAGCGCCTGGAGCGCTGGCTCGACGCGCTGCTGGAGAGCTTTGCGGACCAGGTGCTGCCGTTCGATGCGGACTGTGCCCAGTTGTGGGGGCGGTTGCGCGTGCCCGATGCCTCCAATCCCGTGGACAAGCAGATTGGCGCCACGGCACTCATCCATGGACTGACGGTGGTCACCGGCAACATTCCGCACTTCAGACGCTGCGGGGTGCCTGCAATGAGTCCTTTCGTCGGCCGTTGAGGGAATCAGCCGGGCAGAGGCGGATTCGTGCTAGCGCGCAAGCACCAGCCCGCGCCATCGGAAGCACACCCACCAGCTCGCATACCCCAGCACCAGCCCGGCGATCACATCCAGCAGGTAGTGCTGCTTGAAGGTCAGCGTGCTTGCGATCATCGCAAGCCCGGCCGGCAGCAACAGCGGCGCTGCCCGCTTGCCCCCGGGCGTGCAGTGCCACTGCGTGACCAGGCACAGCGTCACCGTGGATACGTGCAGGCTGGGCAGGCAGTTCAGCGGCAGGTCGGCCTGGCGGCAGAAGGCCACCAATGCGGCGGCCAGGCCTCCCGCATCGGCGGGCAGCGGAAAATCACCGCGTGGATAGGTGGTGGGCCACAGCAGGAACACCAGCATCGCGATGACCTGCGCCACCAGGCAGGCATACAGAAAGCGCGAGGCATGCTCGAAGCTGCGCAGCGACAGGAACGTGCCGAGCAGGAAGGGAAATGCCGCGAAATACAGCAGTCCCGACCATGGCAGGAAGGACAGCGCGCGATCCACCGCCGTCAGCGGCAACAACGTGGGCGTGCCCAGGTGCCAGCGCTGCGGCAGGTAGTACAGCAGCGCGCAGATCAGCACGGTGGCAATGGCTGCCAGGGCCAGCGACGGCAGCGTCCGGAAGGCGGGCAGCTTTACGGTGAACATGGCGTGAACATCGGCTGTGAAGCACGTCCCCTAGGCCGCTGGCGCGACCTGCTTATAATGCGCCCATGACACGCAAGAGCCTGTTCCGGGTATTGCTGCTGGCAGGCGCGCTGTGCGCGCCGGCGCTGCTGCCTGCCGAGCCGTTCTCCAGCGAGCGCGCCACGGCGGGCTCGCCGCCGCCGGCGCAGTTGCCCACGGCCACCCGCGTGGTGGTCTACAAGTCCCAGCGCCGCATGGACCTGATGCGCGGCACCGAGGTGCTGCGCACCTACAAGGTGTCGCTGGGCCTGCAGCCCGAGGGCCACAAGGAGCGCGTGGGAGACTTCCGCACTCCCGAGGGCCGCTATGCGCTGGTGCGCCGCAATGCGCGCAGCGATTTCTTCCTGTCGATCCAGGTGTCCTACCCCAATCCGCAGGACACCAAGCATGCCAAGGCCAATGGCTGGGATCCGGGCGGCTCGATCATGATCCACGGCCTGCCCAACCGCCTGAAGCGCGACCCCAGCTACTACGAACGCGACTGGACCGACGGCTGCATCGCCGTCTCCAATTCGGATATGGTCGAGATCTGGCTGCTGACCAACAACAACACGCCCATCGACATCCTGCCCTGACCGCGCGAGTTCTATCCTGGAAGCCGTAGTCGACCTGCCTGAATTGGTGGATGCCAGCGTCGGTCCGCGCGGCAGCCTCGAGATGCTGTCGCAGTCCGAGATCGAGGTGCTGCTCAACTCGGAAAAGGGCGGCGTGCACGAGCTGTTCCGCAAGTGCGCGCTGGCCATCCTGAATTCCGGCAGCCACAACGACAACGCCAAGGAAATCTTCGACCGCTACCGCGATTTCGACGTGACGGTGGTGCGGCATCCCTGGGGCATCAGGCTGCAGATCAAGAACGCGCCCGGCGGCGCCTTCGTCGACGGACAGATGATCCGCGGCATCAAGGAGCACCTGTTCGCGGTGCTGCGCGACGTGGTCTACACGGTGCACGAGGTGGACCAGAACGGCCGCTTCGACCTCAGCAACAGCACCGACATCACCAATGCCGTGTTCCACGTGCTGCGCAATGCGCGCATCCTGGACCGCAAGATCAAACCCAACCTGGTGGTGTGCTGGGGCGGGCATTCCATCAACGACGTGGAATACCAGTACACCAAGAAGGTGGGCTACGAGCTGGGACTGCGGGCCATGGACGTGTGCACGGGCTGCGGCCCGGGTGCGATGAAGGGGCCGATGAAGGGCGCCACCATCGGACATGCCAAGCAGCGCATCTACACCGGGCGGTACATCGGGCTCACCGAGCCCGGCATCATCGCGGCCGAGCCGCCGAATGCCATCGTCAACCAGCTTGTGATCATGCCGGACATCGAAAAGCGCCTGGAGGCCTTCGTGCGGCTGGCCCATGGTGTCGTGGTGTTCCCGGGCGGCGTGGGTACCACCGAGGAGATCCTGTACCTCCTGGGCATCCTGCTCGATCCGCGCAACGAGCAGCAGGTGCTGCCGGTGATCCTTACCGGACCGCAGCAGAGCGCGGGCTATTTCGAGCAGATCCGGCGCTTCATCGGCGGTGCCGTGGGGCCGGCCGCGGTGGATCGCCTGCAGTTCATCGTCGATGACCCGGCGGCCGTGGCGCGGACGCTGGTGGGCGACATCTCCCGCGTGCGCACCCGGCGGCGCGCCAGCAATGATTCCTACAGCTTCAACTGGCTGCTGCAGGTGCCCGAGGACTTCCAGCACCCCTTCGAAGTGACGCACGAGAGCATGCGCGGCCTCGCGCTGCATCGCGATCAGCCGCAGCACCTCTTGATCGCCAACCTGCGCCGCGCCTTCTCCGGCATCGTCGCCGGCAATGTGAAGGAAAAGGGCGTGTCCGCCATCGAGCGGCACGGGCCCTTCGAACTCAGCGGCGATCCGGCGGTTATGGAGCTGCTCGACGAGCTGCTGCGCGCCTTCGTGGCCGCCGGCCGCATGAAGCTGCCCGGCAGCACCTACACCCCCTGCTACCGCATCGTTGCGTAGGCATCCGTATCGGGGAAAAACGGATTCGACTTAATGCGCGCAGGCGCCGCACGCCGCGTGGCAAATTGACGCCACGCGCGTGAAGCAGTTCCTGTCGATTTAACCGGCCCTTTCCCTACTCTGCCCCCACGCACTCAAAAGGGCAGAGCATGTCGAACAGCGAAGCACATGGTGATGATCTGGCCGCAACGGGCGAACGCCCCGGCCCCGGCAGCTCCGAGCTTTACGCCGACTGGGCTGCCCGGGTGCAGCGCGGTCGCGGGCGACATGCCGCCATCAGCCGCAACCTGAACACCTGGACGAACTACAAGAACTGGTCGGAGAAGGTCCGCCAGTCGTGGGAGTCCGACTCGCCCCCCGGCAAGAAGCAGCCCTGAGTGGAGCGCCTGCTGCTGCTCTGGGACGAGCTGGATGAGCTCGTGGGCTATGGCCGGCACCTGGCGGCGGGATTTTCCCACGCGGTGTTCCAGAAAGGGTCCCTGAAGGCCCGGCCCCGCAAACCCTTGAACTAGGGGCTTCCCGGCCCCACCCTCCGGCGGTCACTTCCTGATCCGCCGGAGTCGATCGCATGACCGAGACCGCCGCCGCCTCTGAAACCCGTGGTTTCAAGGCCGAAGTTCGTGAGCTGCTGAAGCTCATGATCCATTCCCTGTACAGCCACCGCGAGATCTTCCTCCGCGAGCTGATTTCCAACGCCTCCGACGCCAACGACAAGCTGCGCTTCCTGTCGCTGGCCGATCCGGCGCTGCTGGGCGATGAAAAGGACCTGGGCGTGTGGATCGAGGCCGATGCCAACGCCGGCACGGTGTCGGTCCGTGACAACGGCATCGGCATGACCCGCGAGGAGGCGGTGGCGCACCTGGGCACCATTGCCAAGTCCGGCACGGCGGAATTCTTCGGCAAGCTCACCGGCGATGCGCAGAAGGATTCGGCGCTGATCGGCCAGTTCGGCGTGGGCTTCTACTCGGCCTTCATCGTTGCCGACCGCGTCGAGGTGCTGTCGCGCAAGGCCGGCGAACCCGCGGCTGCCGGCGTACGCTGGACGTCGGCCGCCGATGGCGAATTCACCGTCGAAACCGTGGAGCGCGCGCAGCGCGGCACGCAGGTGATCCTGCACCTGAAGGCCGATGCGAAGGTATACGCCGATGCCTGGCGCCTGCGTTCGCTGGTGCGCCGCTATTCGGATCATCTGGCCTTCCCGGTGTACATGGCGAAGGAAGGACCTTCACCGGGCCACAACGAGAAGGACGGGCAGTCGGGTGATTCTGGCATCGCCACGCTCGATTTCGAGGCCGTGAATCAGGCCAAGGCGCTGTGGACGCGCCCGCGCACCGAGATCACCGACGACGAATACCGCGAGTTCTACCGCCACATCACCCATGACGGCGAAGCGCCGCTGGCCTGGAGCCACAACAAGGTCGAAGGCAAGCGCGAGTACACCAGCCTGCTGTACATCCCGTCGCGCGCGCCCTTCGACCTGAACCAGCGCGACGCCGCCCGGGGCCTGAAACTGTATGTGAAGCGCGTGTTCATCATGGACGACGCGGAGCAGTTCCTGCCGCTGTACCTGCGCTTCATCAAAGGCGTGCTCGATTCCTCCGACCTGCCGCTGAACGTGTCGCGCGAGCTGCTGCAGAAGGACCCGGAGGTCGAAGCCATGAAGGGCGCGCTGACCCGACGCGCGCTGGATCTGGTGGCCCGGCTCGCCAAGGACGAACCGGAGAAATACGCGCAGTTCTGGCGCGAATTCGGCGCCGTGCTGAAGGAGGGCGTGGCGGAAGACTACGCCAATCGCGACAAGCTGCTGCCGCTGCTGCGCTTCGCCAGCACCCACGAGGCCACCGACGAGGACAAAGTCTCGCTGGCCGACTACGTGGCGCGGATGCAGCCGGGGCAGCAGAAGATCTACTACGTGGTGGCCGAAAGCCGCGCCGCGGCGCGCAGCAGCCCGTACATCGAGCAGCTTCGTGCCCGCAAGGTGGAGGTGCTGCTGCTGGGCGATCGCGTCGACCCGTGGATCATGGGTCAGCTGCACGAGTTCGACGGCAAGGGTTTCCAGGACGCGGCGCGCGGCGATCTGGTCGAACTGGCGGGAATCGGCACCGCTGCGGGGGGTGAGGCGGATGCCGGCAAGGCCCCCGCCATGGATGACGCGGCCTCGAAGGCGCTGTTCGATCGCGTTGCCGCAGCACTGGGCGATGCCGTGGGCGGCGTGAAGGCCAGCCAGCGGCTGGCCGAGTCGCCGGCCTGCCTGACGCGCGGCGAGGATGGACTGTCCGAATCCATGCGCCGCATGCTGGCGGCCGTGGGCCGCGGCGACGTGCCGCAGGAGAAGCCCCAGCTCGAGCTGAATCTGGCGCATCCGCTGGTGAAGCGCCTGGCGGGCCTCGACGGCGCGGATTTCAGCGAGCTGGCGCAGCTGCTGTACGATCAGGCGCAGCTCACCGAACAGGGGCAGCTGGCCAATCCCGGCGAATTCGCGCGCCGGCTCAACAGCCTGCTGCTGAAGCTGCTGCCACAGTAGTCGGAGTGCCCATGAACCAGCGCCGCAAGCCCACGCCGGAAGAACTGCGCACGAAGCTCTCGCCGCTGCAGTACCACGTCACGCAGGAGAAGGGCACCGAGCGGGCCTTCAGTGGCAAGTACTCCGCCCACACCGCGAAGGGCACGTACTACTGCGTGTGCTGCGGTACCGACCTGTTCGAGTCGGAAAAGAAATTCGACGCCCATTGCGGTTGGCCCAGCTTCTGGCTGCCGCTGGCCGGCGAGCGCATCCAGCAGCACCGCGACCTGTCGCATGGCATGGTGCGCACCGAGGTCACCTGCGCCTTCTGCAACGCCCATCTCGGCCATGTGTTCGACGACGGCCCGGAGCCCACCGGTCTGCGCTACTGCATCAATTCGGCCTCGCTGGGCTTCAGGGGCGAGGGCGAATGAGCCAGCCGCTGCCGCAGGCCGAGCCGGTGCGGATTGCCGGACCTGCCGGACAGCTCGAGGCTGTGGTGGATGATCCCGCGCCGGGACGCGCGCCCAAGGCCTTCATCGTCGTCTGCCATCCGCACCCGCAGCATGGCGGCACCATGACCAACAAGGTGGTCACCACGCTGGCGCGCACGGCGCATTCGCTGGGCGTTCCCAGCCTGCGCTTCAATTTCCGGGGCGTGGGCGCGAGCGAAGGCGCATACGACGAAGGGCGCGGTGAAATCGACGATGCACTGGCGACCGTCGCATTTGGGCGACAGCGCTGGCCGGGTGCTGCGCTGTGGCTGGCGGGATTCTCCTTCGGCGGCGTCGTGGCGTTGCGTGCCAGCACCACGCGTGGCGTCGGCGTGGTCGACCGGCTGGTGACCATCGCGCCGGCGCTGGGGCGCAACTTCGGTTCAGTGCGCGAGGTCTCCGTTCCCGGCTGCCCCTGGCTGGTGGTGCAGGGCGATGCCGATGAAGTCATAGACGGCGCGCTGGTGATCGACTGGGCCAAGCAGCTCGATCCCGCGCCGCAACTGGCAGTGCTGCCCGGAGTAGGGCATTTCTTCCACGGCCACCTGGTTGCACTGCAGGCCACCGTGGCGGGATTCCTCGGCGCGGCCCGGTAAAGCAAAAAGCCCGGAAAACACAGGGTTTTCCGGGCCTTGGAACAACTCCAGAACTTGCGTCCTGGCGGAATGTTCTCTTAGTTCACCATCGCCTTGAGGCTCTTCAGCGGCAGAGCGCGCACCTTCTTCGAGGCGGGCTTGGCCTTGAACATCATCTCTTCACCCGTGAACGGATTGGTGCCCTTGCGCGCCTTGGTGGCGGGCTTCTTGACGACCTTCAGCTTCAGCAGGCCGGGCAGCGTGACGATGCCGTGGCTGCGGAGGCTCTTCTTGATGACGCCGTTGAGCGACTCGAACACCGCGCTGACCTGCTTGCGCGACAGCTCCGTGTCTTTGGAAATGGAAGCCAGGATCTCGGACTTGGTCGGTGCGCCGCCCTTTTTCGCCATGTTTGGATACTCCCGCGAGTTGAAGATTTTACGCGCGGGGAACATCCCCAACGCACTGTTCGGCGCGAAACATAACACATGCAGTGTGTCGCGCAACGCTTTTTTTCAAGCGTTTTATCGTCGCTAGATGACCAGCAACAGCGCTTGAATGATGATCGCAACCCACAGTGGAGACAGATCGAGACCCGCCACCGGCGGGATGATTCGACGGAAGGGTTTCAGCAGCGGTTCGCATATCGATGCGAGGATCGACTGGGCCGGCGAGTAATTACCTGGTGCAACAAAAGACAGTATCGCGTTGAGAATGATGGAAAACAGGTAGGTCTTCAGCACCAGTCGCGCGAGGTCGATGACCGCCCAGCGGAGCATGAAAAAGGCCGATGGCAGGCCCATGCCGAACAGCAGCTGCAGTATCCAGACCTTTGCAACCGCAACGAGAATCACCGCGATGAACGAGGCCGTGTCGGCCTTGCCCATCGGCGGAAACACCCGGCGCAGCGGCCGGATCAGCGGATCGGTGATCTGCACGATGGCCCGGCCGATGGGATTCCTGAAGTCGGCGCGGCTGAGCTGCATCAGAAGGCGCAGCAGCAGCAGCACCTGAAACAGTCCGATCAGCGTCTCGACGATGAACTGGAGGGCTTTCATGGGTCAGTCTCCGAACTGCGCCGCCAGCTCCCGGCTGCGTCGCTCGGCCGCGGCCATGGCATCGGCCACGAGCCGATCGAACCCCTGCGCCGCGAAGGTGTTGAGCGCGGCCTCGGTGGTGCCGCCCTTCGAGGTGACCTCGGCGCGCATCCGTGCCAGGTCGGTGGTTTTCTCGGTGGCGACGAGCTGCCCCGCGCCGGCCAGCGTCTGCGCCGCGAGCTGCCGCGCCACGTCTGCATCCAGCCCGAGGGCCGCGCCAGCCTCGGCCATGAGCTCGGCCAGCCGGAAGAAATAGGCCGGGCCGCTGCCCGACAGCGCCGTGACGGCGTCGATCTGTTCTTCGTTCTTCACCCACACCGTAAGTCCGGTGCTGGCCAGCACCTGCTCGGCAAGCCTGCGGCTGGCCTCGGGAAGGCTCGCGTCCGCATACAGCCCCGACGCGCCGGCGCCGATCAGCGCCGGCCGGTTGGGCATGGACCTCACCAGCGGGATGCCGGCGCCCAGCCAGTGTTGCAGGCGGTCCGCGCGGATGCCGGCGGCCACGGAGATGACCAGCGGCCGGTTCGCGCGCAGTGCCGGCGCCAGCGCGCGCGCCACGCCCGACATCAACTGCGGCTTCACCGCCAGCACCACCACCTGCGCGTCGCGCACGGCTTCGGCGTTGTCGGCCGTGACGCGCACACCGAAAGCACTCACCAGTGCCTGGCGGCTGGCCTCCAGTGGTTCGGACACGATGATGGATGCGGGCCGGGCGCCCTTGCCGATGAGGCCGCCAATGATGCCGCGGGCCATGTTGCCGCCGCCGATCAGGGCGATGGAAAGCGATTCGAGTGCTGACATGTGCTGCATTCTACGTGGGACGCGGGCCGAACAGCGCCGTGCCGATGCGCAGCAGCGTGCTGCCCTCGGCGACGGCAGCCGCCAGGTCGCCGCTCATGCCCATCGACAACGTGTCGAGGGTGGAGGAGGCGACGCCTTCGGCATTGGCGGATTCCATGAGTCCGCGAAGCGCCGCGAAATACCGGTGCTGACCGGCCTCGGGCAGGTCGAAGGGCAGCATGCACATCAGGCCGCGCAAACGCAGCCGCGGCAGCTTCGCAACCTCGCGCAGCAGCGGCAATGCCGCGTTCGGCGCCACGCCCGACTTGGTGGCCTCGCCGGCGATGTTCACCTGCACGCAGACATTCAATGGCGGCGCATGGTGCGGGCGCTGGTCCGACAAGCGTTGCGCGATCCGCAGCCGGTCGATGCCATGCACCCAGGCGAAGTTTTCGGCCACGGCGCGCGTCTTGTTGCCCTGCAGATGCCCGATGAAATGCCATTCGGCAGCCGTGCCCTCCAGTGCGCCGATCTTGGGCAGCGCCTCATCGAGGTAGTTTTCACCGAACTGCGTGAGTCCCAGCGACAGCGCCGCCTTCAGTCGCGCAACCGGCTGACCCTTGCTCACCGCCAGGAGCGTGATGGAACTCACATCACGGCCGGCCGCGTGCGCCGCTGCGGCAATCTGCTGGCGCAATGCGGCAAGACCGGCAGCGAGTGGCTTGTCCTCGGCTGGAAGTGGCACGTCAGGGGCTGAATTCTGCGGAGTGCTTAACATAGGGGGCAATGCTGCGGTGGACTATACTGCCGCGGACTTCTTCGGAGCTCTCATGGCCCTGGATATCGCCCAGCTTCTGGCTTTTGCCGTAAAAAACCACGCCTCGGACCTGCATCTGTCGGCCGGTGTGCCGCCGATGATCCGCGTCGATGGCGACATGAAGCGCGTGAACATGCCTGCACTTTCCCACAAGGAAGTGCACAGCATGGTGTACGACATCATGAACGACAAGCAGCGCAAGGCCTACGAAGAGTTCTTCGAGACCGATTTCTCCTTCGAGATCCCCAAGCTGGCGCGCTTTCGCGTCAACGCCTTCAACCAGAACCGCGGCGCCGGCGCCGTGTTCCGCAGCATTCCCTCGGTCATCGTGGGGCTGGACGACCTGGGCGCGCCGAAGATCTTCCGCGACCTGTGCATGCTGCCGCGCGGCCTGGTGCTGGTCACCGGGCCCACCGGCTCGGGCAAGTCCACGACGCTCGCCGGCATGATCGACCACTGCAACGACAACCGTCCGGACCACATCCTCACCATCGAGGACCCGATCGAGTTCGTGCACGAGTCCAAGCGCAGCCTCATCAACCAGCGGGAAGTGCATCGCGACACGCTGGGATTCTCGGAGGCGCTGCGCTCGGCGCTGCGCGAAGACCCCGACATCATCCTGGTCGGCGAAATGCGCGACCTGGAAACCATCCGCCTGGCGCTCAGCGCCGCCGAAACCGGCCACCTGGTGTTCGGCACGCTGCACACCAGCTCGGCCGCCAAGACCATCGACCGCGTCGTGGACGTGTTCCCGGCCGCCGAAAAGGAAATGGTGCGCTCGATGCTGTCGGAATCGCTGCGCGCGGTGATTTCGCAGACACTGCTGAAAAAGGTGGGCGGCGGCCGCGTGGCCGCGCACGAGATCATGATCGGCACCCCCGCCATCCGCAATCTGATCCGCGAGGGCAAGATCGCGCAGATGTACTCGGCCATCCAGACCGGTCAGGCGCAGGGCATGCAGACGCTGGACCAGTGCCTGACGGAGCTGGTCAGCAAGGGCGTGGTCAGCAAGGAAGAGGCGCGCTACAAGGCGCAGAACAAGGACGCGCTGTAATGCGTGGCAGCGGCACCGTCGGACTGACGCGTAAACCGGAGTAGTTGCGTGGATCGCGAACAAGGCATCAAGCTCATCCAGGATCACGTGGAGCAACAGCATGGATCGTGAGCAAGGCATCAAGCTCATCCAGGATCTATTGCGCCGCGTGGTGGAACGCAAGGCCTCGGACCTGTTCATCACTGCCGGCTTCCCGCCCGCGGTGAAGGTGGACGGCGAGATCCGCCCGCAGACCGAGCGCGCGCTCACCGGCGAGCAGTCGGCCACGCTGGTGCGCGCCATCATGAACGACCGGCAGTCGAAGGAATTCGACGCCACCAAGGAATGCAATTTCGCGATCGCGCCGCCGGGCATCGGCCGCTTCCGCGTCAGCGCCTTCGTGCAACAGGGGCAGGTGGGCTGCGTCATCCGCCTGATCAACCCCACCATTCCGAGTTTCGAAGAGCTGGACCTGCCGCCCATCCTGAAGGAAGTGGTGCTGTCCAAGCGCGGCCTCGTGATCATCGTCGGCGGCACCGGCTCGGGCAAATCCACCACGCTCGCCGCGATGGTGGGCTATCGCAACGAGAAGACCCGCGGCCACATCGTCACCATCGAAGACCCGGTCGAATACGTGCACCCGCACAAGGGTTGCGTGATCACGCACCGCGAGGTGGGCGTCGATACCGATTCCTGGCACAACGCGCTGAAGAACACGTTGCGCCAGGCGCCCGATGTCATCCTGATCGGCGAAATCCGCGACCGTGAGACCATGGAGTACGGCATCCAGTTCGCCGAAACCGGCCATCTGGTGCTGGCCACCCTGCATGCCAACAGCTCCAACCAGGCGCTGGACCGCATCATCAACTTCTTCCCCGAGGAGCGGCGCGAGCAGCTGCTGATGGACCTGTCGCTGAACATCCGCGGCCTGATCTCGCAGCGCCTGATCCCGCGCGAGGGCGGCACGGGCCGCATCGCGGCCACCGAGATCATGCTCAACTCGCCGCTGATCCAGGACCTCATCTTCAAGGGCGAGGTGGCCAAGATCAAGGAAGTCATGTCGCGTTCGAACCGCATCGGCATGAAGACCTTCGACCAGTGCCTGTTCGAGCTGTACGAAGGCGGCTTCGTCTCCTACGACGACGCCATCCGCAATGCCGATTCGAAGAACGAGCTGCGCCTGCGCGTGAAGCTGGAGAGCAAGCGCGACAGCCGGCCGGCCGACGATGCCGGCGGCCTGTCGCTGATGGATGAAGACGAAGGGCGGGCAATGTGACGATGAGCGACAAATCGACCGACGCGGATGATTTCAAGGTCGCCACCACGCCCGCCGGCCTCAAGACCCGCCCGCTGTTCAAGCTGATGGTGGAGCGCGGCGCGTCCGACCTGTTCTTCACCTCCAACGCGCCGATCAAGATCAAGATCGAGGGGCAGATCCACTCGATCAACAAGCAGGTGCTGACGCCCGATGCGGTGCGCGCCGCCGCCTTCGGCCTGATGACGCCGGAGCAGATCGAGTATTTCCAGCGCGAGCTGGAGATCGACTTCGCGATTTCCGAGCCTGGTCTGGGTCGCTTCCGCGTGGCCATCTTCTACCAGCGCGGCTTCCCCGCGATGGTGATGCGCTACATCACCGCCGACATGCCGCGCCTCGACCAGATCGGTGCGCCCGAGCTGGTGACGGACCTGGCCAAGCTCAAGCGCGGACTCATCCTGATGGTGGGCGCGACGGGCTCGGGCAAGTCCACCACGCTCGCGGCGATGATCAATCATCGCAACGAACATTTCGCCGACCACATCGTCACCATCGAAGACCCCATCGAGTTCCTGCACTCGAACAAGCGCTCCATCGTCAACCAGCGCGAGGTGGGGCTCGACACCAAGAGCTACGCGCGCGCGCTGCGCGGCGTGATGCGCGCCGCGCCCGACGTGATCCTGATCGGCGAAATCCGCGACACCGAGAGCATGGAAGCCGCGATCAACCTTGCCGGCACCGGCCACCTGGTGCTGGCCACGCTGCACGCCAACAACTGCGCCGAGACGCTCGACCGCATCATCAACATGTTCCCGCACAACCAGCATCCGCAGGTTCTGCTGGACCTTTCCCAGTACCTGCGCGCCATCATCGCGCAGCGGCTGCTGCCCGGCGTCGACGGCAAGCGCGTCGCCGCCGTGGAGCTGATGCTGAACACGCCGCACATCCAGGAGCTGATCCGCAAGGGCGATGTCAGCAGCATCAAGGAGGCCATCCGCAACAGCGCGGAGAAGGGCATCCAGAGCTTCGACAACTCGCTGGTGGGGCTGTACAAGTCCGGCCGCGTGTCGATGGACGATGCGCTGGCCAATGCCGATTCGCGCACCAATCTGGAAGCGCGCCTGAACTTCGGTTGAGCGGATCGCCATCCAGGCGGCGGTGATCGACCACCGCTGCCCTGGCCGGCAGCGGCCCTACAGCGCGCCGTAGTTCTTGATCTCGTCGTAGTAGCCGGAAACCTGCAGCGTGATGGTCACCGGATCGTCGCCGATGTTCACCCAGTACCAGCCGTGCTCGCCGGCGAAGGGTGCAACCAGCGAGCCATGGTCTTCGACGATGCCATCCTTGGCCTCGAGGTAGCGCACGAAGGCCCGCTTGTCGGTCCAGTCGGGAGAGTGCCCGTGGAAATCGACGTACACGGGACCCTTGTCGGTTTTCCACGAGTACAGCACCACCTTGTTCGCGCCCAGCACCGCCTTCACTTCGGTTTCGCCGCCCACGGGCAGCTTGATGGTGACGGTCTCGTTCTTCGGCGCCAGCCTGGCAGCCTGGTAGACAGCCGGGTTCGGCAGCGGCAGAGGTTCGCCGGCATCCGCGACCTGCACCACCTTGCCCAGGTTCTCGTTGCCGCCCAGCGTGTCCTTGAGTGCGATGGGCTTGCCGCCGCCCTGGTGCATCTGCGTGAGTCCGAGCTTGCTGCCGATGCCGGTGGGGTCGATGGCGTATTCGGCCGGCAGCACCACCACGGTGAGCACCAGCGCGGCGATGACCAGTGCTGCCAGCACCGACTTCAGCAGTCGCGCTGCGCTGGGTACCTGGATCTGGAAAGGAGAATCGGGAGTGTTGTCCATGTTCGCTTCCGACAGTTATGCGCCGCGCCAGTAGCCGGCGAGCTGGTAGCCGATGAGCACGAAGCCGGCAGCCATGATGAGCACATTGGCCGTCCACGCGCCCGACAGGAAGCTGCGCGAGCGGCGCCAGAAATTGAATGCCAGCAGGATGACGCTGAGTGCGGCGAGCTGACCCAGCTCCACGCCCACGTTGAAGCTGACAAGATTCGCCGCCAGCCCCTCGGGCGACAGCGGCAGCTCCTGCAGCTTCGTGGCAAGTCCGAAGCCGTGCGCGAAACCGAAGACCAGCACCGCGACGCGCGAGTCGATCTGCCAGCCCAGCCGCCGGAAGCCGCCGAGATTCTCGAAGGCCTTGTAGGCCACCGACAGCCCGATGATGGCATCGACGATGTAGGCGTTGGCGTGGATGCCGCCCAGCACGCCCGCCAGCAGCGTGGTGCTGTGCCCGACGGCAAACAGCGTGACGTACAGCGCCACGTCCTTCAGGCGATAGAGAAAGAAGATGACGCCAGCGAGGAACAGCAGGTGGTCGTAACCCGTGACCATGTGCTTGGCGCCAAGGTACATGAACGGGAACACGTTCACGCCGCGGCTGGATGCGACATAGGCCGCATCGCCGCCGGCAACGCCGTGGGCGAGCGCGAGGCAGGGAACCAGGATCGCGGCAAGGCCGATCGCCTGGCACGCAGGATGGCGGATTCTCATGTCGCTATCGTAGGGCCTCATTGACGGCTGCGAGCAGTTTCTCCCTCGTGAAAGGTTTCGTCAGTGCCACCTTGGCCCCCGCGGCCGTGGCGGCGGCCAGGTATGCCGCGGTGGATATGGCGCCGGCCTGGTAGGACTGCGCGCCGAAGTTGCCGCCGCCGGAAATGGCAAGGATGCGAAGTCCGGGATGAACCGCGCGCAGTTCGCGTATCACGTCGATCCCTTGCCCATGGGGCATGATCATGTCTGTGATCAGCAGGTCCGATGGCGCCCGGCGGAATTCCTCGATGCCCTCGGCCCCGGTGGCCGCGACCCTGACCTGAAAGCCGGCCTGTTCGAGGATCCGCTGCACGGAATCGCGGATATCCGGTTCGTCGTCAACGAGAATGATGGATGTCATCGAGGCTTTCCTGTTCCGGAATGGTAGCGGCTGCCGAGGCGAGCAGTACATGGAACACCGTGCCGTGGCCCGGGCTGCTCTGCACCTGGATCGTGCCACGCAGCGAGGTGACGATGCCATGGACGATGGACAGGCCAAGCCCCGTGCCCTCGCCGACCTCGCGCCGCGTGAAGAAGGGTTCGTAGATTCGTTCGAGGGTTTCCGGGTCCATGCCGTGGCCCGTGTCCTCGACCGTCAGTTCGACGTAGCGGCCCGCTGTCTGCCGGCCGGACCCGTCATCCGCCGCGCCGATGGTGCGGGTGGAAATCCACAGGTCGCCGCCCGCCGGGCGCATGGCCTGCAGGCTGTTGGTGCACAGGTTCATGACGACCTGCACGATCAACGTCGGGTCCGCGAACACCGGGTCGCAATTCTCGTCGAGGCTCGTCAGCAGCCGCACGTCTGCCGGGCACAGCGCGGAAAACAGCTCGCGCATCGTTGATGTCGATCACCCGCGCCTGGTTCGCATCCTCATGCCGGCCGAACGTGAGGATCTTGCCCGCCACACTGGTGGCGCGTCCGACCGCCGCCATCATGCGCAGCATGTCGGCGTGCGCGGGGTGTTCCGGGGGAATGTGGTCCAGCGCCAATTGCCCGAAGAGGGTGATCGGGACGAGCACGTTGTTGAACTCATGCGCAAGTCCGCCGGCGAGTGTGCCGACGGTCTCGATTCTCTGTTTCTGCCGCAGGCGCGTCTCCAGCAGCTCGCGCTCCTCGATGTGGGCGGCCAGTCGCGCCGACGCGCCGACGAGTTCGCCACGCATGGATTCCAGATCCTGCGCCAGATCGTGGATTTCGCGCAGATCGCTCGTGGCCCGCAGCTGCAAGCTGTGTTCCCCGCCCGCCACGCGCCTCGAGGCGGCGCGCAGCTGCTGCAGCGGGCGGATGATGCGTCCGCCCAGCACATAGGCGAGCAGCAGGGCCGCCAGCAGGTACGCAGCCAGCGCGATCAGCACGCCGCGCAGCGTCGTGTCGATGGTCTCCAGCGCGCCGGTTTCGTCGAATCCCAGTCGCAGCGTGCCGGTGGCGGCGCCCTGCTGCGCAGTGGCGGCAACGTAGTAGGTGCGGTCGTCACCGACGCCGAACTTCAGGTCCCCGGATCCGCTTGCCTGCCATTCGCGCTCCGGCAGCAGCGAGCTGCGGTATACGCGATCCCCGAGCCGGTACTCGACGAAGGAAATCTCGCCTCCCAGCGCCAGGCCGTCCAGGAACAGCCTGAGGCTGGCATCGTCGGTGCCGATCGAGCCGGCTTCAAGTTCCTCTATCAGCGTGCGCGTGAAGGCACGCGCATGGTTGACGAACGAGTCGGCCTGGTTGCGCTCGATGTTCCAGGCGATGCCGAAGTACAGCAGCGGCAGAAGCAGGGCGTGCAGGCCGATGACGGACTGCATCACATAGCGCGCCACGGTCGGCTTCACGGCGCCCATATGACCCTCAAGATGCGCAGCTCGGGTTCCCGCTGGGCCTCGCTGCGCCACATGAACGACACGCCGGTGGGCAGCATGCGCAGCCTGTCCACCAGCTGGTGCTGGTCGCGTACCGCCAGCGGCCTGGTCACTCCCTGCTGCAGCTCCAGCGACAGGCGGCGACGCTGGTACATCTGTTCCGTCAATCCCACCACGTGCTGCAGAAACGCCATCCGCAGGCTTTCGTTGCTTTCGTTGATGATTGGCCGCAAGGGCCCCTGCGGCACCGATACCGTGAGTCCCATGAATGCGCGACGCATCTGGCTGGCACTCACGCTGCTGATCCCGCTCGACTGATGGGTGACCAGCACGAGGTCGGCAGACGCCTGCGCCATGGCGCAGGCGCTCGTGCACAGCCACAGCACCAGTGTCGCCCAGAATTTCACGGGAAGGCCGCGCTCCACTGCAGCCGCACCTCGTGCAGCGTCTCCGGCGTCGGGATGCGGCTGCGGGAAAACTCCACGGAAATGGCATTGCGCAGCCCCAGCTGCGCCCGGACCCCCGCGACCGATCGCCTTGCGGCAGGTGGCCGCAGCAGGGCAAGGTATGCCGCATCCCTGAGATTCGACAGCATCTCCTGCCGGGCAAAGAGCGTGATGCCCGTCCGCAGTTCGGATTCCAGCTGCACATAGCTGGCGACGTGCGTCCGGAACCGCAGCGGCGCGGCGGCGGCATCGTCGCCGCGCATGTCCAGCAGCGAGAGATTGGCCAGCGCGCGAAGACGGCTGCCTCCGACGTTGGCGAAAAGGCCGGCTGTCCGCACCGTCACCGGTCGCAGGCCGGCCTGCGCGGTGGAGGACGCAGGTTCGCGCCGCATCCGCGTGGAGGAGGCAACCATCCCGATCACGTTCTCTCCCAGCGCATCAGGCAGCCATTCCAGGCGCAGGCTGGCGTGGGACAAGTTGGCCCCGTTGTCGCGGAAGGGCACGAAGGGTTCAAGTTCGCCGGCGTCGATGCGGGGCGAGAGGCCCGCTGCCGCGGTGATTCGCCAGCCGTCACGGCCGGTCGTCGGAATCAGGCTTTCGATCATCCCGCCGACGATGTGTTGTGGCAGCAGGCCCTGCTCGTCCTCCCACTGTTCCATGGACGGACGCGTGATGCTGGTCTGCAGGAACTGGCCATGATGGAACAGCACGTTCCACACGCTGGAGGGCTGGTGGAACCGGCCGAGCCACGCGACGGTGTTGTCGGCCACTTCGTAACCGACCTGGGCGCGTTCGATCTCGTGTTCGTCGCGCGCGAGCACGACTTCGCCGAAGAACCGCCAGCGACCGGCGTGGCTGCTGAAGACCACGTCTGCCACGGCATCGACCCGTGAATCATCTTCGCCCGGCTTGTGCGAAATGAAATCGGCTTCGGCGCTCAGGAAAGTCGAGAAGACATGCGAGTCGCCGTCGTGCGCGGCGAGTGCGCGGGTTGCCGGAAGGATTGCGGCGGCGAAGAGGACGACCCACCAGGAAAGGATTTTTCGCATGGCATGAGTATCCGGGCCCGGATCGACGGAGTATACAAGCTCCCGCATATGGTCAATTGCGCACGACCTTGTGGTGGCTTACCTTCCACATATGTCATCGATTCCCGATGCAGGTGCAACGCTCGACGCCCATGCCATCGCACCAGCGCCGCATGTGGTGTTTCGGCTTGACCGGCGCGGCCGCGTCATAGATTTCGAGGACGCGCTGGCGGGCGATAGTTTCATCGGCACCGCCGCGGCCCATGGTGCCGACGTGCACCGCTGCCTGCACCCCCAGTGCCAGGACATTGCCTGCGACATGCGCTTGTGCGTGCACGAGGGGCTCAACCGCATCGAGCGCACCACCATCGTCGAATGGGAACTGGCGGAGGGTCTGCCCGGGCGCACCGTGCGCATGCACCTGCGCCGCGCACCCCATTGGGCAAGCACCTGGGCCACGCTCACGGTCACCGACATCACCGCGGGTCGCAAGACCACGCTGGAGTTGCGCGAACTCAACCGCGTGCTGGCCGAGATGAGCCAGCGGCGCAACGTCGGCCAGCTGGCCGAGATGAACCGGCTGGACCGCAAACTGCGCTCGCTTACCGCCGACCTGATAGTGGCCCAGGAAAGGGAGCGGCGCCGCATCGCGTCGGAACTGCACGATGGCGTGGGGCAATGGCTGTCCATCGCCAAGCTCTCGCTGGAATCCGCTTTGCACCGCTTCGAGAAGGCCGAGGGGCGCCAGGATGCCGAGCGCGCGCTGCAGAACCTGATCGCCGGCATCGCCGAGGTGCGTTCGACCGTGCGCAACCTGGCGCCATCGGCGCTGGAGCAGTTCGGCCTCGTGCCAACCGTGGAGTTGATCTGCCACGAACTGCAGGTGTCGCGTCCGGACCTGAACCTGCAGTGGAAAGTGGAGGGCGAGCAGGGGCGCATCGCGGTGCCGCTGCAGATTGCGATCGTGCGCATCCTGCAGGAGGCGACACAGAACGCCGCCAAGCATTCGCAGGCGTCGAGTCTCCAGGTGTGGCTGCGATTCATGGATGAAAGCGTCGTGCTGATCGTGGTCGACAACGGCAGCGGCTTCATCGAGCAGTCGGCCGCCGTGAACGGCGGCGGCGGATTGGGGCTATCCAGCATGCGCGAGCGTGTGTTGCAGACCAGTGGCAGGCTCAGGATCAACAGCCGCCCCGGCGAGGGCACGCGTGTTCACGTGGTGTGGCCGCGCCGGACCGCGGACTCCACGCGCTCAGGTACGTACAAGGCCATTCGTGATGGCGTAGCTGGTGACGGCGGCGGCGCTCTTTAGGTTGAGCTTGCGCATCAGGTTGCTGCGGTGCTTTTCCACCGTCTTCGGACTGAGTGAAAGTATCTTGGCGATCTGCCGGGTGCGATGGCCTTCGGCCACGAGCTTGAGGATCTCCCGCTCGCGAGTGGTCAACGCGCCCGGTCCCGAATCCGGGCGTTGTTGCTCGGCGCCGACCTTGCCGCCGCCCAGGTAGCCCGAGACCACCCGATCGCAGATCGCCGGCGACAGATAGCTCTTGCCGGAGAGCACCACGCGGATGGCGGTCAGCAGTTCGGTGCGGCTGTCGTCCTTCAGGACGTAGCCGTCGGCGCCGGAGCGCAGCGCGTGGTAGATGTTGTTGTCGTCGGAATGGAACGTGAGGATCAGCACACGCACATCGGGTGTGCGCTTCTTGATGTGCGCCACCGCCTCCTGGCCGTTGGTGAGCGGCATCGAGACATCCATGATGATGAGATCCGGCCGCAGCAGTTCCGCGGCACGGATGGCCTCGCGGCCGTTGCTGGCGAGGCCTACCACTTCCAGGTTCTGCTCCTGCGCCAGCAGCGCGTTCAGGCCATCACGCATGATGCCGTGGTCGTCGGCGATCAGGATGCGTTTGATGCTGGACATGGCTGGCTCGTAATGTAACGAATTGCCTGACAACTGCGAAGCGTCTGCATGCATTGGCCGGCGCCTAGTTTTCGACCCACGTCGCGCCCGCGCCGTCGCCGCGCACCAGCGAACTGGCCGGCAGCACGAACGCGCCGCGCGAGATGAACCGCTGCCCCTGGCCAAGCGTAGTGCGCGGCACGAGACTGGTCATGTTGGTGCTGTCGAGCATGTGCTCGAGTCCCTCGATGAAATACTCGCGCGAGTAATTGCCGGTGAGCGCAGCGAGCTGTTCGCCGACGATGTGACAGGCGAACAGCGCCTGGCTGGCGTACAGTGGGTCGAGCTGGTCGAGCTTCTGCGACCGCAGCCACTGCGATTCGCGGGCGAATGCGGCGCGGTTGCCCGCGGCGAAATTGTACGCCTGCACATGCCAGAGCTGCGGCTGGGACAGCAGCGCGGCGCCGGGACTCCAGCGGGTGAAAGTCGCGCTCGTGTACAGCGGCAGCACAAGGCCCTGCGCCCGCAGCGCCGCGTCCAGGCCCTCGAGCCGGTCCGCATCGGCCAGCATCACCAGTACATCGGGCCGTGCCTGACGCAGCAACTGCATCCAGTAGCCCGCATCCGGACGGCCGCGCGGCAATACACGCTCCTCGACGTGGGCCGCGTTGCTGCCAGTACCGGACGCCGCGGCCAGGGCAGCCAGCGCCGCCTGCGCCTCCGCGCCTTCCTGCCTTGCAACCACGATGCGACGCGGCGTTTCGCCCGCCCGTTGCGCCACGTGGCGCGCGATGACCGCTCCGTCGAGTCGGGCCCCGGCATTGAAATACACCGAGTAGAAGTCGCCCTGCGCGTCGGGCGGCGAGGTGGTCATCGGCAGGATGCAGGGCAGGCGCTGCTGTTCGCAGAAGCCGTGTACCTCGCGCCAGTGTTCGCCGGCCGTGCCGGAAAACAGCAGGAATGGCGGATCCTTGTCGTACTGCTCGCGCAGCTGGCCAGCCCAGGTGCCGGGTGATCCGTGAAGCTGCCACGTGACCAACCTCCAGCGCTTCCATCCGCGGTCATGCCGCTCTCCGAACGGATGGCGACGCGCGACTTCGGCGCGGCGTGCCTCCTGGCGGGCGCCGGCATTCTTCAACTGCACGAAGCGCTCGAGCACGCGGGTGGTTGCCTCGCGCTGGGCAATTGGTGCGCCTTCCCAGACGACGGTGGCCAGTACCACTTCGTCCTGGGTCACGCCCGGCGCCGGTTCGCTGCCAAGCCGGTGCAGGTGGGCGAGAAGCGCCGCGCCGTCCGCCGCATCGAATTGATAGCGTGGCATCAGTGGATCCAGCACCCGCCCGCTCGCGCTGACGCCCTGCGTGATTGCGCGCAGCAGGGTCGCGTCGTCATAGGCCGGTCGGGCCGCCGGGGGTGGCCGCTCGGCAAACAGCGAAGCAGCCACGATGGGCAGGGAGCGGGCCCGGCCCTCGGCGGTGCCCAGGCCGCTGGCCCGGTGGCAGTTGGTGCACGCGGCAGCGCTGCCGGTCAGTGGCACATCCGCGCTCACTCGTGCCTGGATCGGCGCTCCCGACACGGACAGGCCCTGCATGTAGATCGCGACGCCGGCGTCTTCGCCGGCTCCCGCCATCGCGCCGCCCGCCAGCAGCCATGGCAGCGCGCGCAGCAACAGATGCGCCGCATCAGGCATGCAGGCCGGTCCAGATTTCCGCGAGCTGTTCGGCGGAGGCCAGTCCCTCGATCCGGGTCCAGTGGGCGGCGCCTGCCTTGCGCAGCAGCGTGACGGCCGCGTGATTGGCCTTGCTGCCGCGCCACACATCGAATTGCCGCAGCACCTCCATCACCACGGGCCGCGTGCCGGTGAGGAACGTCCAGCGGGCACCGGACTTCGCGGCATAGGCCTTGAGGATCTGCGGTGAGTCGAAATCGGGATCAACGGAAATCGAAACGAAAGAGGGCATCGGCCCCTTGCCCGCGAGCAGGTGCTGCATGTGGACAAGCGAGGCCGTCATCACCGGGCAGATGGTGGTGCACGAGGTGTAGATGAAATTGAGCACCACGGATTGATCCGTGGCCAGAACCCGCGCCAGCTCCACCATGCCGCCAGTTTCGGTGCGCAGCTGCACCTTCGGGATTGCGTAGTCGTGCTCGCTTCGGGCAATGGCCGGGCTGGTCATCATCGCGCGATGCGCGGCGTGCTCGTCCGCGCCGGCAGTGGCATCGGCCGCATGCATGCTGTGATCGTGCTGCTGGGCCAGCGCGGACATGCCGAACCCGAGCAGCATCGGCCCTTCCATCAGCAGCCGGCGACGTGAGAGTTCCATGGGGCACCCCGGTATTCACGAAGACTGCCCTTAGCCTGAGCGGTGCCCGGCCGGGGGACAATGCTGGCTTTTCCCGCCCCCGCCTACAGGTTGTCCCTACCTTTTTTCGGGATCGAGCCAGCCGACAATTCCTGCGTGCGAACGGGAGTGGCAGGGCTGCTGTTGTTGTTCGCCTGTGTCTCCCCGGGGGCGCGGGCTGACATATTCACGTTTGTCGACGAGTCGGGCACCGCGCACTTCTCCAATGTGCCCAACGATCCGCGCTACCAGGTGCTGATCGCGGCGGCCGCCGAGGGCACGCGGGCCGGCGAGCACATCGCCGCCGACGTGGTGCTAGCGAATGCGCGTCGCTACGAACACATGATCGAGTCCGCTGCCGCGCGGGTGCGCATCGAGGCGCAGTTGCTGCGTGCGGTGATCGCCGTGGAAAGCGGCTACAACGCCCGGGCCGTCTCGCGCGCGGGAGCACGCGGACTGATGCAGCTGATGCCCGACACCGCGCGCCGCTATGGCGTGCGCAATGTGTTCGATCCGGCACAGAACATCCACGGCGGCGCACGCTACCTGCGCTACCTGCTCGACCGCTACGGCCAGGACAAGGAGCTGGCGCTGGCCGCCTACAACGCCGGCGAGGGCGCCGTCGAACGGCACGGACGCAAGGTGCCGCCCTTCGCCGAGACCCGGCTGTACGTGCCGCGCGTGCTGGGCATCTACAGGGCGCTGCTCGGCGGACGCCGGGACCCTGCCCATGGCGTTACCGCGATTCACCACCGCGGTTCGGGGGATTTCCCGCCGCCGCCGACAGGGTGCTGCCTACCGCCGCTGCCGGCCGCAGTTGCCTATCTTGCAATCACCAGTCGACCACCGTCGCCCGTCGCATGACAGGGGATTCGAAGATGAACATCACCGACAACCTCCGCAACCACCGGTCAGCCCTGTTGGGAGTGCGCGGCCTGTTGTGGCTTGTGCTGGGCTTCGTGCTGGCACCGCTGGCGCAGGCGCAGAACGCCATCGTCGATGCTGAATGCCCGGCCACGCCAGGGCCCGCGGGCCAGATATCGCTGCGCGTGGTGCAGCAGGACGGCACCGACATCCCCATCGGCTACCGCTGGCTTGTGGAGGAAGACGCCACCTATCCCGTGACGCCGGGCACGGTGCAGGGCAAGTGCGCGCTGGCCGTGAACCTGCATCGCAGCTACATGCCCCTGGTGGGCACCGGCCATTCCGATGCCGCGGCGGTGACCATTCCGGTTCCGGACGCCAACAAGCGTTACTACGTGTCGGTGCTGCCGGACCAGTCGGCCACTTCCGATTGCGCCAGCGTCGATGGTCCGGCGCAGTGCTTCACGCAGACCGGCCGCCAGGCCGTGTTCGCGCCGGGCGCGACCAACACCACCGTCCATGTGCTGGTGACGCCGCAGCCACTGCCTACTTCGCAGATCTGGGTGCGGGCCTTCGAAGACACCAATTCCATCAACAACGCCTGGGACACGGGCGAGGCCGGCCTCGGCGGCTTCATGGTGTTCATCTACGACATGGGTGGGCAGCTGGCCACGGATACCTTCGGCAATCCGCTGGGCACCACCTATGTGGATGGCTCTCCCGGCACGGTACTGAAGATGGGCAACGGCACCATCCGCACCATGACGGCGCTGGAAGTCGATGATCCGGCAAAGAACCCCTACCACCTCGCCGTGGGCGAGGCGCTGATCAAGAACATCTCGCCGGGCAAGTACGGCGTGCAGATCATCCCGAAGGCGGGCGAGGGCTGGCAGCAGACGCACACCATCGAGGGCACCAAGGGCATCGATGCGTGGATCCTCGCGGGCGAGTCGCAGTACGCGTTGTTCGCGGAATTCGGCCCGGGCTTCCACCATGCCGACATCGGTTTCGTGAGGCCGATGAACCATATCTCCGCGAATTCGGGCCCGCGCGGCACCATCAACGGCCGCGTGGTGAACATGCACATGACCCGCCCGCGCGACAATCCGGCCGATTACTCCATGCATGGCGGGCAGCCGCTGCCCGGATGCTGGGTCGGATTGAACGAGATGCTGGCAGGCGCGGTGGGGCGCGGTGTATTCGCGGCGCCCTGCGACGCCGAGAGCCGCTTCAGCATCCCGAACGTGCCCGATGGCACCTACCAGCTGGTCTTCTGGGACAGCTACCTGCTCAACATCTTCGCCTCGCAGTCCGTCACCGTCACCAATGGCGTGAGCTCGCTGGGCAACAACCCGGACATCCCGGTGTTCCAGTGGTTCGGCAACCACCACAACTGGGTGTTCAACGACCTGAACGGCAACGGCATGCGCGATCCCGGCGAGGCCGGCCTGCCGGAGCAGGTGGTGAATCTGCGTTATCGCGATGGCTCGATCTACATGACCAATGTGACCGATGCGGAGGGCTACCTGCCCTTCGAGGAGGTCTTCCCGTTCTTCAGCTGGCTGGTGGCGGAGATCGACTTCGCGCGCTTCAAGGCCACCGGCGTCACCATCAGCGTCGATGCCGGCGGCCCGGTCAAGGGCACCACGGCTGCGGACTACGGTCCGGGCAACATCGGCAATGGCTCGATGAATCCGCAGCTCCAGGACCCGGCAGATGGCGGCACCAATTGCGACGGCCCGGACGGTCCGGGTTGCGTCACGCGCACCGAGTTGGGCCCCGTGCTGCTGGAGGGCGTGAACACCTTCCTGGGTACGACCACCAACTTCGAGTGGGGCAAGAAGGCCTATGCGCCCGGCGAGAACGGCGGCATCTCCGGCATCATCCAGTACGCCACCACGCGCGCCGAGCAGGATCCGCGCTTTGCCGCGGCCGAAACCTGGGAGACCGGCATTCCCCGCGTGCAGGTGAACCTGTATCGCGCCGACTCCAGGGGCAACATCACCGATGTGAACGGCGAGGCGGGCGTGCAGCTCGCCGACGTGGACAACTTCCCCTTCACCTGGATGGAGGGTGGTGCACGCGGACCGGAAGACGTCGACCGCAACAACAACGGCGTGTTCGATGCCGGCGACGCGGTGAACATCGTGCATTCCGACAGCTGGGACGACAACCCGCCCACCAATTGCCCGGGTGATGCGGCCGACACCTTCCACGATGGCGATGGCACCAACGGCAACAGTGGCCGCTCGGGCTGGGCCTTCGACGGCAAGTGCTACGACGGCATGCGCAACTACCAGCAGGTGCGTCCGGCCGTGTTCGACGGCGGCTATGCGTTCTTCGACTACGTTCCGGCCGGCCTTGCCTCGGGCAACCCCGCGGTCACGCTGGTGGCGGGCAACTACGTCGTGGAAGCCAACACGCCTCCGGGCTACCTGCACCAGACCGAAGAAAGCCAGAACGTGGCGCTGGGCGACGCCTTCAAGGTGAAAGCGCAGGCGCTGCCGCCGGTGTGCGTGGGCGACATGCGCACCATCGGCGACAAGCTTTCGCTGTTCCCCGTAGCCGATGCGCCCTTTGCGGGCACCGCGCGTCCGATGTGCGACCGCAAGATCGCGCTGCTGACCGACGGCAAGAACACCGGCGTCAGCTTCTTCATGTACACCGAGGTGCCGGTCACGGGCCACATCAAGGGCTTCGTGCTGAACGACCTGACCAACGAGTTCAATCCGCTGTCGCCGAACTTCGGCGAGAAGTTCGCGCCCTCGTGGCTGCCGGTCTCGATCCGCGACTACGCGGGCAACGAGATCAACCACATCTACACGGATGAATACGGCGTCTACAACGCCATCGTGCCGTCGAGCTACCGCATCAACGTGCCCATGCCCTCGGGCGTGTCGCCCAACATGGCGCAGGTGTGCCTGAATTCCCCGGTGATGCAGGATCCGGCGCAGCCGGGCGTGTGGATCCCCGATCCGCACTTCGACAAGCACTACACGCAGTTCTGCTACACCTTCAACTTCACTCCCGGGCAGACCACCTACGCCGATACGCCGATCCTGCCGATCGCCGGTTTCACCGGAAACGGCAATTTCCAGCTTGACGCGGAATACCCGGACCACACGCCGGTGATCGCCAGCGTCAATGCCGTGAACACCAAGGGCGGTGGACCGTACCTGGAGTCCTCCTCCGGCACGATCACCATCACTTCGCGCGGCACCGTGCAGGTGCCCGATCCCAGCGCCGCCCGCGTGGACGGCAGCTCGCAGGTGCTGGTGAACCGCGACTACGGCTTCGGCAATGCCGCCGGCACGGTACGCATCGGCGGCGTGGCGCTCACCGTCACGAGCTGGAGCAATGACGTCATCGTGGCGACGGTGCCTGCCAACACGCGCACCGGCCAGCTCTCCGTGCAGCGCGCCGACGGCAACCGCAGCCGCCGCGGCGTCACCTTCACCATCGGCCTGAATCCGAACCTGGTCGTCCCCGTGGCGCCGGGCGGCAACATCCAGGCGGCCATCGATGCGGCGCCCGCCGGCGGCCTGGTGCTCATTGCGCCGGGCAGCTACTCGGAGATGCTCATCCTCACCAAGCCCGTGGCCCTGCAGGGCTGGGGTGCCGATTCCACGCTCATCAACGCCGTGCAGTCGCCGGTGCAGAAGATCGAGCGCTGGCGCGTGGAGGCCAATCGCCGCGTGAACTGCGTGGCGCCGAACAGCCCGGATCGCATCGGGCTGTTGCCGGGGCAGACCAACAACACCGGCCCGGGCGCCAATGCCTGCAACTTCCCGCCGGGCACGGGGCTGTTCAACACGCTCGAAGGTCCGGGCGTGCTCGTTGCCCCCGTCGAAGGCGTGTTCGCGGCCGGCCGTTCGGCGCGCATCGATGGCCTGACCATCACCGGCTCCGACCAGTCGGCGGCCGTGCTGGTGAATGGCTATGCGCACTACCTGGAGATCGGCAACAACGTCATCACCAGCAACCAGGGTCCGGCGGCCTCGGGCATCCGCGTCGGCCATCCGACGCTGCTGACCGCCACCGGTGAGGCCGAGAGCGGCCACAACGACAATGTCTACATCCACAACAATCTGGTGGCGCAGAACGGTGGCCTAGTCGAACCGGGTGCCGGCATCGGCCTCTACACGGGCAGCGACGGCTACCGCGTGGTCGAGAACTTCATCTCGGGCAACTACGCCGTGTTCGACGGCGCGGGCATCGCGCACTATGGCCTGAGCCCGGGCGGCCTGATCGCCGACAACGACATCGTGTTCAACCAGGGCTTCGACCAGACGGTGGGCGGCGGCGGCAACGCCGGCGGCATCCTGATTGCGGGCCATGAAGCCGAAATCGGCGCGGCGCTCACCCAGTCCCCGGGCTCGGGCTCGGTCACGGTGCTGCGCAATCGCATCCAGGGCAACCAGGCTGGATCAGGCGACGGCGGCGGCATCGTGCTGCGCCGGATCAACGGCCAGGACGTGCTGGCCGGCGGCCGGGCCACCTGGCACGAGATCGGCATATTCAACAACCTGATCGTGAACAACGTGGCGGGCTATCGGGCCGGCGGCCTCATCATGCAGGACGCGCTGAAGGTCCGGCTGATCAACAACACGATCGCCAACAACGACAGCACGGCCACGGCGGGCAATGCCCTGCCGCCGGCCATCTTCACCACGCAGGGCGCCACGTCGACGGCGCAGCCGGCGGGTGTGGTGCTGCTGGCGCCCAGCACGGAACTCACGACCGGGCTCACGGCGCAGCAGCTGCAGCTCGTGACGGCGCCGGCGTCGAATCCCGACGTGCTCAACAACATCGTGCTCGGCAACCGCTCGCTGGTGTGGTCCACCACGACGCCGGTGGGTGGTCTGCCGAATTCGCCGGGCGCTGGCGCGGGAACCCTGGCTCCGGCCGCACAGCCCTTCTGGGACCTTGCCGTGGTTGGCGCTGCGCCGGGCCTCGAGATGAACCTGGTGCGCAACCTGCTCACCGACATCGCCAGCAACGCCGGCTACACCAACAACCCGCGCGTGGCCGTGGCCGATCTCGCCAGCGAGAAGGCGGTGATGGTCAATCCGTACTGGAACTGCTCGCCCTCGGGCACCGGCCAGGACTGCGTCACCAGCGATGGCACCATCGTCGGGGCCGAATTCACCACGCTGCTGAGTTCGGCGGCCGCGCTCGACGAGGGCGGCAACTTCATCGACGTGCACTATGGTCCGCTGACCATCGGCAATTCCGATTACCACCTGGCCCCGGGCAGCACCGCCATCGATTCAGGGCGCGTGAATCCGCCGCCCGACCGCTTCCTGGAGTCCGACATCGATGGCAATCCGCGCCTGAACCGCTTCGACATCGGCGCGGACGAGTGGGGCACTGCCAGCGCCAATGTCGCGCCGCAGATCGTGCCGGACGCCGTGACGCTGCAGGTGTTGCAGGGCACGAATGTGTCCTACCGCGTGCCGGCCACCGATCCGAACCCCGGCTCGGTGCTGACGTACAGCATCACCGGTGCGCTGATCCGCGATCCGGCCAGCAACACCTTCGTGCCGGTGGCGTGGGGCAGCGTGGCTGCTCCGTCCATCGATCCGGCCACGGGCGTGTTCGCCTGGAATGCCCAGCCGGTGATCCCGTTCAGCGGCGGCAACAATGGCAACTGCAACAACTACAACGCCAACCGTCGCCGCGACCTGCGCTTCACGGTCGAAGTGTCCGATGGCACGGCCTCGACTGCGGGCACCGTGGATGTGCAGGTCTGCCGTGCGGCCAACGGCGCGATCAACGCCGTCGACGACGCCTACGCGGTGACCAGCGTCGGCACCTTCACGCAGGCGGCGCCGGGCGTGCTCGGCAACGACGCCAACCCGAACGCCAACCGTGGCGGCGGGGCGCTGGCAGCGACGCTGGTGACGGATACGCCCAATACGGCAGGTCACGTGGACGTGGCGGCCTCGGGCGCCTTCACCTTCTCGCCCGTGCTCAACTGGGTGGGCAGCGCGAGCTTCACCTACAGCGCGACGGACGGCGTGGGTTCCGACACGGCGACGGTGACGCTGACGCGCGCATTCACGCCCACGGTGGTGCGCTTCACCAACGGCAGCTGGACGATCAGTGGCGTGCGCCTCGGAGGCAACAACACGCCCCGCTGCTATCGCGCCACGCTCGATCGCACCGGCCAGCGCATCGGCAACGTGCTGGTGGCCGCCAATGCGACGAGCTGGGACATCACCGGCACGGCCCAGCCCTTCCAGGCAGGGGACACCGTGACGGTCACCAGTGGCACGACCACGAACACCACCTTGTGCAGCCTCACGGGCGGCGCGGTGGTGGGCACCATGGCCGGGCTGGTGGTCAACGGCAACACCGCCACGCAGGAGGCGCTGACCACGGCCTTCGTGCAGTGCCCGGGTGACACCGACGGCGATGGCCAGCTCAGCACGGCCGAACGCGCCGCGCTGCCGCCGGGCACGCCGAACCGCGTGTGCAAGCACCTGGCCGCCGGTGACGGCTTCATCCACCTGGCCGATGGCAAGGAGCTCTACACCTTCGGGTTCTCCGATGTCTCGTCGGTCCGTCCGGAAGAGGCGATCGCCAAGGGCCTGCTGAATGCGAACTTCCCGGCGCCGACGCTGGTGTTCGACGAGGGCGACGAGGTGTTCCTGACGCTCACCAACGTCGGCATGCTGAAGCGCCCGGATCTGTTCGATCCGCACTCCGTGCACTTCCACGGTTTCCCGAACGCGGCCACCGTGTTCGACGGCGTGCCGGAATCGGGCATCAGCGTGAACATGGGCTCGAGCCTCACCTACTACTACAAGATCGTGGAGGCGGGCACCTACATGTACCACTGCCACGTGGAGGCGGCCGAACACATGCAGATGGGCATGCTGGGCAACCTCTACATCCGGCCGAAGCAGAACCGGCTGGCGGCAGGCACGCTGCTCGGCAGCTACGTGCACCGCGCGGGAGACCTGTACGCCTACAACGACGGCGATGGTTCGACGCGCTACGACGTGGAGGCCGCGCTGCAGCTCGGCTCGATGGACTCGATCTTCCACACCGAGCACATCAACGTGCAGCCGCTGCCCTTCGCCTCGATGAAGGACGACTACGGCATGCTGAACGGCCGCGGCTATCCGCAGACCATCAGCACGGCCGATGTCCCGGTGGTGCCCGATGGCGACAAGGCCACGTCCGGCGTGGACAGCGCCGCGGACTCCTCGCAGAAGATCACCTCGCTGGTCACCGCAAGGGCCGGTCAGCGGATCCTGCTGCGGCTGACGAACCTCAACGTCACGCGGTTCTACACCATGGGCATCACCGGCGGCCTGTCGATGCGCATCGTCGGCCAGGGTGGCCACATCCTGCGCGGACCCGGCGGGCAGAACCTCTACAAGGACACCGGTTCGGTCACGCTGGGCGGCGGTGAGTCGGCGGATGTGATCATCGATACCACCGGCGTCGCGCCCGGCACCTATGTGCTGTATTCGAAGAATCTCGAGGCGCTGAGCAACGGCGAGGACCCGGCCCTGGGCGGCATGATGACCGAGATCCGGATCTCGGCGCCCTGAAAGGACTGCAGGAGAAGTGAACATGAGTCATTCAAATCCACTGATCCGCGCGGTAGCGGTGGTTGCGTCACTGCTGGTCAGCACGGCCAGCCTGGCGGCGGTACGCGGTGAGTCCGGCAGTACCTCGGGCTGCGCCGCAGGCGTGCAGCGCTGCTTCTCGCTGGTGGCAGCCAGCGGCAGCATCGTCACCGGTGATGGCAACAACCTGCCGGCCTGGGGCTACGCGATGGCGGGCGGCGCGCAGCCCATGCAGTACCCCGGGCCGACGCTCATCGTGAACCAGGGCGAACGCATCAGCATCACGCTCACCAACAGCCTGCCGCTGCCGGCGTCCATCGTGTTTCCCGGACAGACTGGTGTCACCGCCACCGGCGGTACCACCGGTGCGCTGACGCAGGAAGTGGCCAGCGGCGGTGGATCCGTCACCTATACCTTCACTGCGTCGCAGCCCGGCACCTTCCTGTATCACAGTGGCACGCGTCCGGAACTGGAAGTGGAGTTCGGCCTGCTCGGCGCGCTGATCGTGCGGCCGGCCGGATTCGATGCCGCGAACGCGGCCACGCGCAAATCCTATGGTCCGGTTTCCACCGCCTATGACCGGGAGTACCTGTACCTTCTCTCCGAGATGGATCGCTCGGCCCATGAGCAGCTTGGCGAGATCCAGCGCCTGATGGCTGCAACACCCGGCACCACCTTCGACCAGGCGGTGGCGCTGTTGCCCGAGCCCGCCGATGGCCTGCCGAAGCTCGACGCCGCGCGCTTCACCTCGACCCTGTGGTTCATCAATGGCCGCAATGGGCCGGATACGCTGCTGGACCCGGCCGTGGGCTGGCTGCCCGCGCAGCCCTACAACGCGACCACGCGCGCGCATCCCGGCGATCGCGTGCTGATGCGCATAGTGGGCGCCGGGCGCGACCTGCATCCCTTCCATCACCACGGCAACAATGCCTGGCTGATCGCGCGCGACGCGCAGGTGCTGCAGAGCGCCACCGGCGCATCGGCGCCGTATCCTGATTTTCTCGGCCTTCCTGCGCTGGCCGCGCTCGGCGCCACGCTGCCCGACCAGGCTGTTTCGAACTTCACCATCCAGATCGTGCCCGGCAGCACCTACGATGCCATCTTCACGTGGACGGGCCTGGGACTGGGCTGGGATTTCTACGGCCACCGTGATCCGGATGGCGCCGGTCCATTGGGCTGCCCGCCGCCGGAGCTGTATGAAGATCCGGCCAGCCACTGCAAGACCTTCACGCAGACCAATGGCGACACGCTGCCGGTCACGATGCCCGAACAGCAGGCGCTGACCTTCGGCGGCTTCTGGAGTGGCGGCCCCTATCTGGGCGGCGGCGCAGCGCTGCCGCCGGGCGAGGGCGGCCTGAATCCCAATGCGGGCTACACCTTCATGTGGCATTCCCACACGGAACGTGAGCTCACCAACGACGACATCTTTCCGGGCGGCATGATGACGATGCTGATCATCGAGCCCCCCGGCGTGACGATCGCGGACTAGGCGCGGGCGAGGCAACTCATGAAAACGGTCAACAAGCGGACTGCGGTGGGCATGGCGGTGGCCTTGGCCCTGATGGGTTCCACGGCCGAGGCCGCGGAAGTCTGGCTGGAAGCGCGGGAAATGAGCTTCCAGCCGGCCGAGCCCGGCGCCACGGCAGTGCCGATGTGGGGCTACGTGCAGTGCACGGCCAATTTCGCGGGATGCCCAGCTGCGTCCACCGCCTGGGCGCCGGGGCCGGTGCTGAACGTGCCGGTGGGCGACACCAGCCTCATCGTGCACCTGCAGAACAAATTGCCGGTCGCGACCTCGCTTTCGGTGCTGGGCATGCAGAGCAGTGCCTCCCTGCCGGCGCGCACCAATGCAAGCGCGCCGCTCAGTGCGCTGACCAACGTCGAAGCGCCGGCCAATGGCACGGCCACCTACACCTTCACCAATGTGCGGCCGGGCACCTTCCTCTACCAGAGCGCCTCCGATCCGCGTGTGCAGGTGCAGATGGGTCTGTATGGCGCCGTGGCCGCGGCTTATCCCTCGTCGCCTTCCGCGGGCCCGCTCTCGGCCGTGGACGAGGTGCTGGTGTTCAGCGAGATCGATGCAGCGCTGCACACCACACCCACTGCAGCCGGCATGCGCAACTACGCGCCGCGCTACTTCCTGATCAACGGCAAGCCCGATGGGCTGGGCGCGGGCGCGGGTCCCACTGCCGACACCGGGTACGCCAAGCGGCTGCGACTGGTGAATGCCGGGCTGATGGATCGCGCGCCGCAGCTCCTGGGCGAATACTTCCGCATCGAATCCCAGGACGGCCTGGCGGTGCCCGCCGCCTTGCGGCACGCGCAGTACAACACGCTGCTGCCCGCGGGCGGCACGCTGGATGTCACGGTGACGGCGCAGGCGCCGGGTGTGTATCCGCTCTACGACCGCAAGCTGGGGCTGGTGAATGGCTCGCAGCCGGGTGGCATGCGCACCACGCTCACCGTAACCGGTGCACCGCCGCCACTGCAGGCGGCGCCTGATACGTATCCGGTGGTCGCAGGCACCACGCTGAACATTGCTGCGCCGGGCGTGCTGGGCAACGACAGCCCGCTGGCCACCACCGCGACACTGGTTCCCGGATCAGGCCCGGTGGGCGGCGGGCTGACATTCAATGCGGACGGCTCGTTCGCCTACGTCGCGCCCGCCACGGCCGGGGCGCGCAGCTTCCAGTACATCGCCAGCAATCTGTCCGGCAGCAGCTCGCCGCAGACGGTGACGCTGAACGTCACGGCGCCGGCGCAGCCGCCGGTGGGCGTGGCGGATATCTTCTACGTCACCAGCAACCGCGGAACGCAGAATTTCGCGGCGCCGGGCGTGCTGGTCAATGACACTGATCCGGAAGGTGCCGCGCTGACGGCGGTGAACCAGTCGGCGGTGACGCTGACCGGCGGCGCGGCGCTCAACCTTGCCGCAAACAAGAGCGTGACCCTGCCGTTGAACGCCAACGGCAGCCTTTCGTTCGCAGCCAATGGGGACCAGAGCTTCGTTGGAACGGCCAGCTTCACCTACCAGGCGCAGGATCCGGGTGGCTTGACGAGCGGTGCGACCGAGGTGCGCGTGGTGAAGGACCTGCAGGTTTCCTCGGGTGTGCGCTCGCAGCTCCTGCAGTCGAGGTTGGCGCTGGTAACCGGCACACTGCGCGGATTCGGCTACTCTGCCAATCAGCCGAATATCACAATCACCATGCGCATACCTACGCCAAGTCCGGCGGGCTGCGGTCTTGCCGCGGGAACGTCGCTGGGCAGCGTGACGGTTTCCAATGCAGACACGGCCTCGGAAAACTCTTCCGTCGGCTGGGCATTGGCACTTGGGCCAGGGTTTCCGAATTCGAGCTTCAACGCGGCCTGCAACCGGATGGATGTGGAAGCCAGCGTGCCCGCCACGGCCTCGGGCGTGCCGGCCCACACCGCGCGCCTGCTGCAGGTGCCGATCCCGGCGCCGTGATGCGCAGGCTGCGCGCAGTGGTTGTCATGCTGGCCGGCGTGGTCGTCGCCGCGTGCGCCAGCGCACCGCGCACGCCGCAGCCCATCCGCGTCGAATCGGTGCGCCTCACAGCCGGCGGGCATTATGTCGACCTGCGCTACCGCGTGCTGGATGCGCCTGCGGCGCAGTCGGCCCTGGGCCCCGGGGTGAAGCCATCGCTCACCGACGAGGCCTCCGGCCGCGTCATGGCCGTGCCCAGCACGGCCAAGCTGGGCTCGCTGCGGCAGACACAGAACGCCCAGCGGCCCGATCACCTGTACTTCGTGCTGTTCATCAATTCCGCCGGCCTGAAGCCCGGTAGCCGCGTCACCGCGGACCTGGGCAGCCTGCAGTTCCGCCACCTGGCGGTGCAGTGACTTAATCCCGAAAGCCTGCCTGCCGGGGCCGTCAGTACATGGCGGCAATCCTCGCCGCCCCCGGTAGGGTTTCCCCCCAATCGGTACGGACCGGGTGCGGGCCAGAATCCTTCCTCAATACCGGCAATTCCGCACCTTTGCGCGAGGAACGATTTGTCCCCGATCCGCCCACACCGATGGGGCTTCGCATGCATGGTGATGGTGCTTGCGTCGAGTCCGTGCGGCACGGCTCGCGCCGCACCCGCCGGGCTGCCTGCGGAACTGCAGCAGGCGGTCGATGCCGCGGCTCCCGATGCGTGGATTCCCGTCATCGTGCAGTTCCGCGCCGCAGTGGACGGCACCACGCTTCGCGACACCATGCGTGCAAACCCGCATGCCGTGCGGCGCAAGGAGGTCGTGCGGCGGCTGGTGGCGCAGGCCGATGCCAATGGCGCCCCGATCACGGCATTGGGACGTTCGCTGGGAGCGCAGCAGGTGAGCACCTTGTGGGTGGCCAATGCAGTGGCCATGCAGGTGCATCCCGCGCAGTTGGCATCGATCGCGAATCATCCGGATGTGGCCTCCGTGCGGCTGGACTCGGTCATGTCGGCGCCCATCGCCTATCCGGGACTGCCACTGCCGGCCGAATGGAACATTGCGATGATCGACGCGCCGCTGGTCTGGGCGCGGGGCTTTCGCGGCAAGGACGTTGTCGTGGCGAGCCTGGATTCCGGCGTGGATGCGCGGCATCCGGACCTGGCATCCCGTTACCGCGGCGGCACGAACAGCTGGTTCGATCCGCATGGCGAGCATGCAACGCCCGCCGACACCAGCGGCCACGGCACGCAGGTGATGGGCCTGATGGTGGGCGGCGATGCGGGTGGCACGCATGTGGGCATCGCGCCCGAGGCGCGCTGGATCGCGGCGCGCATCTTCAACGACGCGGGCGACACCACCGAGAGCGCCATCCACCGCGCGCTGCAGTGGGTGCTCGACCCGGACGGCAACCCGGCCACCGACGACGCGCCCGACGTGGTGAACAACTCCTGGGACATCTCCGCCGAGGATGGCTGCAACACGGCGTTCCAGGCAGACCTCGATGCACTGCGCGCGGCCGACATTGCAGTGGTCTTCTCCGCCGGCAACTACGGGCCGATGAGTTCCACCAGCGTCAGCCCCGCCAATGCGGGCAACGTGGTCAGCGTGGGCGCCGTGGACGACCAGCGGCAGGTTGCGTTGTTCAGCAGCCGCGGCCCGTCGGCCTGCGATGGTTCGCTGTTCCCGCAGCTCGTGGCGCCAGGCGAAGGCGTGCTGACCACGGATCTTTCCTTCGGCGGCACGCCGACGTACACGCTGGTGGCCGGCACCTCGTTCTCGGCGCCGCATGTCGCCGGCGCCATGGCGCTGCTGCGCAGCGCCGCGCCGCTGGTGTCGGTGGAGCAGATGGAACAGGCGCTCACCGCCACGGCGCGCGATGTGGGACCTGCGGGCCCCGACAACGATTCCGGCCATGGCGTGATCAGCGTGCTGGCGGCGCTGGATGCGCTGCCGCCGATCGATGTGGATGGCGACGGCTATGGCGCGGGCCGGGATTGCGACGACCGCGATCCCACGGTGCATCCCGGCGCCGTCGAGCGGCCGCGCGATGGCAAGGACCAGGACTGCAATGGCTACGACCTGTCGTTGCAGGTGCACTACGCCGTCTATTCACACGATGGCGCCACGCTGCGCATGCGCGTGACGAGCGCGCTGGGCGCGGCAGCGCAACTGCAGATCACCGACGTGGGACCGCTCACGTATCGCGCGGTGTATGGCGACTGGATCTACGAGGGCGCGGCGGGCACACCGGCATCGCCGCTGACCGTGCACGGAATCGAGGGCGAACTGCAGGTGCGGCCCCGCATGCCCACCCGCAGGAGGTAAGGAAGATGACCAGGCGAGCCACGACATCATCGGGATTCACGCTGCTGGAGCTCTTGGTGGTGATGGTGATCATCGGCATGCTGGCGGCCTTCGTCGCGCCGCGCTACTTCGCGCAGGTGGGCAAGTCGCAGGCCAAGTCGGCCAAGGCGCAGATCACCGCGCTGGAGCAGGCGCTGGAGCAATACCGCCTCGACGTGGGCACTTTCCCCAGCACGCAGGAGGGCCTTGCCGCGTTGAACGCGGCGCCCTCGGCCGCGGCCACGGGCTGGTACGGCCCCTACCTGAAGAAGGCCGTGCCGCCGGATCCCTGGGGCCGGCCCTACCAGTACGTGAATCCCGGACAGCATGGCGAGATCGACCTGTTCTCGCTGGGCCGCGACGGGCGCGAGGGTGGTTCGGGCGATGACGGCGACGTGACGAACTGGTGAAGCGATGCTGTTCGATGTCAAAGCCATGGGATCGTCGCAGGAAGTGCTGAGCTACGTGCTCGAGGCCAGCGATGAATCCGATGCGCGCCGGCTGATCCTGGAACAGGGGCGGCGCGTGATCTCGCTGCATGCGCGACAGGCGTTGATGCATGTCTCGCGCCGGCGCCGGCTGCCACTGGTGCAGTTCAGCGAGGAGCTGGTGGCCCTGCTCGACGCCGGGCTCACGCTGGTCGAAGGCATCGAGGCGCTGACGGAAAAGGAGGCGCAGGCCGCCGTGCGCCGCACGCTGTCGCAGTTGCGGCAGCGTCTCTACCAGGGCGCCACGCTGTCCACGGCGCTGGCGGAGATGCCCGACCAGTTCCCGCCGCTGTACGTGGCCACCGTGCGCGCCAGCGAGCGCAGCGGCGCGCTGCGCGATGCACTGCTGCGCTACGTGGCCTACCAGCGGCAGATCGACGTGCTGCGCAAGAAGGTGGTCAGCGCCTCCATCTATCCGATGGTGCTGATGGGCGCCGGCGCGCTGGTCAGCCTGTTCCTGCTGGGCTACGTGGTGCCGCGGTTCAGCAGCATCTACGAAGACATGGGCGGCAACCTGCCGCTGGCCTCGCGCCTGCTGATGCGCTGGGGCCAGATGATCAGCGGCCATGGAATGCTGCTGACCGTGGCGGGCCTCGTGCTGGTTGCGGCGGCGGCGTGGGGCGCATCGCGCCCGGCGGCGCGCGCCTGGTTCGGGCGGCGCCTGGCTTCCATTCCGAGCGTGGGCCTGCAGCTTCATACGTACCAGCTCGCGCGGCTGTATCGCACGGTGGGCATGCTGTTGCGCGGCGGCGTGCCCGCGGTGACCGCCATGCAGATGTCCGAGGGTGTGCTGGGTGAAAGGCTGCGCCCGGCGTTCCGCAATGCCGTCGAGGCCATCCGTGCGGGCAGGTCGGTGACGCATGCCATGGAACAGCAGGGCCTGACCACGCCGGTGGCCGTGCGCATGCTGCGTGTCGGCGAGCGCAGCGGCAGCATGGGCGAGATGATGGAGCGCATCGCGGCGTTCTACGACGATGAGCTGGCGCGCGCCGTGGACATCCTCACGCGGCTGATCGAGCCCTTGCTGATGAGCCTGATCGGCATCGTCATCGGCCTGATCGTGGTGCTCATGTACTTCCCGATCTTCGAGCTGGCAGGGAGTCTGCAATGAGCGCGCTGCCGGAGATCACTCCCATGTTCGTGCTGGATGAAGACACGGTCTCCGCCGCGCTGGCGCGTGCCATGCAGTCCGGCGGCAGCTGCATCACGGAACTGGAGAAGGTCACGGGCCGGCGGGCCGACGAGCTGTTGCCGGCACTGGCGGTGCTGCTGAGCTTCCGGTACGTGCCGGGCGCGGAACTGCAGCGGCTGAGTCCCGCCTTCGACCTGCTGGGGCCGGCCGATGCGGCCCGTCGCGGCTGCCTGCTGGTGCGCGAGAACGACCGGCTGCTGGCAGTGCACGGTGATCCCTTCGATCCGTTGCTGCGCGGCTGGCTGGAGGCAAGGGTTCCGCAGGTGATGGAATGGGCGCTGGCGCCGCGCGCCGACATCAGCGCCTGCATCGGCCGGCACGAACAGAACCTGCGGGCGCTCGATGAAGAAGTGGTGTCCACGGGCGCCGCGACCGGCGCCGATGGCGAACCCGAGGCCCTGACACTGGCCTCGATCCGCCGCGACGGCAGCCCGATCGTGCGCCTGGTGCACTCGACGGTGTTCGATGCACTGCGCGCGGGCGCCAGCGACGTGCACATCGAGAGCTGCCAGAGTGGCCTCGTGGTCCGCTACCGCATCGACGGCGTGCTGCTGCAGGTGGGGTCGGTCAAGGGCAGCGATGTGGCCGAACAGGTGCTGTCGCGCATCAAGGTCATGTCGGAACTGGACATCGCCGAACGCCGCATTCCTCAGGATGGACGCTTCCGCATCTCCTACGAGGGCAGGGCGATCGATTTTCGCGTGTCGATCATCCCCAGCGTGTTCGGCGAGGATGCGGTGCTGCGCGTGCTCGACAAGCAGGCCATCAGCGACCGGGTCAGCGGCCTCAGGCTCGCCGCGCTGGGCTTCGATCCGCGCGTGGTGTCGCGGCTGCTGCGCCTGGCTTCCCGCCCGCATGGCATGCTGCTGGTCACCGGTCCCACCGGCAGCGGCAAGACCACCACGCTGTACGCGGCCATTTCCGAGACCAACAACGGCCAGGACAAGATCGTCACCATCGAGGATCCCGTCGAGTACCAGCTTCCCGGCGTGCTGCAGATCCCGGTCAACGAGAAGAAGGGCCTGACCTTCGCCAAGGGCCTGCGCTCGATCCTGCGGCACGATCCGGACAAGATCATGGTCGGCGAGATCCGCGATCCGGAAACGGCGCAGATCGCCATCCAGTCCGCGCTCACCGGCCACCTGGTGTTCACCACCGTGCACGCCAACAGCGTGTTCGACGTGCTGAGCCGCTTCGCCCACATGGGCGTGGATCCCTACAGCTTCACCTCGGCGCTGAACGGCATCCTCGCGCAGCGCCTGGTGCGCATCGTCTGCAGCCAGTGCGCCGAAGCCACTCCGCCGAGCCGCGAGCAGCTGGAGGAATCGGGCATTCCGCTGGCCTACGCGGCCGCCTTCCATTTCCGCACCGGTCGCGGTTGCCCGCATTGCCGTGGCAGCGGCTACCGGGGCCGCAAGGCCGTGGGCGAGCTGCTGGTGCTCAACGACGAACTGCGCGAAGCCATCATCGCCCGCGCGCCGGTGCGGCAGCTGAAGATGATGGCGATCAAGTCCGGCTCCCGCTTCCTGCGTTCGGCCGCCGTGGACCTTGTCCGGCGCGGCGAAACCACCATCGAGGAGGTCAATCGTGTCACCGCTCTGGCGTGACGAGGTGGGCTTGCACCTGTCTTCGACGCTGGTCGTGATCAACCGGCTGAAGAAGGGCATGCGCCCGCAGTGCATTGCCAAGGAGGCCGTGCCGGTGGAAGGCGGCGGGCCGGGATTCGAGCCGATGCTGCGTGTGCTCGATGCCCTGCTGGAAGACGTGCGTTGGCACGGCGCCAACGCGCGCGTGGTCGTGGCCGATGGCTGGGCCCGGTTCGCGATCGTTCCCTGGGCGCAGCGCCTGAGCGAGGCCGAACGCCAGGCGCATGCCTGGCATGTGATGGAGCAGGCCTATGGCGAGATGCAGCCGCATTGGCGCCTCGCGCTGGCCGACACCGGCCCCGGCAATCCGCGGCTGGCCTGCGCGATGCCCACCGTGCTGCACGACTCGATACTCGAGTCCTGCCGCAAGGCGCAGCTTCGCGTGTGCTCGCTGCAGCCGCAGCTCGTGGTGGCCTACAACTGCGCGAGCCGCGACATTCATTCCGGCGCGGGCTGGTTCGTGTCGCTGGCTTCCGGCACGCTGTCGGCCGCGCAGTTCGGGCCACGCGGCTGGAGCCAGGTGCGCGCACTGCGCATCGGGAACGACTGGTCGGCCGAACTGCAGCGCCTGCGCCGCTTCGGACGCCTGACCGCGCAGAGCGCCGAGGACGCGCGGGTATTCGTCGACGCGCCGGTCTGGCTGCAGCGGCTCATCGGCACGAGCATCGATGGCCTGGAACTGCTGCCCTGCCAAGCCGACGCGCCGGTGCGCGGCACGCTGCAGTCGCTGGTGGCGCTGAGGGCCCTGCACCCATGAGGCACGCGCTGCTCGATCTCGACTTCATGCCACGCCGGCCGCCCTGGGCTGAATATGCCGTGCTCGCAACCGCAGTGCTGGTGGCATCGGCCGTGGTGTTCGCCGGCATCCGGGCGCGATCCGACGTGCACTCCGCCGCCGCGCGGCTGGAGCAGCGTTCCGTGCAGCAACACCTGCGCGCCGGCGCGGCGCAGGCCGCCGGACAGCCCGCATTGCCCGCGGACGTTGCGCGCGCCCTGGCGACACCGTGGTCGAAGCTGCTCAGTGACCTTGAAAGCCAGGCGGTCCGCTCGGGCAGCAACGTGGCGCTGTTGCGCATCGAACCGGATCGCGTGCACGGCTCGTTGCTGCTGGTGGCCGAGGCGCGGACGCTGCCATCGGCGCTGCAGTACGTGCAGCAGCTCCAGAAGCTGCCCAGCCTGAGCCGTGCCGTGTTGCAGAGCCACGAGATCCTCAAGGACGAGCCCGAGCGGCCCGTCCGCGTGCAGATCAGCGCGAACTGGAGCCAGGGCACATGACGCACGCCGCATTGCCCGAGAAGACCACGGCCGCGGGCGAAGTCGCCCCCGGCAGCGCGCGGCCGGCGGCCCTGCAGAAGACGCTGCAACATCCGCTGGTGCGCAGGACCGGCGAGCTGCTGATCGATGCCGCATGGCGGCTGCGACATCTGGGGCCGCGCCGCGGCGCCTCGCTGGCGCTGCTGCTGGCATCGATCCTCGCCGCGCTGTTCATCGTCTGGCCGCTGAAGGAGCGGGCCACCGCGCTGGAGCGGCAGCTGCTGCAACATCCAGCAGTCACCACCGTGGATGCTGCGCCCAGGGAGGCAGCTGCCAGGACAAGGCTGGCCCGTGTCGACGAGCTTCCCGCCGTGCTCAGCACGCTGACGGAGCGCGCGCAGGCGGCGGGCCTCGAACTTGCGGCGGGCAACTATCGACTGTTGCCCGGCAAGAGTGGTGCGGCCTCACGCTACGAAATCGGCTTGCCGGTGATTGGTCCGTACCCGGGTGTCAGGCAGTTCATCGAGGCGAGCCTGGCGGCCGTGCCCGCCATGGCGCTGGACGGCTTGTCGCTGCAGCGCCCGGACGTGGCATCGGCAAGGGTGGCCGTCGAAGTGCGCTTCGTGGTCTTCGTGGCGGAGGGCGCCTGATGAAAGCACTGCCCGCACCCGCGCCGAAGGCCGGCACATCTCGCCGGCTGCTGGTGCTGGTTGGCCTCGCGTTGCTGGTCGCGGCGGGAATCGCGCTGATGCCGGATGAAACCGAACCCCCCACGGTTGTCGCCGCCAGCGCGAGTCCCGTCCGTGATCGCAGCGTGGCGCGTCCGGCGCGGACCGCCACGCCGCTGGCGCCCAGGCTGGTGCATGCCGCGGCGGTGGACCTGTTCGCTGAACACTCGTGGTACCGGCCACCACCTCCACCGCCGGCCCCTGCGGTGGCACCGCCGCCGCCCGCGCCGACGGCGCCGCCGTTTCCCTATTCCTATTTCGGGCAGTACGAACGCCCGGGCGACAAGACCGTTTATTTCCTGCAGCGCGGCGACAGTATCTTCGACGTGAAGGTGGGGCAGCTGATCGACGGCGTGTGGAACGTCGATGCAGTGGCTGACGGCCAGATGCGCCTCACCTACGTGCCGCTGAAATTGCCACAAGTCATTTCCCTGGGGAGTAGTCCGTGAATTCACGAAACTTCGCGCGCCTCACTTTGGCCGCGGCGATGCTGCTGCTGGTCGCCTGTGCAAGCGACCGCCTGCATCGCGACGGCCTGAAGGCCTTCGAGGCCGGAGAATACGAAACCGCCGTGGCACGGCTGCAGGAGGCCGTCACCAGTTCGCCGGGCAACGCCACCTACCGGCTCGATCTGAAGGGCAAGACCGAGGCGGCCGTGCTGGCGCTGATCGGCGCTGCCGACAGGGCCCGCGGCGCAGGGCAGCTCCCGGCGGCCGAGAGCAGCTACCGGCGCGCGCTGGCGATAGAGCCCGGCAATGCGCGGGCGCAGCGCGGCCTCGAGACGCTGGCGCGCGACCGCCGGCATGCCGAATCCCTGGCGCAGGCCGCGCGCGAGGTGGAGCAGGGCAAGTTCGACGAAGCCGAGGCGCGCCTGCGGCAGGTACTGGCCGAAGATCCGGGCTCCGCACAGGCCGTGGCGCTGCGTTCGCGCATCGACAACCAGCGCGGACCGCGCAATGTGTCGCCGCGGCTGCGCACCCGTGACAACCGTCCGGTGACCCTGCAGTTCCGCGACGCGAGCACCAAGATGGTGTTCGAGGTGCTGGCGCGCCAGACCGGCATCAACTTCATCTTCGACCGCGATGTGCGCAACGACGGCAAGACCACGATCTTCGTGCAGCAGGTGCCGATCGAGCAGGCCATCGATCTGGTGCTGGGCCAGAACCAGCTCGGGCGCCAGGTGCTGTCGGAGAACATGGTGCTCATCTACCCGAACACGGCGGCCAAGCAGAAGGAATACCAGGATCAGGTCGTGCGCACGTTCTACATGACCAACACCGATCCGAAGAAGACGGCGGAGATGCTCAAGACGTTGCTGAACGCCAAGACGCTGTTCGTCGATGAGCGCGCTTCGGCGGTGATCATCCGCGACACGCCCGAGACACTGCGCATGGCCGAGCGGCTGATCGCATCGGTGGACGTGCCCGAGCCGGAGGTGATGCTCGAGGTGGAGGTGCTGGAGCTCACGCGCAGCCGGCTCGAGCAGCTTGGTATCCGCTACCCGGAAGGCGTGACGATCAAGCCCACGCCGCTGGCGGGCGATCCGCTGGTGCTGCGCGACCTCAAGGACCAGGACTCCACCACGCTGCAGATCAGCGACATCGCCATCGGCCTCGACCTGAAGAAGTCCGTGGGCACCACCAACATCCTGGCCAGCCCGCGCATCCGCGCGCGCAACCGCGAGAAGGCGAAGATCCTGATCGGCCAGCGCGTGCCCGTGATCACCACCAGCACCGTGCTGACCACGGGCGGCAATGGCACCAGCAGCAATGTGCAATACGTGGACGTGGGTCTGACGCTCGATGTCGAGCCTACGGTCTACATGGACAGCGACGTCGGCATCAAGGTGAACCTGGAAGTCAGCTCGATCACCAGCACGGTGCGCGTCGGCGATTCGCTGGCGTACCAGATCGGTACCCGCAATGCGACCACGACGCTGCGTCTGAAGGATGGCGAGACGCAGGTGCTGGCGGGCCTCATCAGCGACCAGGACCGTCGCGGCTCGGACCGCATCCCCGGCCTCGGCGACATGCCGTTGCTCGGACGCATGTTCAGCACCAACAAGATCGACGGCGAGAAGAGCGAGATCGTGCTCTCGATCACGCCGCGCATCATCCGCTCGCAGCCGCGGCCGGCCAGCGAGAACACCGAGTTCTGGTACGGCACGGAGAATGCGCTGCGCGGCGCGCCGCTCGGGGTCGCCGCAGGCGCCGCCGGCCCGCCGGCCGCGCGCGCCGCGGCCACCGGCGCGCCACCCGCAGCCGCCGCCGCGACGCCTGCGGCGGGCGATGCGCGCCCGGACGAGCCGGCAGATGAGAGCGCCCGCGCCGATGCGCCCAAGCGGCCCGAGCTGAGCTGGCAGGGACCGGCCGAAGTGGCCGTGGGCGAATCCTTCGACGTGACGCTGCGCATCGACTCCGCATCGGACCTGACCAACCTGCGCTCGATGGTGCGCTTCGATGCCGCGGTGTTCGAACTGACGTCGGTGGATGCGGGCGCCGTCGTGCCGCAGGAGGCGCGCGACGGACTGCGGCCGGTGATCAACCAGCGCGCCGGGCGCGCGCAGTTCGACGTGCCCACCGGAGTGGTCAATGGTTCGGGATCTTTGGTGACGCTGCATTTCCGTGCGCTGTCGCCGCGCCCGGCTTCGATGATCGCCGTCCAGCAGTTCGCGGCCAACACGCCGGCCGGCGCGCCCGTTCCCACCATGGCGCCACGGCCCCTGACGCTGGCGATTCGACAATGAAAGCCGCGCGGCAACGGGCCGGGTTCACGCTCGTCGAGCTGATCGTCACGGTGGCGATCGTCGGCCTGCTGGCAACCGTCGCGATGCCGCTGGGCGAGCTGACCGTGCGCCGCCATCGCGAGCAGGAGCTGCGGCTGGCACTGCGCGAGATCCGCGACGCGATCGACCGCTACAAGCTCGCCACCGAGAACGGCCACGTGCTGCTCGATGAAGGCGCCAGCGGCTATCCGCCCAACCTGCGCGCGCTGGTGGAGGGCATCGAGGACGCCCGCGATCCGGAAGGGCGCCGCATCTATTTCCTGCGGCGGATTCCGGCGGACCCCTTCTCGGAATACGGCGCCGCCCGGCCCGAGGAAACCTGGGGCCTGCGCGCCTATGACACGCCGGCGGATGCGCCGGCCGCAGGAGAAGACGTTTACGACGTCTACTCGCTATCGCCCGGCAAGGGCATCAACGGAGTGCCGTACCGTGAATGGTAGGCCGCGCGGCTTCACGCTGGTGGAACTGCTGGTGGTGATGGCCATCATCGCCACGCTGCTGATGATCGCCGTGCCGCGTTACCACCGCAGCCTGGAGCAGGCGCGCGAGGCGACGCTGCGGCAGGACCTGAGCGTGATGCGCGATGCAATCGACAAGTTCATGGGCGACCGCGGCAGCTACCCCCGGACGCTGGAGGAACTGGTCGAGGCGCGCTACCTGCGCGCGATTCCGGTGGACCCCTACACCAAGTCCGCGCTCACCTGGACCACGCAGATGAGCGAGGAGGAGGACCTGCCGGGCGTGCGCGATGTCCACAGTGGCGCCGAAGGCGCGGCTTCGGATGGCACGGCGCTCGGCGAAATCTGAAAGCCCGCGGCGAGCGCGGGGTTTCACCTACCTGGGCGTGCTGTTCGCCGTGGCGATGCTCGGCATCACGCTCGCGGCCACGGGTTCGGTGTATTCACTGGAAAGACAGCGCACGCGCGAGCAGGAACTGCTGTGGGTGGGTGCGCAGTACCGCGCCGCCATCGGGCGGTATTTCCGGCAGACGTCGCTGGGCCTGAACCAGTACCCGCGCACGCTGGAGGAGCTGGTGGAGGACCGCCGCGATGGCGTGGTGCGGCATCATCTGCGCCGCCTGTATGCCGACCCGATGACGGGCAAGGCCGACTGGGAACTTCAGCGGGCACCGGACGGTGCTATCTTCGGCGTTGCAAGCCGCTCGCAGGCAAGACCCGTGAAGCAGGCCAATTTCGCCGATGAGGACAAATTCCTCGAGAAGGCCGAATGCTACTGCGACTGGAAATTCGTCTTCCTGCCCGTGACGGCGAAGCCGCTGTCCAGGCCGATGGTTCGGCCCGGGGCGGGAAAATGAGGGCGTGGTCCATCGGGCGGTCGCGTTTCACGGTGTGGCTGCTTGCGCCGACCATCCTGTGTGGTTGCGTGCTGGCGGCCGCGGGGCCGCTGCAGCTGCGCCGGCCCGTGGCCGCGCTGCAGCTGCAGAACACCGGTTATGAATCGCCGGCACAGCTCGTCATCGTGGATGCCGCAACCTGGCGTTCGGCCTGGGCCCGCCTTGCCTACTCGCAAAGGCCAATGCCGCCCGCCCCGGAGGTGGATTTCGCCAAGGACATCGTCGTCATCGTGGCCATGGGGCGGCAGCGCAGCGGCGGGTACTCGGTGAAGATCCTCTCGGCGGACCGCACGGACAAGGGTGTATCCGTGCTGGCGGTGTTGCATGAACCCGGGAGGGGATGCATCAACACGCAGGCCATCACCGCACCGGCCGACATGGTGGTGCTGCCCGCCACCGCCGGGCCGATCAGCTTCGACATCCGCCGCGAAAAGCAGGAATGCGGCTAAGGCTCGATGGGTTCGTGCCCCTCGGGCAGGGCCCAGAGCCTGTGCGAATCGAGCAGCACCCGCGCGTGGTCGTGCAGCGCCGAGACCTGCGCGATCATGAGCTGCTGTTCGGCCTCCAGCGCCTGGCGACGCGCCGCCAGCACCACGGCCAGGTCCAGCTCGCCCAGCTCGTAACCGCGCGCCGCGGCATCGGCGGCGCGGCGCATGCGGCTGCTCGCCTCGGCAAGATCCTGCCAGTTGCGCATGGCCAGCCGCGCCGCGGCGATGGCCGCGCGCGCATCGGAGTGAACCCGGTCGGTGACCAGCCGCACGTTGGCCTCGGCCGCGCGGGATTCGCTGCGCGCCAGCGCCGCATCGGCCGACCGGGCGGTGCCGCCGATCGGCAGCGTGACGGTCAATCCCAGCAGCCGCCGGTTGCCATCCAGGTTGTCGCTGTAGCGCAGCGCCAGCGTGGGATCTGCCAGCCTGTCGGCCGACGCGCGCTCGGCCAGGAGCCGCGCGGCCTTCGCCTGACTCAGGGCGAGCTCCAGCTCGTGGTTGTCCGCAGTGATGATCTGCAGCCACTCCTCATCGGTGCCGGACAGGGGCACGGGCTCATCCAGCGATGCGGGCGTGGACAGTGGCAACAACGGAAATTCGCGCGCCAGGGCTTCGCGCGTGCGCATCGCCGCCATGGCGGCAGCATTGCGCGTGGCCCGCATGCGCTGGGATTCCGCGTCGGCGAGCTGCTGCTCGACGGCCGCCGCATCACCGGCCTCGACGCGGCGCGCCACGCTGCGCTGCTGTTCCTGCAGCGACTGAAGCTGGGCGTCGGCGATCTTCACCGACTGCTCCGCGCCCACCCACTCGAACCACATGTCGAGCAGGTCGCGGCCGGCCTCGTGCCATGAATCGCTGTAGGTGAGCTCGCCCACCAGACGCTCCTGCGTGCCCAGACGGCGGTCGATCGACACCTTCCAGGGCCAGCGCAATCCGCGCTGCAGGCCATATTCCTGTTCGTCGAAGCGCTGACCGCTGGCCTCGGTGCGCTGCTGCTGCATGGCCGCCACCTGCCACTCATGCGGGCCGGCGCGCCGCTTGCGCTGCCGCTGCATGCCCTGTTCGATGGATTCGACCTGCACCTGCAGCCGCGGGGATTCGCGCAGGGCCTGCATCACCATGTCCTGCGCCGGCAGACCGCCGTTGTCGGCCTGCGCGGCCAGCGCCAGCAGCCCCGTGCCGAGCGCGAAGGCGATGCGCCTCATGCAAACCTCCCGAAGCCGTTCACGGGCACGGTCCACCATGCCACTTCCTCGCTGGGTATGGCCGAACGCAGGGCCTCGAGCAGCGGCTGCACATTCGCCTGCGACAGCACCACCTGCAGCAGCCGGCGCCGCGATCGCCCGCGCACCTGTTCCATCGCCGAGTGCAGCGTCGTGCCGGAGCCGAATCCCTCCGCAGTCAGCGACGTGAAGCCGCTGACCCATTGCGGATGCTCACGCAGCAGGTCGATGAGTTCCTCCTCCACCTCGGCGGGGCAGGAAAGCGTCAGCAGGCAGTCGTGCATGGCATCCATCTACTTCCCCACACCGAAACGTCGGAAGAGGCTGGGCAGCAGCACCAGCGTCAGTGCCGTGGAGCTGACCAGGCCGCCGATCACCACCACGGCCAGCGGCTTCTGGATCTCGGAGCCCGGGCCCGTGGCGAACAGCAGCGGCACCAGGCCGAAGGCCGTGATGCTGGCCGTCATCAGCACCGGACGCAGCCGCCGCACCGCGCCCTCGCGCACCACCTCTTCCACGGGCATGCCGCGCGCGCGCAGCTGGTTGAAGTAGCTGATCATCACCAGGCCATTGAGCACCGCGATGCCCATCAGCGCGATGAAGCCCACCGAGGCGGGCACCGACAGGTATTCGCGGGCCACGGCCAGCGCGAACACGCCACCGACCAGCGCCAGCGGGATGTTCACGAACACCAGCAGCGCCTGCCGCACCGAGGTGAAGGTGGCGAACAGCAGCAGGAAGATCAGCGCCAGCGCCACGGGCACCACGAGCCCGAGCCGCGCCGCCGTGCGCTGCTGGTTCTCGAACTGGCCACCGAAGGTCAGGTGGTAGCCGGTGGGCAGCGGCACATTGCGGGCGATGCGGGCGCGGGCCTCCTCCACGAAGCCCACCAGGTCGCGGTCGCGCACATTGCTGCGGATCACCGCCATGCGCGCGCCATTCTCGCGCTCGATCTTCACCGGGCCCTCGGTGCGCGTCAGCCGCGCGAGCTCGCTCAGCGGCAGGGCATTGCCCTCGGCGACCGGCAGCCGCAGCTGGGCGAAATGATCGGGACCACCGGACTCGGCCGACGCCAGCGGCCCGCGCAGCAGCAGCGGCAGGCGTCGGCCGGATTCCACCACCACGCCAGCCTGCCGGCCTTCCACCAGTGTGCGCAGGTCGTCCTGCACCGCTTCCACATCGAGTCCGGCGCGTCCGATCCGCGCCCGGTCCAGCGAGACCTGCAGGTACTGCACGCCGCCGTTCTGCGTGGCGTTCACGTCTTCACTGCCGCGGATCTGTTCCAGCTCGCCGGCGATGCGCTGGGCAAGCTGCTCGAGCGTCGCAAGGTCGGGGCCGAACACCTTCACCGCGAGGTCGCCACGCACACCGGAGATCAGCTCGGATACGCGCATCTCGATGGGCTGGGTGAAGCTGGTGTTCACGCCGGGGTAGCGGTCGGTGACCGCGCGGATCTGGTCCACCACCCAGGCCTTGTCGCGGCGGCGCCATTGATCGCGGGGCTTGAGTTTCACGAAGCCATCGGTCTCGTTCGTGCCCATCGGGTCGAGGCCCAGTTCGTCCGAACCCACACGCGCCACGATACGCTCGATCTCCGGCACTTCCTTGAGCAGCGCCTTCTGGATCTCCAAGTCGGTGGCCGCCGAGCGGGCGAGGCCGATGGAAGGCAGCTTCTCGTGCTGGATGACCACATCGCCTTCATCCATCGTGGGCATGAACGACTTGCCCAGGAAAATGAACGTGGCGAGAGCGGCCAGGAGCGCGGCGCCCGCGGCGATGAACACCGTTCGCTCGGACCGCAGCGCCCATTCGAGCAGCCGGCGGTAGCGGGATTCGAGCCACTGCACCAGCCGCGGCGTGGAATGGCTGCCCTTCAGCAGCCAGGTGGCCGCCACGGGCACCACCGTGAGCGACAGCAGCAGCGAACCCAGCAGCGCGAACACGATGGTGATGGCCACGGGCTTGAACAGCTTGCCCTCCAGGCCCTGCAGGCTCAGCAGCGGCAGGAACACCAGCGCGATGATGGCGATGCCGGCCGTGACCGGCGCGGCCACCTCGGCGGTGGCGCGATAGATCACGTGCAGGCGCGAATGCCGCGCCGCGCCGGGCTGTGCCTGGTGCGCCTCGATGTTCTCCACCACCACTACCGCGGCATCCACCAGCATGCCGATGGCGATGGCAAGGCCACCCAGCGACATCAGGTTCGCCGACAGCCCCTGCAGGCGCATGGCGAGGAAGGTGGTCAGTGCCGCCAGCGGCAGGATGAGGATGACGGCGACCGCGGCGCGCACATTGCCCAGGAACAGGAACAGCAGCACCAGCACCAGCACCGCGGCCTCGGCCAGCGCGCTGGACACATTGCCTACGGCGCGCTCCACCAGCGAACCGCGGTCGTAGAAGATGCTGGTGTGCATGCCCTTGGGCAACGTGGGCTCGATCTGCCGCAGCCGCTCGCGCACCGATTCGACCACCTGCTGCGCATTCGCGCCGCGCAGGCCGATCACCAGCCCCTCCACGGCCTCGCCCGTGCCCTGCTGCGTCACCATGCCGTAGCGCGTCAGCGCGCCGATGCGGATCTGCGCCACGTCGCCCAGCCGCACGGCGGTTTCGCCGCGCGAGGCAACCACGATGGCGGCGAGGTCCGCCGGGCTGCGCACATCGCCATCGGCGCGGATCAGCCAGCTTTCCTCGTTCTCCTGCAGGCGGCCGGCGCCGTCGCTGCGGTTGTTGGTCATCAGCGCATCGTGCAGGTTGCCCAGCGTGATGCCACGCGCCGCCAGCGCCGCGATATCGGGCACCACCTCGTAGCTGCGCACGAATCCGCCCAGTGAATTCACGTCGGCAACGCCGGGCAGCCCGCGAAGCTGCGGCCGGATCACCCAGTCGAGCACCGTGCGCTTTTCTTCCAGCGACTGCGGACCCTCGAGCGTGAACATGAACATGTCCGACAGCGGCGTGCTGATCGGCGCAAGGCCGCCGCTGGCGGTGGCGGGCAGGTTGGGCACGACGCCGGCGAGGCGCTCGCTGACCTGGTTGCGCGCCCAGTAGATATCGGTGCCGTCCTCGAAATCCAGCGTGATGTCGGCGATGGCGTACTTGGAGCGCGAACGCAGCATGGTCTGCCCGGGGATGCCCAGCAGTTCCTGCTCGATCGGCCCGGTGATCCGCGTCTCCACTTCCTCGGGCGTCATGCCCGGGGCCTTCATGATGATCTTCACCTGCGTGGAGGAGATATCGGGAAAGGCATCGATGGGCAGACCCCGCAGCGCCCACAGGCCGAGGCCCGCGAGCAGCGTCACCAGCACCAGCACCAGCAGGCGCTGGGAAAGGCACATCGCGACCAGTCGCGCGAGCATCTTCTACGGCGCCTGCGAGGTTGCGCCGAGGCCCAGCCAGCTACCCTTGATGGCAGCAAGGCCGCTGCTGGCCACCTGTGCACCCGGGGCAAGGTTGCCGCGGATCCAGGCACTGCCGCTGGCGCGACGTTCAACGGTCACCGCCAACGGCTGCAAGCCATCGCCGGTGCGGGTAAACACATAGCTGCCGCCGCCATGCTGCACGACGCTGGCTTCCGGCACGGCCACGAGGCCCGCCGCGGCGCGCGGCGAAACCAGCGCTTCGACGAACTGATTGGGCACCAGGCAGGTGGCGGCGCGCGGGATCTCCGCGCGCACGGCGATGGTCTGGCTCTGCGCATCCAGCAGCGCCGCCGTGGCAATGACGCGGCCGGCCTCGGGGCAGCCGGCCACCGCCACCGCATCGCCGGTGTGGATGCCCTGCGCCTGCTCGCGCGTGGCCTGGATCTCCACCCACAGGCGGTCGAGCGAGGCGATCCGCAGCAGCGGATCGCCGAGGGCGATGCTCTGGCCTGCCGTCACCGCGACCTGCAGCACGCGGCCGGCGCGGGGCGCGACCAGGGTCACGGCGGGCACGATGTCGCTGGCGGCCTTGATCCTCTGCACCGCGGTGTCGGAAAAACCGGCCAGGCGCAGCATCTGCACCTGTGCACGCAGCGCCGCTCCGGCCTCGGTGGCGGCAGCCTGGCTTTCGAGCAGGCGGTTGCGCGCGATGATGCCTTCGGCATGAAGCTGCCCGTCGCGCTGGGCGCGGGACTCCGCAAGCTCGGCGCGCGAGCGTGCGGTCACCAGTTCGCGCTGCAGCTCCAGCACCTGGGCACTGCGGATGCGCACCAGCGCCTGGCCCGCGCGCACGTTCTGCCCCGGATCCACCAGCAGCGCTTCGATGCGACCCTCGACAGGCGCCAGCACCTGGTCCAGCGCGGCATTGGGCACCGTTGCGCGGCCCGCAAGGCGCAGCGACAGGCCCGCGCCGTCAGCAATCGCCCCGGCTTGCACCGCTTGGGCAGCGGCAAAGGTCACGCCGGCGGCCTGGAGCTGCGCGCCAGTCATGGGGATCTTCTGGGCCGGGGCCTCGGCGGCGCAGGCCACGACGCCAACCAGGGCGGCAAGGAAGGCGGTGCACAACGCCCGCAGGGTGAAGCTCATTCGCATCGGCCCATCTCCAGCAGAAGGTGTCCAATACTGTCCAATGGGCCTTAAGTCATGCTTAAGGCGATCCCTTTACGCTATGCGGTCATTGGGGAGTCCTGTCTTTTAGGATGAGTCAGGCGATGCGACTGCTGCTGGTGGAAGACGACGAGCACATCGGGCGGGCCCTGCAGACCGGGCTCGCGCAACAGGGGCATGCCGTGGACTGGCTGCAGGATGGCGTGGCCGCCGAGCTGGCCGCACGGGATGGCAACTACGATGCGGTGCTGCTCGACCTCGGCCTGCCGCGCCAGGATGGAATGCAGGTCATCTCCAACCTGCGCCGCGATGGCTTCGCCGCTCCCATTCTCATCATCACCTCGCGCGACGAGATCCGCGACCGGGTGCAAGGGCTGGACAGTGGCGCGGACGATTTCATCGTCAAACCCTTCGACATGGAGGAGCTCGGCGCGCGGCTGCGGGCCGCGCATCGCCGCGCCATGGGGCGCCCGCAGGCCGCGCTCGTGCACGGTGACATCAAGGTCGATCCGGCGGCGCGGCAGGTGACGCGCGCGGGCCAGCCGGTGTCGCTCACGGGGCGCGAATTCATGCTGCTGCTGCACCTGCTGGAAAACCGCGGGCGCGTGCGCACGCGCGCGCAGCTGCAGGAATCCCTCTACAACTGGAGCAGCGACATCGAGAGCAACGCCATCGAGGTCCATGTGCACAACCTGCGGCGTAAACTCGGCAAGGACCTCATAAGGACCGTCCACAGCCAGGGATATGTCATCGACAACGTCTGAACCGCGCAAGTGGTCGCTGCGCACGCGGCTGCTTGCCTTGCTGGTGAGCCTGGCCGCGGTGCTGTTCGGCGCCAGCGCCGTGATGAACTGGCGGGCGCACCACGAGGCCAGCGACCGCCTCTTCGATGACTCGCTGCACGAGTCGGCGGGCCTGCTGCTGCAGCTTGCAGAGCACGAGATGACCGAGCATGGGCAGATCCTGGGCCTCGAGCTCCTTGAGGCCGAGACCAAGCCCGGTCCAGAGGGATTCCGCTTCCAGATCTGGACGCCCTCGATGCAGGCCGCTGCGCGTGCGGGCACGCCGCCGCGGCCGCCGTTGCTGCCATTCGAGGTGGAGGGCTTCGGCTGGACGCGGCTGGATGGCCATGAATGGCGGGCGTACTCCACCTGGAACAGCAGCCGGACGCTGCAGATCCAGATCGCACAGGAGCCATCGCGGCATACGCAGCTCGACCGCCTGGCGCTGTGGCAGATGGCAGGCGGCGCGTTGCTGCTGCTGGCGGTGGCGGCGGTGCTGATCTGGCTGATCGTGGATGCAACGCTCGAGCCGCTGTACCGCACGGCCGCCACTGTGGGCGAGCGCAGCGAGCAGGACCTGCGCGAAGTGGATGCCTCCGGTGCGCCGCGCGAAGTGCGGCCGCTGGTCGATGCGCTGAACCGCCTGCTGACCCGCATCCGCAATGCGCTGCAGACCGAGCGGCGCTTCACCGCCGATGCCGCGCACGAACTGCGCACCCCGCTGGCCGCAATTCGCGCCAATGCGCAGGTGCTGATCGGGGCCCGGGATGACCAGGAACGCGAGACCACCGCGCGCGACCTGCTGGCCAGCGTCGACCGCAGCACCCGCCTGGTGGAGCAGTTGCTGGCGCTGGCGCGCGCCGACCAGCCACTGCAGCATGACAAGCTGCGCGAAGTGGATCTGGCCGAGGTGGCGCGCGAACAGCTCGCCGCCCATCGCGGCCGCGCGGACCAGTGCGGCATCGAGCTTTCCGGCGCGCTCGAGCCCGGCCCGACCCGGGCCGATCCGGCGCTGCTGTCGGTGATGGTGCGCAACCTCATCGACAACGCGCTGCGCTACACGCCTGCAGGTGGTCACATCACCGTGGTCACCGGCGCCAATCACGATGGCCCGGTGCTCGCGGTCGAGGACGATGGCCCGGGGATTCCCGAAACGGAACGCGAGCGGGTGTTCGAGCGCTTCCACCGCCTGCCGGGTCAGAAGGCAACGGGCAGCGGCCTGGGACTTTCCATCGTGCGCCGCGTGGCCGACGTGCACGGCGCGCGCGTGGCCATTGCCGCAGGTGCCGGCGAGCGAGGCACGCGCGTGTCGGTGAAATTCAGGCAGGCTGCCTGAAGGCAGCGCCTATTCCAGCGTGCGGGCGCTGAATTCCGCGAAGGCCCGGCGGCCGCTGCGCCACACGTCGAACCAGACATCCTCGGGCAGCGTCGCGTCGCTGGCCGGCCGCACCTGCAGCTTGATGTCGGTGGACATCGCGCGCAGCAGCGCCTCATCCACTTCGTAGATGGCCAGCACCGCGCCGTGGCCTGGCGGCTTCAGCGGCCACTGGCTGATGCCCATGTCGCGCGGCGTGCGGCCGAGGGGATCCAGCTTCAATTCACGATCGCCGGCGCGCAGTTGCAGCACGGGCTTGTCGCCCGCGTACTGGCCGCGGCCGGGCACGGTGGACCACAGGAATGCCGCCAGGTGGTAGCCGCGCTTGCCTGCGATGTTGATCTCCACCGCATACAGCGCGATGTAGTCGCGCGCATGCGCCGCCAGATGCGGCTGGTCGAGTGCCAGCACCCAGGGTTCGGTGGAAAGCTGCAGCGTGGCGCCGGTCCTGCGGTCGAGGATGGTGCCGCTGGCAGCCCCGGCCACCGCGGGCAGCAGTCCTGCGAGCAGCAGCGCGCCGATGAATGTGCGCCGGCTGCTCATCGCCGCGTGTCCAGCGACAACCGGTAGCCGAGACTGAAGAAATAGCGCTTGCGGTCTTCAGTGGTTGCGATCAGCGACCGCTTGCCGAGTTCCGCCCCGGCCTCGAGCTCGATGGAATTGCGGCCGTGCAGCCAGTCGAGCCGCAGCGAGGGCACGTACACCCACTCGTTGCTGCCATCGGGCATGTCGGTGCGTCGGTCGGCCCGGATGCGTGTGGTGAGCCGCAGGCCCGCGCCCAGCGGCAGCCGGCTGCCCAGGCCGGCGGACATCAACGTGCCCGTGCCGCCGCGCTGGTAGCGCAGCGCAATCGATTGCGTGTCGCCCTCGCGCAGCAGGCTGTTCCACATCAGCTCGGTGGTGGCGGCGTCATCCCGGCCCAGCGAGGGGACGGCCTCGACGCCGCCGGAGGCGGGCGTGCCCGAGAGATTGGTCGACATCAGGTTCATCGTCCACTGGCCGCGATCACCCAGCGGATGGGCTGCGGTGAGGCCGAACTGCGTGAGGCTGGCCGAGCGGTCGGTGGCGAGCTGGTCGATTTCATCGGGCGTGAACTGCTGGAACAGGTCGTTGAACACCACGGTGGGCTGGCCGATCAGCGCATTGCGGATGCTGAGCATGGGGCTGCGCTGCCGGCTGGCATCGACATTGAATGTCCAGCGTGAATCAGTGACCAGCGTACCCAGCACGGCCACGCTGTTCAGGCCGTGGAAATACACGTCGTAGTCGGCCATGGCCACCAGCGTGCGGCCGGGGCGGATGAGCCGGGTTTCAACACCCACCGAACGGCGGTCGACCTCGCCCGCGTACTGCTGGCCCAGCACGTAGAAGGCCGTGTCCCAGCTGCGGCTGGCGTTGGCGAAGTCCGCGCTCAGCGACAGGAACCGGCGGTTCGTGGCCGGGCCATTGCGCGTGCTTTCCACCGGCAGGCCGGCCACGGCGCCGAAGCCGATGTTGTCGCGCCACTGCCAGGTGGACAGCAGGCCGTCGAAGGCGCCGGAGATGCCCGCCATGCCGCGCGACTGCCGGCCCAGCCGCATGCCGAGGCCCAGCTCGCGGTCATTGAGTTCGGCATAGGCCGAGGACACGCGCAGCTGGTCGCCGCGCCCGGTCTTCATGAGGTCCTTGATGTACCCCATGCTCACGCGGCTGGTGAAATCCAGCCGCTCGCCGCGGCGGCGCACCAGGCCGTCCACATCGGTGAGCACCGCGTTCTGCGTGGTGATGTCGCGCGACAGCGCGGCGCTTGCCAGTTGGGTGTCGTCGCGGCGGTAGATCTGCGAGGCGCCGCCGAATGCGCTCCAGCCCACGGTCGCATCGCCGCCACCGGTGCCACGCCGGCCCGGAAGGCTGGCGGTGCGCAGGGTCTGCAGGCGCTGGCGAATGCGTCCGGCGGCCGGCGAATCCGGATAGCGGCGCAGGTAGTCCTCGTAGGCCGCCTTGGCCTGGGCGAGCTGGCCCTTGCGCTCGCGCGCAAGACCCAAGAGCTCCGCGGCGTCGATGCGATGCAGGTAGTCCTCGGAGGCCACGATCTGGGTCAGGCGTGTAATGGCGTCGTCGAAGCGCTTCGCCGACATGGCGCGACGCGCCTCGTCGAGCCGGGCATCGAGCGCGGCATCGGCGCGCGTCTCGGGCTTGCGGGTGGGACTTGCAACGCGGGAAACCACTTCGGGCTCCGTCGCATCGGCCGTGGGTGCCACCTCGTCGTCGATGCCGAGCCACGCCGAGGGGTAGCTGCCGCGCGCGGCGCGCAGCGCGGCATCTGCCTCGCGCCGGGAATCGAACGGGCCGGCGCGCAGCCGGAACCAGGTCACGCCATCCACCTCGCGCTGCGAGACGAACACCGGCGTGCGCAGCAGTGCGGCCGCCTTGGCCACGTCGATGTCGCTGAACTTCTCCTGCGAGGAGAGCAGGTTCACCGCGAAGCCACCGGCCTTCTGCAGGTCCTCGCCCACCTCCACGCGCGAGGCCGCGCCGCGGCGCTGCACGCGGATGCGCAGGCCGCGCATGCCGGTGGTGGGCGCCAGCACGTATTTCTCGATGCGGTTCCAGCGCACGATCAATTCCGCGCCGCCGGCAAGGCCGGGCTGCAGTTCCACGCTGCGCACCAGCCCCTCGGCATCGCCCGTCAGCAGCCGCTCGACGGGGAACTGGGCAGAAGGCGGCAACTGGCAGTCGGGACCGATGCCGAGCTGCACGTGCACCTCGTCGCCCTCGGCAGCCGGAGTATGCGTCTGGTAGCGCAGCGAGCAGGTGAAATCGAGCGCGAGATCGAGGTGATCGTCGCGCGCGGTGACGCCGCTGCCGGCCAGCAGCCGCCCGGTCTGGGCGTTGGCAGCGGTCGTGGACAGCGCCAGCGCCGCTGCCAGCACCAGGATTGACGAGTCGGACCGGCGCATCAGTTGAAGCTGCGCTGCGTCACCCGGTGCTGCGGACCATTGCGCGTCTTGGAAATGGTCTTCAACGTCGAGTCGGTGTACGTATGGCAGGCGCCCGAGCAGTTCTTCAGCTCCGCCACCGTGTACTTCACGTTGCCGTACTTGGTGTGCGGATCGGGCTTGTACTTGTTCTGGTGGCAGCCGGCGCAGGCCGGGCGATGCGCCGGATACGGCCAGGTCGCCTGGTCGGTATTCGTCGTATGGCAGCCCGTGCAGGTCGGGTTCGTGCCCGTGTGGTCGCCCGGGTACTCGCTGGACGTGTGCTTGAAGATCAGCGGCGTCCAGTTCGGGTACTTGTGGCAGATGTTGCAGTCGCGCGCGGTCTGCATGTGGCCGGTGTTCTTGCCGGTGGCCGAGGTGCCGTTGTGGCAGCCCTGGCAGCCGCTGGTGATCTTGCTGTGATCGAAGGTCGCGGGCTTCCAGGCGAGCTTGCTGTGGCAGACGTCGCAGGAATCGCTGGTGACGATATGCGTGGCCGGTTTGCCCGTGGCCTGCACGCCATTGTGGCAGCTCGCGCAGGTGCCGGGCTGCACGCCCGCATGGTCGAACACGGCCGGGCGCCAGGCCAGCGTGGAGTGGCAGGCATCGCAGTTGCTGGTGGTGGCCACGTGCGTGGCGGTCTTGCCGGTGGCGATGGTGCCGTTGTGGCACGAGGAGCACGTGCCGGTCACCTGCGTGTGGTCCACCTTCGTGGCCGGGCGCCAGGTGGTGGTGCCATGGCAGGACTGGCAGCTCGTCGTGGACGTGATGTGCGTGGCGCTCTTGCCGGTGGCGATGGTGCCGTTGTGGCAGGTCGAGCAGCCCGTCGTGATGCCGGCATGCGAGAACGTGGCCGGCGTCCACGCCACCGTCGTGTGGCAGGTGCCGCACTCCTGCGTGGTGGGCACATGGTTGGTGCCCTTGCCCGTGGCCTTGGTGCCGTTGTGGCAGGAAGAGCAGGTGCCGGTCACCTGCGTGTGGTCGACGCGCGTCGCCGGCCGCCAGGTCGTGGTGGAGTGGCAGTTCTGGCACGACGTGGTGCTGGCTATGTGGCTCGCGTTCTTGCCCGTCGCGGTGGTGCCGTTATGGCAGGAGGCGCAGGTGCCGGTCACCTGCGTGTGGTCCACCTTCGTGGCGGGCCGCCAGGCTGTGGTGGCATGGCAGGACTCGCAGACCACCGTCGAGGCGATGTGCGTGGCCGCCTTGCCGGTGGCGATGGTGCCGTTGTGGCAGGTCGAGCAGCCCGTGGTGATGCCCGCATGCGAGAACGTGGCCGGCGTCCACGCCAGCGTCGTATGGCAGCCATCGCACTGCTGCGTGGTGGGCACGTGGTTGGTGCCCTTGCCCGTGGCCGTGGTGCCGTTGTGGCAGGAGGAGCAGGTGCCGGTCACCTGCGTGTGGTCGACGCGCAGCGCCGGCCTGAACACATTGGTCGTGTGGCAGTTCTCGCAGAGGTTGGAACTGGCGATGTGCGTCGGGTTCTTGCCCATGGCCTGCGTGCCGTTGTGGCAGCTCGCGCAGCCATTGACGATGCCGGTGTGGTCGAAGGCCGTGGCCGGCTTCCACACGGTGGTGGAATGGCACACCTGGCAGTTGTTGTGGGTGGCGATGTGGGTCGGGTTCTTGCCCGTGGCGATGGTGCCGTTGTGGCAGGAGAAGCAGCTGCCCTGCACCTCGTTGTGGTCGGTGCGCGTGGCCGGTGACCACACGGTGGTGCCGTGGCAGGCCTCGCAGCGGCTGGTCGTCACGATGTGCGTGGCGCTCTTGCCCGTGGCATTGGTGCCGTTGTGGCAGCTCGCGCAGCCGGTGGTGATGCCGGCGTGGGTGAACGTCGAGGGTCGCCAGGCCATGGTCGAATGGCAGGTCGAGCAGTTCTGCGACGCGGGGATGTGATTCACCGGCTTGCCGGTGGCGCTGGTGCCGTTATGGCAGGCCGAGCAGGTGCCCGTCACCTGCGAGTGATCCACACGCGTGGCCGGCCGCCAGGCGCTGGTGGCATGGCAGGCTTCGCACACGAGTGAGCTGGCGATGTGCGTCGCGTTCTTGCCCGTGGCCTGCGTGCCGTTGTGGCAGCTCGAACAGCCGCTGACGATGCCGGTGTGATCAAACGTGGTGGCCGGCTTCCAGGCCGTGGTGGAGTGGCAGAACTGGCAGTTGTTGTGGGTGGCGATGTGGGTCGGGTTCTTGCCCGTGGCGATGGTGCCGTTGTGACAGGAGAAGCAGCTGCCCTGCACCTCGTTGTGGTCGGTGCGCGTGGCCGGTGACCACACGGTGGTGCCGTGGCAGGCCTCGCAGCGGTTGGTCGCCACGATGTGCGTGGCGCTCTTGCCGGTGGCATTGGTGCCGTTGTGGCAGCTCGCGCAGCCGGTGGTGATGCCGGCGTGGGTGAACGTCGAGGGCCGCCAGGCCATGGTCGAATGGCAGGTCGAGCAGTTCTGCGACGTGGGGATGTGATTCACCGGCTTGCCGGTGGCGCTGGTGCCGTTGTGGCAGGCCGAGCAGGTGCCCTGCACCTGCATGTGGTCCACCTTCGTCGTCGGCCGCCAGGCCGTGGTCGCGTGGCAGGCTTCGCAAACCAGCGTGCTGGCGATGTGCGTGGCCGGCTTGCCCGTGGCCTGAGTGCCGTTGTGGCAGCTCGAACAGCCGCTGGTCACGCCGGTGTGATCGAAGTGCCCGGTCAGCCAGGTGCTGGTGGAGTGGCAGCTGTCGCAGTTCAGCGTGGTCGGGATGTGCGTGGCGGGCTTGCCCTTGGCGGTGGTGCCGTTGTGACAGGCCGAGCAGGTGCCGAGCACCTGCGTATGGTCGACGCGCAGCGCCGGCTTGAACACGTTGGTCGTGTGGCAGCTCTCGCAGGAATCGGTGGTGCTGATGTGGCCGGCGTTCTTGCCGGTGGCCTGCGTGCCGTTGTGGCAGCTCGAACACTTGGCGGTGATGCCGGTGTGGTCGAAGCGACTCGCCGGCTTCCAGGCCATGGTGCTGTGGCAGGCCTGGCACTCGTTGCTGGTGGGCAGGTGGGTGGCGGTCTTGCCCGTGGCCGTGGTGCCGTTGTGGCAGGCGAAGCAGGCACCCTGCACCTCGTTGTGGTCCACGCGCGTGGCCGGCTTCCACACCGTCACGATATGGCAGGCCTCGCAGCGGTCCGTGGTGAGGATGTGCGTGGTGTTCTTGCCCGTGGCGCGCGTGCCGTTGTGGCAGCCGGAGCAGTTGGCCGTGATGCCGGTGTGGTCGAAGGTGGCGGGCGACCAGGCCGTGGTCTGGTGGCAGGACTCGCAGTTGTTGCCCGTGGGCAGGTGCAGCGCCGACTTGCCGGTGGCCGCGACGCCGTTGTGGCAGGCCGCGCAACCGCTGGTGATGCCGGTATGGTCGAAGCGGCGCACCGGTGTCCACGAGGTGGTGGAGTGGCAGGAATCGCAGGCTGCGCTCGTGACGATGTGTCCGGGCGGCTTGCCGGCCGCCTGCACGTTGTTGTGGCAGGCCGCGCAGCTGCCGCGCACCTCGGTGTGTTCGAAGCGCGTCACCGGCCGGAAGGCCACGGTGGTATGGCAGGACTCGCAGCGCTCGGTGCTGACGATGTGCGTGGCCGGCTTGGCGATGGCGCCGATGCGCGTGCCGGTGGCATGGCAGGCGGCGCAGGTGCGCGGCGTGGCCTTGAACACGCCATCGGCGTGGCAGCCCTCGCAGCGCACGTCGCGATGCGCGCCGGTCAGCTCGAAGCCCGTGGTCAGGTGATCGAAGTTGGCGGCCTCGGCGGCACGGGCTGGCGGGGCCGCGAAGCCCAGCGCGCAGAGCAGCAGCATGAGGACTGCAATGACCTGGCGATTGCGCATCATTGCGGCCTCGCGCGTTTGAAGGAGATGGTGGAATGGCAGGTGTCGCAACGCCGGCCGAACTGCCCCAGGTGCACGTCGTCGTTGGCGTGGCAGGCAGCGCAGTCCTTGCCCAGCTTGGCTTCGCCCGCCGGGCGGCGATGACAGGCATTGCACTGCAGGCGCGAATGCGCGCCGGTCAGGCCGAAGCCGCTTTCCTTCTGGTGATCGAACTGCCACAGCGTCCAGCCATTGGGTCCGTGGCAGCGCGCGCAGTCCTTGCCCAGGTTGCCCTTGTGCACGTCGTCGGCCTTGTGGCAGCCGATGCAGTCCTTGGGCGCGCCCTTGAACTTCTTCGAGGTGTGGCAGCCCCCGCAGGGCACCGCCACGTGCTGACCCAGCAGCGGGAAGGCCGTGACGTCATGGTCGAAGCGGATGTCCTTCTTCCAGGAATCCACGCCGTGGCAGCTCTCGCAGTTCGTGCCCAGTGCCGCGGCGTGCACGTCGACGGCGCGATGGCAGGCCGCGCATTCCTGCTTCGGCTTGCGGTCGGCCACGCGCGCCACGTGGCAGGCGTGGCAGGCGAGCTTGGTGTGGGCGCCGCGCAGCGTGTACTTGGTGTCACGCTCGTGCACGAAGTGCGTTTCCTTCCAGGCGCTGGTCTCGTGGCAGCTCTCGCACTTGGTGCCCATGCGGCCCGCATGGGAATCGATGGCCGCATGGCAGCCGGCGCAGTCCTTGGGGATCTTGTCCTCGAATTTCCCGCTGCGGTGGCAGGACTGGCAGGTCGCGGTGCGGTGCGCGCCCAGCAGCGGGAAGCCGGTTTCCTTCTCGTGGTCGAACTTCGCGTCCTTCCACGAGGACTGCGTGTGGCAGTCGGCGCAGGCCGTGCCGCGCGAGCCGCGGTGCACGTCATCGGGAGTGTGGCAGCTGGCGCAGGCCATGGGCGTGTCCTTCCAGCGGTTCGCCGCGTGGCACGCAGCGCAGGGGATCTGCGCATGCCGCGCCTGCAGCGCGAAGCGGGTCTTGCCGTGGTCGTAGCGCACGGTGGACCAGCGCGAGGTCTCGTGGCAGGCGGCGCAATCGGTGCCGAGCTTGCCCTGATGGGGTTCGGCCTTCTTGTGGCAGTCGGCGCAGCCGGTGGGCGCGTCGCGGAACTTCTTCCTCGCCACGTGGCAGCCGGCGCAGGCAACGCCGCGATGTGCGCCATCGATGGCGAAATCCGTCTGCGAATGATCGAAGGCGGCGGCCACCGCGGGCTGGATGCGGCCATTCCTGCCCAGGTGCTCGCTGTGGCAGGCGTTGCATTGCGCCGTGGCGATCTCCGGCCGCTTGCCGTGCAGGCCGCGCTTGCCGCGGATGTCGGCGGCGACGTCCTTGTGGCAGGCCGAGCACAGGCTGGCCTGCTGGGCACGGTCGGCGCGGTTGTGACAGGTGGTGCAATCGGATTCCTGCTTGGCGTGCTCGCTGTGCAGGGGGCCGGGCATCAGCAGGCCTTCCAGCGTCGCGCCGCGCGCGCCGCCAGTGAAACCGCCGAGTGTCCCGATTACACACAGCACCAATGCCAGCCTCCCTGTTCGCATCGATCAGTACACGTGCACCGCCACCACATGCACGATGCCCGCCACCAGCAGCATGAAGAACAGCGGCAGATGCAGCACGTGCCACAACGAGAACAGCCGCTCGTAGGTGGCAAGTTCCGTGACGCGTCGCACCGCATCGATGTGGCGCCGCGCCAGCTCGCGCGCCGCATGGATCTCGCGCTGCATCCGCTGCACGCCGATGCCATGGACCATTGCGTAGGCCTGGGCCGAGCGGCGCACGTGCGAATACATCCGCAGCCGCGCCTGCCATGCGCGCACCAGTACCACGGTGGGGCGCAGCAGACCCGGAACCGACTGCAGGCGCGAGGTCATCACCGCCTCGAGCGTCGCGATGCGTTCGGCGAAGTCGGGCACGAAGGCCAGTCTGTCGGAGACCATCTGCAGCCTCGATATCTGGCCGCGAAGGTCCGCGAGGCTTTCCTGGCTGCCGGCCATCTGCGTGTGGATGCGCGAATAGAAATAGCGGCCGATCAGGCCGGAGCCCGAAACCGTGAGCATGCAGAACAGCGCCACGTTGCTGTTGGTGGCGCCGGTGCGGAAGTTCGAATGGAACAGCACCAGCAGCGGGCCCAGCACGCCCAGCACCATGTGGACCTGGAACCACGCCTTGACACTGCCGATGACGGCCAGCGACGGCATGCGCTTGCGGGCGGGATAAACCAGCAGCAGCAGCATCATGCTGCCGCCGACGATGCCCAGGATGTAGCCGGTGCCGGTCTCCGGCGTGATGAAGCGGCCGAGATCGGCATTCATGCCGACGAAGATCAGCGCCACGCAGAACAGCGTGAACAGCACCATCGGGCTCATGGCGCGTTGCGTGCGCATTCAGCCCCCGGCCTTGCCGGCGCCGGCGGCGAGTTCCTTCGCCTCGGCGATGTTGGCGTCGATGATCGCCGCATCGGGTGAACCCTGCGGCAGGGCGGCGCGAAGCTGCTGCCATCGACCCAGCGCATCGGCGTACTTGCGCAGTTCCATGTCGAGGCTGGCGGCGAGCCACAGCCCTTTCAGGTGCTGCGGCTGCAACGCCAGCGCACGCGCGATGGCCTTCGCCGGTTCGCCCGCCAGCTTGCGATTGTTGGCCGAGGCCAGCGCATCGGCATAGTCCGCCCAGGCATCGGCATTGCGATCATCGAGCTTCAGCGCGGTGGCATACGCCTTGACCGCCGCCGGGAAGTCACGCGCCAGGCGTTGCGTCTGCGCGAGCGCCAGCCAGTGGGCCGGGTTCTCGGGCGCCGCGCGCGTGGCGGCTTCCATCTGCGACACGCTCATCTCGGCGCGTTGTTCCGCGGACCCGCCGGCTGCACTGCCGGCTTGCGCGGTCGGTGCGCCGAATGCGTGTGCCACGCTCGCCCAGTCCGAATCGGCATTGCCGGAGGAAGCGGTGAGCGCGGGCAGCGGTTCAGCCGCATCGCCGCGTGCATCGCCGCCGGGGTTCATCGCCACCAGCATCACGAGAATCAGCGGGACCACCAGCACCAATGCGGCGGCCAGCCGGGGGAGTGCGCCTGCGCGCAGCGCCTGTGCCTTCACGGGAATGAGAATGGCTATCGCCGCGACGGCTGCTGCTGCGCCGGTGAGGAAGAGTGCTGCGGGGCCGAGGTTCATGTTTTGCTGCGGAAATTCCCTGTTGAATCGCCAAGACTAGATATCACGGTCGCCATGCGGCCGTCAGAATGGCTGGTGTATTGTTGAACGAAATCACGCTCGCTCCACGTCGTCGGTGGCATGCGACGAGCCTGCTTAATCGAATCTTAAGGAGTGGGGGTAAACCTGTACGTACCCTGCAGTGCGATGCGTTTTCCATCGTCGTGTGAAACCGACACTGGAATATGGAAGGCGCTTCGCCGAGGCTTCGCAAGTGAACGCCACCTGGATCATCTACCTCCTGCCGATGCTGGCCATCTGGGCCTGGTACCTGCGCAAGCGCCGCCGCGTGGAGCAGCACAGCATCGCGGCGAAGAAGGACGCCGAGGCCGCGGGGCTCGCAGAGCCCGTATCGCTGCATCCCGTCATCGATCTTTCACGCTGCGTGGGGTGCGGGTCCTGCGTGCGTGCCTGTCCCGAGCAGCCGGAGCACACCGTGCTGGGGTTGATCAATGGCAAGGCGAGCCTGATCAGCGCCGGCGACTGCATCGGCCATGGCGCATGCCGCGCCGCCTGCCCGGTGGGTGCCATCTCGCTGGTGTTCGGCTCCGAGAAGCGCGGCGTGGACATCCCCACGCTGACGCCTGAATTCGAATCCAGCGTGCCCGGCATCTTCATTGCCGGCGAGCTGGGCGGCATGGGCCTGATCCGCAATGCGCTGGAGCAGGGCCGCCGCGCCGTCGAGCACATCGCCGAGCGCATCGAGAAGAGCCAGGACCCGAACGTGCTCGACCTGATCATCGTCGGGGCCGGGCCGGCTGGATTCTCCGCGTCGCTGACCGCGATGTCGAAGCGCATGAGCTTCGCGACCCTCGAGCAGGATTCGCTGGGTGGCGCCGTGTTCCAGTATCCGCGCGGCAAGGTCGTGATGACCGCGCCCGCCGAACTGCCCATGGTGGGCAAGGTGAAGTTCAAGAGCACCAGCAAGGAAGAACTGCTGGCCTTCTGGCAGGAAGTCGAACGCATGACCGGCGTGAAGATCCGCTACCGGGAGCGCGTGGAGAACATCGCCCGCACGCCGGCCGGATTCTTCGTGCGCACCTCGAAGGGCGAGCTGCGTGCGCAGCATGTGCTCCTGGCCATCGGCCGTCGCGGCACGCCGCGCAAGCTGGGGGTGGAAGGCGAGGGCCTGCCGAAGGTGGTCTACCGCCTCATCGATGCCGAGCAGTACCGCGGCAAGCGCGTGCTGGTGGTCGGTGGCGGCGACAGCGCGCTCGAGGCGGCCACCAGCATCGCCGATGTGCCGGAGACCGAGGTCACGCTGTCCTATCGCGGCGACGCGTTCTCGCGCGCCAAGGCCAAGAACCGCGAGAAGCTGCAGCGGGCCACCGCCAGCGGCCGGCTACGCGCGCTGCTGAAATCCAATGTGCTGCGCATCGAACCGGATGCGGTGCTGATGGACTGCGAAGGCAGGCAGGAACGCCTGCCAAATGACGCGGTGATCGTCAGCGCCGGCGGTGTGCTGCCCACCGCCTTCCTCGAGGCCATCGGCATCAATGTGGAAACCAAGCGTGGCACGGCCTGAGCGTTCCGCGGTGCGCGTGGCATGGGTGGTCGGCGTGCTGGCGCTCGGCGCTGCTGCAGGCTTGCCGGCGTTTGCGGCGGGCGCGGGCAGTGCGGCAGTCCTGCGTGGCGACCAGGCGCTCGACAAGGCACGCCTTGCCATCCGCGAAAAGAACTTCGACGGCGCCATGCGCGAACTGGATGCGCTGGCGAAGCGCGGCAATCCGCACGCGATGTACCTGCTGGGCGCGCTGCTGCTCGCCAATCCCGCCGGTGAGCCCGATCCGGCGCGGGCGCTGCCGCTGCTGGAAAAGGCTGCGGGCGCCGGAGTGCCGAAAGCGGCGTGGCTGTTGTCCGTGGATCTGGCCACACGCACGCCGCCGGATGAAGCCGGCGCAAAGCGCTGGCTGGAGCAGGCGGCTCAGGGTGGCGTGGAGGAGGCGCGCGAGCTGCTGAAAGCCGGTCGACTGCCGCTGGCATTTCTGCCCGCCCAGGATCTGGCCGAACAGGCCGCGCGCGATGCGGCCTGGCTGCGTGCCGCGCGCAGCGACGATGTGGCGCTGTTGCGCCAATTGGCCTCCGACAAGAAGCTTTCCGCTGCGGTCGATGATTTCGGGCGCAGTGCACTCGGGATAGCCGCCGCCGCCGATGCGGCCGCAGCGGTGCAATGGCTGCTGGAATCGGGCGCCGCCGTGAATGCGCGCGACCAGAATGGCCTGACTGCGCTGATGCTGAGCGCTGCGGCGCCAAAGGCAGCCGCGCTGACGGCGCTGCTTGGCGCGAAGGCTGACCCCTCGGTCGTGGATTCAAACGGCAACACGGCGCTGCACCTGGCGACCGCCGTCGACTCGCCCGAGCGCATCACCGCGCTGCTGGCGGCAGGCGCTGCGCCAAATGCCGAAAACAAGGATGGCGACCGGCCGCTCGACCTCGCGCTGCGACGGAACTCGAAGAGCGTGATCGCCGCGCTGCAGGGCGGTGGCGCGCAGCCCAGTCGCCCACCCAGTGCGCGTTCCCAGGCGCTCGTCGACGTGCAACGCGCGAAAGGGCGGGATGCCTACACGGGAATGGCGGATCTGGATATCGCCGCCACGCGTCGCAACACCGCATTGCTGAAGACCATGTTGGCGCGCCAACCATGGAGTCCCGCGCAGAAGAGTTCCGCGCTGTTCGCCGCGGTGGACGCGGGCGTGATCGAAGCCGTCGACCTGTTGCTGGCCGCCGGCGCCTCGGCCCAGCAGAAGGACTCGCGCGGGCGCAGTCCGCTGGGCACGGCGCTCCAGCAGAACAATCCGGAAATGGTGGAAAGGCTGATCCGCGCAGGTGCGGCTGCCAGGCAGCCCGGCAATACCGGCGCTCCGCTGCTGGTCGAAGCCGCCGCAGCCGGGCAGCTTCCACTGGCTGAACTGCTGTTGCGATCCGGCGCAGCGGTAGATGCTGCCGATTCCCTGGGACGCACGCCGCTGATGGTCGCGGCGACACGCGATGACCTGCCGTTGCTCGAACTGCTGCTGAAAGCCGGCGCCTCGGCGCGCGCGCGCGATGCCGCGGGTCGTGACAGCCTGATGCAGGCGGCGCTTTCCGGTTCCGGCAAGGCGCTGCAGCGACTGCTGGCCACGGGCGCACCGGCCAGCGGCGCGGATGCCGAAGGCAACAGCATTCTTGCAGCCGCCGCGGCGCGCGGGCTGTCGGCGCAGGTTCCGGCACTCGTGTCTGCGGGAGCATCGGTGAACATGGCCAATCGACTGGGGGCCACGCCGCTGATGCAGGCCGCTGCGGCGGATCAGCTTGCCGTGGTGGAAGCGCTGCTGCGGGCCGGCGCCGACGTGAACCTGCGCGACAAGCAGGGTGACACGGCGCTGACCATCGCCGCGAGGGATGCCTCGGCGGCTCTGGTCAAGGCACTATTGGGCGCAGGAGCCAATGTCGACCTGCGCAACAACAACCGGGCCAACGCCGCAGACATCGCACAGAGTCTGCGGCGCGATGCCATTCACAGGATGCTTGCCGGCCGCTGAGATGCTTGCGAGCCGGTGGCGGGCACTGCTGGTGGCGTTGCTCGGCCTGCTGGCAGGCACTGCCGTGCTGCCTGCTGCCGAAGCCGTGCTCGCCGGCCGTGTCGTGCGCGTCGTCGATGGCGACACGCTCGATGTGCTGCTGACCAGCGGGCGGATACGCGTGCGATTGCATGGCGTGGATGCGCCCGAGCGGGGCCAGCCGGGTGGCCAGGACGCCCTGCTATGGCTCAGCAGGCGCGTGCTGGACCACGACGTGCTGGTGGAGCCCATCTCGCAGGACCGCTACGAGCGCCTGGTCGGCATCGTGTATCTCGGTGGTGACAACGTGAACCGGGAACTGCTGCGGTCGGGCAATGCCTGGGCCTATCGCCACTACCTGCGGGCCGCCGACGCCATCCTGTGCGACATGGAGGCCGCCGCGAGAACCGCGCGGCTGGGGCTCTGGAAGTCGGCTTCGCCGCGCGCTCCCTGGGAGTACCGCAGCACGCGCGGCGTCGGTCCGTTCACTGATTTCGCCGGCAGCGGTGCGGAGGACTGCCGCAAGGCCAGCCCCCGGCTGCACGCCCCGCGCTAGCCGCGTCCTTCTCTGCGCGCGCGATGCCGGATTCGTGATCAGCGCACGGTTGCCTTCCGTCATGTGTATTATTGTACTAATACGCATGGGCACTTTTCATAAACCGGCGCTCTGATGTTCACCCTCGACCCGCACTCGGGCATCCCCATCTATCGCCAGTTGCAGGAGCAGGTGCGGCGACTCGTGGCCAGCGGCCAGTTGCGGTCGGGCGCGGAGCTGCCGTCGGTACGCGAGCTCGCGCTGCTGCATGCCGTGAATCCCATGACGATTTCGAAGGCCTACGGCCTGCTCGAGGCCGAAGGCCTCCTGCAGCGCAACCGCGGCCGGCCGATGACGGTGGCGCCGCGCCGCCGCGGCGCGGACTCGGCCGAGCGCCGCATGAAGCAGATCGAGCCGCAGGCGCGGCAGCTCGTGCTGTCGGCCCGGCAGCTCGAACTCACGCGCCGGGAACTCGACGCGCTGATCGACCGTACCTGGGAGTCGGATCATGAATGATGAAGTCGTAGTCGAAACCCGCGGCCTGGAAAAGGACGCCGGCGGCCGGCAGATCCTCAAGGGCGTGAACCTGCGCGCCGCGTCGGGCACGGTGGTCGGCCTCTTGGGCAAGAACGGCGCGGGCAAATCCACGCTGCTCGATCTGCTGCTGGGATTCGCGCTGCCGACGGCGGGCGAGGCGCGAGTGTTCGGCGAGCCCAGCAGCCGGCTGTCGGCCGCCTGCAAGCGCCGCATCGGCTTCGTGGCGCAGCAGGATGAATTGATGTCGCTGATGACCGGCGCGCAGCACCTGGCGCTGGCCGCGTCCTTCCATGCGAGCTGGGACCACGCGCTGATCGGGCGCCTGGCACGGGAGTGGGAAGTGCCGCTGGATCGTCGCGTGGGTGTGCTGTCGGGTGGCGAGCGGCAGAAGATCGCGACGCTGCTGGCGCTGGGTCATCGGCCGGACCTTCTGGTGATGGATGAGCCGGTCTCGGGACTCGACCCGGTGTCGCGCCGCGCGTTCATGGTCACGCTGCTGGAGATCGCCGCCGAGACCAACCGCACCATCCTGTTCTCCTCGCACATCGTCAGCGACATCGAGCGCGTCGCCAGCCACGTGTGGATACTGCGCGAGGGCGCCATCGCCTGGCAGGGCGAGCTCGACCAGCTCAAGGAATCCACGGTACGGCTGGTGCTGCGGGCCGAGCGGGATTTCATCGCGCCGCCGCAGATCGCCGGTTCCACACACTGTTACGTTCAGGGCAGCTCCGCCACGCTGGTGATGCACGACTGGTCGCCGGACCGGTTGCCCGGGATCGAGCGCCAGACCGGCGCGCGGGTGGAAGTCACGCCGCTGACGCTGGAAGACATCTTCCTCGCCGTGCACGCATGAAGACCTTCTGGCAGTTGCTGCGCATCGGCTTCTGGATGCTGCCGCTGCAGCGCGCGCTCACCGTCATCGGCTTCATGGTGCTGGTCGCGGGTCAGGTGTTCTCGCTGCCCTACAACATGCCGGGGTCCAGCCTGCCCATCACCTTCTTCGGCGTGATGCTGATGATGATCGTGCCGCTGCTGACCGGCGGCGTGTTCCTGAGGATGCTGTCGTCCTCGCGCGCGCTGCTGCTGCGACCGCATGCGCGCGGCCGCCTGCTGTCCGGCGCGCTGGCGATACTGCTGCTGGTCTCGATGGCGTGGATCTTCTGCTACTGGCTGGCCTTCCAGCAGGCGCCGCCGAAGTACCGGCCCGACGCCGAGGCGCTGCTGATGATGCTCGCGCTGACGCTGAATTTCGGCACGCTGTGCACGGTGGTGCTGTTCATCGCCAGCCGCAGCCCGCTGTGGACGCTGATCACCCTGCTGGTCTGGCAAGCGCCGGCACTGCTGCTGCACGCGCTGGGCATGGATGACGCCTCGCGCCTGATCGGTGGCCCTGTGAGCCTTGCGATGAGCGCCGCGGTCTGGGTGGTATTCGCGGTGTGGTACCTGCGCGCGCGCCGCATTCATGCCACCGCATGGCGACGGCGCGAGCCCGGTGCGGGCGGTGCAGAGGCGCCGGTATCGCCAATGGCTTCGCTGACGCGCGAACAGGCGATGTCGCGCTGGGTGCTGGCCAACGCCACGCCACTGGTGCTGGGCCTGCAGTGCCTGGCCGCCTGCCTGGTGCTGTTGGTGCTGCAGTGGGCGCTGGGCCGCGGCGCCGGCATCCGGCCCCTGCAGTCGATGATGCTGGGCGCGCTGTCGGGCGTCACGCTGGTGACCGGCGCACTGGGCAGCAGCATGGCCCGACGCGCGCACGCGCTGTGGCTGCCGGCCGGCCGCTCGCGGCTCGAACTGCATGCCTGGATCGAGCGACGGCTGCTGCAGGTGCTGCTTTCGGTGAGCATCGCCGTGGCGATCGCCGCGCTCTGTGTATGGGTGCTGCTGGCGCCGCGCCCTGCGCTGCCTCCGGGATACCTGCTGCCCGCGCTGCTGGTTCCGGGGTTCTGCGCCGGCTGGCTGGGGCTGATGCAGCAGCACCAGCGCAGCTTCTTCGATGCGCTCGCGGGCATCGGCATCGCGGCGGGAATCTTCTACGGCCTGGTGCGGCCGCTGTACGCGGGAATGGCGCAGGCACCCTGGATGGTGCTGGGCGCCCAGATCGCACTGGCAGTACTGCTGCGCGAAGTGGCCTATGTGCGCTGGCGCGGCGCCGATTGGCGCCGCGCGCAGCCAGCCTGATTACTTCTTCTTCGGCTTCCTGAACTTGAGCACCACCTGGTCGGTGGTGCCGCGCTTTCCGGGCGCGAACACCATCCAGGTGTGGTCGTCCTCGGGGTTGGCCAGGAGCTTGCTGTCTTCCACCAGCTCGAAGCCGGCGGCCGTGACTTCCTGCCGGATCACGGCCGGGTCGATGCGGTGCAGCTTGTCGGTGTCCTCACGGCCCGAACCCGGCCGCGCATTGTGATCGACGATGAAGTAGGTGCCGCCCGGCTTCAGCGCGTCGAACACCTTCTTGTTCAGCGTCGCCACGTCGGTCTTGTTGATCGACAGATCATGGTAGTAGAGCACGTTGAAGACGATGTCCACCTTCTGCGGCAGCTGGATGTTGTTGTAGTCCACCAGCTCGTAGCGCGCGTTCGGGTGCTTGGCGACGAAATCGCGGCTGGCCGCGCCGGCGCGTGCCTCGGTGTAGGGCAAGTCATACATGTAGATCAGGCCCTTCTTGCCGACGATGCTCGACAGCATCGTGGTGAAGTACTGGCCGAACGAGGCGAACTCCACCACGCGGTCGCCGGGCTTCACGCCCGACAGCGCCAGCAGCTCGGCCGGCTTGCGGTCGGCATCGCGCGAGGTCATCGCCGGCGTGCGGTCCTTCGATTCCACCGCCTCGCGCACGTACTTGGGCACGTTGCCCTGGATCACGTAGGGCTTGGGCGGCGGCGGCGGTGCGGCGGGCTCGGCGGCGGTGGCGATGCCGGCCAGCGCGAAGCCGGCGAGCAATACGGCCAGAGCGGATTCACGAATCTTCAGCGAAAACATCTCATCCCCCTTGATGGAAGTAACCGGCCGCGCCGGTCATTGCTGGAACACAGTGTAGGCGTCGAACACCGGGCCATCTACACAGACCCGCTCCATGGCGGGGCCGGCGGGCGTGGACACCTCGACCACGCAGCCGGCGCAGCCGCCCACCGCGCAGGCCATGTATTCCTCCAGCGAGACCTGGCAGGGCAGTGCGTACTCGCGCGCCAGCGCCGCCACCGCCTTCAGCATGGGAGTGGGCCCGCAGGCGAACAGCTCCACTTCGCCGCGCGCCTTGGCATCCAGCGCGTCGAGCCACAGTTTCGCGAGGTCGGTGACAAAGCCGTCGTGACAGCCGGGGAATCCGGACTTCGTCGTCAGCCGGCTGGGCACGCCCCAGGAATCCAGCAGCGGCATCGCCGCGATCACGCCATCGGGCATGCCGGGCACGATGAGGGTGGAGGGCCGCGCCCGGAAGGGGAAGGGCAGTTCCGAACCCAGTACCGCGAAGGGCTTGAATCCCTCGCTGGCACGGGCGCGCAGGGTTTCGGCCAGGAACACCATCGGGGGAATGCCCACGCCGCCGCCCAGCAGCAGCGTGCGCGGCCGGTCGGCATGCGGTGTGAAGCCGCGGCCGATGGGGCCCATCAGGTTCACTGTTTCGCCTACGCGCCGCGCCGCCAGGTGCTTCAGTCCCTCGCCATGGATCTTGAACAGCAGTTCGACCCAGCCCGCTTTGGGATCCGCGCGCATCAGCGACAGCGGCCGACGCATCGGGATGGAAGGATCGACCACCACATGCACGAAGCTGCCCGCGCTGGCGCGCGCGGCAGTCTCGGGTGCCGCCAGCCGCAGCACGTACTGCGCGCCCGCGAATTCCTCGCGCGCCAGGATGGCGGCGTCTTCCACGAAGATGGTGCCGCGGTTCTGCTTGCCGGTGGCGTAAGCCATCAGGCTCTCCCGCGCGCGGCCAGCGGCGCCGCCAGGATTTCCAGCGCCGCCATGCGCACGGCCACGCCATTGGTCACCTGCTGGCGGATCACCGAGCGCGGGCCATCGGCCACGGCGCTGTCGATTTCCACGCCGCGGTTCATCGGCTGCGGATGCATGACGATGGCGTCGGGCTTCGCCTTGGCCAGCCGCGCGGCCGTCAGGCCGAACTCCCGGAAATAATCGTCGCCCGCGGGAATGGTGGTGTTGGCGAAGCGCTCCTTCTGGATGCGCAGCATCATCACCACATCGCAGCCCTCGATGCCCGATTCGATCGACGCGGACCGCGTGCAGCCCTTGAATTCGTCCGCCTCGGGCATCAGCGCCGCAGGCGCCACGATGCGGATATCGCGCGTGCCCAGCGCGCGGAAGGCGTGCACCGCCGAGCGGGCCACGCGCGAGTGCCGGATGTCGCCGACAATCGCGATGGCAAGTCCATCGCAGCGCTGCTTGTGCTGCAGCACCGTCAGTGCGTCGAGCAGCCCCTGCGTGGGATGCGAGACATGCGCTTCGCCCGCCGACAGCACGCTGACATGCGGCGCCACATGCGTGGCCACCATGGCCGGGACGCCGGCCTCGGCATCGCGCAGCACGAACACATCCACGTGCAGCGACTCGAGCGTGAACACCGTGTCGAGCATGCTCTCGCCCTTGACGCGCGAGGAAAGCTGCACCTCGAGGTTCACCACGTCGGCGCCCAGTCGCTTGGCCGCCAGTTCGAACGACACGCGCGTGCGCGTGGAAGGCTCGGTGAACATGTTGGCCACGGTGACGCCGGCCAGCGCCGTGGAATGCGGCGCGGGTTCGCCCAGCCGGCGCACATGATGCTGCGCGCGTTCCAGCAGCGATTCGATCTCGTCGCGCGACAGGTCTTCGAGCGTCAGGAGGTGGCGCAGGCTGCCATCGGCCCGCCGCTGCTCGGTCTTTTGCATCGTCTTCCCAACGAACCCGGTGGGGTTCTATCTGTTGTTTTCCAGCCAGCCCGTCAGCAGCACCGCCGCAGCCGCGCTGTCCACGTCGCCCTTCTTCACGCTGCGCCGGCGCTGGCCCGAGGCCCGCTGCTCGCGCAGCAGGCTCGCCGCTTCGGTGGAACTGAAGCGTTCGTCGGCGCGTTCCACCGCGAGTTTGCAGCGCGCGCCGAGCTCGGCCGCGAAGGCATCGGCGGCGGCGGCAATTCGACCGGGGGAACCATCGTCATTATACGGGGCGCCGACCACCAGCAGGTCGGGACCGAGCGTGCGGATCAGGCGGTCGATGGCCGCCCAGTCGGGTCCGGAGTCATGGCAGGCCACGGTGGCGTGGGGGGCGGCGCTGCGGGTCAGGGTATCGCCCACGGCCACGCCGATCCGGCGCAGGCCGAAGTCGAAGGCGAGCACGATCTTCGCGCGATCAGCGCCCACTGACGTTGCGGTTCAAGCCTTCAGGGCGCAAGCGTCAGGCGTGGCCCGCATCGGGGCTGACGCTGGCCACATCCACGCCCAGCGTGCGCCAGGCGGCGAGCCAGCGATCTTCATAGGGCAGCTCGTACAGCATGGATTCGTCCAGCGGCAGGGTCAGCCAGGAGTTGTCCTTCAGTTCCTGCTCGAGCTGGCCCGCGCCCCATTGCGCATAGCCCAGCGCGATGAATGCCTTTTCGGGACCTTCGCCGCGCGCCATCGCCGCCAGCACATCGCGGCTGGTGGTGACCTGGATGCTGTCGGAGATGCGGTGGGTGGAGTCCCAGGCGCCACCAGGTCGGTGCAGCACGAAGCCGCGGTCCTGGTGCACCGGCCCGCCACGCAGCACGATCTGCTCGCCCACGCGGTCGTCGTGCGCGGGCAGGTTCATCTGCGTCAGCACTTCGGACAGGCGCATGGTCAGAGGCTTGTTCAGCACGATGCCCAGCGCACCCTTGTCGCTGTGCTCGCAGATCAGCGTGACGGTCTGGGAAAAATGCGGGTCCTGGAGGCCCGGCATGGCGACCAGAAGCTGATTTGTCAGGTTTCCTGCCATGCCGGGAGTATGGGGTCGGGACCCCCCGGCCTCAAGGTTCCACCGTCACGGAATCGTGACGGTAACCGCCCCTTCGGTGCGTCCTTCGAACCGCCACTCGTAGGCAAAACGCAACGAGCTGTAGTCGCGGGACAGTTCCGGCGGAAAGGGGTCGAAGGGGCTGGCCAGTCGCAGGATGTCGAGCGCAGCGGCATCGATCTCGGCGCGGCCGCTGGAACGCTGGATGCGCGCCGAACGCAGCCGGCCGTCGCGCTGCAGCGCCACCTCGATCACCGGATTGCCTTTCAGGCCCTGCCGCTGCGCGGCGGAAGGATAGTTGAGCGTGCCAATCCGCTCCACGCGCCGCCGCCAGGCATCCAGATAGGGTGCCAGCCGCGAGGCGCGCGTGTCCGCGGCCAGGTACAGCTCATCGCGCGTGAGGCCTCGCAGCACCAGTTCGTTGTCGCCGGCGCGGCGGGCCTCCGAGGGATCGGTCTGTCCCGGCTCGGCAGCGGTCGCCGGCTGTGCCGTCAGCGGCAGGATCTGGATGGCCGTACCGCCATTGGCCGCAGTGGCGGTGAGCACCTGTTCGCCATCCTGCGCCGGTGGCGTCTCGGGTGCCGCCGGGGCCGACTGCCGTTGGGCCTGCGAAGGCAGGCGCGCAGCGCGGCGCTCGCGGGTGTTGCCCGAGCCCCGCTGGGTGCGCTGCGACAGGTAGGTAGCGTCAGGTTTCTGGCGTGCCTCGGGCAGCTCATCGGACACCAGCAGCACTTCCATGCCCCGATCCACGGCGCCCTTGCCCGCGTCGGGCACATTGAAGGACACGCCCAGGATCACCATGCCGTGGACCAGCGCGGCCAGCACCAGCATGGTGGTCAACCGGTCGCGCGCGGTGCGCTCGCGCAGTCCATCGGCGCGTCGCCGCGACAGGCGCGGCGGTTCGGGCAGGGGTTCGGCGGCCGAAGGCATCAGTGGCGCGGCGCGCGCGCGGCCAGGCGTCGGTCGATGGCGTCGATCAGCAGCCCGGCCAGGTCGGTGCCGAACTGCTTGTCGATTTCCCGCACGCCGGTGGGGCTCGTCACATTGATCTCGGTGACGCAGCCGCCTATGACGTCGAGGCCGACGAAGAGCATGCCGCGTTCGGCAAGCTTGGGACCGATGCCGGCGACGATCTGCCGGTCGCGGTCATTCAGGGGCCGGGCCACGCCCTTGGCCCCCGCGGCCAGGTTGCCGCGGTTGTCGGTGGCCGACGGCATGCGCGCCAGCGCGTACGGCGCGGGCTGGCCATCGATCACCAGCACCCGCGAATCGCCGGTCTCGACGATCTGCGGCAGGTAGCGCTGCACGATGGCGAACTGCCGGCCGTAGTCGGTGAGCGTCTCGAACACCACGCGCAGGTTCTTGTCGGACTTGTCCACCACGAAGATGGATTTGCCGCCCATGCCATGCAGGGGTTTCACCACGATGCGCTCATGCTCCACGGCGAAGGCGGCCATCGCATCCATGTCGCGGGTGACCAGCGTTGGCGCACAGAACTCGGGAAACCAGGCCGTGTAGACCTTCTCGTTCATGTCGCGCAGGCCTGCCGGCCGGTTCACCACCATGGCGCCCGCCAGTTCCGCCCGGTCGAGGATGTAGGTGGTGTAAATGAACTCCATGTCGAAGGGCGGATCCTTGCGCATCAGGATCACATCCAGCTCGCCCAGCGCCATGTCGGCCACTGCGCCCAGTTCGAACCAGCGCTCGGGATTCGCCATCACGGTGAGCGGCCGCGTCCTGCCGCGGGCCACGCCGTCGCGCAGGTACAGGTCGGACTGCGTCAGGTAGTGGAGCTCATAACCCCTGTGCTGGGCGGCCAGCAGCATCGCGAGGGTGGTGTCCTTGGCGTACTTGATGTCACCGATGGGGTCCATCACCACGGCAAGGCGCTTTCGACTAGACATAGGGAATTCCGTAAAACGAGGACCAGTTCAAGGCGTGATGTTATCCCACTGTCAGAATCGGCCCGTTACCCCAGGCGCTCCGGTGACGGGGTGGCGTTGTCCACGCCATGGCGAGGGGTATGCCGATATGTTAAAAGACGGCGGTTCCACAGGCCAGATTCTGGCACTCAGGAGTGAGACTGCGGTGAGCGACGAGAACGCGAGCCTCAAGGGTCTGAAAGTGCTCGTCATCGACGACAGCAAGACCATCCGGCGCACGGCCGAAACGCTGCTGGCCAAAGAGGGCTGCGAAGTCTTCACGGCCATCGACGGCTTCGATGCGCTGGCCAAGATCGCCGACCACCAGCCCGACATCGTCTTCGTCGACATCATGATGCCGCGGCTCGATGGCTACCAGACCTGTGCGCTGATCAAGCACAACAAGGTGTTTCGCACCATTCCGGTGATCATGCTTTCGTCCAAGGATGGCCTGTTCGATCGTGCCCGCGGCCGCATCGTCGGCTCCGAGCACTACCTCACCAAGCCGTTCACCAAGGAAGAACTGCTGGGTGCGATCGAGACGCACATTGGGAGATAGGAACGTGGCCCTGATACTCATCGTCGACGATTCGCCCACCGAGGTGCACGTGATGAAGAAGGCGCTCGAGAAGAGCGGCTTCCAGACCGCCACTGCCTCGGATGGCCAGGAGGGTGTGCGGCTGGCGAAGGAAATGCACCCCGACCTCATCTTCATGGACATCGTGATGCCGGGCATGAATGGCTACCAGGCAACGCGTGCCATCGTGAACGACCCGGGCACGAAGTCCATACCCATTGTCATGGTCACCTCGAAGGGACTCGAGACGGATCGCGTGTGGGGACTGCGCCAGGGCGCGGTCGATTACATGGTGAAACCCGTTACTCCCGACCTGCTGGTGCAGAAAGCTCAAGCCACGCTCGCTGCATAAGGGAGCTACCCAGGGGTGGACACCAGTTCCCTGATCCGCGCGCTGCGCGACAAGCCATACGACCTGCTCGTCGCGCTCGACCGCCGCGGCCGCGCGGCCACGGCCGCGCCCGGCGAACAAGCCGCGCCCGACCGCGAATGGGTGGGAGTTGCATGGCGCATGGCCGGCGAGGCCTATCTGGTGGCACGCGAGGAAACCCGCGAAGTGCTGCCGTATCCGAACCAGCTCACGCGCGTGCCGGGCGCGAAGTCCTGGGTGAAGGGCCTGGCCAATGTGCGCGGCGCGCTGCTGCCCGTCATCGACCTGCGCGCCTTCCTGGGCAGCGGCCCCACGCCGCTGACGCGCAACACGCGCCTGCTGGTGGTGAATCACCGGGACGTGCCTGCGGGCCTCATGGTCGACGAGGTGCTGGGCTTCCGGCGCTTCACCGACGGCGAATTCGGCGGCAATGCGCCGCCCACCATCGTGCGCTGCGAGCGCTTTGTAGCAGGCGCCTTCCGGCGCGGGTCCGAGGCCTGGCCCGTGCTCAGTCTGCGCCTGCTGGTCGAAAACCCGGGGTTCCTCGATGCAGCAGCCTGACAATTCCAACGCCTCACGCAGCCTGGTGTTCATCACGCTGACGGCGCTGGTGCTGTGCCTGGCCGCGGGGTTCGGCCTGTTCTCCGGCACGGCGGCCGGCAAGTTCGGCGGCGTGCTGGCGCTGCTGGCGCTGGTCCCGCTGGGTTTGCTGTTTCTGTCGGTACGCGCCTCGGCCGACGAGGCTGCTGCCGCGCGGCTGGCGGTGGAGGCACAGCGCCGCGAGAACGACCGCAACCAGGGCGCCATCCTGCGCCTGCTCGATGAGATCGCGGGCCTGGGCTCCGGCGATCTCACCGCCACGGCCACCGTCACCGAGGACATCACCGGCGCCATCGCCGATTCGGTGAACATCGCCGTGGAGTCACTGCGGGGCCTCGTGACCACCATCAATGCCTCTTCAGCGCAGCTCGACGGCGCGGCCAGGCAGACGCAGGCGCTGTCGCAGCATCTGGCCAAGTCCTCCAGCGCGCAGACGCGGCAGATCGCGGCGGCCACCGAATCCATCGGCGCCATGGCCGGATCGATCGAAGAGGTATCGGGCAATGCCGAACGCGCGGCCGACGTGGCGCGCCACTCGGTGGATATCGCGCACAAGGGCGGCGAGGCCGTGCGCCGCACCATCGATGGCATGAATGCCATCCGCGAAACCATTCAGGAAACGTCGAAGCGCATCAAGCGCCTGGGCGAGAGCTCGCAGGAAATCGGCAACATCGTCGAACTGATCAACGATCTGGCCGAGCAGACCAACATCCTCGCACTCAACGCCTCCATCCAGGCGTCGATGGCGGGCGAAGCCGGCCGCGGCTTCGCGGTGGTGGCCGACGAAGTGCAGCGCCTGGCCGAGCGCGCCACCAATGCCACCAAGCAGATCGACGCGCTGGTGCGCACCATCCAGGCCGACACCAACGGCGCCGTGGTGTCGATGGAACGCTCCACCGCCGACGTGGTGGGCGGCGCGACGCTGGCCGAGAACGCCGGCAATGCGCTCGAGAAGATCGAGCAGGTGTCCAACCAGATCGCAAGCCTGGTGCACAACATCTCCGCCAGCGCGCGCAGCCAGAGCCAGAGCTCGCAAAGCGTGGCGCGCAACATGCAGGTGCTGCGCGAGATCAGCGGCCAGACGGCCGACGCCACCAACAGCACCTCCGACGCCATCGGCAAGCTGGCGCAGCTTTCGGCGGCGTTGCGCAAGTCGGTGGCCGGCTTCCGCTTGCCGGATGCCCCGGCCTCCACTTCCACCACCGGCCAGCACCGCACGCCAGTTGCGCCCGATCCCGAGATCGCCACCACCGGCACCTTCCGCCGCGTATCGGGTGAGCTGAATGGCTGAGCCGGCCGGCGAGCTGGCCCCGCAGGTGGCCAGCCAGACCCTGGATGCAGTAGCCCGCGAGGTCACGGTATCGCTGACCGAAGCGCGCGTGGCGCTCGAGGCCTATGTCGAGCAGCCCGCCAATGTGGCGCTGCTGCAGAAGTGCCGCCTCGAACTCGCGCAGGTGCAGGGCGTGCTGCGCGTCATGGAGATCCATGGCGCGGCGCTGCTGGCCGAGGAGATGCACCAGGTCTGCGTGTACCTGGAAGCCTCGGTGGGCGAAAGCAAGAACCAGGCCGAGGCGCTGGATGCATTGATGCGCGCCATGGTGCAGTTGCCCAGCTATCTCGACCGCGTGCTCGCGGGCGGACGCGACCTGGCGCTGGTGCTGCTGCCGCTGCTGAACGACATGCGCGCCGTGCGTGGCAGCCCGCTGCTGTCGGAAGGCACGCTGCTGTCGCTGAACCTCAAGTCCGACCAGCAGGCTTCGCCGCAGCACGCGGCCAGCGAAGACCGCACCACGCTGGGACAGACCGCCCGCAAGTCGCGCGCGCGCTTCCAGATGGCGCTGATCGGCTGGATCCGCGGCGAGCGCGTGGACCATCATCTCGAGAATCTCGCGGCCGTGGCCACGCAGTTCGAGCGCATGGCCACCACGCAGCCGTTGTTCCAGCTCTGGTGGGTGGCGGGCGCCGTCATCGAGGCGCTGCGCGAGCGGGGCCTCGAGAGCAGCGTCTCCGTCAAGCGGCTGCTCGGCCTGTGCGATCGCGAGATCAAGCGGCTGTATGAGCAGGGCGAGGCGCAGTTCGCGCAGCACCCTCCCGTCGAACTGCTGAACAATCTTCTCTACTACGTGGCGCGTGTCACCAGCACCGGGCCGCGCGTCACCGCGGTACGCGCCTCGTTCCGGCTGAGCGAACTGCTGCCGGTGGACGACAGCATCGAGCAGGAACGCGAGAACCTGTCGGCGCCGTCGGTGAAGCTGATGCAGACAGTGGCCGCCGCCATCCGCGAGGACCTGGCCAAGGTCAAGGACGTGCTCGATATCTACGTGCGCCGCGGCGGCGCCGCGCCCGACGAGCTGGGCTCGCAGGTCGAGATGCTGCGCAAGATCGGCGACACGCTGGGCGTGCTCGGCCTGGGCGAGCAGCGCGCCCGCGTGCAGGGCGAGATCGGGCGCCTCGAGGCCATGATCGCCGCGAAGGAAGCGCCCAGTGAATCCGCGCTGATCGACGTGGCTGCCGCATTGATCCAGGTCGAGGACCACCTCGACGACGAACTGGTGGGCATGATCCTGCCGCGCCGCATGGGCGAGGCCCGGCAACCGGTGGACGTGGATTTCCAGCAGGTGCAGGCCGCCGTGCTGCGCGAGTGCGTCGTGAATCTCGCCCGCGTGAAGGAATACATCGCGCAGAACGTCGGCGGCACGCTCGATGCCGCGGGTTTCGACAACTGGCACGACCTGATGCGCGGCATCCAGGCGGGCCTCTTGATGCTGGGCAAGACGCGCGCCGTGCAGTGCATGGAGCGCGTCACCGGCCATCTGCGCGAGGTGATGCGCCAGGGCGGCTCGAGCCTGGCGCCGCAGGCGCTTGATCGCCTGGCCGATGCCATCGTCAGCATCGAGTACTACATGGACACGCTGCAGGCCGGGCGTTCCGATCCCTGGTACATGCTCGACAATGCCGAAGCGGCGCTGAATGCCGTCGATGCGCAGCCCTGGCCCACGGTGCCGACGATCTCGCCCGTGTCCGAGGTGCCTGCGCATGCAGGCGCCGACGCTGGCGAGCAGAATGCCGCCGCAGTGCATGCGGCGACGCTGGTCATAGGCCGCGGCGAGGGCGAAGCCCTGCCGGCACTGGCACCGGTGCTGGTGGCGCCGCGCCGCACACCGGCACTGGCCGAAGCGGCCGATCCGGAGCTGATCGCGCTGTTCATGGAAGAGGCGCGGGAAGAAGAAGCCCGCATCGCGCGCCACCTGCCCGAATGGGATCAGGATCCCACGCAGGAGGAATCGCTGGTCAGTTCGCGACGCGCCTTCCACACGCTGAAGGGCAGTGGCCGCGTGGTGGGTGCCACCGAGCTTGCCGAGTTCGCCTGGTCCATCGAAAACCTGCTGAACCGCCTGCTCGACAAGACGCTGACGCGCTCGCCGCCCATCCTGGCGGTGCTGCGCGAGGCTGTGGCCGTGCTGCCGCAGCTCATCGAACACCTGGAACGGGGTACGCCGCCCACAGCCGATGTCCCCGGGCTGAGCGCCCGCGCGCATGCGCTGGCGGCCGGCAAGATGGTGGCACCGGTGGCCGAGACGCTGATCGAGCCCGCACCGCAGTTGCCGCCGCTGGCCGAGGCGGCTGTTGCGCCTGAACCCGGTGACCACCGGAGCCTGGCCCACGACCAGGTTCAGGATCAGGAACCCACGCTGCGCGACATCTATGCGCGCGAAACCGACAGCCATGTGGCGACGATCCGCGACTGGATCCAGAAAGTGCAGGGCATGCCGGGGCCGCATGTGCTGCCCGAACCCGTCTACCGCGCCTGCCACACGCTCTCGGGCAGTTCGAAGATGGCCGAGGCGCGCCATGGCATCCGTCTGGCGGAGCCGCTGAATCACTGGCTGCGCAAGGCCTACGACAGCGGCGTCGGTCTCACCGACGAAGACCTGTCACTGGTGGAGTCCTGCATGGTGGCCATGCAGGGGGTCAGCCGGAACCTCGATGAGTCCACGGGTTTCTTCACCTCGCATACCGAGCTTCTGGCGCGGATTGCCGCGGCCGAAGCGGCGCTCGACAGGCGCATTGCCACGGATGAAACCGGCAGCAACAGGCAGCTGGTGGTCGAGGCGCAGGTGCCGCCGGCAGCCGCGAGCGAGCCTGAGCCTGTCGTCGAGCCTGCTGTCGTAGAGTCCGAGCCGGTCGTCGAGCCTGCGCCGCTGGCACAGGCCAGTGCCGCTCCCGCCGACCAGGTCCCTGCGGTGGCTGACTACGATCCGGAGATCGCCTCGATCTTCAGTGAAGAGGCCACCGAGTTGCTCGAGGAATCGCAGTCCTCCTTCCAGGGCATCAGTCTCACCGCGCCGCGCTCCGAGGAATTTGCCGCGTTGAAGCGGCCGCTGCACACGCTGAAGGGCGGTGCGCGCATGGCCGGTGTCAGCGCGATGGGCGACCTGTCGCATGAACTCGAATCGCTGATCATCGGCATCGAACTGGGCAATGTGCCGCCGAGTCGTGAGGCCCGCGACACGCTGCAGCGCTCGCTGGATGCATTGGCCAGCATGCGTGACCTGCTGGCGCAGGGCGCGCCCATCGCGCGGCCCAGCGCGCTGCTGTCGCAGGTGCGCGCGTTGTCGGGCGCGGCGCCGATTGAAATGCCTGCGACGGCCGCAACGGACGCGCCGATGCCGGCGCCCGTGGTCGAACCTCGCGTCGACAAGCTGGCCGACGGTGCAGGCGAGGCCGCCGTTGCCGGCGCTGCCGACACGGCCGGGGCCAGCGCCGAACCCGGCATCGCCGAGGCGGCGAACGAGCCGGTCACCGACTCCGACGCATTTGCGATGGCTGGCGAAGCTCCGGCGGCTTCCGCGCCTGCGCCTGTGGCGCCAGCACCGCTGGATGCGCCGCGCCGGCCGCCGGCCTTCGACCGGCTGCTGGCCGCCGCGGTCGTGCCGCCGGGTCGCGAGCCCACGCTGCCGCCCGAACGTGCCGAGATGGCGCGCGTCGATGCGGAGCTGCTGAATCAGCTGCTGAATCAGGCGGGCGAAGTGAGCATCGCGCGCTCGCGCGTGGAGCAGCAACTCGGCTCGGTGGAATTCAACCTGGCTGAACTGTCGCGCACCGTCACGCGCCTGAAGGAACAGCTCTCTAAGCTCGAGATCGAGACCGAGGCGCAGATCCTGCACCGGCACGAGACCGAGGCCGGTCCGCGCACCGACTTCGATCCGCTCGAGCTCGACCGCTATTCGTCGATCCAGCAGTTCTCGCGCGCACTGGCCGAGACGGCCAGCGACGTGGCCAGCATCCAGTCACTGCTCGAGACGCTCACCGGCGAGGCGCAGAACCTGCTGCTGCAGCAGGGCCGCACCATCACCGAAATGCAGAACGGGCTGATGCGCACGCGCATGGTCTCGTTCCAGCGCCATGTGCAGCGGCTGTCGCGCATCGTGCGCCAGGCCGCTGCCGACACCGGCAAGAAGGCCGAACTGGTGGTGGAGGGCGCCTCGGGCGAACTTGACCGCCAGGTGCTGGAGCGCATGCTGCCGCCTTTCGAACATCTGCTGCGCAATGCGGTGGTGCATGGCATCGAGACACCGGAGAAACGCCTCGCCGCCGGCAAGGACGACACCGGCCAGATCGTGCTGTCGCTGCGGCGCGAGGGCGCCGAGGTCATCGTCGAGGTGCGCGACGATGGCGCCGGCATGAACATCGGCGCCATCCGCAGCAAGGCGATCGCGCTGGGACTGATCCGCCCGGACCAGGCGCTGTCCGATGAAGAGGCCATGCAGCTCATCCTCGAGCCGGGCTTCTCCACCGCCGAGAACCTGACGCAGGCCGCGGGCCGCGGCGTGGGCATGGATGTGGTCGCCACCGAAGTGAAGAAGCTCGGCGGCGCGCTGCACATGGAAACCGACGCGGCGCTGGGATCGCGCTTCACCATCCGCCTGCCGTTCACGCTGGCGGTGAGCCATGCGCTGATCGTGCGCATCGGTGACGAGTACTACGCGCTGCCGCTGCCCACCGTCGAAGGCGTGGTGCGCATCGCGCGCGAAGAGATCCAGCAGCACATGCTGAGCGAGACGCCCTCGTACCTGTACGGCGGACACAAGTACCGCTTCCAGCACCTGGCGAACTTCGTCGGCATGGAGGCCGGCCCGCTGCCCGAACAGGAAGCCACGCTGCCGGTGGTGCTGGTGCGCGCGGGCGAGCTTTCCACCGGCCTCGTGGCCGAAGAACTGATCGGCTCGCGCGAGATCGTGGTCAAGCCGGTCGGTCCGCAGATCGCCTCGATCCGCGGCGTGTCGGGCGCCACCATCCTGGGCGATGGCCGCATCGTCGTGATCCTCGACATCGGCGCGCTGGTGCGTGCCGGCTGGCGCGGCAAGGCGCAGGCCGCCGCGGTGCCGCGTGAACGGCTCGACCGCCGCATCGTGGCGCTGGTGGTGGACGATTCCATCACCGTGCGCCGCGTGACGCAGCGCCTGCTCGAACGCAATGGCATGCGGGTGCTCACCGCGCGCGACGGCGCCGACGCCGTGGCGGTGATGGAAGACCACGTGCCCGACATCGTGCTGCTCGACATCGAGATGCCGCGCATGGACGGCTACGAGGTGGCCGCGCACATGCGCTCGGACGAGCGCCTGAAGCGCGTGCCCATCATCATGATCACCTCGCGCGTGGGCGAGAAGCATCGCGCCCGCGCACTGGAGCTGGGCGTGGATGAATACCTGGGCAAGCCCTACCAGGAAAGCCAGTTGCTCGAGGCCATCGCGCCGCTGGTGGGCGAGGGCGACGAATCACGCGCAGCAGGCGGACGCTGATCCATGAGCGGGAATTCCGAACGACCAGCCGAGATCTACGGACTGATGGTGCCGCTCGACAAGGAGCGCCTGCTGGTGCCGCGCGGCTGCGTGGCCGAAGTGGTGGGCTACCAGACCCCGCAGGAGATGACCGGCGCGCCGCCCTGGCATCTGGGCGTCATCAACTGGAACGGCCGCAAGATTCCCATGGTGTCGTTCGAGGGTTGCTGTGGCAATGACGTCGCGCCGCCCTCGCAGCGTTCGCGCGTGGTGGTGCTGAACGCCGTCTCGGAGGCGGTGGAGTCGGGACACATCGCCATCCTCTCGCAGGGTTTTCCGCAGCTCGTGCGCATCAGCCCCGAGTTCGTGAAGCTCGATGCGGTGCGCGATTTTGCCGACGACAGTCCGGTGGTCTGCCAGTTGCAGTTGCTGGATGAAACGCCGCTGGTACCCGACCTCGACCGGCTCGAGGCCATGGTGGCAAAGGAAACCGTGTCGCTGCCCGACGCGGGCTGAGGCGCGCCTGGAGATTCAGGCCAGCGGCGGGTAATCCGTGTATCCCTTCGGTCCTGCCGCGTAGAACGTCTGCGGATCAGGCGTGTTGAGGGTCGCGCCCGTCGCGAATCGCCGCGGCAGGTCCGGATTCGCGATGAACAGCTTGCCGAAGGCCGCGGCGTCGGCTTCGCCCGCGGCGATCAGCGCATTGGCCGAGGCCAGGTCCAGTCCCTCGTTCGCCACCCAGGTGCCGCCGAACGCAGCCTTGAGCTGCGGACCGATGCGGCCCGGGCCCGAGTTCTCGCGCGCCGCGATGAAGGCAATGCCGCGTCGGCCCAGTTCGCGCGCCACATGCGTGAAGGTGGCAAGGCGATCCGAATCGCCCATGTCGTGGGCGTCGCCGCGCGGCGCCAGGTGCATGCCCACGCGCGCCGCGCCCCACACGCCCACCACGGCGTCGGTGACCTCCAGCATCAGCCGCGCGCGATTGGCGATGCTGCCGCCGTAGTCGTCGGTGCGGTGGTTGCTGCGGTCCTGCAGGAACTGGTCGAGCAGGTAGCCGTTGGCGCCGTGGATCTCCACGCCGTCGAAGCCGGCGGCCTGCGCGTTGGCGGCGCCTTGGCGAAAGCTGTCGACGATGCCCGGCAGTTCTTCGCGCGCCAGCGCGCGCGGCGCCACGTAGTTGGTCTGCGGCCGCACCAGGCTCACGTGTCCGGCGGGTGCGATGGCGCTGGGCGCCACCGGCAGCTCGCCGCCGAGGAACACCGGATGCGATACGCGGCCCACATGCCAGAGCTGCAGGAAGATGCGGCCGCCGGCCGCATGCACTGCGCGGGTTACCGCCTTCCAGCCCTGCACCTGTTCGGCGGACCAGATGCCGGGTGTGTCGGCGTAACCGATGCCCTGCGGCGAAACCACGGTGGCTTCCGACAGGATCAGTCCGGCGCTGGCCCGCTGCCGGTAGTACTCCACCATCAGCGCATTGGGCACGCGGCTCGTTCCCGAGCGGGCGCGGGTCAGCGGCGCCATGAAGATGCGGTTGGGCAGATCCAGATCGCCGAGGCGGATCGGTGAAAGCAGATCAGTCATGAACGGACCGTCTATTGTCAGGGAATCGTTATCTGAGGTCGCCGGCCAGCACTTGCAAGGCCGCGATGGCAGCCAGGCCGGCGGTTTCGGTGCGCAGGATGCGGGGGCCCAGCCGGGTGGCTGTGAAGCCGGCGGCCAGCGCCGCCGCCGTCTCGGTCGGGTCGAAGCCGCCCTCGGGTCCCACCAGCAGCTCGACCCGCTCGGGTGGCTGCTGCGGTACTCCGCCCAGCAGCGCGGGTAGCGGCACGGAGTCCTCACCGGGCGCCAGCAGCAGCCGCAAGCCCGTGGATGCACGCAGGCAGTCCTGCAACGACACCGGCGCCGACACCACGGGCACCGTGTTGCGGCCGCTCTGCTCGCAGGCGCTGGTCACCACGGCTTGCCAGTGCTGCTGGCGGGCGAGGGCGGTGCGGGAGTCAAGGCGTACCGTGCTGCGCGCCATCATCACCGGCACGAAGGCCCGCGCACCCAGCTCGGTGGCCTTCTGCAGGATGAGGTCCATCTTCTCGCCGCGCGCGATGCCCTGCAGCAGCGTGATGCGCAGCGGGGATTCGCGTTCCAGGTCCCGCCGTGCTCCGATGCGCACCATGACTTCATTGCGGCGCACGGCATCGATGGTGGCCGCGAATTCACCCCCGCGCCCATTGAAGAGCCGCAGCTCGTCGCCGGTGGCCAGACGCAGCACGCGCACCACGTGGCCTGCGGGCCCTGCGGGCAATTCGAGTCGCATGCCCTCGGCCAGCGGCGCATCGATGAACACACGCGTCATTCGCATGTCATGGCCTCGATGGCGGTGCCGGCCACATCGGCCAGCAGATCGATCTCCTGCGGCGTGATCACGTAGGGCGGCATGAAGTACAGCACATTGCCGATGGGCCGCAGCAGCACGCCGCGCGACAGCGCGTGGCGGTACGCCATGAGGCCGCGCCGTTCGCGGAAATCGTACGGCAGGCGCGCGGCGCGATCCTTCACCACCTCGATGGCGAGGATCATGCCGGTCTGCCGCACCTCGGCCACATGGGGATGATCGGCCAGCGGCGCGGTGGCGCGCGCCATCTGCGCGGCCAGCTCGCGGTTGCGGGCGATCACCGGTTCAGCTTCGAAGATGCGCAGCGTGGCGCGTGCCGCGGCGCAGGCCAGCGGGTTGCCGGTGTAGCTGTGCGAATGCAGGAAGGCATTGAGCTTCGCGTATTCGTCGTAGAAGGCTTCGTACACGGCATCGGTGGTCAGCACCGCCGACAGCGGCAGGTAGCCGCCGGTGAGTCCCTTCGAGAGGCACATGAAATCCGGCGCAATGCCGGCCTGCTCGCAGGCGAACAGCGTGCCGGTGCGGCCGAAACCCACGGCGATCTCGTCGGCGATCAGATGCACGCCGAGTTCGGTGCAGGCTTCGCGCAGCAGTTTCAGGTACACAGGGTGGTACATGCGCATGCCGCCCGCGCATTGCACCAGCGGTTCGACGATGACGGCTGCGACCTCGTGCGCGTGGCGGTCCAGCAACGCGCGCATGGGCGCGAACTGCCGTGTCGAATATTCCGCGCAGGTTTCGCCCGGGGCGCGGTTGAAACAGTCGGGTGAGGGCGCCGTGATCACATCCATCAGCAGCGGCGCGTAGATGTCCTTGTACAGCGCCACATTGCCCACGGCCAGGGCGCCAAGCGTCTCGCCGTGGTAGCTGTTGGCCAGTGTGATGAAGCGCTGCTTGCCCGCCCGCCCGCGGTTGCGCCAGTAGTGGAAGCTCATCTTCACCGCCACTTCCACCGCCGCCGAGCCATTGTCGGCGAAGAAGCAGCGCGTGAGTCCCGGCGGCGCGAGCCGCGTGAGCGCCTCGGCCACCTCGATGGCCGGCTCATGGGTGAAGCCGGCGAAGATCACATGTTCGAGCTGCCCGAGCTGCGCGGCCACGGCCGCGTTGATCGCGGGATTGGCATGGCCGAACAGGTTCACCCACCAGGAGCTGATGGCATCCAGGTAGCGCCTGCCGTCATGGCCCTGAAGCCACACGCCGGAGCCGCTCTGGATGGGAATGAGCGGCAGTTCCCGCTCGTGGTCCTTCATCTGCGTGCACGGATGCCACAGATGGGCGAGATCCCGGTGGGCGAGCCCGAGGGCGTCGCGTGGGAATCCCCTGTCGTCGGAATTGGTCATGTGGGCATAATGATGCAATACACGCCGAATTCCGGGGGAATCATGAAGCCTGTCCAGTCTTCCATCCGCACCGTCCTCACGGGCGCGGCCATCACGCTGCTGGCCGCTGGCCTCGCCGCATGCAGCAAGGCACCGGATACTGCGGCCAGCGCCACGGCCGCCACCGGCAAGGTGGATGCGGCGCGGCTGGCCGCGGTGGACAAGGAACCGGGCCAGTGGCTCACCAGCGGCCGCGACGGCGGCAAGACCTTCTACTCCCCGCTGGACCAGATCAATGCCGACACCGTGTCGCGGCTGGGCTTCGCCTGGCAGTTCGAGACCGGGACCAATCGCGGCATGCAGGCCACGCCCATCGTGGTCGATGGCGTGATGTACACCTCGGGCGTGGCGGGCCGCGTGTATGCGCTCGACGCGGCGACTGGCAAGGCCTTGTGGCGCTTCGAGCCGCAGATCGACTTCAAGAATGCGCGCAGCGCCTGCTGCGACATCGTGAATCGCGGCGTGAGCGTGTGGAACGGCCGCGTGTACGTGGCCACTTTCGACGGCATCCTCTATTCGCTGGACGCGCATGACGGCAAGGTGCTGTGGCAGGTCGACACCATCGCCGACCGCAACCGCGCCTACTCGGTGACCGGCGCACCGCAGATCGCGGGCAGGAACGTGGTGATCGGCAATGGCGGCGCGGAATACGATTCGCGCGGTTATGTCACCGCCTATGACCTGGCCACTGGCAAGCAGGCCTGGCGCTTCTACACCGTGCCGCGCGACCCGAAGCTGGGACCCGAGGGCCTGCCCTCGGATGCGCCGCTGGCCAAGGCCACCGAGACCTGGCATGGCACCGACTGGGACCGCGGCGGCGGCGGCAATGCCTGGGACGCCTTCAACTACGATCCCGAGACCAACCTCGTCTACTTCGGCACCGCCAACGGTGCGCCCTGGAATCGCGCGCTGCGCAGCCCGGGCGGCGGCGATAATCTCTACCTGGCCTCGATCGTCGCGCTGAATGCCGACACCGGCGAATACGCATGGCACTACCAGACCACGCCGGGTGAGCGCTGGGACTACGACGCCACGCCGCACCTGATGCTGGCCACGCTGAAGTGGAATGGCGCCGACCGCAAGGTGCTGATGCAGGCCTCGAAGAACGGCTTCTTCTACGTGCTCGATCGCAAGACCGGTGAATTTCTCGCTGGCGACAAGTTCGTCGAACTGAACTGGGCGGACCACATCGATCAGAAGACCGGCCGTCCGGTCGAGAACCTGAAGCTGGTGGACTACAGCGACGGCAAGCCGCGGCTGGTGTTCCCCTCGGGCGTGGGCGGCCACAACTTCAATCCCATGTCGATGAGCCCGAAGACGGGGCTGGTGTACATCCCCACCGCGCACACCGGCGCGGTGCTCACTCCGCAGTCGAATCCGGGGCCGCGGCTGCCGCAGCGTGCCTTCGCTGGCGTGCAGATCGGCTTTGCCGGCATGCTGGCCGATCCGAAATCGCTGCCGCCGTCGATCCGGCCTCTGGCCGATCCTGCCTTCCTGAAGACGCAGCCCAGCATCGAGATGACGGCTTCGCTGAAAGCCTGGGATCCGGTGCAGCGCAAGGTGGTGTGGAGCACGCCGCCGCGTTCCTTCATGGACCATGGCGGCGTCACGTCCACGGGCGGGGGCCTGGTGATCCAGGGCGGCCTCGACGGGGTGCTGCGCGTGTACAAGGACACCGATGGCACGCTGCTGAAGGAGATCACCGTCGGCACGCCGATGATCGCCGCGCCGGCCGTCTACACCGTGGGCAATACGCAGTACATCGCCATCCTCGCCGGCAGCGGCGGCGGTGGCTGGAACACCTGGTTCCCCGGCAATGCCGCGGCGGAAAAGGGCAATGCCAACCGCATCCTCGCCTTCCGGCTCGACGGTGGCGCAACGCCCGTGCCGCCGGATCTGCCACCGCCCGGCGCGCTGCCGGAACCGCCCGCGCAGACCGGCACCGCTGCCACGATTGCCGATGGCGCGAAGCAGTTCGGCGCCAACTGTGCCGGCTGCCACGCGAACTTCCCGCGCTCGCCGGTGCCCGATCTGCGTCGCCTGACGGCGCAGACGCATGCGGCGTTCAAGGACATCGTGCTGCGCGGCGCACTGCAGCCGCGCGGCATGCCGCGCTGGGACGACCTCTTGTCCGAGCAGGACGTGGAGCACATCCATGATTACCTGATCTCGGTGCAGCGCTCCGCCTACGCCGATCAGCAGAAGAATGCGCCGCCGCCCGATGCGGCGCCGAAGCTGAAGGAAGGGCACCTGTAGCCGTGCGCCGCGGGTGACGCGGTGGAAGGGTTACGGCTCTTCCACCGCATAGCCCGCCGCGCGCAGCTGCGCCAGCAAGCCATCGGGTTTCAGCAGTTCGTCGATCGGCTCGGCGGTGAAGCTGGTGGCGTGCGCCAGCAGCATGTAGCTGATGATGGCGGGCCTGTCGGCCTCCACTTTCGCGCGGGCCTGATCGGCCAGCGCGCGCAGCTTCGGTCGCTCCAGCAGCGCCTCCATGCAGGTCTGCTGCTGGTTCACCACCGGCAGCGAACGCAGCGTGGCCATGTCGCCCACGGCCCAGGCCTGCGCGCGGCGGCGCATGTTGGGCAGGTCGCGGTCGATGCGATCCAGCGTCGCGACCAGGCAGGCGGTTTCCTTTTCCGGTGAAATCGCGGCGAAGTCCCGGATGACCGCCTTGGGGTCATCCACCGGCAGCTCGATCTTCAACGACCGGATGCGCACCTTGTGGCGTCGGGCGACGTCGTCGACCTTGGGCCACACCACATCCTTCTCCGACAGGTTGGCCTTCTTCAGCGCCTCGTCGAACAGCAGGTCGGCGGCGTAGAAGGGACGCGCGCGTTCCTTCGGATCGGGGTCGTGGCCGAAGATGCGCCGGTGCGCCGCGCTCCAGCGCGCGTAGACATCCGGCGGCAGCACTTCGCGCAGCGTGCGGCCGTCGGCGTTGAAGCGCAGCCGCATGATGGACGGCAGCAGGCGCAGCGCGGCGAAGGTGCCGCCCTTGATCGTGGCGCGGCCTTCGTAGCGGCCGAGGATTTCCTCCGAGCGCGCGATCACGTCCTCAACCTGTTTCGAGCGCCAGGTCATCTTCGAGGGCAGTGGCCGCAGCGTGCCGACAATCCACAGCGTGTGGTCGCCGCGCTTGGCTTTCCACATGGCTGGTCCCGGCTGCTCACCGGTGACCAGCACTTCATCCAGCAGTTCCTGCGCGGGCAACGGCGCGGCGCAGGCCAGCGCCAGCAGCATCGATGCAAGCCACTGCCCGCGCGCCATGCTCAGGACCGGGACTGTCCCAGCCAGCGATACACCACGCCGGCGACACTCGCTCCCACTATCGGCGCCACCCAGAACAGCCACAGCTGCTGCAGTGCCCAGGACCCCACCACCAGTGCAGGCCCGGTGCTGCGGGCCGGATTCACCGAAGTGTTGGTGACCGGGATGCTGATCAGATGGATCGTCGTCAGCGTAAGGCCGATGGCCAGCGGCGCGAAGCCTGCCGGCGCGCGCTTGTCGGTGGCGCCGAGGATCACGAACAGGAAGAAGAAGGTCATCACCATCTCGGTGGCGAGGGCGGATTGCAGCGAGTAGCCGCCGGGCGAGTGCTCGCCATAGCCATTCGACGCGAGGCCGCCGGCGATGTCGAAACCCGCATGGCCGCTGGCGATGTAGCGCAGCAGGAAGGCCGCCGCGATGGCGCCCAGCACCTGCGCCACCACATAGGGCAGCAGGTCGCTGGCCTTGAAGCGGCCGCCGACCACCAGGCCCACCGACACCGCCGGGTTCAGGTGGCAACCCGAGATGGGGCCGATGGCATAGGCCATGGTCACGACGGTGAGGCCGAAGGCCAGCGCCACGCCAAGCAGGCCGATGCCCACGTTCGGAAAGGCCGCCGATATCACGGCACTGCCGCAGCCGCCGAGGACGAGCCAGAAGGTGCCGATGAACTCGGCCGCCACGCGTCTTGAAAGATCCATGTCGTTCTCCCATTCCCTTGTTGAAGTTGTTCTTCTGAGGCGGCGGGGGCCGCGGAGGGATATTAAGCTATGGTCATGCAGTACGAGGTACATGCGGCAACGGGCCTGCTGGTGGGCGTGCGCCAGGTGGTGAGTCCGCACCAGGACGAGCGCCCGGCAGGAGTGGCGGCCGACCTGATCGTCCTGCATGGCATCAGCCTGCCGCCGGGCGAGTTTGGCGGGCCCTGGATCGACCGCCTGTTCACCGGCTCGCTGCCGCCGGATGCGCATCCCTACTTCGCGGCGATAGCCGGGGCGCGCGTCTCGGCGCATCTGCTGGTGCGCCGCGATGGCAGGCCCGTGCAGTACGTGCCCTTTGGTGCGCGCGCCTGGCATGCCGGCCTCTCGCAGTACGAGGGGCGCAGTGCCTGCAATGACTTCTCCATCGGCATCGAACTCGAGGGCGCAGACGACGTGCCCTATGAACCAGCGCAGTACCTCACGGCGGCGGCGGTGATCAGCGCCTTGCTGCGCGCTTACAGCGGGCTTTCCGCAGCGCGGATCGTCGGGCACAGCGACATCGCGCCGGGGCGAAAGACCGATCCGGGCGCGTCATTCGACTGGGCCAGGATGCGCGCTCTGCTGGCCTGACGGCGTGCAGCGGGCGTTGGCGCGGATCGAAAAGGGCTACAGCCGCGAACGGTCCCAGAGCACTTCGGTGCCATGGTCGTGGCGGGCCAGCACGCGCGCCAGGACGAACAGCAGGTCCGACAGCCGGTTCAGGTATACCAGCGCCATGGAGCTGTCGACGCTCTCGCTGCGCGCCAGCGTCCAGCAGCGACGCTCGGCACGCCGCGCCAGCGTGCGGGCCACATGGCAGCGCGCGGCCGCCTCGCTGCCGCCCGGCAGGATGAATTCCTTCAGCGGCGGGAGCTGCGCATTGAGCTCTTCCACCAGCGCTTCGAGTTGCTGCACCTGCGTTCCGGTGACGGCCACGTGGCCCGGAATGGCCAGTTCGCCACCGAGGTCGAACAGGTCGTGCTGGATGCGCAGCAGCCACGCGGCGCAATTCGCGGGCAGCGCCGGCGCGGCGCGCAGCAGGCCGATGCCGCTGTTGAGTTCGTCCACGGCGCCCAGCGCCTCGATGCGCGGGCTGTCCTTGGCCACGCGGCTGCCATCGGCAAGGCCGGTGGTGCCGGTGTCGCCCGTGCGCGTGACGATCTTGCTGAGGCGGTTGCCCATGGCGCGGGACTCTAGGCAACCCCCGCACAGGTGGCAAGGGCGTGGTGGTAACGTAGCCGCATGAGATTCGATCGTTCCCGGGCCTCGCCCGAACTCGCGGCGGCGCTGGATGCGGCGGATGCAGCCGATGCCGTCATCGCGCCCATGTATCGCAGCAATGTGCAGGTGGAGATCAAGGCCGACCGCACGCCGGTCACCGAGGCCGATCGTCGCGCCGAGGCCGCGATCCGCGCCGTGCTGGGCGCGCGGTTCCCGCATTATGGTTTCTATGGCGAGGAGGGCGGTCAGCAGGGCATGCAGGCCGAGTGCGTGTGGCTGGTCGATCCGCTCGATGGCACCAAGTCATTCGTGCGCGACACGCCGTTCTTCTCCACGCAGATCGCGCTGCTGCGGCGGGGCGAGCTGGTGCTGGGCGTGTCGTCGGCCTGCATCGCCGGCGAGCGTGCCTGGGCGGAGCAGGGCGCGGGCGCCTGGCTGAATGGCGAACGCATCCGCGTCAGCGATCGCGGCGCGATCACCGATGCCATCCTCTCCACCGGCAATCTGCGCACGCTGGCCTCGGGATCGCAGTGGGGCGCCTTCGGCGGCCTGGTGCGCGAAGTGAATCGCGTGCGCGGCTACGGCGATTTCGTGCACTACCACCTGCTGGCGCGCGGTGCGCTGGACGTGGTGGTGGAGTCGGATGTGAACATCCTCGACATCGCCGCGCTGGCGGTGATCGTGCGCGAGGCCGGCGGACAGTTCACCGACCTAGCCGGCCATGACGTCGACCTGGGCACCACCAGCGTGCTCGCCAGCAACGGCCGGCTGCACCAGATGGTGCTCGACCGGCTGCAGCCGCGGCTCTAGCGATTCAGTCACCCGGGTCGGCGTCGCGACTCCCGCACTATCGATTCAGGAGATTCGCCGGCGAATACTGGTCGGTGAGCACGCGGGCGCCGGTGTCCCAGTCGGGGCGCGTGGTGAACATCGGCAGCACCGATGCGCCATCCACGCCGAAGGTGCGCAGCACCTTGTCGTACTCGGCAGCGCGCGCGCGCAGGCTGGCCTCGTCGGGCAGTCCCGCGGGTCGCGCGATGATCACGCGATTTGCCGCCTTCAGGTTGTAGAAGGTGCCGAACACGTCCGCGTAGGTGGTCGACTCGTGGTCGTAGAGGCGGCTAGACGAAAAGGTGTTGGCCACCAGCACGCCCGTCGGCGACAGCAGCGACTTCACCTCGATGAGGAACTCGCGCGTCAGCAGGTGTTCGGGGATGTACTCGTGATCGAAGGCGTCGAGCATCACCACGTCGTACTTGGTGCCCGCGCGCTGCGCGCGCTTCACGTAGACGCGGCCGTCGAGCTCGGTCACCTTCATCTTCGCGTCTTCGCGGAAATTGAAGAAGCGCTTGGCTACCTTGGTGACCGCCGGGTCGATCTCCACCACGTCGATCTGCGCCTGCGGCAGTATCTCGCGCAATGCGGTGGGAATGGAGCCGCCACCCAGGCCGACGATCAGCACCTTCTGCGGCGCCGGCCCGGTGAACAGCGTGCCGGCCATCATCATGCGCGTGTAGTTCAGCGCAAAGCGGTGCGGATCGTTCAGCACCACGCAGGACTGCCGGCCGATGCGGCACTGGCGCGTGAAGCACATGCAGCGCTCGCCGCCTTCCTCGTACACCAGCACTTCGCGATACAGCGATTTCTCCGAGTGGATCATCTGCTGTGCTGCGGCGACCGGCAGCACGGGCAGCAGCGACAGCGCGACCAGCGTCAACAGTTTCTTCATGCGCGTTTCCCATTGAAGAGCAGCGAGAGCACGGCGAATCCCAGCGACAGGCCGATCATCGCCAGCAGGATGTCGTTCACTTCGAACCACAGCACCAGGAAGAACGAGGTGAGCAGCGTGCCGGCGGCACTGCCGAACGTGGAAACGAAGTACAGCTGCCCGGCGCGGCGGCCGGACGAGGCCTCGGCATCCACCAGCAGCCGCACGCAATACGGCGAAACCATGCCCGAGAAGAACGTGGGAATGAAGAACAGCAGCACCGCCGCGGTCAGCGAGCCAAAGCGCGGATCAGGGATGCGGATCGCAAGGTCCTCGAGCGGCGTGCCCGCCAGCGGCAGCACCGGCAGCGTGGTCAGCGCCGCGGCGCCCAGCAGCAACCCCAGCCTGCCGAGGCTGGGGTTGTTGAGCGAGAAGCGTCCGCCGGCGAGGTAGCCCAGCGACAGCGCCAGCATGAACACCGTGATCAGCGCGCCCCATACGTAGATGCTGCTGCCGAAATTGGGCGCGAGGATGCGGCCCCCCAGCAGTTCAACGCCCATCACGAAGAAGCCGGACCAGAAGGCCACCAGGTAGCAGATGGCCACCGAGGGTCCGCGCAGCAATCGTTGGCTCATGGTTGCAGCCGCGTGCCGGACCAGGGCGTGGCGGCGCGGATCAGCGGATCGGTGACGGTGAGCGTGCGGCGCCACTGCGCGCGATCGTGCAGGCGCGCGGTGCCCTCGAGCCACAGCTCCACCACATCGGCCCACAGCACATAGCCGCCCCAGTGCAGCGGGCGTGGCACGGCGGTGCCATCGGGATAACGCCGGATCACGGCATCGAGCTGCGCCTGCAGCGCATCGCGCGAAGCCACCGGCCGGCTCTGCGCGCTGGCATGCGCGCCCAGCTGGCTGGCGCGTGCGCGCGAGGCGAAATAGGCGTCGCTGTCGGCGGCGGAGGCCCGGCGCACATAGCCCTCGATGCGCACCTGGCGGTGCAGGTGATCCCAGTGCATTACCAGCGCCGCGCGCGGGTTGTGCTCCAGTTCGCGACCCTTGCGGGACTCGTAGTTGCTCACGAAGCGCACCGTGCCCAGCCCGGTATCGATTTCCTTGGCCAGCACCACACGCGCCGCAGGGCGACCCTGGGCATCGCAGGTGGCCAGCACCATGGCGTTGGGATTGGGCTGGTCCTTGCGGCGCAGCGCCTCGGAAAGCCATTCGGCCACCAGCGGCATGGGGTCGGCCGGCAAGGTATCGGGCAGGGATTGATCGGGTACCATGCTGAAAGTTTACCTGCACATCCTTCCGGAATACCCATGACCCTCGAGGAACTGCGCCTGCAGCTCAACCAGCTCGACAGCGAGCTGCTCACGCTGATCGCGAAACGCCAGGCCATCAGCCTGGAAGTGGCCGCCGCCAAACGCGCCACCGGCACCCCCACGCGTGACTACAAGCGCGAGCGCGAAGTGATTCTGGGCGTGCGGTCGAAGGCCGAGGCGCTCGGTCTGCCGCCGGACCTGGCGGAACAGGTGATGCGGCTGCTCATCCGTTCGTCGCTCACCACGCAGGAACAGGCCAGCGTTTCGACAACCGGAACCGGCAGCGGCCGGCGTGCGCTGGTGATCGGCGGCGCGGGCAAGATGGGCGGCTGGTTCGTGCAGTTCCTGGTGTCGCAGGGATTCGCCGTGCAGGTGGCCGATCCTGCGGGCGCTGCGCCCGGCATCCCGGTGGTGGCCGACTGGCACACGCTGCCCGACCTCAATGCCTTCGACTTCATCGTCGTGGCCACGCCGCTGGGCGCCAGCGGCGCCATCCTCAATGAACTGGCGCTGCGTCGTCCTTCGGGCGTGGTGTTCGACCTGGGTTCGCTGAAGTCGCCATTGCGCGGCGGCCTCAATGCGCTGAAGGCCGCGGGTGTGAAGGTCACCTCGCTGCATCCCATGTTCGGTCCGAGCACCGAGCTGCTGACCAACCGCCACGTGATCTTCATCGACATGGGCAGCGCGGCGGCGCTGGCCGCGGCGCGCGGGTTGTTCACGCCTACCATGGCCGAGCAAGTGGTGATGGGACTGGAGGAGCACGATCGCCTGATCGCCTACGTGCTGGGGTTGTCGCATGCGCTGAACATCGCCTTCTTCACGGCACTGGCCGAGAGCGGCGAGGCGGCGCCGCGGTTGGCGCGGCTGTCCAGCACCACCTTCGACGCGCAGCTCGATGTGGCCGGCGCGGTGGCGGAGGAGAGCCCCGAGCTGTACTTCGAAATCCAGGCGCTGAACGACTACGGTGCCGAATCGCTGCAGGCGCTGTCGGCGGCCGTGGAAAGGCTTCGCGCGGCCGTCCTCACCCGCGATTTCGCCACCTTCCGCAGCCTGATGGAGCAGGGGCTCACCTACCTGTCGGACCGGCGCGAAGTGGTGGCCCGCCGGGCCTGAAGGCTCCCGGCGCGGCCTGCCACGGCCAGACGCTGCCGGCGGCCCGCCCCAACCCCGCCTCCGCCCGGCCGGCCCCTGCCGGCCCTCCCGGGGCCGGGGAAGCCCGACTGTCGCTGTGATGCAGCGCCTTGAGCCCCCCGCCCAAAGCGGGGTAAAAGAAGACCATGAGCGATGTGATCGACCGCGACGGCTTCCGTGCCAACGTCGGCATCGTGCTGATGGGCGGCACGGGCAAGCTGTTTCTGGGTCGACGCACGGGGGGCAAGGGCTGGCAGTTCCCCCAGGGCGGCATGCGCCGGGGCGAGTCAGCCGAGGAATCCCTGTTCCGCGAACTGCGCGAAGAGGTGGGCCTCACTGAATCCCATGTGCGGCTCTTGGGCGCCACCACACGCTGGCTGCGCTACCGCCTGCCCGCGCGCTATGTGCGCCGCGACCAGCGCCCGCTGTGCCTGGGGCAGAAGCAGCGCTGGTTCCTGCTCGAACTGCGCAGCGATGAAACCGATATCCGCTTCGACACCACCGGCGAACCGGAATTCGACCGCTGGCGCTGGGTGGATTACTGGCAGCCAGTGAAGGAAGTCATCTATTTCAAGCGGCCGGTCTACGTGCGCGCGCTGCACGAGCTGGCGCCGCTGGCGCGCCCCGAGGGTCTGCCGCCGTATCCCACCTGGTGGTCGCGGCACACGCGTGGTCGCGGCGCCGAACCTGCGCAGCCCGCCACGGCCTCCGCCATCTGAAGGACACGGACAGGGAATGTCGACGCAGCGCCTGGTGGTTCGCAGCTACACGCCGCTGCGGCGCATGCTGCTGATCGCGGCGGGTGTGATCATGACGCTGCTTGCGATGTATGCCGCATTCGAATGGGGCCGCGGCAACGCCGGTTTCGATTCACGCAGCGCGCGCGCCGAGGAAGGCGAGTTGCGCGAGAAGATCGCCGCGCTCGAGGCCGACAACCGCCGGCAGCGACTGGCGCTGGCCGCCGGCGAGACGCAGCGCGTGGGCCAGGCCCGCGAACGCGAGGAGCTGGCGCGCACCATCGGCGACCTGCAGGCCGATGTGGCGCGCCTGACGCGCGACCTGGCCTTCTACCGCGGCGTGGTCGGGGATTCCGCCAATGCCGAAGTCGTGCGCATGCAGGGCTTTCGTGTCACGCGTGGCAAGGCGCCCGGCGAATTCCTGCTGCACCTGGTGCTGGGCCGTCCGCTGCGTCCCGAGGATTTCGTCAGCGGCAAGGCGCGCGTGACACTGGAAGGCAGCGTCGGCGCCACCGCCACCACGCTCGATCTGGCGCAGGTGTCGGATGTGACCAGCGGGGAACTGACGTTCAGTTATCGCTATGTGCAGACGCTGGATCAGGCCGTGAAGCTGCCGGCAGGGTTCGTGCCCGCCCGCGTCACCGTCGAGCTGCAAGCCTCGCGCAAGGGTGCGAATCCCGTGCGCGAAACCTTCCTGTGGACCGTGGAGAATGGTTGAATGATATTCAAGCGTGAAACCCGGGAAGACCTGCCCATCGAGACGCTGATCAGCGCGCGCACCCGCATCCAGGGCGATGTGCAGTTCAGCGGCGGGCTGCATGTGGACGGCACCGTCACCGGCAGTGTGCGGGCAACGCCGGGGCCCTCGCGGCTGGTGCAGAGCCAGGCCTCGGTGGTGGAGGGCTCGGTGGAGGCGCAGGTAGTCGAGCTGCACGGCACCGTGCGCGGCGACATTCTTGCACCGCGACGCGCGCTGCTGGGCGCAACCGCCCGTATCGAGGGCAATGTGCAGTACGGCGACATTGAAATGGCCGCGGGCGCCCGCATCAACGGTAAAATGCTGAAGATTGCTACCGAGGGCAGCTCATGAGCCAGGATACGATTGCATTCACCGACGCGGCGGCCACCAAGGTGGGCGAACTGATCCGCGACGAAGGCAACCCCAATCTCATGCTGCGCGTTTACGTGCAGGGCGGCGGCTGCTCGGGCATGCAGTATGGTTTCGAGTTCGACGAAACCGTGCAGGATGGCGACACGCAGGTGGAACGCCTGGGTGTGAAGCTGCTGGTCGATCCCATGAGCTTCCAGTACCTGAACGGCGCGGAAATCGATTACCGCGAAGGGCTCGAAGGCGCGCAGTTCGTGATCCGCAACCCCAATGCCACCACCACCTGCGGTTGCGGCTCGTCGTTCGCCTCCTGATCCCAGCGACCATCCGACATGAGTCGTCCGCGGCGCGTGCCCGATGTGCTGGCCGCAGTCGACCTGGGCTCCAACAGCTTCCACATGGTGGTGGCCCGTTACAGCAACGGGCAGCTCATCGTCATCGACAGGCTGCGCGAGATGGTGCAGCTGGCCTCGGGCCTCGATGACGACGGCCGGCTCGACAAGGACGTGGCCGCGCGCGCACTGGCCTGCCTGAAACGCTTCGGCCAGCGGCTCACCGATGTGCATGCCGATGGCGTGCGTGTGGTGGGCACCAGCGCGCTGCGCCGCGCGCGCCGCAAGCAGGCCTTTCTCGAGCGCGCGCGCGACGCGCTGGGTCATCCCATCGAGGTGATCGCCGGCCGCGAGGAAGCGCGGCTCATCTATTCGGGCGTCTGCCAGATGCTGCCGCCCGAGCCGGGCAACCGCCTCGTGGTCGACATCGGCGGCGGCAGCACCGAGCTCGTCATCGGTCGCGGGCTCGAACCATTGGAACTGGAAAGCGTGAACCTGGGCTGCGTGGGCGTCAGCCAGCGCTTCTTCGCTGAAGGCAGGCTCTCGGCCAAACGCTTCGCCAGGGCGCGGCTGGCCGCGCAGCAGGAACTGGAGCCGGTGCAGGAAGCCTACCTCAGGCGCGGCTGGGACTCGGCGGCCGGCAGTTCGGGCAGCGTGCGCACCATCCTCGAGGCGCAGAAGGAAATGGATCCCAAGGCCACGGCGATCACGGCCGAAGGCATCGATGCGCTGATCGACATGCTGTCCGGCGCGGGGTCGGTGCAGGCCATACCGCTCGAGTCGGTGACCGAGGAGCGGCGCTCGGTGTTCGCCGGCGGCCTCGCCATCCTCGCGGAGATATTTTCCACGCTGAAGATACGGCAGATGCGCTGGAGCGAAGGCGCGATGCGCGAGGGCCTGCTGTGGGACATGATCGGTCGCTACACGGCCGAGGACGCGCGCGAGCGTACCGTCCGCTCGATGCAGCAGCGCTACCACGTCGACATGGCGCAGGCGGCGCGGGTGGAGCAGACGGCGCTGGCGCTGCTGGCGCAGGTCGAGCAGAGCTGGAAGCTGGATGATCCGCTGGCCGAGCAGGCGTTGGCCTGGGCCAGCCGCCTGCACGAAATCGGCCTCGATGTGGCCCACAGTGGCTATCACCGCCACGGCGCCTATCTGCTGGAAAACGCCGACATGCCCGGCTTCGCGCGCGAGGAGCAGCAGTTGCTGGCGCGGCTGGTCGGCGGTCACCGGCGCAAGCTGCTGCTCGAAGGCCTGGACGATCTGATCCCGCCCTGGGATGAGCGCGCGCTGTACCTCATCGTCATCCTGCGGCTGGCGGTGCTGCTGCACCGTGCCCGCAGCGAATCGCCGATTCCCGAGGTGACGCTGGTGGGAAAGCCGCGCACGCTGGAACTGCGCTTTCGCGTGCGCTCGTTCCGCGATCATCCGCTGACCGCGGCAGACCTGAACGACGAGGTGGAATACCTGCGCGGCCGCGGCCTACGGCTGCGCGTGCTCACGTCCTGAGGTGTAGCGCTCCAGCAGGCGCGCCTGTGCACTGACTGCGACTGCGCCGCGTGCGCGCTGGTACGTGCCATCGGCGGCCAGCAGCCACGCGTCGGCGGTGTCTTCCAGATAGGCGTCGAGGTCCGCGCGCAGCGATTCGCGCAATTGCGGATCCAGCACCGGGAAGGCGATTTCCACGCGGCGGAAGAAATTGCGCTCCATCCAGTCGGCGCTGCTGCAGTAGACCTGCGCGTCGGCGCCGTCGCCGAAGCACCATACGCGGGGATGCTCGAGGAATCGCCCGACGATGGAACGCACGCGGATGTTCTCCGAAGCCCCCGGCACGCCGGGGCGCAGCGCGCAGGTGCCGCGCACCACCAGGTCCACCTGCACGCCGGCGCGCGAGGCCTCGTACAACGCCTCGATCACCTGCGGCTCGGTCAGTGCATTCATGCGCGCCACGATGCGGCCGGACCTGCCGCGCGCGGTCTCGCCGCGGATCAATTGCAGCAGTCGCGCATGCAGCGTGAACGGCGACTGCAGCAGCAGCCGCAGTTGCGGCGTGCGCGTCAGGCTCGTGAGTTGCAGGAAGATCTCGTGCACATCGAGGCCCAGCGATTCATTGGCCGTGAGCAGGCCGTAGTCGGTGTACGCCCGCGCCGTCTGCCAGTGATAGTTGCCGGTGCCCAGGTGGCAGTAGCGGCGGATGCCCCCGACTTCGCGGCGCACCACCAGGATCATCTTTGCGTGGGTCTTGTAGCCCACCACGCCGTACATCACGTGCACCCCGGCTTCCTGCAGGCGGTTGGCGAGGCTGATGTTGGCTTCCTCGTCGAAGCGGGCACGAAGCTCGATGATCGTGGTGACGTCCTTGCCATTGTGGGCCGCGGCGACCAGCGCATCGACGATCGGCGATGCGGCGCCAACGCGATACAGAGTCTGCTTGATGGCCAGCACCTGCGGGTCGGCGGCCGCCAGCCGCAGGAAGTCCATCACCGGCGCGAAGCTCTGGAAAGGGTGGTGCAGCAGCATGTCGCCGGCGCGAAGCTGTTCGAAGAGGTCCAGCGCCTGCGCGGGATTCGGCGGCAGCGCGGGCGCGAAGGGCGTGTACTTCAGGTCGCTGCGGCCGGTCAATTCATAGATGGCCGACAGGCGGTTGAGGTTGACGGGGCCGGCGACGCGGTACAGGTCCTGCCGGCCCAGCGCGAACTGCTGCAGCAGGAAGTCGACGATGTCCTCGGGGCAGTCCACGGAGGTTTCCAGCCGCACCGCGGCGCCATAACGGCGATGCGCCAGCTCGCCCTCCAGCGCGCGGCGCAGGTCGTCCACTTCTTCGTCGTCGACGAACAGGTCGCTGTTGCGCGTGACGCGGAACTGCCAGGCGCCGGTCACCGACATGCCGGGGAACAGCAGCGGAATGAATTCGGCCAGGATGCTCGACAGCAGCACCAGCGACGCGCCGCTCGCGGCACGCGGTACCGGCACCACGCGCGGCAGCGAGCGCGGCACCTGTACCACCGCCAGTTCGGTGTCGCGGCCGAAGGCATCCTTGCCCTGCAGTCGCACGATGAAGTTCAGGCTCTTGTTCTGGATGCGCGGGAACGGCCGCGCGGGATCGAGGCCCAGCGGGCTGAGCACCGGTTCCACTTCCAGGTGGAAGTGATTCTCCAGCCACGCACGGTCGGCCGCGGACCAGGTGCCCGGCGCCATCAGGTTCACGCCCTGCGCAGCCAGCTCGGGCAGAAGCTGCCGGTTGAGGCAGGCGTACTGATCGGCAATGAGCTGCGTGGCCCGCGCGTGGATGGCGGCGAGCTGTGCATCCACCGGCGTGCGATCCGGACCCGTGGCCGGCGTGCCCAGTTCCTCGAGCTGCTTCAGGCCCGCGACGCGGATCTCGAAGAACTCATCGAGGTTGTTCGAAGAAATGCACAGGAACCGCAGCCGCTCCAGCAGGGGCAACGCGGCGTCGCTGGCCTGGGCCAGCACGCGCTGGTTGAATTCGAGCAGTGACAGCTCGCGGTTGATGAACAGGTCCATGCGTAGCCTGCCATCTTCCGCCATGGTCATTGCGGTTCCGTGACACCGCCGCGATGCAATGCGCCCAGCACCCGCGGCCCGCGCGCGCCGGTGACGGCGACCAGGTTGCCCGGGCGTCCCTCGAGAAACTGGTGCGCCAGCCACGCGCACATGGCGGCTTCCACCTGCTCCGGCGGAATGCCTGCCGTGCCCGTGGAGCGCACCGGCACCCCGGGCAGGCGCGCCGCCAGGCGGCGCATCAGTTCGTCGTTGAAGGCGCCGCCACCGCATACCAGCAGCTGCGTCGGTGCAAATGCCGCGCCGGTGACTGCCGATGCGATGCTGGCGGCGGTGAACTCACACAGCGTGGCCTGCACATCGGCGACGGTGGCAGCGCTGCGATCCAGTGCCTTCTGCAGCCACGCGCGATTGAACAGTTCGCGGCCAGTGCTCTTGGGCGGTGGCAGCACGAGGTAGGGCTCCTGCAGCAGCAGGTTGAGCAGTGCGGAATCCACCCTGCCCGAAGCCGCCAGTCGCCCTGCGTCATCGTAGGGCCGGCCCAGGTGTTCCTGTGCCCACAGGTCCATCAGGCAGTTGCCAGGTCCGGTGTCGAAGCCGCTGACGCGACCATCGGCATGCAGCAGCGTTACATTGCCGATGCCGCCGATGTTCACCACCGCCCGCGCCTCGCCGGGGCGGCCAAATGCCGCTGCATGAAAGGCCGGCACCAGTGGCGCGGCTTCACCGCCGGCCGCAAGGTCGCGGCGACGGAAGTCGGCAACCACATCCAGGCCCGTGCGCTCGGCGATGCGGTTCGCATCGCCGATCTGCAGGGTGAAGGGCGTTGCCGCCCGTGGCCTGTGCAGCACGGTCTGCCCGTGGCTGCCGATGGCGCGCACCTGCGCGGCCTTCAGGCCGGCGGCATCGAGCAGTTGCAACGCCGCGCTGGCGAACACTTCGCCGATCCGCGCATCCAGCGTGCCCAGCATGTCGAGGTCACACTGCGCGGGATTGGCCACGGCGGCATGCAGTGCGCGCGACAGCTCATCGGGATAGTCCACGTGGACGGCGCCGCGCACCTGCATGCCCGTGGACCCGATTTGCAGCGCCACCGCTTCCACGCCGTCCATGCTGGTTCCTGAAATCAGGCCCGCGTAAATCGGCATTGGGTGGAGCCCCCGGGGGCCGCGCTAGCGCGCGGCCGGGGAATTGGCTGCGACTGTAGTGCCGGTGCCCGCGGTGGCGCCTGCGCCGGCAGCGTCGAGCCGTGCAAGCAGCGCACCGGTCTGCAGCGCGAAACGATCGCGCTCCGCAGCCGGTACCGGCGGACCGGGTTGCCCGCGGCGGATGGCCTTCTGCGGATCGACGAATACGCCGCGCTCGATGTACTCAAAATGCAGGTGCGGCCCGGTGGCAAGCCCGGTGCTGCCCACATAGGCGATGACCTGTCCCTGCTCGACCTTGCTGCCCTGGCCCACGCCGGACGCAAAGCGCGACAGATGCCCGTAGCGCGTTATGACCTTGCCTGCGTGCTCGATTTCCACCACATTGCCGAAGCCGCCTTTCACGCCGCGATATACCACGCGGCCCGCGCCGGCGGCCTTCACCGGCGTGCCTGAGGGCGCGGCATAGTCCACGCCGCGATGCGCGCGAATCGTGTTCAGCACGGGATGCCGGCGCGCCGGATTGAACACCGAACTGATGCGCGAGAATTGCACCGGCGCCTTCAGGAAGGCCTTGCGCAGGCTTGCGCCCTCCGGCGTGTAGAAGTCGGCATGGCCCTGGGCATTCACGTAGCGCACCGCGCGATAGCGCTTGCCTTCGTTGATGAATTCGGCGGCCAGGATGTCGCCGTCGGCCAGGATCTTGCCGTCGCGTTCGAGTTGCTCGTACACCAGCCTGAAGGAATCCCCCTCACGCAGGTCGAGCACGAAATCCACGTCCCAGCGGAAGATCTCGGCCAGCGACATGGTGGTGATGTCGCGCAGTCCGGCGGCGGTGCCGGCGGCAAACAGCGAGCTGTCGATGGCGCCGCCGGTGGTCACCACATGCCGGTTGAGCGGCAGGTCTTCGACGCTGGCGGTGAAGCCGTTGTCCTCGCCGCGCTTCACTTTCAGCGTCTGGCTGAGCGACAGCGGCCGCTCGATGCCCACCAGTTCGCCGCCGCGGCGCGCGAAGGTGAGTTCATCGCCGGGCCGCAGCCGGTCGAGCGCGGCGCGGGCGCCGTCGAGCGCGCGGATATTGGCGAGGTCGGTCAGCGACAGCTGCAGCCGCCGGAAAATCTGGTCGAGCGTCTCGTTGCGCTGGACCTTGACGCTGATCTTCGACAGTCCCGCGGTGGCCGCATCCAGTGCGGCATCGA